>CAWFJZ010000017.1:0-8872 GCA_963816315.1 uncultured beta proteobacterium
TTTGAGGGCTTGCGCCAGCACGGCGTCCGGTTGCAGCGCGGCCTGGGCGTCGCCGAGCAGAGACGATCCGCCGGGTACTGCGTTGCGCAGCGCCGGCAGCCGCGCCAGCGTCTCGCGCAAACCGGACAACTCGCGAGGCCGCACCTGCCGCAATGCGATGCGTGCCGCAATGCGCTCGACATCGGCGACGCCGCGCAAGGCCTCGCGCAGCGGTGCAAAACCCTGCGCGATCAGCCGCTCGATCGCCTCATGTCGCGCCACCGCTTCGGCACGATCACGCCTCGGATGCGCCAACCAGCGCCGCAGCGCGCGGCTGCCCATGCCGGTGGCGCAGGTGTCGAGCAGAGACAACAGAGTCGGCTCCGTCTCGCCGCGCAATGTCAGCGTGAGTTCGAGGTTGCGCTGCGTGGCCGGCGGCACGTCGATCAGATCGCCGCTCTTCGGCACTTCGAGCGATTGCACATGCGCCAGCGCGTGGCTTTGCGTGTGCTCGGCAAAAGCCAGCAGCGCGGCGGCGGCGGCATGTGCGAGCGTCAGGTCCTGCGCGTTGAAGCCGGCCAGGCTCGCCACTTTCAACTGCTCGGCGAGCTTGCGTGCGCCGAGCGCGGCGTCGAACTGCCACGCCGGGCGTTGCGTGATCGCAGCGCCGCTGGCTTGAACCGACGGCGGCAAGGCCCCGCGATCGGCGCACAACACCTCGGCCGCATCGAGCCGCGCCAGCCACGCCGGCAGTTCGCGCTCCGAACATTCGGTGAGGCCCAAGCGGCCACTCGCCAGACCGAGCCACGCCAGGCCGTAACCCGCGCTGCGATCCTTGGCGATTGACAGCAGCAAGGCATCGCGCCGCTCGGCCAGCAACTCGCCGTCGGTCAGCGTGCCCGGCGTGACCACGCGCACCACCTTGCGCTCGACGGGGCCCTTGGCGGTGGCCACATCGCCGACCTGCTCGGCCACGGCGACGGCTTCGCCCAACTTGATCAGCCGCGCCAGATAACTCTCGACCGAATGCACCGGCACGCCGGCCATGACGACAGGCTCGCCGGCGCTCTGGCCGCGCGTGGTGAGCGTGATGTCGAGCAGGCGATTGGCCTTGCGCGCGTCGTCGAAGAACAGCTCGTAGAAGTCGCCCATGCGGAAGAACAGCAGCGTGTCCGCGTGCTCGGCCTTCAGGCGCAGGTACTGCGCCATCACGGGCGTGTGGGCCGAGAGGTCCTGCATGTCAGTGCACGCGACGGTGCTACTTTGCGCCGGGCTTCTTCACGCGCACGATTTTTCGCGGCGCCGGTGCTGTGCTGCCGCCCAAGGCCGCGGCCAACGCTTCTTCCGGCGTGACTTCGGCAGGCGCCTCCGCCGCGCCGGCCTTGATCGCCTTCGAATACGGCGCCAGCAACTGCACGAGCTGCCCATAGACCTTCGGCGTGCCGGCGACCGCTTCGCGCTGGTAGAGAAAGTCCGCGTCGCCGGTGAAGTTGCCGATCAGCCCGCCGGCCTCGGTGATCATCAGCGAGCCGGCCGCCACGTCCCAGGGGTGCAGGCCGGTTTCGAAGAAACCGTCGTACCAGCCGGCGGCCACGTAGCAGAGGTCCAATGCCGCCGCGCCCGGTCGGCGCACGCCGGCGCAGTGCTGCATGACCTGCTCGAACATCTCGATGTAGCGGTGGAAGTTGTCGCCCTTGCGGAACGGAAAGCCGGTGCCGATCAGCGACTCGGCCAGTCGGATGCGTTTCGAGACGCGCAGCCTGCGGTCATTGAGAAAAGCGCCGCGGCCCTTGCTGGCGAAGAAGAGGTCGTTGCGCGCCGGGTCATAGACGACGGCCTGTTCGATCTTGCCGCGAAAGGCCAGCGCGATCGACACCGCATAGACAGGAAAGCCGTGGATGAAGTTGGTCGTGCCGTCGAGTGGGTCGATGATCCACAGGTAGTCGCTGTGTTTGGCGCCATGAGCGCGGCCCGACTCTTCGGCCAGGATGGCGTGGCCGGGGTAGGCGGTGAGCAGGGTTTCAATGATCACCTTCTCCGCCGCCTGATCGACTTCGGTGACGAAGTCGTTGACGCCCTTGGTGGAGATCGTCAGGCGCTCGAACGTCGAGCGCGGCGCGGTTGATGATCGACCCCGCCGCGCGTGCCGCCTTGACGGCGATGTTGAGCATGGGATGGAGCGCTTGCGTCATGGCAGCCTTGTGGGGGGATCGATCGGCGGGGGAAAGAGCGGGCGGCGACAATGCTGCGCCGTTGAATGCGCACGATTTTACCGATGACGCTCACTCGCTTCGTTCTCGTCGAGACCAGCCACGCCGGCAACGTCGGCGCCGCTGCGCGGGCCTTGAAGGTGATGGGCTTCGATGAGCTCGTGCTCGTGTCGCCGCGCTGGCCGAACGTGACGAAGAAGCAGGAGGCGATCGCGCTGGCCAGCGGCGCGCTCGATGTGCTCGAACACGCGCGCGTGGTGGGCACGCTGGCCGAGGCGCTCGACGGCATCACGCAGGTGTGCGCCACCGCGATGACACCGCGCGACTTCGGCCCGCCGACGGTGGCGCCGCGTGCGCACTTCGAGTCGATCGCCGCCACGCCTCCCAACATCGCCTTCGTCTTCGGCAGCGAGCGCTTCGGCATGAGCAACGACGATGTCTATCGCAGCCATGTCTGCCTGTCGATTCCCACCGCGCCCGGCTACGGTTCGCTCAATCTCGCCCAAGCGGTGCAATTGATCGCCTACGAATGGCGCCAGGCGCTCGGCGGCTTCGATGTGATTCCACGCACCGCCCTGCCGACGCTCGCCGATGCGCGCGCGGTGCAAGGCCTGCTCGACCATTGGCAGCAAACACTGGTCGAGATCGGCTACCTCGATCTGGCCGCGCCGAAGAAGCTGATGCCGCGCCTGAACCAGTTGGCCAACCGCGCGCAACTGACGGCCGAAGAGGTCCACATCCTGCGCGGCATCGCCAGAGCGATCACTGCCAGCAAGGAATAGCGCGGGCTCCTACACTCCGGCCATCATGCTCGACCGCCTCCGAGAAAACATCGCCTGCATCCGTGAGCGCGACCCTGCCGCGCGCTCGATGTGGGAGGTGTTGACCTGTTATCCGGGTCTGCATGCGCTGTTCATGCACGGCTGGGCACGTGCCTGCTGGCTCGCGGGCTTTCCTTGGCTCGGCCGCTTCACGTCGCATCTGGCGCGTTTTCTCACCGGCATCGAGATCCACCCCGGCGCCAAGATCGGCCGGCGCGTCTTCATCGACCATGGCATGGGCGTGGTCATCGGCGAAACGGCCGAGATCGGCGACGACTGCACCATCTACCAGGGCGTCACGCTCGGCGGCACCAAGCTCGAGAAAGGCGCCAAGCGGCATCCGACCTTGGGACGTGGCGTGATCGTCGGCGCCAATGCGCAGGTGCTCGGCGGCTTCACGGTCGGCGAGGGCGCGCGCGTCGGTGGCGGTGCGGTCGTCACCAAGCCCGTGCCGCCCGGCGCGACGGCCGTCGGCAACCCGGCGCGCATCATCGCCGCCGAGACCGACGCGCAGCGCGAGGAAGCTGCCGCCAAGATGGGCTTCTCGGCGTACGGCGTGACGCAGGGCGACGACCCGGTGGCGCAGGCGATGAAGGGCCTGATCGACAACGCCGGAGGGCACGAGCACCAGATCGCGCTGCTCTGGCAGGCGATCGAAAAACTCTCGCAGCGCTCGCGCGAGTTGCCGAACGAAGACTGCGTGCCCGACGATGCGCAGAAAGCCGAAGCCTTCGACGCCGAGCGCCTGAACCGGCTCGTCAAGTAGTCGTTGCCCGCTTCTGACGCGTTACTGCTCGGGCGCATAGTGCCCGGGCAACTCCAGGAGACAAGACATGAAGAGCGTTTGGGCGCGGTTTTGCGCTGCGATGATGGTGGCGGCGCTGTTCGCCGGCGGGGCGTTGGCCCAGCCTGTGGAGCGCGAGGGCGTCAAGTTCGAGCCGACGGCGCAAGTCGGTGGTGCGGCGCTGCAGTTGAACGGCACCGGCGTGCGCACGCGCGCGATCTTCAAGGTCTATGCCGCCGGCCTGTACGTGCCGCAGAAGGCCAACAGCGCCGCGGCGCTGCTGTCGCAGAAAGGCCCGCGACGCCTGTCGTTGACGATGCTGCGCAACGTCGATGCCGATTCTTTTGGCGGCGCGCTCAACGACGGACTGAAAAACAACCACACCGAGGCCCAACTGGCTGGATTCAAGGAGCAGATCGAGTCGCTGAACGCCGCCGTGAAGGCCGTGGACGAGGCCAAGAAGGGCGATGTCGTGAACATCGAGTTCACGCCCGAGACCGGCACGCGCATCTTGCACAACGGCCAGGCCAAGGGACCGGCCATGCCCGGTGAAGATTTCTTTGCCGCGGTGTTGCGCATCTGGCTCGGCGACAAACCGGCCGATGCGGATCTGAAAAAGGGCCTGTTGGGCGGCTGAGACTTCGCCCGAATGAAAACAGGCGCCGCAGCGCCTGTTTTCTTCTGCGGGCCTGACTTCAACCGCGCGGCGGCGTGCCCGGCACCGGTGCCGGCAGCGTCTGCGCCGGCTGCGTGCCCGCCGGCGCGCGTTGCACACGCGTCTTGCCGTTGGTGGTGACGAGGATCACCGCGTCGCCGTTGTTGAAGGTTTCGCCGGCCTTGGCCTGCACGATCGCGCGGCGCTCGCCGTTCTTCATCTGCAGCAGGATCTCGACCGCGTCTTCCTTGGTCGCACTGCGCTCGATGGCGTTGCCGATCACGGCACCGGCGACGGCGCCGACGACGCCGATCACCGCCTGCTCGCGGCCCGAAGAGCGGGTCGAGCCGGCGACACCGCCGACCACCGCGCCGGTGACGCCGCCGGCGCCGCTCTGCGTGCCATCAACAACGACGCTGCGCACCGACAACACAGTGGCGTCCTGCACGGTGGCCAGGCGCTGCGCGTCGCCGCGCTGAACAACGTCGGGGCTGGTGGTGGTGCAGGCGGCCAACATCGCCAGTGCTGCGGCAGCTGTCAGGGTCTTGATCATCTTGTTCATCGTCGTCTCTTTCGAAGGGTTGCGCATGGGGCGCAACGTGATGCGCACAACGCAGGTTGACGCAAAAGAGCTTCACTGGTTCCGCAGCCCGCGTCAAGGCGCCGTGCCGCGCGTGAAAACTGCGCGAAACCTAGCCGTGCAGTCTCGAGTTGCGCGGCACGCTGGCCAGCAGGAACTCCATCTGGTCGGCCAGGATGCGGCGGCCACGCAGGATCATGTCCTCATGCAGGCTCGGGATGTACGGCAGGTAGAGCAGCGTCATGCGCGCTTCTTCGGGCAGGCGGTTGCCCTTGTGGCCGTTGCACGAGCGGCAGGCGGTGATGCAATTCATCCACGCGTCGTCGCCGCCCCGCGAGACCGGCACGATGTGTTCGCGCGTCAGGTCTTCAAAAACGAAATGGCCGCCGCAGTACGCGCAGATATTGCGGTCACGCACGAACAGCTTGCTGTTGGTGATGGTCGGCGTGACCCGCCAGGCGCGGCTGGGCACCGAGCCGCGCACGGCGATGATGGCGTGAACCTCGATGCGCGACTGCTTGCCCGTCGTGCGCTGGATGCCGCCGCGCAGCACGTGGCAGGCGTCACCGAGCGTCCAGGCGACGCCGTCGCTGGCGTAGATGACCGCCGCTTCCCTGGGTGTGATCCAGGCTTGCGGGCGGCCGGAGACATCGAGTTGCAGAACATCCACAGGCGAAGATTAAACGATTGCTTCGTTTGGTCTCAATGACGCGAACCCTGGGCTTGATTTTTGCGGTCCATCAGCCGTGCCAAGCCGTGCAGGGCGTCGATGTTCGGCGTGGCCACGCCGACGCGCGCGCCGATCTCGCGCACCGCGCCGACCAGCGCGTCGAGTTCGAGCGCGCGGCCGTGCTCGGCATCGACCAGCATCGAGGTCTTGAACGCGCCGAGCTGGCGAGTGACGTTCATGCGCGCTTCGGGCGTTTGTTCGATCGGGCAGCCGATGCGCGCGCCGATCGCCGCCGCTTCGGCCATGCCGCGGGCCATGAAGGCGCGCACCAGCTCGTCGTCGAGGATGGCGTCGCAGGCCGCGCCGGTCAGCGCCGAGACCGGGTTGGTGGTCATGTTGCCCCAGAGCTTGAACCAGATGTCGCGCCGGATGTCGGCGCTGCGCTCGGCCTGGAAGCCTGCGCTTTCGAGCAAAGCGGCGACAAGTTCGACGCGCTCGCTCGTGGGCCCCGCCGGTGCGCCGACGATCAAGCGTTCGCCGAAGCCATGCCGAACTTCGCCCGGCGCGGTGCCGACGCAGGTCAGGTGCACGACCGCGCCCAACGTCTGCGCCAGCGGCACCGTCGCCGCGATGTGGCCGTGCGGATCGACGCTGGCCAGCGGCTTCGGATCGTCCGGCTGCAGGAACCACCAGGGCACGCCGTTCATCATCGGCAGCACGATCGTCCGCGGGCCGATCAGCGGCGCGAGTTGCTGCGCGTCGGCCGCCAACGCCGCGCCCTTGAAGGCGACGATCAGCAGTTCGGGCATCGGCAACTCGGCCGCCAAGCCTGTCGCTGCGATGCGCGCGACGCGGCGTTCGCCCTGGCTCGTAGTCAAACCCAGACCGCGCTCGCGCACCGCCGCCAGCGTCGCCCCGCGCGCCAGCGCCGACACCTCGTGTCCCGCCAACGCCAGCCGCGCCGCCACCAAGCCGCCCACCGCGCCGAGCCCTGCCACACAGACCTTCATCGCTGGTTCTCCTGGATCGAACAGCGATCGTAGAGCGGGCCAAAAAAGGGTTTACCCGCAGTCTCGATAGGCGCGCGGCCCTAGAAAACCCCAACAAATCGACACGCCGGTGCCCTTGGAATCTGCAAAATAGAACGAACGTTCGATTCTTTCGCCGCAACGCTTTGGACACCGACCTCCGCGCTCCCAAACCGGCCCACAAAGGCCAGCAAACCCGCGCCGCGATCCTCGACGCCGCGCTCGGGCTGGCCTCGCATGTGGGGCTCGAAGGGTTGTCGATCGGCGCGCTGGCCGAGGTGACGCAGATGAGCAAGTCGGGCGTCTTTGCGCATTTCGGTTCGCGCGAGGAGCTGCAGATCTCGGTCGTGCGTGAGTACAACGCCAAGTTCGAAGAAGAGGTCTTCTACCCGGCGCTCGCCGAGCCGCGCGGCCTGCCGCGATTGCGCGCGCTGTTCGAGCGTTGGGTCAAGCGCGTTTCGGTCGAGATCGATTCGGGCTGCATCTACATCAGCGGCGCCGTCGAGTTCGACGACCGCCCGGGCCCCGTGCGCGATGCACTGGCCTCGATGGTGCGGGCCTGGCACGGCGCGCTCGAACGCGCGATCCGCCTGGCGGTCGAAGAAGGCCACCTGAAGCCCGACACCGACGCCTTGCAACTGCTGTTCGAACTGCACGGACTGATCCTGGCGCTGCACCACGACGCGCGCTTTCTGCGCCTGCCCGGCGCGATGGACCGCGTGCAGCGCGCCTTCGAACATGCGCTGGCGCACTACGTCGCCACGCCGACCAACGCTGATTCTGCTGATTTGCTTTACCGAAGGGAGAACTCCAATGGCCCAGTACACCCCACCGTTGCGCGACATGCAGTTCGTGCTGCACGAACTGCTCGAGGCGGTGCCGAC
Organism: uncultured beta proteobacterium; assembly: GCA_963816315.1. Taxonomy (GTDB): domain Bacteria; phylum Pseudomonadota; class Gammaproteobacteria; order Burkholderiales; family Burkholderiaceae_C; genus CADEEN01. The sequence goes on from CAWFJZ010000017.1 coordinate 7,612, forward strand.
GTTGAAGATCATTCCGGCCTATGCCGATCTCGACACCGACACCATCAATGCCGTGCTCGAAGAAGGCGGCAAGTTCGCGAGCGAGGTCTTGCAGCCGTTGAACTTCAGTGGCGACCAGGAGGGCTGCACGCTCGACAAGAGCACGCACGAGGTGACCACGCCCAAGGGCTTCAAAGAGGCTTATGCCCAGTATGTCGAAGGCGGCTGGCCCGCGTTGTCGTGCGACCCGGCGTTCGGTGGCCAGGGCCTGCCGCACCTGGTCAACCAATGTTTCTACGAAATGCTCAACAGCGCCAACCAGGCCTGGGCGATGTATCCCGGCCTGTCGCACGGCGCGTACGAGTGCCTGCATGTGCACGGCACACCCGAACAGAAGCAGCTCTACCTGCCCAAGCTGTCCTCGGGCGCATGGACCGGCACGATGTGCCTGACCGAGGCGCATTGCGGCACCGACCTCGGCATGCTGCGCAGCAAGGCCGAGCCGCAGCCCGATGGCAGCTACAAGATCACGGGCGGCAAGATCTTCATCTCGTCGGGCGAGCATGACCTGGCCGAGAACATCGTGCACCTGGTGCTGGCGCGCCTGCCCGACGCGCCGCAAGGCAGCAAGGGCATCTCGCTGTTCATCGTGCCCAAGCTCCTGCCGAATGCCGACGGCTCGCTCGGCGCGCGCAACGGCATCACTTGCGGCGCCATCGAACACAAGATGGGCATCCATGGCAACAGCACCTGCCAGATGAACATGGACGGCGCGCTCGGCTGGCTCGTCGGCGAGCCCAACAAAGGCCTGCCGGCGATGTTCGTGATGATGAACGGCGCGCGCATCGGCGTCGCCAACCAGGGCCTCGGACTCACGGAAGCGGCTTATCAGAACGCGGTGGCGTACGCGAAAGACCGCTTGCAGATGCGCAGCCTTTCCGGCCCGAAGGCGCCGGACAAGCCGGCCGACCCGATCATCGTGCACCCCGACGTGCGCAAGATGCTGCTCACCGCGCGCGCCTATGCCGAAGGTGCGCGGGCGCTGGCGCTGCGCACGGTGCTGCTGCTCGACCAGGAGCTGGCCACCGACGATGACGAGCTGCGCAAACAATGCGCCGACGAGGTCGCGCTGCTGACCCCGGTGCTCAAAGCTTTCTTCACCGACAACGCCTGGCTCGCCACCTCGCACTGCATGCAGGTCTTCGGCGGCCACGGTTACATCGCCGAGTGGGGCATGGAGCAGTTCGTGCGCGATGCGCGCATCAACATGATCTACGAAGGC
>CAWFJZ010000018.1:0-22694 GCA_963816315.1 uncultured beta proteobacterium
GTCTTCGGCGTCCTGTCCGATCCGCCGCACAATACGGCCCCCAGTCGCAAGACGAACCAAAAAAGGCTTCGCCATGAACCGCTCACAGTTTGCCGCCCTGTTGCTGACCGCAGCGACCCTGCCCGCCGGCGCACAGACCTTCTCCGGCGTCAAGGTCGAACCGGCCGTGGCCAAGGTCGGCGAGCCGGTGACGATCACCGGCACCTTCGACAGCGCCGGCAACCCGAACTGCAATCTGCGCGTCGATTTCGGCGACGGCAAGAACAAGAACTTCAAGATCAACCAGGAAAAGGACGTGCCGTTGGTGACGACGCACACCTACACCAAGCCGGGCAACTACAAGATCGCCATCCTGCCGCGCACCGCACTGCCGATGATCAAGTGCAAGGGCGGCGACCAGAAGGCGATGCTGAAAGTCGAGGCCCCCGTGGCCGCCGCCGCTGCGCCGGCCAAGGCCGCCGGCCCGAGTTGCCCCGACGGCTGGAAGCTGAACGCGGCCGGCGTCAGCAAGAAGAGCGGCGCCTACACCTGCATGGCCAAGGCAGGCACGGCGCTTCCCGCAACCAAGCCCGAATGCCCGGCCCCGCTCGGCTACTTCGAGAACAAGTCCAAGGGCCAACTCGGCTGCAAGGCCTGATCCAGTTTTCACCACGGAGCTTCAAGTCATGACGATCAAGGTAGGCATCAACGGCTTCGGCCGCATCGGGCGCATGGTGTTTCGCGCCGCGGTGCAGAACTTCAACAGCGACATCCAGGTCGTCGCCATCAACGACCTGCTGGAGCCGGATTACCTAGCCTACATGCTGAAGTACGACAGCGTGCACGGCCGCTTCAAGGGCGACATCGCCGTCGAAGGCGGCACGCTGATCGTCAACGGCAAGAAGATCCGCCTGACCGCCGAGAAGGACCCGGCCACGCTGAAGTGGGGCAACGTCGGCGCCGACGTGGTGGTCGAGAGCACGGGCCTGTTCCTGACGCTCGACACCTGCCAGAAGCACCTCGACGCCGGCGCGAAGAAGGTCATCCAGAGCGCACCGAGCAAGGACGAGACGCCGATGTTCGTCTATGGCGTCAACCACACCAAGTACGCCGGCGAGAAGATCATCAGCAACGCCTCGTGCACGACCAACTGCCTGGCGCCGGTGGCCAAGGTGCTGCACGACAGCTTCGGCATCAAGCGCGGCCTGATGACGACGGTGCACGCCACCACGGCGACGCAGAAGACGGTCGATGGCCCGAGCAACAAGGACTGGCGCGGCGGCCGCGGCATCCTCGAGAACATCATCCCGAGCAGCACCGGGGCGGCCAAGGCGGTGGGCAAGGTGATTCCCGAGCTCAACAAGAAACTCACCGGCATGTCGTTTCGCGTGCCGACCTCGGACGTGTCGGTGATCGACCTGACGGTCGAGCTGTCCAAGGACACCACCTACGAAGCGATCTGCGCGGCGATGAAGGCCGCGTCGCAAGGGGCGATGAAGGGGGTGCTCGGGTACACCGAAGAGAAGGTCGTCTCCACCGATTTCCGCGGCGAGGCGATGACCAGCGTCTTCGACGCCGAGGCCGGCATCATGCTCGACCCGACCTTCGTCAAGGTGATCGCCTGGTACGACAACGAGTGGGGCTACTCGAACAAGGTGCTGGAGATGGTGCGCGTCGCCGGGCGTTGAGCGGTCATCGGTCTCCACCTCTTTTTGCGGGCCGCCATGAGCGGCCCTTTTTCATGGCGTATCCAAGTGTGAGAGCCGCCTTCACACCCGGCAACATGGGCGGCTGCCAGGACTCTAGACTGTCGCCATGCACATTTCTTACCTCCTCGCCGGCCTGCTGGCCGCCACCTCTTTCAACATCTTTGCCGCAGGCCCGTCGCCGCGGCCCCTGCCTCGGTCCGAGGCCACGCAGGTTCACGGCCTGATCGTGCAACTGCGCGAGTCGCCGACGCACGCGGCGCTGGCGCGCGAGCGGGCCAGCGGTGCCGACGGTGCGCGTTCGCACGAGCGCGAGCAGGCGCGCTGGCAGAGCGTGCAGGCCGCGATGCCGCCGCTGCACATCACCGAGCGCCGCGCGGTCGGCGAGTCGGCGCAGCTGATGCGTTTTGCGCAACCGATGAGTGCCGCGCAAGCCAAGGTCATGGCCGAGCAGTTGGCGCAGCGTCCCGACGTGCTGTGGGCGGTGCCGAACACGCGCGAGCGGCGATTGCAGGCGGCCAACGCGCCGCCGAGCGATCCTTTGTTCGGCGGCCAGTGGTGGCTGCAGCCGGTAGCCGGCAGCGACGGCCTGCCGCTGGCACAGCGCCTGCGCGGCGTGCCTGGCTTTCTAACCGCCTGGACCTCGGTGACGACGGGCAGCAGCAACTCGGTGATCGCCGTGCTCGACAACGGCATCGTTGACCATCCGGATCTCGCCGGCAAAGTGATCAACGGCTACGACATGGTCAGCAACGTCGACTTATTCGAACGACGGCGATGGCCGCGACGCCGACCCCTCCGACCCCGGCGACTGGGTGGATTCGAACGACCGCTCGCGCGACCCGGCCAACTACAGCAGCTGCGCGATCGAGACCAGCTCCTGGCACGGCACGGCCATCGCCGGCATGCTGGTGGGCATTGCCAACAACGGCGTCGGCGGTGCGTCGATGAACTGGCCGGGCAAGGTGCTGGCCGGTGCGTGTGGCCGCGAAGTGCGGCGCCGACGTGGTCGATATCGTCGATGGCATGCGTTGGGCGGCTGGGCTGGACGTGTGCGGCGCAGCGACGCAGCCTCCGGTGCCTGCCTCGAGTTCGTGCCGCACAACCCGAACCCGGCGCGCGTGATCAACATCAGCTTCGGCGGCGACGGCAATTGCACTCCGTACCAAGGCGCGATCGACGAGCTGCGCAATCGCGGCGTCGTCGTCGTCGCCGCGGCCGGCAACGAGCATGCGGCCGAGCCGACGCGGCCGGCCAAGTGCCCCGGCGTGATCGGTGTGGCCGCGCTCAACCGCGATGGTTTCAAGAGCAACTACTCGAACTTCGGCGCCGGCCTCGTCGTGTCCACCGTCGGCGGCGACGACCCCGACGGCGCCTGGGGCAGCCGCGTGGCCGACAGCGGCTTGCTCGGCGTCGGCAACTTCGGCGACACGGCGCCGCAGGCGCGTCGGGCTACTTCAACTACTTCGGCACCAGCTTCTCGACGCCGATCGTCGCCGGCGCGGCCAGCCTGATGCTGGCCGTGAACCCGGCGCTGACCGCGGCGCAGATCGAGCAGGGCCTGCGCGTCTCGGCGCGGCCGCACGTCACGTCGAGCCTGCCGGGCGTGGCCGCGTGCAGCGACGCCAACCCGGGGCGCTGCCTTTGCACCACCGGCACCTGCGGCGCCGGCATCCTCGACGTGCCGCAGGCGCTGGCCTACGCCGAAGCGGTGAAGAACGGCGGCAGTTACTCGCCGCCGGCGCGGCAGGCGGCTGTGATCGACGCGGCCGAGTTGCGCGACGCCGCGGCGGCGGGCCCCGACCGGCCCGCCAATACGACGACGACGACCCCGCCGCCCAGTGGCGGCAACAGCAGCGGCGGGGGTGGCGGCGCGATGAGTGCGTGGTGGCTGGCGGCACTCGCCGCGGCGGTGCTGGCGCTGCGCCGGCGCGCCGTGCCAAGCTGACTCAGCGCGTCGGGCTCACCGACATCACGCTGCCGAACACGCACATCGACGCGGCCTGTCCGCCGAGCTTGTCGGCCGGCAGCGCCCGCACCGCGTCGGCGGCCGCGCTGCGCAGGTTGTCCAGGCGCAGCCAGGTGCGCGGCGAGCCGCTCTCGCGCAGCAGCGCGACGCGCGCATTGCGCAGGCCGCGCTCGCGCAAAGCGGCGAGCGCGGCCTGCGCGGCTGTTTCGCTGTCGTGCTTGCCCAGCGAGTAGCCGCCTTCTTTCTCGCTCGATGGGCCGCCGGGCAGCTCGACGGCTTCGAAACTCATCTTCAGCTTGATCAGCTCTTCGCGCCGTTGCCGCGCCGAGTCGCGGCTCAACACCGGGCCGACGAAGACGATGTACTGCGCGCCGCCCGGGCGCTGCTCGCGCACCCAGGCGCGCTCGCCGCGGTCCGGCAGCGCGCTGGCCAGCGCGCGCTCGGCGCTGTCGATGGCCGCGGCGTTGTCGAGCGGGCCGATCTCCAGGCAGGCCAGCGGCGCGCTGGCCGCCGTCGGGCTCTCGGCGGCGCTGGCCGGCGCGGCAACCGGCGCAGGCAAGGGCACGGCCAGAGCCCCCGGCGGCGGCGGGCCGACCGCCGCCGCGTTGGCCGACTCGGCCACCGCCGCGGCGGTGGCTTGCGGCGACAGCACACGCAGCGCGGCCGGGCGGACCTGCTGCTGCAACCGGCCCGGATCGCGCTCGGTGGCCGGCGCCAGGCCGACGACGCCGAGCGCGCCGGCATGCCAGGCTGCGTAGCCGATGTTGACCAGCAAGGCCAACGCCACGAACCAGCGCAGCAGCCTCATCGGGACACCGGCGCGCGGGCGTGACTCACGACGCCGCCGGCGGCTCCGGCGCAGCCCCGGGCAGACGCACGCTGACCTCGCCGCTGGAGATGTCGTGCGCCGCGCCGACGCCGTCGCGCACGCGCAAGGCGCCGTTGGCGGCGATGGCCTCGGCCACGCCCTCGACCAGCAGGTCGCCGCGGGGCCCCAGCACGCGCACCGGCTGGCCGCGCAGCAGGTCGCGCGGCGCGTAGGCGCGCGCAAAGCCGGCGAAGCCCTCGCGCTCGAATTGCAGGATGGCGCGCACCAGCGGCAGGGCCACGCGGTGCAGCACCGACGGCGCGCTGGCCTGCGCGTCGATTTCGTCCAAGCTGGCAAAGCCATGCGTCAGCTCGCTCGGCGCACGCGCCTGCGGCAACGCCTGAACGTTGAGGCCGACGCCGATGACGGCCATGCGGCGCGGGCCGACGGCGACGGTCTCGATCAGCACGCCGCCCAACTTGCGGCCGCGGCCCGGGCCTTCGAACAACCACAGGTCGTTCGGCCATTTGAGCGCGATGCGCGGCGCGGCGCGGCCGGGCTCGGGCGGGTCGAGCGCATCGGCCAGGGCCACGCCGATGGCCAGCGACAGGCCGCACCAATCGCGCGGCGCCAGCGCCAGGCTGATCGAGAAGGTCAGCGATGCGCCGGCGGCAGAGTGCCAGACGCGGCCCTGGCGGCCGCGGCCGATGGTCTGCTGTTCGGCCACGAGCAGGCAGGGCTGCGTGTCGCCGGTGCGGCGGCCATACGGCCCGCTCGAAGAGGGCCCGCTCGAACGGCCGGCGTCACCGCCACGGCTGCCACTGTCGGCGTGGCGGTTGGCGTCGAGCTCGCCGGGTGTGGACACCGGCGCGTCGTGCCGTCCGCCGCCCAGTCGCGCGCGTTCGAGCAGCAGGCTGTTGGTCGAGTCGGTGCGCGCCAGCACCTCCACCGACAGGCCCGGCAGGTAGGGTTCGAGCTGTTGCCACAGGTCATCGGCCTGCCAATGCAGGTGCGACGAGGCCAGGGCGTCGGTGGGCATGGCGATCACGGTGGCGGGGACTCGCGGCGGCGTCAGCGCTTGGGGGCCAGCATCGTGCCGCGACATTTGCGGGCGCCGCAGCGGCAAGCGTACTCCGCCTTCAGCTTCTTCGTGTAGCGGTCATCGATCGACAGGCCGTAGTCGTAAAACAGCTCTTCACCGGGCTCGATGTCGCGCAGGGCTTTGATGAAGATGCGGCCGTCTTCTTCGTCGGCCTCGCAATTCGGCTTGCAGGCATGGTTGATCCAGCGCGCCGCGTTGCCGCCGACGCCGGCATCGATGACGTTCTTGTCGTCGAGGTGAAAGAAGAAGGTGTGGTTCGGATCGTCCGGGTTGCTCGGATGGCGCTTCAGCGCTTGCTTCCAGGTGATGCGCTCGCCGATGTACTCGATGATCTTCTTGCCCTTGGCCAGCGTTTTCAGCGCATAGACGCCCTTGCCGTGCACGCCGGAGCGGCGGACCTGGATTCGCTTGCCCTTGCCGTTGCCCGCGCGGCGAAGGCCGCGCTCGTTGCTTTTGGTTGCTGCTTGCTTCGTCTTCGTCATTCGGTACATTGAATTCATGTGGGCGCGCGCGTGTGTGCGTGCGCGCGAAGGAGCGGATTGTAGATATGACTGAAACCAAAACTCTCATCATTGCCGAGAAGCCCAGCGTGGCCCAGGACATCGTGCGCGCGCTGACGCCCACGGCCGGCAAGTTCGACAAGCATGCCGAGCACTTCGAGAACGAGCGCTACGTCGTCACCTCGGCGGTCGGCCACCTCGTCGAGATTCAAGCGCCGGAGGAGTACGACGTGAAGCGGGGCAAGTGGAGCTTTGCGCACCTGCCCGTCGTGCCGCCGCACTTCGACCTGGCGCCGATCGAGCGCGGCAAGACGCGGCTCAACGCCGTCGTCAAGCTGGTCAAGCGCAAGGACGTGACGGCGCTGATCAACGCCTGCGACGCCGGGCGCGAGGGCGAGCTGATCTTTCGCCTGATCGTGCAGTACGCGGACAATGCCAAAACCAAGCTCGACAAGCCGATCCAGCGCCTGTGGCTGCAGAGCATGACGCCGCAGGCGATCCGCGACGGCTTCGAGAAGCTGCGCGGCGACAAGCAGATGCTCGGTCTGGCCGACGCTGCGCGCAGTCGCAGCGAGGCCGACTGGCTGGTCGGCATCAACGGCACGCGCGCGATGACGGCGTTCAACTCGCGCGACGGTGGCTTCTTCCTGACGACGGTCGGCCGCGTGCAGACGCCGACGTTGTCGATCGTCGTCGAGCGCGAAGAGAAGATCAGGAAGCACGTCGCGCGGCCGTACTGGGAAGTGAAGGGCACGTTCCTGGCCGCGGCCGGCAGCTACGAGGGCAAGTGGTTCGATCCGAAGTACAAGAAGGGCGACGATGCCGACACGCGCGCCGACCGCTTGTGGGACGCAAAGACCGCCGAGGCGATCAAGGCGGCGTGCATCGGGCAACCGGCGTTGGTTGTCGATGAAGCCAAACCGAGCACGCAGGCCAGCGGCCTGCTGTACGACCTGACGACGCTGCAACGCGAAGCCAACGGGCGCTTCGGTTTCTCGGCGAAGACGACGCTGCAGCTCGCACAGGCGCTGTACGAAAAGCACAAGGTGCTGACCTACCCGCGCACCGACTCGCGCGCGCTGCCCGAGGACTATCTGCAGGTCGCCAAGGACACGATGAAGATGCTGTCCACCGAAGACCTGCCGGGCCCGCTGCGCGCGCTGTCGGCGCATGCGAAGAAGGCGGTCAAGGAGGGTTATGTCAAGCCGGCCAAGCGCGTCTTCGACAACTCGAAAGTCTCCGACCACTTCGCGATCATCCCGACGTTGCAGGCGCCGAAGGCCTTGTCCGAGATCGAAGCCAAGCTCTACGACATGGTGGTCAAGCGCTTCATCGCCGTGTTCTATCCGAGCGCCGAGTTCATGGTGACGACGCGCATCTCGACGGTGAAAGCCGGCGGCAGCGACTACAACTTCCAGACCAACGGCAAGGTGCTGGTCAATCCGGGTTGGCTGGCGGTGTATGGCAAGGAGGCGCAGGAAGACGACGCGAATCTGGTTGCCGTGGCGCCGGGCGAGAAGGTCAAGGCGGCCGACGTCGATGTGCTGGCGCTGAAAACCAAACCGCCGGCGCGCTACACGGAAGCCACATTGCTCAGTGCGATGGAAGGCGCCGGCAAACTGATCGACGACGACGAGCTGCGCGAAGCGATGCGCGAAAAAGGCCTGGGCACACCGGCCACGCGCGCGCAGACGATCGAAGGCCTGATCAACGAGAAGTACATGCTGCGCGAAGGCCGCGAGCTGATCCCGACGGCCAAGGCGTTCCAGTTGATGACGCTCTTGCGCGGCCTCGACATCGAAGACCTGACCAAACCCGAGCTGACCGGCAACTGGGAGTACCAGTTGGCCGAGATGGAGCATGGCCGCCTGAAGCGCGACGCCTTCATGGCCGAGATCGCGAAGATGGCCGAGCGCATCGTCAAGAAGGCCAAGGAGTACGACCGCGACACGATCCCCGGCGACTACGCGACGCTCGCGGTGCCATGCCCGAACTGCGGCGCCACGGTGAAAGAGAACTACCGCCGCTACGCCTGCGAGAAGTGTGACTTCTCGATCACGAAGATTCCGGCCGGCCGCGCGTTCGAGATCGCCGAGGTCGAAGCCTTCATCCGCGACAAGAAGGTCGGCCCGCTCGAAGGCTTCCGCTCCAAGGCCGGCTGGCCGTTCACCGCTGAATTGAAGCTCGCCTACGACGACGAGATCAAGAACTGGAAACTCGAGTTCGACTTCGGCGACGCCGACAAGGACAAGGCCGACGGCACGCCGGTGGATTTTTCAGAACAGCAATCGCTCGGCGCCTGCCCGAAGTGCAAGGGCCATGTCTATGAACACGGCACGAGCTATGTTTGCGAGCACTCGGTCGGCGCGCACATCACCTGCGACTTCAAGACCGGCAAGATCATCCTGCAGCAGCCGGTGGCGCGCGAGGAGGCGACGAAGTTGTTGGCCACCGGCAAGACCTCGCTGCTCGAAAACTTCGTCTCCAACAAGACGCGGCGCAAGTTCAAGGCCTTTCTCGCCTACGACAAGAAAGAAGGCAAGGTGAGTTTCGAGTTCGAGCCGCGGGCGGCGAAGTTCCCGCCGAAGGTCGCAGCAACAACGGCTGCCAAGACGGCGGGCGACAACGTTGAAGACAAAGCCCCTGCGAAGAAGGTCGTTGCGAAGAAAGCGGTGAAGAAGAAGACGTGACCGCGGCGATCGCGATCAAGCTGCTCGCGGTGCTGGTGACGGCCGCGATCGGCTACCTCGCCGGCCGCATGCGCTGGCTCACCATCGGCGCGCCGGGCAGCGATGCGGCGCGGGTGCTGTCCAACGTCGCCTTCTACGTTTTCATTCCGGCGCTGCTGTTCCGCACCACCGCGCGCCTGGACTTTGCGACGATGCCCTGGCGCACGATCGCGGCCTTCTTCGTGCCGGTGGTGGCGGTGATGCTCGCCGTCTATGCATGGCAGCGGGCGCGCCGGCCGGCCTCGCCGGCGGTGCCCGCGGCGACAGCCGCTCCTTGCGTGCGTGCGATCTCGGTGGCCTTCGGCAACACGGTGCAGCTCGGCATCCCGTTTTCGGCGGCGCTGTTCGGCGAGGCCGGCCTGGCGATCCACATTCCGTTGATCAGCTTGCACGCGCTGATCATCCTGACGCTGCTGACGGTGCTGGTCGAGTTGGACCTGGCGCGCGACCCCAGGCGCGAGGGCACAAGGCCGTCGCTCGGCCAGACCCTGGCAACGACGGCGCGCAACACGCTGATCCACCCCGTCGTGCTGCCGGTGCTGGCCGGGCTGGGCTGGCACCTGACCGGCGTGCCGCTGCCGGTGGTGGCCGACGAGTTGCTGGCCACGCTCGGCACGGCCGTGGTGCCGCTGTGCCTTGTGCTGATCGGCGTCTCGCTGTCGCAGTACGGCGTCAAGGGCCATCTGCGCGGCGCGCTGGCGGCCACGGTCGGCAAGCTGGTCGTGCTGCCGGCCGTCGTGCTGGTGGTCGCGCATTGGGGCTTCGGCCTCGCCGGCGTGCCGCTGGCGGTGCTGGTGATGGCCGCCGCGCTGCCGACCGGCAGCAACGCGCTGCTGTTCGCGCAGCGCTACGCTACGCTCGAAGCCGAGGCCACGGCGACCATCGTCGCTTCGACCGTGGCCTTCGTGGTGACGGCCGCGTTGTGGCTGGCCGTGCTCGGCGCCTTGTAGTCACGCCCTGTCACTGACAGGGCTTTGCGGCGCGCCGACACTGGGGCTGTCGTCAATTGAAGGGGGTGCATGAATGCGTCGCGTGACTCTGCTGGCCGTTGTCGTCGTGAGTTGCGTCGGCGCTGTGGCCAACGCGCAATCGTTGAAGCCCGCGCCCGAGCTGGGGCAGTGGGAGGTGCGCAACCAGTTGCTCGTCAACGGCAAGGACGTGCTGGCCGAGATGCGCCGGGCGCAGCAGGACGCGTTGAAGAACCTGCCCGCCGAGCAGCGTGAGCAGGCGCAAGCGCTGCTCGAGAAGTCGGCGAACGAGGGCCAGCGCGAGTGCCTCACCGGCAAGGATCTCGAAGGTTGGAGCGACCCGCGCCAACGCCTGGCTCAGATGGAGCGCGACGCGCCGAGCTGCAAGTTCGACCTCGATGGCGTCGCCGGCCCGACGATGCAGTTCAAGGGCCGTTGCAGCCAGTCCGACGGCTTCACCGGCGAGGTGGTCGGCAGCATGACGATGACCAGCGCCCGCGCCTGGACCGCCAGCTACACCGGCAAGGGCCGCATGGCCAACGTCAAGGTCGGCGACAAGGTCGAGCCGGGCGCGCCGGTGGAGATCAAGTCATCGGCCACGGGGCGCTGGCTCGGCGCGGAGTGCGGTAAATAGTTGTCGCGAGCCGGCCAGCCGCCAGGGCAGGCTTCTGTGAGAATTCGCAGCCATGAACTCGACCGATATTGCCGCCTACATGGCCCACGTGGGTGTGGCCGCGCGTGCGGCCTCGCGCTCGATGGCCGCGGCGCCGACGGCGGCCAAGGATGCCGCGCTGCTGGCGCTGGCGCGGCGGCTGCGGGCGAACGTCGATGACTTGCAGGCCGCCAATGCGAAGGATGTCGCCGCCGCGCAAGCCGCGGGCTTGGCCGCGCCGATGGTCGATCGGCTGAAGCTGAGTCCGCAGGCGCTCGAAACTGTCGCCCTCGGCTGCGAGCAGCTCGCTGCGATGCCCGACCCGGTCGGCGAGATCACCGAGATGAAGCGCCGGCCCAGCGGCATCAACGTCGGCCGCATGCGCGTGCCGCTCGGCGTCTTCGGCATGATTTACGAGAGCCGGCCGAACGTCACCATCGAAGCCGCTTCGCTGGCGATCAAGAGCGGCAACGCGGTCATCCTGCGTGGCGGCTCGGAAGCGCTGCAATCGAACCTGGCGTTGGCGCGCGAGGTGCAGGCGGCGCTGGTCGAAGCCGGTTTGCCGGCTGAAGGGGTGCAGTTGATCGAGACGACCGACCGCGAGGCCGTCGGCAAGCTGATCGCGATGCCCGAGTACGTCGATGTGATCGTCCCGCGCGGCGGCAAGGGCCTGATCGAGCGCATCAGCCGCGAGGCCAAGGTGCCGGTGATCAAGCACCTCGACGGCAACTGCCATGTGTATGTCGATGCCGAGGTCGATCTCGAGATGGCCGTGCGCGTGACCGACAACGCGAAGACGCAGAAGTATTCGCCGTGCAACGCTGCCGAGTCGCTGCTCGTCCATCGCGCGCAGGCGGCGGCGTTTCTGCCGCGCATCGGCGCGATCTTCGCCGCCAAGGGCGTCGAGATGCGCTGCGACGCCGACGCCAAAGCGCTGCTGTCGAAGATCGCCAGGCGCGAAAGTGATCGACGCCACCGAAGCCGATTGGTCCGAGGAGTACCTCGCGCCGATCATCAGCATCAAGGTCGTCGATTCGCTCGACGCGGCGATGGACCACATCGCGCGCCACGGCTCGCACCACACCGACGCTATCCTCACGTCGAACCACGCCAATGCGATGCGCTTCGTGCGCGAGGTCGATTCGGCCAGCGTCATGGTCAATGCCAGCACGCGTTTTGCCGACGGCTTCGAGTTCGGCCTCGGCGCCGAGATCGGCATCTCGACCGACAAGTTCCATGCGCGCGGGCCGGTGGGGCTCGAAGGGCTGACATCGCTGAAGTGGATTGTCCTGGGGCAAGGCGAAACTCGTTCATGACAACCCCTCGCTCGCTGCGCTCGCACTCCCCCGTGGGGAGGCTCGGGCCTACGCTTGGGAGCGGCCCGGCGCTGGCCCGAGCATGAAAATCGGCGTCCTCGTCTTCCCCGCGGTCGAAGAACTCGACTTCATCGGCCCCTGGGAAATGTTCGGCATGTGGGGCCTGATCGGCAGCAGCGTGCGCACGCACCTCGTCGGCCAGAGCATCGAGCCGCTGCGCTGCGCCAAGGGCTTGACCGTCGTGCCCGAGTACAGCTTCGAAGACTGCCCGCCGCTCGATGTGCTCGTCGTGCCGGGCGGGCAGGGCACGCGCGAGCAGGTCGATAACCCGGCGCTGATGACCTTCGTCAAGCACCAGGTCGAGCAGCACACCCGCTGCGTGATGTCGGTCTGCACGGGCGCCTTCATCCTGCACCGCGCCGGCCTGCTGCTCGGCCGCCGCGCGACCACGCATTGGGCGTCGTTGAAGCGCCTGCGCGAGTTGGGCGACGTGCAGGTGGTCGAAGAGCGCTATGTCGTCGATGGCCCGGTGTGGACGGCGGCCGGCGTCTCGGCCGGCACCGACATGGCGCTGGCCTACATCGAGCATGTCAGCGGCCCGGCCACGGCGAGCAAGGTGCAGATGGCCGCCGAGTACTACCCCGAAGCCAAGTTCTACGGCGGCGAGGCCGCGCATGCGAAGGCGCCGCGCTACGCGTTGACGCCGCCGGCCAAGCCGGAAAATGAACGGGCGCCACGCGTGGAATCGTTGAACGAGCGCCACGCGCTCGTGCTGTTCTCCGGCGGGCAGGACTCGACGACTTGCCTGGCCTGGGCCCTTGTCGCAGGCCGAGCGCTTCGATCGCGTCGATAGCGTCGCCTTCGACTACGGCCAGCGGCATCGCATCGAACTCGATTGCCGCTCGAACGTGCTGCGCGAACTGCGCGCTGCGTTCCCGGCGTGGGCGCCGCGCCTGGGCGAAGATCACCTGATCGATCTGTCGGTGCTGAAGTCGCTCGGCGACTCGGCGCTGACCGAGGCCCGCGCCATCGAGATGCAAGCCAATGGCCTGCCCAACACCTTCGTGCCGGCGCGCAACCTGCTCTTCCTCACCGCCGCGGCCGCGCTGGCCTACCGCAGCGGCGCTGCGGTTCTGGTCGGCGGCATGTGCCAGACCGACTACTCCGGCTATCCCGATTGCCGCGACGAGACGATCCAGGCGATGCAGCGCGCGCTGACCTTGGGCCTCGGGCTCGGCCTCGACGCGCCGCTGGCCATCGAGACGCCGCTGATGTTCCTCGACAAGGCGGCCACCTGGTCGCTCGCGCAATCGATCGGTGGACAGAGCATTGGTCGACGTGATCGAAGAGCACACCCACACCTGCTACCTCGGCGAGCGCGGCACGCGCCACGCCTGGGGTTACGGCTGCGGTCACTGCCCAGCCTGCGCGCTGCGCGCGCTCGGGTCATGCGCGCTGGCGGTCAACACGCCGCGACCTGACGCGCGCCGCTTCGGCGGCGGCCCAATCCATGCTGGAATAGGGTCATGACGTTGTCGTCGCCCCGCACCTTGCCGCAAGCCGTCAACCTGGTGCATGTGCGCATCAGACCCGCCGCGCACGGCAGCCTGCGAGAGCGCGAGCCGGTGCTGCGCCTGCGTGCGCAGGACGACGCCGCCTCGTGGCGCGCCGCGGTGCTGGCGTTGATGGTCATGCCCGGCAGCGCGCTCGAGCGCCAGGCCTGGCGCGCGCTGGTGTCGCCGCTGACGCCGCCGCAGGCGGCGCAGCTCTTCGATGACCTGTCGCAGCTCTGGGCCTCGCAGCGCCTGCCCTGGTTCGAGCATTTCGCGCGGCGGCTCGCGCCGGGCCCGGTGGCGCAGCGGCAAGAGCTGATCGGCGCCGCGCGCAGCCTGCTCACCGCCGATGGCGTGGTCTCGTCGATGGACCAGTTGCGCTGGATCGCGCTGCGCCACTTGCTGGCCGGCAGCGCGGTGGCGCCGCCGGCCGCGGCAGCCACCGAGTTCGAAACCCTCGACCGCCAGCAGGTGCATGCCATCTGCGTCTATTGCGGCTTCTTGTCCACGCTGGTGCCGACGACCGAGATCACACTTCGACCCCACCGGCTACGGCTCGGTCAGCCAGGACTGGTACGACAGCGTCACCGCGCCGTGGATCGACCATGCCGACGTGCCGGCCCGCCAGGGCTACGACATCGACGCCGCGCTGCGCGCGCTGCGCGAGCTGCAGGCCATGCCCTGGCTGCTGCGGCCGATGCTCGTGCGCAGCTGGTTCGACGCCGCGCGCGCGCTCACCGACGGGCCGGCGCTGCACGCCGACGCGGCCGACGCACTGCGCCTGTCGTGCGTGCTGCTGGATTCTCCCGTGCCGCCGGAACTCGGCGCAGCAGTACATTGAAGTCGATAACAAGGAGAAGTGATCCATGCGATGCACCATGCGATGCATTCGGCTGCGGCCCGTGCTGGCCGCGTTGACGTTGTGGGCTGCTGCAGCCGCACCGGCGCTGGCGCAAGACGCGCAAGCGCTCAACCTGCGCGCGCTGGCCGCCACCTGCGCCAACTGCCACGGCACGCAAGGCCAGTCCGTGCCCGGCGCCAGCGTGCCCGGTCTGGCCGGCCTGCCGGCGAGCTACATCGTCGAGCAGATGAAAGCCTTCAAGGCCGGCACACGCCCGGCCACGGTGATGCACCAGCTCGCCAAGGGCTACAGCGACGCGCAGATCGAATCCATTGCCGCGTACTACGCGGCGCAGAAGAAGTGAAGGGCCAGCAGATGACGATGCAACGACGTGGATGGCTGCTCGGCGCGGGCGCGCTCGGTGTCACGACGCTTACGGGTTGCGCCAGCGACACCGGCGTCGCACTCACCTCCACCGCCGGCGGACGTGTGCCGGCCAAGGCGCGCGTGCTCGTCGTCGGCGGCGGCTACGGCGGCGCCACCGCGGCCAAGTACGTGCGCCTGTTCTCGGAGCAGAAGATCGACGTCGTGCTCGTCGAGCCGAACGACGCCTTCGTCTCGTGCCCGATGAGCAACCTCGTCATCGGCGGCAGCAAGACGCTGGCCGACATGACCGCGCGCTACGACACGCTGGCCAGCAAACACGGCGTGCGCGTGATCAAGGACATGGTGGCGTCGATCGACCCGGCGAAGAAGGTCGCGGTGCTCGCGTCCGGCCCGACGATCGCCTACGACAAGCTGGTCCTGTCGCCCGGCGTCGATCTGATGTTCGACAACGTGCAAGGCCTGCGCGATGCGCAGAACGCCGGCGATGATCCTGCAAGCCTGGAAGGCCGGCCCGGAGACGGTGGCGCTGCGGCGCCAGCTCGAAGCCATGCCCGACGGCGGCACCTTCGCCATCACGATCCCGCTGGCGCCGTACCGCTGCCCGCCGGGGCCGTACGAGCGCGCCTGCCAGGTGGCGAGCTACTTCAAGGCCGCCAAGCCGAAGAGCAAGGTGCTGATCCTCGACGCCAACCCCGACGTGACGAGCAAGCCCGCGCTGTTCAAGAAGGTCTGGGCCGAGCAGTACGCGGGCATGGTCGAGTACCGCGCGCAGCACAACGCGACGGCCGTCGATGCGCGCACGAACACCGTCAAGTTCGAAATGCAGGACGACGTCAAGGCCGACGTGCTCAACGTGCTGCCGCCGATGCGCGCCGGCGCCATCGCCGTGCAGACGGGTCTGGCGAATTCGAACGCGCGCTGGTGCAACGTCAACTACCAGACTTCGCCAGCACCGCGGCCAAAGACATCCACGTGCTCGGCGACGCGATCCAGATCGCGCCCGGCCATGCCCAAGAGCGGCCACATGGCCAACAGCCACGCCAAGGTGGCCGCGGCGGCGATCGTGGCCGAACTCTCGGGCTGGGAGATCAATCCGCAGCCGATGCTGACCAACACCTGCTACAGCTTCACCGACGCCAAGAACGTGATCCACGTCGCCAGCGTGCACGAGTACGTGGCGGCGGAGAAGACGTTCAAGACGGTGGCCGGCTCGGGCGGCGTGAGCAGCGCGCCGAACGAGCAGGAAGGCAACTACGCGTGGAACTGGGCCAAGACACGATCTGGGCGGATGCGCTTGGCTGACCGTCGAGCGGCGGCAGCACGACGCGGCGCTCAGCCCTGGCCCATGATCGCGGCCGTCGCCACCATCTCCTCGAACAGCGCCATCGACACCTTGCCGCTGACCGCATACGGGTCGAGCTTGGCGCATTCCGAATACTTCAGCAGCAGCGCAGGGTTCAGGCGCTGCATGTTGACCTGGCCCATCGACCAGCCGGAAAAGCGCCGCTCTTCGATCTCGTCGTAGTTCAGCAGCACGACGTCGGTGTGGCGCGCGTCGCTGGCGATGCGGTTGTAGAGCTTGCTCACCGCCGTGCGTCCGCCTTCGAGCACCTGGATGAACACGCCTTCGGAAAAACACAGCGCGCCGGTGACGCCGCTCTTGGCGTTATTGACCTTGCTCTTCTTCAGGATCGCGATCAGCTCTTCCTGATCGACCGCGGGCACCGCGCGGCTGGCGTACATGAGGCGGACGAGCATGATCAGTTTCCGTTCTTCTTCGACAGCAGCGAGAGGAACTCGCGCCGCAGGTTCGCGTCTTTCAAGAACGCGCCGCGCATCACCGAGTTGGTCATCATCGACTCGTCGTCCTTGACGCCGCGCCAGTGCATGCAGAAGTGGTCGGCCTCCATGACGATGGCCAGGCCGTCGGGCTTGACGCGCTGCTGCAGCTCGTCGGCCAGCATCGTCACCGCTTCTTCCTGGATCTGCGGCCGGCTCATGATCCAGTCGCAGATGCGCGCGTACTTCGACAGGCCGATCAGGTTCGAATGTTCGTTCGGCATGATGCCGATCCAGACCCGGCCGAGGATCGGGCACAGGTGGTGCGAGCAGGCGCTGCGCACCTTCACCGGGCCGACGATCATCAGCTCGTTCAGGCGCGAGGCGTTGGGGAACTCGGTCACCCGCGGCGCTGTGCGGTAGCGGCCGGCAAAGACCTCGTCGATGAACATCTTGGCAACACGCTTGGCGGTGTCGTTGGTGTTGTGGTCGCTGTCGGTGTCGATGACCAGCGACGACAGCACCTGCTGCATCTTGGCCTGCACCTCGGCCTTCAACTCGTCGAGTTCGCCTTCTTTGACGAACGCCGAGATGTTGTCGTTGGCATGGAAGCGGCAATCCGCGCCGACGAGCCGGTAGCGGATGCGCTCCGACGTCGGCAGCGTGGCCAGGTCTTGTTCGTCGCGAAAAATCGGCATGCTGGTGGCGGGCATGACTTCGTCCTTGACCAGGGTCGGTAAGAGGGATGGGGCCATTCTGCACGCGTCGTGCAAAGCCCTGCTTAGACTCTGCCGCTTGACCCCATCGCTCCCGCTCTCCCAGCTTCTGGCCCACACCGCCGACATGGTGCAGGGCGTGCTGGCCGGCCGCTCGTTGACCGAGCTGATCGCCACCGTGCCCGCGCCGGCGCGGGCCGGCACGCAGGCGCTGTCGTTCGAGACGCTGCGCCGTCTCGGCGCGGCGCAGGCGGTGCAGGCGCTCGTCGCGCCGAAAGCGCCGCCGCGCGAGGTTTCAGCCCTGCTGCTGACGGCGATTGCGCTGCTGTGGCCGCGCGAGACGGCGCTGGAGCACGAAGGGCCGCCCCGAGTTGACTCGCTCCCCTCGGGGGACGGTGCCGGCTTGCCGGCGCCCAGGGGCCTCATGTACGCCGATCACACGCTGGTCGATCAGGCGGTGCACGCGGCGCGCCAGCGCACGCCCGCGGCGGCCGGTTTCATCAACGCGGTGCTGCGCCGCTTCCTGCGCGAGCGCGACGCGCTGGTGGCCGCGGCCGAGCGCACGCCGGCGGGCCGCGTTCAACCATCCGCCGTGGTGGATCGATCGGCTGAAGCAGGATTGGCCGGCGCAGTGGCAGGCGCTGCTGGCCGAAGCCAACCGCCACCCGCCGATGACGTTGCGCATCAACGCGCGGCGCACCACCGCGGCGGCGTATGCGCAGCGGGTGCCGGGCAGGTGCTCGGCGAGCACACGCTGGTGCTCGACTCGCCGCTGCCGGTGCACGAGCTGCCCGGCTTTGCCGACGGCGAGGTCTCGGTGCAGGACGCTGCCGCGCAACGCGCCGCGCCGCTGCTGATCGGCGCTGGACTGCCGCTGGGGCGCGCGC
The DNA here is from genome assembly GCA_963816315.1 of uncultured beta proteobacterium. Classification (GTDB taxonomy): domain Bacteria; phylum Pseudomonadota; class Gammaproteobacteria; order Burkholderiales; family Burkholderiaceae_C; genus CADEEN01. The sequence goes on from CAWFJZ010000018.1 coordinate 17,893, forward strand.
GTGCTCGACGCCTGCGCGGCGCCCGGCGGCAAGACCGCGCACCTGCTCGAACTGGCCGACCTCGACGTGCTGGCGCTCGACACGCGATGCGCAACGTCTGACCCGCGTGCAGCAAACGCTCGACCGCCTGCACCTGAAAGCCACGCTGCGCGCCGGCGACGCGCGAGCGCCGCAGAGCTGGTGGGACGGCCGCCCGTTCGACGCCATCCTGCTCGACGCGCCGTGCAGCGCCTCGGGCATCGTGCGCCGCCATCCGGACATCCGCTGGCTGCGCCGGCCGCAGGACATCACCGCGCTGGCCCGGCTGCAAGCCGAGATGCTCGAGGCGCTGTGGCCGCTGCTCGCGCCCGGCGGGCGGCTGCTGTACGCGACCTGTTCGGTCTTCAAGGCCGAGGGTCAGGCGCAGATCGACGCTTTTTTGCAACGGCACGGCCCGACACAGGCCCGGCTGGACCCCGCGTCGCCCGGCCACCTGCTGCCCCTGCCGGACAATGGTCCGGCAGGGCCGACGCCGCCTGCCGACGGTTTTTTCTACGCCCTGTTGCACAAAGAGCCCCACCGCTGAAGGTGGTCTCGATCTGCCCGCTGATCGCGCCATAAGACGCCTGCTCGTCGTTGCAAATGCTTAGCCTGTGCCCGAGCTATGGCGCGCTTTGCGCTCGATCAGACGCCTTCTGGCGCGTTGCTGGGCAGCTCGACAAACTTTCACCCTCTGATCGAGCCATGCCTTGCGCCGCTGCGGACCGCCACTTGCACCGGCCCCGCGCGCAGCGCGGGCCGTTGGGAGGGGTGCGCGCGTGGATCGCCGCGCTGCTGCTGTCTGCGGCCTCGCGGCGGTGCAGGCTCAGTCGCAGCCACCCCCGCCGCCGGTTGAAGTGGTCGCGCTGGCGGCCACGCGCAGCGCCGAGGCGGTGCTGCTCGACTACCAACTGCACGTCGTGCTGCCGGCGGCGGTCGAAGAGGCGGCGCGGCGCGGCGTGCCGCTGTACTTCGTCGCCACGGCCACGTTGTGGCGGCCGCGCTGGTACTGGCGCGACGAGCGCATCGCGCGCGTGCGCCGCGAGTGGCGGCTGACGTTCCAGCCGCTGACCTCGACCTGGCGCGTCAGCCAGGGCGGCCTCGGCCAAAGCCACGCCACGCTCGGCGAGGCGATGTCGATGTTCACGCGCAGCACCGGCTGGCGGATGGCCGACGCGGCGCTGGCCGAGGCCGACGGCAAGACGTACGTCGAGTTCGACTGGGTGCTCGACACCTCGCAACTGCCGCGGCCGCTGCAGATCGGCGTCACCGGCGTCGGCGGCGGCAACGACTGGGCGCTCGGCGTCGAGCGCACGATGAAGCTCGAAGCGGCGCCTGCGGCCCTGCCGACGCCCGCAAGCGCCGGATCCAAGTGAGCAAGAAATCAGCGACGCGCTGGAGCTGGCTGGTGGCCGCGACGGCCTTCGTCGCCGTCGGCCTGGTGCTGCTGTTCGTGCTCTCGCTGACCGGCGAGCGCGGCACCTTCGTCGAGCGCCACATCGAAGCGCTGCTGTGGCTGAACATCGCCGTGGCCGCGCTGCTGGTGCTGGTGATCCTGCTGGCGGCGTTGCGGCTGGCGATCCGCACGCGGCAGGGCAAGTTCGGCAGCCTGTTGCTGATCAAGCTGGCCGGCATCTTTGCGCTGGTCGGCGTGGTGCCGGGCGTGCTGATCTACACCGTGAGCGTGCAGTTCGTGTCGCGCAGCATCGAGGTCTGGTTCGACGCGCGGGTGCAGAACGCGCTCGACGCCGGCATCGACCTCGGCCGCGGCACGCTCGACTCGCTGGTCACCGACCTCGGCAGCAAGACCCGCACCGCCGCCGACCGCCTGGCCGAATCGCGCGGCGCGCCGACGCCGCTGGCGCTGGAGCGCGTGCGCGAGCAGCTGTCGGCGCAGGAGGTGGTGCTGGTCGGCGGCAGCGGGCAGATCCTGCTCACCGCCACCGGCAGCGGCACCGTGATCGCGCCCGACCGGCCGAGCACGGCGCTGCTGCGCCAGGCGCGCAGCCAGCGCGTGGTCAGCCAGATCGAAGGCCTCGACGACGAGAACGTGGCCAACGCCGTGCAGCGCGCGCGTGTGCGCGCGATCGCGCGCCTGCCGGCCACCGACCTCGCCTTCGGCAGCGAAGACCGCTTCCTGCTCGTCGTGCAGCCGATCCCGCCGGCCGTGGCCAGCAATGCGCTGGCGGTGCAGAGCGCCTACCGCGAGTACCAGCAGCGCGCGCTGGCGCGCGACGGCCTGCGCCGCATGTACCTCGGCACGCTGACGCTCGCGCTGGTGCTGGCCGTGTTCGGCGCGGTGCTGCTGGCCGCGGTGCTCGGCACGCAACTGGCGCGGCCGCTGCTGCTGCTGGCCGAGGGCGTCAAGCAGGTCGCGTCGGGCGACCTCACGGCCAAACCGGTGAGCACCTCGCGCGACGAGATCGGCGGCCTGACGCGCAGCTTTGCCGACATGACCGAGCAGCTCGGCCATGCGCGCGAAGAAGTGCAGCGCGGCGTGTCGCAACTGGAGAGCGCGCGCACGCATTTGCAGACCATCCTCGACAGCCTGACCGCCGGCGTGATCGTGTTCGACTGCCGAGCGCCGCATCGACACCGTCAACCCCGGCGCGACGCGCATCCTGAAAGTGCCGCTGTCGGCGTACCGCGGCCGCGAGCTCGCCGAGGTGCCGGGCATGGAAGACTTTGCGCAGGCGGTCTGGCAGCGCTTCGAGCTGCACCGCGCCAGCCCCGAGGCCGGCGAGCGCGACCATTGGCAAGACGCGTTCGATCTGCCCGCGCCGGGTTCGAGCGCCACCTCGCGCGCCACCGATGCCGAGACGCTGTCGCTGTTGATCCGCGGCGCCACGCTGCCGGCCGATGCGCGGCTGCTGGTCTTCGACGACATCAGCGAAGTCGTCTCCGCGCAGCGCCAGGCGGCGTGGAGCGAAGTCGCGCGCCGCCTGGCGCACGAGATCAAGAACCCGCTGACGCCGATCCAGCTCTCGGCCGAGCGCTTGCAGATGAAGCTCGAATCGAAGTTGGGCGGCGACGACGCCGGCCTGCTGCACCGCTCGGTGGCGACGATCGTCTCGCAGGTCGATGCGATGAAGCGCCTGGTCAACGAGTTCCGCGACTACGCGCGCCTGCCGGCTGCGCAGCTGGCGGCGCTGGACCTCAACGCGCTGGTGGCGCAGGTGCTGGCGCTGTACGGCGACGCGGCGGACCGCGGGCGCCTGGTGGCCGCGTGCGCGCCGGACCTGCCGCCGATCCAGGGCGACCCGGCGCAGTTGCGCCAGGTGATCCACAACCTGGTGCAGAACGCGCTCGACGCCGTCGCCGAGCGGCCCGACGGCCGCGTGCAGGTCAGCACCGAGCTGGTCCGCGGCGACAAGGGCGACGCGCGCGTGGTGCGGCTGGCCGTGCAGGACAACGGCCCCGGCTTTGCCGACAAGGTGTTGAAGCGCGCCTTCGAGCCCTACGTCACCACCAAAAGCAAAGGCACCGGCCTCGGCCTGGCGGTGGTGAAAAAGATCGCCGACGAACATGGTGCGCGGCTGCGCGCGGGCAATCTGGTGGCCGAAGAAGGCGCTCCGGTGAGAGGGGCGCGGGTGTCGTTATCATTCGCCCTCCCTGCGCAGCCCGTGAAGGCCGCAGCTCTGACATGAACTTCGACACTGCCCGACGCGCTTAAACCTGACATGGCCACGATCCTTGTCGTTGACGACGAAGTCGGCATCCGTGCGCTGCTGTCGGAAATCCTGACCGACGAAGGTCATGCGATCGAGATGGCCGAGAACGCCGCGCAGGCGCGCGCCGCGCGCGAACGCGTGCGCCCCGACCTCGTGCTGCTCGACATCTGGATGCCCGACGTGGACGGCATCAGCCTGTTGAAGGAGTGGGGCGCCGCCGGCCTGCTGACGATGCCGGTGGTGATGATGAGCGGCCACGGCACCATCGACACCGCGGTCGAAGCCACCAAGTTCGGCGCCATGGCCTTCCTCGAAAAACCGATCACGCTGCAGAAACTGCTGCGCGCGGTGGACCAGGCGCTGGCCAAACCGTCCGCGCCCTCGGCGTTGACGGCGCGCGCTGCGCCGCTGTCTCACGCCCCGTCGCTGGCCAGCGCGCCGCCGATGCATGGCGGCCTGCTCGGCGCGATGCGCAGCCCGTTGCAGCAACATGGCCAGCAGCATGCCGATTTCGGCTACTCGACGGCCAGCGAGAGCGTGGCCGCGCTGCAGATGTCGCCCTTGCCCAGCGGCCCGCAGAGCCAACAGAACTTCGAGCTCGACCGCCCGCTGCGCGAAGCGCGCGATGCTTTCGAGAAGAGTTATTTCGAGTTCCATCTCGCCAAGGAGAACGGCTCGATGACACGCGTCGCCGAAAAGACCGGCCTCGAGCGCACGCACCTGTACCGCAAGTTGAAGCAGCTGGGCGTGGACCTGACGCGCAACAAGCGCGGCGGCGGCGGCTGACCCCGCCGCTATACTTCGCCTCCTTCAAAGGCCTGGTAGCTCAGTTGGTAGAGCAGCGGATTGAAAATCCGCGTGTCGGTGGTTCGATTCCGCCCCAGGCCACCAAGACAGCAGTTCCAGGGAATCCAAAGAAGTCCCGGAACGTCTCAAAAGCCCTAGAGAATCAACGCTCTAGGGCTTTTTGTTGTCTCATGCGGTTGCATGAAAGCCCTGGAGTACTCCTGCCTCGTGGAGTAAGTTTGGCAGTAAGCCAACTGCACTCTGCCCAAAAAAGCAGCAGTTACTCCAATGGCACGTCACCTGATCCCTTCCGACACGACGATACGC
>CAWFJZ010000019.1:0-6250 GCA_963816315.1 uncultured beta proteobacterium
AGGCGAGCGGCGTGGCGGCGTTGCGCCAGCAACTCGAACAGCTCGCGGCGTTGAAACAATCGGGCGTGCTCTCCACAGCGCAGTACGACGAAGCGCGGCAGGCGCTCGACCGGCGCGTCGCTGAAGCCGCGGCCGCCGCACCGGCGCCCGAGCGCGCTGCCAGCTCGAAACCCTTGCTGTTCGGCGTCACCGCTTTCGTCAGCGCGCTGACCGTGGCCGGCTACGCCTGGATCGGCACGCCGCGGGCCTTGAACAGCGAACTCGTCGCCGCAGCCGCCGCGCCTTCGAGCGCCGACCAGCCGATCACGCCCGAGCAGATCGAGGCCATGGTCGAAACGCTGTCGGCGCGTGTCAAGGCGAAGCCCGACGACGCCGAGAGTTGGGCCATGCTCGGCCGCGCGCAGGTGGTGCTCGGCCGCCATGCGCAGGCCGTGCCGGCGCTGAAGCAGGCGGTGGCATTGCGCGGCGACGATGCCGCGCTGTTGACTGAGTACGCCGACGCGCTGGCCGTGGCCAACGGCCGCCAGCTCGACGGCGAGCCGAGCCGACTGCTGGCGCGGGCTCTCACGATCGAGCCGAACAACCAGAAGGCGCTGTTGCTGTCCGGCATGCATGCCTTTCAGCAGAAGGACTATCCGAAGGCGCTGCAGCAGTGGGAGAAGGTGGTGCAACTGGCGCCGGGCGGCGAGCTGGCGCAGCAATTGCAAGGTGTGATCGCCGAGGCGCGGCAGCGCGCCGGCGGTGCGGCGCCTGTTGCATCGGCAAGCGCAGCGGCGACAACACCGGGCACGTCGGTCAGCGGCACGGTGACGCTGTCGCCGTCACTCGCCGCAAAGGCGCGGCCCGACGACACCGTGTTCGTCTTCGCGCGTGCCGCCGAAGGCCCGCGCATGCCGCTGGCGATCGTGCGCAAGCAGGTCAAGGACCTGCCGCTGGCGTTCACGCTCGACGACAGCATGGCGATGTCGCCATCGGCCAAGCTGTCATCGACGCCGCGCGTCGTCGTCGGTGCGCGCGTCAGCGCCAGCGGCCAGGCAACGCCGCAGCGGGGCGACCTGCAAGGCTTCTCGGCGCCCGTGGCGCCCGGTGCGGCCGGCCTGGCGATCCAGATCACCGACGTCGTCGCCACGCCTTAAGCGCGCGTGCCGTAAGCCGGCTTCGGAGCACGCCCGGTGATGCGCGCGACAAAGCGCTCCAGCCGGCGCCAGAAACTCACCTCTTCGAGCAGCGGGTTCAGAAAGTTGGTGACGACGCAGTAATGCGAGTCCTTGTTGCCGCCGTGGTGCTTGCCGTGGTGGCGCGGGCTTTGCAGCAGATGCATGCGTTGCAGCCATGAGACGACAGCCGGGTTCTCGCGCGGATTGCGGTGCGCCCACTTGTGCATCTGGTTGGCGTTGACCGAGAGCACGACGAACAGCAGCACGGCCACGCTCAAATGGCCGAGCGCATGCGCCAGGGCGAGGATCACGGCGCCGATCAACAGCAGATCCCATGAGCTTTGCCACCACGTGCGCTTGAGAAAGTCGCGCGGCCGGCGGTGGTGGACTTCGTTGTCGCGCGCGATCAGGTTGATGACGCGCACCTTGCGCCGCGGCTTGAAGCGCGCGTAGGTGTCCTCGCCCCAATGGACCACACCCGACACGAAGTCGGCGAGCACGACCGAGCCGGCGATCGCACCGAGGCTCGAAGTCACGACAACAACACCCATTCGAAAATGACTCACTGGTGGCAGCTCCACATGAAGCTGGGGCCATCGTCGCGGCGCCGCCGGCAGCCGTCCAGGGGCGAGTGCGGGGTATCTGCGGGCGGTACCGCGCGGCCGTGCGGGCTGCACCGATGCGCGGCCCCTCAACCACCCTGCCGCAGCATCGCCGCCTCAGCGCTGGCGATAGACGGCGGTTTCGAAATCGACAAAACCCGGGTACGACGCGATGTCCTGGAAGGGCAGGATCTGCGAGCCCCAGAAACCGCCGAGACCGTTCTTGCGGTCGATCCAGTAGAAGAGGTTGCCCAGACCGGCCCACATCAGCGAGCCCGCGGGCCGGCCGCTGGCCGTCGGCTCCTCGTTGCGCTGGAAGGTGTAGGCCCAGGTCTTCCTCACGCCGGGGTCGAACTCGCCGGCGTTGGTCAGCGACGGGATCGACGTCGGCCAGCCGCCGCTGGCCACGCCCGCGGGCAGCCCGTTCTTCGACATCGCCTCCACCGTCTCGGCTTTGAGCACGCGGCCGTGCGGCCCGGCGCCGTCGTTCAAGAACATGCGGATGAACTTCATGTACTCGCCCACACTCGCGTACAAGCCGTGGCCGCCCATGTCCATCTCGGGCGGCTGCGGCAGCATCAGGTCGGGCAAAGGGGTCAGCTTGCCGTCGGCCGCGCGATCGTGAATGACGGCGCGGCGGGTGCGCATGCTGTCGTTCATCGTGAAGGCGATGTCGCTCATGCCGAGCGGGCCGAAGATGCGCTCGGCGAAGACCTCGCCCAGCCGCTTGCCGCGCTGCTGCTCGACGATGCGGCCGAGCCAGTCGATGTTGGGGCCGTAGGTCCAGCGCTCGCCGGGGTCGTGCAGCAGCACGGTGCGGATCGAGGCGAAGGTGCACGAGACGACGGTCTGGATGCCTTTGGCGGTGCGGAACTTCAGATCGTCGGCGCTGAAGAACTCGTAGCCCTGGCCGCTGGTGTGCACGATCAGGTCGTTGACGGTGATGTCGCGCTTCGGTGCGCGCGTCTTTGGCTGGCCGGCGGCGTCGAAGCCGTCGAGCACCTGGAGCTCGGCAATCTCGGGCACGTACTTTTTGGCGGCGTCGGCCAGCGCGATCTTGCCTTCTTCGACGAGCTGTATCGCCGCGGTGCCGGTGATCGCCTTGGTGGTGGAGAAAATGGCCATCACCGAGTCCAGGCTCATCGCCGTGTCCTTGCCGAGCTCGCGCTTGCCGGCGCTGCCTTCGTAGGTGTTGGCGTTGCGGTCGGTGACCATCGCCACGACGCCCGGCGCGCCGCCGGCGCGGTGCACCGTGTAGTCGAGGATGGTGTCGGCGGCTTGTTTCAGTGTCAGTGCCATGGCTGTCTCCTGTACACAAAGTGTCGAAGCATCTTACGAGTCTGAAAGGGCGCGGCCAAGCACGCATTAGGATCGCTGCGAAGTTGCCATGCAGCCGCTGACGCACCACCAGATCATCGGTCTCATCCCGCCGTTCACGCGGCGCGGGCGCCATGTGGACCTGGGCGCGAGCAACCGGCAGGAGCGACGCATCGCCTTCGAGGCGATCGATCACGACGGCCCGCCGTCGTTGCGCGAGACGCTCGAACTCGAGAACCCGTACGACGACCACTTCGTCCTCACACGTCGCCTGCAACTCGACGGCGGCGAACTGCAGGCCAGCCTGGTGGCCGAGGGCCGCGATGCGGGTGAGCTGCTGCAACGCATCGAGGCCGTCGCGCCGCAACGGCAGTTCAACCTCGATGCCGGTTCACGTACGGGTTTGAGTTTTCGGCTCGATGGCGCGAGGCTGATCCTCAACGAGGCAACGTCGCAGTTCGGCGGCTACACACTGCACACGCGAGTGCCGCGCACCAAGGGCATGGCAGCGGAGTTCGAACTGGCCGCGCCCGCGGCGGCGGCCGTTACGCTGCCCGAAGACCTGCTCGCGATGATCGGCTGGGACTGGTCGCCGCTGCGCGCGCGAAAAGACACCTGGACCGGCAAGGTGCGGCTGCGCGGCAAGGAGCCGCGGCGCAGCACGAGTGCCGAAGCCAAGCTGGCGCGCACGGTGCAGCACCTGGTGGCCACGCTGTCGCAGCCGCCCGCCGCGTTTCATCAGCGGCATGCCAAAGCGCGCTGGGGCGCAGCCCTTCGGCGCGGCATTCCGTTGTTGACGGCGCTGGGCATGATCGCTGGCGCGTCGATGCTGCCGCGCGCCGCGCTCGATGATTTTTCGCCGCTGCGCATGATGCTGTTCAACATTCCCACGCTGCTGCTGGCGTTGGCGTTTTCGATGCAGGAGCTGCCGCGCTTCGAGATCCCGCCGTGGCCGCGGCGCCTGGATGCATCGGCGTGGCCGTTGCTTGAACTTTCAGAAAGCTAGTCGATGCACGGCAACCCGATGAACATCCCGCCGCTGTCGATCGCTGCGGCCAAGGCCGCGCTGATCGAGCAGTACGCCGACGCCACGCTGCGCCGCCGCGCGAGCATGTTGTGGGGGCCGCGCGGCGTCGGCAAGTCGTCGGTCGTGCGCCAGGTGGCGGCGCACTTCGGCGTGCCGCTGGTCGATCTGCGGCTGACGACGATCGAGCCGGTGGACATCCGCGGCGCGATCTATGCCGACGACGTGCAGGGCAAGACCGTGTGGTTCCCGCCCGAGTTTCTGCCCGGGCCGGAGCAGCCGGCCGGCATCCTCTTCCTCGACGAGCTCACCGCCGCCGACCAGCGCCTGCAAATCTCCGCCTACTCGCTGATCTTGGACCGCCGCGTCGGCCATTACGCGCTGCCCGACGGCTGGCAAGTCATCGCAGCAGGCAACGCCAGCTTTCACGGCGCGGTCAGCCACGACATGGGCACGGCCCTGGCCGACCGCATGTTCCATTTCAACGTGCAGACGACGATCGATGCGTTCCTCGCCCACGCGATCGCATCGAACTTCGCGCCCGAGGTCATGGCGTACTTGAAAGTGCGGCCGGACAAGCTCGACGACACGCAGGTGCAACTCGCGGCCGACCACCTCGTCGGCGCCAGCCCGCGCGGCTGGGAAGACATCTCCAACGTGCTCAAGTCGGGTCTCTCGGAGGCCGCGCAACGCGTGTTCGTGCAGGGCCGCATCGGCGCGGCTAACGCCGCGGAATTCTTCGGCGTGCTGCGCGAGCTGCAGGCCGCCGTCGATGTGATGCGGCTGCTGGCAGCCAAGCCCGGCGACCAAACCGCCGCGCTGCTGCCGCGCACGCTCGACGGGCTGTACGGCATGGTCTATGGGCTGCTGGCGGCCAGCAGCGACAGCACGGCGCTGGCGCGCGCGCTCGAGATCGTCGAGCAGTTGCCCGACACGCGCACCGATGCCGCGTTGCCGCTGCGCGAGGCGCAGACGCTGGCAATGGAGTTGCTGATGCAGCGTGCGCTGGAAGGCGGGCTCGAAGCGACGGTGATCGACAGCGCGTCCTACCGCCGCTACAGCGAACGCCGCCGCAAGGAAAGTGCATGAAAGGGCACGAGCACCGCGGTCTGCGCGCGGTGCAGCGCATGGTCGAGTTCGCGCCGTCCACCGGCGGGCTGGCGCTGTGGGTGCGGCATCACGATCTGCCGGACGACGACGACGCACCGCCGGTGGCCACCGATGGCGACACGCTGTTCTACGCCAGGGTTTTCGAACAGCGGCCCTTGCCCGAGCAGGTTGGCTTGGTCGCGCACGAGGTGCTGCACATCGCGCTGCGCCACCCGCAACGCTACGTCGATCTGCAACGCCTGCTCGGCAACGTCGATCTGAAACTCTTCAACACCTGCGCCGACGCCATCGTCAACAGCACGCTCGACCACCTGAGCTGGCTGCAACTGCCGAAGACTGCGGCGCGGTTGGAAAAACTGTTGGAGAGCGCGCTCGGTGTTTTCGAGAACGTCGAAAAGTCCTTGCTCGAATGGGACGTAGAGCAGCTCTACCGCGCGATCGACGATCGTCGTCTGCCACCGCAGAACGGCCGCCGCAACGCGCAAGGCCAGGACCGTGCAATGACCAACGCCGACGCGGCCGGCTCGGGCAGCCCGCGCGACGACGGACCGCGCGCTGCGGCCGTGCGCGCACTCGGCGCGACGACCGCACCCGACCTGCGGCCCGGCGCGCACGCGCAGGCCGCGCCCGAAGCCGATGCGCAAGCCGCGCGCGAGTGGAGTGAGCGCCTCGTGCGCGCTCACGCCAACGACGGTGCGTTCTCGATGTTGCGCACGCTCGTCGCCGATCTGCCGCGCAGCCGCACGCCGTGGGAGCAGGTGCTGCGCACGCAACTCGCGCGCTGCCTGACGCCACGCCCGGCGGTGTCGTGGTCGCGGCCGTCGCGCTCGTACTTGGCGAATCAGGGACGGGTAGGCAAGCACAGGCGCATGCCCTGGGAGCCCGGTTTCAGCGGCGTCAAGACGGTGCCGCGGCTGGTCGTCATCGTCGATGTGTCGGGCTCGATCGATCAAGACTTGATGCAACGCTTCGCCCGCGAAATCGAAGCCATCACGCGCCGCCTCGAAGCCGGCCTGGTGCTGGTGATCGGCGACGACCGC
>CAWFJZ010000020.1:0-241325 GCA_963816315.1 uncultured beta proteobacterium
GGCAAGGACGCCTCCGCCTACGGCCGCCAGCGCGGCGCCGACAGCGACTTCCAGATGCTCGGCCACTACATCATGAACAACATCGGCATCGCCTTTCGCACCTTTGCCGGCGGTCTGTTCGCCGGCATCGGCGCGCTGGCCGTGCTCGTCTTCAACGGCCTGTATGCGGGGGCGATCGCCGGCCACCTGACGTCGCGGGTCTCGGCGACAACTTCTACTCGTTCGTCATCACGCACGGTGCGTTCGAGCTGACCGCGATCGTGCTCTCCGGCGCGGCGGGCTTGGCCATCGGCCACGCCCTGCTCGCGCCCGGCCGCAACACGCGCTCCGGCGCGCTGCGCGATGCAGCGACGCGCGTCGTGCCGGTGCTCTACGGCGTGTTCGCGCTGCTCGTCGTCGCAGCCGTGGTCGAGGCGTTCTGGTCGTCGGCGCGCTGGGTGCCGCATGAAGTCAAGTACGGCGTCGGCGCGGTCTGCTGGCTGCTCGTCATCGGCTGGCTGGGCTGGCAAGGCCGGGCCGGTCCGCTGAATCATTGAAATGGGCGGTGAGGGACATGCGAGACGGGATGCGATGCAAGGCGCAAAGCACAGCGATGCCCATAGGCATCGCGAGCATTTGCAACGCCGCAGCGCGCCCGTATCGCGTGGACAGCACCGATCCGATTTCAGTGATTCAGTGGACTAGGACAAGCTGATGCGCATCGAAGCGTTGGCCATCACGCTGCGCCCACGGCCGATGAGCGAAGCCGCCGATCTCGGCCAGCGCCTGGTGCAGGTGCACGCGCGCTCGGTGTGGCGCTGCTATTGGCCGGTGTGGGCGGCGGTGATGCTGCTGTCGCTGGCCACCGTCGAGATCGCCGGCTGGCTGCCGGGCTTGCTGATCTTCTGGCTGAAGCCGTGGCTCGACCGCAGCCTGCTCTTCGTGCTCTCGCGCGCGGTCTTCGGCGAAGCCACGCGCTGGTCCGACCTGTGGGCAGCGCGGCGCGAGGTCTTCACGCGCTCGCTGTGGCGCACGTTGACGATCGCGCGCCTCTCGCCGTGGCGATCGTTCACGCAGGCGATCGACCAGCTCGAAGGCCAGCGCGACGCCGCGCGCACAAGCGCCGCGCGGTGCTGCTCGGCAGCCAGCGCGGCGCCGTGATGGGCCTGCAGTTCGTCTATGCCAACCTCGAAATGATCTTCGTCGCCGCGCTGATCGCGCTCGTCGCCTGGTTCCTGCCCGACGCGTTGCGCAGCGAGCTGTGGCGGCTGTACAGCGAAGGCGAATCGGCATGGATGCAGGCGGCGTTTGCGTTCGGCTACGGTGTGGTGGTGTTGGCGCTCGAACCGTTCTATGTCGCCGCAGGCTTCGCGATGTACTTGAACCGACGCGTCGAACTCGAAGCGTGGGACATCGAGCAGGAGTTCAGACATGCCTTTGCATAGGCTGTTCGCTCTCGCCCTGCTGCTGTTCGCGCTGTCTTCGCACGCCGTGGAAACACCAACGCCGCAGCAAGTGCGCGACGCCACCGAAGCTGTTTACAACGACCCCGACCTGCACGGCTTGAAGGCCGACCGCGAGTTGCGTTTCAAGAACCGAGAGCAGCCCAAGGAGCCGGACCCCTCTCCCAACCTGCGCTGGCTGCGCGACCTCGCGCGCTGGTTCTCGGAAGCCGGCCGCTGGCTCATGTGGCTCGGCATGGCCGCGTTGGCGGCGCTGGTGATCGTCTATCTGCGGCGCTGGATCGCCGTGCGCGGGGAAGCGGCCGGCGGCCGCACGCTCGCGCTGCCGAGCCACGTGCGCGATCTAGACATCCGCCCCGAGAGCCTGCCCGACGATCTGCCGGCTGCCGTGCGCGCGTTGTGGCAGCGCGGCGAGTCGCGCTCTGCGCTGTCGCTGCTCTACCGCGGCGCGCTGTCGCGCCTGGTGCACGAGCACGCGGTGCCGGTGCGCGCGGCGAGCACCGAGGGCGAGTGCGCGACGCTGGCCGCACGCCATCTCGACGCCGAACGCGGCGCTTTCGTCGCGCGCTTGATCGGCCTGTGGCAGCTCGCGGTCTATGGCGCGCGCCTGCCCGACGGCAGCGCGGTGCTGGCGGTCTGCGACGAGTTCGATGCGCGCCTGCCGCGGCGCGTGGCGACAGCGGCGGCGGGCGCGCCATGAAGCGGCCCTCGACCGAAGTCACCGTCAACCTGCTCGCGGCAGCCGCGATCGCCGCGCTCGGCCTCTGGTTGCTGTTCGCCACCGAGTGGGTCGATGTCTGGCGGCCGACACCGCAGCGCAATGAAGCCGCGCGTGACAGCCACTACGCGATCAAGCAGATCGCGGCAAAACTCGGCGCCAAGGTGACGTTGCCCGACAACCTCGAACGCCTGCCGCCGCCCGGGGCGACGCTGGTGCTCGAGTCCAACGAGTGGGACTTTCTGCCCGGACGCAGCGAGCAGTTGCGCGAGTGGGTCGAAGTCCATGGCGGCCACCTCGTGCTGCCGAGTTTCTCGACGACGGGCGCCACGATCGATTGGCTGCCGCTGCGCGAGAAGAAGCGCGCCAAGGGCGCCGACCTGAGCTGCCCCGCGCCGGGCACCGGCAACGACGATCACGACGACGATGACGAAGACGACGAAGCAAACAAGGACGCCAAGCCAGCGCCGCCGCCGTCACGCCCACGCCTGCCCGACCCGCGGTTTATGGGCCCGCAAGATGGCCCGCGCGATCCCTGCCCGACGCTCGCCGAGCGCGTCGGCGGCGATGCCGAAGCCGAGCCGCTGCGGCGCTTTCGCCTCTGCCAGGGCGACTGGCTGACCAACCTCGAAGCCACGCCGGCAACGGCCGAGGCCTGGGCCCTCGTCGGCCGCCGGGGCGCGCCGGTGCTGCGCGCTACGCTCGGCAACGGGCGCGTCACGGCAATGGGTGCGTGGCGCTTCCTCGACAACCGCAGCGTCTTCACCGGCGACCACGCGCAGGCCGCGATCGCAATGCTCGACCTGCACTCCGGCGACGATCTCTGGTTCGTCATCGACGAAAAGCGCGACGCGCTGCTGACGTGGCTCTGGCACCGCGCCGGCCCGGCCATCGGCCTGGCACTGCTGGCGGTTGGCTTGGCGTTGTGGCGCGGCGCGCGGCGCTTCGGCCCGCTGCTGCCGCAAGCGCCGCTGGCGCGGCGCTCGGTGGCCGAGCAGATCCGCGGCACCGCCGCGTTCGTGCTGCGCGGCGGCGGCGCGGCGCTGCTGGCCGCCGCGCGGCGCGCGCTCGACGACGCCGCGCGGCAGCGCATCGCCGGCTACGACCGCATGACGATGGGCCAGCGCGTCGAGGCACTGCGCCAACCGACCGGCCTGCCCGCCGACGTGCTGACGCGCGCGCTCGATCCTCAACTGCCGCACAGACGCGCGCTCGCCGACAAGCTCGCCGTGATCGAACAGACGCGGCGCCGCCTGGCCTTCAACACATGACCACAAAGGACGAACCATGTCGCTCAACCCCGCCGATGTGACGCGTGCGCAGGAAGTGCTGCAAGCGCTGCGCGACGAAATCGGCAAGGCCGTCGTCGGCCAGCGCGCCGCCGTCGATCAGCTGCTGGTTGCGCTGCTCGCCGCCGGCCATGTGCTGATCGAAGGCGTGCCCGGCCTGGGCAAGACGCTGCTGGCGCGCGCGCTCGGCAAGTCGCTGTCGCTGCAGGTCGCGCGCGTGCAGTTCACGCCCGATCTGATGCCGTCGGACATCACCGGCCACGCCGTGCTCGACACCAACACACGCGGAGAAGGCAACTCGCTCGGCACGCTGCGCGTCTTGCGCGGCCCGGTGTTCACCAACCTGCTGGTCGCCGACGAGATCAACCGCGCGCCGGCGAAGACGCAGGCCGCGCTGCTCGAAGTGATGCAGGAGGCGCAGGTCACGCTCGAAGGCCAGACGCTGCCGCTCTCCAAACCCTTCATGGTGATGGCCACACAAAACCCGCTCGAGACCGAAGGCACCTACCCGCTGCCCGAAGCGCAGCTCGACCGCTTCCTGCTCAAGATCGACATCGGCTACCCGCCGCACGACGAAGAGACGGCCATCGTCGTGCGCAGCACCGAGGGCCAGGCCGGCGACCAGTTGCCGCTCGACGGCGTGACGCAGCGCATCGAAGAGCGCCACGTCATCACGCTGCAGAACATGGCCGCTGCCGTGCGTGTGGATGGCAAGGTGATCGACTACGCCGTGCGCATCGTGCGCGCGACGCGCGGCGCGCCGGGCTTGAGCAACGGCGCAGGGCCTCGCGGCGCGATCGCGCTCATTCGCGCAGCGCGAGCTTCCGCGCTGATGGCGGGGCGTGATTTCGCGACTCCGGATGACGTGAAGCACCTTGCCATCGCCGCGCTGCGCCATCGTGTGCTGCTGGCGCCGGACGCGCAGTTGGAAGGGCGCCGGGTCGATGAGTTGCTGTCGTCGCTGCTCGAAAGCGTGGATGCGCCGAGGCTGTAACTCTTGATCGCCGCCCACTCGCGATGAAGCTGCTGCCCTCGCGCGCCGCGATCTACGCGCTGCTCGTCCTCGCGGTGGCTGCGCTGTGCGCATTGCTGCTGCGTGTTCCCGCCGCCGACGTCAGCATGGCCGTCCTCGTCGCCCTAGCGCTCGCTGTCGCGTGGACGGCGTTCGACCTCTGGCTCACCCGCCGCGCCTGGCGCGCCGCGCCGCCGCAATGGACGCGCCGCCTGCCCGACGCCTTCGCGCTCGGCGTGCAGCGCACGATCGACGGCACGCTCGCCAACACCGGCAGCCATCGCTGGCGCATCGCATTCTTTGACCACGCCGACCCGGATCTCGACCCGCAGGGCCTGCCCGTCAGCGCCGACCTGCGCGCCCACGCGCAAGCGCAGTTGCGCTACACCGTGCAGCCGCGCCGCCGCGGCCGCGTTGCTTTCGAACCGGCCGACGTGCGTGTTCAAAGCCTCGGCTGTAGCCTGGAGTTGCAGTGGTGCATCGGCGCCGCTGAAACCCGCCCGGTGTTCCCGAACTTCGCCTCGGTGTCGCGCTACGCCTGGCTGGCCACCGACCGGCGGCTGGCCGCCATCGGCATCAAGACGCAGGTGCAGCGCGGGGAAGGCACCGACTTCAAGCAGCTCGCCGAATACCGGCCGGGCGACTCGATCCGCCACATCGACTGGAAGGCCACGCTCAAACAGTCGCGGCCGATCGTGCGCCAGTTCCAGGACGAGCGCGACCAATGCGTGATCTTCCTCATCGATTGCGGGCGGCGCATGCGTGCCGATGAGGGAACCGTCCACGGCAGCCATTTCGACGAGGCCCTCAACGCGACGATGCTGCTCGCGCATGTGGCGCTGAAAGACGGCGACGAGGTCGGCGCCATCACCTTCGGCACCTCGCCTGAGCACAAGCGCGCCTTCGCGCCGCGCAAGGGCATGGCCACGCTGTCGGCGCTGACCGTGCTGCTGCACGACATCCAGCCCGAAGCCACGCACTCCGACTACCTGATCGCCGCGCGCGACCTGATGCGCGTGCATTCAAAACGCGCGTTGATCGTGCTGCTGACCAACTTCCGCGACGAAGACGCGCCCGAGCTCGACGCCGCGCTGAAATTGCTGCGCAGCCGCCACCTCGTGCTGCTGGCGTCGTTGCGCGAGCGCGTGCTGCGCGAGATCACCGAGCAGCCGCTGAAGGCCGCGCACCACGCCGTCGAAGTCGCCGGCGCGCACCTCTTTGCACAAGCCCGCCGCGATGCCTTCCGCCGCCTGGCCGAACGCGATGCGCTGATGGTCGATGCCGAACCCGAGCGCCTGGCAGTCGAGCTTGTCAACCGCTACCGCACCGTCAAACGGGCGGGTTTGCTTTAGCGGCGCGCTGGCATAAGCTGCCGGTCATGAACTTCGCATCGATGACGGTTGCCGCGCTGCTTGGCCTGGGCACGCTGGCTGCGGCTGCACAGACCGTCACCTTCAACGGCCACATCGGCACGCAAAAGGCGCTGCTGGTGATCGACGGCGAGCCGCACACGGTCACAGTCGGTACGACGGTGCGTGGCGTGCGGCTACTGTCGTTGAGCGATGCGCAAGCCGAGGTTGAAGTGGCCGCGACGCGCCGCAACTTGACGCTCGGCGCCGGTGCCGTGCGTGCCAACGCCGGCACCGTCAACAGCGGCAGCGCCATCGTGCTCACGGCAGGCACCAACGGCCACTTCCGCACCACGGGCCAGATCAACGGCAAGGCGATCGAATTCATGGTCGATACGGGGGCCAGCTCAGTCGTCATCAGCCAGGCCGACGCCGACCGGCTCGGCCTCGACTACAAGAACGCGCCAACCGGCATGGCCAGCACCGCCAATGGCGTCGCGCCGTTCCGATTGATCACGATCAGCGCCGTGCGCATCGGCAACGTCGAAGTCGCCAACGTCGAAGCCGCCGTCATCCCCGCGCCGATGCGCGGCGCGCTGCTCGGCAACAGCTTCCTGATGCGCTTTCAGATGAAGCGCGAGAACGACGTGATGCGGCTGGAGAAGCGCAACTGATCATCACGCGCCGACGGGTTGACCGTCGGTTCGACGCACGACGATCGTCGCCGAGCGCGGCGGCAGCGTGTTGCCTTGCACGCTCGACGGCCACTGCCCGGTCGGGTGTTGGATGTTGATGAAGAAAGTCTTCAGGTCCGGGGTGTAGGTCAGGCCGGTGATCTCGCAGCCCACCGGGCCGACGAGAAAGCGTGTCGAGGCACCGCTGCCAGTGTCCACGTGGTACATCGCGTTGTGGCCGAAGACATCGACATTGGTCTTGCCGCTGACGCCCGAGCTGCCGGGGATCGACATGTCGGTCTGTACCCAAAGGCGTCCTTGCGGATCGACGTCGATGCCGTCCGGCGACGAGAACGTGTCGCCGTTGATGGTGCCGGTGAGGTGGCCTGCGGTGCTGGTGAGGCTCGGGTCGCCGGCCTGCAGCACGACGGACCAACGAAAGGCCGCAGCGTCGGGCGTGCTGCCCTCTTCGGTGAAGCGGATGATGTGGCCGTGGCGGTTCTGAGTGCGCGGGTTGGCGGCATCGGCGACGGCGCGACTCGAGTTGTTGGTCAGCGTGCAATAAACGGCGCCGTCGGGCGCGACGGTGATCCACTCCGGTCGGTCCATCAGCGTCGCGCCGGCCACGCGCGCCGCCGCCTTGGTGTTGAGCAAGACGTCGGCCTGCGTCGCAAAGTCGATCGCCACGTCGGCCTGCGGCCCTTGCGTCTCGTTGCCTGGATCGACCGCGCCGGCGACGAGGCCGTTCTGGCCTTGCACGAGCGCCAGCCATTGCCCCGTGCCGTCGGCATTTAAGCGCGCCGCGTAGAGTTTGCCGGCATCGAGCAGGTTGGTGTTGGCCGCGCGATCGCTGGCATTGACTTTGGCGCTCGGCACGAACTTGTAGATGCAGCCCGGTGTGCTGTCGTCGCCCATGTAAATGGCAACCGTGCCGTCGCTGCCCAGTCGGTACGCGGTGTTCTCGTGGTCGAAGCGGCCGAGCGCGGTGCGCTTGACCGGCATGCCGGCGAGTTCGGCGCGCGGGTCGATCTCGACCACCCAGCCGTAGCCGCGTTCGGCTGCGTCGGGTCGAGGTAGTTGTCGGTCGTCTCTTCGCATGTCAGGTACGTGCCCCATGGCGTCATGCCGCTGGCGCAATTGTTGAGCGTGCCGATGACGCTGTCGCCGACCACGGTTGCCGCCGGCCCGCTGACGCGAAAGCGGGTGTTGCCCGTGTAGCGCTTGTTGTAGCGTGAGCCGGCGACGACGGCCCACTTGCCAGTCGCGTCTTTGGCGACCTCGATCACCGAGACGCCGACGGCCGACAGCGCCACGCGCTTGTCTTCATCGCTCGCCGTGGCCGCGACGTACTCCGTCGAGCGCAGGATCAGGAAGTCCGGGAACTCGTGGTTGATCGCCAGCAGGCCGCGCTGATTGGCATCCACGCCGGGCAGCGCGTAGAAGTGCATGCCGTCATGGTTGCCGCCGGCAAAACGCTCGGTGTCGGCGGAGGTGAGGAAGGTGCCCGTGAACGCCGTCGCGCCCGCAAGCACCGCATCGCCCGCGGCGAACAAGACCTCGGCGGTGTAGCCCTCGGGCAGCGTCACGCCATCGGCCGTGCCACGCGCGACGCGGCTGAACTTGACTTCGTAGCTGACGTTCGCCGCACCGTTGTCGCCGTCGCTTCCACCGCACGCCGCGAGCAGACCGCCGCCGAACACCGACGCCAACGCGGCACCGAGCCCGCCGCGCAGGACCATGCGGCGATCGGTGGGCGACGCGTTCAGCACATCGGCAAACATCTGCCCCGGCGCTTCGCGCTCGCAAGCCTGGTTGCTGGATGCCGCGCGGGCGCGATCGGTGAGGCACGACATGACCAACCTCTCGTTGCTGTGTGGGAATCACGGCACGATAGGTGCGCCACGTGACAAGCGCGTGTCGGCAATGAAAACGGCGCCCGAAGGCGCCGCAATCGATCGACTCTGTTGGTGGGCGGTGCAGGGTTCGAACCTGCGACCCCTGCCGTGTGAAGGCAGTGCTCTACCGCTGAGCTAACCGCCCCAACGAACGCGCAAATTATGCCACGCGTCGCCACACGGTCTTGCCGCCGCTGGCCTTGTCGAGCTCGGCCAGCACGGCCTCGTGCGCGCTGCGTTCGTCGTCGCTGACGGCCACGGCGTAGAGCGTGAAAGCGGCCAGCGATGCCAGCGGTTCGTTGGCCGCGTCGCCGCTGGCCGACGCGGCGCCGCCAGCGTCGATGACCAGCGAGTCCTGCCCGCGCGTCAGGCGGATATAGACCTCGGCGAGCAACCCCGCGTCGAGCAACGCACCGTGCAGCGTGCGGTTGGAGTTGTCCACTTCGAGCCGGCGGCACAGCGCGTCGAGCGAGTTCGACTTGCCGGGAAACATCTCGCGCGCCATCAGCAGCGAGTCGGTGACCTTGGCCACGCGCGTGCGAAAGGCGTCGCGCCGGGCCCGCTTCAACTCGGCGTCGAGAAAGCCGACATCGAACGCGGCGTTGTGGATGATGACTTCGGCACCTGCCACATAGGCCATGAGCTGCTCGGCGATGTCGGCAAAGCGCGGCTTGTCGGCGAGGAACTCATCGGTGATGCCGTGCACCTTGAGCGCCTCTTCGCTGCTCAGCCGCTCGGGGTTGACGTACAGGTGCAGGTTGTTGCCGGTCATGCGCCGGTTGACCATTTCCAGACAGCCGATTTCGATCAGGCGGTCGCCGCCTTCGGGCGACAGGCCGGTGGTTTCGGTGTCGAGAAAGATCTGTCGCATCAGCGCACGCCGAGCCGCGCGCCGCGCAGCCACATCCAGACGCCGATCAGCACCATCGGCACACACAGCCACTGCCCCATCGACATGCCCAGCGAGAGGATGCCGAGAAAGCTGTCGGGCTGGCGGAAGAACTCGGCGATGAAGCGCAGCACACCGTAGCCGACGAGAAACGCGCCCGACACCTGGCCCAGGCCGCGCGGCTTCTTCGCATACAGCCACAGCACGACGAACAGCAGCAGCCCTTCAAGCAGGAACTGGTAGAGCTGCGACGGGTGGCGCGCGAAGCTCTGGCCCGATTGCGGAAAGACCATCGCCCACGGCAGCGACGGATCGGCCGCGCGGCCCCACAGTTCGCCGTTGATGAAGTTGCCCAGCCGTCCGGCGGCCAGGCCCGTGGGCACGCAAGGCGCGATGAAGTCGGTCACCGCGAGGAACGTGCGGCCGCGGCGCCTGGCAAACAACGCCATCGCGCCGATGACGCCGAGCAGCCCGCCGTGAAACGCCATGCCGCCCTTCCACACCATCAACGCTTCGAGCGGGTTCGCAGCGTAGTAGCCCGGTTTGTAGAACAGCACGTAGCCGAGCCGGCCGCCGACGATGACGCCGATGACGCCGAAGAACAGCAGGTCTTCGACATCGCGTTTGGTCCAGCCGGCTTGCGCCCATTGCGGCTGACGCGTGCGCAGCGTGCCGAGCCAGAGGAAGAGCATGAAGGCGACGACATACATCAAGCCGTACCAGTGGATGCCCACCGGGCCGAGCTGCAAGGCGATCGGGTTGAACTGCGGGTGCGTCAGCATCGAAGCGAGTGTTTCGGGAGTCGAAAAAAGTGATTGTCACCGCTATAGTGAAAGCTCATTCCAGGACCGCTGCCATGACCGACGAAGCCAACCGCCGCTCGAAGAACATCACCCAGGGTGTCGCCCGCGCCCCGAACCGTTCGATGTATTACGCGATGGGCTACGAGGCCGGCGACTTCGCCAAGCCGATGATCGGCGTGGCCAACGGCCACTCGACGATCACGCCCTGCAACTCGGGTTTGCAGAAGCTGGCCGACGCCGCGGTCGATGCGATCAAGGCGGCGGGCGCAAACCCGCAGATCTTCGGAACTCCGACGATTTCCGACGGCATGGCGATGGGCACCGAGGGCATGAAGTACTCGCTGGTCTCGCGCGAAGTGATTGCCGATTGCGTCGAGACCTGCGTCGGTGGGCAGTGGATGGACGGCGTGCTCGTCATCGGCGGCTGCGACAAGAACATGCCCGGCGGCATGATGGGCATCCTGCGTGCCAACGTACCGGCCATTTACGTCTATGGCGGCACCATCCTGCCCGGCCGCTACAAGGGGCAGGATCTGAACATCGTCAGCGTCTTCGAAGCCGTCGGCCAGTTCAGCGCCGGCAAGATGAGCGAAGAAGACTTCTGCGAGATCGAGAAGCGCGCGATCCCGGGCTCGGGCAGTTGCGGCGGCATGTACACCGCCAACACGATGAGCTCGGCTTTCGAGGCGCTCGGCATGAGCCTGCCGTTCGCCTCGACGATGGCCAACGTCGAAGCGCCGATCGTCGAGCACACGCGGCAGGCAGCGCGGGTCTTGGTCGAGGCCGTCAAGCGCGACCTGAAGCCGCGCGACATCGTCACCAAGAAGGCGATCGAGAACGCCGTCGCAGTGATCATGGCCACCGGCGGTTCGACCAATGCGGTCCTGCACTTTCTGGCGATCGCGCATGCGGCCGAGGTGCCGTGGTCGATCGATGACTTCGAGCGCATGCGCAAGAAGGTGCCCGTGCTGTGCGACCTGAAGCCCAGCGGCCGTTTTCTCGCCGTCGATCTGCACAAGGCCGGTGGCATTCCGGCGGTGATGAAGGTGCTGCTCGGTGCAGGCCTGCTGCACGGCGACTGCATGACGATCACCGGCAAGACGCTCGCCGAAAACCTCGCCGATGTGCCTGCGCTGCGCAGCGATCAGGAAGTGATTCGCCCGATCACCCAGCCGATGTACGCCGAAGGCCACCTCGCCATCCTGCGCGGCAACCTGGCGCCCGAAGGTTGCGTGGCCAAGATCACCGGCCTGAAGAACCCGGTGATCACCGGCCCGGCGCGTGTCTTCGACGACGAGCAGAGCGCCTTGGCCGCGATCATGGCCAACCAGATCAAGGCCGGCGACGTGATGGTGCTGCGCTACCTCGGACCCAAGGGCGGGCCGGGCATGCCGGAGATGCTGGCCCCCACCGGTGCGCTGATCGGCCAAGGCCTGGGCGAGTCGGTCGGCCTCGTCACCGACGGCCGCTTTTCAGGCGGCACCTGGGGCATGGTGGTCGGCCATGTCGCGCCGGAAGCCTACGCGGGCGGCGCGATCGCGCTGGTGCACGAAGGCGACTCGATCACGATCGACGCGCACCGCCTGGTGCTGACGCTCAACGTCGGTGACGATGAACTCGCACGGCGTCGCGCGGCCTGGAAAGCGCCGCAGCCGCGCTACACGCGCGGCGTGCTCGCCAAGTTCGCGTTCAACGCCGCCAGCGCCAGCCAAGGCGCGGTGCTCGATCGCTTCGATCCCCGTTCGCCCTGAGTTTGTCGAAGGGGCTCAGCGCTTCTTCTTCGACGCGCCATCCATCGAGTCGTCGAAGCCGGAGCTTTGCTGGCTGTCGAAGACACTGTCGCGGACCACCTTCTCGTTTTTCTCGCGCTTCTCGGTGCGCGTGTTCTCGACGCGGTTGGCGGCCAGCTTGCGCGCGCGCTCGGCGGCGCCTTCGCGGTGCTGGCGGTTGCGGTCGATGCCGAGCGCGTCCATCGCCTTCTGGCGGCGCTCCTTCTTCTTGTCTTCGAGCTTGTCCATCTCGCGCCGCTTGGTCAGGCCCGAGCCGTCGGCATAGGCCCACCACGCCGCGGCGAGTGCAAACGGCGCCAGCACCCACCACCAGGACATGGCGGCCACGGGCGCAATATCGGCAAACTTCAGGCCGATCAGCAAGAGACCGATGACGATGAACAGCATGGCAAACCTCCCTGGTATGCCACTGCCCGGTAGGGCCCGGGTCAACGGCTTTGCCTAGAATCGCGTTGCTGCAAACTGTAACGCAGGGTCCCTGCGCTAACCTCCTTGGCCGAGAGCCACTCAACGGAAGGAAGTCATGAAATCTGTGTTGATCCTGGGTGCCACGATCGCTTCGTTGGTGTCCCTGCCCGCACTGGCCAGCGCCGACCTGGCGCAGAAGAAGAACTGTATGGCCTGCCACGCCGTGGACAAGAAGTTGATCGGACCCGGCTACAAGGAAGTTGCCGCCAAGTACGCCGGCCAGAAAGACGCTGCCGACAAGCTGGCGCAAAAGATCGTCAAGGGCGGCTCCGGTGTCTGGGGCCAGGTGCCGATGCCGGCCAACCCGCAGGTCACCGACGGCGAAGCCAAGCAACTCGCGGCCTGGGTGATGTCGCTCAAGTAAGCCGCTGCGACTTCACCAAACAAAAAGCCCCGCAGTGCGGGGCTTTTTTCATCGGGCTCGCGTGACCTTCAGCGCCACCAGCGCGAGGTGCTCAGTGTCGGCGTCACACCGGCCGGCACCCGCCCGGCGATCCAGCCCAGGCGGGCCATGAACAACTCGGCCAGACGAGCCAACCAGGCGGTGGACGAATGGCTGCCGACGGCGATGACTTTGGGCATGGCACGCTCCCTGTGCGGTGTTGCGGTGCGGACAGAATGAACCAGATGCATGACAAGCATTTTTCAGCAGCACGGTTTGTCCTGGCATCCCCGCATTCGGGTAGCTCGTACCCCCAACACCACACGAAAGTCAGCCAAATCTCACGGCCACCGCCGGCGGCAGCGAGGTGCTGATGGTCTGCCAGTGATCGCCGCCATCGCCGCTGGCCCACAGGCCGCCGCTGGTGCTGGTCATCATCAGCGTCTGGCCATCGTCGGCAACAGACAGGCCGTGGCGATACACGAGGTCATAGGCATGCTCCTGCGGCAGTCCTGATCGCAGCGTCTCGAAGCTCTTGCCGCCGTCGCGCGTGCGGTTGACGACCATCGCGGCACCCACCGGCACGCGCTTCTGGTCGGCCTCGGCAGGCGCGAACCATGCGGTGTCGGGGTCGCGCGGGTGCACGGCCACAGCGAAGCCGAAGCTCGACACCGGCGCCGTCGTGATCTCGTGCCAGCTCGCCGCGTTGTCGGTCGAGCGCCAGATGCCGCCGTGGTGCTGGCACCAGAGCACGTCGGGCGCGGCGGCGCATCGCACGATGCGGTGCGCGTCCTGGATGTTCTGGTCGTCGGCCAGCTCGGGCGGCATGAAGTTGGAGCGCATGCCTTTGGCGGTGATCTGCCAGTGGGCGCCGCCGTCTTTCGTCGTCCAGGCGCCGCCGCAACTGATGCCGAGCAGCATCTCGCCTTGACGCTCGGGGTGCGCGCAGATCGAGTGAATGCCGGGCACCGGGTAGCCGCCGCCGAACCAGCCCAGGCGTTCCTTGCGCTGCCACAGCGCATCGACCATTTGCCACGAGGCGCCGTTGTCATCCGAGCGGAACAAGCCGCCCGGCAACGTGCCCGCCCACAGGCTGCCGGCAGCGCGCTCGAGCGCCCAGATCAGCACCAGCTTCCACTCCGGGCCTTCGGCGCCCTCGGGCTGCTTCGGGTAGGTCGGCGCGGCGACTTCGCTCCACGTGCGGCCGGCGTCGTCGCTGGCCCAAACCTTGGTGCCGTAGTGGCCGGTTGTCAGCGAGGCCAGCATGCGTGAGCCGCCACCTTCCGGCGGCACAAAGATGCTCACCGGCTCGCCGAGAAAGCTCACGTGCTCGATGGCCCACTGGCCGCCACGTTGCCGCAGCTCGAACAATCCCTTTCTTGTTGCGACCCAAGCCCGATCGTTCATCGTCATCCTCCAGAAAGTGCCTGCAGCACGTGCACACGGCTGTCACGCTGTAGATGGTCGGCCAGCATGACGCGCTCGGTACAGCGGCGGCCGTCGATGAAGCAGACCACGTTGGCGCGCAAGTGCCCCTGGTCGTCGAGCACATAGCCGCGCAGTTGCGGGTTGATGGCAAACGCCGCTTCGAGCGCCTCGCGCAACGTCGCCGCGCCGGTTTGCACCTCCGGCGTGGTGGTGAAGCGCTGCAGTTGGGGCGTGAAGAAGACGGTCGCCATGCGCCGTATCATCTCGCGCACTTTCAGCCGCTTCAAGGAGCACCTGCCATGGCCCTGATGGACTTCATCAAGAAACAGTTCATCGACATCCTGGAATGGACGGAATCCGGCGACGGCACGCTCGCCTGGCGCTTTCCCATGGCCGGCAACGAGATCCAGTACGGCGGGTCCCTCACGGTGCGCGAAAGCCAGATGGCGGTCTTCGTCAACGAAGGCAAGGTGGCGGATGTCTTCGGCCCCGGCATGTACAAGCTGACGACGCAGACGCTGCCGGTGCTGACTTACCTGAAGAACTGGGACAAGCTCTTCCAGTCGCCGTTCAAGAGCGACGTTTATTTCTTCAGCACGCGCCAGCAGATCGACCGCCGCTGGGGCACGACGCAGCCGGTGACGATCCGCGACAAGGATTTCGGCGCCGTGCGGCTGCGCGCTTTCGGCAACTACGCGTATCGCATCACCGATGCGAAGCTGTTCCACACCGAGATCTCGGGCACGCGCGAGCGCTACAGCGTCGAAGATCTCGATGGCCAGTTGCGTGGCCTGATGCTGCAGCACATCAGCGACGCGGTGGCCGCCAGCGGCGTGCCCTTCCTCGACCTCGCCGCCAACCAGGTCGAGTTCGCGCAGCAGTTGCGCGAAGTCACCGGCCCGGCGTTCGCCAAGATCGGGTTGGCGCTCGAATCGGTGACGGTGCAGAACGTCAGCCTGCCCGAAGAGCTGCAGAAAATCCTCGATCAGAAGATCGGCATGGGCATGGTCGGCAACGACATGGGCAAGTTCATGCAGTACCAGACCGGACAGGCCATTCCGGAGTTCGCCAAAGGTGCGGCCGCGGGCGGTGGCGGCGTCGTCGGCGATGCGATGGGCCTCGGTGCTGGGGTGGCTTTGGGCCAGGTCATGGCGCAGCAGTTGAACCAGGGGCTGCAAGGCGGTGGCGCTGCGACCGCCGCGGCCGCGGCGGCGGCGGGAGTGAAGCCCGACGACGTGATGGCCACGATCGAGAGACTCGGCGAGTTGAAGACCAAGGGTCTGCTCACCGAAGAGGAATTCAACAGCAAGAAAGCCGAGCTGCTGAAGAAGCTCGTCTAGCTTGGCGACCAACTCACCGCAGCGCGCGTACCGAGCGGCGTGCCCGAGTTGCGGTGCGCCGGTCGAATTCCGCTCGGCCGCGTCGGCCAGCGCGGTGTGCAGCTTCTGCCGCAGCACGCTGGTCCGCGACGGCGAGGCGTTGCAGCGCATCGGTGTCTCGTCGGAACTGTTCGACGACCATTCGCCGCTTCAGCTCGGCGCGGCGGGTACGTTCCAGGGTGTGGCCTTCACGCTCGTCGGCCGGCTGCAGTACATGTACGCGGACGGCACGTGGAACGAGTGGCATGCGCTTTTCGACAACGGCCCGAATTTGCAAAGATCGGGCTGGTTGTCGGAAGACAACGGGTCGTACGTCTTCAGCTTCGAGGCCACGCTCGACGAGACAGCGCCGCGAGCCGAGGAGTTGCGTGCAGGCGAGAAGCGCGTCGTCGCCGGCCGTGGCTGGGATGTCGCTGCCGTCACGACAGCCAGACTGATCGCCGCGCAGGGCGAGTTGCCGTTCGCGCCGCGGCTTGCCGGCGCCTTCGTCGTCGCCGACCTGCGCAATGCGCAAGGCGAAGTCGGCACGCTGGACTACAGCACGCCCGGCACGGTGCATTGGTCGATCGGCCGCGGTGCGCTGCTCGCCGATCTGGCCTTGAGCGGGCTGCGCGAGACGACTGAAAAGACGCTCGGCGCGCGCAGCATCGAATGCCCGAACTGCGGCACGTCGCTGCAAGTCAAGCTGGCGAGCACGCAATCGATCGCCTGCCACCAATGCAAGTCGGTGGTCGATCTGTCGCAGAAGGTCGGCGGCGCCCTCGCCCACTACCAGCAGAACAACTCGGGCCACGACGGCGCAGAACCGACGCTGCCGCTGGGCTCGACGGCAACGCTGGCGTTCGGCAAGGAAGGCCCGCTGCCGTGGACCGTGGTCGGCATGGTCGAGCGCTGCGACATGCCGCAAGACGGCGACGACGAGACGACCTACTGGCGCGAGTACCTGCTCTACAACCTGAAGGCCGGCTTCGCCTTCATCGTCGATGCCGAAGACGGCTGGAGTTATGTGCGGCCGATCACCGGCGCGCCACAGGTGCGCGCCGAGCAGGCGCAATGGCAAGGCGCCACCTACCGCAAGCGCTACGCCTACACGGCCAAGGTGACCTGGGTCCAGGGCGAGTTCTACTGGCGCGTGCAGCAGGACGAACGCGCGCTGGTCACCGATTACGCAGCAGGCCGCAAGCGCCTGTCGCGTGAACAGACCGGCAACGAAGTCACCTGGTCGGCCGGCGAAGCGATCGACGCCGCGGTGCTGGCCAAAGCGTTCGGCGTGCCGATCGCATCCAGTCCTGGCTTTTCCACCGACAGCGCCGCGCTGACGAACATGCTGGCCAAGCCGAGCTTTCTCGGCACGTCCCGCGTCGTCTGGATCTTCGTCGCCTTGTTCGTGCTGCTGTTCATCATGGACGCCTGCAGCGACGATTGCGCGGACGTGAAAAGCGCCTTCGGCGCCAGCAGCAACGAGTACCAGCAATGCAAACGCAGCGGCGGCAGCGGCGTGCGCACCGGTGGTTCGTACGGCGGTTGGTCCAGCGGCGGCGGCCACAAGTAGCGCCGCATCACCTTCACTTCAACAAGGAGCGTCAACATGATGGGACTCGAATGGCTCAAGCCGGCGGCGGTCTTCGGCTCGATCGTCTATGCGCTGATCGGCGTCATGGTCTTCTGGATCAGCTTCGTCATCATCGACAAGCTCACACCCTATGACCTGTGGGGCGAGATCGTCGAGAAGAAGAACGTGGCGCTGGCCATCGTGATTGCCGCCAAGGCCATCGCGATCGGCCTCATCGTCGCCGCCGCCGTGCACGGATGAGCGCAGTGCTGCCGCGGCCAGCGACGCGCATCGCGCCGGGCGAAGTGACGCTGCTCGCAGCCGTCTTCGTCGTCGCGGCGTGCGGCCTGGTCTATGAACTCGCCGCCGGCGCGCTCGCCAGCTACCTGCTCGGCGACTCGGTGCTGCAGTTCTCGACCGTGATCGGCGTCTATCTGTTCGCGATGGGCATCGGCTCTTGGCTGAGCCGGCTGATCGAGCGCCAGCTCGTGGCGCAATTCCTGAAGATCGAGCTGCTGTTGGCGCTCGTCGGCGGCTTCATGCCGGCGGCCCTGTTCGTTGCCCATGGCAGCCTGCCGGTGTCGGGCAGCGGCGCCTTTCGCGTGCTGCTCTACGCGCTGGTGCTCGTCGTCGGCATGCTCGTCGGCCTCGAGATTCCGCTGGTGATGCGCATCTTGAAGCGCCACTTCAGCGAGCGCTATGCGTTGAAGGAGCTGGTCTCGCAGGTGCTGACGTTCGACTACCTCGGCGCGCTCGTCGTTGCCGTGGCCTTCCCGCTGCTGCTGGTGCCGCACCTGGGCCTGCTGCGCACGGGCCTGTTTTTCGGCCTGCTCAATGCGCTCGTCGCCGCGTGGACGTTGGTCGTCTTTCGCGCCGAGTTGCGGCACTGGCGCTCGCAGGCGGCGATCACGCTCGCGGTGATCGCGCTACTGGCCGGCGCGATGCTCGGCGCCGACGCCATCACCACCTGGTCCGAAGACCGCTTCTACGGCGACAACGTGATCGTGCGCGAGTCGAGCGCCTACCAGCGCATCGTCGTCACGTCCGGCCCCGCGGGCGTGCGGCTGTTCCTGAACGGCAACCTCCAGTTCCACTCGCGCGACGAGTACCGTTATCACGAGGCGCTCGTGCATCCGGCCATGCTGGCCCATGGCGCGCCGAAGAATGTGCTCGTGCTCGGCGGCGGTGATGGCATGGCGGTGCGCGAGGTCTTGAAGCACGCCGGCGTCGAGCGCGTGACGCTGGTCGAGCTCGATCCGCACATGACGCGGCTGTTCCGCGACAAGCCGCTGCTCGCGGCGTTGAACGGCAATGCGCTGTCCTCGCCGAAGCTCACGATCGTCAACGCCGACGCCTTCACCTGGCTCGACGCGAACCGCGACGTCTTCGACGTCATCGTCATCGACTTCCCCGACCCGACGAATTTCTCGATCGGCAAGCTCTACAGCACGACGTTCTACCGCCTGATCGACCAGCACCTCGCGGCCAGCGGCTACGCCGTCGTGCAGACCACGTCGCCGCTGATCGCGCGCAAGAGTTTCTGGACCGTCGTCGCGACGATCGAAGACGCCGGCCTTTCCACCACGCCGTACCACGCCCATGTGCCGAGCTTCGGTGAATGGGGTTTCGTCATCGCTTCACGCCGGCCCGTGCGCGCTGACGTTCAACCCCCCTCGGGCCTGCGCTTCCTGACGCGCGAAGGGCTGCCCGCGCTGTTCCAGTTTCCGCCCGACATGGCGCGTGTCCCGGCCGAGCCGAACCGGCTTTCGGATCAGCGTCTGGTGCATGTGTTCGAAGAAGAATGGGGCCGCGTGCACCAGTGACGACGCGGCGCCGGTTCATCGCTGCGTCGGCTTCGGTGTTGGCCGCTTGCGGCAAGGCCGACGGTCCATCGTGGACAGGTGGCTGGGTGGGTGATGCGTCTGCGCTCGGCCATCGCCTGCGCGATGCAACATCGCACCCCGAGCCCTCGCTGCAACGCAAAGCCAGCCTGCTGATCGTCGGCGCCGGCATCGGCGGTCTGGCCGCCGCACGCGCCGCGATGCGCGCCGGCATCGACGACATTGCTCTGTTCGATCTGCACGACGCTGTCGGCGGCAACAGCCGCGGTCACACGCTCGCCGGCGTGCCCTGCCCGCTCGGCGCGCACTACCTGCCTGTGCCCGGCGAAGCGGCGCGCGAGGTCAGCGAGTGGCTGCACGAGATCGGCGTCGCGCGGCACGAACTCGGGCGCACGGTGTATGACGAGCGGCAGCTGTGCCACAGCCCGCAGGAGCGCCTGTTCTTCGACGGCGCGTGGCACGACGGCCTGCTGCCGCCCGCCGACGCCGGCTCGCCCACGCTCGCGCAATACCGGCGCTTTGCCGACCTCGTGAGCGCGGCGCAACGCGAGCTCGGCTTTGCGCTGCCGACGCACCGCGCACCCTGGACGCCGGCACACGCCGCACTCGATGCGCTGACGCTCGCGCAGTGGCTCGCGCGCGAGGGCCTCGACGACACGCGCCTGCGCTGGTACCTCGACTACTGCTGCCGCGACGACTACGGCGCCGACGCGAACACGGTGTCGGCGTGGGCCGGCCTGCATTACTTCGCCAGCCGGCACGGTTTCCACGCGCCGGGCGAGGCCGATGGCGAGCGCGACGGCGTGCTGACCTGGCCCGAAGGCAATGCGCATCTTGTGCAGCGCTTGGCCACTCCGCTCGGCGAGCGGTGGCATGCCGGCTGCATCGCCCTGCGCGTGTCGGTGCGGCGCCATGAAGCGGTGGTCGATCTGTGGAACGAACGCGAGCAACGCAGCGAGCGTTGGAGCGCGCCGCAAGTCGTGATGGCGCTGCCGCTGTTCGTCGCCGCGCGCATCGTCGCTTCACCGCCGCAGGCGTTGACGCAGGCCGCCTCGGCGCTGCGCTACGCACCGTGGCTCGTCGCCAACCTGCACCTCGACGCGGCCTTGCTCGACCGGCCGGGTGCGGCGCCGTCGTGGGACAACGTCAGCTACGGCAGCGCCGGCCTGGGCTACGTCAACGCGCAGCACCAGAGCTTGTCGCCGCTGCCCGGCGCGACCGTGCTCACGGCGTACCGCGCGCTGCCGGTGTCGCAACGCGCAGCGCTGCTCGACGAGCCGTGGCAACACTGGGCGCGCGCGGTGATCGACGACCTGGCCACGACGCACCCCGACCTGCCGCGCAAGATCCGGCGCATCGACCTCACCCGCCACGGCCATGCGATGAGCATCCCGCTGCCCGGCGTGCGCGGCCACGCCGCGTTGGCGGCTCTGCGCGAAGGCCGCAGCACGCCGCGCCTGCACTGGGCCCATGCCGACATCGCCGGCTACTCGGTGTTCGAAGAAGCGTTCACCGCCGGCGACGCCGCGGGCCGTGCTGCAGCCGCAGCGCTACACCGGGCTTGATCGCTCGAGCTGCTGCTGCGCGATCCGCAGCGGCGCGAAGGCGGCGATCAGCGTGTCCATCAAGCGCCGCGCGCGCTGCGAGTTGTCGGCGCTGAAGTTGCAGACGTAAGCGTCGATCGTCACGCCGCCGATCTCGGGCCAGGTGTGCACGGCGAGGTGCGACTCGGCGAGCAGCACGACGCCGGTGACGCCGCTCTGCCGCTCGGCCTGCGGGTCGAAGCGATGGAACAGCTCGCTGACGGCGAGCAGCCCCGCCTCGGCCACCGCGGCCAGGCACAGCGCGCGCAACGCGCTGGTGTCGGTCAGCAACGCCGCGGCGCCGGCGCAGTCGCGCAGATCGGCGGTGAGGTGAAGGCCTTGCATCGCGCGGATTATCCGGGGGCCGGCGGCGGCGAACGGCGGGCGAGCGTGAGCAGCGTCCACACGCTGGCCGCACCGAACGCCAGTGCCGACAGCACGAGCACGCTGCGCGCCGACAGCGCCGTGGCAACCACACCGCCGAGCGCCGCGCCGCCGAGCGTGGCGCCCTGGCCGATGCTGCGCAGACCGGCATCGACGCGGGCCAGCCACGCCGCATCGACCGCCGTTTGGCGCAGCGTGCGGTCGTGCACGTCGTGCAAGGTGTCGCCGCCATCGCCGATGATCTGGTGCGCGATCAGCAGCGCCAGCGCCGGCCACCCCGCGCCTTGCGCCAACGGAATGCAGGCCGCGCCGACGCCGGTGAGCGCCAGGCCGCAGGCCATCGCGCGGCCGGCGCCGCAGCGCACGCCGAAGCGTGGCGCAGCGGCAGCGCCGGCGAAGGCGCCGACGCTGCCGAGCGCGAACACCATGCCTTGCCAGCCGGTGGGCACGGCAAGATCGCGCGACACATAGACCATGTAGCTCGTGCCCGCCAAACCGAAACCGAGTTGGCGCAGCGCTTCGATGACGGCCAATGCGCGCAGGCGCGGCTGCTGCAAGAGTACGTGCCACCCGGCGCGCTGATCGCGCCACCAGATGCGCCACGGCGCGCCCGCCGCGGTCTGCGCGCCGACCACAGGCGCCTCGCGCACGCTGCGCAGCAACAACGCCGAACCGAGGTACGACAGCGCATCGACACCGAGCGCGATCACCGCGCCCGCAGCCTGGTACAGCCAGCCGCCGAGGGCGAAGGCGGCGGTCTCGGCGACGCTGCCGATCATCGACAGGCGGGCGTTGCCGGCAGGCAGTTGACCGGCTTCGATGTTTTGCGCGATCCACGCCGAGCGCGCGAGCTCGAACGCGACCGTCAACACGCCGCCGGCAGCCGCTGCGGCAACGAGCCACGGCATCGACAGCCAACGCTGCCACGCGCCGATCGCCACCGCCGCCAGCACGAGCGCACGCAAGCCATCGCAGCACAACATCGCGATGCGTTTGCGCGCACGGTCGATGACGCCGCCGAGCAGCAGCGCGCCCAGCGCCGCGGCCACCACGTCGGCCGCCACCAGCCCGGCCATCGCCGCCGGCGTGGCACCAAGCATCAACGTGGCGACCCAGGGGATCGCCAGCCGGCTCAACATCGAGCCGAAGTTGGAGACGCCCTCGGCGGCGATGACGCGAGACAGGTCGCTCACGCCGACGCGAACCGACGCTATCCCTGAACTTCCGGCCACTCGGTGTGAAAGGCCTCGCCCGCCGGTTTGTCCGTCCGCTCGTAGGTGTGCGCGCCGAAGAAGTCGCGCTGCGCCTGCAGCAGGTTGGCCGGCAAGCGCGCGCTGCGGTAGGCATCGAAGTACGACAGCGACGCGCTCATCGCCGGCACCGCGATGCCGTGCGTCACCGCGAGTGCGACGACCTCGCGCCACGCGGCCTGGCTGCGGTTGATGACGTTGCGGAAGAACGGCGCGAGCATCAGATTGGGCAGCGCCGGCTGCTCGCGATACGCGTCCGTGATGTGGTTGAGAAAGCGCGCCGAATGATGCAGCCGCCGCGCCAGATGCTGGCGATGCCGCCGAGGTCGAGTGACCAGCCCTTCTTCTCGCTCATCGCGCGCATCAAGTCGAAGCCCTGCGTGTAGCTGACGATCTTCGAGGCGTAGAGCGCGTCGTGCACCTTGGCGATCAGCTCGGCGTGCGGCACGTTGATCCGGGCCGACGGCCCGTGCAGCTGCGCGCTCGCCGCCACGCGCGCGGCTTTCATCGACGACAGCACACGCGCTTCAACCGCGGCGTTGATCGTGCTGATGACGACCGCGTTCTCCGCGGCGTTGATCAGCGTCCACTGGCCGGTGCCCTTCTGCCCGGCCTTGTCGAGGATCACATCGACGATCGCATGGCCGGTTTCGTCATCGCGCTGCTTGAAGATCTCGGCGGTGATCTGGATCAGGTAGCTCTGCAGGTCGCCGGCGTTCCACTGTGTGAAGACCTCGGCCATGTGGTCAGCGCTCATGCCCGCGGCCTGGAACAGCGCGTAGGCCTCGCAGATGAGTTGCATGTCGCCGTACTCGATGCCGTTGTGCACCATCTTCACGTAGTGGCCGGCGCCGCCTTCGCCGATGTGCATCACGCAGGGCTGGCCATCGACCTTGGCTGCGATGCTTTCGAAGATCGGCTTCAACACCTGCCAGGTGCTCGCCGGCCCGCCGGGCATGATCGACGGCCCCTTGCGCGCGCCCTCCTCGCCGCCCGACACGCCGGCGCCGACGAAGCGCAAGCCTTTGACGGCGAGTGCTGCGCTGCGGCGCTCGGTGTCGGTGTAGAGGCTGTTGCCGCCGTCGATGACGATGTCGCCTTCGTCGAGCAAGGGCGCAAGCTGCTCGATCACCGCATCGACCGGCGCGCCGGCCTTGACCATCAGCATGATCGTGCGCGGCGCACTCAGGCTGGCAACGAACTCGTTCAGCGTCTCGTGGCCGAGCAACCGCTTGCCCGCCTGCGCCGCGATGAACTGCCGAGTCGGCTCCGCGCTGCGGTTGAAGACGCTGACCTGGAAGCCGCGGCTCTCGACATTGAGCGCCAGGTTCTGGCCCATCACCGCCAGGCCGATCAGGCCAAAAGGACTCTTGCTCATGTTCGTGCGACCTCGCGGTCGATCGGAGACAGATTCATGCGGCCAGTCTAGCCGCGCAAATCTCCCGCGAGCGACGCCAAGGTTTCCGCCACGATCTGCACGTGCGACGGGTAGTTGCGATGGTCGCAACCCAACTTCACCGCCGCGCCGGCGCGGATCGCACCGCGCTGCGCGTCGTTGAACTCGAAGCGCACGAAGTGCACGGCTGATGTCTTCTCGTCGGTCTCGCGGTCGAGGTCTTCGTCGGCGATGGCATAGACGCGCGCATGGCCTTCGACCTCGACGAAGACGCGATCCTCGACGCCGATCAGCCGCGCCAGCTCGCGCTTTCGCTCATGCGGGTCGGGGTACTCGATCAGCAGCGTCGCCTTCCAGTTGCTGCCGTCGGGCACCAGCGCCGCATAGGCATCGATCTCGCTCTGGATGCCGTCCTCGTCGAAGATTTTTTCGATGTGCAGCATCTCCTGGATCTGGCGGCGGATCGTCTGCTCGTCTTCGAACTGCAGCGTGATGTGCTCGCCCAGGTGCACGCTGCGCAGCTTGCGGTGCGCGATCGCTTCGCTGCGGATCGTCTTGCGCGCCTTTGAATACGCTTCGAGGGTCATCAGGCTCTTGCGGTCGATCGTCATGGTCATCTTCACTCCAATCCGTAAGCGCGTCGCATCAGCGACAGCGGATGCTGCAAGGCTTTGGCCGGCGTGCCCGCCTGCTGCATGCCCTGCGCAATGTGGTGGCCGGCGAGCGCGCAGTCGCTGCTGATGAAGTCCGGCTCGTCCTTGGCCATGGCCCTGAACACCGGTTTGCCGATCTTCATCGCCACCGCGTGGTATTTCGTCTTCACACCATAGGTGCCGGCGTGGCCCGAGCAGCGCTCGACGGTGTTGAGCGTGACCTCGACCTTGCTGCCGACCAGCTTGAACATCTCTTCGGTCTTCTTGCCGATGTTCTGCACGCGGCCGTGGCAGGGGATGTGGTAGCTCACCTTGCCCAGGGCGGTCTTGAAGTCGGTCTTCAGCAGCCCGTCTTTGTGGCGAGCTATGAAGTACTCGAACGGGTCCCACATCGCGTCCTGCACCAACTTGACGTCGGGCTCGTTCGGGAACAGCAGCGGCAGCTCCTGCTTGAACATCAGCGTGCAACTCGGCACCGCGGTGAGGATCGCAAAGCCATCCTTGGCGTATTTCGCCAGCACGGGGATGTTGGCGTTCTTGTGCTTCTCCACCGCGTCGAGATCGCCGAGCTCGAACTTGGGCATGCCGCAGCAGCTTTCTTTCTCGACGATGGTGTAGGCGATCTGGTTGTGTTCGAGCAGCTTGATCAGGTCGTGGCCGATGCCGGGCTCGTTGTAGTTGACGTAGCAGGTGGAGTAGATGGCCACGCGGCCGGGCGTGCGCTCGCCGTGGGTCACCGTCTGCATGCTGCCGTGTTTTTTCGCGCTCCAGCGAAAGCGTTGGGTCGCCAGCTCCGGCATCCACGCGTCGGGGTGCACGCCGAGCTTGCCGTCCATCTGCCGGCGCGCGAACTTCGTCTTGTTGATCGCGTTGACCGTCTGCACGACCACCGGGATGCCGGCAAAGCTGCCGTGCACGTCGGTCGAGGCGAGAAACTTTTCGCCGGCCGTGACCTCGCCCTTCTTGAACTTGATCGCCTTGGCGCGCAGCATCAGGTGCGGGAAGTCGAGATTCCACGGATGCGGCGGCGTGTACGGACACTTCGTCATGTAGCAGAGGTCGCACAGGTAGCATTGATCGACGACGTTCCAGTAGGCCTCTTTCTTGATGCCGTGCACCTCGCCGTCTTCGGTCTCGTCCACCAGATCGAACAGCGTCGGAAAACTCTGGCACAGGCTCACGCAGCGTCGGCAGCCGTGGCAGATGTCGAACACGCGCTCCATCTCTTTCAACGTCTCGGCTTCGTCGTAGAAGAGCGGGTTCTTCCACTCGACGGGGTGGCGCGTCGGCGCTTGCAGATTTCCTTCTGTGGCCATAGAAGAAAACAAGGGGCTTTGCAGCCCCTTGTCCTTGGTCAGTGGTGTGTTCTCAATCGACGAGTGCGTCGAGCGCCTTCTGATAGCGATTGGCGTGCGAGCGCTCGGCCTTGGCCAGCGTCTCGAACCAGTCGGCGATCTCGTCGAACTTTTCTTCGCGCGCCTGCTTGGCCATGCCCGGGTACATGTCGGTGTACTCGTGCGTCTCGCCGGCCACGGCGGCCTTCAGGTTCTGCCGGCTGTTGCCGATCGGCAGGCCGGTGGCCGGGTCGCCCGATCCATGCTCGAGGAATTCGAGGTGGCCATGCGCGTGGCCGGTCTCGCCTTCGGCGGTGGAGCGGAACAGCGCAGCGACGTCGTTCTGGCCTTCGATGTCGGCCTTGTTGGCGAAATACAAGTAGCGGCGGTTGGCCTGAGACTCGCCCGCGAAGGCGTCCTTCAGGTTTTGCTCGGTCTTCGAACCTTTGAGTGCCATGTCTTCAGCTCCTTGGAATGGTCAACGACGGATCCGGCGCTGGGTCCGGGGAGGATCACCTTACTCTCTTCGCGCAAGCCACGGCCAATGCAATGCATCAATGCAGGCCATAGCCAGCGCCCGGCCGCGTCAACGCAGTTCGAGCAGCCGCAGCGCCAGGTCGTGCAGCCGGCCCTTCGGATCGGCCAGGCTTTCGAGCACGTTGAAATGATTTTTGCCGGGCACGGTTTCGCAGACCGGCACCGCGGTGGGGCCCCACTGGTCGCGGATCAACTGGTTGTGGCGGATGAACTCCTCGCTCTCGTCGGCGCCGACCACCGCGTAGAGCTTGCCCGCTTTCGGCCGCGGGAAAAACGCCGGCGACAGGCGATTGACCTGCGTCGTCGTCAGCCTCAGGTCGCCTTGCAGGAACTCGGTGCGGCGCACCGGCTCCAGGTCGTACAGGCCGGAGATGGCCAGCGCGCCGGCCAGCGGCGCCAGCGGCAGCGCCTCATCGACCTGCTTCCAGCGGCAGGACAGCAACATCGCTGCCAGGTGCGCGCCGGCCGAATGGCCGACCAAGGCGATGCGCTCCGGGTTGCCGCCATGCGCGGCGGCATGGCGCCATGTCCAGGCCACCGCGTGGACCATCTGCAGCGCGATGTCTTCGACGCTGACGGCCGGGCACAGCGCGTAGTTCGGCACGACCACCATCGCGCCGTCGGCGGCGAACGACGGCGCGACGAACGAAAAATCGCTCTTGTCGAGCGAGCGCCAGTAGCCGCCGTGGATGTAGATCAGCACCGGCGCGTCAGCGGAGGCCGCGGGGAAGATGTCGAGCGTCTCGCTGGGGCCGTCGCCGTAGCGCAGGTCGAGCACTTTGTTCGCACTGCGCTCTCGCACCAGCGCCGACGCCTCGGCCCACTTGGCGAGTTGCGTCATCGCGTCGGCGACGCGCGCGCGGTTGTTGTACTGGGCGTCGAGCCAGGCCGGGTCGTCGAGTTGGGGTCGCATGGGCGCGGATCGTAAACCCGCCGCGTGCGGCCGCGTCGCCGGGCGTGCTTGCCGACAAGCCCGGTGCTAGACTTTCGGCTCACGTGGGGGCGTAGCTCAGCTGGGAGAGCGTCGCGTTCGCAATGCGAAGGTCAGGAGTTCGATCCTCCTCGTCTCCACCAATTCGACATCCACGGATGTCCCACGAAATCTCGTGAGGTCTGAAAGCCCTAGGGCGCAGTCCTTTCGATGCGCAGCCGCCACTCGCGCGGCCCGCTCTCGTGCACGCTGCTGCCGCGCGCGTCCACCGCCACCGTGACCGGCATGTCGCGGACCTCGAACTCGTGGATCGCTTCCATGCCGAGGTCGGCGAAGGCCACCACACTGGCCGACTTGATCGCCTTGGCCACCAGATAGGCCGCGCCGCCGACCGCGATCAGCGACGCGCTGCCGTGGCGGCGGATGGCGTCGATCGCCGCCGGGCCGCGCTCGCCCTTGCCGACCATCGCCACGAGCCCCGTCTTGCCGAGCATGGTCTCGGTGAACTTGTCCATGCGCGTCGCGGTGGTCGGGCCGGCGGGGCCGACGGCCTCGTCGCGCACCGCATCGACCGGGCCGACGTAGTAGATGACGCGGTGGGTGAAGTCCACCGGCAGCGGCTCGCCTCTGGCCAGCATGTCCGCAATGCGTTGGTGCGCGGCGTCGCGGCCGGTGAGCAGCTTGCCGGACAGCAGCAGCGTCTCGCCCGGCTGCCAACGCGCGACCTCGGCTTTTGTCAGGGTGTCGAGGTCGATCCGCCGGCTACGCGTGGCGTCCGGCGCCCAGTGCACGTCGGGCCATGACGACAGATCCGGCGGCGCGAGATAGACCGGCCCCGATCCGTCGAGCACGAAGTGCGCATGCCGCGTCGCGGCGCAGTTGGGAATCATCGCCACCGGCAGGCTCGCCGCATGCGTCGGCCGGGCTTCGATCTTCACGTCGAGCACGGTTGTCAGGCCGCCCAAGCCTTGCGCGCCGATGCCCAGCGCGTTGACCTTGTCGCACAGCTCGATGCGCAGCGCCTCGGTCTTGTCGCGCGGGCCGCGCAGCTTCAACTCGTGCATGTCGATCGGCTGCATCAGCGATTGTTTGGCCAGCAGCATCGCCTGCTCGGCGCTGCCGCCGATGCCGATGCCCAGCAGGCCCGGCGGGCACCAGCCGGCGCCCATCGTCGGCAGGGTGTCGAGCACCCAATCGACGATGCTGTCGCTCGGGTTGAGCACCGCGAATTTGCTCTTGTTCTCGCTGCCGCCGCCCTTGGCCGCCACCTGCACCCCGACCGTGTCGCCGGGCAGCAGCGTCATGTGCACCACGGCCGGTGTGTTGTCCCGCGTGTTACGGCGCGAGAACAGCGGGTCTTCGACCACCGAGGCGCGCAACGGGTTGTCCGCATGCCGGTAGGCGCGGCGCACGCCCTCGTTGACGGCGTCTTCGATCGACCCCGCAAAGCCTTCGAAGCGCACGCCCATGCCGATCTCGAGGAAGACGTTGACGACGCCCGTGTCCTGGCAGATCGGCCGCTGGCCTTCGGCGCACAGCCGCGAGTTGGCGAGGATCTGCGCGATCGCGTCCTTGGCCGCCGGGCTCTGCTCGGCCTCGTGAGCGCGCGCGAGGTGGGCGATGTAGTCGGCCGGGTGATAGACGCTGATGTACTGCAGCGCCGCCGCGACCGACTCGACGAGGTCGTCGCAGCGGATGACGGCGGGCATGCTCAGATCGTGCGGCCGCCGTCCACCGGCAACTCGACGCCGCTGATGAAGCGCGCCGCGTCGCTGGCGAGATACAGCGTGGCCTGCGCCACGTCCTCGGGAGTGGACAGGCGGCCGAGCGGAATGCTGGCGGTGATCTTGGCGCGCGCCTCGGGCGAGTCGGCGGCGCCGAGGAACTGTTCGAGCAGGCCCGTCGCGCCCATCACCGGGCAGACCGCATTGACGCGGATGTTGTCGGGGCCGAGCTCGACCGCCATCGACTTGGACAGCAGGTTGACCGCGCCCTTGCTGGCGTTGTACCAACTCAGGCCGGGACGCGGCCGGATGCCGGCCGTCGAGCCGATGTTGATGATCGAGCCGCCCTGGCCGCGCTCGCGCATCAGCGGCAGCACCGCCTGCGTCATGTGGTAGATCGATTTGACGTTGACTGCGAAGACGCGGTCGAAGGTCGCCTCGTCGATCTGCAGCATCGGCTGGTTCTTGTGCGTCGTGCCGGCGTTGTTGACGACGATGTCGGGCACGCCGAAGGCCTCGACGCAGGCCTTGACCGCGGCGTCGATGTCGGCGCGCTTGGACACATCGCAGCGCACGGCCTTCGCGTTGGCGCCGAGCGAGGCGGCCACGGCCTGCGCCTTGTCGCCGTCGAGGTCGGCGATCAGCACCTTGGCGCCTTCGGCGACGAACAGGCGTGCAATGCCTTCACCGAAGCCTCCGGCGGCGCCGGTGACGATGGCGACCTTGTCTTGTAGTTGATTCATGGCCAGATCACCGGGGTTTCGACAGAGATGATCGGCTCGATCGCTGCCGGCGAAGTTCGGCAGGTCCGCCAGCAGCGTCTTGCCCTCGGGGCTTTCGAGCGCATGCCCAGAGCGACGCGCTCGTCGTCGAACCACAGCTCGGAGAAGCCGTCGTAGCCGAACTTCGGGAAGCGCTGCTTGTCCACCAGGTTGACCGAGTAGCGGCGCAAGCCCCGGCAGCTTGGCGCACAGCTTGGCGTGAACGCCCAGCCAATGCTGGGTGAACTGTTCGTGCGTCATGTCCTCGCGCTTCTTGACGAGGCCGAGGCGCTTGGTGTGGGTCTTCATCGGGGCAAGCCCTCCGTGACGATGATGTTGGAGCGCGACGCGCGCTCGAAGGCGCTCATGCCGCTTGTCGCTGCGCCAGCGGCCGCACCTTGATGCCGAGTTCGTCCTCGCGAATCTTCATCAGCGCCGCAGTGTCGCGCTCGGCATAACCCTTCGCAGCCGCGCGATCCAACGTGGCCAGCGCGCCCTCGCCCACCAGCGCCTGAAAGCCCAGCGCCTTCGCCGCGTCGCAGGCCAGGCGCACATCCTTGGCGGCGAGCTTGACCATGAAGCCGGGGCTGTCGTCGCCGACGAACGCCTTCTTCGGCATCGCCACCGCGAGCTGCTGGTTCCAGGCCATGGTGGTCTTCATCACCTCGACCATCAGCTCCAACGTCAGGCCTTCCTTGACGCCGATCGCCAGCGCCTCGGTGTTGGCGCACATGATCGTCGTGGCCAGCAGGTTGTTGGTCATCTTCATCGCATGGCCGGCGCCCGGGCCGCCGCAGAGGAAGGTCTGGTTGCCCATGCAGTCGAACACCGGCTTGGCACGCGCGATGTCCTTGGACGTGCCGCCGACCATCAGCGTCAGCGTGCCGGTGACGGCGTGCTCGCTGGTTTTGCCGACGGGGGAATCGACCATCGACATGCCGCGTTCCAGCAGCGCCTGGCCGACGCGCTTGGACGTCTGCGGGTCGATCGTGCTCATGTCGATCACCAGGCCACCGGGCTTCAGGCCCTCGGCGACGCCGTTGCGGCCGAGCACGACCTGCTCCACATGCGCGGGCAGCGGCAGCATCGTGACGACGATCTCGCTCGCCGCGCCCACGTCCTTCGGCGACGCCGCGGCCTTGGCGCCGGCCTTGACCAGCGTCGGCCACCGCCGACAGCGTTCAAGTCGAACACCGTCAGCTCATGGCCGCCCTTCAGGATGTTGGCCGCCATCGGGCCGCCCATCACGCCCAGTCCGATAAATCCCACTTTCATCGCATCAGCTCCGTTCGGTCCATTGATTCATCTGCCACAAGCGGCAGGCCACGCAAATCGCTCACGTCGGTGCGCATGAACTCGGCCGCCGCCGGCTTGCTGCCCAGTCGCTCGTAGGCCTGCTTCACCAGCGGCGCGGTGCGCTCGAACGCGCCCTTGACCTGCGCCCAGGCCAGCGGCTCCGGGATCACCTTGTTGTCCACCAGGTACTTGCTCGTCTCCAGCACCGCACGCGCGTCGTTCTCGGTCGGCCAACTCCAGCCGCGCGCGAACAGCACGTCGTCCTTGACCACCTTGGCGCCCGCTTCGGCATCGAGCTTCCAGTAGTCCTTGACCAGTTGCGACACCGCGCCCGGGTTCATCGCCGTCAGCGCGGCCACCGCCTCCTGCTGCGCCATCAGGAAAGCGACGACGACGTTCGGGTGCTTCTCCGTCAGCGCGTTGTGCGCGAGCCAGAAACTGCGGTGCAGGTAGTAGCCGTCGGGGTAGAACGCCGACTTCTTCACCGAGGGCAGCAGGTGCCCGGCACCCTTGCCGAGCGGGCCTTCGTAATGGTTCTCGGTGTAGCCGAAGGAATTCATGATGCCCACCGTGCCGGTGGATTCGGCCGCGAGATACGCCGGGTAGATCGAACAGGTGGCGTCCGTCCCGGTGGGCACTTGCGCGGCTTGCGCCAGCGTCGTCATGTTGACGATCTTGATGTCGTGGTCCTTCGGGTTCGCGCTGCCGAGTTCGTGGCGGAACATCTGGCTCATCGCGTTGTACGGGTCGCCGCCGAGCAGCGTGCCCACCGTCTTGCCCTTCAGGTCCTGCAGCGTGCGGATCGGGCTGCCCTTGCGCGTGGCGATGACGAAGCGCAGGTGGCCTTCGCCGACCACCATCAGGCTGATCGGCAGCTTGGCCGAGATGGCGCGGATGATCGGCGTGTTGCCCCACATGCCCATGTCGAGGTTGTTGCCGACGATGGCTTCGACCATCGGCAGCGCCGTCGGGTACTCGCGCCACTCGACCGTGAGGTCGTAGCCGAGTTCGGCGGCGCGCTTCTCGAACAGCTTGTTGTTGATCATGTACTGCGTCATCGGCGAGTTGCCCGCCGCCCAAGGGATGCGGCCGACGCTGACCTTGTGGGTCTGCTTCGCGCCTTGCGCTCGCACCACTCCTGGCAATGCGATCGCGGCGGCGCTGCCCGCCATGAACTGGAGCGCACGACGGCGCTGGGTGGTCATCTCGTTGCTCATGTCGTTGTCTCCTCGGTCTTGGTTGGTGCAACCGTCGCGCCGCCGATAGCGCGGTAGGCCTCGTCGCGGATCAAACTCCAGATGCGCTCGCTCAGTTCGCCGAAGCGCGCGTCGGCGCGGATGTGCTCATTGCGCGGGCGCGGCAGGTCGATCGTGATCTCGGCCTTCACGCGGCCGGGGTGGCTCGACATCACGATCACGCGGTCGCCGAGGAAGACGGCTTCCTCGATGTCGTGGGTGATGAAGATCGCTGTCTTTCTCCGCTCGCGGGCCTGCGTCTCGCCCCAGATGCGCAGCAGCTCGACTTGCAGGATCAGCCGCGTCTGCGCATCGAGCGCGCCCAGCGGTTCGTCGAGCAACAGGATGTCGGGGCCATTGGCGAGCAGGCGCGCGAGCGCGACGCGCTGGCGCATGCCGCCCGAGAGCTGGTGCGGGTACTTTTTCTCCGAGCCGTTCAGGCCGACGAGTTCCACGTACTCGCGCACGCGCGCCTCGCGCTGCGCTTTGGTCATGCCCTGCCCCGGCGTGCCATGGGCCAGGCCGAAGCCGATGTTCTGCTCGACCGTCTGCCACGGCATCAGCGCGTAGTCCTGGAACATCACGCCGCGGTCGGCGCCGGGGCCGCCGATCGCGCGGCCATCCATCTCGATCGTGCCGGCGCTCGGCGTGTCCAGGCCGGCGATCAAGTTCAGCACCGTGCTCTTGCCGCAGCCCGACGGGCCGACGATGCAGACGAACTCTCCCGCCTGCACGTCGAGTGCGAAGTCGGCGACGGCCGTCGTCGGCGTGGCGGCGCGCGCAGCGGTGAATTGCTTCGTGACACCGCGCAGGCGCAGTTTGGGTGTGCTCATCATGACCTCCACGGCATCAGCCGGCGCTCGCAGATGCGGAACAAACGATCGATCGCCAGCGCGACCACGCCGACGACGATCATGCAGACGACGATCGCGTTCAGATCGACGCTGTAGGCGTAGTAGATGAACATCATCTGGCCGATGCCGCCCGAGCCGCCGGCGCCGCTCTTGGCGCCGACCGCGAGTTCGGCGGCGATGATCGCCGTCCAGGCCACGCCCATCGCCAGGCGCGCGCCGAGCAGCAGCGACGGCATCGCAGCGGGCAGCAGCACGCGGCGCAGGATGCGGCCGCGCGGCACGCCCATCGTCTGCGCGGCCAGCATCAGCTTGCGATCGACGCGGCTGACGCCATGCACCGTGTTGACCAGCAGCGGAAAGAAGGCCGCGTAGGTGACGATCGACAGCGCCGCCGGCGTGCCGGTGCCGAACCACAGGATCGCGATCGGCAGCACCGCCATCGGCGCGATCGGACGAAAGCTCTCGATGATCGGGTCGAGGTTGTCGCGCCAGGCGCGGCTTGATCCCATCAA
Organism: uncultured beta proteobacterium; assembly: GCA_963816315.1. Taxonomy (GTDB): domain Bacteria; phylum Pseudomonadota; class Gammaproteobacteria; order Burkholderiales; family Burkholderiaceae_C; genus CADEEN01. The sequence goes on from CAWFJZ010000020.1 coordinate 33,362, forward strand.
CACGCCCAGCCCGCCGCCGAGCACGAGCGCGAAGGCGAAGCCGGCGAGCACGCGGCCGAGGCTTTGCATCAGCGCCAGCGGCAGGTCGCCGCTGGCAGTGAGCGCGGCGAAGGTGGTGAGCACTTTGCTCGGATACGGCGCGCGCGTGTCGGGCGGCAGCGTGAAGGCCCACAACTGCCACGCCGCAAGCAGGAGCAGTGGCAGCGCGACGGCGTGCCAGAGCGAGGCGGAACGCGTGGGCGACTTGATCGCGAGGCTGCTCACAGCCCGGTCCCTTCCGTCCACGGTGTCAACTTGCGCTGCAATGCGCGCAGCAGCGCGTCGCAGACAAAACCGACGATGCCGATCAGCACGATGAAGCCGAACACCTTCGGGCTCATCAACAACTGCCGGTACCACTCGATCGCAAAGCCCAACCCGCTCGGCGCGCCGATCAACTCGGCGGCGACGACCGCGGCCCACGCGCCGGCAAACGCCAGCCGCAGGCCCACCATCACCGTTGGCAGCGCGGCCGGCACGACCACATGGCGCAGCGTCGCTCGGCGCGAGATGCCCATCGTGCGCGCCGCGGCGAGCAACTTCGCATCGACACCGCGCACGCCCGCCACCGTGTTGAGCAGCAGCGGAAAGATCGCGACATACACCATGATGAACACCGGCAGCGTGTTGCCGACGCCGAAGATGAACAGCGCGAGCGGAATCCAGGCGATGCCCGAAATCGGCCGCAGCAGCTCGACGAGCGGATCGACATAAGCCTCGACGCGCCGCGACAGCCCCATCACGAAGCCCAACGGCACGGCAATCAGCGCCGCGATCACAAGGCTGCCCAGCAACCGCGCCGTGCTCACCCAGGCGTGCTCCCACAACTCGCCCTCGCGCGCCAGCTCGGCCATCGCCTTGGCGACTTGCAGCGGGTCGGGCAACTGGATCGGGTTGTTGTTCCACTTCGCGAGCAGCCACCACGCGAGCAGGAACAACGTGAAGCTGCGCAGCACGACGCCTGAGCGGCGCAACCATGCGGGCAGACCACGCCGCGGCGCCGATGCGAGAGCGGCGGCAGGCAGCGCGGCGCTCACGTGAACGCTCATTTCGTGACGGCCAGGAAGCCGCCGTCAACGTACAGCACCTGGCCGTTGATGTAGCTGCCGGCCTGCGACGCGAGCAGCAGCGCGGCGCCGATCAGATCCTGCGGCTCGCCCCAGCGTTTGGCCGGCGTCCAGTCGGCGATGAAGTCGTGAAACTCCTTTTTCTTCGCTTCGCTGAACTCGGTGGCGGTGTAGCCGGGCGCCAATGCGTTGACGTTAACGCCGGTGCCGGCGAGGTCGGCGGCCATCGAGCGTGTCATCGCGGCGAGCGCGCCCTTGGCAGTGACATACGGCGTGAGGTTCGGGCGCGAGACGTGGTTCATGATCGAACTCATGTTGATGATGCGGCCGCTGCGCCGCTCCACCATCAGCTGAGCCGCGCGCTGCGCGATGTGAAAGCACGCGGTCAGGTCGGTGTCGATCACGCGCTGCCAGTCGTCGGCGGTGATTTCCAGGAACGGCTTGCGCACGATCACCGCGGCGTTGTTGACCAGCACATCGACCTGTCCGAAGCGCTCGACGGCCTGCGCGAACGCGGAATCGACTGCGGCGCGGTCGGTCACGTCGAACATCAGCGGCAGCACCTCGACGCCGGCGGCTTGCATCTCCCTTGAGCGCGCCAGCACCGCGTCGCTGCGGTCGGCCAGCACCAGCTTGGCGCCGGCCGCGGCGAAGCCTGGGATCAAGCCTGAAGCGATGCCGCCGGCCGCGCCGGTGACGAACACCACCTGCCCTTGCAGCGAAAACAGCTTGGCGGGGGACAGGTGCTCGAACATGGGCCGGGGCTCAGTGGACTAGGGTTGGCGGGGCGAATCCTAGGCAGCCGTCCCAGCGGCGTGAATTCCAATTCAGGCAATCGTGTGTTGCCGTTTTGTTGATGGCAGCCACGCGCTGCGCTGCCTACGATGCCCGCCATGACGACGATCGCCGCCGCCCCTTCGCTTGCGCAGCCCCGGCCGACGCGCGTCGGCATGCAGACCGACCTGCTCGGCGAATGCCCGCTGTGGGACAAGCGCTTGCAATGTCTGTGGTGGGTCGATATCCGCGCGCCGTCGTTGCGCTGCTGGACACCGTCGCGGCAGGCGCTGCAGACCTGGCCGATGCCCGAGCTGGTCGGCTCGATCGCGCTGACCAAGCGCGATGGCGTGGTGCTCGTCGCGCTGCGTTCGCGGCTGGCGCTGTTCGATATCGCCAACGAATCCTTCGAGACCGTCGTGCAGGCGAGCCTGCCGCCAGACCACCGCTTCAACGACGGCCGTTGCGACCGCGAGGGGCGCTTCTGGGTGGGCACGATGCAACACGTCACCCGCGCGCCCGAAGGCAGCCTGTTCTGCCTCGATGCGCAGGGCTTGCGTGAAGTGATCGCCGGCGGCATTGCCATTCCCAACAGCCTGGCCTTCAGCCCGGACGGCCGCACGATGTACTTCGCCGATTCGCTGCAGCACCGCATCGATGCCTTCGACTACGACCCGGTGAGCGGCACGCGCGCTGGCGCGCGCGCCTTCGCCGCGATCGAACGTCCGGCCTTCCCCGACGGCTCCTGCGTCGATGCCGACGGTCATCTCTGGAGCGCGCAGTTTCACAACGCACGTCTCGTCCGCTATGCGCCCGATGGCCGCATCGATCGCACGCTCGCGGTGCCGATGAAGCGCCCCACCTGCTGCACCTTCGGGGGCCAAGACTTCGGCACGCTCTACGTCACGGGGGTCAGCCACAGCATGAGCGACGCCGAGCGCGCGGCCGACCCGCAGGCCGGCGCGCTGTTCGCGTTCGAACGTCGGGCCCACGTGGGGCATTCATGGCCTGCCCGAGCCACGCCTCCAACTGAATTGACATGTCCACCATCCAACTCGCCCGCCTCGAGGCCTACGCCTTCCGCGTGCCGATCACCAACCCGATCAAGGTCGCGTTCGGCACCTTCCGCGACCGGCCGATGGTGCTGGTGCGCGCCGTCGAGCAGGACGGCAGCGAGGGCTGGGGCGAGGTCTGGTGCAACTGGCCGGCGGTGACGGCCGAGCACCGCGCGCGGCTGGCGGCCGACCTCGGCGAGCGCCTCATCGGTCGCGTGTTCCAGGGCCCGGCACAAGCCTTCGAACAGCTCACGCGCGAGATGGAAGTGCTGGCGCTGCAGACCGGCGAGCAGGGCCCGATCGCCGCGGCGATCGCCGGCATCGACATCGCGCTGTGGGATCTGGCCGCGCGCCGCGATGGCGTGCCGCTGCACCGCTACCTCGGCGGCGACGCCGGCAAGACGCACGTGCCGGTGTACGTGACCGGCATCAACCCCGACGCGCCCGAGCAGTTCGCGCGCGCGCGCCAGGCCGAGGGCCACCTCGCGTTCAAGCTGAAGATCGGCTTCGAGATGGGCAAGGATCTCGCCAACCTGCACGCCATGCGCGAGGCGCTCGGTGCCGAGGCCGTGATCACTTGCGACGCCAACCAAGCCTGGTCGCTCGCCGACGCGCAGCGTTTCGTGCGTGAAGCGCAAGGGTTGAATCTGCAATGGCTCGAAGAGCCGATCCGCGTCGATGCGCCGGCTGCCGACTGGCTCGCACTTGCCCGCGAATCGACGATCCCGCTGGCCGGCGGCGAGAACCTGCAAGCTCGCGAATTCGACGACGCGATCGCGCTCGGCGCCTTGCAGGTGATTCAGCCCGACGTCACCAAGTGGGGCGGCATCACCGGCAACCTGCGCGTGGCGCGCGCCGCGGTGGCTGCCGGCAAGCGCTACTGCCCGCATTACTTCAGCGGCGGCCTGGCGCTGCTGTCGTCGCTGCACGTGCTCGCGGCAGCGGGCGGCACCGGCCTGCTCGAATTCGACGCCCATCCGAACCCGAACCGCGAGTCCATCGTCGGCAACCTGCTGCCGCTGCACGACGGCCGCGTGCCGATTCCCACCGCACCGGGCCTGGGTGCCGAGCCCGATCTGAAGGCGCTGCAACGCTTTCGCACCTGGCCGCAGTGAACGACAGCCTGCACCATGACCGAAGCTGCCGATCAACAAGCTGCCCAACTGCTCTGGCAGCACCGCTGCGCCGGCACCGTGCTCGACGCACTTCCTCCTGCGCTGCGCCCGGCCACGCCCGCGCAAGGCCACGCGATCCAGGCGCTGCTGCCGCAGGTCGCCGGCCAGCGCGTCGTCGGCTGGAAGATCGCCGCCACCAGCGTCGCGGGGCAGAAGCACATCAATGTCGGCGGGCCACTGGCCGGGCGCATCCTCTCGGGCTTCGTGCTCGGCGATGGCGAGCCCGCCTCGCTCGCCGGCAACCGCATGCGCGTGGTCGAACCCGAGTTCGCGTTTTGCATCGGGCGCAATCTGGCGCCGCGCGCCACGCCGTACACGGCGGCAGAAGTGCTCGGCGCCGTGGCCTCGCTGCACCCGGCTTTCGAGATCCCCGACTCGCGCTACGCCGTGTTCACGCAGGCCGGCGAAGCGCAACTGATTGCCGACGATGCGTGCTGCGGACCTTTTCGATTCGGCCCTGCTGCACCGCCGGGCTGGCGCGAACTCGACCTGCCCACGCACCGCGTGCGCGCCACCGTGTCGAATCAGGACGGTGTTCGCTTCACGCGCGACGGCGAAGGCCGCGCCGCGCTCGGCGACCCGCGGATCGCGCTGACCTGGCTCGCCAACGAGCTGTCGTCGCTCGGCCTTACGCTCGAAGCGGGCCAGTTCGTCTCGACCGGCACGTGCATGGTGCCGCTGGAGATCGAGCCCGGCGATGCGGTGCACGCCGACTTCGGCGCGCTCGGTGCGCTGGCGCTGAAGCTCTCGGCGTGATGTGAGTTTTGCTCGCAGCGGCGCGAATTCATATCGCCCTGCCGGCGCAACCCGAAAGCTCGCGCCGCCGCAGAATCGATGCGACGAGAACTCACGATGAACCCGACGCTCATCACCGGCTTCGAAACCCGCCGCCTGCGCTGCAACGGCGTCACGATCCACTGCGCCGTCGGCGGCGAAGGCCCTGCGCTGCTGATGCTGCACGGCTACCCGCAGACGCACGCGATGTGGCACCGCGTCGCGCCCAAGCTCGCGCGCCGCTACAGCGTGGTCTGCCCGGATCTGCGCGGCTACGGCGACTCGTCGAAACCGCGCGGCCTGCCCGACCACGGCAACTATTCCAAGCGCGTGATGGCGCAGGACATGGTCGAGGTGATGCAGCGCCTGGGCTATGCGCGCTTTCACCTCGTCGGCCACGACCGCGGTGCGCGTGTGGGCCACCGTCTGGCGCGCGACCACGGGCCGCAAGTCGTGCGCAGCTTCACCGCGATCGACATCGCGCCGACGCTGGCGATGTACGAAGCCACCGATATGGCTTTCGCGCGCGCCTACTACCACTGGTTCCTGATGCTGCAGCCGGCGCCGCTGGCCGAGAAGATGGTGGCTGCCGTGGCGCCGTACCACATCCTGGCCGGCAGCGGCCTCTCCGCCAAGGGCCTGAAGGCTTTCGCCAAGCCGGCGCTGGCCGAATACGTGCGCGCGTTCTCCGACCCGCGCACCATCCACGCCACGTGCGAGGACTACCGCGCTTCGGGCGGCATCGACCTCGAGCACGACCGCGCCGACCGCGGCAAGAAGCTCGCGCTGCCGGTGCAGGTGCTGTGGGGCCAACGCGGCGTCGTCGGCACGCAGTTCGACCCGCTGGCCGAATGGCGCAAGGTCGCACGCGACGTCACCGGCCACGCCATCGACTGCGGCCATTTCATTCCCGAAGAAGCGCCGGCCGAAACGCTGGCCGCGATCAGCACCTTTCTCGCGCGCCACGAGGCCGCGTGAATCCACTCACCCCCGACACAGGAGACACCACCATGCAACGCCGATCCTTCGCTTCCACCGCCCTGACCGGAGCCGCCATCGCCACCGGCATCGCCGCACCGGCCGTCGTGCGCGCCCAGCCCAAGCTGCGCTGGCGCTTGACGTCGAGCTGGCCGAAGAACCTCGACACGATCTACGTCGGCGCCGAACAAGTCGCCCGGCGCGTCAAGGAAGCCACCAACGGCGCCTGGGAGATCAGCGTGCATGCGCCGGGCGAGCTGGTGCCGGCGTTCGGCGTGCTCGATGCGGTGCAGAGCGGCACCGTCGAAGCGGCGCACACCGCGTCGGTGTTCTTCTTCGGCAAGGATCCGACCTTCGCGCTCGACGGGCAGATCCCCTTCGGCATGAACTCGCGCCAGATGACGGCGTGGATGAAGGACGGCGAAGGCCTGCCGCTGCTGCGCGAGTTCTACCGCGATTACAACGTCGTCAACTTCCCCTGCGGCAACACCGGCACGCAGATGGGCGGCTTCTTCCGCAAGGAGATCAAAAGCCTGGACGACATGAAGGGGTTGAAGTTCCGCATCGGTGGCTTCGGCGGCGTGGTGCTGCAGCGCATCGGCGTGGTGGCGCAGAACATTCCCGGCGGCGAGATCTACACCGCGCTCGAGAAAGGCACCATCGACGCGGCCGAGTTCATCGGCCCCTACGACGACGAGAAACTCGGCCTGCACAAGATCGCCCAGTTCTATCACTACCCGAGCTACTGGGACGGCTGCGGCCAGATCTCGATGTACGTCGGCAGCAAGGCCTGGGAGGCGCTGCCCAAGGACTACCAGGCGATCTTCGACATGGCCTGCGCCGAAGCGCATGTGGACATGCAGGCCAAGTACGACGCGCGCAACCCGCAGGCCCTGAAGCGCCTGGTGGCCGGCGGCGTGCAACTGCGTCCCTTCCCGAAGGCGATGGCCGACGCCGCGCTCACAGCCGCCGAGGAGCTGTTCGCCGAGCTGTCGGGCAAGAACGCCAAGTGGAAAAAGGTCTTCACCAGCTACGACAAGTTCCGCCGCGACGCGATCCTGTGGTCGCGCTTCTCCGACGGCGCGTTCGACAGCTACATGGCCACCACGGTCAACCGCAAGGCCCCCTCCTGAGGAGCAATACATCATGCTGAAAACCGAAGTCGCACGCGGCCCCGGCGGCGCTGTCGTGATCATGGACTCGATCACCAAGGTCGCGCCCGAAGACAAGGGCGCGATCGTGGTCTCGGCGTCGCACGGCGGCGCCAGCTCGGGCGAGTTCGCGCTCGAAGTGCCGCTGAAGCTGGTGTTCTTCAACGACGCCGGCGTCGGCAAGGACGACGCCGGCATCGCGGCGCTGGCGATGCTGCAAGCGCGCGGCGTGGCCGGCGGCACGGTGGCGCACACGAGCGCGCGCATCGGCGATGCGCAGGACATGTGGGAGTGCGGCGTCATCTCGCACTTGAACGAGGCGGCGCGCGCGCGCGGTCTCGCGGTAGGGCTGCCGCTGCGCGAGGCGCTCTCGCGCGTGGTGCGCGGCTGAGCGGTTCAGCACCGGTCTCGCACCCCCGCAGGGAGCGAGTGCCCTGACCCGGCAGCATCGCGAAGCGCAGTCGAGCGGACGGATGCTGGCAATGCGGAGTGCAAGTCGGCCGGCGGCATCCGGCCAGGAGGGAAAGATCAACCGGGTTCACTGCGAACGATCATAGATACCGCACACAGGACGCCGAGGTAAGCGCGCCGAAGGTTCGCGATGTGATTGCAGTGAACACTCGGGCGCAAATCGTGTGCGTCACTGGACGGCCACGAAGGAACTGTCGAACGCTACCCAGTGAAGGTCAGCAACCCGTACTCGACCGGTTATCGAAACCACCGAACCGACCAGATGGCTTCGACCCATCGGCGGCGCATGCGGCACTGGCTCCATTGCCGCAAGGCCGTCTCTCACGCGGTCTTCTCGCTGGCGAACATGGACCCGGACGACGCAGCGCGCGGCCTGCGGCCGCATGCAGGCCGCGACTTCGAACCACAGCGGACAGCGTCGGATCGAAGCGTGCTACTGCGGTATGGCGGGTTGCACCATCAGCGCCTTCCGGCTGACACGCGGACCGAAGGCGGTGTTGTAGGTGCAGGCAGCACCGGCAGAGGTGGCGGCTTGACTTCGCGATCCCGCTGAATGCGCTGATCGACGTCGCAAGTGCCCCGCAACTCACCCATGCAGGTGAGTTCGGCCTCATTGAATGCGATGAGCCACGCTCGTCGCGGCGCGCGTTTCACATGCCGCGACAGTGCCTCACGATGGGTCTTCCGGATGCGACCCGCGTGCCGCCACAGGAGACGCAAGATGGTGATCTACGAGTTCTGTTGTCTGCAGCACGGCGCGTTCGAGCTGTTGCTGCCGATGGGTACAGCGTCATCGCAGGCTCAATGCCCCCAGTGCGGCGCAGATGCGTCGCGTCAGATGTCGGCACCCAGCGTGGTGCGCTCGTCACGTTCGCAGTGGTTCGGCGCCATCGAGCGCGCCGAGAAGAGCCGTCACGAACCGGAGGTGGTGAGCTCGCTCCCCTCCGCCGGCGCGAGGCCACGCATCCGACAAGCTCCCATGACGCCGGCATTGCAGCGTCTGCCCCGGCCGTGACGGCGGGTCACCGTCACCTCGATCCACAACCGACCCTCGAAAGGATCCAACATGCCGAAGAACCTGTTCCCCTTGGATAACACCAAGAAGTTCACCGACCAGAAGCACGTCGGCCACAACCGCTGGCACCCGGACATCCCCGCCGCGGTGACCGTACGCCCAGGTGATGTGTTCCGCGCCGATTGCCGCGAGTGGTTCGACGGCGCGATCAAGAACGACGACTCGGCCAACGACATCCGCAACGCACCGCTGGCCGGCGTGCACGTGCTGTCGGGGCCGTTCCACGTCGAGGGCGCCGAGCCGGGCGATCTGCTGGTCGTCGACATCCTCGAGATCGATTCCTGTGATCAGGAGGACTCGGGGCCGTTCTCCGGCATGGGCTGGGGCTATACCGGCGTCTTCGCGAAGAAGAACGGCGGCGGATTCCTCACCGAGCGCTTCCCCGACGCCTACAAGGTGATCTGGGACTTCCGCGGTGACGTCGCGGTTTCGCGCCACATTCCGGAACTGTCGTATGTCGGCATCCACCACCCGGGCCTGATGGGCACGGCGCCGTCGAAGGAGTTGCTCGCCAAGTGGACCCAACGCGAGACGGCACTGATCGAGACCGACCCGTACCGCGTGCCGCCGCTGGCGCTGCCGCCGCTGCCCGACAGCGCGATCCTCGGCTCGCTCAAGGGCGCCGACTTCGACCGCGTGTCGAAGGAGGCCGCGCGCACAGCGCCGCCGCGCGAGAACGGCGGCAACCAGGACATCAAGAACCTGACCGCCGGCAGCCGCATCTTCTATCCGGTGTTCGTGTCCGGCGCCAAGCTGTCGTTCGGCGACCTGCATTTCTCGCAGGGTGACGGCGAGATCACGTTCTGCGGCGCCATCGAGATGGGCGGCTTCATGGACCTGCATGTCGACCTCATCAAGGGCGGCATGGCCAAGTACGGCATCAAGGAAAACGCGATGTTCATGCCCGGCCTGCGCGACCCGCAGTACTCCGAGTGGCTGGCGTTCTCGGGTGTGTCGGTGGATTCGCAGGGCAAGCAGCACTACCTCGATTCGTGGCTGGCCTATGCGAACGCCTGCAACCACGCCATCGACTACCTGATGAAGTTCGGCTACACCGACATCCAGGCCTACATGATCCTCGGCACGGCGCCGGTCGAAGGGCGGCTGTCGGGCGTGGTCGACATCCCGAACGCCTGCTCGACGATCTACATCCCGCGGGCGATCTTCGACTTCGACGTCCGGCCGTCGGCCAAGGGCGCGCCGCACCAGGTCAAGCAAGGCTTGCAGGTGCCCAAGGCAGCCAACTGAGCCCAACCCATCGCAGCCGGCCCGCCACGGGGCGGGCCGGCTGTGCCTGAACAACGACAAGAGGGATACATCATGCTCGGAATGGTTTTGTTCTTCGTCGGCGCCGTGCTCTGCCTGAACGGCCTGTGGCTGCTCGGCAAGATCGGCGACAACGAGATTGCGGTCATCGATAGCTTCGTCGGTGGCATCACGCTGCTCGTCGCGCTCTACCTCGCCTTCGGGCCAGGCCACGACCAAGCGTCGATCAAGGCCGCGGCGCTGACACTGCTGTTCACGTTCACCTACTTCTGGGTCGCGCTCAACCGCTACAACGGCGCCGATGGCCGCGGCCTCGGCTGGTTCTGCCTGTTCGTCGCCATCACCGCGGTGCCGGTGACGATCGAAACGCTGCAAGGCGCGACGACGACCTGGGGCGTCTGGTTCGGCCTGAGCTGGGGCGCGTGGGGCGTGCTGTGGTTGCTGTTCTTCCTGCTGCTGGTGATGAAAAGGCCGATCGCCAAGATGGTCGGCGCGATCACCGTGGCCGAGGGCGTGCTCACGGGATGGTTGCCGGGCTTCCTGCTGCTCAGCGGCACGATGAAGTAGGCCCATGCCGCTGTACGACTTTCGGTGTGCACGCTGCGGCGCGTTCCGCGCGCGCGGCTCGATCCAGGCACCGGGCGCGCCGGCGGCGTGCCCGGTGTGCGGCGCGGTGTGTGCCAAGCTGCTGTCGGCGCCGTTTGTCGGTGGTGCGGCCGGTGCCAGCGGCTGGCTGGCGCGGCCGCAGGTGCAGCAGGGCCGCGCGAATTGGCGGCATGCCTGCGGCTTCGGCTGCAACTGCCGCTGAGGGGGTTACGGCATCGACGCGCAGATGCGCGCGTGCAGGTGCACGAGGTCCATCTGGCCGTGCGTATCCGTTTTCTGGAACACGAGGCGCAAGTGGCTGCGCACCGTGTTCTCGGACACGCCCAGCGTCTGCGCGATCGCGGCCAGCGGCTGGCCGGCGAAGACCAGCGCGCTGACCTTGGCCTGCGCCGCGGTCAGCTCGTATTGGCGCGCGAAAGCGCAGGTGGCCGGGTCGTGCGCCGTCGGGCCGCCGCGCACCGTGACCAGCGCCAGGCCGCGCCGCGCACCGGCGCTGCTGGCAAACACCAAACCGGCGGCGCGCACGACGACCACCATCGGCGCGCCCGCGGCCGCATGCGCCAGTGCCACCACCTGCGGCGCCGTCTGCGCCGGATCGCCTTGCGCCGCCTGCGCGATCGCTTCGCGCAGCAGGCGTTGGTCGGCCGGGCTCGCAGCCAGCACGCGCTCGCCGTCCAGGCGCAGCCCGCGGGCGCTGTCGAGCAAGCGCGCGGCGGCCGGGTTGCGATAGACCGCCTCCGATTGCGCGGTGACGAGCAACACCGGATGCTCGTCGTGGTCCGACAGCGCCAGCATCGCATGCGCCATGTCGTCGGCTTCCTGCCAGCGCCATTGCGATTCGAGCGAGAGCGTGACGTGGCCGAGCAGCGAGTGCAACTCGTTTTTGGCGCTGGCTTCGAACACGCCGCGTTCCTCGCGCCTGTAAGCGCAAAGCAGGTAGGCGCTGCTGCCACGCAGCGCGGCGACGCCGCACAGCCGGTGCAGCAAGCCGCGCGGCTGCAAGAAGCCGCGGTAGAAGTCGGTGCGCTTCAAGTCCCTCGTGCTGACGATGTCGTCGCCGCTGATGACGCGGCCGGCGACATAGTCCTGGCTCGACAGATACCAAGGGTTTCGCGCAGCGAAGGCGGCGCTGTCTCGGCTGAAGTGAAGATCGTCGGGCGACTCGTACAGCGCCATATCGGCGCCGCTGGCGAACTCGTGGCGGCCGATCGTGACGACGCTGGCGTCGAGGTCTTCGCGCAGTTGTTCGAGCACGGCCGGCCAGTGGCCGGCGTCGGAGCCGGCGGCGTGGATGACCTGCACCAGGCGGGCCATCGTGGGGGAGCGTTCGTCGTGCACGCCCGCCTTTCGGACTGGAGAGAGCGGGACGATTTTTCTGCTGCGTCCGGCGCAGTGTCAACAGCGGGTATCCACCGCACACAAGTACGAAAAGTGGTTATGCACAGGGCCCATGCGCTACCCTCGGCTCGCCGGGCGCGCATGCCCGGCAGGAGCGGCCGGGCAATGCTGCGGGTCAGGCGCGAATACCAGTCGTGGGTGGCCAAGGAGTCCCTCGAGGACTACGCGCTGCGCTATGCCGCGGCCTCGTACCGCCGCTGGTCGCCGCGCGTGGTGGCGCACACGGCGCTCGGCGGCATCTCCTTCCTCGCCCTCGAAGCCATCGGCGCCAGCATCACGCTCAGCTTCGGCTTTGCCAACGCGATGCTGGCCGTGGCCGTGGTTTCGCTGCTGATCTTTCTCGTCAGCCTGCCGATCGCATACTGGTGCAGCGTGGCCAACGTCGACATCGACCTGCTGACGCGCGGCGCCGGCTTCGGCTATGTCGGCTCGACGATCACGTCGCTGATCTACGCCTCGTTCACCTTCATCTTCTTCGCCATCGAGACCGCCATCTGGGCGCAGGCGCTCGAACTCGCGCTGGGGCTGAACATCGTCGTCGGCTACCTGCTGTGCTCGCTGGTCATCATCCCGATCGTCTTCTTCGGCGTCACCGCGATCAACCGCCTGCAGGCCTGGACGCAGCCGTTGTGGATCGTGATGATGGTGCTGCCGCTGGCCTTCATCCTGATCGAGCAGCCGCAACTGCTGCAGGCCTGGACGGCGTTCGAGGGCAGCGCGACGGGCGCGAACCTGCTGCTGTTCGGCGCCGCGGCCGGCGTGCTGTTCTCGCTGGTCGGACAGATCGGCGAGCAGGCCGACTACCTGCGCTTCCTGCCCGAGCGCACGGCCGCGAACCGGCGCGCCTGGTGGAGCGCGATGCTCGCTTCGGGCCCCGGCTGGATCGTCATCGGCGCGCTGAAGATCTGCGCCGGCAGCCTGCTCGCCGTGCTCGCGCTGCGCATGGGCAGCACGGCGACGCAGGCCATCGAGCCGGTGCATCTGTACCTGCACGCGTACCGGCAGCTCGTCGACGAGCCGGCGCTGGCCTTGGCGCTGGCCGCCGTGTTCGTCAGCCTGTCGCAGGTCAAGATCAACGTCACCAATGCCTACAGCGGCTCGCTGGCCTGGTCGAACTGCTTCGTGCGGCTGGCGCATTACCACCCGGGGCGCGTCGTCTGGCTGGTCTTCAACGTCGTCATCGCACTGCTGCTGTCGCTGCTCGGCATCTTCGAGACGCTGCAGGCCGTGCTGTCGGTCTATTCGACGGTGGCCATCGCCTGGATCGGCGCGCTCGTCGCCGACCTCGTCGTCTTGAAGCCGGCCGGCATCAGCCCGCCCTACATCGAGTTCAAGCGCGCCCACCTGCACGACTTCAACCCGGTCGGCTGCGGCGCCACGCTGATCGCCTCGGCGCTGGCGATCGCCGCCTATGCCGGCGCGTTCGGGCCGGTCGCGCAGGCCTTCTTCGGTTTCATCGCGCTCGGCGTGGCCATCGTCTCGGCCATCGCCATCGGCTATGCGACACGCGGCCGCTACTACATCGCCCGCGCCGACGCGCACTACCGCCACCTGAAGCGCGACACCCTCGTCGAGTGCAGCATCTGCGAGCGCCGCTACGAGGCGCCCGACATGGCGCATTGCACCTTCTATGGCGGGCCGATCTGCTCGCTGTGCTGCGGCCTCGAGCTGCATTGCCACGATCACTGCAAGCGCGGCGCGGCGCCGCCACGGCCCGCGACCTCGCGCTTCGAGCCGCACACGCTGCGGCGGGTCGGGCGCTTCCTCGGCGTCTTCAGCGTTGCCGCGGTGTTGCTGGCGGTGGCCTTCGTGCTGACCTTGCGATTCATGTCGCTGCCCACCGATGCCGATTCGGTCAACGTCATGCTGCGCCTGTACATCGCCACGCTGGCGGTGGCATCGCTGGGCATCTGGTGGATCGTGCTGTCGCAGGAAAGCCGCGAACAGTCCGAGCGCGAGTTGCTCGAATCGATGCAGCATCTGGAGCGCACGCGCAAGGACCTCATCGAATCGGAAAAACTCGCCGCGCTCGGCGGGCTGGTGGCCGGTGTGGCGCATGAGATCAACACGCCGGTCGGCGTCGCGGTCAGCGCCGCCTCTTTTCTGAGCGAGCGCACGCAGGCAGCGCGTACAGCGTTGACCGAGGGGCGATTCGAGGCCGAAGCGCAGCAGAAGTACCTGGTCGATGCCGACGAGGCGGCGCGGCTCCTGCTGTCCAACGCGCAGCGCGTGGCGCGGCTGGTCACCAGCTTCCGCCAGCTCGCGGTCGAACATGTGGGCGAATCACGCCGCCGCTTCGATCTGCACGAGTGCCTCGACGATACGGTGCGTGATCTGAAGCCGCGCCTGGACGAGGCCGGCGTCACGCTGCGCCTGGACGTGCCCACGGGCATCGCGATGGACAGCTACCCGGTCGCGCTCGCACAAGTGGTCACCAACCTCGCGGTGAACGCGTTGCATCATGCCTTCGTGCCGGGCCAGCCGGGTTCGATCGAACTCACGGCGTCGCTCGAAGACGACGACTGGTTGCAACTGCACTGTGCCGACGACGGCAGGGGCATCGAAAGGGCCCTGCACGGCCGCGTCTTCGAGCCCTTCTTCACCACGCGCCGCATGCTGGGCGGCACCGGCCTGGGCCTGTACATCGTCAACCAGTGCGTGACGCGGCAACTCGGCGGCACGATCGTGCTGAACGCCGCGGCCGAGCGTGGCACCGCCTTCGAGATCCGGTTTCCGCGCGTGGCACGGCAGACCGTCAACGTCAGCGGCCTGCTGAACCAGTCGCCGAGGGCAGAAGACCGTGAACGCTGACGCCGCGGCCGACCCACGCTGGAAGATCCTGCTCGTTGACGACGAGCCGGCCGTGCACCAGATCTCGCGCATGATCTTGGCCGATCTGCAGTTCGACGGTCGCGGCATCGAGCTGTTGAGCGCCGAATCCGCGGCACAGGCGCGCGAGATCCTTTCGTGCGAGCGCGACCTGGCGCTGGTTCTGCTGGACGTGGTGATGGAAACCGACGACGCCGGTCTCGCACTCGTGCACCATATCCGCAAGCAGCGCCGCGACGGCTTGGTGCAGATCGTGCTGCGCACCGGTCAACCCGGCGTTGCGCCCGAGTGCGAGGTCGTACAGCACCACGAAATCAACGGCTACTGGCTCAAGACCGACCTGACCGCACAACGCCTGCGTACGGTGGTCGTCTCGGCGCTGCGCTCCTACCGCCTGGCACAGGCGGGCCGACTGACCCCTGGCGCGGACCCGGCGCCGACCGACGCGGGCGCGCGCGCATTTGGCGATGAACTTGCCCGCCTGGGCGACGAAGCGGTGTTGTGGCAGGCGCAGCCCGAGATTGTGCTGGCCTCGAACCGCATCGACGGCATCGAACTCGTGCCGATGTGGAAGACCTCGGTCGGCCTGCTGCCCGCGGCGCGCGTGTTCGAGCTGCTGGTCGATCCGGCGGCGCGCCGGGAGCAGGCGCTGCACCTGCTGACGCGGGCCTGCGCCTGGGCGCGCGCCTGGCACGATCACGGCGCGGCACTGACCGTGTCGATTCCCGCGGTCGGCGAATGCCTGAACGATGACGACACGCTGCTGCGTGTGGAGGCTGTCGCAGGGCGAGCTGCGTTGCCCCGCGGAGCGCTCCAACTGCTGGTTAGCGATACCCTTCTGTTGCGCGAAACCAGCCTGCCCCAAGCTGCGCTCGATCGCCTGCGGGCGGCGGGCGCCGGTCTGACGCTGACCGACGTGGGCGCCGGCACGCTGTCGCTGCAGCACCTTGCGCAACCGGGTCTCGACCGATTGAAGATCCATCGCCTGTTTGTCCGCAACGTCGGCAGCGATCACGCACGAATGGCGCTGGCACGCTCGGTGATCGCGCTGGCGCACACGCTGCGCATCATCGCCATCGCCGATGGAATCGCGGGTGACGATGATGCGCAGTTCTTCCGCTGGGAGGGCTGCCAGCTCGGCCAAGGCGACGCACTCGCGCCCGCCTGCGCGCCCGCCGATGTGCTGAGCCTGGTGCAGGCCGGCGCGCGCTGAGGCGTGGGTGCCGCGCACGGCGCGGCACGGGTCAGCAATGGCTCCAGCGCGGCCTCAACGGTTGCCGTTGCCACGGGCATCTGGGTCAACGTCACGGGCATCGGCGTAGGGCTGTCACACGCCCGGCAGACGAGTCAGCCGGGCCTCCGGGGGCGACCCACGACTGACATACGCTGCTCGCGTCGAGGCGGAGGGCGCATTGCGGTCCACATCGCCGACACTGCAACGCCTCGCTCCGAGCATTCCCTTTGGCTCGATCTCGCGCATTCGCAGCGGAGGCTCGAATGATCGCGATGCGAGCGCAAGGAACGCTCGCGCGCCGGTGCTCACTGCTCACCATGTCGCCGTTGCCGACATTGGGGTTCCGTAGTCCCAACGCTCCAAACGGGTGGGAAGCGGTCCGCCGCTCAGCGATTTCGAGCGTCAGCAGCGCGCGCCCCTTGTCACCCTCACCCCCCGCTGCGCCGCATCTCCTTGCCCAACCACTTCGCCAACGCCTCCACATCCGCCCGCCCTTCGAGTTGCGGCGCGATCCACAGCACCAGCTTCTGCGGCCCGGGCACGAAGCCGAAGGGCGCGACGAGGCGGCCGCTCTTCAACTCGTTCAAGACCAGCATCTCGGGCACGGCCGCGAGGCCCAGGCCGCAGGCCGCGGCCTGGATCAGCAGGTAGAAGTGTTCGTAGCTCTCGGCCGGCTTGCGCTGCGTGACGGCCAAGCCGCACGACGCCTCCCACTCCTGCCACGCGGCGGGCCGCGTCTTCGTGGCCAGGCGGCGCACGCCGGCCAAGTCTTGCGGCGCGCGCAGGCGGCTGGTCTGCTGGTAGTCGGGCGAGCAGACGAGGCCGACGCGCTCGACCATCAGCTCGCGCACGCGCACTTCCTTCGGCGCGTCGATCATCGTGTTGCGGATCGCCACGCCGATGTTGTCGCGCACGAAATCGACGCGGCCGTGGTTCATGTTGAGCTGCAGCTCGATCTCCGGGTGCGCGCCATGAAAGCCGGCGATGCGCGGGATCAGCCAATGCATCATCACCGACGACGAGCACGACAGCGTCAGCGGACCGGGCTTGAGCTTCTCGACGCTTTCCTGGATCAGCCGGAAGGCCGTCGCCAGGCCCTCGGCCAGGCGCTCGCCGTCGGGCGTGGTCCGGGTGGCGGCGCCGGCGCGCTCGAGCAGCACGACGCCGAGCTGGTCTTCGAGCGCGCGCAGGTGGCGGCTGATGGCGCCGTGGGTGACGAACAGCTCGGCCGCTGCGGCCGACATGCTGCCCAGGCGCGCGGTGGCCTCGAAGGCGCGCAGCGCGTTGAGCGACGGTCGCGGGGTGGCGGTGCTGGTGTCGGCCATCGGGCGTTATGAGTTTTGCTCACAGGGCGCTGAAATCATATCGTTTGCCGGCCTGAGCCGAGGCGCCTACGATTCCCTCTGCACTGCCAAGAAAGCTCACAGCCCGCCATGTCCGCCGCCCCCGCCCGCGCCGAATTCCGCGCCCGCTACCTGGTCGAGAGCAGCGTGGCGCTGGCGCGCGTGGCCGAGATCATCGCCGGCGAGCAGTCGAGCGGCACCTTCGTCGCGCTGCCCGGCGAGACCGACGAGCTGCGGCAGCGCGCCGCCGCGCGCGTCACCGCCGTCGAGCCGCTGGCCGATGTGCCGCACGCGACGCTGCACAGCGCGCACGCCGAACGCCGCGGCCAGCACGGCCCCTTCCACCGCGGCCGCATCGAGATCGCGTTCCCGCTGGCCAACATCGGCGCGAGCCTGTCCACGCTGCTGGCCACCGTGGCCGGCAACCTGTTCGAGCTCGGCGAGGTGACCGGGCTGCGCCTGCTCGACCTCGAGCTGCCGAGCGAGTTCGCGTCGCGCTTTGCCGGGCCGCGCTTCGGCATCGAGGGCACGCGCCACAAGGCGGGCGTGCACGGCCGGCCGCTGGTGGGCAGCATCGTCAAGCCGAGCATCGGCCTCACGCCCGCGGACACGGCGGCGCTGGTCGATGCGCTGTGCGCCGCCGGCATCGACTTCGTCAAGGACGACGAGCTCAACGTCGATCCCGACTACGCGCCGTTCGAGGCGCGGCTGGCGGCGGTGATGCCGGTGCTGCACCGCCATGCCGACCGCCTCGGCCGCATGCCGATGTACGCGATCAACATCTCCGGCGGCATCGACGAAATGCGGCGGCGCCACGACGCGGTGCTGCGCGCCGGCGGCACCTGCGTGATGGTCAGCGTCAACGCGGTCGGCATCGCCGGCGTCGAGCACCTGCGCAGCTACAGCGAGCTGCCGATCCACGGCCACCGCAACGGCTGGGGCGCGCTGACGCGCCATCCGCTGCTCGGCTTCGACTTCATGGCCTACCAGAAGCTGTGGCGCCTGGCCGGCGTGGACCACCTGCATGTCAACGGCCTGCGCGGCAAGTTCTGGGAGCCCGACGATTCGGTGATCGCGTCGGCGCGCGCCTTGCTCGAGCCCTTCTCGGGCGTGCGGCCCATCGTGCCGGTGTTCTCGTCGGGGCAGTGGGGCGGGCAGGCGCCCGACATGTACGCCGCGCTGCGCAGCACGGACCTCATGCACCTGGCCGGCGGCGGGATCATCGCGCACCCGCACGGTCTGGCCGCGGGCGTGGCCTGCATGCGCGAGGCCTGGGAAGCGGCGGTCGAAGGCGCGAGCCTGGAGAGCTATGCGCGCACGCGGCCGGCGTTGCGCGCGGCGATCGAGAAATTCGGGACTCTGTCGTGGAGCCGTTGAAATGACGCTGCGTCTCGCGTTCTACGGCGACGACTTCACCGGCTCGACCGATGCGCTCGAAGTGCTCGCCTTCGCGGGGCTGAACTGCGCGCTGTTCCTGGCGCCGCCGACGCCCGCGCTGCTCGAACGCTTCGGCGCGCTCGACGCGATCGGCGTGGCCGGCGACAGCCGCGCGATGACGCCGCAGGAGATGGACGCCGCGCTGCCGGCCGCGCTGCGCGCGCTGGCGCGCTCCGCGCCGATCGTTCACTACAAGGTCTGCTCGACCTTCGACAGCGCACCGGCCATCGGCAGCATCGGCCGCGTGATCGAGATCGCGCGGCGCGAGCTCGGCGCGACTGCGGTGCCCGTCGCCGCCGGCAATCCCGCGCTCGGCCGCTACTGCCTGTTCGGCCACCTGTTCGCGCGCTCGGGCACCGATGGCGCGGTCTATCGCATCGACCGCCATCCGATCATGAGCAAGCATCCGGTGACGCCGATGGACGAGTCCGACCTGGCGGTGCACCTCGCGCGCCAGGCGCCGCTGCGCATCGGCAAGCTGACGCTGGCCGAGCTCGCGCGCGATCGCGCTGCGGTGGATGCACAGTGGTCAACGCTCGCCGACAACGACGCCGTGCTGATCGACAGCGCGACGCCCGAGCAACTCACCGAGGTCGGCCGCCTGCTCGACACGCTGCGCCGCGATGATCGGCCGCTGTTCGTCGTCGGCTCCTCCGGCGTCGAGTACGCGCTGACGCAGTGGTGGCGCGAATCCGATCAGTCATCGGGCCTGTCCGCCGGCGACACGCGCCGCTTCGACTGCTGCGGCCCAGCCGGCCCGGTGCTGGTGCTCTCGGGCAGCGCATCGGCGCTGACCGCGATGCAGATCGACGCTGCGCTCGCCGCCGGTTTTGCCGAGCTGCCGCTGAGCGCGCGCGATCTCGTCGATGCCGACCGCGCAGCCGGCGTGATCGCCGAAGTCGCCGCCGCCGCATCGCGCCACCTCGCGCAAGGCCAGAGCGTGATCCTTCATACCGCCCGCGGCAGCACCGACCCTCGCATCACGGCGATGGTCGAGTCACTGGCGCACACCGGCCTCACGAGGGCCGAGGCCAGGCATCAGGGCGGGCGCCGGCTCGGCCGCCGATTGGGCGAACTCACGCGTGCCGTGCTCGACCAGCAGCCGCTGCGCCGCATCGTGCTGGCCGGCGGCGACACGTCGAGCCATGTCACGCAGGTGCTGGCGCCCGATGCGCTCTCGGTCGTCGCGCGCCTGGCGCCCGGCGCGCCGCTGTGCCGCCTGCACTCGGCAACGAACAGCGCGCTCGACGGACTCGAGGTCGCGCTCAAGGGCGGCCAAATGGGCGACGCGAACTATTTCATCAAGGCGCGCGACGGCGTTGCCAACCCAGGAGCAAACGCATGAGCAAGACGATCGTGGTGCTGGGCGCCGGCGGCAAGATGGGCTATCGCGTGTCGAGCAACCTGCGCGGCGCGCCTTATGCGGTGTCGCATGTCGAGGTCAGCGACGCCGGCCGTGCGCGCCTGAAGGAACTCGGCCTCGAAGCCAAGAGCGCGCAAGACGTGCTGCCCGACGCCGATGTCGTGATCCTCGCCATCCCCGACAACGCGATCGGCCGTGTCACGCAACAGCTCGAGCCGCTGTTCAAGCCAGGCGCGATCCTGATCGCGCTCGACGCCGCGGCGCCGTTCGCCGGCGAACTGCCGGCGCGCGCCGACTTGAGCATCTTCGTCGCCCACCCCTGCCACCCGCCGGTGTTCAACGACGAGACCGACCTCGAAGCCAAGCGCGACTACTTCGGCGGCGTCAAGGCCAAGCAGGCGATCGTCTGCGCGCTGATGCGCGGACCCGAGGCGCATTACGCGCTGGCCGAAGACATCTCGCGCCGCATGTACGCGCCGGTGATGCGCGCGCACCGCGCCACGGTCGATCAGATGGCCATCCTGGAGCCGGCGCTGTCGGAAACCGTGTGCGCCACTTGTCTGACCGTGATCCGCGAAGCCACCGACGAAGCGATCCGCCTCGGTGTGGACAAGCAGGCCGCGTTCGACTTCATCCTCGGCCACCTCAACGTCGAACTCGCGATCCTGTTCGACCAGATGCCCGGCGTGCGCATGTCGGACGCCGCCAACAAGGCGGTGGACAACGCGAAGAAAGTGATCTTCGCGCCCGACTGGAAGCGCGTCTTCGAGCGCGACGCGATCACCGAAAGCATTCACGCCATCACCCGTCAATAGGCCGACGCGATGAACCGAGGACAAGTCTGCGTCGAAGTCGCGCTCAACGGCGCCTGGACGCGCCGCGTGCAGCCGCGCATGCCGATCACGCCCGACGAGATCATCGGCGAAGCCGTGGCCTGCGCCGAGGCCGGCGCGTCGGTCGTGCACTTCCACGCCTACGACGCCGCCAGCGGCGAGCAGACGACCGAGCCCGAGGTGTTGGCGCGCATCATCGAAGGCATCCGCGCGCGCGCCGACGTGATCGCCTATCCGACGATCCGCTATCTCACCAACGCGCAGCAGATCGGCGCCGGCGCCGGCGCGCTGCGCAACGACCACACGCAGTGGCTGGCCGAACGCGGCCTGCTCGAGTGGATGGTGATCGACCCCGGCTCGTTCAACCTCGTCAGCATGCGCGATGTGCAGCAGCGCCAGCCCGGCGCGGTCGATATCAACCCGCCCGACGCGATCCGCCACGCGATCGGCGTGGCCACGCAGCACCGGCTGCATCCCGGGTTCGCCATCTACGAGCCGGGCTACTTGCGCCTGGCCGCGGCGTTGTGCCGCGCAGCCGGCGACGTGCCCCCGGCGCTGTACCGGCTGATGTTCTCGGACCAGTTCACTTTCGGCTTTCGCCCGAGCCCGCTGGCGCTGCGCGCCTACCTCGCGGTG
This sequence comes from uncultured beta proteobacterium, assembly GCA_963816315.1. Lineage (GTDB taxonomy): Bacteria > Pseudomonadota > Gammaproteobacteria > Burkholderiales > Burkholderiaceae_C > CADEEN01. The sequence continues at coordinate 54,866 of CAWFJZ010000020.1, forward strand.
CTGGCCGAAGAAGCGCCCGACGCGCCCTGGATGATGGCCGGCCTGGGCGTCGATCTGCGCGCGCTGATCCCGCTCGCGGTGGAGCTCGGCGGGCATGTGCGCGTCGGCCTCGAAGACTGGACGCTCGGTTCGTCCGAAACCAACCTCGATCTCGCGGCCGATGCCGTACGCCGCATCACCGAAGCCGGCGGCAGCGTTGCCAGCGCCGCTGAAGTGCGCCGCGGGCTGTTGGCCCAGCCCGCGCGCGTGCTCGCCTGATTCTTCTTTTCTCAACCACAAGGAGACCTCCATGCCGATTGCCCGCAAGATCAAGTTCGCCGCGTCCGCGCTGTCGCTCGCGCTCGCCGCCATCCCCGCCGCCCGCGCCGCCGACGCCGCGCCGCGCGCCGTCAAAGTCAGCTACGTCACCGCCGAAGACAGCCCCTACGGCAAAGGCGTGGCGCGATTCGCAGAACTCGTGGCGAGCAAGACGCAGGGCAAGCTCAAGGTGCAGGGCTATTCCGACGGAAGACTCGGCGCCGAGCTGCCGTCGATCTCGGCCGCACAGGGCGGCGTGCTCGAGGTCGCGCTCGTGTCCACCGCCGCGGTCGTCGGCATGGTCAAGGAGTTCGCGATCTTCGACTTCCCCTTCCTGTTCTCCGACGAGCGCGAGGCCTACGCGGTGCTCGACGGCGCGGTGGGACGCCAGTTGCTCGACAAGCTGGGCGACAAGGGCCTGGTGGGCCTGTGCTACTGGGAAGTGGGCTTTCGCCAGACCACCAACAGCAAGCGCCCGATCGTCAAGGCCGAGGACTTTGCCGGCCTGAAGATCCGCACCATCCAGAACCCGGTGTTCGTCGATGTCTTCAACGGCCTGGGCGCCAACGCCACGCCGATGGCCTTCACCGAAGTCTTCGGCGCGTTGGAGAGCAAGGCCATCGACGGCCAGGAGACGCCGTACAACGTGATCCACACCAGCCGCTTCTACGAGGTGCAGAAGTACTTGAGCGCCACCAAGCACATCTACGGCCCGGGCGTGGTGCTGGTGTCGAAGAAGTTCTGGGACCAGATCGGCGCCGACGAGCAGAAGGCCTTGCAGGCTTCGTGCGACGAGGCCCGCGGCTACCAGCGCCAGGTCAGCCGCGACGCCAACGCGCGCCTGACGGCCGAGCTGGCCAAGCAGGGCATGGTGCTCAACGAGGTCTCGCCCGAGGAACGCGCGCGCATGCGCCAGCGCGTGCAGCCGGTGATCGACAAGTACACCCAGCAGGTCGGCGAAGCGCTGGTTAAGCAGGCGCAGGCGGAGATCAGCAAGGTGCGGGTGGCGGTGAAGTAGCGCTTGCCGTCCTGCTGCGCACCGGCGCAGCGTGAAAGGGCCCTACAGCATCCATGCCGGCAGCGCGGTGACGCGCGGCTCGCCCAGCAACGGCACGGGCTGCGGCACCATGCACACCACCGCGCCGGGCCCCAGCGCCGCGCCGCTGCGGGCCAGGGTCTGGATGCCCGCGAGTGCATCGCGCCCCGGCGATGCCGACTTCTTGCACTCCACCGGGTGCAGCCGCCCGTCGTGCTCGATCAGCAGGTCCACTTCGCGCTGGTCCTTGTCGCGGTAGAAGCTCATCGGTGCGCTGGAGCCGGCATGCGCATGGCTGCGCAGAATCTGGCCATAGACCCAGGTTTCGAAGATCGCGCCGGACATCGCGCCGGCTTCCAGCGTCTGCGGGCTGCTCCACTGCGTCAGGTAGGCCGCCAGCCCGGTGTCCAGGAAGTACAGCTTCGGTGTCTTGATGAAGCGCTTGGTGATGTTGGTGTGCCAGGGCTGCAACAGGCTGACCACGCCCGAGGCTTCGAGGATCGACAGCCACGCCTTCGCGGTGTTGGGCGCCACGTCGGCGTCGCGCGCCAGCTCGGCGATGTTGAGCAGTTGCGCGGTGCGCGCGGCGGCGGCGCGCACGAAGCGCAGGAATGCGGTCTCGTCGCCGACGCGCGCGAGGTCGCGCACGTCGCGCTGCAGATAAGTCTGCAGATAGGAGCTGTAGAACAGGTCGCGCGACATCGCCGGCTGCGTCACCAGCGCCGGGTAGCTGCCGCGCCAGATGTCGGCGTACAGACCGGGGAGGTCGTTGGCCTGCGCCGATTTAGCCAGTTGCTGCAGGCGCTGCGGCAGGGGCAGGAACGGCGGCGTGGCAGGCAAGCTCAGCGCCTCGCGGCGCGACAGGCCGAGCAGCGAGAAGATCGCCACGCGCCCGGCCAGCGACTCGGCCACACCCTTCATCAGGTGGAAGGGCTGCGAGCCGGTGAGCCAGAAGTCCCCGGCGCGCTGACGCGCATCGACGGCGATCTTGATGTGCGGCAGGATTTGCGGCGCGTACTGCACCTCGTCGATCAGCACCGGAGGCGGCCAGCTTTGAATGAACAGTGCCGGGTCTTCGCGCGCCAGCCGCAGGGCCAGCGGGTCGTCGAGCGTGACGTAGCGGCGCGTGCGACCTGCCGACGAGGCCAGCGCGCGCAGCAGCGTCGTCTTGCCCACCTGCCGCGCCCCCGTGACCAGCAGCACCGGAAACTGCCGCGATGCGGCCGCGATGGGTTTGGCCGCAAAGCGCGGCAACGGCGCCGAGGCGACGCCACGCCGGACGGCGCGCTTGGGGGCGACAGGCATGCGCCAGTGTAGCGTCCAAAATGCACTCACACTGCATTTTGGACGGAAGTGGTTGCGCCTGCTGCGCTGTCACCGGCTGCACGCCTGCTGCGGCGAATGCCGCGCGGATCGCCGCGCCCGGTCGCCGTGCGCCGGCCCCTTGCCCGCGCCGCAACGCGGCCTTCACGAGAATGAGATTCCGCACGCCGCGCAGGGCCGGAACAATGGCAATGTCTGGACTTGCCCGGTGACGACGATGCCCTCGCCTGCCCTTCTAGCCCTGCCGGCTGCCATCGACGGCTACGGCCCCGTGCAGCCCTACGCCGGCGCGTGCCGTGTGCCTTCGGTCACGACGCGTACCGCACGGCCGCTGCGGCCCGTCGCGCCGCGAGCCGGCAAGCTGCTGTCGAGCATCGACGCTGCGTTCGACGCCTGCGCCATCGCCAACGGCGCCACGCTGTCGTTCCACCACCACCTGCGCAACGGCGACCACGTGCTCAACCTCGTGCTCGACGCGGCGGCCCGGCGCGGGCTCACCGACCTGACCGTCGCCGCCAGCTCACTGTTCCCGGTGCACGCGCCGCTGGTCGGGCACATCGAACGCGGCGTCGTCTCGCGCCTCGTCACCGCCTACATGGCCGGCCCGGTGGCCGACGCGGTTTCGGCCGGCGCGCTGCGCACGCCCGTGGTGATGCAGACCCACGGCGGCCGCGCGGCGGCCATCGAGTCCGGCCGCTTGCCGATCGAACGTCGCCTTCATCGCCGCGCCGGCCGCCGACGACTACGGCAACCTGAGCGGCGCCATCGGCCGCGCGGCCTGCGGCCCGCTCGGCTACGCGATGGTCGATGCCGAACACGCCGAGCGCGTCGTCGCCGTCACCGACGAACTGGTGGCGTACCCGGCGTGTCCGATCGACATCGCGCAGGACCGTGTCGATTTCGTCGTGCAGGTCGATTCGATCGGCGACCCGGCGGGCATCCTGTCGGGCACGACGCGGCCGACGAGCGATGCGCTAGGGCTGCGCATCGCGCACACCGCGGCGGCGGTGATCGAGGCCGCCGGGCTGCTCGGCCCCGACTTCTCGTTCCAGACCGGGGCCGGCGGCGTCTCGCTGGCCGTGGCGCAGGAACTCAGCGCGGTGATGAAGCGCCGCGGCGTGCAGGGCAGCTTTGCCGCCGGCGGCGTGACCGGCATGTTGTGCGGCATGCTCGACGCAGGGCTGTTCCGCCACCTCTTCGACGTGCAGTGCTTCGATCTGCAGGCCGTCGAGTCGTACCGGCGCGATCCGCGGCACATGGCGATGTCGGCGTCGCTGTACGCCAACCCGCACAGCCGCGGCGCGGTCGTCAACCGGCTGAAGACGATGATCCTCGGCGCCGCCGAAGTCGATCTCGACTTCAACGTCAACGTCACCACGGGTTCGAACGGCCGCATCCTCGGCGGTTCGGGCGGCCATGCCGACACCGCCGACGGCGCCGAACTGGCGATCGTGACGACGCGCCTGGCCACGGCCGCGGCGCCGAAGATCGTCGAGCGCGTGCGCTGCGTGACGACACCCGGATCGACCATCGACGCCGTCGTCACCGAGGCCGGCGTCGCCGTCAACCCGCTGCGGCCGGAGCTGGCGTCGCGGCTGCGCGAGGCCGGCATTGCCGTGCGCACGATCGACGAGCTGCGCGACGAAGCGGCCACGCTCGCCGCACCGGCTGCGCTCGCGCCCGACGAAGGCCGCATCGTCGCCGTCGTCGAGTACCGCGACGGCACGGTGATCGACCTGGTGCGGCAATCCCATCGCGCATGACGCAGACCATGACCCCGCGCTCCTACCTCTTCGTTCCCGCCGACCGGCCGGAGCGTTTCGCCAAGGCCCTCGGCTCGGGTGCCGATGCGGTGATCGTCGATCTCGAAGACGCCGTCGCGCCCGAAGCCAAGGACGCCGCGCGCGACGCGCTGCGGGCCTGGCTCGACGCGCCGCCGGCGAATGGCCGCGTCGTGGTGCGCATCAACGGCGCCGACAGCCGCTGCTTCGAGGCCGACCTCGCGTTGTGCACTGCGTGCGCGGTGGCCGCGGTGATGCTGCCCAAGGCCGGCCAGCACGGCGACCTGGCGGCAGTGCACCGCGCGCTGCCGGGCAAGCCGATCATCGCGCTGGTGGAGTCGGCCGAGGGCTTCGACCGCCTGCGCGAGACCGCGCGCGCGCCGGGCGTGGTGCGCCTGGCCTTCGGCTCGATCGACTTCCAGCTCGACCTGGGCATCGCCGGCGACGACGAAGCGCTGCTGTACTTCCGCTCGCACTTCGTGCTCGAGTCGCGCCTGGCGCAACTGCGCGCCGCCGATCGACGGCGTGACGACGGCCGTCGATGACACGCAGCGCGTCGAGCGCGATGCGCAGACCGCGCGGCGCCTGGGTTTCGGCGCCAAGCTGTGCATCCATCCGCGCCAGGTCGAGATCGTGAACCGCAGCTTGTCGCCGAGCGCGGCCGAACTTGATTGGGCGCGGCGCGTGATCGACGCCGCGGCTGCAGCCGGCGGCGCCGCGGTGGCGGTTGACGGCAAGATGGTCGATCGCCCGGTGCTGCTGCGCGCGCAGGCGCTGCTGGGGCAGGCCGGCGCTTAGCTCGTCATTCAACCTGAAGCCATGGCTGCTCGACGCCGGCGTGTCATTTGGCTTGTCTGCTGAGCCAAAAACCAGCTTGCTTTACCATAGCACTTAGTGCTATACAATGAAGAGCGAGGAGGCCAGCATGGCGGTGTACAAGACTCGGTGGTTCGACCGCTGGGCGCGCAAGGAAGGATTGGCTGCGTCCAGCCTCTGTGCCGCCGTGCAGGAAATGATGCAAGGCCTTGTGGATGCCGACCTGGGTGGGGGGCTGGTCAAGAAGCGGATTGGCCGCGCCGGTCAGGGCAAGAGCGGCGGTTATCGAACGTTGGTCGCGACAAACAAGGGCAACCGTTGGGTGTTCGTGTTCGGCTTCCCGAAGAACGAGCGCAGCAACATCGACAAGGACGAAACCGAGGCGTTGAAGAAATTGGCGGCGCACCTGTTGTCGCTGACGCCGCAGGCGCTCGGCAAGGCACAAAGTGCTGGTGAACTCATAGAGGTTGATTGCGATGCGAAAGACTAAATCTCCGATCCTTGTCGCCGTGCACGATACGGCCAAGGGGCTGCACAAGGCGGGCGTGATGGATCAAGTCACGCTGCGTGAATTCGACCAGCTCTGCCTGCCGCCGGTCGAGCCGTTGGAGCCAGAGCAGATCAAGCACATCCGCGAAACCACGCGGGTGAGCCAGGCCGTCTTCGCCCGTCTGCTGAACACCAGTCTCTCGACGGTGCAGAAGTGGGAGATCGGCCAGAAGAAGCCCACGGGCACCGCCCTCAAGCTGCTGCACCTGGTGCAAAAGCGCGGCCTCAAAGTCGTCGCCTGAGCACGCAGGCGCATGACTCCAGAAATCGACGCGCTGTCGACGGCAGCCCCTTTGCGACGAAGCGGCCACGCTCGCCGCATCCGCAGCGTGCGGGGTAGAAACGGCCGAGGGCTTCGACCGCTGCGCGAGACTGCGCGCGCGCCGGGCGTCGTGCACGTGGCCTTCGGCTCGATCGATTTCCAGCTCGACCTGGGCATCGCCGGCAACGACGACGCGCTGCTGTACTTCCGCTCGCGCTCCGTACTCGAGTCGCGCCTGGCGCAACTGCCACCACCGAACGATGGCGTGACGACGGCCGTCGATGACACGCTGCGGCGGATCGCTTCTACCGCATTGCCGACAGACGAGTGCTTGCAATCAAGGTTAGCTGCGCAGCGGTTGCTGTCACTGGGCGCCGAGCCGGGCACTGGCGGTCTCGGCCACCTTGCGGTCATTCAATTCGTCTAGGGCACGTCGGTCCCGATGGGTAGTCGGGAAGCTGCTTCACATCACTTCGAAGCAATTGCGGCCCAGCGCTACCCCTATCTGCTTGCGCATGTGGGGCGCGCCGAGTCGGCCCCGAGTAGCGCCGCTTGCGAGATACTCGGCAAGCGCGGTAGCTGCCGAGGTCGCCCGCCGTGCAAGTCAAGCCGTGGCCTGCCGCCGCTTGGCCCACCTGGCGAGGACTGCGTCGACAGCCTTTGCGCGCCGATGCTCCAGCGAGGCCTGCACCAGCTCCGGGGTCACCGTGCCCCTGTCGAGCAGTTGAGTCAGTTCGTCTTCCCATCGAATCACGCGGTGCTTCCGAACGTGCTTCGTGATTGCCTGGAACTTGGCCCCCTCCGGAAGGGCCTTGGCGCCTGGAATGAAGATATCGGAGATGTGAACAGTTTCCGCGCCCACGGGAATCGGCCCAACTGCAACGCAGGCAACGAGTCGCTCGTAGACCTTGTCTAGGTCGTCGAAACCGCGGAATCGGACGGTCTCCATCAGCGCCTCGTCGGCCTCCAACGAATGGCTGCCGATGAAGAAGAGCACATCGTCGGCGTACGTCAGTAGGTCGCGGAAGTCGGTGTATGCCGAGTCAATCAACATGCGTCGATAGCCATGGACATAAGCACTCTCGATGCTCGAGAGAAATGGCAGACCTTTGACGACATCGGGGACCATCATGTCCTTCGCCGGCGTGCTGCGGTTTCGCGGCTTGATTCGCGCGACGGGGCCGACGGCATCAGTCAGGGGCAGCGCGGCAGCGATTTGCTCGATGCCCCAGTGCTCCTTCCAGACGCAGGAACTGAGGACCAGGAATCCTGTGCTGCGTCGCTGGAGCCGCTCGGTAAGCAACTCGATAGCTCGCGGCGGCAGCGCGTCCGTCGGCGCGTCTGCCGTGCTGACCACTGGCGCGGCAACAGGTTGGATGAACGGAGTGCGCCGGAGCAGTTCCCCTTCTTCCGTGACGATGCCTGCCAGCGCGGGGTCACAGTCGCCTCCTTCGGGCGCGACCTTGTGAACGGCGAGCGCGATGTCCTTGAACATCAGCTCGGGCTGAGGCGTGTCAATGAGCACGGCTACGCGGTGGCCATCGAGCTCCGCGCGCATACAGGCCCATTCGAGTTTGTGGGCGCTGTCCTCCCAGGAGCCTTGGTTGAGCTCAAGCGGGCCGACCACAAGAAGGGTGCCGCTGGGCACTCGGGCAAGGCCCTTCGATGACAAGCCGTACTCACCGAGGTCGATGGCACCCTCCCAGCTGCTACCCGCGGCCTCGGCGTAGACCAGCTCACCATCCGTGGCGTCGTCGTACCGGTGTAGCAACGCGTCGATGGCCTTCTGCGACGTCGTCACGTACACCCCTGGTGCCGGGCCGGTTGGCCAGACCTGCGGCGCAGAGCCACTGGCTTCGCGAGAGCTGCCGGGCGGGCTAAGCGCAGCAACGAGCTCCTGCGCGGCGAGCTCTAGGTTGTGCCTGCTGTGCAGTCGGTGCGCCAAGCGCGCTGCAGTGCCCCCATTGAGCTCGCACGCGGCGACGCGGTCGGGGAAGGCGTTCACCTCGGGCCAGTTGCGCAGGCCAGGCAAGGCGGCAATCAGGTCGAGCGACTGAGAGTGCCCGATGGGCACGTTGTGTTGTTCCAGCAGGCCGCGAACGAGCCCTGCCAGCAGCTTCAGCTGCGGGACATCCATGCTTCACTCCTCGGGCGTCAGAGCCGGTGCACGCTTTGCGGGCCGCCCGTGGGAAACACGAATGGGTGGCTCTCAGTACATCAGTCCGTCTTCGCCGTACCCCGAAGGGCGCGTGCGGCAGGCGACGGCAACCAGCTACAAAGATAGCATGACGACAGGCGGCTGGATAGCGAGCTGGCCCACCTTCAGGCCTTCGACGCCGATGGCTTGTTCTCCCGCCCGGCGTCGATGAGCACGATGTCTTCCCGGTCCAGCGGCTGGAGCAGCGGAAGAAGCGCAACTGGCGCTCGGAGATGAACTGGCGGCGTCCTGACCATGTTGTCAACCTTCTGCACGAGTCGGCACTGGCCGCACGGGCGCAATACCAGGCTCTGTGCCCGTCTTTCAGCGACTGGCTGTTGGCACAGGGCCGCCGTCTGCGCGCGGGCGAGCGCCGGGACAACGTCGCGCTGATGGCAATCGGGCTGTTGTCCAGCCGGGGCTTGCCGAAGAGACCGAAGTCGCTGCTCCAGTTGCGAGACCACTATCAAAGCTGGAGCAAACAGCACTTTGAGTTGGAAGCGCTAGAGGCGTCATGGGACGAGTTCTTGGCGCAGCACGCAGAGAGGCAGTAGGCGCCTTCCTGCTGAGCTGGCAGTAATTCAAGCCGCGAGGCTTCGAACGACCGGTGTCCGCGACAGCGGACCTTCGCCCGGCAACGCCGGAGGTCGCGGTTCAGTCTTTCTCAGCCGCTTGATTCGTTGGAAGCAACGTCGGCTTCGTCGCCTGTGCCGACGTTCGTCCCCCTGCCGCAGACACTCCTTTCGGACCGACTGCAGCCGATCCCTTCGATGCGATCAAAAGCAAATCCCCTCACCCGTGGTAATGCACCAGCGTCTTCGTCGTGCTCATCTCTTCCAACGCCAGCAGCCCCTTCTCGCGCCCATGGCCGCTGCGCTTGGTGCCGCCGAACGGCAGCTCGACGCCGCCACCGGCGCCGTAGCAGTTCATGAACACCTGCCCGGCCTTCACCGCCTTGGCCACGCGCTGCAGGCGCCCGGCGTTCTCGGTCCACACCGCCGCGAGCAATCCGTAGTCGGTGCCGTTGGCCAGCGCGATGGCGTCGGCTTCGTCGTCGAAGGGCATCGCGGCGAGCACGGGGCCGAACACTTCCTCGCGCGCCAGCGCGGCGTCGCGCGGCACCGGGCCGAACAGCGTCGGCTTGACGTAGTAGCCGGTGGGAGGAACGCCCTCAGCCAGCCGCCCTTCGGCGATCACCGGGATGCCGGCGGCGCGCGCGCCGTCGATGTAGCGCTGCACGCGCTGTTGCTGCGCCGGGTTCATCACCGGGCCGCAGTCGAGGTCCATCGCCGGCGTGCCGACGCGCACCTTGGCAAAAGCCTCGGCGACGCGGCCGACGAACTTGTCGTAGATGCCGCGCTGCACCAGCAGCCGGCTGCCCGCGGTGCAGGTCTGGCCGGCGTTCTGGATGATCGCGCGCACGATGATCGGCACCGCGCGTTCGACATCGACATCGTCGAACACGATCTGCGGCGATTTGCCGCCGAGCTCTAACGTGCACTTCACCGCGTTCTTCGCCGCGGCCTGCTGGATCAAGGTGCCGACTTCGTTGCTGCCGGTGAACGAGATGAAGTCGATGCCGGGGTGCGCGGCGAGCGCGGCGCCGGCCTCTTCGCCCAGGCCGGTGACGACGTTGAGCACGCCGTCGGGCAGGCCGCACGCGGCCGCGAGTTCGGCCACGCGCAGCGCTGACAGGCTGGTGTCCTCGGCGGGCTTCAACACCGTGGCGTTGCCCATCGCCAGCGCCGGCGCGACCGAGCGGCCGAGCATCTGCGCCGGGTAGTTCCACGGAATGATGTGCGCGGTGACGCCCAGCGGTTCGCGCACGAGCGTCACCTGATGGCCGTTCAGGAACGGGATCTGCTCGCCATGCACCTTGTCGGCCGCCGAGCCGTAGAACTCGAAGTAGCGCGCCAGCACGACGATGTCGTTGCGCGCCGTGCTCATCGGCTTGCCGCTGTCGCGGGCTTCGAGTTGCGCCAGCTCTTCGGCATGGTCCTGCACGGCCTGGCCGATCTTCATCAGCACGCGGCCGCGCTCGGTGGCGTTGAGGCGCCCCCAAGGGCCGGACAGCGCGGCGCGCGCGGCGCGCACCGCCGCATCGACCTCGCGTGCGCCGCCGCGCGCGATCTGCTCGAAGACTTCGCCGTCGGCCGGCGACAGCACCGGCAGGCTGCGCTCGTCTTGCGCTGCGACCCATTGGCCGCCGATGAACATTTTTTTCATATCAAGACTCCTTGCAGAAATGGGGTGAGGCATTTTCAGCGCGGCATCGACTTCGCGAACGAGGGCCGCTCGCGCCACGCAAGCGAGACGGCATCCAGCCGCGGCAGCGCCGGCAGCCACGGCGCATCGGCAAAGCGGAAACGCAGGTAGTCGATCGCCGTCACGGCGGCGATGGCGTCGAGCGTCGGCGTGGTCCGGGTGGCATTGCCTTGTGGTGCGAGCTTGTCGGCCGCGGCCTCCAGGCGCAACGCGCCATCCACCATCGAGCGCCTGCGCCGCAAGCCCACCGGCGTGTCGTCGAACAGCACGGGCGCCGTGACCTTGCGCGTGATGATCGTGATCGTCGCCGCTTCGAAGGTGCCGATCGCGACGGCCGTGCGCGACAGCACGCCGGCCGCATCGGCGCCGAGCAGGCTCGGCCAGTCAGGGGCGGGCCGCGTCGCCTCCAGCCATTGCACGATCAGCGGGCACTCCGCGATCGGGGTGCCGTCGTCGAGCAAGAGCGTGGGCACGCGGGTGGCGGCGTTGGCCGCGCGCAGCCGCGCGTCGTCGGCCCAGGGGTCAACGATCGTCGGCTCGATGTCGATGCCCTTCTCGATCATCGCGATGCGGGCGACGCGGACGAAGGGCGACGTGGTGTTGGCGAGTAGTTGCATGGTCATCGTCTTTCGTTGCGGTTCAAGTGATCGCGCCGAGCTGTTTCAGCATGCCCAGGTTGTCGAGCAGCGCCCAGTGTTCGATCAAGCGGCCGTCGCGGATCTGGAACAGGTCGAGCACGCCGATGTCGATCTTGCGGCCGGTGGCGGCCATGTCGCCGAACGGTCCCGTGTGCGTGGCCTGCACGCGCAGGCGCACCAGCACCTTCTCGCCTTCGGCGACGAAGTCTTCGAGCGGCAGCTTCATGTCGGGAAACGCCGGCATCAAGGCATCGTGCAGCTTGGCCACGCCCTCGGGGCCGCGCACCTCGAACGGCAGGCCGGGATCGTGGCGCACGAAAGTCGGCGCGATGTGCTTGTCCATCCAGGCCACGTCGCGCTTCAGGAAGGCGGTGAAGTAGTCGCGGCAGAGTTGCTTGTTCGATTCGAGGCTCATGGGGGTTCTCCGAAAGTGCCGATCAGGCCGCGACGACGTCGAAGCCCAGGCGCGGGAAGTGGATGTGCAGCTCGCCGGCCTGCGGGTCGCGGCGGTGGATGACGACTTCAGCGTCGCTCGCAGCGACCAGCGTGCCGCTCACCGGCACGCGCGCGTTGTCGTCCGGCGTCACGGTCACCGGGCAGCCGGCGCGCAGGCCGCCGGGGTCGCCGTTGGGGTCGAGGTGCGTCACCGGCGCGGGCTTGGCGGCGCGGGCGGCTTCGAAGGCCTCTTCGGATGTCATCGGCGACGGCTGGCCGTGGCCGAACGCTGCGATGCGCTCGTACCAGGCCACGAGCGGCTGCAGGCCGAGCAGCGTGTCCACTTCAGGCGGGCAGTTCTTGCGCAGCAGGAAGGTCGTCTGCCAGCAGGCGAGATCGGCAACGCTCGGTGTTTCGCCGAAGAGGAAGCGGCGGCCGTCGGCCAGCGCCGCCTTCAGCCACGCGTACTGCGCGCGCACGAACTGCGCGTGCTGTTCGAACTGCGGCGCCATCGCGGCCTTGCTGATGTCGATGCCGAGATAGCCTTCCTTGCGGTCCTTGATGAACTCGGGCGGGATGTGTTCGCCGATGTAGTGCACGAGCACGCCGATCGTCGGGATCCACATCTGGCGCTCCCAGGCGAACGCAAGGCCCGTGGCCACGCCGTTGCTGCCCAGCGTGCGCGCCGGATGCAGGCGATCGAGCGCCGGCAGGATGAGGTTGGTGTCGCAGTAGATGTCGGCCCCGACCTGCAGCACCGGCGCGCGCCGGTAGCCGCCCGTCAGCGGCGCGAGCAACGGCCGCGGCGGCAGGCCGGGAATGTCCACCGAGCGATAGGCCAGCCCCTTGAAGCCGAGCGCGGTGCGCACCTTCTCGGAGAAGGTCGAGAAGGCGTAGTGGTGCAGGATGAGTTCATTCATGCCGTTGTCTCCTTCAGTACATGATGTGGCCGCCATCGACGACGATGGTCTGGCCGGACACGAAGCCCGCGAGGTCGGACAGCAGGTACAGCGCGGTGCCCACCAGGTCTTCGGGCCGTTGCTCGCGCGAGATCGCGCGTGCCTTCAAGAACGACTGCTGCCACTCGACCGGGCGGTTCTTCGTCGCGTCGGTGATGACGAAGCCCGGCGCGATGACATTGACGCGCACACCGTGCGGGCCGCATTCCTTGGCCAGGCCCTTGGTCATCGACAGCACCGCGCCCTTGGTCGCGACATAGTGCAGGTAGCCCGGCTGCCCGGCGACGGCCACCACCGAGGCGATGTTGACGATCGCGCCGCTCTTGCGCTCACGCATCGCCGGCATCACCGCCTTGCAGCATTGCCACACCCCCTTGACGTTGACGGCGAAGATGCGGTCCCACTGCGCCGGGTCGAGCTCTTCGAAAGGCGTGAGCTTGACCTCGCGGAAGTAGGCGGCGTTGTTGATCAGGCCGTCGATGCGGCCGAAGCGGCGCAGCGCGGCCTCGGCCATCGCGCGCACCGAGGCATCGTCGGCGACATCGACTTGCAGCGCCAGCGCCTTGCCGCCGGCGCGTTCGACGAGCGCCACGGTTTCATCAGCGGCGTTCATGTCGGCAACGACGACGTTGGCGCCCTGCGCCGCCGCGCCGACGGCGAAGGCCTGGCCGATGCCGGTGGCGGCGCCGGTGACGATGACGGTTTGTTGGTCGAGCAGGTGTTGGGCGGGCATGGGGGTTCCTTTCAATGACGTGATGGCAGCCTTGCAGGCGCTGCGACGGACCTTGCGTGGCCGCGGCCCCGCGCTACTTTGCGGCGACCGTCTCCGGCGAAGCCTGCGCCGCGAACTCCGCCCGAATCGCCGCGCCCTGCTCATCGACCCGCGGCGCCGGCGCATAACTCTCGCGGTCCCACTCGCTGGCCCAGGGAATCGCCGGCACCTCGACGCTGCGCGGCCCGACGGGCATGCGGCGCGTGCGCAGCTGCGGGTGCTCGATCAGGTCACCCAGCGAATTGACGTTGCCGTAGGCCGTTTGCGCATCGGTCAGGCGGTCGATCATCTCGGCGCTGGTGTGCGCGGCGAAGACGGCGGCCACCTTGCCGTCGAGCCACTCGCGGTGCTCGACGCGCGCCGCGTTGGTGGCGCAGCGCGCGTCTTCGAGCAGCTTGGGTTCTTGCAGCACGCTGCGGCAGAAGTCGGCCCACTCGCGCTCGTTCTGGATCGAGATCACGATGTCGCGCCCGTCGGCGCAGGTGAAACCGCCGTAGGGCGCGATCGTCGGATGCTTGAGGCCGACGCGCCCCGGCGCCTTGCCGCCATAGCGCGCCTGCAGATACGGCACGGCCATCAGCTCGGCGGCCGAGTCGAACAGGCTGACCTTGACCGCCGAGCCGCGGCCCGTGCGCGCACGCGCGAGCAGGGCCTGCTGGATGCCGATCAGCGCGTTCATGCCGGCGCTGATGTCGCACAACGACACTCCTATGCGTCCCCAGTCGCCCGGTGCGCCGCTGACCGCGATCAGGCCGCTTTCGGCCTGCACGAGCAGGTCGTAGGCCTTCATCTTGTACAGGCGCCCACGGTCGCCGTAGCCGCTGATGTCGCAGGTGATGAGCTTCGGATGCTGTGCCCGCAACGCCGCGCTGCCCAGCCCCATACGCTCGGCCGCGCCCGGCGCCAGGTTTTGGATGAACACATCCGCGCGCGCGATCAGGCGGCGCAGCAGCGCCAGGTCGGCCTCGCGCTTCAAGTCGAGCGCCACCGACTCCTTGCCGCGGTTGATCCAGACGAAGTAGCTCGACTCGCCGTGCACGGCAGTGTCGTAGCCGCGGGCGAAGTCGCCCTCGGGGCGTTCGATCTTGATCACGCGCGCGCCGGCGTCGGCCAGGCGGCTGGAGCAGTACGGCGCGGCAACGGCCTGCTCGAGTGCCACCACCAGCACGCCGGCCAGCGGCAACTCGGCGGCGGCCGTGCCGGCCTGTGGCGTCGATGGGCGATGGGTCATGCGCGCTCCCCTGGCGGATGTCTCTTGGCGCCGATTGTGAAAACACGCGGCGCGCCAGACCATTGCTTTTGCGCGAATCCAGCATTGCCCGGCTGTCAAGGCCTTCGCGACCGGGCACAGCGCGTCAGCCGCTCAATCCGCCAGCCCCTGCAGATGCGCCACCAACCCCCCCAGCGCCGAATTCGCTTCCGGCTTCTGCCGCGTGCACACGCGCATCGCGCGCAGCGCCCAGGCATCGGTCAGCGGCTCGACCTTGAGCCCCATCGCGCCGGCAAAACTGCCCGCGGCGCCCTGCGGCAGCACGCCGATGCCCAGCCGCGCTTCGACCGCGCGGCAGACGGCTTCGAAGCTGCGCACCTGCACGCGCAGCGCCATCGGGTGCATCAGCACGGCGGCCTGGGCTTCGAGCAGGCGCGTCAGCGTGCTGCCGCCTTCCAGGCCGACGAGGTCGCGGTCGAGCACGTCGGCAAAAGCCAGCGGCGTCTGCGCGGCGAGCGCATCGTCGTTGCGCATGACCACCGCGAGCTGGTCGTGGCGGTACGGGGCGACGTGCAGGCCGCTCACGTCGGGGCCCTCGACGATGATCGCCAGGTCGATCTCGCCGCTGCGCACCTTGCGCACCGCGTCTTCGCTCCAGCTTTCTTCGAGCACCACGCGCACGTCGGCATGCGCGGACGAGAACGAGGCGATATCGCCCGGCAGGAACTGGTTCATCGCCGAGGTGTTGCCGTGCACACGCAGCACGCTGTGCTTGCCCTTGGCGTAGTTGCCCATCTGCGCGCGCATGTGGTGAACGCTGGCGATGACCTCGCGCGCCAGTTGCAGCAGGCGCTCGCCGGCGGGCGTGAGATCCAGCCCGCGCGAGTGGCGCTCGAACAGCGTGGCCTTGAACTGGTGCTCGAGCAGCGCCAGGCGGCGGCTTGCCGCCGGCACGGTGATGAGGCTGGCCTCGGCGGCGCGGGTGAGATTCTTCATCTCCGCGGCGCGCACGAACAGGGCCAGCGAGTCGAGGTCGGGCAGCATGGCAGCGGTCCTTCGCTTCGTTCAGTGCACGGGGCGTCCGCCCCTTTCCGAGACACGGCGCACGATCGCATGGCTACAGCAAGACTGGCACAGGGGTCTCCCGCATTGAGAGCATGTTCCTCGGCGGCCGCGGACCCGCCGCGCGGCCCGCGGCGATGCGGCGCTCGGCCATCGCCACAGAAGCACTTCCGGGAAGGATCACAGCACAGGTGCTATGGTCTTCCCATGCCGACGATGCAAACCACCACCGATTTCCAGCGCCTCGGCGCCGCGTTCCTGCCGGGACATCTCGGCATCGAGATCGTCGAGGCGAGCGCCGTGCGTGTGCAGGCGTCGCTGGTGGTGAAGCAGGCCCTGCTCGCGCCGAATGGCTTTCTGCACGCCGGCACCGTGGTCGCGCTGGCCGACACCTGTGCGGGCTACGGCTGCGTCAGTGCATTGCCTGACGGTGCGAGCGGTTTCACGACCATCGAGCTGAAATCCAACCACCTCGGCACGGCACTCGACGGCGTGATCGAGTGCATCGCCACACCGGCGCACCTCGGGCGCACGACACAGGTCTGGGATGCGACGGTCACGCACCGCGAGAGCGGCAAGACGATCGCCCTCTTTCGCTGCACGCAGATGGTGCTGTACCCCCGGTAGCTACTTCACCGTGATCGTGATGCGCTCGCTGATCACCAGCGGGTGGTGCGGAATGTGGTTGTGATCGGCGAGCAGCAGTTGCAGCGTGTGCGTGCCGGGCTTCAACTCGATACGCGCCTCGGTCTGGCCGCCGCCGAAGTGGCGGATGTTGTCAGTCATCGGCAGGCCGTTGTTGACATCGAGCTCGGCGACGTCGATCAGCAGGTGGTGGTGGCCGGTGTTCTCCTTCTCGATGCCGGCGGGCGCGACGCCGATACCGCGCAGGCCGAACTGCACGAGCAGCGGGCTGCTCAACACGTCGCCATCCTTCAGGCCGACGAAATACACCGTGGCGCCGGCGGGGGCGGCGACCTTCTTGTAGCCCCCGGCCAAGGTGGGCGTGCTGGCGCTCATGCGCACTGCCGGCGTGGGCGCCGCTGCAGACGGCGGCTGCATCGGCATCGGGCCGCAAGCGGCGAACAAGGAAACTGCGGCGGCGGCCGCGGTGCACAACTTCAACATCTTCGTGGTCTCCTGGTCAAGCGTTGGAACGCAGGCCGCGCCGCTGTCACTTCGGCGCTCGCGCTCGCAGGGCATTCTGCCTTCAGCGCTGACGTGCGACGGCAGGAAGCCCCGACCCTCACATCATCGCCGCCGCGGCCCGCACCTCGACACGCACCTGCTCGGTGAGTTCGGCCTTGAGTTCGGCGAACGGCGGCGTCGTCTTCACCGAGTAGTGGCGCGGGTGTGGGATGTCCACGCGGCGATCCAGCTTGATCCGCCCCGGGCGCGCGCTCATGACCACGACGCGCGAACCCATGAACACCGCCTCGTCGATGTCGTGCGTCACGAACAGAACCGTCTTGCGTTCCTGCTCCCAGATGCCGAGCAGCAGTTCCTGCATCAGCTCGCGCGTCTGGTGATCGAGCGCGCCGAAGGGCTCGTCCATCAGCAGCATGCGCGGGCCGTTGGCGAGAGCACGCGCGATGGCGACGCGCTGCTGCATGCCGCCCGAGAGCTGCTTCGGGTAGTGGTGCTCGAAGCCGCGCAGGCCGACCTTGTTCAGGAACGCATCGGCGACTTCCAACTGCTGCGCACGCGGCAGGCCGCGCTCGACGAGGCCGAAGCAGACGTTGTCGCGCACCGAGAGCCACGGGAACAGCGTGTAGCTCTGGAACACCATCCCGCGGTCCGCGCCCGGGCCGTCGATGCGCTGGCCGTCGAGCAGCACCTCGCCTGAAGTCTGCCGGTCGAGCCCGGCGACGATGCGCAGCAGCGTGCTCTTGCCGCAGCCGCTCGGGCCGAGGATGGTGATGAAGTCGTTCTCGGCAACGTCGAGGTCGGTCGCCGAGAGCGCCAACGTCTTGTCGAAGCGGCGCTCGACGCCGCGGATGCTCAAAAGGCTTTCCATGGGAACAGCTTTCGGTTGACCCACTTGAAAAAGAAGTCGCTCGCCAGCCCGATCAGGCCGATGACGATGATGCCGAAGATGATTTGGTCGGTGGCCAGCAGCGCCTGGCTGTCGGTGATCATGTGGCCGATGCCGCTCGACGCGCCGATCAGCTCGGCGACGATGACATACGTCCACGCCCAGCCGAGCACCATGCGCAGCGTCTCGGCGATCTCGGGCGCGGCGCCCGGGATCAGCACGCGCTTGATCAGGCTGGCGTCGCTGCTGCCGAGCGTGTACGCGGCTTCCACCAGATCGCGCCGCGTGTTGCCGACCGTCACCGCGATCATCAGCACGAGTTGGAAGAAGCTGCCGATGAAGATCACCGCGAGCTTCTGCGCCTCGCCGATGCCGGCCCAGAGGATCAACAGCGGAATGAAGGCGCTCGCCGGCAGGTAGCGCGCAAAGCTGACGAAGGGCTCGAAGAAGGCCTCGATCGGCTTGTACGCGCCCATCAGCACGCCGAGCGGCAGCGCGATCGCGGCGGCGATGAGAAAGCCGCCGACGACGCGCCACACCGTCATGCCGATGTCTTTCATGAAGCCCTGGTTGACGATCAGGTCCCAACCGCTGGCGACCATCTGCAGCGGGTTGGCGAGAAAGGTCTTCGGCACCAGGCCGCCGAACGTCACCGCCGCCCACACGGCGAAGAAGAGCACGAAGAAGGCGATGCCGAGCGCCGTGCGTGTGACCGGCGCAACGGCGGTGAGTGGCCTCATTTGATGAAGCGCGTGTCGGCGAGCTTGGTAAGGTCGGGGATCTGCTTGATGATCCCGGCCTCGAGCAGCAGATCGGCCGCTTCCTTGCTGAACGCGGCGTGCTCGCCGGCAAAGAACTTCTGGTTGGCCGCCTTGTCCTGCCAGCGCAGGAACTTCTGGCTGCCCTCGAACGCCTCGGCGCTTTGCTTCACGTCGGCGCCCATGATCTCGAAGCTCTTCTTCGGCTCCTTGCCGATCAGCTCCAGCGCTTCGAAGTAGCCGTTGGCCAGGCCCTGCGCGGCCTTCGGGTTGTCGGCGAGGAACTTCGGCGTGCAGCCGAAGGTGTCCATGATCATCGGGTAGTCAAGCGTGGTGGCGATGATCTTGCCGGCCTCAGGCTTGGCGCGCACGGCCGACAGGAACGGCTCGTAGGTCATGCCGCCGTCGATGTCGGTGTTGCCGGCGATCATCGCGTTGGCGGCGGCCTGCGGGCTCAGGTTGACCACCTTCACGTCCTTCATCGACAGGCCGTTCTTCTTCAGCATCCAGGCCAGCGTGAAGTACGTTGCCGTGCCCGGCGCGTCGGCGGCCATCGTCTTGCCCTTCAGGTCCTTGATCGATGCGATCGCCGGCTTGACCACCATGCCGTCGGCGCCGTAGCTCTTGTCGAGCTGGAAGATCTGCGTCGTCGCCACGCCGCTGGCGTTCCAGGCGATCCAGGTCTCGACCGTGGTCGCGGCGCATTGCACGTCGCCCGAAGCGATGGCCAGGTGACGGTCCTTCTGCGGAATCTTCTTGATCGTCACGTCCAGGCCCTGCTTCTTGAACAGGCCGGCTTCCTTGGCCAGCGTCAGCGGCGCAAAGCCCGTCCAGCCGGAGATGGCGACGGTGACCGGGGTCTCCTGGGCCTGCGCGGCGAGAGCGATAAACGCAGCGAGGGCAATGAGGCTCTTCTTCATCACGGGGTTCTCCTGGGGGTTGAGGGTCATCAGGCCGGAATCCACAAGGCCGGCAGGTCGGGCAAGGTGTGCAAGAGCCGCGCCAGGCGGCCGTCAGTGACGAGCGCGGTGGCGCGCTCGATCTCGGGGGCGAGGTAGCGATCGCGTTCGATGCTCGGGCACTGCGTGCGCAGCAGCGCATGCGCGGCCTCTATGGGCGCCGAGCTTTGCATCGGCCGCAAAAACTCGATGCCCTGCGCCGCGGCGAGCAGCTCGATGCCGAGGATGTGCGCGGTGTTGGCGATCATCGGCTGCAGGCGGCGCGCGGCGAAGGTGGCCATGCTGACGTGATCCTCTTGGTTGGCGCTCGTCGGCAGCGAATCGACGCTGGCCGGATGCGCCATCGACTTGTTCTCGCTGGCCAGCGACGCTGCGGTGACGTGCGCGATCATGAAGCCGCTGTTCAGGCCCGCATCGGCGGTAAGGAACGGCGGCAGGCGCGACACGCCGGCGTCGATCAGCATCGCGATGCGGCGCTCGGCGATGGCGCCGACTTCGGCGATAGCGACAGCCATCGCGTCGCAGGCCAGAGCCACCGGCTCAGCGTGGAAGTTGCCGCCGGAAATGATCTCCCCCCCGAAGCGGCCTTCGGCCGCCTCCCCCCCAGGGGGGCGCCGCTGGCGGCCCGGCAAAGCCGGATCCGCGGCGGCCGCTGGGGTGGCATCGACGCCTTCGGCGCGATGGCTGAAGACCAGAGGGTTGTCGGTCACGGCGTTCGCTTCGCGAAGCAGAACGAGCGCCGCATGCCGCAGTTGATCCAGGCACGCCCCAACCACCTGCGGCTGGCAGCGCAGGCAGTACGGATCCTGCACGCGGTCGTCGCCCTCGCGGTGCGAGGCGCGGATCGAAGAGCCTTCGAGCAGCTTGCGGTAGTAGCGCGCCACGTCGATCTGCCCCGGCTGCCCGCGCAGCGCATGGATGCGCGGATCGAACGGCCCGTCGCTGCCGCGCGCGGCATCGACCGTCAGCGCGCCGACGACGATCGCCGCTTCCAACACCGGCTCGAACGACAGCAGCGCGTGCAGCGCCAGCGCGGTCGAGGTCTGCGTGCCGTTGATCAGCGCCAGGCCTTCTTTCGCTTCGAGCACCAGCGGTACGAGGCCCGCTTCGCGCAACGCCGGCAGTGCGGGCAGGCGCTTGCCGTCGATCAGCATCTCGCCCTCGCCCATCAACGCCAGCGTCATGTGCGACAGCGGCGCCAGGTCGCCCGACGCGCCGACCGAGCCTTGCGCCGGCACGAACGGCACGAGCCCGGCGTTGCACGCGGCGACGAGCGTGTCGATGACGACCGGCCGCACGCCGGAGTGCCCTCGCGCCAGACTCGCCGCCTTCAACGCCAGCATCAGCCGCACGACGGCCGGCGACAGCGGCTCGCCGACGCCGACGCTGTGCGAGCGGATCAGGTTGCATTGCAGCGTGGCCAGGTCGTCGCGGCTGATGCGCGTCGAGGCCAGCTTGCCGAATCCGGTGTTGACGCCATAGACGGCGGCATCGCCTTCGGCCGCGCGCCGCACGACCGCGGCGCCGGCAGCAATCGCAGCGTCGGCGGACTTGTCGATCGCCACCTGCACGCCGCCGGCGTGGATCGCCTGGATGTCGTCCAGCGTCAGCGCGCCGGGCTTGAGGACCAGCGTGGCCATCAGCGGTCCAGCATCGGCAGGTTCAACCCCTGCTCGCGCGCACATTGCTGCGCGATCTCATAGCCCGCATCGGCGTGCCGCATGACGCCGGTGCCCGGGTCGTTCCACAACACGCGCTCGATGCGCTTGGCCGCCGCATCGGTGCCGTCGCAAACGATGACGACGCCGCTGTGCTGCGAGTAGCCCATGCCGACACCGCCGCCGTGGTGCAGGCTGACCCAGGTCGCGCCGCCGGCGGTGTTGAGCAGCGCGTTGAGCAGCGGCCAGTCGGAGACCGCATCGCTGCCATCCTTCATCGACTCGGTCTCGCGGTTCGGACTCGCGACCGATCCGCTGTCGAGATGGTCGCGCCCGATGACGATCGGCGCCTTCAACTCGCCGGACTTCACCATCTCGTTGAACGCCAGCCCCGCGCGATGGCGCTCGCCGAGGCCGATCCAGCAGATGCGCGCCGGCAGGCCCTGGAACGCGATGCGCTCGCCGGCCATGTCGAGCCAGCGGTGCAGATGCGCGTCTTCGGGGAATAGCTGCTTCATCTTGGCGTCGGTCTTCTTGATGTCTTCCGGGTCGCCCGACAGCGCGACCCAGCGGAACGGCCCCTTGCCGCGACAGAACAGCGGCCGCACATAGGCCGGCACGAAGCCGGGGAAGTCGAAGGCGTTCTTCACACCCTGGTCGAGCGCGACCTGGCGGATGTTGTTGCCGTAGTCCACCGTCGGAATGCCCATGGCCTGGAACAGCAGCATCGCCCGCACATGCGCCGCGCAGCCCGCGGCGGCGGCGGCGGAGAGCTCGGCGTGCTGCGCCGGATCGGCAGCAGCCGCTTGCCAGCGCTCGACGCTCCAGCCGGGCGGCAGATAACCGTGGATCAGATCGTGCGCCGACGTTTGGTCGGTCACCAGATGCGGGCGGATCGCCTCGCCGCGTTTGCACGCTTCGGCCAGCGCCGGCAGGATGCGCGCCGCGTTGCCGAGCAGGCCGATCGACACCGCCCGCTTCTCGGCCGTGTACCTGGCGATGCGCGCCAGCGCGTCGTCGAGGTCGCTCGCCTGCTCGTCGAGATAGCGGCTGCGCAGACGGAAGTCGATGCTGCTTTGCTGGCATTCGATGTTCAGCGACGAGAAGCCGGCGAAGCTCGCGGCCAAAGGCTGCGCGCCGCCCATGCCGCCGAGGCCGGCGGTCAGGATCCACTTGCCGCGGGCGTCGCCGCCGTAGTGCTGGCGCGCCGCTTCGACGAAGGTCTCGTACGTGCCCTGCACGATGCCCTGGCTGCCGATGTAGATCCACGAGCCGGCGGTCATCTGGCCGTACATCATCAGACCCTTGCGGTCGAGTTCGTGGAAATGCTCCCAGGTGGCCCACTTCGGCACCAGGTTCGAGTTGGCGATCAGCACGCGCGGTGCGTCGGCATGCGTGCGGAACACGCCCACCGGCTTGCCCGACTGCACCAGCAGCGTCTCGTCTTCCTTCAGCTCGCGCAGCGAGTGCAGGATGGCTTCGAAGCACTCCCAGTTGCGGGCGGCCTTGCCGATGCCGCCATAGACCACCAGCGCCTGCGGGTTCTCGGCCACCTCGGGGTCGAGGTTGTTCTGCACCATGCGGTAGGCGGCTTCGATCAGCCAGTTCTTGCAGCTGAGCTGGCTGCCGCGCGGGGCGCGCACAGTGCGGGGTTGGGCGGCGATGCGTTTGTGGACGGACAGGTCGGTCATGGCGGTTCCTCAGGTGCAGGTCCGGGCTGACTTTACTTGCCTAGACAAGCTGCCGCAAGTCCTCGCCGCCGGCGCCTTCTCGGGGTTTTCCCGGCATGTTGTCTAGACAGGCTTAAGCGACTATTCTTTCGGCCATGAACGCACCCGATCTGCCCCGCACCGCCGCCGCGGCGCCCTACGCGCGGGTCAAGCAGCACCTCAAGGAGGGCCTCGCCAGCGGGCGCTGGAATCCGGGCGAGTTGATGCCATCGGAGGCCGAGCTGACGGCGGAGTTCGGCATCAGCCGCATGACGGTCAACCGTGCGCTGCGCGAGCTGCAGTCCGAGGGCCTGGTGCAGCGCGTGCAGGGCGTCGGCACCTTCGCTGCGCAACTGCACCCGGTGTCGTCCACGCTGACCATCCGCGACCTGCACGAGGAGATCGAGGCCCGCGGCCACCGCCACCATGTCGATGTGCAGTACGTGCGCGAGGAGCGCGCCGGCCCGGCGCTGGCGGCGCAACTCGGCCTGGCCGACGGCGCGCGTGTCTTCCACTCGATGATGGTGCACTTCGACAACGGCGTGCCGCTGCAATGCGAAGACCGCTTCGTCAACCCGGCCCGCGCGCCCGACTACTTGGAGGTCGATTTCACGCGCACCACGCCGACGCAGCACCTGCTCGACGTGGCTCCCCTGTGGGAGGCGCAGTTCACGATCGAGGCCGGGCCGCCGACGCCGCTGGAGGCCCGCCTGCTCGGCGTGCCCACCGGCGAGTCCTGCCTGATCGTCGTCCGCCGCACCATGAGCCGCGGCTCGACGGTGACCCTCGTGCGCCTGGCGCACCCCGGCTCGCGCTACCGCATCGAAGGCCGCTTCACGCCATGAATGTCGTTCATTTGGCCGGCTGCCCCTTCGTGCCCTGGCGCAACGGCGGCGGGCGCACGCGCGAGTTGCTGGCGTGGCCGGGCGCGAGCGATTGGCAGGTTCGCGTCAGCGTGGCCGAGATCGACGCCGACGGGCCGTTCTCCGCCTTCGACGGCATCGACCGCTGCTTCGCCGTCCTCGGCGGCGCCGGGGTGGTGTTGTCGCTGCCGCAAGGCGAGGTTCGGCTGACGCCGCGCGACGGCGCGGTGTCGTTCGCCGGCGAGGCCGCGCCGATGTGCCGCCTGATCGACGGACCGACACGCGATCTGAACCTGATGGTGCGGCGCGGCGCAGGCCGAGCCTCGATGCAGCGCGAGCCACGACACGGCACGCGCTGGCGCGGCGTGTTTGCCGAAGGCACACTTCGTTGGACCGACGATCCCACCGAAACACTGCCGACGGCCGTCGGCTGGCACATGGCTCTATGACGACGACCCTCTGGCGCCAAGCCCACATCGCGACGATGCACGGCCGCGAGGCCTGGGGCTGGATCGAACGCGGCGCGCTGCTGGCCGACGGCGAGCGCATCGTCTGGGTCGGCAGCGAAGGCGAGATTCCGCGCGACGCCAAACCGCAGCAGGAGTTCGACCTGCAAGGCGCGCTGCTGACGCCGGGCCTGATCGACGCGCACACGCACCTCGTCTATGGCGGTGACCGCGCGGCCGAGTTCGAGCAACGCCTGCAAGGCGCGAGCTACGAACAGATCGCGCAACGCGGCGGCGGCATCGCCTCCACGGTGGCGGCCACGCGCGCAGCCAGCGACGACACGCTGTTCGCCTCGGCGCGGCAGCGCGCGCGCACGTTGATGGCCGAGGGCGTGACCACGCTCGAAATCAAATCCGGCTACGGCCTGTCGGAGCAGCACGAGGCGCGCTGCCTGGCCGTGGCGCGGCGCCTGGGCCGCGAGCTGCCGCTGTCGGTGCGCACGACCTCGCTGGCCGCGCACGCCTTGCCCAAGGAATACGCCGGCCGCGCCGACGACTACATCGACGCCGCCTGCCGTTGGCTCGGCGGCCAGCACGCGCGCGGCCTGGTCGATGCCGTCGATGCCTTCTGCGACACGATCGGCTTCACGCCGGCGCAGACGCGGCGCATCTTCGACGCTGCGCGCGCGCTCGGCCTGCCGGTCAAGCTGCACGCCGAGCAGCTCTCCAACCAGCATGGCGCGGCACTCGCCGCCGAGTACGGCGCCTTGAGTTGCGACCATCTCGAACATCTCGATGCGCAAGGCATCGCCGCGATGCGCGCAGCGGCACCGTGGCGATGCTGTTGCCCGGCGCGTTCTACTTCCTGCGCGAGACCAAACTGCCGCCCATCGCCGAGCTGCGCGCGGCCGGCGTTCCCATCGCCATCGCCACCGATCACAATCCAGGCTCGTCGCCTGCGTTGTCTTTGCTGTTGATGATCAACATGGCCTGCACCCTGTTCCGCCTGACGCCCGAAGAAGCCTTTGCCGGCGTCACGGTGAATGCGGCGCGCGCACTCGGCTTGAACGACCGCGGGCGCATCGCGCCGGGCCTGCGCGCCGACCTCGTGGTCTGGGATGCCGAGCATCCGCGCGAGTTGGCCTATCGCTTCGGCGTCAATCCGTTGCGGCAGCGGGTGTTCGAAGGAGAACTGTGAGCCCCATGGTCGCTTCGCTCCTGCCCCCGAGGGGCGTCATCCGCCTTGGGGCGGCCCGGCGGCGGATGGCATGAGCTTCACGCTGCAACAAGGCACGACGCCACTCGTCATCAGCATGCCGCATGTCGGCACGTGGATTCCCGAAGACCTGCAGAAGGACTATCAGCCGCGCGCGCTGCAGGTCGAAGACACCGACTGGCACCTCGACCGCCTCTATGCCTTTGCCGCCGATCTCGGCGCCAGCCTGCTCGTGCCGCGCGAGAGCCGCTACGTGATCGACCTGAACCGGCCGAGCGACAACACGCCGATGTACACCGGCAGCAACAACACCGAGCTCGTGCCGACGCGATTCTTCACCGGCGAGCCGCTGTACCGCGACGGCGGCGAGCCCGACGGCGTGGAGGTCATGCGCCGCATCGACGAGCTCTGGCAGCCGTACCACGATGCGCTGGCGGGCGAAGTGCAGCGCATCAAGTCGGCCCACGGCCACGCCGTGCTGTTCGATGCGCACAGCATCAAGAGCGAGCTGCCGTGGCTGTTCGACGGCACGCTGCCGCACCTCAACCTCGGCACCGTCGATGGCCACAGTTGTGCGCCGGCGTTGCGCCAGGCGTTGATCGCGGCGATGGCGACACAGCAGCGCTTCACCCATGTCACCGACGGCCGCTTCAAGGGCGGCCACATCACGCGCCACTACGGGCAGCCGGCACAAGGCGTGCACGCCGTGCAGCTGGAAATGTGCTGGCGGACCTACATGGATGAAGGTCCACCGGCGGCGTGGAGCGATGCGCAGGCGGCAGAAGCGACGCCGCTGCTGCGCAAGCTCGTGCGCACGATGATCGATTGGCGATCATGATGCCCACCCCAGAGCGGCTTCGCAGCGGTCGTTCGGACAAACAGACGGGTGCGTTGATGGCGTGTGTCGTGCGGTACAACGGCGGTGCTGAAGTGAGGCTTACGCGGTTGTCAATGTTCGCTGTCGGCCCGAAGGCGAAGTCCAACGTCCGCAAACAACCGTTCGGGCTGAGCCTGTCGAAGCCCCTCTCGCCCCTGTTCGGGCTGAGCTTGTCGAAGACCGTGGCGTGTGGCAAGAAGGCTTCGACAGGCTCAGCCCGGCCCTTCGACAAGCTCAGGGCGAACGGGGGCGGGGAGCAAGCCAACGCGAACCGGGGCGAGAACCCGACGCTCGTCAACAGCCGCAACAGGCCGCGAGCCGACGGCCGCTTCACGCGTCCCGCGTCGCGCGCAGCGCGATGGCGCAGCTGAAATGACGTCGCTGCTCTGGGCGCCGCGTGCATGGGTGCGCGGCCGTTGGGCCGACGCGGTGTTGCTCGAAGCCGATCGCAACGGCCGCTGGTCGCGTGTCGAAATCGGCGTCGCTGCATCGCCCGACGCCACCGTGCTCGCCGGCCCCGCCCTGCCCGGCCTGGTCGATGCGCACAGCCACGCCTTCCAACGTGCGTTCGCCGGTCTCGCCGAACGGCGCGACTCGGCGCACGACGACTTCTGGTCGTGGCGCGACCGCATGTACGGCGTGGCGCTGCGCATCGAGGCCGAGACGCTGCGCGACATCGCCACGCAGCTTTATGTCGAGCTGCTGCGCGGCGGCTACACCCACGTCTGCGAGTTCCACTATCTGCAGCACGAGCGCGACGGCACGCCGTATGCCGACCCGGGCACGCTGGCCTGGGCGCTGGCCGATGCGGCCACCGCCGCCGGCATCGGCCTGACGCTGTTGCCGGTGCTCTACGAGCGCGCCGGTTTCGCGCAACCCGCCTTGCGCGACGATCAACGCCGCTTCGCCACCGACGCCGACGCCGTGCTCGCCTTGCAGCGCGCGGCGCAGGGCTTCGGCGTGCCCTGCGGCGTGGCGATTCATTCGCTGCGCGCGGCGCGGCCGGACTCGATCGCGCGCGTGGCCGAGGGCGCGGGCAGCGGGCCGATCCACATCCACATCGCCGAACAAACCGCCGAGGTCGATGATTGCCTGGCCGCCACCGGCGCGCGGCCGATCGAGTGGCTGGCCCGACAGGCGCGGCTCGATGCGCGCTGGCAACTCGTGCATGCCACACATGCGACGCCGCAGGAGATCGACGCGGTGGCGGCGAGCGGCGCCGGCGTCGTCATCTGCCCGACGACCGAAGCCAACCTCGGCGACGGCCTGCCCGATCTGCCGCGCTGGCTGGCATCGACGACGCCGCTGTCGATCGGCTCCGACAGCCAGGTCGGCCGCGATGCGATGGAAGAGTTGCGCCTGCTCGAGTTCGGCCAACGCCTGACGCTTCGCCAACGCAACGTCGCCGCCGATCCGCAACACGAACCGTCCACCGCCGCGCGCTTGTTCGAGCGCGTGCTCGCCGGCGGCGGCGCCGCAGCGGGGCACGCGCAGTGGGGTTTCGTCGAAGGCGCACGCGCCGACCTGCTCGTTGCCGATGCGTCGTGCGAGGCCACGCTCGGCATGCCGCAAGACTCGCTGCTCGACGCGCTCGTCTTCGCCGGCGCCACGCGACCGTGGCGCGACGTCATGGTGGCCGGCCGCTGGGCGCTGCGCGAACATCAGCACGCCGACGGCGCAGCGATTGCGTCACGCTTCACGCAAGCGATGCAAAGACTGTGGCCGGCATCGTGAGCGCTGGTGCATTGACCGGCATTCGCATCGTCGAATTCGCCGGCCTCGGCCCGGCGCCGTTCGCCGGCATGATGCTCGCCGACATGGGCGCCGACGTGATCGTCGTCGATCGCATCGACAACCCGTCGAACGAACGAGCCGACGAGAACCGCGGCAAACGTTCGGTCGCGCTCGACTTGAAGAGCGAACGTGGCCGCAGCATCGCCTGGGCCTTGATCGAACGCGCCGATGCATTGATCGAAGGCTTTCGTCCCGGCGTGATGGAGCGGCTGGGCTTCGGCCCCGATGCCGTGGCGGCACGCCATCCGAAGCTCGTCTATGGCCGTGTCACCGGCTGGGGTCAGCATGGCCCTTTGGCGCAGGCCGCCGGTCACGACATCAACTACGTCTCGCTGACCGGCGCGATGTCGATCGCCGGCCGGCCGAACGAAGCGCCGATGATCCCGGCGACGCTCGTCGGCGACATGGGCGGTGGCGCGATGTTCCTCGCCTTCGGCATCGTCTGTGCGCTGCTCGAATCGCAACGAAGCGGCCGCGGCCAGGTCATCGACGCGGCCATGGTCGATGGTGTCGCAGCCCTGTCGTCGCTCATCCACCAGCGCCGCGGTGCCGGCACGTGGAGCGACGACGCGGCGCGCAACTTCTTTCTCGGCACCTCGCCGTTCTACGATGTTTTCGCATGCGCCGACGGCCATGTCAGCCTCGGCGCGATCGAGCCGAAGTTCTATGCCGAGCTGCTGCGGCGGCTCGGGCTGGAGGATGTGGACGCATCGCGCCAATATGCGTTCGACGACTGGCCGGCATTGCGGCAACGCGTCGCGGCGCTGTTGAAGACGCAGCCGCGCGCCCACTGGTGCGGCAAGTTGGAAGGCAGCGACGCCTGCTTCGCCCCCGTGCTCTCGCTGGCCGAAGCGCCGCAGCATCCGCACCTCGCCGCGCGCGGCACGTTCGTCGATGTCGATGGCCGCACGCTGCCGGCGCCGGCGCCGCGCTTGTCGAGGAGCGGCGCGCGCGTGCCGCAAGCCGGGCCGCGGCCGGGCCAACACACCGACGAGGTGCTGCGAGAGCTCGGCATCCGATCGTCCTGAGCCTGTCCTTCGACAAGCTCAGGATGATCGGGGTTCGAAAAGCTCAGCCCGAACGCGAAGAACTGAACCGCTGCGCCAGCAGCGACGTCGTCAGGCCGAGCAGGATCGCCCATTCGAGCGACAGCGTCACCGTGGCGATCAGCGTCACGACGAGGCCCGCGCGCTCCACCGGCTCGTCACGCCAGATGCGGCGCATCTCGCGCGTGTCGAACAGGCCCCAGGCAACGACGAACAGCAGCGCCGAGACGACGGCCAGCGGCAGCCACTTCGCCAGCGGGCTGACGAAGACCAGGACGATCACCAGAAACACGGCGGCGAAGACGGCCGACAGAGGAGTGCGCGCGCCGGCCTCGGCATTGACGCCCGAGCGGTTGAACGAGCCGCTGGTCGGCATCGCGCTGAAGAACGCGCCGGCGATGTTGGCCAGGCCCTGGCCGATGAACTCCTGGTTGCCGTCGAGCGCATCGCCGCGCCGGCGCGCCATCGCGCGTGCGATGGCGCTGGCTTCGGTGAGTGCGAGCAGCGTCATCACCAGCGTCGCGCCGAACAGGCTGCGCACGGTGTCGATGCGCAGGTCGGGCCACGACAGCTCGGGAAACGCGCCGGGCAACGGCGGCACCACCGCCAACGCCGGCCACTGCGGCATCGCCTGCGCGAGCAACCAGGCGCCGAGCGCGCCGCCGACGACGGCCACCAGCATCGCCGGCACCCAGCGCGACAACGGGCGGGCGACGATGACCAGCACGACCGTCAGCACGAAAACAACCAGCGCCGCCGGGTTGATCTCGTGCCAGCGCGCCCACGCCGCCTGCGCGCTGGCCAGCACCGACTGGCCGCGCGGCAGCGCCAGCCCGAGCGCGCTGCCGAGTTGGCTGGCCACGATCAGCACGGCAGCGCCCGCGGTGAAACCGACGACGACCGCGTGCGGCACCTTGTCCACCAGCGCACCGACGCGCGCCAGGCCGAGCAGCAGTTGCATCACGCCGACGAGCAACGACAAGGTCAAGACCAGCTTCACGTAGTCGGCCGAGCCGACTGCGGCCAGCGGCGCCACCAACGCCATCGTCGTCAGTGAAATCGCATTCGCCGGGCCGGTCACCATCAGGCGGCTGGCGCCGAACAGCGCAGCAACGACGCACGGCAGCATCGCCGCATACAAACCGTATTGCGCCGGCATGCCCGCCAGCGTGGCGAAGGCCACGCCCTGCGGCAACACGACCACGGCGCCGGTGAGTCCGGCGAGCGCGTCGGCGCGCAGCGCGCCGGGCTGGCGCCAGTCATCGCGAAACCGCAACACGGGCATGACGGGCAGTTGCATCGAACCTCGGCTGGCTTCATGAGCAAGCCGCAATGGTCGCCGGTAACCCGCTGTTGCTCGGGGCTGCGCAGGCCCGAAACCCTAGGGTGATGCCCCGAGCGGGCCGCGAAGTCTTTGGCGATATAGTCGCGCCCTTCGCGGTGTGCAGCACCGCCGCTGCCCACAAGGCGGCTGATCAACGGCGTTCATAAGATCCAAGAATTCGAGAGCAAGCAAGCGGCGCCCACACCCCGGGTGTTGCGGAGGTTCGGTTTTGGCGACGTACGACTACGCTGATCAACAGCGCAAGCCCGGCAAACACATTGTCGGCATCGGGATCGTGGTCCTGATGCACATCCTTCTCGGCTGGGCGCTGGTCAGCGGGCTGGCACGCAAGGTCGTCGAGGTGATCAAGAACCCGATCGAAACCAAGATCATCGAAGAGGTCAAGCCGCCGCCGCCGCCGCCGGAAAACCTGCCGCCGCCGCCGCCCAAGTTGGCGCCGCCGCCGCCGAGTTTCGTGCCGCCGCCCGAAGTGGTGGTGGCGCCGCCACCAACGCCTGCACCGGCGATCACCGTGCAGACGACGACACCGCCGCCACCGGCGCCGGTGACGATCGCGCCGGCACCGGCGCCTGCTGCGGCGCCGCCGGCACCGGCCGCGCCGCCTGTGGCCGCGCAACCGGCGATCACCAACGTTTCGGCCTGCAAGCCCGACTACCCCCCCGCGGCGCTGAAGGCCGAGGCCACCGGCACGACGGCCATCAAGTTCACCATCGACGCCGCCGGCAAAGTGGTCAGTGCCGACGTCGTCAAGGCGTCGGGCGCATCACGCGAGCACCGTCTGCTCGACCGCGCTGCCGTGACGTCGCTCAGCGGCTGCACGTTCAAGCCTGGACGCGATTCGAATGGTCAAGCCGTCGGTGCGGCGACCACCGTCGAGTACGTTTGGAAGCTCGAGTGAACGTGCTGTTCCAACCCCGCTCACCTGTTTGATTTCACGTTGCCGCGCGGCTGCACTTAGATTCGCGCATTCGTTTCCCGGAGGAACCATGTCTTTGATCCAACTCGTTCGCGCGCCCGTGGTGGCTGCGTTGATTGCCGTGGCGACGCTCGCCGCCGGCCTGCCGACGGCGGCCCTGGCGCAAGCGGCTTCAGAGCCGGCCGCCGCCGCGCCGGCCGTGGCGCCCAAGATCGAAAAGGAAGCCGTCGATAACCCGTACGGCATCGCCGCGATGGTCAAAGAGGGCGACTTCGTCACCCGCGGCACCTTGATCATCATGATCATCATGTCGATGGGCAGCTGGTACATCATCTTCACCAAGCTGTTCGAGCAGAGCAAGCTGATGCGCAGCGCCAAGGCCGCGGGCGAAGCGTTCTGGAACGCCGGCTCGATCCGCAAGGGTGCCGACGCGCTCGACGAGGGCAGCGCGTTTCGCTTCCTCGCCGAGACCGGCATGAAGGCCAGCGACCACCACGAAGGCGGCATGACGGCGTCGATCGACAAGCACACCTGGGTCGGCATGAGCATCGGCCGCGCGGTCGAGAACATCCAGAACCGCTTGCAGGACGGCCTGGCTTTCCTCGCCACGGTCGGCTCGACGGCGCCGTTCGTCGGCCTGTTCGGCACGGTCTGGGGCATCTACCACGCGCTCACCGCCATCGGCATCTCCGGCCAGGCCTCGATCGACAAGGTGGCGGGCCCGGTCGGCGAAGCGCTGATCATGACGGCCGTCGGCCTGGCGGTCGCGGTGCCGGCGGTGATGGGCTACAACTGGCTGATCCGCCGCAACAAAGGCGCGATGGAGCGTGTGCGTGCGTTCTCTGCCGATTTGCAGAACGTGCTGCTCGCCGGCAAACGCTGAGTCTGTAGTGAGATCCAGCGTCCGGAGATTGCCATGAGCATGAACGTAGGCGCCGCAGACGACGACAGCGGCGAAGAACAGATGAACTCCACCATCAACACGACGCCGCTGGTGGACGTGATGCTGGTGCTGCTGATCATCTTCCTCATCACGGTGCCGGTGGTGACGCAGTCGATCAAGATGGAGTTGCCGAAAGAACGCAACCTGCCGACGCAGACCAAGCCGGAGAACATCGTCATCCAGGTCAACCGCGACGGCGATATCCACTGGGGCATGGAACGCCTGTCCGACGCCGAGACGCTGGTGACGCGGCTGAAGAAGGAGGCGGTGAAAGACCCGCAGCCCGAGGTCCACATCCGCGGTGACCTCGAAGTGCGCTACGAATCGATCGGCCGCGTTATCGTCGCCTGCCAGCGCGCCGGCATCCTGAAAGTCGGTTTCATCACCGAGCCGCCCGCGGGCGGCGTGACGAGGTTATAGCCATGGCGATGCAAGTAGGTTCCGGCGGCAGCGAAGACGACCCGATGGTCGAAGTCAACATGACGCCGATGATCGACATCATGCTGGTGCTGCTGATCCTGTTCATCATCACCATTCCGATCCAGACGCACGCCGTCAAGCTCAACATGCCGACGCCGAGCAACGTCAAGCCGCTGAAGGACCCGGAGATCATGCGCATCGACGTCGATTTCGACGGCACGATCGGTCTGAACGGCACGCTGATGAGCAAGCCCGAACTCGATGCCAAGCTCGCCGAGTGGGGCCGTCTGGCCGTGGCGGATCAGCCCGAAGTGCATCTGCGGCCGAACAAGCTGGTCACCTACAAGCATGTGGCCGCGATCATGGCCAGTGCGCAACGCCAGGGCGTGAGCAAGATCGGCATGGTCGGCAACGAGCAGTTCATGAACTGATCGCGGCGCTGTCTGCGAAACTCCTGCGGGGATCGTTACCACCACTGGAACGATCCCCGTTCCAATTTCGAGAGTCCACACGATGAAGTCACTTCGCGTCCTCGCAGCCACCCTCCTCGCTGCCGGCCTGCTCACCGCCGCGCACGCGCAAGGCATTCGCCCCGACGTCGCCAAGCCCTTGCAGGCCGCCAGCGATCTGATGAAGGCCGGCAAGGCCAAGGAAGCGCTGGCCAAGGTGCGCGAGGCCGACGCGGTGGGCGGCAAGACGGCGAGCGAGCAGTTGGTGATCGACCGCATGAAGGGCGCCGCGGCGCAGCGCGTGGGCGACACGGCGACGACCATCGCCGCCTTCGAGTCGGTGTACGAGCGCGGCGCCGCCAGTGAAAAGGCGCAGATGGCCGAGCAGATCGCGTTTGCGTATTCGCAGCAGAAGAACTGGCCGAAGACCAGCGAGTGGGCGAACAAGGCCAAAGCGGCGGGCGGCAACAGCGCGTCGCTGAACCAGTTGATCGCCTTCGTGCAATCGCAAAGCGGCGACTTCTCGACGGTGATGCGCGACTCGCAAGCCGCCGTGTCGGCCGCCGAAAAAGACGGCCGCCGCCCGGGCGAAGACGATCTGCTGCGCCTGGCCGATGCCGCGCGCCGCATGAACAACACCGCCGTCTATTCGAACACCCTGGAAAAACTGGTGCTGTACTACCCGAAGAAAGACTACTGGAGCGCACACCTGGCGAGCATCCAGCGCAAGCCCGGCTTCTCCGACCGCCTGGGCCTGGACGTGCAGCGCCTGAAGCTCGCCAACGGCCTGATCACCAAGCCCGACGAGTACATGGAGCTGGCGCAGCTGGCGCTGCAGGCCGGCTTCCCGGTGGAGGCCAAGGCCATTGTTGACAAAGGCTATGCGGCCGGCGCGCTCGGCACCGGCGATCAGGCGCCGCGCCATCAACGGCTGAAGGATCTCGTCATCAAATCCGAAGGCGAAAGCACGGCCGGGTTGGCGAAGAACCTGGACGAGGCCAACGCGCAGAAAGAAGGCAACGAGCTGGTCAAGGTCGGCACCGTCTATGCGTCGATGGGCCAGCACGACAAAGCGATCGAGTTGATCGAAAAGGGCATCGCCAAAGGCAACCTCAAACGACCCGACGACGCCAAGCTTCGCCTGGCGCTGTCGATGGCCGCCAACCCGAAGACCAAGGCCAAGGGCCTGCAAGCGCTGCGGCAGGTCGGCGGCACGGACGGCACGGCGGAGGTGGCCAAGTTGTACACGGTGGTCATGCAGTAACGGGGGTACCGTAGTGGATACCGACACCGACTTCGCCGAGTTCTCTCGCATCCTGGCCGATCGTGGCGCGCGCGACGCGCTGGCGTACCTGCTCGGGCTGTCCGACTACCGCTTCATCGGCATCTTCCGTTTCCAGAACGGCAAGGCCAACGCGGCGATCCACTTCGACCGCGAGAACCCCGAGGTGATGTCGGCGAGCGAAGTGCCCGACACGGCCACTTACTGCTGCTACGTGCGCGACAGCAAGGGCGCCTTCAAGACCGCCGACGCGCTGACCGATGAACGACTGGCGCAGCACCCGGCGCGCGCCGCCGTCAGAGCCTACTGCGGCGTGCCGATCATGAACCCGGAAGGCGGCGTGCTCGGCACGCTGTGCCACTACGACCTGGTGCCGCGCGACCCGGCGCAACTCGACATGGAACTGCTGGTGCGCGCCGCCAGCGCGCTGCGGCAGGGCAACCACGTGCCGCCGTATCCACAACCCACCGCGGCGGCTTGAGACCATGTCCGCCGCCGACAAGCGCCGCTCCTTCCGGCAACTGCACGAGACGGGCTGTTTCGTCATGCCGAACCCGTGGGACCTCGGCAGCGCACGCCTGCTCGAGAGCCTGGGCTTCAAGGCGCTGGCGACCACCAGCTCCGGCTACGCATGGTCGCGCGCGCGGCCTGACAACGGCATCACGCTCGACATGGCGCTGGCGCATCTGGCGGAAATGGTCGAAGGCACGACGCTGCCGATCAATGCGGATTTCGAAGGCGGCTTCGCGGCCGATGCGGCGGGCGTCGAAGCGAATGTCGCGCTCGCGGTGCAGACCGGCGTTGCCGGGCTGTCGATCGAAGACTCGACCGGAGATGCGTCGCGGCCGCTGTACGACATCGACACCGCCGCCGATCGCATGCGCGCAGCACGCCGCGCGATCGACCGCAGCGGTGGCGACACGCTGCTGGTCGGCCGCGCCGAGTGTTTTCTCGTCGGCCGGCCCGATATCGACGAGACGATCGCGCGCCTGAAGCGCTATGCCGATGCCGGCGCCGACTGCCTCTACGCGCCGGGTTTGAAAACGCGCGAGCAGATCGCGGCCGTCGTGCAAGCGGTGGCGCCCAAGCCGTTCAACCTGCTCGTCAGCGCGCCGGGCGGGCTTTCGTTCGACGACATCGCCGCGCTCGGCGTGCGCCGCATCAGCGTCGGCGGCGCGCTGGCGCGCACCGCGTGGGCCGGCTTCCTGCGCGCGTCGCGCGCGTTGGCGCAGGGCCGCTTCGACGGCTTGGCCGGTGCAGCATCAGGCACCGAGTTGAACGCGTTGTTCGCAGCCAAGCCCTGAGGCGCGGCGTCAACGGCGTGGTTGGGGGTGGCGTTGAGCCTGGACCCACGACCCTGGAGCTTCGCCATGACCGCTCGCCGCCTCGCAGCGCTGCTGCTTTCGATGTCGTCGGTGGTTGCCGCGCACGCGCAGACCACGGCGCCTCGCAACCCGCTGATCGACTACGGCGCCTTCGCCGCCAACGTCGCCTCCGTGGCGCCGCTGCGCGAGTCGCGGCTCGTCTCCGAAGAACAGTTCATGCGCATGGCGCGCGAACCCGGCACCGTGATGCTCGATGCGCGCAGCGAGCGCATGTACGCGAGGCGCCACGTCAAGGGCGCCGTCAACCTGAGCTTCCCCGAGTTCACCGACGCCACGCTGGCGCGCGTGATCCCGAGCAAGACCACGCGCGTGCTGATCTACTGCAACAACAACTTCATCGGCGCGCCGGAGTCGCTGGCGATGAAGAACGACGCGATCGGCGCTGAACGTCTCGACCTTCGTTTCGCTGCACGCCTACGGCTACCGCAACGTCTATGAACTCGGGCCGTCGATCGAGTTCAGATCGACGAAGCTGGTGTTCGCCGGGTCCGAAGTTCGCTGAAACGACGGCGACTCAGAGGGTGTGAATGAATCCGGCGTGTCCGAGCGGGACGAGCGGGCATGCCGGATTCGTTCACACCCTCTCAGCTTCGCCCCAGGTTCTTCAAGCGCGCCGGCTCGACGATCTCGATCCAGTAGCCGTCCGGGTCCTTGACGAAGGCCACGTCGCGCATCTTCCCTTGCTCGGGCCGCTTGACATAGACCAGGCCGTTGTCGTCGAACCAGCGCACCGCGGCGTCGAGGTCGGGCACCGAAAAGCAGATGTGGCCGAAGCCCTGCGGCTTGGCGTTGCCGTCGTGGTACTTGAACTCGGCGTCCTTTTCGGAACCCCAGTTGTGCGTGAACTCGAGGATGCCGCGCTGCGCGAAGGTCCACGCCATGCGCTCGCCCGCATCGGCCGGCGGCGCATCGCCGGGCGCCGGGCGGTAGAGGAAGTACAGCGAGAAGCTCATCTCCGGAAAGTCGAGCTTGCGCAGCAGGCGCATGCCGAAGACGCGCGTGTAGAAATCGAGAGCGACGGCCGGGTCCTTCACGCGCAGCATGCTGTGATTGAGCGTGAAGCCGCGCGAAGCGTCGCTGGGGTGTTCGCAGACCCCGGGCTGCTGTTCGGTGTCGAAGGTGCTCATGGCTTCAGTGGCGTTGCGGCTTGATGGCCACCACCGTCACGGCGGCCGTGGGCGACGGTGACGTGCGCACGTTGTCGTCGCCGATGCCCAGCGCGCGCTCTCGCTCGCGCACGAGGAAGCGCAGGCAGGTCACGCGCAGGAACGACGAGAAGTTGGCGACGTCGCCGCGGTGCTGCAGGATTTCGTCGTGGAACTGGGCGATCAACGCGTTGGTGGTGCAGCCCTCGTCGGCCGCCATCTCGCTCAAGGTATCCCAGACCAGGTTCTCCAGGCGGATGCTGGTCAGCACGCCGTGGATGC
The DNA here is from genome assembly GCA_963816315.1 of uncultured beta proteobacterium. Lineage (GTDB taxonomy): Bacteria > Pseudomonadota > Gammaproteobacteria > Burkholderiales > Burkholderiaceae_C > CADEEN01. The sequence goes on from CAWFJZ010000020.1 coordinate 91,996, forward strand.
GCACGGTGCGCGTGCGCGATTCATAGAGGATCGGATCGGCCTTGACGAAGAATTCGCACATCGTGAGCCCCCTTCAGATGGCCTTGCTCGTCATCTGCTGCGCGATGTAGTCGGCCTGGCGGATCGCCAGCGTGACGATCGTCAGCGTCGGGTTTTCGGCGCCGCCGCTGGTGAACTGGCTGCCGTCGCTGATGAAGAGGTTGGCGATGTCGTGCGACTGGCCCCACTTGTTGACGACGCCATCCTTGGGCTGCGCACTCATGCGGCAGGAGCCGAGGTTGTGCGTCGAGGGGTACGGCGGCGTGCGGTAGGTCTTGATCGCGCCCGCCGCCTGATAGACCTTCTCGCCCTGCGCAAACGCATGGTTGCGCATCGCGATGTCATTCGGGTGGTCGTCGAAATGCACGTTCGGCACCGGCAGGCCGTACTGGTCTTTCGCGTCCTTGTTCAGCGTGATGCGGTTGCTCTCGCGCGGCATGTCTTCGCCGACCAGCCACATGCCGGCCATGTTCTGGTAGTGGTCCATCCACCACGCGAACTCCGGCCCCCAGGCGCCGGGGTCGAGGAACGCCGCCATGAAGGGCACGCCGAGCGACAGCGTTTCCATTTCGTAGCCGCCGGCGAAGCCGCGCTTGGTGTCGTGGCGCGCTTCGTCGCGGATGATGCCGGCCATGGTCGTTCCGCGGTACATGTTCACCGGCTGCTTGAACGCCGCATAGACCGAGCCCGTCATGTGGCGCATGTAGTTGCGGCCGACCTGGCCTGACGAGTTGGCCAGACCATCCGGATACTTGGCCGAGGCCGACAGCAACAGCAGGCGCGGCGTCTCGATCGAGTTGCCGGCGACGCAGACGGCGCGCGCTTTCTGCCGCTGCTCCTTGCCGTCTTTGTCCATGTACACCACGCCCGTGACCTTGCCGGCATCGTTGTGCTCGATCTTCGTCACATGCGATTGCGGCCGCAGCTCGAAGTTGCCGCTGGCCTCGGCCTTCGGGATCTCGGTGTACAGCGTGCTCCACTTGGCGCCGCTCTTGCAGCCCTGGAAGCAGAAGCCGAGCTGCATGCAGCGCCCGCGGTCATGCCGCGGCACGCTGTTGATCGCCATGTTGCCGGTGTGGCAGTCCTTGTAGCCGAGCTTCTTTGCGCCGGCATACATGACCTTGAAGTTGTTGTTGCCCGGCAGCCCCGGAATGCCGTTGGTGCGCGTCACGCCCATCTTGTCTTCGGCCTTGGCGTAGAACGGCTCCAGCTCCTTGAGCGTCAGCGGCCAGTCGAGCAGGTTCGCGCCGTCGATCGCGCCATACGACCGTGCGCGCCTTGAACTCATGCTCTTCCAGGCGCAGCGACGCGCCGGCCCAGTGCGTGGTGGTGCCGCCCACGGTCTTGCAGATCCACGTCGGCAGCCCGGCAAAGTCTTTGGCCAGACGGAACGTGCCCGAGGTGGTGCGCTTGTCGAGCCACGCCAGTTGCACGAACGACTTCCACTCGTCGTTGATGAACGTCGCATTCGATTGCTGCGCGCCGGCTTCGAGGCAGACCACCTTGATGCCCTTCTGGCACAACTCGTTGGAAAGCGTTCCGCCGCCGGCGCCGGAGCCGATGACCACCACCACCGCATCGTCGTTGTTGTCGAACTTGGCCATGTCGTGTCTCCTGCTGTGCTCTGTGTCAACCCATGTACGGCTTCGGGCTGGCTTCCGCCGACGGCGACGGCAGCCACTTCAGATCCTGGAAGCCGCGTGTGATGTAGCCGCCCTTCTCCCACGCCGAGCCCGGGTAGCCGAAGACCTTGTAGGCCATGTCGTTGTCGTAGAGCGAGGTGATGCACTTGCCGCGCACTGCGGCGAAGAACGGCTGGCCTTCGAGCGACTTGACCGCCGCCGCGCGCTGCGCCGGCTTGGCCTTCAGAAAGTCGCCGCCGGCGGCCTTGTTCAGCGAGGCGACGCCGTCGCGCAGCACCTTGGCCGTGTCGGCGCTCTTCGCGGCGTCGGCGTCGAGATCCTTGGCCAGCAACGCATAGACCGCATCGGGCAGCTTCTTGTGCGGGTACAGCACACGGCCCATCTGCAGCAGCGTCGCGCCTTCGGTTTTGGACAGCGTCTTCAGCTCGACGGCCCACACCGTCGAAGGGGCCAGCAGCGCCAACGGGCTGCCTGCCGCCAGCGTGCCGATCAGCACGCCGCTGCCGCCGAGCAGGTGGCGCCGCGTCAGCGGCAGATCGAGCTTGGGCACCTCGCCGGATTCATCGTCGCATGACGACGTGAACGCAGCCCCTGCGGCAATCGGAATCACCTTCATGGCTTGTCTCCTGTGATTGAGTCGAGGCCGGTCGTCGCCAGCCGCGCAATGTAGATCGCGTCGCATGCGCGTGGGTGATATCCAAGTAACTACATCCACCGCCGCATGGCGCCACGATGACACAGCGCCGCTTTTTGCAACTCCGTGTTGTTCCGGATGGCGGCGTCCGACGAGATCACACGCTCGCGGGCCCGGGCCTTGCTTTTCGCAGTAAGCTGCCGCGAACCCGGTTGGTTTGTGGCGCGTTGACTGCGCAAGGAGAAGGTCATGGCCGTGCGAATTCTTGCTTTGCTGATTCCGCTGGCGATCACCCTGCCGCAACTGCAAATGACCCGTCCGCAGGCCCATCCGCCGCAAGAGGCGGCCGCACCGGCGCCGCCGGCTGCGGAGCCGCCGTGGTCGTACGAAACGCGGCGTCTGGCCGACGCCGCGGTGACGCGTGTCGTGCTCGAGTTGCCGGTGCAGGAAGCCGTGCGCACGCTCGACAGCCCGGCGGCCGACGTTGCCGACAACAGCGCCGTCGCCGCCGGCGTGACGCCGCAGGCGCTGCGCAAAGCATCGTCCCGGCACGCGGCGCCCAAGCTCGCCCGCGTGGCGTCGCCGGTCAAGCTGGCGGGCACGGCGGCCCCACCGGGCCGACTTTCAACACGCCAGGCCAAGCGCCTGCCGGCGGACCCCGGCTGTGCGACGAGCGTGCACTGTGCGCCCGTGGTGGTGGCCAAGGTCACGCCGGTCATGCGGCGACCGCTGTGAGCCGTGCCGCCCGCAGGCGGTATGGGGGCTGTTCCGACCGTCCTGAGGTGTCGAAGGATGCTGCCTGACTTCGTCCAAGACCTCGGCCACGACGTCTTCGCCATCGACACCGGCTTTCACCGCCCCCGCTTCGACGCCGCCTACCTCGTCCTCAGCAGCGAGGGCCGCGCCGCCTTCATCGACACCGGCACCAACCATGCGCTGCCGCGCCACCTGGCCGCACTCGACGCGCTCGGCGTGCCGCACGACGCGGTCGAGTTCGTGATCCCGACGCATGTCCACCTCGATCATGCCGGCGGCGCCGGCGCGCTGATGCAGGCGCTGCCCGCGGCGACGATGTGGGTGCACCCGCACGGCCAGCGCCACATGGTCGATCCGTCGGCGCTGTTCCAGGGGGCGCTGGCCATTTACGGCGCCGAAGCGATGCAGCGCGACTACGGCACCGTGGTGCCCGTGCCCGCCCAGCGGGTGCAGACCACGCACGACGGCATGGACCTGATGCTCGGCTCGCGCCGCCTGCACTTCATCGACACGCCCGGCCATGCGCGGCACCACCACTGCATCTGGGACGAACGCTCGCGCGGCTGGTTCACCGGCGACACCTTCGGCGTCTCCTACCGCGAGCTCGATGTCGCCGGCCGCGGCCCGTGGATTGCGCCTGCGGCGACGCCGGTGCAGTTCGACCCTGCGGCGTTGCGCGTCTCGGTGCAGCGTCTGTTGGCAGCACGGCCGGCCTGCCTGTACCTCACGCACTACGGCCGCGTCGAAGACGCAGCGCAACTGGGCGAGCTGCTGCTGTCGGTGCTCGACCAGATGGTGGCGGTGGGCCGCCGCTGCCAGCACGCGCCGCGGCGCCACGAACGGTTGAAGCACGAGCTGACGGCGCTGTTTGCAAACTGCCTGGCCGAGCACGGCCTGGCTGCAACGCCTGAACGGCTCGATCTTCTGGCCATGGACATCGAACTCAACGCGCAGGGGCTGGCGGTGTGGATGGACCGCGAGGAGAAGGCGCTGCGTGCATGAGCGTGCATGACCGTTGAAGCCTTCGCCGTCAGCACCGGCATCGTCGCCCTTGGCGAGATCGGCGACAAGACACAGTTGCTGGCGCTGATCCTGGCCGCACGCTTTCGCTCGCCGCGGCCGATCATCGCCGGCATCTTCGTCGCCACGCTGGCCAATCACGCGGCAGCGGCGGCCCTCGGCGCCTGGTTGACGCGCGTCGTCGATCCGCAGTGGATGCGCTGGATTCTCGGCACGTCGTTCATCGCCGTGGCGCTGTGGATGCTGGTGCCCGACCGCGCCGACGACGACCTGCACGCCAAGGAGGCGAGCCGCGCCGGCGTCTTCTGGATCACCACCGTGGCCTTCTTCCTCGCCGAGATGGGCGACAAGACGCAGATCGCCACCGTCATGCTGGCCGCGCGCTTCGACGATCTCGTCGCCGTGACCGCGGGCACGACGCTGGGCATGATGATCGCCAACGTACCCGCCGTGCTGCTCGGCGACCGCGTCGTCAAACTCGTTCCGGTGAAATGGGTTCACCGCATCGCGGCCGGGGTGTTTGCAGCCATCGGCGTGGCGATTCTCTGGCAGTGACCGTATCCTTGCGCCATGAAATACCTGCACACCATGGTCCGCGTGACCGACATCGAAGCCTCGTTGAAGTTCTACCGCGACGCGCTCGGCCTGCAGATGCTCTCGCGGCGCGACAACGAAGGTGGCCGCTACACGCTGGTCTTTCTGTGCGCGCCGGGCGACCACAGCGCGCAGGTCGAGCTCACCTACAACTGGCCCGACGCCAGCGGCAAGACCGAGCAGTACGGCGGTGGGCGCAACTTCGGCCACCTGGCCTATGCGGTGGACGACATCTACGCCACCTGCCGTCGGTTGATGGAGCACGGCGTGATCATCAACCGCCCGCCGCGCGACGGCCGCATGGCCTTCGTGCGCTCGCCGGACAACATCTCGGTCGAGCTGCTGCAAGCCGGCGCGGCGCTGGCGCCGGCCGAGCCGTGGACGTCGATGCCCAACGTCGGCGCCTGGTAATTCACCGTTCGGGCTGAGCTTGTCGAAGCCCTTTCCCGGCAACGGCCCTTCGACAAGCTCAGGGCGAACGGAATCACAAGCACGATGTACCTGCCGAAGCACTTCGAGCAACACGATCGCGAGACACTGGTCGCGCTGATGCGCGAGCGCCCGCTGGCCACGCTGATCACGATCGCGGACGACGGCCCGAGCGCCGATCTGATCCCGCTCGAGTTTCATCCCGGCGAAGGCGAGCACGGCATGCTGCGGGGCCACGTCGCCCGCGCCAACCCGCTCTGGCAGCGCGCGGGCACGATCGCACTCGCCGTCTTCACCGGCCCCGAGGCCTACATCTCGCCCGGCTGGTATGCGAGCAAGAAGGAGCATGGCAAGGTCGTGCCGACGTGGAACTACACGATGGTGCAGGCGCGCGGCGTGCTGCGCGCGGTGGACGATGCGCCGTGGCTGCATGCGCTGGTCAACCGGCTGACCGACCATCACGAAGCCACTCAGGCCACGCCGTGGCATGTCGGCGATGCGCCCGACGACTACGTGCAGCAGATGCTGCGCGCCATCGTCGGCATCGAGATCACGCTGACGACCCTCGTCGGCAAGTGGAAGGTGAGTCAGAACCGCAGCGCCGCCGACCGCGAAGGCACGGCCCAAGGGCTGGCCGCCGCGCAGGCCGATGAGATGGCCGCGTTGGTGCGCCTTGCCAAGCCACCGACGCCGGCGTAGTCTCGCCCGCCATGTTGCGGCGTGCATTGATCTTCATCTGCCTCGGCTTCGCAAGCGCCGCGCAGAGCGCCGACATCGGCGGCTGGATGCAGCACAAGGATCGCGCGGCGTTGCCGGCCGATCAATGCGCGGGGTTGATCGCGCAGGCCGCCCGCACACCGCGCACCGCCGACGGCGCGGCCGACAGCTACTACGCCAGCGGCCTGTGCTACCTCTACAGCGACAAGATCGCACGCGATCCGGTGGCCGCCGGCGCGTGGCTCAGCCGCGCGGCCGAGCTCGATCACCCGCTGGCCAAGCGCGCGCTGCTCGCGCTGCGCGACAACACGCCCGACGATCGCGCCCCCGGCGGCCACTGTCATGACCTCGGTCTCGGCCGCAAGTTGTGTCACGGTGGCCCAACGCCATCTCAATCTCAATAACAAACCGGAGATTCGCCCCATGACGCTCGCTCGAACTTTTGCCATCGCTGCCGTCGCTGCCGTCGCTGCCGCCGCATTCACCAGCAGCGCGCAAGCCTGCACCGACAAGGACTGGAAGGCCTGCAAAGGCAAGCCCTGGGTCACCGGCGACACGATGGACACGCCGATGGGCGAGCGCTGGTGGCCGAACAAGCTCTGGGGCGCGGCCGACGAAGCCGGCTCGACCAACTGGTTCACCAAGCCCGAGGTGGTGCAGCGCGCGCTGGCCGAAGCCAAGACCGGCAAGACCTACCGCCTCGGCCGCGCGTACAGCGCCGCGATGCCGACCTTCGGCGAACGCAAGTTCGTGCTGCGCATTCCGGGCGGCCCGACCGGCGGCCCGTTCGGCGCCAACTCGCTCGTCTATAACGACGAATTCGTCGCCGCCGAGATCGGCCAGATCGGCACGCAATTCGACGGCATGGGACACATCGGCATCGCCATCAACGGCGCCGCCGACAAGAGCCAGATCCGCTACTACAACGGCGTCACGCAGTTGGAGATCGAAGGCTCGAGCGGCCTGAAGAAGAACGGCATCGAGAAGCTGCACCCGATCGTGGCGCGTGGCTTCCTCGTCGATGTCGCCGGCGCCAAGGGCGTGCCGAATCTCGAGGCCGGCTACGAGATCACGATGGCGGACGTGCGCGATGCGCTCAGCAAGCAAGGCCTCGCCGAGACGAAGTTCCTGCCCGGCGACGGCATCTTCTTTCGCACCGGCTGGGGCGTGCACTGGATCAAGGACAACGCCAAGTTCAACGGTGGCGAGCCGGGCATCGGCATGGAAGTGGCGCGCTGGATTTCGGACACGGTGCAGGCCGGCGTCGTCGGCAGCGACACCTGGGGCCTGGAGAACGTGCCGCCCAAGGACCCGGGTTGCGCGTTCTGCGTGCATGCGCATCTGCTGACGCGCCACGGCATCGTCAACCAGGAGAACATGGACCTCGATGCGCTGGCGGCCGACAAGGCCTGGCGCTTCCTCTACCTCTACAGCCCGATGCCGATCGTCGGCGCGACAGGGTCTGCCGGCTCGCCGGTGGCGGTGCGCTGACGGCGACGGCGCCTGTCGAAATCGGGCGTGCTCGTTCGTCGTGTCAATGAGCCGCTTCGCGCTCTAACTGCATTCGAAGGAGAGATCACCATGCCTGCCCTGTCTGCACAGCCTTACATCCTGTTCGGTGGCCGCTGCGAAGAGGCGCTCGAGTTCTACCAGCGCGCGGTCGGCGCCAAGGTCGATGAAGTGATGCGCTTCAAGGACAACCCGGACCCGATGCCGCCCGGCATGCTGGCGCCGGGCCTGGAGAACAAGATCATGCACACCAGCTTTCGCATCGGCGAGAGTCTGGTCATGGCCAGCGACGGCATGGACCCGAGCCAGACCGTCAGCGGCGCATCGTTGGCCGTGACGGTGAAGACCGAGGCCGAGGTCGATCCGATTTTCAATGCGCTCGCGGTCGGCGGCACGGTGACGATGCCGCCCGGCAAGACCTTCTGGTCGCCGCGCTTCGGCATGCTGACCGACAAGTTCGGGCTGGGATGGATGGTGATGGTCGCGCAGTGATCAGCGCAACGCGCTTGCCGCTTTGGCGAGTGCGGTGATGCGATCCCAGTCGCCGGCGTTCACCGCATCGACCGGCGTCAACCACGAGCCGCCGCAGACCTTGACATTGGGCAGCGCGAGGAACTGCGGCGCGGTCTCGACCGTGATGCCGCCGGTGGGGCAGAACGCCACGTCGGGGAACGGCCCGGCCAGGGCCTTCAACATCGGGATGCCGCCGGCCGCCGTCGCCGGAAAGAACTTGAGGAACGAGTGGCCTTCGGCGTTGGCCTGCATGACTTCGCTCGCGGTGGCCACGCCGGGCAGCAGTGGCAGCCCGACCGCACGGCAGGTCTGAGCGATCTCACTCGTGTAGCCGGGGCTGACGCCGAACTGGCAGCCGGCCTTCTTGGCCGCGTGCACGTCATCGGCGCTGCGCAGCGTGCCGGCGCCGACGATCGCCTCGGGCACCTCGCGTGCAATCGCCTCCATGCACGCCAGCGCGGCCTTCGTGCGCAGCGTCACTTCGAGCACGCGCACGCCGCCTTGCACCAGCGCGCGCGCCAGCGGCACGGCGTGTTCGACATGCTCCAAGCACGATGACGGGGATGACGGGGCCGAAGGCGGCGAGGTCGAGGGTGTTCTTGATCATGGTCTTGTCTTTCACAGCCAGGTGCACGCGCCCTCTTCGGCGCTCGTCACGTTCTTTCTCATGCCGCCAAACAGCTCGCGGCCGAGGCCGTGCGCATTGTCTTCGGCGTGCGCATCGCTGATATGCGCCGCGCTGCGTGCCGCAAAGATCGCATCGGGCACGAGCACATCGAGCGTGCCCTGGATCGCATCGAGCCGGATCACGTCGCCGTCGATCACCTTCGCCAGCGGTCCGCCGGCCAGCGCTTCGGGGCTCGCATGAATCGCCGCCGGCACCTTGCCCGAAGCGCCGCTCATGCGGCCGTCCGTCACCAGCGCCACCTTGAAGCCCTTGCCCTGCAGCACCGCCAGCGGCGGCGTCAGCTTGTGCAACTCGGGCATGCCGTTGGCGCGCGGGCCCTGGAAGCGCACGACGCAGACAACGTCGCGATCCAACTCTCCGGCCTTGAACGCGGCATGCAATGCCTCCTGGCCGTCGAACACGCGCGCCGGCGCTTCGACGAGCCAGCGGTCTTCAGGCACGGCGCTGATCTTGATGACGGCGCGGCCGAGGTTGCCTTGCAGCAGCTTCAGGCCGCCGCTCGCGGTGAACGGCCGCACTGCGGGGCGGACGATGCTCTCGTCGCCGCTGTCCTTGGGCAAGGCCCGCCACGCCAGGCGTTCGCCGTCCTGCACCGGCACCTCGGCATAGGCCGCGATGCCGCGTGCGGCGACGGTGGCGACATCGGCATGCAGGCAGCCGCAATCGAGCAGCTCGCGCAGCACGAAGCCAGGGCCGCCCGCGCTCTGGAATTGGTTCACGTCGGCGCTGCCGTTCGGATAGACGCGGGCCAGCAGCGGTGTGGCGGCGGAGAGATCGGCGAAGTCGGTCCAGTCGATGACGATGCCCGCCGCGCGCGCGACGGCCACCCAATGGATCAGGTGGTTGGTCGAGCCGCCGGTGGCCAGCAGCGCGACCATCGCATTGACGATCACGCGTTCATCGACGAGCTTGCCGATCGGCGTGAAGCGCTCGCCGCGCTGCGTGATCGCCAACGCCGCACGCACCGCCTCGCGCGTCAGCGCTTCGCGCAGATTCGCATGCGGGTGCACGAAGGCCGCGCCGGGCACGTGCAGGCCCATCGCTTCCAGCAGCATCTGGTTGCTGTTGGCGGTGCCGTAGAAGGTGCAGGTGCCGGCGCCGTGATAGGCGGCGCTCTCGGCTTCGAGCAGCGCCGCGCGGCCGACCTCGCCGGTGGCGAACTTTTCGCGCACCTTGGACTTGTCGTTGTTCGACAGGCCGGTGCTCATCGGCCCCGCGGGCACGAAGACCATCGGCAGGTGGCCGAAGTGCAGCGCGCCGATCAACAGGCCGGGCACGATCTTGTCGCAGACGCCGAGCAGCAGCGCGGCATCGAAGACATCGTGCGTCAGCGCGATCGCCGTGCCCATCGCGATGTTGTCGCGCGAGAACAGCGACAGCTCCATGCCCGGCAGGCCCTGCGTGACGCCGTCGCACATCGCCGGCACGCCGCCGGCCACCTGCACCGTGGCGCCGTGGCGGCGCGCCTCGTCGCGGATGATGTCGGGGAAAGCCTCGTACGGCTGGTGCGCCGACAGCATGTCGTTGTACGCGGTGACGACGCCGATGTGCGGCGCGCGCTCGGCGACGACCTTGAATTTGTCGCTGGCCGGCAGCGCGGCGAACGCATGCGCCACGTTGGCGCAACCCATGCGCTCGCTGCCGCGCGGGCGCGCCGCCAGCTTGTCGATGCGCGCGAGGTAAGCCCGCCGCGTGGGCGCGCTGCGCTCGCGGATGCGTTGCGTGATGTCGAGAACAGCCGTTTTCATCGATAGCCTCGCGCTGTAACCAGTAAGCCGATTCTGCCGTAATCGAGTTACATCGTCAAAACAAGCGGCACTTCTTTGCGATCATGCGCGCAGATGGCCACCCACCCTGCCGCTTTGCCGGTGCCGCCGCCGCTCGTGGCGGTGAAGCCGCTGCGCGACCCGCAAGCCCTGCTCGCCCGCACGCGCCGCGAATGGGGCGGCAAGCGCGACCTGTGGATCTTCGGCTACGCCTCGCTGCTGTGGAACCCGGAGTTCGCGTTCGACGAACACCATGCCGCCTTCGTGCGCGGCTGGCACCGTGCGCTGCGCATGGCCTCACGCATCAACCGCGGCACGCCCGAGCGCCCGGGCCTCGTCTTTGCGCTGCTGCCCGGTGGCTCGTGCCACGGCGCCGTGTACCGCGTGCCGCGCGCACAGGCCGCCGAGGCACTCGAGGCGCTGTGGCTGCGCGAGATGCCCACCGGCGTTTATGACCCGCGCTGGCTGGCCTGCAGCACGCCCAAGGGCAACGACATCGACGCGCTGGCCTTCACGCTCAGCCGCAAGAGCCCGCAGCACACCGGGCGCCTGCCCGAAGCGCAGCTGATCGACATCCTGCGCCACGCGCGCGGGCGCTACGGCACGACGCTGGACTACCTGCTGGAAACGGCGAAGAGCTTGGCCGAGCGCGGGGTGAGGGATCGCGAGATCGAGAGGCTCGTCGCGTTGTCGAGGCGGCACGGGCTCACATAGTCAATAGATGTCCGGCGCAAACGCGCTCGGCTTGAACCCGCCGTCGTCGCCATTGCGCTGCACCTTGAGGTCTTCGCTGGTGTCGATGTCGATCAGCACGCCTGGGTCATCCACGTCCACGGCGTGCGACGGATAACGCGCCACCAACCGGCGCGCGCCTTCGTCGCCGGTCAGGCCGATCAGCTCCGAGTAAAGCTCGGCGCTGAACGCCACCGGATGCCCGCGGCGGCCCTGGTGCTGCGCGAAGGCCACCGAGTGCGTGGCCAGCGCCTGCGCCACCGCCTGCATCGTGCTCGGCTTGACGCGCGGCATGTCGGCCGGCAGCAGCAGCCAGCCCGGGGCATCGGAGCGCGCGGCCACGCCGGCTGCTATCGAGTCACCCATGCCGCGGCCTCGCACCGGCGCGGCCTTGGGCACGACGAGCACGTCGCGTGCGGCCACGTCTTCGTGCGCCAGCGGCGCCAGCTCGGCCGTGGTGACGACGAGCACCGGCAGGCCGCTGGCCAGCGCATGGCGCAGCGTGTGCGACATCACGGCCGCAGCCAGGCCGCCGCCCTCGTCGGCCAGCAGTTGCTCGAGCTTGTGCCCGGTGCCGGCAAAGCGGCTGCCCAGGCCTGCGGCGAGCACGATGACGGTGGGGAGCGATGACGACATGAAAGCGGTACTGCGCGTAGGAGTTCCTGTGGTCAAGAATCGTCGCCACACGCGGCGGTGTCACCGGGTCGTGTACCTAGGGTCTATTCCGTAGTAAGAATTGCGGATGGCCGCAGGCTTATCCTCGTCGCATGAACTCCACCCCACCGAGCGGCGCCGACATATCCGCGCTGCGCAAGAGTTATGAGCGCGCCGAGCTTGACGAGGCCGCGTCGGCCGCGAGCCCGTTGCAGCAGTTCGACAAGTGGCTGCGCGAGGCCATCGCCGCGCAAGTGCCCGAGCCGAACGCGATGACGCTGGCCACCGCGAGCGCCGAGGGTCGCCCTTCGACGCGCGTGGTGTTGATCAAGGGCTACGACGCGCGCGGCATCGTCTGGTACACCAACTACGACAGCCGCAAGGGCCGCGAGCTGGCCGCCAACCCGCACGCGGCGCTGCAGTTCCACTGGGTCGAGCTCGAACGCGTGGTGCGCATCGAAGGCCGCGTCGAGTTGGCGAGCGCCGAAGAGAGCGATGCCTACTACGCGACGCGGCCGCTCGATTCGCGCCTCGGTGCGTGGGCGTCGCCGCAGAGCCAGGTCATCAGCTCTCGCGCGGTGCTCGTCGCCAACGCGGCCAAGGCCGCGGCCAGGCACGGCTTGCATCCGCCGCGGCCGCCGCATTGGGGCGGTTACCGGCTGGTGCCGCAGGCGTGGGAGTTCTGGCAGGGGCGCAAGAGCCGGCTGCATGACCGGCTGCGCTATCGGCTCGAAGGCGGCGCGTGGGTGCGAGAGCGCCTCGCCCCTTGACGTTCAGCCCTTCTTCAGGCGCGCCGCAAACGTCTTCTTGAACTTCTCCACCTTCGGCGCGACGACGAAGGCGCAATACCCCGCGCCCGGGTTGCGCGCGAAGTAATGCTGGTGGTACGCCTCGGCCTTGCTGTAGTTGGCCAGAGGCTTGATTTCCGTGACCACCTTGCCCTTGTGCGCGGCATTCGCCGTGGCCCAGACCTCGCGCGCCACGCGCTCCTGCTCCGGCGTCTCGAAGTAGATGCCCGAGCGGTACTGCGTGCCGGCGTCGTTGCCCTGGCGGTTGAGCGTGGTCGGGTCGTGGATGTGGAAGAAGATTTCCAGCACATCGGACAGTGCAATGCGGTCGGCATCGAAGCTGACCTTGACGACTTCGTTGTGCCCCGTCTGGCCACCGCAGACCTGCTCGTAGCTCGGGTTCACGACATGGCCATTGCTGTAGCCGGACTCGACCGCGGTGACGCCTTCGACGTTCTCGTACACCGCTTCCGTGCACCAGAAGCAGCCGCCGCCGAGGGTGATGGATTGGAGGTTGGACATGGCGTAAGTTTTCTCCTGCTAAAGCCGTCAGTCGCGCTGGCCTGCCGTTCTTTACACTGGGCCAACGCGACTATAGAGAGACACCCGCCATGGCTGCCAGGTTCAACTGGGAAGACCCTTTTCACCTCGACGCCCAATTGAGCGACGACGAACGCGCCGTGCGTGACGCCGCCCATGCCTACTGCCAGGAAAAGCTGCAGCCGCGTGTGTTGATGGCCGCGCGGCACGAAAAGTTCGACCGCGAGATCATGAACGAGATGGGCGCGCTCGGCCTGTTGGGCACCACCATCGAAGGCTACGGCTGCGCCGGATTGAACAGCGTCTGCTACGGTCTCGTCGCGCGCGAGGTCGAGCGCGTGGACAGCGGCTACCGCAGCGCGATGAGCGTGCAGAGCAGCCTCGTCATGCACCCGATCCACGCCTACGGCAACGAGGCGCAGCGGCAGAAGTTCTTGCCCAAGCTCGCCACCGGCGAATGGATCGGCTGCTTCGGCCTGACCGAACCCAACCACGGCAGCGACCCGGCGAGCATGGCCACGCGCGCCAAGCCGGTCGATGGCGGCTATGTGCTCAAGGGCAGCAAGATGTGGATCACCAACTCGCCGATCGCCGACGTCTTCGTCGTCTGGGCGAAGAAGGCAGACCCCGACGGCAAGGTCGGCGGCCAGGAGGCCATCCACGGCTTCGTGCTCGAACGCGGCATGAAGGGTCTCACCGCGCCGAAGATCGAAGGCAAGATGAGCCTGCGCGCCAGCATCACCGGCGAGATCGTGATGGACGACGTGTTCGTGCCCGAGGCCAACCTGCTGCCCAACGTCAACGGCCTGAAGGGCCCCTTCGGTTGCTTGAACAAAGCGCGCTACGGCATCGCCTGGGGCGCGCTCGGCGCGGCCGAGTTCTGCTGGCACGCCGCGCGCCAGTACACGCTGGATCGCACGCAGTTCGGCCGCCCGCTGGCCGCAAACCAGTTGATCCAGAAAAAGCTGGCGGACATGCAAACCGAAATCACGCTGGCGCTGCAAGGCTGCCTGCGCGTCGGCCGCCTGATGGACGAAGGCCAGGCCGCGCCCGAGATGATTTCACTGATCAAGCGCAACAGTTGCGGCAAGAGCCTGGACATCGCCCGCATGGCGCGCGACATGCACGGCGGCAACGGCATCCACGACGAGTACCACGTTATCCGGCACATGATCAACCTCGAGACGGTGAACACGTACGAGGGGACGCACGATGTGCATGCGTTGATTCTGGGAAGGGCGCAGACGGGGTTGCAGGCGTTCTTTTGACTGGGCTGCGTCGAGCGCCGCCTGAGCAGACTGGGAGCGGGAGCTGTTCCGTTCAGTGAATCCGCGCGATCTTGGTGACGACTGGATCGCGCCAGATGTCGTCCGGGCTGATGTAGTTGTCCCGGCGCACGAACTTGACGCCGCCGGCGCGGTAGCACTCATCGACCAGCTCCGAGCAGATGAACTTGCGGTCCTGCGTGCGCCGGCCGATGCGAAAGGCGATGCGCGCTGCGATGCGCAGGATCTCGAAGTTGTCGTAGGGCTTGGTCAGCAGGTCCATGCCGTAGCTGACCGCGGTGCGCACCTGCGCGTCGCCGAGTTCCGGGTTGACGCGGCCGATCACCATCTGGCCGCGATACGGGCGGCGCCGGCCGTGATAGTCGCGCAAGTACTTCGAGATCGGCGCCAGGCGCACGCCGATGCCGGTTTCGCTCTCCAGTATGAACACGCGCCCCAGGTTTTCGTCGCGGTAGATGATGCCGACATGGCTCCACACCGACTTGGTGAAGCCCTGGATGAACTTCGAGAACACGTACGAGCCCGAGCAGAAGGCGAGGTCGCCCGAACGCAGTTCGCTGCGCACCTCTTCGTAGCGGCGCACCGGCAATGCGGCGATCTCTTTTTTCTTCAGTGGGTCGGCCATGATGGGCGAGGACTGTAGCGGTACACTGCGCCCCGCCAGGAGAGAGCACACCCAGAATCACGTTTTGGGTGTGCCGCCGACGGCGCAGAGGGGGCCTCAACGCCTCTCGAACGCTCAGGCAAAAGGACTGGCAAGCATCGGTTGAAAGACTGGTGTCACCTCACTGGAGAGAGGCGGTTCGCAGCGATGTGAGTCGTCCACCGAAGGGGCAAGCGCGGCGGGTGCAAACGACTCGCGGCGTCAATCTCTCAGGTAAAGCGGACAGCGGGGGCAGATTGGTTCCACCGACGTAGAGTCGGTGGTGTCGACAGCCCGTCCGGAGATCGCTGCACCATGACCCCTCCCCTGTTGCGCACGCCGCTCCACGAGCTGCACCTCGAACTCGGCGCGAAGATGGTGCCCTTTGCCGGTTACGAGATGCCGGTCAACTACCCGGGCGGCATCATTGCCGAACACCGCCACTGCCGCGAATCGGCGGCGTTGTTCGATGTCTCGCACATGGGGCAGTTGCGGCTCGTCGGTGACGACGCTGCAGCGGCGCTCGAAACGCTGGTGCCGGTCGATGTGATCGATCTGGGTATCGGCAAACAGCGCTACGCCCTCTTCACCAACGCAGCCGGCGGCATCGAGGACGATCTGATGATCGCGCGGCGGCCCGCCGATCTGTTCGTCGTCGTCAACGCCGCCTGCAAAGACGCCGACACGAAGCACCTGATGACGAACATCGGCCACCGCTGCCAGGTCATCCCGCTGCCCGATCGCGCGCTGCTGGCGCTGCAGGGCCAGCACGCGGTGAACGCGTTGCAACGCCTGGCGCCCGGCGTCGAGAAACTGACGTTCATGACCTGCGGCTCGTTCACGATCGTCGGCGCCGATTGTTTCGTCACGCGCTCGGGCTACACGGGTGAAGACGGCTTCGAGATTTCGGTGCCGGCCGATGCGGCGGTGAAGCTGGCCAAGGAGCTGCTCGCGCAACCCGAAGTCAAGCCCGCCGGCCTCGGCGCGCGCGACACGCTGCGCCTCGAGGCCGGCCTGTGCCTGTACGGCCACGACATCAACGCCACGACCACGCCCGTCGAAGCGGGCCTGACCTGGGCGATGCAGAAAGTGCGCCGCCCCGGTGGCGCGCGTGCCGGCCACTACCCCGGCGCCGACAAGATCGCCGGCCAGCTGACGAGCGGCGTGCAGATCAAGCGCGTCGGCCTGCTCGGCCTGGAGCGCATCCCCGTGCGCGAAGGGGCCGTGATCGTCGATGCGCAGGGCCACAAACTCGGTCACGTGACGAGCGGCACCTTGGCGCCGACGGTGAATCAACCGATCGCGATGGCGTACCTCGCAGCCAACCACGCGATTGCGAATCACGAGGTCTATGCCGAAGTGCGCGGCAAACGTCAGCCGATGCGCGTCACGACCATGCCTTTCGTTCCCCCCGGCTACTACCGCGGTTAACCCACAAGGAGTCCCTGCCCATGACGACCATGTTCACGCCCGACCACGAGTGGATCAACATCGAAGACCACGAAGCCGCCGTCGTCGGCATCACGCTGCATGCGCAGGATGCGCTCGGCGACGTGGTCTTCGTCGATCTGCCCGAAGTCGGCAAAACCTACAAGCGCGGCGAGGTCGTCGGCGTCGTCGAATCGGTGAAGGCGGCGGCCGACCTCTACATGCCGGCCGAGGGCGAAGTGGTCGAGGTCAACGAAGCGCTGCGCGCCGACCCGTCGCTGGCCAACACCGACCCGATGGGCAACGGCTGGTTCTTCAAGGTCCACGTCACGCACATGGAGCAGTTCGACGAACTGATGGACCCGCCGGCTTACGACAAGTTGTTGACGACCCTTTGATCTGCTGAACCATGCTCAAGTCCGCCACCTTGCCCTTGTCCGAACTGGAAAACGCAGCCGAATTTCGCGCTCGCCACATCGGCCCTTGGGAGGGCGACGAGCAGCACATGCTGTCCGTCATCGGCGCTGCGTCCAGGCGCGCGTTGATCGACGCCGTCGTGCCGCGCTCGATCGCGCGGTCGAAGCCGATGGAGCTGCCGGCGCCGATCGGTGAAGCGCAGGCGTTGAAAGAGCTGAAGGCGATGGCGGCGAAGAACACAGGTGTTCAAGAACTTCATCGGCCAGGGTTACCACGGCACGATCACGCCGGGCGTCATTCAGCGCAACATCCTCGAGAACCCCGCCTGGTACACCGCGTACACGCCGTACCAGGCCGAGATTTCGCAGGGCCGCATGGAAGCGCTGATCAACTTCCAGACGATGGTCTGCGACCTCACCGCCATGCCGATCGCCAACGCGTCGATGCTCGATGAAGCCACGGCCGCCGCCGAAGCGATGACGCTGGCCCGGCGCAGCGTCAAGAGCAAGAGCGACACCGTGATCGTGGCCGGCGATTGCCATCCGCAGACGATCGAGGTCATCCGCACACGCGCCCAACCGCTGGGCTTGAAGGTGCTCGCCGGTTTTGCGCCGGGGCTGATGAAGGACAACGATTATTTCGCGGTGATCGCTCAGTACCCGAGCACGAGCGGCCTGATCCACGACCTGAAAGAGCACATCGACGCCGCGCACGCCCAGGGCGCCGCCTTCATCGTCGCCACCGATCTGCTGGCATTGACGCTGCTCGTGCCGCCGGGCGAGCTCGGCGCCGACATCGTCGTCGGCAACAGCCAGCGCTTCGGCGTGCCGATGGGCGGCGGCGGCCCGCATGCCGCTTTCCTGGCCTGCCGCGACGAGTTCAAGCGCTCGATGCCGGGCCGGCTCGTCGGCGTCAGCGTCGATGCCCACGGCGACAAGGCGTATCGGCTGGCGCTGCAAACGCGCGAGCAGCACATCCGGCGCGAGAAGGCGACGTCGAACATCTGCACCGCGCAAGTGCTGCTGGCCGTCATCGCCAGCATGTACGCCGTGTACCACGGCCCCGCGGGCCTGAAGCGCATCGCGCAGCGCGTGGCCAGCTACACCGCGATCCTGGCCGATGGTTTGAAAAAGATGGGCCTGACCGTGGTCACGCCGCAGGCCTTCGACACGATCACGATCGACAGCGGCGCTCGCACCGATGCCATCGCCGCCGCGGCCGTCGCCGGCGGTGCGAACCTGCGCAAGCTGTCGCCCACGCACCTGTCGGTGGCGCTCGACGAGACGACGACGCGCGACGACATCGAAGCGCTGTGGTCCTGGTTCACCCCGGCGGGCACATCGACGCCGAAAGTCGCCGACCACGCCGCCGGCATCGAGCCGCTGATCCCGCTGGCGTTGCGCCGCACGAGCGAGTTCCTGACGCACCCGGTGTTCAACACGCATCACAGCGAAACCGAGATGCTGCGCTACATCCGCAAGCTCTCGGACAAAGACCTCGCGCTCGACCGCACGATGATCCCGCTCGGCTCGTGCACGATGAAGTTGAACGCTACGGCCGAGATGATCCCGATCACCTGGCCCGAGTTCGCGCACATCCATCCGTTCGCGCCCGCCGAACAGCGTGCCGGTTTTGCGCTGATGGACGAGCAGCTGCGCGCGTGGCTGTGTCAAGCGACGGGCTACGCCGGCATCAGCCTGCAACCCAACGCCGGCTCGCAAGGCGAGTACGCGGGGCTGCTGGCGATCCGCGGCTGGCAGCAGGCGCGCGGCCAGGGGCACCGCAACGTCTGCCTGATTCCGGAGTCGGCGCATGGCACCAATCCGGCGAGCGCGCAGATGACGGGCATGAGCGTCGTCGTCGTCAAGTGCGATGCGCTCGGCAACGTCGATATGGCCGACCTGACGGCCAAGGTCGAAGCCCACAGCGACAAGCTCGCCGCGATCATGATCACCTACCCGAGCACCTACGGCGTGTTCGACCCGAAGGTCAAAGAGCTCTGCGCGCTGGTGCACCAGCATGGCGGCCGCGTGTACGTCGATGGCGCGAACATGAACGCGCTCGTCGGCGTGGCCGCACCGGGCGAGTTCGGCGGCGACGTGAGCCACTTGAACCTGCACAAGACCTTCTGCATCCCGCACGGCGGCGGCGGGCCGGGCGTCGGCCCGGTGTGCGTGGTCGAGGACCTCGTGCCCTTCCTGCCCGGCCATCGCACCGGGACCGGCAACGAGTCACCGGTCGGCGCCGTGAGCGCCGCGCCGCTCGGCAACGCCGGCGTGCTCCCGATCTCTTGGATGTACATCCGCATGATGGGCGCCGAGGGCCTGACAGCCGCCACCGAGGTTGCGATCCTCGCCGCCAACTACGTCGCAGCGCGCTTGTCGGAGCACTACGACATCCACTACAGCAGCGAAGTCGCGGGCCTGAGAGGCGGCGGCGTCGCGCACGAGTGCATCCTCGATCTGCGGCCGTTGAAGGACACCAGCGGCGTCAGCGCCGAAGACGTGGCCAAGCGCCTGATCGACTACGGCTTTCACGCGCCGACGCTGAGTTTCCCCGTGGCCGGCACGCTGATGGTCGAGCCGACCGAGAGCGAACCGCTGGTCGAACTCGACCGCTTCTGCGACGCGATGATCGCCATCCGCGAAGAGATCCGCCGCGTCGAGAAAGGCGAATGGCCGCAAGACGACAACCCGCTGAAGAACGCGCCGCACACCGCCGCATCGCTGCTCACCGGCGAGTGGACACGCTCGTACTCGCGCGAAGTCGCGGCCTACCCGGTGCCGGCGTTGAAGCACAACAAATATTGGAGCCCGGTGGCGCGCGTGGACAACGTCTATGGCGACCGCAACCTGTTCTGCTCGTGCATTCCGATGAGCGAGTTTGCCGATGCCCCGGTGAGCACGTAGTCGGGTCGAGCTTGCGCGCCGCCCTCCGGCTCAGCGCACACTGCAGACCGCGCAAAGTGCTCAGCGCATCGAAAACCCAGTAGCCGCCTTCATCCCCGACAACGGCTCGATCAGCGACAGCAGCGGCTGCAACTCGCGGTACCTCGTCGCCACCTTCGTCGCATAAGCAAAGAACCGCGGCAGATCCGACGAGTACTTGGCCTTGCCGTCACGATGCTTCAAGCGGCAGAAGATGCCGAGCACTTTCAAATGCCGCTGCAAACCGATCCACTCGACATCGCGCCAGAACGCACCGAAGTCGTCACCCACCGGCAACGCCGCGCGCCGCGCCTTGTCCCAGTAGCGCACCGCCCAATCGAGCTCGAGCGCTTCGTCCCATGACCAGAACGCATCGCGCAACAGCGACGCCACGTCGTACGCAATCGGCCCATACGCTGCATCCTGAAAATCGAGGATCGCGGGATTCGGGTCGGACACCATCAGGTTGCGCGGCATCCAGTCGCGGTGCACGGCGACCTTCGGCTGCGCTAACGCAGCCGCCACGAGCGCATCGCTGACCTGCTGCCACGTCTGTTGCTCGCGCTCACCCCACGTCACGCCGTACTCGCGCGCCACGCACCAGTCGGGGAAGAGTTGCAGCTCGCGCCGCAGCATCGCGTCGTCGTACGGCGGCAGCGTGTCGCCGGGCACCTTGCTCTGCCACTGCACCAGCGCCGTGATCGCGTCGCGCATCAGCGTGTCGGCCTGCTTCGGGCTGGCGTCGGCAAAGGCGTCGAGATACAGCGTGCGGCCGAGGTCGGTCAGCAGCAGGAAACCGCGCTCGACATCGGCGGCCAGCACCTGAGGCCCGTGCAGGCCCGCTTGCTCGATCAGTTGCGCGATCTTGACGAACGGCCGCACGTCTTCCTGCGGCGGCGGCGCGTCCATCACGACGAGGCTGGCGCCCTTGTTGGCATCGATGCGCAGGTAGCGGCGAAAGCTCGCATCGGCCGATGCGGCGCGCAACGTCTCGCTGCGTAACCCGTGCTGCGCAGCCAGCGGCGCGAGCCACTGTTCGAAGTCGCGCTTGCGTTTCGGGTCGGCCCAGGAGACCTCGGTGGGGGCTGGTGTGGCTGTCATGGATAATTTTCATTCTACAAATCCAATCCAGCCCCCGCTCTTTGCCTGATGCCCCTTGATCGCCACGCCCTGGCGCTGGCCGCCCTGCTGCTGTCGATGCCCTCGCTGGTGTCGGCCCAGGCGACGCGCGCCAACGTCGGCGGCGGCATCGACGAGCGCCAGTTGCCGCTGACGCTCGAAGCCGACGAGCTGCAAGGCCGCCCGGATCTCGACTTCGTCGCCGAGGGCAAGGTGCTGCTGCAGCGCGGCCGCCTGACGATCAAGAGCGACCGCCTCGACTACGACAACGTGGCCGACCGCGCCGGCGCGCGCGGGAATGTGCGCATCGAAGTCAGCGACGGCAGCTGGTTCGCCGGTCCCGAGCTGTCGCTGACGCTCGGCCGCTTCGAAGGCTGGTTCACCAAGCCGGAGTACTTCTTTGCGCGCACCAAAGCCGGCGGCCGCGCCGAGCGCATCGACTTCATCGACGAGCAACGGGCCCAGCTCACACGCGCCGACTACACGAGTTGCACGCGCGACGGCGACGGCATGCCGGCCTGGCTGCTCTCCGCCGATCGCGTCAAGCTCGACTTCGAGACCAACACCGGCATCGCCGAAGGCGCGGTGCTGCGCTTTCTCGGCGTGCCGATCCTCGGCGCGCCGGTGCTGTCGTTTCCGCTCACCGACGAGCGCAAGTCGGGCTGGCTGCCGCCGACGCTGAACCTCGACAGCAAGAGCGGCCTCGAAGTGGCCGTGCCCTGGTACTGGAACATCGCGCCGCAGCGCGATGCCACGTTGACGCCGATCGTCTATACGCGCCGCGGCTTCGGCGCGCTCGGCGAAGCGCGCTACCTCGAGCCGCGCCACGGCGGCGAAGTGCAGTGGCATTGGCTGCCGCACGACCGCGTCTTCGAGGCCTCGCGCAGCGCGCTGCAGTGGAAGCAGCAGGGCTTCGCTTTCGGCAGCGCCGCCGCCGATGCATGGCGCTGGCGGCACGAGGGCCTGCGCGTCTCCGACGACGCCTACTGGAAAGACTTCGGCAACGCGCTGCGCTCGTTCACGCCGCGCCTGCTGCCGATGTCGGCCGGCGCCGAGCACGATTGGCGCGTCGCCGGCATGGACACCACGACCTACGCCCGCGTGCAGTACTGGCAGGTGCTGCAGGACGCCGATCCGCTGGCGCTGATCAGCGCGCCGTACCACCGCGCGCCGCAGGTCGGCTGGCGCGGCCTCGGCCGGCCGTGGGACAGCGGCCCCGAGCTGTCGTTCGAGGCCGAGGCGAATCGCTTTCGCCTCACGCGCGACGACCCTGGTGTGCCGGCGCGCCCCGACGGCGAGCGCGTGCACCTGCTGGCGCAGGCCAGCCACACCTGGCGCGACGCCGGCGCCTGGCTGACGCCGCGCGCGGCATTGAACTTCGCCCAGTACCACACCGACACGCCGATGAGCGACGGCCGCACGAGCGCCTCGCGCGCCATCCCGACGCTGAGCCTCGACGGCGGCCTGCAGTTCGAGCGCGCCGCGCAGTGGGGCGAGCGGCGCCTGACGCAGACGCTCGAGCCGCGCGTGCTCTACGTCAACACGCCGTACCGCGCGCAGGAAACGCTGCCGCTGTTCGACAGCGCGGCCAAGGACTTCAACACCATCTCGGTCTTCAGCGACAACGCCTTTGCCGGCGTCGATCGCGTCAGCGACGCGCACCAGGTGACGGCCGGCGTGACGACGCGCATGATCGACACCGCCAGCGGCCGAGAGGCCTTGCGGCTGGGCATCGCGCAGCGCTACCTGCTGCGCGACCAGCGCATCACGCCCGACGGCGTGCGCCTCGAACAGCGCTTCTCCGACGTGCTGCTCGACGGCAGCGCGCACCTGTCGTCGAAGTGGACCTTCGACGCCGCGGCGCAGTACAGCCCCGAGTCGAACCGCGTCACGCGCTCGCTGCTCTCGGCACGCTTTCAGCCGGGGCCGTTTCGCACGCTGTCGATGGCCTACCGCCTGACGCGCGGCGCCAGCGAGCAGCTCGACGTCGGTTGGCAGTGGCCGCTGTACACGCGCGATCGCAACGCTGCGCCCAGCAGCAGCGGCAGCGATTGCCGCGGCACGCTCTACGGCGTCGGCCGCATCAACTACTCGATGAAAGACAGCCGCATCACCGATTCGCTGGCCGGCTTCGAGTGGGACGCCGGCTGCTGGATCGGCCGACTCGTCGCCGAGCGCATCTCCACCGGCCGCGCCGAAGCGACGACACGCTTGTTGTTGCAACTCGAGCTGGTGGGCCTGTCACGCCTGGGTTCGAACCCGCTGGCGGTCTTGAAGGACAATATCCCCGGCTACACGCTGCTGCGCGAAGACCGCAGCGACCCGCCACTGCGCACCTACACCAACCGCAGCGCGCCTGCTCCCACCCCTGCTGCGCCAGACCGATGACCCCATTCCCCCGCCCCCACACGCTGCTCGCCGCGCTGACGCTGCTGGCCGCGGCGCTGGCCGCGCCCGCCGCGTGCGCACAAGCGCTGCGCGGCGCGCCGACGCTGCGCCCCGGCGACCACATCGCCGTGGTCGTCAATCAGGAACTGGTGACGGCGTACGAAGTCAACCAGCGCGTGGCCCTGGCCCGCGCCGACGCGCAGCGCAAGAACCAGCGCCTGCCCGCCGACGGCGAGCTGCGCAGCATGGTCCTCGAATCGCTGATCGAAGACCGCGCGCTGCTCTCGCACGCGCGCGACAGCGGCATCAAAGTCGATGACAACGAGATCGATCGCGGCGTGGCCGTGGTGGCGGCGCAGAACCAGTTGACGCCGCAGCAATTGCGCCAGCGCCTGGCGCAGGACGGCCTGGACCTGCCGCGCTTTCGCGCCAACCTGCGCGACCAGATCATGGTCGAGCGCGTGCGCGAGCGCGAGGTCGCGCAGCGCATCCGCATCACCGACGGCGAGATCGACGCGCTGATCGACAAGCAGCGCGGCGGCAGCGCGCCGGCGAAGTGCAATACAACATCGCCCAGGTGCTGATCAAGCTGCCCGAAGGCGCCAATGAGAGCACGGTGGCCGAGCGCCGCGCGCGCGCCGAAGCGGCGCTGGCGCGCATCCGCGGCGGTGAAGACTTTGCCGCGGTGGCCAGGCAGGTCAGCGAAGACGACAACAAGGAACGCGGCGGCGAAATCGGCCTGCGCCCGGCCGACAAGCTGCCCGACATCTTTCTCGAAACCGTGCGCCCGCTGCAGGCCGGCCAGTTGGCGCCGGCGCTGCTGCGCACCGGCGCCGGCTTTCACGTCTTGAAGCTGCTCGACCGTGCCGAAGGCGGCGCGCTGCGCGTCACGCAAACGCGCGCGCGCCACGTGCTGCTGCGGCCGTCGGAGCAGTTGACCGAAGCCGCGGTGCGCACGCGTCTGACCGAATTCAAGCGCCAGATCGAAAGCGGCCAGCGGCGCTTCGAAGACATCGCGCGCGAACATTCGCTCGATGGTTCGGCCAGCGCCGGCGGCGACCTCGGCTGGGCCTCGCCCGGCCAGTTCGTGCCCGAATTCGAACAGGCGATGAATGCCCTGGCCCTCGGCGGCGTGTCGGCGCCGCTGGAAACGCGCTTCGGCTGGCACCTGATCCAGGTGCAGGAGCGGCGCACCGTCGTGCCCGACACCAAGCAGTTGCGCGACCAAGCGCGGCAGGCGCTGCGCGAACGCAAGTTCGAAGACGCGTATGCGGAGTGGGTGCGCGAAGTGCGCGGCCGCGCGTATGTCGAGTTCCGCGAGCCGCCGCAGTGATGGCGCGTTGAAGCACCAGCCGCGCAAACGCTTCGGCCAGCACTTCCTGACCGACACCGGCGTCCTCGACGCCATCGTGGGCGCGATCGATCCGAAGCCCGGCCAGCCGCTGATCGAAATCGGCCCCGGCCTCGGTGCGCTGACGCTGCCGCTGCTGGAGCGCTGCGGGCGCTTGACCGTGATCGAGCTCGACCGCGACCTGGCTGCGCGCCTGCGCAAGAACGCCGCGCTCGATGTCATCGAAGCCGACGTGCTGACGGTGGACTTCGCCGCGCTGGCGGCACAACGCAGCGCCAGGCTGCGCGTCGTCGGCAACCTGCCCTACAACATCTCGACGCCGATCCTGTTCCATCTGCTCGAAGCGGCGGCGCAGATCGAAGACCAGCACTTCATGCTGCAAAAGGAAGTCGTGCAGCGCATGGCCGCGCAACCATGCACCAAGGACTACGGCCGCCTGTCGGTGATGCTGCAATGGCGCTATCACATTGAATCGGTTCTCGACGTGCCGCCGGAGGCCTTCGAGCCGCCGCCGCGCGTGGACTCCGCCGTCGTGCGCATGCTGCCCTGGCCGCAGCCCGCCGTGCTCGATGCGAAGACGCTCGAAGCGCTGGTCGCCTCGGCGTTCTCGCAACGGCGCAAGCTGCTGCGCCACAGCCTCGGCCGCTGGCTCGACGAGCGCGGCTTCGACGGCACGTTCGATCTGCAGCGGCGTGGCGAAGAGGTGCCGGTGGCCGAGTACGTCACGCTGGCGCAGGCGGTCTGATCGCAGCGGCCTGACGGGTACCAGAAAAACGCCCCGGCGGGGCCGGGGCGTTTCGCGTTCGATGCGGCGCTCAGCGCGTCGCGTTGCCGTGGTGGTCGTTCTCCTCGGCCGGCGGCATCTTGAAGTTGCCCTTGCCGCGCTGGCCGTTGACGACCTCGGTGTTCATCGCGAACTGCAGCACCGCGTAGGCGATCGCGTCGCTGTTGACGTCGAGCGCGATGTCGTTGTTGTTGGCGTAGGTGTCGCAGCGCAGGTGGTAGCACGGGTCGTACGGCTGGCCCGCGGTGCCGCCCCAGAGCGCCGCCTCGGCGGCCGTCTTGACGCCCTCGGCGCCGGTGAACAGGCCGCCGGCCGGGATGCCGTCGGCGATGAACGGGCCGTAGTCGGAGCGGCCGGTGAAGTCGGTGCCCTTGAACGGCACGCCGCGCTGCGGTGAAGAAGCTCTCGAACACCTTCTCGATCTCCGCCGAGCCGGCCGGGCCGGCGGCCGGCGCCGGCGACGTCGGAGTCGTCGCCGTCGTAGATGAAGAACACGTGGTTCGGCGAGCCGACCATGTCGAAGTTCAGGTACAGCGCGATCTTCGCCTTCTCTTCGGCGCTCAAGCCGGCGACGTAGGCGGTCGAGCCGACCAGGCCCGACTCCTCCGCGCCCCACCACGCGAAGCGCAGCTTGTTGCGCGGCTTGACCTTGGCCATCTGGATCGCCGTCTCGAGGATCGCGGCGCTGCCCGAGCCGTTGTCGTTGATGCCGGGGCCGCGCTGCACCGAGTCGAGGTGCGCGCCCGCCATCACGACGTTGTTCGGGTCGCCGTCGCGCGACTCGGCGATCACGTTGTACTGCGTGACGTTCTGCGGCGGCGTCGACGCGCGATCGCGCGCCGACGAGCCCGGCTTGCGCCAGCGCGCTGCGCCGTCGGCGAACGACGCGCCGACGACCGGGATCGTCACGCCGTGCGCCGGCGCCAGCGTGCCGATGATCAGCGGCTCGCGCGTCGGGCGTGTTGCCCTGGTTGAAGATGATCACCGCCGACGCGCCCGCGGCCTGCGCGTTCAGCGCCTTCACCGCGAAGGTGCAGGTGCCGCGCTGGACCAGCGCGATGTTGCCGGCCGGGAAGCCGGCGAAGTCGGCCGCCTCGCAGCCGCTGGTGCTGGCGCGCGGCGGCACGAGGTTGATGTCGACCGCGGTCACGGCCGCGGTGACGTCGCCGACCCGGTGCCGGTGAAGGTGCCCGATCTCGTAGGTCGCGGCGAGCGGCGCGAGTCTGCTGCAGCAGCGGCAGCGCGACGTAGATGAACGGGAACGCGTTCGAGCGTCACGTCGTAGCCGGCGGCCGTCATCTTGCCGACGATGTACTGCACGCTCTGGTCGTAGCCCGGCGTGCCGGCGGCGCGAATGCCGCCGTTCGCGTCGGCGATCGCCTGCAGTGCCGCCTGGTGCCGGCGCACGCCCTCGAGCGTGACGCACTGCAGCAGCTTGGCGTGGGTGTTGTTGACGCGCGGGTCGCAGAGACTCGGCGCCGAGCGCGCCCACGCGCGCATCGGCAACGGCGTCGTCGCCGCCGCCGCCGCACGACGCGACGACGAGCGCAGCGGCGATCGCCAGCGCGGACAGGCCAATTGAGCGCGGGGCACCGTGCTCCAGGTCGGATCGCTTCATGTTGTACCTCTCTCGGGCCCTCGTCGAGCCCCGGTTGCTTGTCGATCACGCCGCGGCGGTGGCCGCGGCGCGGGGAAGGCCCGCCGCAGTAGCAGCGGGGCGCGTAGCGTGCACTGATTGGCGCGCGAATCGCCAGCCTGCGAGCGGCCCTATTCGGTGACGAGAACGTGCCAGGCGCCGCGGCGGCCGCTCACGCCGCCATCGGCACCAGAAAGTCGCGGCTGATGCCGACACCGAGATCGCCGACGCGATCGAGGAACTGCGTCAGAGGTACGCATGCAGCCCGGTGGCCAGGATCTCGTCGATGCGGCCATATTGCAGATCGCTCTGCAGCCGGCCCGCGCGGCGCAGCGTCTCGTCGCTTTGCGCATTGGCCACGAGCTGCAGGTTGGTCGTCAACGCGTTCATGCACGCCGCCAGCGAGCGCGGCATGTCGGGGCGCAGGATCAGCAACTCGGCCACCTTGTCGGGCCGGATCACGTTGCGATAGACCTTGCGATAGACCTCGAAGCCGGAGACCGATCGCAGCACCGCGCTCCAGTATGGAAATCGACCTCCAGCGTTTCACGCGCGGCGGGCCCTTGCGATTGCGATTGCGATTGGCCGCCACGCGGGCCGAAGTAGTCGCCGGCCAGGCTCTGGAACTTGACGTCGAGCAGCCGCGCGGTGTTGTCGGCGCGTTCGAGGAAGGTGCCGATGCGCAGGAAGTGCAGCGCCTCGTCCTGCAGCATCGTGCCGACCGTCACGCCGCGCGACAGGTGCGAGCGGAACTTGACCCACTCGAACAAGCTGCTCGGATCCTTGTGCATCGTCTTGCCGGCGAGCAGGCGGTTGAACTCGAGCCAGGTCTGGTTGGTGGTCTCCCACACTTCCGTCGTCAACGCGCCGCGCACCGCGCGCGCGTTCTCTCGAGCCGCGGCCACGCAGGCGGTGATCGACGACGGGTTGCCGGCATCGCGGACCATGAACTCCATGACATGGCGGCTGTCGAAGTCCGGGTACTTCTTCGCGAACGCACCTGTCAGTTCCGAGATGCCGAGCACGCCGCGCCAACCCTGTTCGGCCTGCTCGGCCGATTGCGGCAGCAGCGACATCTGGTAGTTGACGTCGAGCATGCGCGCGGTGTTTTCGGCGCGCTCCATGTAGCGCGCCATCCAGAACAGGTGGTCTGCGGTGCGTGACAGCATGATCAGTTCTCCCTCATGTCTCGAGAACCCAGGTGTCCTTCGTGCCACCACCTTGGCTGCTGTTGACGACCAGCGAGCCTTCCTTCAGCGCCACGCGCGTCAGGCCACCCGGCACCGTCTGCACGCTGGTGCCCGACAGCACATACGGCCGCAGATCGATGTGGCGCGGGGCGACGCCGGACTCGACATACGTCGGGCAGGTTGACAGCGACAGCGTCGGCTGCGCGATGTAGTTGCTCGGGTTGGCGACGAGCACTTCGCGAAAGCGTGCGATCTCGGCCTTGGTCGCCGCCGGCCCGACGAGCATGCCGTAGCCGCCGGCGCCGTGCACTTCCTTGACCACCAGCTCGTTCAAGTGATCGAGCACGTACACGAGATCGTCCGCGTCGCGGCACAGGTGCGTCGGCACGTTGGCCAGGATCGGTTTCTCGCCGAGATAGAACTCGACCATCTTCGGCACGTACGGATAGATGCTCTTGTCGTCGGCGATGCCGGTGCCGATGGCGTTGGCCAGCGTCACGTTGCCGTGGCGATAAACGTCGAGCAAGCCGGCGCAGCCGAGCGTGCTGTCGGCGCGGAAGGCTTTCGGGATCGAGGAAGTCGTCATCGACGCGGCGGTAGATCACATCGACCCGCTTGGGCCCCTGCGTCGTGCGCATGAAGACGAAGCCGTCGCGCACGAACAGATCCTTGCCTTCGACGAGTTCGACGCCCATCTGCTGCGCGAGGAACGCGTGCTCGAAGTAGGCGCTGTTGTACATGCCCGGTGTCAGCACGCAGACCGTCGGGTCGTTGGCCGATGCGGGTGCGACCTGGCGCAGCGTTTCCAGCAGCAAGTCGGGATAGTGCGCGACCGGCGCCACGCGCACTTGCGAGAACAGCTCGGGGAACAGGCGCATCGTCATCTTGCGGTTCTCGAGCATGTAGCTCACGCCGCTGGGCACGCGCAGGTTGTCTTCGAGCACGTAGTAGGTGCCCGTGCCGTCGGGGTTGGCGGCGCGCACGATATCGACGCCGGAGATGTGCGAATAGACGCCGCCGGGCACATCGACGTTGACCATCTCCGGCCGGTACTGCGCGTTGTTCAGCACCTGCTCTGCCGGCACGATGCCGGCTTTGAGGATCTCCTGGCCGTGATAGACGTCGTGGATGAAGCGGTTCAGCGCCGTCACGCGCTGCACCAGGCCGCGCTTCAGCTCGCGCCACTCGTCGGCCGGGATGATGCGCGGGATCAGGTCGAACGGAATCAGGCGCTCGGTACCGGCGCCGCTCTCGTCCTTGTCGCCATAGACGGCGAAGGTGATGCCGACGCGGCGAAAGATCATCGCCGCTTCTTCGCGCCGGGTGAGCATCAAGTCGGCCGGCTGCGCGGCCAGCCACTGTGCGTACGCCGCGTAGTGCGCTCGCACGTCCTGCTCTTGGCGGTACATCTCGTCGAACATGTCAGTGGTCCACGCCGCCAAGCGGCGCCCGCGACGCGTGAAGCGGGCGCAACCGAGCGGACGCCGCGGAACCGGCTTTGCCGGGCCGCTGGCGGCGCCCCCTCAAGGGGGAGGCGGCGAAGCCGCTTCGGGGGTGTTTCATCCTGGGGCTCCTCGCAATTCTTCTGCCAGTCATTGCACTCTTTTCGTCTGCACGCGCACCTCGAGCTGATGCTCGCCGCCGCCGCGGATCACGCCGCGCAGCGGCGTCACGTCGCCATAGTCGCGGCCGACAGCCAGGCGCACATGGCCGGCTGCGGGAACGACGTTGTTGGTCGGGTCGAGTTCGAGCCAGCGCGCCGGAGTGCCGTCCGCCATCGGGCACCACAGCGCTGCCCACGCATGAGAGGCATCGGCGCCCAACCACGGTGCGTCCGAGGCACCACCATCGGGCGGCGTGGTCAGCAGGTAGCCGCTGACGTAGCGCGCCGCCAGGCCCATGCCCCGCAGCGCGCCGATCAGCAAGTGCGCGAAATCCTGGCAAACGCCTTCGCGGCGCGCCAGTGCGTCGGCCAGCGGCGTGTCGATGTCGGTGCTGTCGCTGCAGTAGCGGAAGTCGGCATGCATGCGCGCCATCAGCTCGAGGCCGACGCGGGCCACCGGGCGGCCGGGCGTGAACGAAGGCGCAGCCCATTCGCGCAGCGCCGGCAGCAGCGGCACGTACGCCGACGCATGCACGAACTCGTTGGCCGGCTGCCAGGCGCGGCCGGCCGCATAACGCAGGTTCGCGCGCACCTCTTCCCACGGCGTGGTGGCCTCGGCGTCGAGCGGCGGCGGCGGCGTCACGAGCACGCGGCTGTGTGCTCGCACCTCGAGTTCGCGGTGCGGCTGGTTGACGGTGAAGCAGGCGCGGTGGTTGCCCAGCCAGTCGCTGCCGTTGGCCTGGTGCAACGGCGACGGCAGCACCTGCATGCGGAAAGACTCCTCGGACTGCAGCTCGTTCGCGCACGGCCGCAAGTGCGCGACATGGTGCGCCAGCTCCACCGGCGCGGCATAGCGATAGACGGTGACATGCTCGACTTCGAGCAGCGTGCTGTCACTCATCAGACGCTCTGATTCGCATCGAGATCGGCATGCGCGAAGTAGCGCTGGCCGATCAGGTCCGACAGGCGCGCCGCCGCCGCGCCGAGCTGCCGCGCCAGCGCGGCCACGCGCTGCTGTGTGGCCGCATCGCTGTCGCCGCGCAGTTCGTCCAGCGCCAGGCCGGCGCCGTGCTCGGGCCACAGCGCCAGCATCTCGTCGCGCCACGACAGCGCGCCCGGCAGCTTGCCGATCTCGGTGCGCAGGCGGCGCAGCGTGCCGGCGAAGGAGCGCGGGTTGATGTCGTCCAACACCAGCAGATCGACCAGCGCCAGCAGGTCCTCGTGGCGCTGGTAGCGCGCGCGAAAGGTGATGCCGCTGTCGAACAGGTCGAGCAGCAGCGCGGTGGCCACGGCCGAGCCGCCGCGGCCGTCGATGGTGCCGATGAGGTGCTGCATCGCCTGCGACAGCCCTGAGATGCGCTCGGCCAGGCGGCCCACCGAGAGCAGGCGCCAACCGTGGTCGCGCGTCATGCGGTCGGTCTGCGTGCCGGTGACCGCGGCCAATTGCAGCGCCAGGCGTTGCAGCGCCGGCAGCGCCTGCGCGGTGGCGGGCACGGGGGTGCCGAGGCCGTCGAAGTGGGCCCGCCATTCGTCGCCCATGCGCCGCACGAGGCCCCATTGCTCGGGCGCGAGGCGGTCGCGCAGCACGCCGGCCGTGCGCGCCATCGCATCGAGGTTGTGGCCGATGGCGCCCTCTTTGCCGTCGCTCAACGCCGCGAGCAGGCTGCGCTCGAAGACCGCCGGCGCACGCTGCGCCCCCGGCGTGCCGGCGCTGACCAGGCCGTTGAACGTCGCCAGCGCCGACATCGCCGCCCACAACGGTGGCGGCACCTCGTCGTCGCCGTCGATCAGCGCCAGCGCGGCGCGCGCCAGGCGCACCACCTGCTCGCTGCGCTCGGTGTAGCGGCCGAGCCAGAACAGGTTCTCCGCGGTGCGGCTGGACACCGGCGCACGGCGCTCGGCCAGGTCGTCCACGGACAGGCGCTGCGGCAACATCGAAAAACCATCGACCGTGCCGGCCGCGACGACCCAGGTGTCGAGGCTGGTGCCGCCCTGCTGCATCGACACCGACAGCGGCGCGCTCGTGGCCACGCGCGTCAGCGCCGCCCGGCAGCACGTACCAGCGCTCGGCCGTGTCGGCGATCGCATAGACGCGCAGCATCGCCGGCCGCGCGGCCAGCGTGCCGTCGGCCAGCGGCAGCGCGGCGCGCGACGGCGCGATGTGGCCCTGCACGCTGAAAGCATCCGGGTCGTCTTCGATGCGCGTTTGCATCGCCGGCACGTCTTGCGCCGTCATGCGCAGCGCACCGTCGCGGTGGCCCGGGAACGCCGCGCGCAGCACGCGCCCCGGCAGCTCGCCGCGCACCGCCTGCCACGCTGCGTCTTCGCCGCACCACCAAGTGGGCAGCGACGGCAGCGCCAGTTCTTCACCGAGCAACTTGCGGCCGATGGCGGGCAGAAAGCCTTGCACCGCGCTCGATTCGAGAAAGCCGCTGCCCAGCGCATTGGCCATGACGACGTTGCCGGCGCGCGCAACCTGCACCAGCCCGGCAACGCCGAGCGCCGAGTCGGGGCGCAGTTCGAGCGGGTCGCAGTAGTCGTCGTCGAGGCGGCGGATGACGCCGTGCACCGGCTCCAGGCCTTCGACCGTGCGCAGGAACAAACGATCGCCGCGCGCGGTGAGGTCGGCGCCTTCGACCAGCGACAAGCCGAGGTAGCGCGCCAGGTACGCGTGCTCGAAGTAGGTCTCGCTGTACGGGCCGGGCGTGAGCAAGGCGATGCGCGGCAGGTGGCCGTCGCCCAGGCGCGCGGCAACGTCGGCCGCCTGCTGCTGCACCGTGTCGAGCAGGCGGCGGTAGCTGCTGGCGATGTGCTGCACGCGCAGCTCGCGGAAAGCCTCGGGGTACAGGCGCGAGACGATCAGCCGGTTGTGCAACACATAGCCGAGGCCGGACGGCGACTGCGTGCGCTGCGAGACCACCCACCAGCGGCCATCGACGCCGCGCGCGACGTCGAACGCGGCAATGTGCAGGTGCATGCCGCCGGCCGGCGTGACGCCGTGCACCGGCCGCAGGTAGCCGCTGTGGCGAAAGACCAGCGCCGGCGGCAGCAGCGCATCGTGCAGCAGGCGCTGCGGGCCGTAGAGGTCGGCCAGCATGCGCGACAGCAGTTGCGCGCGCTGGATCACGCCGCGCTCGATCTGCGCCCAGTCGGCGGCTTCGACGATCAGCGGCAGCGCTTCGAGCGACCAGGCGCGCGCGGACGTTCCCGGCGCGGTCTGCTCGTGCAGGTTGTGCGTGACGCCATCGGCGCGGATCTGCTGCGCGATCGCAGCGCGGTGGCGGGCGAACATCGCCGCGGCGCCGTCGTCGCGCAACGCCGGCGTGGCGGCGACGAAGCGCTGCCAGGTCGGACGCATCGCGCCCGACGGCTCGCGCAACTCGTCCCAACACGGATCGCCGGCTTCTTGCGCCGCGAAAGCGAAGGCCGGCGCGTCAGGCGTTGGCTTGGGCAGGCTGGACACGGCGCTCGCGTGGTGGTGAAGCGCCTGACCTTAGCCGAGCCGCAGATCCAGAGTGAACGGGAATTCCCGGCTCGGCGCGGCGCTGCCCACGACCATCCGCCCCGGCGTGTGGCCGAGCGACTCGAAGCGCGCCAGGCGCCGGCTCTCGGCCTCGTAGGCGTTGACCGGCAGCGTCGCCTCGTTGCGGCCGCCCGGGTGCTCGACGTGATAGCGGCAGCCGCCGAGAGAGCGTTCGCTCCAGCGATCGACGACGTCGAAGGTCAGCGGCGCGTGCACTCCTATCGTCGGGTGCAGCGCCGACGGCGGCTGCCAGGCGCGATAGCGCACGCCGCAGACGAACTCGCCGACGCGGCCGGTGGGCTGCAGCGGCAGCACGCGGCCGTTGACGGTGATCGGCGTGGCGGTTGCCGTTGAGGCCCGTGGCCTTGACTTCGAGGCGTTCGAGCGACGCATCGACATAACGCGCCGTGCCGCCGGCGGTGTTTTCTTCGCCCATCACGTTCCACGGTTCGAGCGCACTGCGCAGCGCGACCTCGATGCCCTGCACCTTGACTTCGCCGATGCGCGGAAAGCGGAACTCGAAGTGCGGCGCGAACCACTCGCGGTCGAAGGCGAAGCCGGCGCGCTGCAGATCGGCGATGACGTCGTCGAAATCCAGGCGCACGAAGGTCGGCAGCAGAAAGCGGTCGTGCACGCCGGTGCCCCAGCGCGTGAGGCGCGTCTCGCCGCCGCCACCGCCGCGATACGGCGTGCGCCAGAACCAGGCCACGAGCGCGCGCATCAGCAACTGTTGCGCCAGGCTCATGCGCGCGTGCGGCGGCATCTCGAAGGCACGCAACTCGAGCAAGCCGAGGCGGCCGGTGGCGCTGTCGGGCGAATACAGCTTGTCGATGCAGAACTCGGCGCGGTGGGTGTTGCCGGTGACGTCGATCAACAGATGGCGCAGCGTGCGGTCGATCAGCCACGGCGTGACGGTCTTGTGCAGGCCGAGCTGGCGCTCGATCTCCTTCAGCGCGATCTCGACTTCATAGACCTGGTCGTTGCGCGCCTCGTCGAAGCGCGGGTGCTGGCTCGTCGGGCCGATGAACTGGCCCGAGAACAGATACGACAGGCTGGGGTGGTTGTGCCAGTAGGTCAGCAGGCTGGCCAGCAGATCGGGCCGGCGCAGGAACGGGCTGTCGGCCGGCGTGGCGCCGCCGAGCACGAAGTGGTTGCCGCCGCCCGTGCCGCCGTGGTGGCCATCGACCATGAACTTCTCTGCGGCCAGGCGCGTCTGGTGCGCGGCCTCGTAGAGGAACTCGGTGTGATCGACGAGCTCCTTCCAGTTGTGCGCCGGGTGGATGTTGACTTCGATCACGCCGGGGTCGGGCGTGACGGCCAGCGTCTTCAGCCGCGGGTCGCGCGGCGGCGGATAGCCTTCGAGCACGATCGGCATCTTCAACTCGGCCGCGGTGGCTTCGATGGCGGTCAGCAGCGCGAGGTAGTCCTCGAGTTCGACCAGCGGCGGCATGAAGACGTAGAGCAGGCCGCGCTTGTCTTTGGTGGCGAGTTCGGCCTCGGGTCCGTTGGCGCGGTTCGGGTCGCGCACCTCGACGCAGAGGGCTGTGCGGATGACGCTGGCGTCGCTGACGAAGCGCTCGGGCGTTGTGCTGGCGCGCGCCGGGGTGGGGGTGTTGGCAGACTGCATGCGCAACTCCACAGGCGAAGCCAGCGGCGCCCGCGGCGCAAACGGATCCTGCTCGAACACGTACGGGTAGTCGCCCTTGCGCACCCACGGCAGCGAGTCCAGCGGCAGGCGCCAGCCCATCGGCGAATCGCCGGGCAGCAGGTGCAGGCGATCGCCGCGCACTTTCCATGCGCCGGAGAGCCAGCGCGGCCCGGCCGGCGAGTCAGCCCGCCCCAGCGGCAGGACGAACCCGACAACCTGCTTCAAGCCCTGATCGAAGACGCGCTTCAAACGCGCGCGCTCCATCTCGTCGTCGAGCCGCGAGTCGAACGGATCGACGTTCAGCGGCAGTTTGCGTTCGCGCCACAGGTAGTAATAGACATCCTCGAACGCCGGCTGCGCATGGCTCGGATCGACGCCGAGCTTGGCGGTCAGCGTGTGCATGAAGCGCTCGGCGTCGTTGCTGGTGCAACTGCAGCGGCGTGCGCTCGTCGGCGAACAGCGCAGCGTCGCTCCAGCACGTCTGGCCATCGGCGCGCCAGGCCACGGTCAGCGCCCAGCGCGGCAGTTGCTCGCCGGGGTACCACTTGCCCTGGCCGAAGTGCAGGAAACCGCCGGCGCCATAGCGTTCGCGCAGCTTCAGCGTCAGGCCTTGGGCCAGGCCGCGCTTGGTCGGCCCCAGCGCATCGGTGTTCCACTCGGCGCCTTCGCGGTCGTCGATGGAGACGAACGTCGGCTCGCCGCCCATCGTCAGGCGCACGTCGCCGGCGACGAGCTGTTGGTCCACCGTGTCGCCGAGCGCGCGTGATGGCGCGCCATTGATCGTCGCTGTACGGCTGCGTGACGCGCGGCGACTCGTGGATGCGAGTCACCGCCATGTGGTGTTCGAACGTGACCTCGCTGTCGTCCACCGCGCCGCTGACCGGCGCGGCGCTGCCGGGCTCGGGCGTGCAGGCCACCGGGATGTGGCCCTCGCCGGCCATCAATCCCGACGTCGGATCGAGGCCGATCCAGCCGGCACCGGGCAGATAGACCTCGCACCAGGCGTGCAGGTCGGTGAAGTCGGTCTCCGTGCCGGACGGGCCGTCGAGCGCCTTGACGTCGGCCTTCAACTGGATCAGGTAGCCGGAGACGAAGCGCGCCGCCAGGCCGAGGTGGCGCAGCAGTTGCACCATCAGCCAGCCGCTGTCGCGGCAAGACCCGCTGGCGTTGACGAGCGTGACCTCGGGCGCCTGCACGCCCGGCTCCATGCGGATCAGGTAGCGGATATCGCGTTGCAGGCGCTGATTGAGACCGACGAGGAAATCGATCGTGCGCTGCGGTTTGAGATCGATGCTGGCCAGCAGCGCCGCAAAGCGCGGTGTGGCTTCCTGCTTGACGAGGTACGGCGCCAACTCGGCGAGCGCGTCGGCCGAATAGCGAAAGGGAAAACTCTCCGCCTCGGGCTCGAGAAAGAAGTCGAACGGGTTATAGACCGCCATCTCGGCCACCAGATCGACGCTGACCTCGAAGCTCGTCGTCTTTTCGGGGAAGACCAGCCGCGCCAGGTAGTTGCCGAACGGATCTTGCTGCCAGTTGATGAAGTGCGTGGCCGGCTCGATGCGCAGCGAGTACGACAGGATCGGCGTGCGGCAATGCGGCGCCGGACGCAGCCGCACCACCTGGGGCGACAGCGTCACGTGGCGGTCGTAGCGGTAGCGGGTGATGTGGTTCAGCGCAACGTGGATGGCCAAGACACAGTCTCCCGGGTGTTGATGTCGCTCCCGACGGGAGCAACTTCCAGGCCATGATGCCAGTAACGACGCGATCTCTCGCGCTCGCAAACGCCGGCGCCATCCGCGGTGCGATCGCCGGGTGCGCTCCAGGCGCCGCAGCCGACGGTGTCGAGGAAGGCGATGCCGCGCTCGCCGTAACGCGCCGCCACCGTGGGCGCCGGATGGCCGTAGCGGTTGCGGTAGCCGGACTGCACCAGCGCCACGCGCGGCGCCACGGCATCGAGGAAGGCCGGCGACGACGAGGTCTTGCTGCCGTGGTGCGGCACCAGCAGCACGTCGCTCTTCAAGGCCGCGGGCTGCTCGCGCACCAGGCGCGCCTCCTGCTCGGCTTCGAGATCGCCGGTGAGCAGCACGCGCCGCCCTTGGGCGTCGGTGACGGCGAGCACGCAGCTCATCGTGTTCGGTTTGGCGTCGCTGCGCGCGTAGTCGGCGG
Organism: uncultured beta proteobacterium; assembly: GCA_963816315.1. GTDB lineage: Bacteria > Pseudomonadota > Gammaproteobacteria > Burkholderiales > Burkholderiaceae_C > CADEEN01. The sequence goes on from CAWFJZ010000020.1 coordinate 129,127, forward strand.
CTTGCGGATGCAGCACGTCGAAGCGCACGCCGTCCCATTGCCACGACTGCCCGGCCTCGCAGCGCTGCTGTTGCTTCGCTTGAGCGCGCAGCGGATGCGAGGCCTCGATCGACGACGACAGCGCGGCGACGTCGAATGCCGACATCACCGCTGCCGCGCCGCCGACATGGTCGCTGTCGCGGTGGCTCAGCATCAGCAGGTCCAGGCGCTGCACGCCGAACGCGCGCAGCAACGGCACCAGCACGCGCGAGCCGGCGTCGCTGTCGGGCGTGTACTGCGCGCCGGCGTCGTGCAGCAGCGCATGCGTGCGCGTGCGCACAAGGATCGCGCTGCCCTGGCCGACGTCGGCCACGGTGACGGCCATCGCGCCGTCAGCAGGGCGATCGATCGGCGGCGCGAACAGCGGCAGCATCAGCGGCAGCGCCAGCGCGCGAACGCGCCACGGCAGGCGCATCACCAGCAGCGCCGCACCGAGCAGCGCCGCGCACTGCATCCACCACGGCGCGGCCGCCGCCGTCCACACCGCCGCCGGCAGTGCGGCCAGGCTTTGCAGAAATTGGGTCAAGCCCTGCACGCACGCGCCGGCCAGCGTCCACAACGGCGGCGCCAGCGCGCCCGCCAGCGCCAGCGGCGTGATGAGGAAGGTGATCAGCGGAATGGCGACGAGGTTGGCGACGAAGCCGATCAGCGACACCTGCTGAAAGAAGACCAGCGTCAGCGGCGCCAGACCGACGGTGGCCACCGCTTGCGTGCGCAAGCCGCTGCGCAGCGCGCGCCACAGCGCGGCGGCGCTCCACACCGGCCCTGCGTGGCCGCGTGGCGTGGTGTCTTCCATCGGCGTTGCCGCCATCAACAGACCCACCGCCGCAAACGACAACCAGAACCCGGGTTGCAGCAAGGCCCAGGGATCGATCGCCGCAACGACCGCGGCCACAACCAGCAGCACCAGCGGCCACGGCCAGCGCACGCCGAGTTGCGCCAGCAGCGCAGCGCTGGCCAGCATCCACAGCGTGCGTTGGGCCGGCACGCCCCAGCCCGACAACAGCGCGTAGCCCGTCGCGGCGGCAAGGCCACCCCAGCGCGCCGCAGTTGCCGCCGGCAGCCACAGCGTCGCGCGCGCACTCATGCGCCAGAGGCGCGAGATCAGCGCCGCGGCGAGCCAGGCGAACATCGTCACGTGCAGGCCGCTGATGCTGACCAGATGCGCGATGCCGGTCGTGCGAAAAACATCCCAGTCGGCGCGCTCGATGGCGGCCTGGTCGCCGACGGCAAGTGCGGCCAGCACGCCGGCGGCGCGCGCATCGGGCACGCGCGCAAAGATCGCGTCGCGCACCTGCTGGCGCAGGCGCTCGACCGGCGCGCCGGCACGCGCCTGCAACAGTTGTGCGGCGTCGCGCTCGGTGGCGCGCACGGCGCCGCTGGCGCGCAGGCCCTGCTCGAACATCCACAGCTCGTGGTCGAAGCCATGCGGATTGACGCTGCCATGCGGCTGCTTCAAGCGCACGACGAAGCGCCAGCGCTGGCCGGCGGCGATCTGCTCGTAAGGCGCGAACATCAGCACTTCGTCCTGCCAGCCGCCGTACCAGCCGAGCAAGATGCGCGACGGCACCTGCACGCGCCGGCGTTGCAGCGTCGCGCTGTCGATGTCGAAGACGAAGCGCACACCCTCCGGCAAGTGCCGCGGCAGTTGCGCCACGATGCCGGTGACGACGAGGTCGCGGCCTTCGAGCGCAGCGGGCAAGTCATCGGCCAGGCGCGCTGCGGCACGCAAGCCCACGCCGGCGAACGACAGCGCGAGCACGCCGATGACGGCAGCGCTCCAATGCCAGCGCCACGCGCCCATGAACGCCAGCACCGCCGCGGCGATCAGCGCCGCATACGCGCCCACGGACCACAACGCCGGCTGCTGCAACTGCAAGGCCGCACCGCCGATCAACGCCAGCGCGCACGCCGCCAGCCGCAGCCCCGTGTTGCCCTCTCCCGTCATGAGCCCAGTGTAGGATCGCCGGGCACTCTGTCTTGCCCATGTCATGACCACACCTGCTCAACGCCTGCAAGCCCTCGGCATCACGCTGCCACCGCTGTCCGTGCCCGCTGCCGCCTATGTGCCCTTCGTGCGCACGGGCAAGCTCGTCTTCGTCTCCGGCCACATCGCGAGGCAAGACGGCAAGCCCTGGGTCGGCCAGCTCGGCCTGACGATGACCACCGCCGAAGGCCAGGCCGCGGCGCGCGCGATCGCGATCGACCTCATGGGCACATTGCAAGCGGCGGTCGGCGACTTGGCGAACGTCAAACGCATCGTCAAGGTGATGAGCCTGGTCAACAGCACGCCGACCTTCACCGAACAGCATCTCGTCACCAACGGCTGTTCGCAACTGCTCGGCGAGATCTTCGGCCCCGAAGTCGGCGCGCATGCGCGCAGCGCTTTCGGCGTGGCGCAGATCCCGATGGGCGCCTGCGTGGAGATCGAGCTGATCGCCGAAGTGGCGGAATGACGCGCGCGGGTTGGTTGCTGGCGATCGCGACGCTGTGCTTCGCCGCCGTCGGCGCGGCGCTGGTGACGCAGCATGGGTACGACATGCAGCCCTGCCCTTGGTGCGTGCTGCAGCGGCTGATCTTCGTCGTCATCGGCATCGTCGCGCTGCTCGGCCTGGCCTGGCGCTCGGCGCTCGGGCATCGCGTGCTGCCGTTGGTGCTGCTGCTGTTGTCGGGCAGCGGCATCGCCGCGGCGCTGTGGCAGCACTTCGTGGCCAAGGCCAGCGCCTCGTGCAATCTGACGCTGGCCGATCGCATCGTCAGCGGGCTGCAACTCGACGCGCTGCTGCCGAGCGTCTTTCAGGCCACCGCCAGTTGCGCCGAAGCCGCCGTCGATCTGCTGCGCCTGCCCTACGAGTTCTGGAGCCTGGCGCTGTTCATCGCCATCGAGTCGGTGGCGGTGTGGCTGCTGGTGCGCGGCAGGCCTTCGCCGGCCCGTTGAACGGCACCGCATCGCGGTCGCTGGCTATACTAGATTTTCCTGTTTCTAGTATAACTCCAGGCCAAGTTATACTAGTCACAACAACATTCTAGTATAGCCATCGCCCATGCCCCCGCTGTACACCGAACTCGCCCTTTCCACCCAGACCGCCTACGCCCAATTGCTCGACGCCGCGCTCGGCGCCGAACTCGTGCGCTCGGTGGCCGACCTGCCAGGCTCCTTCAACGCCAAGACCGTCAAGGGCCGCACCTACTGGTACTTCCAGTACACAGAACCGTCGGGCAAGTTGCGCCAGGTCTATGTCGGCCCGGACAACGACGCCGTGCAGCGCCTGATGCAGCGCCAGCGCGAAACCAGCGCGTCGCAGGCGCTCGGGCCGCTGGCGCGCTCTGCCCTGGCGCTGGGCTGCACGGCGCTTCTTCCGCGGCACTACCGCGTGATCCGCCGCTTGGCCGACTACGGCTTCTTCCACGCCGGCGGCCTGCTCATCGGCACGCATGCCTTCCTCGCCTACGGCAACATGCTCGGCCTGCGTTGGGGCGGCCAGGAGCGCACGCAGGACATCGACTTTGCGCACGCCGGCAAAGCGTTGGCGCTGGTGCTGCCGAACGACGTGCAGGTCAAGACCAATGAAGCCATCGAATCGCTCGCCATGGGCTTCCTGCCGGTGACCGGTCTGTCCGGCAAAAGCGGCGGCACGTACCTGATCCCGGCCGAGCCCGAGTTCCGGCTCGACTTCCTGACGCCGCTGCATCGTGGCGGTGACACGCCGTACGTGCATCCTCAACTCAACATCACGCTGCAGCCGTTGCCGTTCATGGAGTACTCGCTCGAGCGCTTCGAGCAGGCGGTGTTGTTCAGCAACGAAGGCACGGTGCTGGTCAACGTGCCGAGCCCTGAGCGCTATGCATTGCACAAGCTGGTGGTGTATGGCGAGCGCAGCGGCACCTTCCGCGCCAAGTCGAGCAAGGATCTCGCGCAAGCCGCCTGCCTGGCCGCGTACCTGTGGGACCACCGCCGCGAAGCGCTGGCCGAAGCGCTGCAAGACCTGCTGTCGCGCGGCAAGGGTTGGGTGGCGCGCTTCAAACAAGGCGCCGCGGCCCTGCACAAGGCCTACCCCGACATCGAGGTGAGCGCGCGGCTGGCCAGCGCCGTCTGAGCGCCACGCCACTTCACGCAGCTTTACAAGACGGAAACGACCGCACGGTGAGCGCAGCCGCAACCCGCGGCGTTGTCAGCGCACGGCCCTCTTTCACACGGGCCGCATGGAGCTTCGATGAGCAAGACCCGATTCGCGATGGCCGCTGCGCTGGCCTTGACGGCCGCCCTCGGCGCCGGCGTGGCGCAAGCCCGCGACGCCGATGTGCAATGGTCGGTGACGATCGGCGCGCCGGTGTACGGCCAGCCGCAACCGGTGTACACCGTGCCGGTGCCGGTGTACCGCCAAGCCGCGCCGGTGTACCACCAGCGCGCGGCGTATCCGGCGCCGCGCTACCAGCAGCCGACACGTTGGGACCGCGATGGCGACGGCATTCCGAACCGCCATGACCGCCTCTACAACCCGGTCTGGGACGTCGATGGTGACGGCATCCCCAACCGCCATGACCGGCACGGCCGCTACGACCGGCAAGACAGCCCGCGCTGGGACCACGACCGCGACGGCGTGCCCAACCGCTACGACCGCCACGACAACGACCCCTGGCGTCGTTAGCCGAAAGTCAGGCGCTGCGCGATCACGAGATCGTTCCAGCGCCGGGCTTCGGCGCCCATGAAGGCCTCGAAATCGGCCGGGCTCGACCCGACCCATTCGAGGCCTTGTTGCGCCAGCGTCGTCTTCACGCTGGCCTGAGACAGGGCCTGCGTGACGGCCTCGTGCAGCGCCTGCTGCCGCGCCGCGCCGATCCGTGCCGGCGCCAGCGCACCGATCCACGTCGAGACGTCGAAGTCCTTGACGCCGGCCTCCTGCAGCGTCGGCAACTCGGGCGCCACCGAGTAGCGCTTGGCCGACGTGACACCGAGCGCCTTGATGCGCCCGCTCTTCACATGCGGGCCGATCGCCACCCACGAGCCCATGAACAACTGCACCTCGTCGTTCATCACCGCCTGCAGCGCCGGCACGCCGCCGCGGTACGGGATGTGAACGATGTGCGTGCCGGTGCGCTGCTTGAACAGTTCGGCCGCGAGGTGGTTCAGCGTGCCCAAGCCGGCCGATGAGACGTTCAGCGCGCCAGGCTTCTTCTTTGCCAACGCAATGAACTCCTGCAGCGAGTTCACCTGCAGCGACGCCGGCACGGCAAACACCAGCGGAAAGCTCACCAGGCGCGAGATCGGCGTGAAGTCGCGCAGCGTGTAGCCGAGGTTCGGATAGACCAGCGGATTGGTGACGTGCGAATCGAAGACCAGCATCAGCGTGTTCTCGTCGCCGGCCTGCCGCGCCACGCCGGCCGCGGCGATCGAGCCCGACGCGCCGGGCTTGTTCTCGACGACGACGTTCTGCTTGAGCGTTTTCGGCAAGTGCTCGCCGAGCAGGCGCGCAGTCAGATCGACCGAGCCGCCGGGCGGCACCGGCACGACGAGGTTGAGGTTCGCCGCGCTTTGCGCCCGCGCCGCGGGCGCCAGCGACGCCGCAGCCGCCCAGCCCAACCACTGCCTGCGATCCATCGTGTTGCCTCCTGGTGACCCGAGTGTGCACCAGGCCACGACGAGCCAAGTCAGCCTCGGCTCGGAGGCGATATCGCTACTTCACGTCGGCGTTGATGACCTCGCCGAAGCGCACCCAGCTCTTGCCGTCGAACCTCGCCAGCTGCACCGCCTCGATCGGCGCGAAGTCGTTCGGCGCTGGTGTTGATCTTGATGCCGGGCAGCAGGTGTCGGGCGCGAAGTCCTTCAGGCTCGCCGCCTGCTTCATGACGTTCTCGCGCGTCAGGTTGTCGCCGCACTGCTTGAGCACCTGCACCAGCGTCTGCGCGACCGTGTAGCCGTAGACGTTGGACGCGTCGTCAGGTTGCCGTCCGGGTAGTACTTCTTCATGAAGCGCGTCCATTCCGTGCATCGCCGGCGTCGTTCTCCCATTGCGGGTCGGTCGGGTCCTTGAGGTACTGCGGTCGTGATCAGGCCGACCGACTTCTCGAGCCCGGCCGGGGTCAGCACCGAGCCCACCGCGACCGAGACGTTGTTCAGGTAGTGCACCGGCTTCCAGCCGATGTCGTAGGCCTTGCGGATCGCCTGCGCGGCGAACTTCGGCGTCGTGATGTTGACGAACACGTCGGCGCCCGAGCCCTGCAGCTGCACGATCTGCGAATCGACGGTCGGATCGCTGACCTCGTAGGACACCTCGGCGACGATCATCTTGCGCCTTGTCGCCCAGCCCGTCCTTCAGGCCCTTCAGGTAGTCCTTGCCGTAGTCGTCGTTCTGGTACAGCACGCCGATCTTCGCGTTCGGCTTGTTCTTCAGGATGTGCTTCGCGTAGATCGTCGTCTCGGTCTGGTAGTTCGGCTGCCAGCCCATCGTCCACGGGTTGTCCTGCGGGTCGTTCCACTTGGTCGCGCCGGTGGCGACGAACAGCTGCGGCACCTTCTTCGCGTTCATGTACTTGTGGATCGCCGTGTTGGGCGGCGTGCCGAGCGGCTGGAACACGAGCAGCACCTCGTCCTGCTCGACCAGCCGGCGCACCATCTCGACCGTCTTCGGCGGGCTGTAGCCGTCGTCGAGGCTGATCAGGTTGATCTTGCGGCCGTTGATGCCGCCTTCGTCGTTGATCATCTTGAAGTACGCGGCCTCGGCCTTGCCGATCGTGCCGTAGGCCGAGGCCGGGCCGCTGTACGGCATGGTCTGGCCGATCTTGATCTCGGTGTCGGTGGCGCCCGGGTCGTACTTCTTCTGCGCCACGGCCGGGGCTGGCGAACGCCAGTGCCGAGCGCGGCGCTACGCGCTGACGAGCAGTGAGCTTCATCGACATGGTGCGTCCTCCTGATGGCGGATCTCAACTGCGTGAGCGCTGGGCCTGCCTGCGTGCAGCGCGATCCGTGCCCAGCCGAGGCGGATCGCACCGTCGATGCCCGTCGGCATCAGGTACATGAAGCCGATCAGGAACAGCCGTAGATCGCCCACGGCGCCGCCTTCGAGATCTGGTCGGCGATGTTGGGCACGAACTGGATGAAGAGCGCGCCGTAGATCGCCCCGGGATCGACGCCAGGCCGCCGATCACGATGCCGACCAGAGACGTGATCGACAGGAACGATCGTGAAGCTGTCGGGCGCGACGAACTGCACCGCGATCGCGCCCAGCGCGCCGGCGACGCCCGTGTACATCGCGCTGACGCCGAAGGCGAGCGACTTGTAGAGCGCGGTGTTGATGCCCATCGCCGCGGCGGCGATCGGGCTGGTCGCGGATCGCGACCAGCGCGCGGCCGACGCGCCGCGCAGCAGGTTCCAGCCGAGCACGAACATCACCACGGCGATCGCCAGCGTGAAGAAGTAGAGCCACTGATCCGGGCTGAGCTGCAGGCCGAACGGCGCGTCGGGCTTGACGATGACGATGCCCTGCACGCCGCCGGTCCAGTGCTCGAGGTGCTTGTACTTGAGCAGCTGCGGCATCGACACGCCGAGCGCGAAGGTGGCGAGCGCCAGGTACGTGGCCTTCGAGCCGCAGCGCCGGCAGGCCGAACAGGAAACCGACCACCAGGCACACCACGCCGGCGACCGGCACGGTCGCCCAGTACGGCACGCCGAACTTGTCCATCAGGATCGCGGCGACGTAGGCGCCGATGGCATAGAACGCGCCGTGGCCGAGCGAGATCTGGCCGTTGTAGCCGGTCAGGATGTTCAGGCCGAGCAGCGCGATCGCATAGACCAGCACCAGCGTGAACTGGAAAATGCGGTAGTTGCTGACCACGAACGGCAGCGCGCAGGCGGCGACCAGCAGCAACGCGAGGCCGATCGGTGCGAGCCAGCGGCTGCCGCGGGCACGGCTGGTCGCGGCAGCGGCAGCGGTGCGATCGGCTCATCCGATCCTCATACCCGGGTCACCTGCACCTTGCCGAACAACCCCGACGGCTTGACCACCAGCACGCCGATGATCAGCACCAGCGCCACCGCGAGCTTGAGCTCGTTGCCGACGACGTAGGCGCCGAGCACGTTCTCCAGCACGCCGACCAGAAAGCCGCCGAGCACCGCGCCGCCCGGGCTGTCGATGCCGCCGATCAGCGCCGCGGCAAAGGCGTACAGCAGGATGCCCGACCATCATGTTCGGGATCGAGATAGACGATCGGCGCGACCATCATGCCGGCCACCGCGCCGATCGCGGCCGCCAGGCCCCAGCCGAGCGCGAGCATCCAGCCGACGCGGATGCCCACCAGCCGGCTCGACGCCGGGTTCTGCGCCGCCGCGCGCATCGCCAGGCCGAGCGAGGTGAAGCGGAAGAACGCCCACAGCAGCATCAGCACGACCAGCGTCACGGCCGATCGCGCCCAGCTCGTGCGAGGACACAGTAGCGTCTGACCGAACGGCGGCTCCTTCGGGAACGGGCTCGGGAAGGCCTTGATCGTGTAGGTGAAGATCCAGCCGGCGAGGCTGTTGAAGATGACCAGCAGGCCGATGAACACGATCACCAGCGGCAGCACCGAGGCGCTGCGGATCGGGCGGATCATGACGCGCTGGATCGCCACGCCGAGCACGAAGGCGAACACCGATGGTCAGGAAGAAGGCGCCCCAATACGGCACGCCGGCGTTGATCAGCGCCCACGCGATGTAGGTCGAGAACATCGCCATCTCGCCCTGCGCGAAGTTCACGCAGGTGCGTGGCCTGGTGGATCATCACCAGCGCCAGCGCGAGGCTGGCGTAGATGCCGCCGGTGGCGAGGCCGGCGAGCACCTGGTGCACGAAGGCGTCCATCGCTCAGTAGCCGAGGTAAGACGCGCGCACCGCGTCGTTGCGCTTGATTTCGTCCGCGCTGCCCGAGAGCACCACGCGGCCGGTCTCGATCAGGTAGGCCCGGTCGGCCAGGTCGAGCGCCATCGCGGCGTTCTGCTCGACCAGCAGGATGCTGACGCTGCTCGCGCCGGTTGATCGCTGCGCAGGATGTCGAACAGCTCGCGCACGATCAGCGGCGCCAGGCCGAACGACGGCTCGTCGAGCAGCAGCAGGCGCGGGCGCAGCATCAGCGCGCGCGACACCGCGAGCATCTGCTGCTCGCCGCCCGACAGCGTGCCGGCCTGCTGGCGGCGCCGCTCCTTCAGGCGCGGGAAGTAGCCGTAGATGCGCTCCAAGTCCTGCTCGACCGCCGCCTTGTCGTTGCGCACGTAGGCGCCCAGGCGCAGGTTCTCCTCGGTGGTCAGGTGCACGAAGGTGCCGCGGCCGTCGGGCACATGCGCGATGCCCCAGGCGCACGATGTCCTCGGTGGCCTCGGCGTCGATGCGCTCGCCGCCGAAGCGGACCTCGCCTTGCGGCTTGCACCATCGCGCACAGCGCGCGCAAGGTCGTCGTCTTGCCGGCGCCGTTGGCGCCGAGCAGGGCCGTGATCGCACCTTCGGCCATGGCGAAGCCGATGCCGTGCAGCACGCGCGTCGAGCCGTAGCCGGCGTGCAGGTTGGCAACGTCGAGCAGCGCCGCCGTCACGCCGGCGCTCCCAGATAGGCCTGGATCACCTCGCGGATGCGCGCGCACCTCGGCCGGCGTGCCTTCGGCGATCTTGCGGCCGAAGTCCAGCGCGACCACCTGGTCGGACATGCTCATCACCAGGCTCATGTGATGCTCGACCAGCAACACCGTGATGCGCAGCGGTCGCGGATGTCGCGGATCAGCCGGCCGAGCGCGCTGACTTCCTCGTGGTTGAGTCCGGCGGCCGGTTCGTCGAGCAGCAGCAGCTTCGGCTCGCCGGCCAGCGCGCGCGCCAGCTCGACGCGCTTTTGCGTCGCGGAACGGCAGGTCCGCGACCGCGCTGTCGGCCACCGCATCGAGTCCGACGAAGTGCACCAGCTCGCGGGCGCGATCGGCGGTCGCACGTGCTTCCGCGGCCACGCCCGGCAGGCGCAGCGCGTTCGAGAAAAAGCCGCTCTACGTCCGGCAATGGCGCCCGACCATGACGTTGTCGAGCACGCTCATCTTGCCGAACAGCGCGAGGTTCTGGAACGTGCGGCCGATGCCGAGTGCGGCGATGCGGTGTTGGGCTGCGGCCAGCAGCGGCCGGCCATCGAACGTGATGCTGCCGCGATCGCATTCGTACAGCCGCGACAGGCAATTGAACAGCGTCGTCTTGCCGGCGCCGTTGGGCCCGATCAGGCCGACGATCCGGCCGGCGTGCACATCGAAAGAAACGCCGTCGAGCGCGACGATGCCGCCGAAGCGGACCGACACGCCTGCCACGCTGAGCAGCGGTGCTGCGCGTGGGGCGGCGTCAGCTGGCATCGGGCTGGAGGGTTGGGGCCGGCGCTGCCGGCGCGCGGATCATTCATCCGCGGCGTCGATGCAGGAATCCCTAGCTTCGGCACGATCAAGCCGAGGTGACACGCCTCACTTCCTTGAAGCCCGCCACCTTGTGGCCCTTGCGCGCACGCTTGCCTTCGTGGCTGGCGAGCTCGGCGCCTCGCAGCAGCTCGTCCTTGGCCTTGCCGCGGTTGACGCCGAGCACGACGAGCGCATCGCCGCAAGTCGCTACCGACAGCAAAGGATCCTTCGCATCGACAATCCATCAGCGTCAGGCCGCGGCCGCCGTTGGCCTGGCGCTTCATGTCGGACAGCGGGAACACCAACAACCGGCCGCTGACGGCGAGGCAGGCCACGCGTGTGTGCGTGGCCGCAACGACGCAGGGCGGCAGCACATGCTCGCCGCCTTCGAGCGAGAGGAACGTTTTGCCCGCGCGCTGGCGGCTCACCAGATCGCCCGCTTGCGCGAGCAAGCCGAAGCCGCCCGTGTTGGCGAGCAGCAGCAAGGTGTCGGGCGTGCCGGCGAAGTAGTGCGCCGGTTGTGAACCCGTGTCGAAGTCCGCGAGCGTCGTAATCGGCGTGCCATCGCCACGGCCACCGGGCAGCAGGCTGACGGGCACGCTGTAGGCACGGCCGCTGCTGCCAAGCACGACGAGGTTCTCGACGCTGCGGCACGCGAACGCGCCGTACAAGCCATCACCGGCCTTGAAGGCGAGCGTGGCGGAGTCGATCTCATGGCCCTTCAACGCCCGCACCCAGCCTTTCATGCTGACGACCACAGTGACAGGCTCATCGACGATCTTCACTTCGGCGACGGCGCGCTTGTCGGCCAGCAGCACCGTGCGCCGATCGTCGCCATATTGCTTGGCGTCGGCTTCGATCTCCTTGACCAGCAGCTTCTTCAACGCCGCGGCGCTGCCCAGGATCTCTTCGAGCTTGGACTTCTCTTCGCGCAGCTCCTTCAACTCCTGCTCGATCTTGATCGCTTCGAGCCGCGCCAGTTGACGCAAGCGGATGTCGAGAATGTCGTCGGCCTGCCGTTCGCTGAGCTTGAAGCGCGCGATCAACGCCGGCTTCGGCTCATCGGCGTTGCGGATGATGCGGATCACCTCGTCGACGTTCAGCAGCACCAGCTGCCGGCCTTCGAGCACGTGGATGCGGTCCGTGACCTTGCCCAGCCGGTGCTGCGTGCGCCGCGCGACCGTGCTCTGGCGGAACTCGACCCACTCGGCGAGCATCCGGCGCAGGCTCTTCTGCACCGGCCTGCCGTCGATGCCGATCATCGTCAGGTTCAGCGGCGCATTGGTTTCCAGACTCGTCTGCGCGAGCAGCGTGTTGATCAGGTCTTGCTGTTCAATCGTTCGCGTCTTCGGCTCGAACACCAGCCGCACCGGGGCGTCCTTGCTCGACTCGTCGCGCACTGCATCCAACACCGCGAGCACCGTCTGCTTCAACAGCACCTGGTCCTGCGACAGCGCCTTCTTGCCGGCCTTGACCTTCGGATTCGTCAGCTCCTCGATTTCTTCGAGCACCTTCTGCGTGCTCACGCCCGGCGGCAACTCGTGCACGACGAGTTGCCACTGGCCGCGCGCCAGGTCTTCGATGATCCAGCGCGCGCGCACCTTCAGGCTGCCGCGGCCGGTGCGATAAGCCTCGCGGATGTCTTCGTCGGCGCTGATGATCTGCGCGCCGCCGGGGAAGTCCGGCCCGGGCAGCAACTCGAACAGGGCGTCGTCGGTGAGCTTGTCGTTCTTGATCAGCGCGATCGCCGCGGCCGCGACTTCACGCAGGTTGTGGCTCGGGATCTCGGTGGCCAGCCCCACGGCGATGCCGCTCGCGCCGTTGAGCAGCACGAACGGCAGCCGCGCGGGAAGTTGCTTCGGTTCTTCGAACGAGCCCTCGTAGTTGGGCACGAAATCGACCGTGCCCTCGTCGATCTCATCGAGCAGCAGGCGCGAGATCGGCGCCAGCCGCGCCTCGGTGTAGCGCATCGCTGCCGCACCGTCACCGTCACGCGAACCAAAGTTGCCCTGGCCGTCGATCAGCGGATAGCGCTGCGAAAAATCCTGCGCCATGCGCACCAGCGCGTCGTAGGCCGCGGTGTCGCCGTGCGGGTGGTACTTGCCGATCACGTCGCCGACGACGCGCGCGCTCTTCACCGGCTTGGCGCCCGACGTGCCGGACCAGTTCAGGCCCAGTTGCTGCATCGCATACAGGATGCGCCGCTGCACCGGCTTCTGGCCGTCGCAGACGTCGGGCAGTGCGCGGCCCTTGACGACCGACAGCGCGTATTCGAGGTAGGCGCGCTCGGCGTAGTCGGCCAGCGCTACGCTGTCGCCGCCTGCCGGCGGGTCGGGGGTGAAGAGGTCTTTCATGTCGGCGCGCAGTCTAACCAGCACCCCCGACGACCCCGCACATGGTCGATATTGGGGATGCGGCGATCCGGGAAAGGCGGGCACCATGGCGGACCCCGTCAGAGGGGTTGTCGAGCTTCAGGGGGTGCGTGATGTCAACGCCGCTGCAACACATCGCCGAATTGCCGCCGCGGCCCAAGCGATGGCGGTTTCCGGATCCGCGCGTTCCCACCGAGGTGGTGTTGTGGATGTGCGTCTTCTTCGTCGTGGTCGCGGGTCCGGTCGTGGTGGCCATGATGCCGGTCGCGACGACGCAGCCCCGCGGCGTGTGGCGCGACTTCGCGAGCGCGCTCGGCTACGCAAGCGTCTCGATGATCGGCGTGTTGTTTGCGCTCAGCGCGAGGCTTCCGCGCGCAACGGCCCAGTTCGGCATCAACGTCGTCTTCCATTTCCACCGCTGGCTCGCCCTGCTCGCGATCGTCGTCGTCCTGGCCCATGTGGGCATCGTCCTGACGCTCTTTCCCGACGAGATGCCGACCTTCAACCCCCTGGTCGCCCGTGGTTCGCTGACCGCGGGAGGCGTCGCACTGCTGTTGTTCGTTGTCATGGCGGCGTGGTCCCTTGCGCGCAAGCCGCTGGCTGATAGAAAGGGGCCCGAGAAGCATTGGGCGTCCGAATACGACAACTGGCGCAGGGGCCATGCGCTGCTGGGGACAACCGCCTACGGGCTGCTGCTGTGGCATGTCATCGACCGTGCACCGTCGCTGGACGATGGATGGAAGAAGCTGTTCTGGATCGCGTACGCCGCCCTCGGTCTGGTGCTCATCTTGTGGATTCGCTTCCTGCGGCCCAGCCGAAGGACCAACCGCCGCTGGATCGTCGAGGACGTGCGCGAAGAAGTGCCTCGGGTGTGGACCGTGCGGCTGAAGGCGAAGTCGCCGCGGCCGCTGCGCTTCCTGCCGGGCCAGTTCGTCTGGCTCACCATGCACGCCAACCGCTATGCCATGTGCGAGCATCCGTTCTCGATCGCGTCGGCGGCGCATCCCGGCGGCACGGACACGATCGAACTGACGATCCGCGAGCGCGGCAATTTCACGGAAACCATCGGCTCGCTGCAGCGCGGCGAGATCGTCTGGATCGACGGACCCTTCGGTCGCTTCACCACGACCAAGCGTCCCAACGCCGACGCCTATGTTTTCGTCGCCGGCAATACGGGCATCGTGCCGATCATGTCGATGCTGCGAACCGCCGCCGACGAGACGCTGGCGATGGAGCACAAGCGCTACGTGCTCTTCTACTTCACGAGCCAGGGCAAGCCGGTGCTGTTCCGCGACGAACTCGACGCTCTGTCGCGGCGGATGGGCGCAAGCCTGAAGGTCGTGCACGTGGAAACCAACGGCAGCCGCAACGGCGACTACATCACCGCCGAGTTCGTGCAGCGCCACCTCCCCGACTGCGCAACCGGCCGCTACGAGTGCTTCCTCTGCGCGCCCGCCCCCTTGACGAGCCAGGCCGAGCGCGCACTGCAGGCAGCGGGCGTCTCCGGCTCGCGCATCCATCAAGAACTGTTCGAGTGGGTCTGACGATGAGACGACAGGATCGCTCCAAGCTGATCGCGGTGGCCACCACGCTGGCACTCGCAGCGCTGGCGTGGGTGCTCGCGACCTGGCGCAACTCGCCCTGAGCGACAGGCGCCCAGCCTGAATTGCACCCTTGTCACGGCGCTGAAAGAAGCGCCGAATACGCTCTTGCCGCAAGCACGCGGCATCCCGCCGCACCACAACGACAAGGAGACCACGTGAAGACCCTCGCCTCATGGACCTTCGGCGCGCTGGCCAGCGCCGCCCTGCTCTGCGCTCTGCCCGTTCCGGGCCACGCCCACGACCGCGGTGCACGCGACGGCCAGCGCCCGCTCGTCATCGGCCACCGCGGCACCGCCGGCCACCTGCCCGAGCACACGCTGGAAGGCTATGCGCTGGCGATCGAGCTCGGCGCCGACTACATCGAGCCCGACCTCGTGGCGACGAAGGACGGCGTGCTGATCGCGCGCCACGAGCCGAACATGATCGCCACCACCAACGTCAAGGATCTGCCGCAGTTCGCCGGTCGCAAGCGCAAGGCGGTGGTCGATGGTGTCGAGGAGGAAGGTTTCTTCGCCAGCGACTTCACGCTCGCCGAGATCAAGACCTTGCGCGCCGTGCAGGCCGCTGGCGAACGCGACCAGGGCTTCAACGGCCGCTTCATGATCCCGACGCTCGACGAGGTCATCCACCTGGCCAAGCGCAAGAGCGCCGACGAGGGCCGCTCGATCGGCATCTACCCCGAGACCAAGCACCCCACCTACCACCAGAACCTCGGCTTGGCACTCGAAGACCGCTTGCTCGCCGTGCTGCAACGCCACGGCTGGAACCACCGCAGCGCGCCGGTGTTCATCCAGAGCTTCGAGCAGGCCAACCTGAAGTACCTGCGCAGCAAGACTTCGCTGCGGCTGGTGCAGCTCGTCGATGCCGATGACGTGGCGCCCGACGGCACGATCACCTATGCCGCGCCGTTCGACCGCCCCTACGACTGGGCCGTCGCCGGCCGCGCGGGCACCTTCGGCGACCTGCTCACGCCGGCGGGCCTGGCCGAAGTGCGCACCTATGCCGACGGCATCGGGCCGTGGAAGCCGTACCTGATCAGCGCCGCATGCCTGAAGGTCGAAGCCGGCAAATGCGCCGATGCCAACGGCGACGGCCTGGTCAACGACGCCGACCGCAAGCTGCTGCCGGCCAGCGCCGTCATCGCCAACGCGCACGCCCAAGGCCTGCTCGTGCACCCCTACACGTTCCGCAACGAGCAGCGCCGCCTGGCCAGCGACTACAAGGGCAACCCGGTCAACGAGTACCTGGCGTTCTACGACGCCGGCGTCGATGGCCTGTTCTCCGACTTCGCCGACAGCGCCGTCGTCGCCCGCTCGCTGTGGGTGTTGAAGAACGATCCGGATGCCGCGAAGTGCCTGGTGCAAGGCAGGCACGGCCGCCACGGCGCGTGCAAAGGGTTGCGCTGGTTGAACGCAAACTGAGCGCGAACTCAACGTGGCCGGCTACAACACCTCGATCTGCGCCTCGATCGGGAAGTGGTCGCTAAAGCCTTTCTTCGTTTGCTTGTCGAAGGCCACCGGCCGCTTTTTCTTTGCGCTGGCCATCGGCGGCGCTTCGAAGACGCGCACGGTGTCCAGCAGCATCTTCAGTCCTGAATGGCCGAGCAGCAGCCCGCGCGAGACGATGAACTGGTCGAGCAGGTTGAAGGTGTTGACGCCCGGTCCGTAGTGCAGGCTGCCGCGGTCGGACATGCCGGCCAGCGGCCACATGCAGTTGAACAGATAGGCTTTCAGTTCGAGGTAGTCGCGCACGGTGGGTGTGTTCTTGCGCGGCGGCTTGGCGTTGGCGCCCGCCTTCCTGATCACCTCTTCGATGTGGTCGAGGTCCTTCGCGGCGAGCAGGTAATCGACAACGCTGCGGCTGTAGGGCTCGTCGTTGAAGTCGCCCATCAGCAGCACGTTGGCGTTGAAGCGCGTGTTGAGGTCCTGCAATGTCTGCGCGCTGTCGGGCATGGCCACGTACTCCTCGTGCTTGAACTTCAGCACGTCGCGGGCGAGCAAGGCGCAGTTCTCGGCCACGGCGATGCGCAGCGGCTCGGTCTCGAACTGCCCACGCGAGCGCGAAGGCCAGTGGTTGACGAAGCAGTGCAGCCGCGCGCCGTTGCTCTTCACCTTGAGCGGCACCTCGAAGACATCGCGCGTCGGGAAGCGGAAGTGGATGTTGTGGCCCACCGGCTCGCCGTCGAGGGCGAACACCTTGTTCGAATAGACCAGCGAGGTGTCGATGCCGCGGATGTCGGGACTGTTCTTGTGCGCGACGACGAGGTTGGGCAAGCCGGTGCGCACCACCAGCTCGTCGAGCAGCTCCTTATTCTCGACCTCGCAAATGCCCAGCAGATCGGGCCCCTGACCACCATGCATCAGCTTGATGATCTCGGCCAGGTTGGTCAGCTTGTTGTCCAGCGCCTCGGCGTCCCAGCCGTTCTCCGGCGTGAACTCGAGATCCGCGGCGATGTCCGAGACGTCGATGTCGAACAGGTTCTGCAAATTCCAGCTGGCGATGTTGATCTGCGGCATGGTTCGACTCCTGACTGTTCGATGCGCTCGTCTCGAAGACCGCTTGTAGGCGCGCAACTGCCGATACGAAACCCCTAACGCTGAATCATTGCAACGCCAGGTGACGCCTTGGCGACAATGCGGCCATGCCCATAGCACACGCCCCCGACTCGCGCCACGCCTGGCAGCGCCTGGCCATCGTGCTGGCGCTGATGACGATCGGCAGCGGCGCGATGTACGTCATCGCCGTCGTGCTGCCCGCGGTGCAGGCCGAGTTCGGCGTGGCGCGCGCCGACGCCTCGCTGCCGTACACGCTGATGATGGTCGGCTTCGGCCTCGGCGGCATCGCCATGGGCAAGCTGGCCGATCGCTTCGGCGTGATGTGGGTCGTGCTGCTCGGCGCCGTCGGCCTGGCCGCCGGTTTCATCGTCGCCGGCATGTCGGGCAGCCTGATGATGTTCGCGCTCGTGCACGGCGTGCTGCTCGGCGCCTGCGGCAGCGCGGCCACGTTCGCGCCGCTGGTGGCCGACACCTCGCTGTGGTTCGTCAGGCGGCGCGGCATCGCCGTGGCCATCTGTGCCAGCGGCAACTACGCCGCCGGCGCGATCTGGCCGCCGATCGTGCAGCACTTCGTCGAAAGCGTCGGCTGGCGCAGCACCTACATCGGCCTCGGCGTGTTCTGCGCGCTGACGATGCCGCTGCTGGCGCTGGGCCTGCGCGCGCGGCCGCCAGCGGCGGTGGCATCGTCGTCATCGGCGAGTGCTGCCACCTCGAACCGTCCGTTCGGTCTGTCGCTGCCGCAAGCGCAAACGCTGCTGTGCATCGCCGGCGTGGCCTGCTGCGTGGCGATGTCGATGCCGCAGGTGCACATCGTCGCCTACTGCGGCGACCTCGGCTACGGCGCGGCGCGCGGCGCAGAGATGCTGAGCCTGATGCTGGCCTGCGGCATCGTCAGCCGATTGGTCAGCGGCGCCATCTGCGACCGCATCGGCGGTCTGCGCACACTCTTGCTCGGCTCGGTGCTGCAAGGCCTGGCGCTGCTGCTGTTCATTCCCTTCGACGGCCTGGTCTCGCTCTACATCATCTCGGCGCTGTTCGGCCTCTTTCAGGGCGGCATCGTGCCGAGCTACGCCATCATCGTGCGCGAGCATTTCCCCGCGGCCGAAGCCGGCGCGCGCGTCGGCACCGTGCTCATGGCCACGCTGTTCGGCATGGCCCTGGGCGGCTGGATGTCGGGCAAGGTCTTCGACCTGACGGGCTCATACCACGCGGCGTTCCTCAACGGCATCGGCTGGAACCTGCTGAACCTGACGATCGTGGTGTTTCTGCTGACCCGGGTGCGCCGCCGCGCTGCCGCCGCCCCCGCAGCCGCTTGACGCGCACGAGCGCGGCCGGTTTTTTAAGGCGCGCTCATTCGGGCTACGATCGGCCGCAAGGAGACACCGCCATGGGAAGCCCGCTGCCGAAGATGAGTCTGGACGCGTTCCTCGACTGGGAGAACGCACAGGACGAAAAGCACGAGTTCGTGCGCGGCGAAGTGGTCGCGATGGTGGGCGGGCGGCGCGTGCACGGCCTCGTCCTCGGCAATGCCTTCGCCTCGCTCAAGCAGCAATTGCGCGGCACGCCCTGCCGCGTGTTCGCCGACTCGATGAAGCTGCAGATCGGCCAGGACATCTTCTACCCCAACGTCTTCGTTACCTGCGACCCCGGTGACCTGCGCACCGAGCAGATCTTCCGCGCGCCGAAGTTGATCGTCGAGGTGCTCTCGCCTTCGACCGAGGGCTACGACCGCGGCCTGAAGTTCTCGCTCTACCGAGCGCTGCCGAGCCTGGCCGAGTACCTGCTCGTGCACCCGGACACACGCGAAGCGAGCCTCTTTCGCCGCGGCGCGGAAGGTCTGTTCACGCTGCACGATTTCAACAATGCAGCGCGCATCGAACTCACATCGGTTGGTTGCACGCTCGACCGTGAAGAGCTGTTTGAAGGGATCGAAGCCGAGCCGCAGGCGTAAGCCAGCCGCTCACTCCACCGCCACCACGGTTTCGAACAGATAGCCCGCCAAGATGTTCTCGACGTCGGGCACCTTCGCCTGCGCCGCCCGCGGCACGACGACGCTGACCCGCAGCCCGCGCCGCCCGCCGTCGCTGGCCTGCACTTGCGCATCGGCCACACCGCATTGCTCGCGCACCACGCGCGCCACCAGCCGCGCCGCCGCATCGCAGCGCAATGGCGGCTTGTAGATCTTGCCCACCAACGTCAGCGGAATGGCCTCGACGATGTGGATCTGCTTCGGCCACGCCGGCCGCTCGCCGATCGTGCGTTGCGCATGCTCATGCAGTTCGTCCTCGCTGACGCTGACGCCGGGCTTGAGCGCCACGTAGCACACGGGCAGTTCGCCGGCATAGGCGTCGGGCATGCCCACCGCGGCGGCCAGCGCCACCGCGGGGTGCGCGGCCAGCGCGTTCTCGATCATCAGCGGGTCGATGTTGTGGCCGCTGCGGATGATGAGGTCCTTGGCGCGGCCGGCGATGTAGAGGCGGCCCTCGTCGTCGGTGTAGCCGAGGTCGCCGCTGTCGAGCACGCCACCTTCGATAACGCCCGTGTCATGCGCCGGGTCGAGGTAGCCCGGCGACACATGCGGGCCGCGCACCGTGATAACGCCGATCTCGTGCGGCGCGCATGCTGTGCCGGGGCAGCCGTCGGCGCCCGGCTTGCACACCACCACTTGCGTGTACGGCAACGCCCAGCCGACCGAGCCAACACCACTGTCAGCGCCGTCGTCGCCCGGCGTGTGCATGGCGATCAAGCCCGAGGCTTCGGTCATGCCATAAACCTCGTTCAACGCATGGCCCGTGACCTCGCGAAAGCGCGCGCCGACGGCCGCCGGCAGCGACGCCGCGCCGGTGAAGCCGACGCGGATGCCGCTCAGATCGGCGCCTTGCAGCGGCACGTCGAGCACGGCGCCGATCGACGTCGGCACCGCACCGACACGCGTGGCGCGGTACTGCGCGACCAGTCGCCAGAAACCTTGCACCATCGCCGGGTTGCGCAAGCCGGCGGGCGACATGATGAGCAGCCCGGCGCCGGCGAGAAAGACCGAGAGCGCGCCGGAGATCGTGCCGCCGACGTGGAACAGCGGCAGCGTGCCGGTCGAGGTGTCGGCGGCCGTCAGCCCGCCCATCAGCACGCCGCCCAGCGCGGCGACGAGTTGGCCGCGGTGCGTGTGCGCGACGAGCTTGGGCGTGCCGGTGGTGCCTCCGGTGTGGAAGTACGCGGCGATGTCGTCGTCGCGGCCGGGCTGGCCGAAGACCAGGCGGTCGTCGGGCTGCGCCGTCAGCGCGGCATGGAAGTCGAGCACGCCGCCTTCGAGCGGCGTGCCCGGTGGCGCCACGCGCAGCAACGTCAAGCCGGGCAGGCGCTCGCGCAGCGCCAAGGCCTTCGGCCAGATGTCCTGCACGGGATGCGGCCCCGAGGCCACCAGGATGCGCGCGCCGCAGGCTTCGAGCAAGGCGGCGATCGGCTCGGGCTGCAGCAGAAAGTTGATCGGCACCGCCACACCCGCGGTCTCGGCGCCCCACAGCGTGGCGTGCGTCTCGACCAGACTCGGCAGCATGTAGGCGACAGTGGGGCGCGGGCCGGCGAGCGTGGCAAACAGGTTGGCCGCGCGCCGCACCAGGCCGAGCAGCTCGCGGTAGTTGACGCGGCGCGGCTGCTCGTCGGGCTCGCCGGTCATCAGCATCGTCAGCGCGACGCGGTCCGGATCGCGCTGCGCCGCGCTGACGAAAACGTCAAGCACACTGCGCTCGGGCAGGCGTTGCTGGAGCGTCATCTCGGCCTCGATGCGCGCGATGTCGGCGCGGCTGCGGACGCTGATCTGCGACAGAACCGCCATCGCTGTTCTCCCAGGACGATGCGCCAAGGCTGATCTTAGAGCGCAGACGTCCCTTCGCGCGGATCGACTCGCGTTGCGAGGTACAACGCGGGCCATGCTGAGCACCGCCGTCAGAGGCCCCTGCGACGAAGCTGCCATCCGTCACGGCGCTCCGGCCACACCCTGCGCCGCTTCGGCCAAACGCTGGGTGCTGATCGCCGCGATCATCGGTTCCAGCATGGCGTTCATCGACGGCACCGTCGTCAACGTGGCGCTGCCGGCCATCCAACGCGACCTGCACGCCAGCGTGTTCGAAGCGCAATGGGTCGTCGAGTCGTACGCGCTGTTTCTCGCGGCGCTGCTGCTGGTCGGCGGTTCGTTGGGCGACCGCTTCGGACGGCGTCGCGTCTTCGCCATCGGCGTGGCGATCTTCGGCCTGGCGTCGCTGGCCTGCGCGGCGTCCGGCGACGTGCAGCAGTTGATCGCCGCACGCGCGGTGCAGGGTGTCGGCGCAGCGCTGCTGGTGCCGGGCAGCCTGGCGCTGATCAGCGCGACCTTTGCCGAAGGCGAGCGCGGCCGCGCCATCGGCACCTGGTCGGGTTTCAGCGGCATCACCGCGGCGCTCGGCCCAGTGCTCGGCGGCTATCTGGTGGACCACGGGTCTTGGGCCTGGGCGTTTCTGATCAACCTGCCGCTCGCGCTCGCCGTGCTGGCCATCACCTGGACGCATGTGCCCGAGAGTCGCAACCCCCAGGCGCCGCGGTCGCTCGACCTGCATGGCGCGCTGCTGGTCACGCTCGGCCTGGGTGGTGTGGTCTATGCCTTCATCGAAGCGCCGACGCAGCACTGGGATTCACCGCCGGTGCTGCTGGCGCTGCTCGGCGGTATCGCAGCGCTGCTCGGCTTCGTCGTCGTCGAGTGGCGCAGCGCCGCGCCGATGCTGCCGCTGGCGCTGTTTCGCAAGCGCAACTTCGCCGGCGCCAACCTGCTGACGCTGTGGCTCTACGCCGCGCTCGGCGGCGGCTTGTTCTTCCTGCCGCTGAACCTGATCCAGGTCCAGGGCTACTCGGCCACCGCGGCCGGCGCAGCGCTGCTGCCTTTCATCCTCATCATGTTCGTGCTCTCGCGCTGGGCCGGGCGGCTGGTGGACACGGTGGGGCCGCGGCTGCCGCTGGTGATCGGACCGCTGATCGCGGCTGCGGGTTTCGCGCTGCTGGCCCTGCCTTCGACCGGCGGCAGCTACTGGCGCAATGTCCTGCCCGGCATCGTCGTGCTCGGCCTGGGCATGACGGTGACGGTGGCGCCGCTGACGACGACGGTGATGAACGCCGTCGGGCCCGATGCGGCCGGCACCGCGTCGGGCGTCAACAACGCGGTGTCGCGCGTGGCTGCGCTGCTGGCGATTGCGATCTTCGGCGGCGTGATGGCGTGGGCGTTTCAGGGCGCGCTCGACGAGGCACTGCAAGCCGCCAAGCTGCCCGATGAACTTGTCCAACAGGTGCAGGCTCAACGCAGCCGACTGGCTGCTGTCGAGTTGCCGAGCGGCATCGACGCCTCCCATGCCGCCGTCATCCGCGGCGCCGTGGCCGATCGCCTTCGTCAACGGGTTTCGCTGGATCATGGGCATCAGCGCCGCGCTCGCCGTTGCCAGTGCGTTGGCTGCGGCGCTGTTGATCTCGGGTCCACCGCGGCCGATGTCTTCAGGCCAGCGCCGGGCCGCTCCCAAGCGTCCGGCCTGAACCTCCCCTCGGGGGAGTGCTCGCGCAGCGAGCGAGGGGCCGTCATCACGCATAGCGCGCGGCAGCCCGTTCGAGGCTGCCCTTCACCGCCGCCGCCAGCGCCGCCGGCTGCGTCACCCTCACCTGCTCGCCGTGGCGCAGGATGTCCATCGCCAGCTCGGTCGCATCGGTGTAGGGCAGGCGCAGCGCCAGCGATCCATCGCCATGCAGCTTGGCCTCCTGCTGCGGATGCCACTGCTCGTGGCGCACCCACTGCGCTGCTTCGGGCGTGAACTCGAGCGTTGCCCACTGCACCTTGCCGCCGGAAAACGCGCCGTAGCCGGCGTCGAGTTCGGCCTCGATGGTCTTGATGGCGACGTCCTTGGCGCGCTGCTCCACCAGGTCGGCCTCGCGGATGGCGTCGAGTGCAAAGCGGCGCAGGCTGTCGCTGGCGTGGCACCAGGCGTCGAGGTACCAGGTGTTGCGCCAATGAACCAGGCGCTGCGGACTGACGGTGCGCTCGGTCATTTCGCGGCGGCTGCGCACCCAGTAGTGCAGGTGCACGCGCAGCCGGCGCGAGAGCGCGCCGCCGATGACTTCGAAGTGCTTCGGCGCCACCGGACGCCGCGCGGCGGACAGGACCTTGACGCGCTTGACCATCTCGCGCGACTCGGCGTCGTTCGCACCGAGCATGCCGTGCAGCTTGTCGAGCAGCGGCTGCAGGTGGCGCGCCAGCACACCGCCTTCGTCCAGGCCTTCGATCAACTGGTGCATCGTCAGCAGCGCGTGGATCTCGCGCTCGGAAAACCACAGGCCGGGCAGCTCATGTTTGACGTCCCGGCGGTCACGCGACGCTGCTTCGAAACGGTAGCCGTTGCTGTCGCGGTCATAGACGATCGGCGCATCGAGCCGCTCGCGCAGGTATTCCAGGTCGCGCTTGAGCGTGGCGCGCGAGACGCCCAGTTCATCCATCAGATCGGCAAAGGAGACGCTGCCGCGGTTGCGGATCAGCAGCTCGATCTTGTAGAAGCGCTCGGTTTTTGCCATGGGACTAGCTCAAATAGTGAGCCACCATGTTAACAAGTCGGGATTGGCTGGCTCACCCCATGAGCCAGCCAGCGGCGAAGCTGGCAGCGCCGGAGCCGTTCCGGTGCTGCCGGACGAAAGACGCCGCCATGAACACCACGCTCGACCTGTTTGCCGACACCCTGCCCGCGGTTCATGAGGCTCGGGGCACCGACCGCACCGCCTTCGAACTCGGCTGGGACTACGCGCACTACCGCCTGACGCCGCCGCCCGAGGCGCTGACCGAAGGTCATCCCGTCCGCCAGGGTTGGCAGGCCGGCGGCGCGGTCTTCGGCAGCCGCACGTTGAAGCCGACGCCACCGGTGCGCAAGTGGCTGCAACTGCGCTTCTCGGCCTGGCGGCGCGGCCGCGCCTTCGAAGGCACGCAGGTCACGCCGAACTTTCTGGCGCAGATCGACGTGCCGCTGTGCCCGATCACCCGCAGCGCGCTGACCCACGCCAGCGGCGCCGGCAGCGACGCCTCGGTGGACCGCGTCTGCAACGCCGCCGGCTACGCTGCCGGCAACCTGGCGGTGATGAGCGCGCGCGCCAACGAAGCCAAGGCCGACCTGATCGTGCCGCGACGCGCTCACCGTCGTCAAACAGCTCGAAGCCTCGGGCCTGGACACGCTCGACGGACTGTCCGCGCTGCAATGGTCGCGCCTGGCCGTGCTGATGAGCTTTGCCACGCTGATGAAGCACGATGAAGCGGCCTGCCTGCCGCTGCTGGTGTTGCCGCCGAACCGGCTGCGTTTGTTGAACCCGGTGCAAGCGCTGCAAGCGGTCATCACCCTGGCCTTCACCGAAACGCAGGCCGTGCCGCGCCTGCGCGAGTTGATGGCGCATCTGCCGGCGCCCGCGCGGCATGACTTCCAGGTCTTCGTGTTGACGCTGCAAGCGCGGCGCCTGGCTATCAGTGTCAATTCGGGCATGAAGACCAGCGGCGCCGACTTGCGCCATGCGCTCGAAGACCTGTGGACCGACGCCGCCGTCAACCGCCGTTGGCAGCGCTTTGCACTGCAGCTCGACGAGGCCGCGTGCGAGCGCGCCGTGCGCATGGCCGCCAAGCTGCGCCTCGGCGGGCGCGGCTGGCAGTGGATGCCGCAGGCCGCGGCCACCGACGGCTGGGCGATGCAAGACAGCGCACCGCCGAAGCCGCCGGTCAAACGCATCGTGCAGCGGACCTAACATCGGCGCGTGAACAACGCCGAGGACTTCGACGTCATCGTCATCGGCGCCGGCATCGCCGGCGCGTCGATCGCCTGCTTTCTGGCACCGCAAGTGCGTGTGGCCATCGTCGAGCGCGAAGCGCAACCGGGTTATCACAGCACCGGCCGCTCGGCGGCCGTCTTTGCGCCGAGTTACGGGCCGCCGCAGGTGCGCTCGCTGACGCGCGCCAGCCGGCCGTATCTCGATGCCCTGCCCGGCGTGCTGTCACCCCGCGGCTCGTTGTTCCCGGCGCGGGCTGCGCAGTTGGAGGCCCTGCACCAGTTGCACGAGCGCCTGCTGGCCGAAGGCGCGAGCGGCGTGGCGTTGCTGAACACCCGGGCCGCACAAGCGTTGGTGCCGGTGCTGCGCGACGAGGCCGTGGTGGCCGCCTTGCACGACGACGACGCCAGCGACATCGACGTGCACGCGCTGCACCAGCACTACCTGCGCAGCGCCAGGGCCGCGCGCGCCGAACTGTGGTGCAACTTCGATGTGCAGCACCTCGCGCGCGTGCACGAGCCGCTGGGAAGTCCGTGACGCGGGTCGCGTCTTGCGCGCAGCGGTCATCGTCAATGCGGCCGGCGCGTGGGCCGACGTGCTGGGCGCCCTCGCCGGCGCACGCCCCCTCGGCCTGCAACCCAGGCGCCGCAGCGCCTTCACCTTCGCCCCGCCCGCCGGCCTGGACACACGCGGCTGGCCGTGCGTGGTCGGCATCGACGAAGACTTCTACTTCAAGCCCGACGCCGGCGTGCTGCTCGGCTCGCCGGCCAACGCCGACGCGGTGCCTGCGCACGACGCGGTCGCCGAAGAACTCGACATCGCCACCGGCATCGCGCGCATCGAGGCCGCGACCACGATGACGATCCACCGTCCGCTGCGCACCTGGGCGGGGTTGCGCAGCTTCGTGCCCGATGGTGCGCTCGTCGGCGGCTTCGACGATGCGCTGCCCGGCTTCTTCTGGTGCTGCGGCCAGGGCGGCTACGGCATCCAGACCAGCGCCGCGATGGGCGCGGCGTGCGCGGCGCGCATCCTCGGCCGGGAGCTGCCGCAACACGTTGCCGATGGAGGTGTGAGCTTCGACGACTTGCGCTGCCGACGTTCCTGAGCCCCCACGCACCGGGCTCGCACCGCGTTTTCTCGAGACAGCGTCAGCCGCGCACGAAATACTGCCGCGTGCGCAAGCGCCGCAGCGGCGACAGCAGATTGCGGACGCTGCTTTTCACAGCCTGCGGCCACGATGCGGCGACCCATGCCAGCGGCGTGCGCAGCGGCCGAAAACCGGCGCGCTCGGCGATGGCGCGCAGCGTTGCCGGCGTGAAGCCGTTGATGTGGCCGAGCGGGCCGATGGCCAGGTAGTCGCTGAACGATTGCAGACCGGCGACGCCGGTGGTGTCCGGCGTTTCCAGCACCAGCACCGCGCCCGGCTTCATGATCTGCGCCAGCTCTTCGAGCACGCCGCGCGGGTCGGACAGGTGTTCGAGCACCTCGAACAGCGTCACCGCATCGAAGCCGCTGTCCTGCGGCCGGTCGCAACGCAGCTCGGCCAGCGAGGTGTACGGCGTGACGAGACCATGCTCGCGCCGGTCGGGCGCAAAGTCCACGCCCTGGGCCTCGAAGCCGAGGGCGCGGCAGATGGCGACGAACTCGCCGTGGCCGCAGCCGAAGTCGAGCACACGCGGCGCGCGCTGCCGCGTCAGCGCGGCGGTGGCGCGCTGCAGGCGCAGCGCATGTTCGACGAACTCGCGGCCGCGCCACAGTTGCCCAGGCCAGGCGTTGTGCGCGCTGACGAAGGACTCCATCGCCTCCTGCGTTTCCCAGCGCGCGTACAGGCGCTGCATCCACGCCGCGTCGAGGATGCGGCCGTGAAACGCCTGGCCGCAAGCGCTGCAGCGCACATAGCGCCAGCGCTCGTGGGCGATGAAGGGCAGCGGGCTCTCGCCCCAGGCCTGCGCCGCCAGGATGCCGTGCAAGGGCTCGTCGGCAAAACCCCCGCTGGCGAGCTCTTCGAGCGCCGGCGAGCGGCAACTGATGCACACAGTCCGGTCGATGAAAACGG
The DNA here is from genome assembly GCA_963816315.1 of uncultured beta proteobacterium. Lineage (GTDB taxonomy): Bacteria > Pseudomonadota > Gammaproteobacteria > Burkholderiales > Burkholderiaceae_C > CADEEN01. The sequence continues at coordinate 155,939 of CAWFJZ010000020.1, forward strand.
CGCGTCCAGCCATGGCGCCGCAACCGATCAGCCCAAGCCGGCGCCGGGCGCCACGCGCGCCTGGTACTCGCGGTCGAGCATCGACATCACGATCAGCGAGTCGTAGCAGTCGCCGCCCGGGCCGCTGATGCGCACGCTTTCACGCAGGCGGCCTTCTTCGACGAAACCTTCGCTGGCATAGAGCGCCACGGCGCGTGTGTTCAGGCTCTTCACGTCGAGCCAGAAACGGTGCGCCTTCAAATCGCGAAACGCCATCTGCGTGAGCAGCCGCACGCAGGCGCGGCCCAGGCCCTGGCTTTGGCCCACGGGCGCCAGCACGATGCGCTTCAACTCGACGCTGCGCTGCGGATTGCGGCAGCCCTGAAGGATGACGAAGCCGGTGCGCTGCCACGCCTCGCCGGCCTCGACGATGAAGTGCCGCGAGTCGGGAAAGCGGATCGCGCCTTCGTGCTGCGTGCGCTCCCACGGCGTGATGAAGGGCCGGTTGGCGCCGTCCTGCTCGACCGAAACCACCCAGTCCAGATCGGAGAGCATCGTCGGCCGCAGGCGAACGCGGATCACACATCCACCTCCACCGCGTCGCCGCGCAGCTCCATCAGCTCTCTGCGCGCGGCGGCCTCGCCCTTGCCCATCAGCTTGGTCAGCGCGTCGGTGGTGGCGGGCGAGCCGAGTTCGGCAAAACTCACTTGCAGCAGGCGACGCGTGTCGGGGTTCAGCGTCGTTTCCCACAACTGCGTGGCCGTCATTTCGCCGAGGCCCTTGAAGCGGCCGATGCTCCACGAGCCGTCGCGCGCGCCTTCCTTGCGCAGCTTGTCGAGGATGGCGTCGCGCTCGCCGTCGTCGAGCGCGTAGATCTTGGCCGCCGGCTTCTTGCCGCGCGCCGGCGCATCGACGCGGTACAGCGGCGGCTTGGCGACATAGATGTGGCCGCGCTCGATCAGCTTCGGGAAGTGGCGGAAGAACAGCGTCAGCAACAGCACCTGGATGTGCGAGCCGTCGATGTCGGCGTCGGCCAGGATGCAGACCTTGCCGTAGCGCAGACCAGTCATGTCGGGCTCGTCGGCAGCGCCATGCGGATCGACGCCGAGCGCCACCGCGATGTCGTGGATCTCGTTGTTGGCGAACAGGCGGTCGCGCTCGACCTCCCAAGCATTGAGCACCTTGCCGCGCAACGGCAGCACGGCCTGCGTTTCCTTGTTGCGGCCCATCTTCGCGCTGCCGCCGGCGGAGTCGCCTTCGACGAGAAAGACTTCGTTCAACTCGAGGTCGCGGCTTTCGCAATCGGTGAGCTTGCCGGGCAGCACGGCGACGCCGGAGCCTCTGCGCTTCTCCACTTTCTGCGACGCGCGCTGGCGCGTCTGCGCCTGCCGGATCACGAGCTCGGCGAGCTTCTTGCCATGCTCGACATGCTGGTTCAGCCACAACTCCAGCGCGGGCCGCGTGTAGTTGGCAACCAGTCGCAAAGCGTCGCGCGAATTCAGGCGCTCCTTCGTCTGGCCCTGAAATTGCGGGTCGAGCACCTTCGCCGACAAAACAAAACTGGCGCGCGAGAACACATCGTCGGGCATCAGCTTCACGCCCTTGGGCAACAGCGAATGCATGTCGATGAAACCCTTCACGGCGGCGAACAAGCCGTCCTTTAAGCCCGCCTCGTGCGTACCGCCCGCCACCGTGGGAATCAGATTGACATAGCTCTCGCGCAGCGTGTTGCCGTCTTCGGTGAAGGCCACGCACCACGCTGCACCTTCGCCTTCGGCGTTGTTCTCGGCCTCGCCTTCTTCGGCGTAGTGCTCGCCTTCGAACAGCGGGATCAGCGGCTCGGCCGGGATGCTCTGCATCAGGTAGTCCGCGAGGCCGCCCTTGTACTGCCAGGTCTGCGTTTCTTTCGTCTTCTCCTGCGTCAGCGTCACGATCACGCCGGGCATCAGCACGGCCTTGCTGCGCAGCAGGTGCGTCAGTTCGTGGCGCGGCAGCTCGGCGCTGTCGAAGTACTTGCCGTCGGGCCAGACGCGCACCGTCGTGCCTTGTTTGCGGTCGCCCGCGGCTGCTTTGCGCACAGCAAGTTTTTCAGTGACGTCGCCGCCGGAGAACGTGACCGTGGCCACTTGTCCTTCGCGATACACGGTCACCGAGAGCTTCTTCGCCAGCGCGTTGGTCACGCTCACACCAACGCCATGCAGGCCGCCGGAAAAGCTGTAGGCGTTGCCGGCGCCCTTGTCGAACTTGCCACCGGCGTGCAATCGCGTGAACACGATCTCGACCACCGGCACTTTCTCTTCCGGATGCAGGCCGAACGGTATGCCGCGGCCATCGTCTTCGACGCTGACCGAGCCGTCGATGTGCAGCGTCAGCGCGATGCGCTTGCCCTGCCCCGCCAGCGCTTCGTCGGCCGCGTTGTCGATGACTTCCTGAATCGTGTGCAGCGGGCTGTCGGTGCGCGTGTACATGCCCGGCCGCTGCTTCACGGGCTCGAGGCCCTTCAACACACGGATCGAGTCTTCGGCGTACTTGGCGGAGGGCTTGGTGCTGGGCATGGCGAGGGATTCTATGGACCACCGTCAGCGAAATGCAGCCCGGCCCGCTACAGTGTGGCGATGAATTCAGCTTCCCCCGCCCGCCTGTCGATGACCCAGGTGCTGATCTGCGGCGCCGCCATCGTCACGCTGTCGATGGGCATCCGCCACGGCTTCGGGCTCTGGCTGCAACCGATCACGATGGAGCGTGGCTGGACGCGCGAGAACTTTGCTTTTGCGCTGGCGATTCAGAACATCACCTGGGGCGTGGCCGGCCTGTTCGCCGGCATGGTGGCCGACCGCTTCGGCGCTTACCGCGTGCTGTTCGTCGGTGGCTTGATCTATGCGCTCGGCCTGCTGCTGATGGCGCTGGCGCCGACGCCGCTGGCCTTCACCGCCACGGCCGGCGTGCTGCTCGGCATCGCGCAGGCGTGCACGACCTATGCGGTGGTCTATGGCGTGATCGGCCGCAATGTCGATCCCGCCAAACGCTCGTGGGCGATGGGCGTGACGGCCGCGGCCGGTTCGTTCGGCCAGTTCCTGATGGTGCCGGTGGAGAACGGCCTGATCAACGGCGTCGGCTGGCAAGGCGCGCTCTTTGCCGCCGCCGCGCTGGCGCTGCTGATCCTGCCGCTGGCCAGCGGCCTGCGTGAGCGCGGGCTCGAAGGCGGGCTCGTGCGGCCGCAGCAGAGCATCGGCGCGGCGCTGCGCGAGGCCTTTGCGTACCCGAGTTTCCAGTTGCTGATGGCGGGCTACTTCGTCTGCGGATTTCAGGTCGTGTTCATCGGCGTGCACATGCCGAGCTACCTGAAGGACAACGGCCTCACGCCCAACGTCGCGACGACGGCGCTGGCGCTGATCGGCCTGTTCAACGTCATCGGAACCTACGCGGCCGGCTCGCTCGGCCAGCACTTTCCCAAACGCCATCTGCTCTCGGGCATCTACATCCTGCGCTCGGTGGCGATCGTCGTCTTCCTGGCAGCGCCGCTGACGCCGTGGAGCGTGTACATCTTCTCCGCGGTGATGGGCGTGCTGTGGCTGTCCACCGTGCCACCGACCAACGCCTTGGTGGCGCAGATTTTCGGCGTGCAGTACATGTCGATGCTCGCCGGCTTCGTCTTCCTGTCGCACCAGGTCGGCTCGTTCCTCGGCGTCTGGCTCGGCGGCAAGTTGTACGACGCCACCGGCAGCTACGACGTCGTCTGGTGGATCTCGGTGGCGCTCGGCGTCTTCGCGGCGATCGTCAACTTGCCCGTGCGCGAGGGCGCGATCGCGCGGCCGGTGTCGCCTTCCGGAGCGGCTGCGTGAAGACGCTGCTCACGTCGCGCTGGACGTGGCGCGTGGCCGCGCTCACCGCACTGGGCGTCGTCTTCATGTCGTACCTGCAACCCGATCTCGTGATGCAGCTCGCCACGCAACTCTGGAACTGCTTTTAGACCGTGCACGCCGGACTCGACCCGTCGCCGTGGGTTCAGCGCTGGGCGACGCTGATCAAGCCACACGGCACCGTGCTCGACGTGGCTTGCGGCAGCGGCCGGCATCTGCGCTGGCTGCAATCGCAAGGCTTCGCGGTGACGGGTGTCGATCGCGACGCTCAAGCGGTCGATCCGTTGCGTGCGCTCGGTCGCGTCGTCGTCGCCGATATCGAGAAAGCGGCGTGGCCTTTGGACGGCGAGACGTTCGACGCCGTCGTCGTCACCAACTACCTGTGGCGGCCGGTGCTGGCCACCATCGTCGCCAGCGTAGCGCCCGGCGGCGTGCTGATCTACGAGACCTTCGCCGCCGGCAACGAAGCCTTCGGCAAGCCGTCGAACCCGGACTTCCTGCTGCTCAGCGGCGAGCTGCTGTGGGCCTGTGCGACGCTGCAGGTCGTGGCCTATGAAGATGGCCTGCTGGCCGGTCCGACGCGCCGCGTGCAGCGCATCGCCGCGCGCCGGCAGGCGGGCGATGCCGCCCCGCTAGAATTCGACGGATGAACCCGATCACCGGCAGCCTGGTTGCCCTCGTCACGCCGATGCACGACGACGGCAGCGTCGATTTCGCTGCGCTGCGCCGCCTCGTCGATTGGCACATCGCAGACGGCACGTCGTGCATCGTCGCCGTCGGCACCACCGGCGAATCGCCGACGGTGACCGTCAAAGAGCACTGCGAAGTCATGCGCGTGTGCGTCGAGCACGCCAAGGGCCGCATCCCGATCATGGCCGGCGCCGGCGGCAACTCCACGGCCGAAGCGCTCGAGCTGACACGCTTTGCCAAAGAGGTCGGCGCCACCTGCACGCTGCAGGTCGTGCCCTACTACAACAAGCCGACGCAGGAAGGCCTGTACCGCCACTTCAAGACGATCGCCGAAGGCGTCGATCTGCCGGTGGTGCTCTACAACGTGCCCGGCCGCACGGTGGCCGATCTGCAGCACGACACGGTGATGCGCCTGACGCGGGTGCCCGGCATCGTCGGCATCAAGGAAGCCACCGGCAACCTCGACCGTGCGGCCTGGCTGATCAAGCAAGCGCCGCAGGGCTTTGCGATCTACTCCGGTGACGACCCCACCGCGATCGCGCTGATGCTGCTCGGCGGCCACGGCAACATCAGCGTCACCGCCAACGTCGCACCGCGCGCGATGGCCGATCTGTGCGCCGCAGCGATGGCCGGCGACGGCAAGCGCGCCGCGGCAATTCACATGAAGCTGCTGGCGCTGCACCGGCAGCTCTTCGCCGAAGCCAACCCGATCCCCGTCAAGTGGGCGCTGCACCGCATGGGCAAGATCGGCCCGGCCCTGCGGCTGCCGCTCGTGCCGTTGAGCGATGCGTACCATGCGCCGCTCGAGTCCGCGCTGCGCGAAGCCGGCGCGTTGTAGATCCTCCTCCTCCCTTTTCGCATTCGCCGCTCGTCGCGGCCTGGTTCTCACATGCAAGCTCTCCACAAGCTCTCTCCTGCCGGCACGCTGCTCGCGCTCACGCTGGCGCTTTCGGCGTGTTCGACCGTCGATAACTTCCTGCAAGGCGACAAGGTCGATTACAAGAGCCAGTCGGTGAAGACGGCGCCGCTCGAAGTGCCGCCGGACCTGACGCAACTGCAACGCGACGGCCGCTACGCGCCGGCCAGCGGCAGCGTCAGCGCCAGCACCTACCAGACGGGCGGCGCCACGCTCAACCCGGCGGCTGCCAACGCGGTGGCCACGGTGGCCCCGACGGCGGTCGGCGAGATGCGCGTCGTGCGTGAAGGCAACCAGCGTTGGCTCGTGGTGCCGATGCCGGCCGAACAGTTGTGGCCGCAACTGCGCGAGTTCTGGACGGAGCGCGGCTTCAACCTCGTCATCGACAACGCGCAGGCCGGCGTGATGGAAACCGACTGGGCCGAGAACCGCGCCAAGATCCCGCAGGACATCGTGCGGCGCACGATCGGCCGCGTCATCGACAGCCTGTACGACACCGGCGAGCGCGACCGCTACCGCACGCGCATCGAGCGCAACGGCAACACCAGCGAGGTCTATATCAGCCACCGCGGCATGACCGAGGAATACGCCGGCGACCGCAAGGACAAGACCGTGTGGACGCCGCGGCCGGCCGACCCCGGCCTCGAGGCCGAGTTCCTGACCAAGCTGATGGTCAAGCTCGGCACCAAGGAAACGGCGGCGCGCGAGGTCGTGGCCAAGGGGGCCTCGGCACCGCAGGCATCGCCGGCGCGCGCCCGCGCCGTCAGCGGCCAGCCGGCGCTGCAAGTCGATGAAGGTTTCGATCGCGCCTGGCGACGCGTCGGCCTGGCGCTGGACCGCGGCGGCTTCACCGTCGAAGACCGCGACCGCGCCGGCGGTTTGTACTTCGTGCGCTATGTCGATCCGAAAAACGCCGCCACCAACGCCGACCCGGGCATCTTCAGCAAGCTGTTCGGCAAATCCGACAACGCCGGCGCGCCGGTGCGTTATCGCATCGCCGTCAAGGGCGAAGGCGAGAAGACCAACGTCACGGTGCAGAACTCGCAGGGCTCGCCCGAGGCCAGCGACGTCGGGCAGCGCATCGTCGCCTTGCTGGTCGATGATCTGAAGTAGCGCGCGGCGCCGGCACCCGTGCTGCGCTTTTCGAGCCTGGCCAGCGGCAGCAGCGGCAACGCGACACTGGTCGAAGCGTGGAGCCGCGATCACGAGCGGCCGACGCGCCTGCTGGTCGATTGCGGATTGACGCTGCGCCGCTTGACGGCCGCGTTGGCCGTGCGCGGCTGCACACCATCGGACCTCGACGCCGTCTTCGTCACTCACGAGCACAGCGACCATCTCGGCGGTGTGCTGGCGCTGCAGCGCCGCCACGGCATGCCGGTGTGGACGAGCGCCGGCACCTGGGCCGCGGCGATGGCGCGCGCCGGCGAGTGCGCGCGCCATCGCCAACATCGCAGCGCATGGTCAACGCATCACGATCGGTGCGCTCGAACTGCTGCCGTTTGCCGTGCCGCACGACGCCGCCGAGCCGCTGCAACTCGTCTGCCGCGCCGGCGATGCGCGGCTGGGCATCGTCACCGATCTCGGCGAGCCCAACGATGCGGTGGCACGGGCGCTGCAAGGCTGCGATGCGCTGCTGCTCGAATGCAATCACGACCGCACAATGCTCGTCGAGGGCCGCTACCCGGTGTGGCTGCAGCGGCGCATCGGCGGCGTGCGCGGCCACCTGGCCAACGAGCAGTCGGCGGCGCTATTGGCCGCGTGCCGGCATGACGGCCTGCGGCATGTCGTCGCGGCGCACCTGAGCCGGCACAACAACGAACCGGCGCGTGCGCTGGCGGCCTTGCAGAGCGCCGCGCAGGTCTGGTGCCTGCCGAGACTGCATGTCGCCGATGGCGACACCGGTTGCGGCTGGATCGATCTCGACTGAGCGAGCGGCGCACCAAGAAAAAGCCGCCCGAAGGCGGCTTCTTGCAAGAGCAGATCGGAGGACCGATTTACTTCTTGACGGCGTCTGCGGCCTTGGCAGCAGCGTCCTTGGCGGCATCGACAGCCTTGCCGGCGGCGTCCTTGGCCGCGGTGGCGGCAGCATCAGCAGCAGCCGATGCGGCGCCACCGACAGCGGTCGTTGCGGCGGCGGCGGCCGAGGCGGCGTCGTTCACGGCTGCCGAAGCAGCAGCGGCCACGGGAGCCACCACGGCCGGCATCGCCGGCTTGGCCATTTCTTCCTTCTTGCCGCAAGCGGCCAGAGCGACAGCGGCCAGCAAAGAGGCCAGGACGAGCGACTTGTTCATGAGCATTTTTCCTTGGGTGAGTCGAACGATTGCCGAAGGTCGGCAGCTTGGGGATCCGGCTGATACCCGTATCCGTCAAGGCACGCGGCTGACCCCTTGAGCTGATGCTCGTGAGGTGGCTATGCCACAGTGCCTAGCCTTTCATTGTAGTGCCCGTGCGGGCATTCCCTAGAGGCCCAGCGTGTTGGCGCCGAATCCGGGCTCCGAGCGTTGCAGCAATACGTCAACGACCTCGCGCCAATCGGCCACCTCCTTGTCGCTGCCCAGCGCATGGCCACGCCAGCGCAGGCGGTCGGCCAACATCAGGCTCGACGGCCCGGCGAGCAACAGCGTCGGCACCTGCGACGGCAGGGTCTCGGTGGCGAAGGCTTCGACCACATGCGCGAATGTGCCGCGCCACGTCGTGAAGCGTGAGAACAGGCGAGGAATGGTGTCGAATCGTGAGCCGACCATCAACAGCCGGCGCTGCGGCAGACGCGCCCAGGCGCCGAGGCTGTCGAGGATCTCGGCGTCGTCGAGCGGCCAGACCTCGAAATCGCAATCGACGAGACACAGCTCGCGTTCGCGTTGACGCAATGCCTGCGCCAGGCTGCGCCGCACGGCGTGGGTGAAGTCGCTGCGGCCGTCGATCAACGCGCCGCGGTCTGCGTTGGCGGTGGCGTCATGCATAGCAATGCGCTCCTCAAGGCGGGGGTGGTTCACGGCGGGCATGCAGCCAGCCGGCCTGCAGCCATTCTGCAATCAACGCGCGCGCGCCGGCACCGAGGCGGCGCACTTCGTCCGGCGCCAGCGCGCGCTGGTCGGCCAGGCGCCGCATCAGCCGGGCGTCGCGGCCGCCGGCGCGAAAGGATTCGCCGTTGATGAACACCTGCTGCTCGTCATAGCCCATGCGGCTGCGGCGATCGAGGGCCAGACCGTCGCCGGCCTTCAAGCCAGCGTCGTCGGCGGCCGTCGAACCAGACCTGCGGCTTCGGCTCGGTGAGCCATTCGCCGAGCGCGCGCGCAATGGCGCCGGGTTCGGCGAGTGCACGTTGCAGCGCCTGCTGCGCGAACGCCTGCAGTGCGGGCGGCACCGCGCCGGGTTGCGCGGTGGCGGCTTGGCCGGCGTCGCGGTAGCGTGGTGACGCGCGGTCGCCGCCCTGGTCGGCCAAGCGCTCGAACAGCACGCGCGCCAGCTCGCCTCTCGTCGGCGCGCGAAAGCCGATCGACGCCGTCATGCAGTCGCCGCCGACGGCCGTGCCCTCATGCGCCCAGCCCGGCGGCAGATAAAGCATGTCGCCGGGTTCGAGCCGGTGCGACTCGGTGGGCTCGAACCGCGACAACATCTTCAGCGGCACGTCATCGCGCAACAGCGGGTGCTCGCAACGGCCATAACGCCACTGCCGACGGCCAGACATCTGCAGCAGGAAGACGTCGTAGGAATCGATGTGCGGACCGACGCTGCCGCCGTCGCTCGCATACGAGACCATCACGTCGTCGAGCCGCGCATCGGGCACGAAACGAAAGCGCGACAGCAGCGCGTGCGCGGCATCGACATGCAGGTCGAGCCCTTGCACGAGCAGCGTCCAGTGGGCCTGCGACAGCGGCGGCAGCGCGCGACGCGGCAGCGGGCCCGGCCGCAGAAGCCACCGCCGGCCCTCGCGCACGACCAGGCGCGACTCCACGTCGTCGCGCGCCGCCAGCGCAAACAACTCGGCGCGCGCCAGCGGCAGCAGGACCGCCGGCGCAGCCTGCCGCACCAGCAGCGGCGTCTTGTGCCAGTGGCGGCGCATGAACTGCGACGGCGCGAGGCCGCCGAGCAGGCGCGCGGGCTGGTCGATGTCGATCATCGGCAACATTCTCGCCCTGTAATATCGTTGGGTCAGCAGCCCCCAAGGGCCGGACTTGCCCGGCCCGGCCCCCCGTGGGGGGCGCAAGAAAACTTGGGGCGGCCCGGCGTTTTCTTATGAGCGAGACCCCGATGACGATTCACAAGCCCTGCGTCGTGGCGCTGACGTGGAAACTGTCCGACGCGCACGGTGCGGACATCGACGAGCTGACCGAGCCCGTCGAGTTCTTCTACGGCGGCGACGACCTGCTGACCAAGGTCGAAGAAGCGATCGAGGGCAAAAGCGGCGGCTTCGAAGCGCATCTGCACCTCGAGCCCGAACATGCCTTCGGCGACTACGACAGCGAGCTGGTGTGCTTCGAGAACCGCTCGTTGTTCCCCGACGGCGTCGAGCCCGGCATGCGCTTCGAAGGCCTGCCCGAAGGCCATGCGACGCCGGACATGCCGGCCGATGCGATCTACACCGTCACCGAGGTCTATCCGTCGCATGTCGTGCTCGACGGCAACCATCCGCTGGCCGGTATGGCGCTGCGCCTGCACTTGAAAGTTCAGGGTGTGCGCGAAGCCAGCGACGAAGAAGTCGAAGCCGGCAGCGTCGGCGTCGGTGTGTTCGACATCGCCAGCGTGATGCCGACGCCGTCGCGTCTGCAGTAGTCTATTTTTTTCCGGTCGAGCCGAAGCCGCCTTCGCCGCGCGAAGACGATTCGAAAGAATCGACACGCCGGAACGCCGCCTGCACGACCGGCACGATCACCATCTGCGCGATGCGCTCCATCGGCTCGATCGTGAACGCGCTGCCGCCGCGGTTCCAGCAGCTCACCATCAGCGGACCCTGGTAGTCGCTGTCGATCAGGCCGACGAGGTTGCCGAGCACGATGCCGTGCTTGTGTCCGAGGCCCGAGCGCGGCAGCAGCATCGCGCACAGGCCGGGGTCGCCGATGTGGATCGACAAGCCGGTGGGGATGAGTTGCGATTGCCCTGGCGCCAGAACGAGCGGCGCATCGAGGCAGGCCCGCAGGTCGAGGCCGGCGCTGCCGGACGTGGCATAGGCGGGCAGGTGCTCGCTCATGCGTGCGTCGACCACGCGAACATCGATCGTCGTCATACGGAAATGCGTTGGGAGATTTCAGCGATCAACTGCCGCGCCAGCGTCAGCTTGTCGGCATGCGGCAACGCGCGCGTGCCCTTGGCATCGACCAGCAGCAGCGCGTTGTGGTCCTGGCCGAAGGTCGCCGGGCCCGAGGTTGCCGACGATCAGCGGCACGTTCTTGCGCACGAGCTTGGCGCGCGCGTGCTGCTCGACCTCGTGGCTCTCGGCCGCGAAGCCGACGCAGTACGGCCGCTTCGGCAGCGCCGCCACCGCGGCGAGGATGTCGGGGTTCTCGATCAGCGACAGCGCCGGCGCGCCCTGCCCCGGCGCCTTCTTGATCTTGTGTTCGGCCGCATCGGCCGGCCGCCAGTCGGCGACCGCAGCGGTGGCGACGAAAACGTCGTGCGATATCGCCAACGGCAGCACTGCGTCGTGCATCTGGCGTGCGCTCTTCACATCGATGCGTTGCACGCCGGCGGGCGTCGGCAATGCCACCGGCCCGGCCACCAGCGTGACCACCGCACCCGCCTCGGCGGCGGCACGCGCGATCGCGAATCCCATCTTGCCGCTCGACAGGTTGGTGATGCCGCGCACCGGATCGATCGCTTCGTAGGTCGGCCCGGCGGTGATCAAGACCTTGCGCCCGGCGAGCAGCTTTGGTTGGAAGTGCGCGATCAGCGCATCGCACAACTCGGCGGCTTCGAGCATGCGGCCATCGCCGATCTCGCCGCAGGCCTGATCGCCCGCATCGGGGCCGAGCAACACCGCGCCATCGGCGGCGATCTGGGCGACGTTGCGCTGCGTCGCCGGATGCGCCCACATCTCGCGGTTCATCGCCGGCGCGACCAGCAGCGGGCATTCTTCGATGCGCCGCGCCAGGCACAGCAGCGACAGCAAATCGTCGGCGCGCCCTTGCGCCAGCTTGGCGATGAAGTCGGCGCTGGCCGGCGCAACGATCACCGCATCGGCTTCGCGCGTCAGGTTGATGTGCGCCATGTTGTTGTCGGGCCGTGCATCCCACTGGCTGGTGACCACGGGCCGGTTCGACAACGCCTGCATCGTCACCGCGCCGATGAACTGTTCGGCCGCTTCCGTCATCACCACCTGCACCGTCGCCCCGGCCTTGGTCAGCTCGCGTGTCAGCTCCGCCGCCTTGTAGCAGGCGATGCCGCCCGACAATCCGAGCACGATGTGGCGGCCGTCGAGTTGCAGGGCGGTCATGGTGGCGCGCAATGTACCTGACGAAGGGGGTCAGGCGTCACGACGAACTGGCGATCGTCGGCGGCTTCGGATGCAGGCGCGCCATGCAATGCGCATCGACGTACACGCCGTCGCGCAGCGCGAAGGCGCGGTGCGTGCCCTCGTGCACGAAGCCGAACTTGCGGTAGAGCGCGATGCCGGCGGCGTTGTCGGTATAGACGGTGAGTTCCAGGCGCAGCAGTTGCGCCCAGTTGTCGGCCCAATCGACGATCGCCGCCATCATCGCCGTGCCGACGCCCTGCCCTTGCGCATGCTTGGCGACCGCCATGCCGATGCCGGCCGTGTGACGGCGGCGCACATGCGGCACCGGATGCACGCCGGCGTTGCCGACGGCCTCGCCGCCGCGCTCGGCAACGATGAACAGCTCTGCAGTCGTCGGGCCGACGGGCATCTCGTCGATGCGCTTCTTCCACGCGGCTTCGGTCGCGTACGGCAGTTGCAGCAGGCCGGGCAACACACCCAGATCACCCATGATCGCGACCATCGCCGCTGCGTCTTCCGGACGCGGGCGGCGGATGATGACCGCGGGCCTAGGCGCGTTCACCGACCCACGCCGCCACCGACGCCAATGCTTTCGGCAATGCCGCCGCATCGGTGCCGCCGGCCATCGCCATGTCGGCCTTGCCGCCGCCCTTGCCGCCGACCTGCTGGGCGACGAAGTTGACGAGCTCGCCGGCCTTGACCTTGGCGGTGTGATCGGCCGTGACGCCGGCCGCGATCTGCACCTTGCCGCCATCGACGGCGGCCAGCACGATGGCCGCGCTCTTCAGCTTGTCCTTCAGCTTGTCCATCGTCTCGCGCAGCGTCTTCGCATCGGCGCCGTCGAGCGTGGCTGCGAGGACCTTGATGCCCTTCACTTCCACCGCCTGCGACAACAGCTCGTCGCCTTGCGACGAGGCGAGCTTGCCCTTCAACTGAGCGATCTCCTTTTCGAGCGCACGCACCTGGTCGAGCACGCTCGTCACGCGCGCGCCGATCTCGGCCGGTGTGACCTTGAGCGAAGCGGCGACGCCGCCGACGGTGCTTTCGAGCTGCTGCAAGTACGCCAGCGCGTTGTCGCCGGTCACCGCTTCGATGCGGCGCACGCCCGCGGCCACACCGCCATCGGCGACGACCTTGAACAAGCCGATGTCGCCCGTGCGTTGCACATGCGTGCCGCCGCAGAGTTCGCGCGACGAGCCGATATCGAGCACGCGCACGGTGTCGCCGTACTTCTCGCCGAAGAGCATCATCGCGCCGGTCTTCTGCGCGTCGTCGATCGCCATCACGCGCGCCTGCGTCGCCGCATTGGCCAGCACCTCGGCGTTGACGAGGGCTTCGATCTTGGTGATCTGCGCGTCGGTCAGCGGCGCGTTGTGGCTGAAGTCGAAGCGCGTGCGCTCGGCGTTGACCAGCGAGCCCTTCTGCTGCACATGCGCGCCCAGCACTTCGCGCAGCGCCTTGTGCATCAGGTGGGTGGCGCTGTGATTGCGCACGGTCTTGGCGCGCAGCTCGGCGTTGACGCGGGCGGTGAAGGCATCGCCGACTTTCACTTCGCCTTCGACCACGCGGCCCTGGTGCCCGTACACCGCCGCCTGAATCTTCGTCGTGTCTTCAATCTTCACCAGCGTCGTCGCGTTGCGCAGCTCGCCGCTGTCGCCCACCTGGCCGCCGCTCTCGGCGTAGAACGGCGTCTTGTCGAGCACGATGACCACGTCGTCGCCGGCCTTGGCCTGCTTGACTGAAGCGCCATCGACATACAGCGCCGTGACCAACGCGCCCTCGACCGTCAGGTGCTCGTAGCCGTCGAACGCCGTGTCGGCGCCGCTGTAGGCCAGCCCTTGCGCCAGCTTGAACTTGCCCGCCGCGCGCGCCTGCTCGCGCTGGCGCTGCATCGCGGCGTTGAAGCCGGCTTCATCGACCGTGACGCCGCGCTCGCGGCAGACGTCGGCCGTGAGGTCGAGCGGAAAGCCGAAGGTGTCGTGCAGCTTGAAGGCGAGTTCGCCGTCGATCTGCTTCGTGCCGCCGGCCAATGCGCGCGCTTCGAGGATCTCCATGCCGTTGGCGATCGTCTGGAAGAAGCGCTCTTCTTCCTGCTTCAGCACATCGGTGACGCGCTGCGCCTGACGGCGCAGGTCGGGATACGCGTCGCCCATCTCGGCCGACCAGCGGCGCCACGAGCGCATGGAAGAACGGTTTCCGCGCACCGAGCTTGTAGCCGTGCCGGATGGCGCGCCGCGCGATGCGGCGCAGCACATAGCCGCGGCCTTCGTTGCCCGGGATCACGCCGTCGGCGACCGTGAACGCGCAGGAGCGGATGTGGTCGGCAATGACCTTCAGCGACGGCGATTCGCGATCGCACGTCGCCGCCACCGGCAACGTCCACCGCCTTCTTCGCCGCATCGAGCAGGCGCATGAACAGATCGATCTGGAACACGCGTGTGCACGCCCTGCAGCACCGTGGACAAGCGCTCCAGCCCCATGCCGGTATCGACGCTCGGCTTCGGCAGCTTGTGCATCACGCCGTCTTCGGTGCGGTTGAACTGCATGAAGACGTTGTTCCAGATCTCGACATAACGGTCGCCGTCCTGCTCGGGCGAGCCCGGCGGGCCGCCTTCCACCGCCGGGCCGTGGTCGTAGAAGATTTCGCTGCACGGACCGCACGGCCCCGTGTCGCCCATCATCCAGAAGTTGTCGCTCATGTAGCGGGCGCCCTTGTTGTCGCCGATGCGCACGATGCGCTCGGCCGGCAGCCCGATGACTTTCAACCAGATGTCGTAGGCCTCGTCGTCTTCCGCATAGACCGTCGCCCAGAGTTTTTCCTTCGGCAGTTTGAAGTGGACGGTCAGCAACTCCCACGCGTACTGGATCGCGTCGTGCTTGAAGTAGTCGCCGAAGCTGAAGTTGCCCAGCATCTCGAAGAACGTCAGGTGGCGCGCGGTGTAGCCGACGTTTTCCAGGTCGTTGTGTTTGCCGCCCGCGCGGATGCATTTCTGTGCCGTCGCCGCGCGCGTGTACGAGCGCTTGTCGAAGCCGAGGAACACGTCCTTGAACTGGTTCATGCCGGCGTTGGTGAAGAGCAGCGTCGGGTCGTCCCCGGGCACGACGGGCGACGAGGCAACGACAGTGTGGCCCTTGCTCTCGAAGAACGACAGGAACGTGGAGCGGATTTCGGAGGCTTTCATGCTGCGAATTATCGCAGCGCGACTCGCGCAGGCAGGCTCAGGGGCTGTCGTTGGCCGCGGGCGTGCGGCCTCGCTCGATCGCGGCGCCGATGCCTTCGCCGCCCATCGACGCCAGACTCGCCGCCTGCCCCACCGAGCGCCGCAGCAGCAGGTCGGCCGTCTTGCCGTGCTCCGGGTACAGCGCCAATCCCGCGTGCACCACCACCGCGAGATCGTTGCCGGCCACGGAGAACGGCTGGTGCAGCGCATCGACCAGCTTCTTGGCCACGCGCTGGCCGTCGGCGGGCGCGTCGATCCAGGCCAGCAGCACGACGAACGAGTCGTTGCCGATCGAGGCCACGACATCGCTGGCGCGCAACGACGCGCGCAGGCGCACCGCCACCTTGCGCCGCAGAACGTTCGACGACTCGAGGCCGAGTTCATCGCGCACGGCCGCGAGGCCCTCGACGCGCAGGGCGATGACCGCCATCGGCGCCGGCTCGCGCTCGCGCAGCGCCACCAGGTGCGTCATGTGTTCGAGCAACTGCGTGTGGTTCGGCAGGCCGGTGGCCAGATCGGTGGCGAAGGCCTTGCGCGCGATGCGGTCGAGCGCCTTCCTCTGCAGCGCGATCTCGAGGCGGCGCGCCAGCGCCGCTGCCGGCGCGTCGCCGGGCACGACGATGTCCTGCACGCCGTGTTCGAGCAACTGCAGTTGCAGCGTGGCGTCAATGGGCGCCGGCAGCACGGCGACGACGGCGCTGTCGAGCACGGCATGCGCAAGCGCCGGCCAGGCCAGCAGCTCGGCCGCCGGCACGGCGGCCAGCAGCGATTCGAAAGCGACCTCGCGCAGTTGCGCCGCCGCCTCGTCGAGCGTGGCGCAACAGGTGGCGCCCGGCACGTCGATGCCGACGGCGAGCATCGTGGCGGTGGGTTTGGCGCTGGCCGTTCGGCTCATCGGTAGATGATGAAGCGGGTGAAGGAAATCGGGCCTTCGCATGAAGCTGGTGAAGCTGCCGTTCTGACATTCAACGGCGCTCGCGCGGCTTTCGATGTTAAGCGATCGTGCAGCGCCGCCGACCTCATCAGCACCTGGACGTCCAGATGGCGAGGAACATGCGATCCGGCAGGGGATCGGCGATGTCGCGCTGCTTCAGATACAGGCCGCCCAGGTGAGTAGGCGGCCAGCTCTCGCATCTGCGGGCATTGCAGCCGCTGCACCTCGCCGGTGGCGTGTTGTGCGTAATGAACGAGCTCGTGCAGCAGGCGCTCGCGGAAAATCGGGTTGTCTGCAGGGTCCTCGAACAGCTCGGCGCCGGGTGTGTCGGCGGGGCGAACGATGTAGATCGTGCCGTGGTCCTCATCGTCGAGGCTGAAGTAGCCATAGACACGCCAGTCGTCCACGCCGCGTGCCGCCGCGCCGGCGCGCTGGCGTACGACCGTCGTGAGGTCTTCGGCCGTCATCGTGACGATCGGCGGCGGCGGCAACCGGGCGGCTTCGCGATACGACGAGTGGCTTGCGATCCACACCAGCAACGCCGTCGCAACCTGTTCCATCGTCATGGCGCATTCCCCGTACGTCGGTGCCCGCGGAGATCTGGAGCGGGTGAAGGGAATCGAACCCTCGTATGAAGCTTGGGAAGCTGCCGTTCTGCCATTGAACTACACCCGCAGTTCGGCAGCAGTTTAAGCGAGCAAGTGTGCGATTTGTCGCGGCGCGCCCACGGCGACACGGATGGTGACCTTTGGCCCCGGGCACACCCCATAAACTCATCGGCCATGAACGCGACTCCTCTACGCCTGCTGGCCGCAACCTTTTCCACTGCCTTGCTCTTCGCCTGCGGCGGGGGCGGGGGCGGCGGCGGCGATCCGTCGATCGATCAAACGCCACCAACGCTGACAGCGCAGGGCTCAACGCGCGCGGTCGTGCGCAAGGGCGATGCAGCGCCGCTGCCCGCTTCGTTCGCCGTCACCGTGGGCGGCAACCCCGGCACGGGCACCGTCGCCTGGAAGGACGAGGCGGGCACGTCGCGTGGCAGCGGCAACAGCCCTGCCGCTCAACACCGCGGCCACCGCGCTGGCCGCAGGCGAACACACGCTGACCGCCAGCATCACCAACCCGGCCAACGGCAAGTCCGCCGAAACGACGTTCAGCCTGCTCGTGCTGGCCGAGGGCGCAGAAACCGACGACGACAATGACGGCCTGACGTACTCGCAAGAGAAGGCGGCCGGCACCGAACCCGGCAACGGCGACACCGACGGCGACGGCCTGGCCGACGGTGCAGAAGCGGGTCTGGGAACCGACCCGACGAAGGCCGACAGCGATGGCAACGGCGTTGCCGACGGCGTGCAATTGGGGAACTTGGGCGGCACGGGCGGGGCCTCGCTGCCACCGCGCAGCCTGATGGCCAACGAGACGGGCAAGAGCGCCGGCGTGCGCATCGAAGCCGACGGGCTGTCGATCACGTTCGGCGACGAGCTCAACGCCGCCTGCGTGAACAAGACGGCGCCGTTCACCGACCCGATCTACAGCGGCAGCGCCACGGATTCATTGGAACGCTGCCGCAAGCGCGCGGTGCGCGCCAACGTCGGCGTGCGGCCCGGCGAGTTCCGCTACTTCGAGACGCGCCGCTTCGGCGGCTTGAGCAGCGATGCGCTGGAAAACATCGGCCAGGGCATCATCACGCCGTCGGCGCAGATCGATCCGTACTGCTGCTTCATCGATATCGGCGACGCCGACTACGCCACCTACGTCAGCGGTTCGCCGCCCGCGCCGACACCGGCCAACATCACGCCGCCGTCGATGACCGTCAACTCCGTCGGTGGCGTGTTCGTGCGGTTGGTCGAGGCGGAAGCGCCCTTCGCTCCGGGCCCGAACATCGATCTCCCCCTCACCCAGCTACTACGGCTTCGCCGTCGACTACCGCGGCGCCGAACCCGGTCGTTTACGTCGTCGCCCGTGACAGCAACAACAACATGATCGTCTCGCGCGCTTTGAACCCCGGCGTTTTCAATGGTGCGCCGGCGATGCCGATGCTGCACGGCCATCCGGTCAGCGGCGCGGGGCCGCATGCGGCCATCAACCTCGGTTTCCAGAAGTTCAACTACTCGCCTGCCGACGTGCGCGCCGCGATCAACGCGCGCAACGGCAACAGCGACGCAAACGCGATGGCCGGTGGCGTCGGCATCCACCGCTGGTAGCCCGCCTTGCCGCCGATGCATCAGAACGTTTCACCGACACCCCACAGCCAGCGCCTGCGTCTGCTCGCGGCCTTTGCGGCCACGATGTCCACGGCGCTGCTCGCCGCTTGCGGTGGTGGCGGCGGCAGTGGTGGTGGCAGCCACGCCGCCGCCCCCTCCCGCCGCCCCACCGCCGCTTCGCGCTGCATCGACCCAACGCCGGCCGCCACCTCGACGGTGAAGTTCGCCGCGCCGGTGGGGGCTGCGGCATCGAGTGTCGAGGTCAGCAGCAACGGCCTGTCGGCATG
This sequence comes from uncultured beta proteobacterium, assembly GCA_963816315.1. Classification (GTDB taxonomy): domain Bacteria; phylum Pseudomonadota; class Gammaproteobacteria; order Burkholderiales; family Burkholderiaceae_C; genus CADEEN01. The sequence goes on from CAWFJZ010000020.1 coordinate 174,481, forward strand.
CTTTCTCGGCACGGCGCAAGCCGGCGCCAAGTCCGACGTGGCCGTGGCCCTGGACGCAGGCAGCTTCTACTACTTCGAGGCCACACGCTCGCAAGCGGCCGACGTGGTGCTGGGCATCAGCGCCACGGCCGCCACCGAGCCGCCCGCAGGCGGCTTCGTGCCGCGTGCCGACACGCTCGTCGTCAGCGGCACCGAGCTGCTGACGAAGGATGGCGCCGGCGCGCTGGTGACGAACCCCGCCGGCGCCGGCACCGTGTTCGGCTTCGCGGTCGATCTGCGCTCGGGCTATCCGGCGGTGAGCGTGATCGCCCCGGCGAGCGTCAACCCCGGCGCGTGCACCGGCCTGGCTGACGCTGCGCCGTGCATCATCTACCGCTGGCAATCGGCAGCGCCGGCGGCCGCGCTGTCGATCTATGCCTGGGGCAACGGCGACGGCACGAGCGGCCCGCGCGTGTCGATCAACACCGGCAGCGACCAGGTCGCGCGCCCCTACACCTACGCCACCGGCGCCGTGCTGTCCCTGCTGCGCGCCAAGCGTCTGCAAGGCGCCGTCGGCTTCAATCCGCAATGGCCGGCGGCGAGCGGGCCGGCGTCACTGCCGACGCTGACACCGAGCGGCGGCGACCGCGCCGTGATGCGCCTTGACGACACCGCGCCGTTCCGTGCGATCACGGTCACGCCCACCAACGCCGCTGCGGGCGCCATCACTTGGACCGATGAGCTCGGCACCGCCCGCGGCAGCGGCGCGTCGATCACGATCGACACGGCGCTGATGACGGCGCTCGGTGCCGGCGAGCATGTGCTGACCGCCAGCGTCGTCAATCCGCAGAACAGCCGTTATGGCGAAACGCGGGTGCGGCTGCTGGTGGCTGCGCGCCGGCGACAACAGCGACCACGACGGCGACGGCCTGACCTACAACCAGGAGATCGCGGCCGGCCTCGATCCGGGCAGCTCGGACACCGACGGCGACGGCCTGTCCGACGGCGCCGAAGTCGCACTGAGCAAGAACCCGCTCGTGGCCGACAACGACGCCGTCGCGTCGCTGCCGCGCCGCGGCGCGATGGTGCGCGAGGTCGGCACCAGCCCGGGCCTCGTCGTCGGCGATGACGGCCTGTCGGTCACGTTCACCGGCGAGCTGAACCCGGCGTGCGTGGCGCATGTGGCGCCGTTCGACGACCCGGTGTATTCGAACTCGGCGACCGGCCCGGAGGAGCGCTGCCGCAAGCGCGCGATCCGCGCCAACGTCGGCATCACACCGGGCGAGTTCCGCTATTTCGAGAGCGAGCGCCTGGGCGCGCAGAACGACCTGCGCAACATCGGCCACGGCGTGATTGCGGCGCGATGCGCCGATCGACCCGTACTGCTGCTTTCATCGACCCGAGCGACCCCGACTACGACCCACTCGTGCCCTACACCGGCACGCCGCCGTCACTGGCGGTCAATTCGGTGGGCGGCGTGTTCGGCGTCTGCAGCAGATCAGCCGGCTGAGTCGCCTGCAATCTCGACCAGACACGGTTCTATGGCTTTGCCGTGGACTACACCGGCTGCGAGCCCAAGATTTACATCGTCGGTACCGATGCCAGCGGCCTGATGACGGTGTCGTCCGCGGTAGCGGCATGGGCTTCGCGGCCGCAGCGCCGGTGGTGCCCATGCATCTACGGCCACCCCTACGACGCGCAGCGGACCGAGTGGCGCGCATGAACCTCGGCCTGCAGAAGTTCCACTACAGACCTCGGCGACATCAAGACCGCACTCATCGCGCGCGGCGCGAACGTCACCACCTTCAAGCCCGGCGTCGGCGCGCACCGCTGGCAGCCGTGACGCCTCATGGCTGCACGCGACAATGCGTGCGGCCATGAACACCCCCGACCCGAGCGCGCTGGCGCGCAACATCAAGAGCTACGTGCTGCGCGCCGGCCGCATGGGCACGGGGCAGCAACGCGCGCTGCGCGAACTGGCGCCGCGCTACGTGCTGCCGTTCGCCGCAGCACCGTTCGATGCGCCGCGCGTCTTCGGCCGCCAGGCGCCGCTCGTCGTCGAGATCGGCTTCGGCATGGGCCAGGCCACGGCGCAGATCGCCGCGGCGCGGCCGCACGATGATGTCCTCGGCATCGAGGTCCACGAGCCCGGTGTCGGCGCGCTCTTGCAGCGCATCGACGAGCAGCAACTCGGCAACCTGCGCATCGTCCGGCACGACGCCGTCGAGGTGCTGCGCGACATGATCGCGCCGGACACGCTGGCCGCCGTGCACGTCTTCTTTCCCGACCCGTGGCCGAAGAAGCGGCACTGGAAGCGGCGCCTGATCCAGCCGCCGTTCGTCGCCCTGCTCGCTTCACGCATCGCGCCCGGCGGCACGCTGCATTGCGCGACCGACTGGCAGCCCTATGCCGAGCAGATGCTCGACGTGCTGTCGGCCGAGCCGCTGCTGGCCAACACCGCCGAGGGTTACGCGCCACGGCCCGACTACCGGCCGCTGACCAAGTTCGAAAACCGCGGCCTGGCGCTCGGCCACGGCGTGTGGGATTTGGTGTTCACACGCCGTTGAGAATCAGGCTCGGCGCTACGGCTTCTTCTGCAGCGCGTGCGGGATCTTCTGGATCAACGGCGGCCCGACCTTCAACTCCGTGATCATCGTCAAACGCGCGCCGGCCGGCAGACTCAGGTTCTGATTCAAGATCGGGTTGAAGCCCTTGAACGAGACGGTGGGCAGGATCGTCACCGGCGCGAACGGGGCTTCGGTGAACGAATTGGTTTGCGCGTTGCCCTGGAAGAAGACGACGGTGGTGCCGACGAGATTGAGGCCGGTGTGGTCCGGCACCTCGAGCGCCGACTGCGTCGGCTTGAAGCCGAAGCCGGCCAACGACAGCGGCAGCGCGCTGTTGGTGCGGTTGTGGATGTCGAGCTTCTCGGTGATCGTCGAACGGCCGGCTGTGCCGCCTTTGACCGTATAGACCACGCCGCCGAGCACGTTGCCCGCCATCGGCCCGCCGGTGCCATGACCGAGCATCGGGCCTTGCGCATGGATCTGGTTGGCGTTGACATGCGCGCCCGGGTGCAGGTGACCGATGTCGAGAAAGGTCGAAGGGCCGGACGGATAGACCAGGATGCGGCGGCCGTTGACCGTCCACTCGACCTTGCGCGGCAATTGCACCGGATCGCTCGGCTGGCCGAGGTTCGATCCGGTGTTGTCGATCGTGTAGGCGAGTTGCGCGTTGCCATCGCTGACGGTGATCGAATCGGCGTGAACCGTCGTCACGCACAGCGGCATCAGCGCCATCGTCAGCAGCAGCGTTCGCATCGTGGGCTCCTTGCGAGTCGAGGCAGGCGGCGATTGCACACCGCGTGCCGCGACAGAGCCACCCCTAAAAGAATCAGTCGCGCGACTTGCGGTACGGCTCTTCGAAGTCGAGGTAGTCGCGCTCGGCCAGCGCCTCGGCCACCCAAGCCACCACGCCCGGTGTGGCCCACACGCGTTCGCTATACGCGCGCGCCGCGGCCGACAGCGGCAGCCCGTAGGTGCGGATACGCGCCACCACCGGCGCGTAGTAGGCATCGGCGATGCCGAACTCGCCGAACAGGAACGGGCCGCCGCTCGTGGTCACTTGCTGCGACCAGATCGCATCGATGCGCGCCAGATCGTCGCGCACCGCCGCTTGTTCGGCGCAACACGCGCGCACCGACCTCGGGCAACGAGGCTTCGATGTTCATCGGGCAGTGGCTGCGCAGCGCGCCGAAGCCGGCATGCATCTCGGCGCACAGGCTGCGCGCGCGTGCCCGCTGCAGCGTGTCGCGCGGCCACAGCGCGAGCTGAGGATGGTGGTCGGCCAGCGCTTCGGCGATCGCCAGCGTGTCCCAGACCGCGAAGCCGTCGATCAGCAGCACCGGCACTTTCTTCGTCGGCGTGTAGCGCGCCAGCTCGCGGTAGAAGGTCGAGTCGGGCGAGTACGTGAGCCTGTCGAAGCGCAGCTTGATCTCGTCGAATGGGATGCCGAATTGGCGCATCAGCACCCACGGCCGCATCGACCACGACGAATAGTTCTTGTTGCCGATCACCAGTTGCAGCATGCGCGCCTCCAAAAACAGGAACGTGATGCTAGCCAAAGACCGCGCGTCAGTGATGCGCTTCGCGCATCGACGCTATGCGCGCCACGTCACCCAGCCGGTGTAGGAGGTCAGCAGCACGAGGCCGCCGAAGACGATGCGATACCACGCAAACGCGCTGAAGTCGTGGCTGGAGACGAAGCGGATCAGCCAGCGGATGCACAGCCAGGCGCTGAAAAACGCGAATACGGTGCCGACGGCGAACGCCGGCCAGTCGGAGAAAGACAAGGCATCGCGGTCCTTCCACACCGAGTACGCGCCGGCGCCGATCAGCGTCGGCACGGCCAGGAAGAAGCTGAACTCGGCCGCGGCCTTGCGCGAGAAGCCGAACACCATCGCGCCGATGATCGTCGCGCCCGACCTGCTGGTGCCCGGGATCAGCGCCAGGCATTGCACGAGCCCGACCTTGAGGGCATCGATCGCGCTCATGTCATCGACGGTTTCGACGCGCGCATGACGTTGGCCTTCGAGATCGCGCTCGCCGTAGTAGGCACGGTGCCGGCGCTCGACCCATGAGAATGATGACGCCGCCGACGATGAAGGCCAGCGCCACCGGCACCGGGTGGAAGAGGTGCGTCTTGATGAGGCTGCCGAAGGCCAGACCGGCCACCACCGCCGGGCAGAACGCGATCAGCACATTGCGCGCGAAGCGTTGTGCGACCGGCTGGCTGGTGATGCCCGACAGCGTGTCTGCGAAGCGCCGCCGGTACTCGACGATCACGGCCAGCATCGCGCCGGTCTGGATCGCGACTTCGAAGACCTTGACCATCGGCCCGGTGAAATCGAGCAGCGATGCGGCGAGGATCAAGTGCCCCGTGGACGAGATCGGCAGGAACTCGGTCAGGCCTTCGACGACGCCCATCACTGCGGCCTTGACCAACACCATCCACTCCACGGCCGCCCCTCGCTGCGCAAAGGCGCGGATGATACTCGAGCGACGTCACTGCGTCGCTGCCCTGAATCGCAACTCGATGCCGCGCGCATGTGACGGCCACGTCGGCATTGTTCACGCCGAGTCGCGCCATCGTCTGCCGCCGCTCGTCGTTGACGCGGTAGATCACGAAGTCGTCGAGCACACGTTCGGCGAGCAGCGCACCCAACCGCGCGGCCTGGCCGGAGAGCGGCGTGCCGGCGAGTTCGAGCTTGATGTCTTCGACCTTGACGTTGGCCAGGCGCACCGTCGCATCGCTCGGCTCGAAGCGCAGGCTGTGGTCGAGGGCCAGGCTGCCGCGCAGCATGCGTCCGGACAGACGCTCGCTGGCCTGCAGGTCCATCGACGTCGCCAGGCGGTTGCGCTCGGGCACGAGCCTGACCAGCGGGTTGGTCAGGCTGACGTCGAACACTTCCATCACGCGCTGCTGGCGCGGGAAGCGGCGCTCGACCAGCGACTGCACTTCGCCGGCCGACAGCGTGACGTGGCGCGGATCGAGGTTGGCGCAGGCGGCGAGCCAGGCCGCGGCGAGAGCGAAAACAATCCGTCGGCAGAACATCGTCGTCTCCGTTCCTCGAACCATCCCTTTGGCATCATGCCTGGATGAGCCACCAGGACAGCCGCGCCGAGTACGCCGAGCGCATGCACCGCGTGCTGGCGCACATCGACGAACACATCGACCAAGCGCTCGACCTGCCGCGCCTGGCGCAGGTGGCGCACTTCTCGGCCTTTCATTTCCACCGCCTGTTCGCGGCCTGGATGGGCGAAACGCTCGGCGACTACCTGCGCCGGCGGCGCTTGGAAGTGGCTGCCATGCGCATGGTTGCGCAGCCGCGGCTGCCGGTGCTCAGCGTCGCGCTGTCGGTGGGCTGGGGCTCGGGCGAGGCCTTTGCGCGCGCCTTCAAGACGCGCTTCGGTTGTTCGCCGAGCCAGTGGCGGGCATTGAGCAAGAACGATCAGGCGCTGCGCAATCCGGGTCAGGCGGGGCTGCCGGCGCAGGCCGACGATGGGCTCTCCTCTCAATCCCCTTTGGAGACTCCGATGCAAGTTCAGTTGATCATTGGCTGGCCGGCAGCGGCCTGCAACTCGATGCGCGGCCCTGCTTCGAGTACTACGCGCCGACTGCACGCTACGAGCCCGAGACGGGCCGCTTCGGTTGCGACATCGTCATCCCCGTGATGCCGCTCTGATCCTGCGCAACATCGGCCACCGCCCGCGTTGACCCCGGCAGAGGCCGGCACTACATTACTGACCCACTGGTCAGTAAACAAAATGCCTGCCTCTGTCCCCTCGTCAACCTCCACGATCAGCCAACGTCAGCGGCGCAAGGACGCACGCCCTGCCGAGCTGCTCGACGCCGCGCTCGAACTCTTCGTCGAGAAGGGTTTCACCGCCGCGCGCGCCGAGGAAGTGGCGCAGCGCGCCGGCGTCTCCAAGGGCACGCTCTACCTCTACTACCCGAGCAAGGAAGAGCTGTTCAAGGCGGTGATCGTGCGCAACCTGACGTCGCGCATCGCAGACACCGCGCAGCAGGTGCAGGCTTGGCAAGGCGAGATGGCGCCGCTGCTCGAGAGCCTGCTCGTGCAGTGGTGGCAGGAGACTTACGCCAGCCCCGCCTCGGGCGTGTTCAAGATTCTGATTTCGGAGATGCGCAACTTCCCCGAGATTGCCGAGTACTACGTGCAGCAGGTCATCGAGCCGGGCTCGGCGCTGATCGGCGGCATCATCGCGCGCGGCATCGGCAGCGGCGAGTTCCGCGCGGTCGATGTCGAAAGCACGGTGCACTCTCTTGTATTGCCGATGGTCATGTTGTGCGTGCACAAACATGGCCTGGCGGCGTGCACACCGCACCAGATCGACGGCCAGCGCTTCATTGCCGAGCATGTGGCGCTGGTCGTGCGCGGTCTGCGCAACCGAGCCGCCTAGAATCCCGCCGACCCCGAAATCACGGCACGCCATGAACGTCGAACAAGCCCGCTTCAACATGATCGAGCAGCAGATCCGCCCATGGGAAGTGCTCGACCAGGGTGTGCTGTCGCTGCTGGCCGTCGTGCAGCGCGAAGAATTCGTGCCTGCGGCCTGCCGCGCGCTGGCCTTCATCGACACCGAAGTGCCGCTGCCTGAAGGCCAGTGCATGCTCGCGCCGCGGGTCGAAGCGCGCCTGTTGCAGGAGTTGAAGTTGGCAGGTCACGAGCACGTGCTCGAAATCGGCGCCGGCTCGGGCTACATGGCCGCGCTGCTGGCGCATCAGGCGCAACGCGTGACGACGATGGAGATTCGCCCGACGCTGGCCGCGATGGCGCGCGCCAATCTGCAGCGTGCCGGCATCGGCAATGCGCAGGTCGTCGAGGCCGACGGCGCCAAGGGGCACGCGGCGCAAGCGCCGTTCGACGCCATCGTGCTCTCCGGTTCGGTGGCCGAGGTGCCGGCGGGCTTGCTGGCGCAGTTGAAGATCGGCGGCCGGTTGGTCGCCATCGTCGGCCAGGAGCCGGTGATGCGCGCGGTGCACATCAGCCGCGTCGCCGATCAGCAATACAAGCGCGTCGAGCTGTTCGACACCGTGGCGCCACGCTTGGACGGCTTCGGCGAACCGACGCGGTTTCACTTTTGATGCCTCGTTTCGCGCAGCCTGTCGCAAGGCCCTGGGCATGCGCCACGCTGCCCTCTACAACACACGCTGCCACACTTCGCCAGGAAAGCTGCACACCATGACCCGTCCCCTGCTCACCGCGCTGGCTCTGGCCTTGTTCGCTGCGCTGCCCGCGCGCGCGCAGAGCCTGCAAGAACTCTACGAGGCGGCGCGAACGTACGACGCGACCTACCTGGCCGCGCGCGCGCTGGCGGACTCGGCGGTGTACCGGGCCGAGCAGGCCAAAGCGCTCGGCCGGCCCAGAGTCGGGCTGAGCGCTGTGGGTTCGCGCGCTGAAATCGATCCGCCGCAAACCTCGCGCAAAAATACGAACACGCTGCAGGCTGGATTGACCGGGGAGCAATGGCTGTTCAATCGCGCCAATGCGGCTGACATGTCGAAAGCCGACAAAGCACTGGCGGTGGAGCAAGCCAACCTGCAGATTGCCGAGCAGGATCTGATCGTTCGCCTGGCGCAGAACTACTTCGACGTGCTGGCCGCGCAAGACGCGCTGACCACCGCGCAGGCCAACAAGAAAGCCATCGGCGAGCAGCTCGCGTCGGCCAAGCGCAACTTCGAAGTCGGTACGGCGACGATCACCGACACGCGCGAAGCGCAGGCGCGCTTCGATCTGGCCACTGCGCAGGAGATCGCTGCCGACAACGACCTGCGCACCAAGAGCATCGCGCTCGATCAGCTCGTCGGCCGCACCAATGTTCAACCGAAGCCGCTGGCTGCGCCGGTGGCACTGCCGGGCACCCAGCCGTCGTCGGTGGACGCATGGGTAAGCCTCGTCGATCAGGCGCCGTCGGTACGCAAAGCGCAACTCGGCTACGACATTGCGCAGCTCGACAACGACAGGGCCAAGGCCGACCACTTGCCGACCGTCAAGCTCGAAGGCGGTCTTGACCGCACGCGCGCCACGGGCAGCTTCCCCGAGTTGCAGGGCAGCGCTGGCAACACCAACCGGGCCTCACTCGGCGTGCGACTCGCGGTGCCGTTGTATGAAGGCGGGAGACTCGACAACCGCGTCAGGGAAACCGTGTCGCTGCAGGAGCAGGCGCGCAACAACCTCGACGCTGCGCGCCGCGGCGTCGCCCAGAGCACGCGCCAGGTCTTCTTCGGCGTCGAGTCGGGTCAGGCGCAGGTCAAGGCGCTCGAAGCCGCCGAGTCGTCGAGCAAGCTCGCGCTCGAAGCCACGCAGCTCGGCTACCGCGTCGGCGTGCGCGTCAACCTCGACGTGCTCAACGCACAGACGCAACTCTTCACGACGCAGCGCGATCTGTCCCGCGCGCGCTACGACGTCGTCGTCAACAGCCTGCGCCTGCGCCAGGCTGCGGGCAACCTGCAGCCGGGCGATGTGTCTGCTGTCAACGCGTTGCTCGCCAAGTAAGGCTCGGCAACCATCGGCGACTCAGAACTGAGTGTCGGCTTCGAGCCGCGCTGCCGCTTTGCGCAAGTACATATCTCGGTCGGCGTGTTTGACCAACGCCTCGGCGTCGGCGGCGTCGCCCGGGTACACGGCCAAGCCGACCGAGCCGGTGAAGCGGACCGAACTCTTGCCCTGGCTGTCGGCCGAGGCTTCGCCGAGCGAGGCTTCGACCTTCGCGCGCACATGGTCGGCGGTGATGCGGTCGGGCAGATCGGGCAGCACGATGACGAACTCGTCGCCGGCGTAGCGAGCGACCAGGTCACCATCGCGCACGCAGGCGTTCAGGCGCGCTGCGACATCGACCAGCGCCTGGTTGCCGGCCTGGTGGCCGAGCTCGTCGTTGACGCGCTTGAAGCCGTCGAGGTCGATGAAGAGCACGCCGATGGCGCGCCGGATGGCGCCGACGCGGTGGCCGTGGATCAGCGTGTTCAAGCGCCGCGTCGCCGCTTCGCGATTCGCAAGACCCGTCAGCGCATCGGTGCGCAGCCGCGACTGCATCGACTCGAAGCCGCGCGCCAGGTCGCCGATCTCGTCGCGCCGCGACACGCCGACGGGCGCGTCGAAATCGCCGTCGCCGATGCGGCGCGCGGCGTCGGTCAGCGCGCGCAGATCGCGCGCCACCCAGGCGTAGAACAACGCGCCGCCGATGACCGCAATCAGCATCGCCAGCAGCGCCAACCACACCGTGCGCGTCAGGTTGCCGGCGATGCCGGCGGTGAAGTCGCGCTCGGGCACGCCGACGACGACGAGCCAATCGAGCCCGGCGGCGTCCTGCAGGCGGTCGAAGGCGATGTACACCGGCTGGCCGTCGTCGTCGATGAAGCTGCGCGTCTGCGGCAGCTTGGCCGCCGGCGCGGCGGCCAGCGCGCGCTGCATCTCGGCAAAGCCGGCGCGCACCAGCGGCTGCGTGCTCGCCGAGGCTTGCAAGCGCGTCATCGCGCCGTCGGCGCCGCGGGCGACGTTGGCACCGGCCGAGGCGGCGATCAGGTCGCCGCCGGGCTCGACGATGAAGGCAAACCCGTGCGCGGAGATCTGCAGCGCGGCAACGAAGTCGTTGAGCGCGCGCAGCGAGACGTTGGTGGCGACAACGCCCTGCACCTGCCCTTGCGGCGACAGCACCTTGCGCGCGCGCGTGGACACCAGCTCGTTGGTGCGAAAGTCGATATAGACCGAGGTCCAGGTGTGCGCATCGGCCGACTGGCCGGCCTTGTACCAGGGCCGCTCGCGCGGCTCGTACAGCCGCGTCTCTTCGGACAACAGGCGCTCGTCGCCGTCGATGCCGGCAAAGCGCGTGATGCGGCGCTGCTGCGCGGCCGTGGTCTTGAGCCGCACCTCGGCCTCGCGGTCCGAGAGCCGCTTCAAGCCGAAGAACTGGCCGCTGCGCGTGCCGTAATAGACGTAGTCGTTGGGGTCGGTGTGCAGCGAGGTGGCGATCCAGAAGCGGCGGCGCAGCGCCGACAACTCGCCCTCGATGGCATCGGGCATCGGCATGCCGTCGGGGAACGCCGCTTCGAGCACGGCGCGCGAGCCGACGACGTGGCGCTCGACGGCCTGGCCGATGCGGCCGCGTGTTTCGAGCAGCAGGCGTTTGGCCACCGCATCGACCGCGTCGCGGCCCGCGGTGTACGACAGCCAGCCGATCACCGCCGCCACCGCGACGACGAGCGCGGCCGAAGGCAGGATCAGCATCTTGCGCAGCGACCAGGCGCTGCGCGGGGTGAGCATCGAAGGGTCGGTCATTGCAGGCGACGGGCTTTCCGTGGGGCGGCGCAGTCTAGGGCCTGGCAGCGTGGTCGCAGCGCTCATCGTTCGGCCTCAACGCTGCGGCGTTGCTGCAGCCGTCTGCTGCGCCGTGCGCGCACCGGCCTGCGCCATCGCGCCGGCGCCGCGCGGGCCGAACGCGGCGGCCAGCGCGGCCACGACGAGGGTGAATGCAAAACGCTTCATGCTGTGTCTTTCCGCCTTTCGAGGGCGCTCGGCAACGAGGAGAGTCGCCAGGGATCACAGCGTAGGTTCGAAGGTCGCGCCGCACATCGGTCATTTGTTGGGGCGCAACCTATACCCAGGTCGGGGACGGCGCGTCAGGCGGGCGGCGGAACGATCTTGTGTTTGAGCGCTTTCAAGACCGCCTCGGTGCGGTTGTCCACGTGCAGTTTCGACAGGATGTTGGTGACGTGGAACTTCACCGTCGGCAGCGCCACCGCGAGTTCGGCGGCGATCTCCTGGTTGTTCATGCCGCGCGTCATCAGCGCCAGCAGCTCGCGCTCGCGCGGCGTCAGGTCGGCGCCGGGCGCGGGCTCGAGCGTGGCGGTGATCATCGCTTCGGCAACCTCGGGCGCGAACACACGGCGGCCGATGTGCGCGTTGCGGATCATCTGCGCCAGATCCGCCGCCGAGGCGTTCTTCAGCAGGTAGCCGCTGGCGCCGGCCGTCATCGCGCGCCGCACTTCGACCGGCTCGCCCGAACTGGTGAGCATCAGGAACCTGGTGCTCGGCATCGTCGGGCGCAACTGGCTCATCGCCGAGATGCCGTCCAGGCGTGGCATCGAGATGTCCATCAGCACCACGTCGGGCTGCAACACGGGAATCAGGGCCAGCGCTTCGCGGCCGTCCTCGGCCTCGCCGACGATCTCGAGATCGGGCTGCGCGCCGATCGCCGCAGCCAGGCCGGTGCGCACCATCGGGTGGTCATCGACGATGAAGACGCGGATCTTGAAGGCGGCCTGGGGCATCACGGTAGTTTGCATCGACCGCGCAGGTTAGTGGGCAACGTCTGCCGCGCCACCCGGCGGCGGTCGCGGCTGCGCCCATACCCGGGTCGGGGCTACACAGTTCAGGCGCCACGCCACTCGGCGCTGACGGTCGTGCCCTCGCCGCGCACGCTCGCCACCTGCAGTCGCAGGCCGATCCACCTCGCGCGCTCGTGCATGCCGACCAGGCCGAGATGGCCCGGCGGCGGCGGCGCCGCGCTGTCGAAGCCGCAACCATCGTCACGCACCGCCAGGCGGATGCGCTCCGGCGTGGCGTCCAAGTCCACCGTCACGCGCTGCGGCCGGGCGTGACGCATGGCGTTGTGCAAGGCCTCGTGCGCGATCATGAAGAGCGCGTATTCGAGCGCGGTGTCGTGGCGCGCAGCGGCGCCGTTGGTGTCGGCGCCGGTGAACTGCACTTCCACGCCGGGCGCCACGCGCTGCTGGCGCTGCACTTCATGCGCCAGCGCCGCGGCCAGGCCGTGATCGACCAGCAAGGGCGGGCGCAGCTCCGACATCAGGCCGCGCGTCTCGGCGATCGAGACGTTCGAGCGCCTGCACCAGCGGCCCGACCACCTGCGCGACCTCGCTGCGCAGCCGCGCGGCATCGGCCTGCGTCGCCGCGCGTGCACCGAGCGCCTCCAGGCTCAGCTTGGCGCCGTACAGCGTCGGCGCAAAGCGGTCGTGCAGCACCTGCGCCAGCTCGCGCCGCTCGCGCTCCTCGGTGCTCATCAACTGATGCGTCAGTTGCGACAGGTCGCGGCGCCGGCGGTGCAACTCGATCGAGGCGCGGCGCTGCACGCTCACGTCCATCACGGCGACGATGCGCGCCGCGCGGCCGGCCCAGCGCAACTGCCGCGACGCCGTCTCGACGTCGATCAGCTCGCCCGAGCGCAGACGGTGCGGCCAGACAACCGCGTGATGCTCCTGCTGGCGCGTCTCGGCAAAGACCGCAGCCACGTCGGCGCGGGCCTCGGGCGGACAGACATCGAGCGCCGTCATCGCCAGGAAGTCGTCGCGCCGCCAGCCGTACTTGCGCAGCGCCGCCGCGTTGACCTCGAGAAAGCGCAGCGTTTCTTCATCGACCACCCACATCGGCAACGGGTGCAGCTCGAACAGCTCGCGGTAGCCGGTGGTGCTGTCGTCGGCCAGCGCCTGCGTGGCCGCGATCTGCTGCAGCATCGCGCGCGCGGCCTCGCCCAACATCACCGACTCGCGAGTGCCTTGCACCGGAATGCGCTGCGGCGAATAGTCGTAGCGTTGTCGCGCCTGGTCGAAGGCGGCGGACAACTCGCGCAGCGGCTGCGCCAGGCGCCGCACCAGCCACAGCACCAGCGGCAAGGTCAGCAGCGCGCCGAGCGTCGCGGCCAGACCAGGGCTGCGCGGCCTGCCCTTTGGCGTGCGGCAGCGCCAGGCTTTCGGGCTGCGCCTGGACGATGCGCAGCCCGAGCGTGTTGACCGCTGCGCTGCCCTGCACACGCTGGCCGGCGACGAGCGTGGCTGCGCTGCCGGCGGCACGCACCCATTCGGCCGCCGCCGGCGGCGTGCGCGCGAGCAGCGTCGAGGCGAACCCGGCTTCGGCACAACGCGCCTGGCCGTCGCGCCCGAGCAGCGCCCACGCCGCACCAGCTGGCATCGCATCGGGCAACAGGCGTGCACTGATCGCGTCACAGCCGATCGACGACACGATGACGCCCGACAGGCGCTCGGCCGCGTCACGCAAGGGCTGCACGGCGAGCAGCACGCCCGCACCATCGGCCGGCTCGTCACTGAGCACAGGGCCGCGCACGACCTCGTCGAACCAGCGCCGGCCGCTGACGTTGGCGCCGGCGCGCAAGTCACCGGCGCCGACGACGACGCGGCCGCGCTCGTCGATCCAGGCAATGGCCGGCGCGTCGGCCCAGGCGCGGCGCATCGACAACGCCACGCGCGCCGCCGCCTCGGCGTCGGTCAGCGCCGCGCGCCACTGCGGCTGCGTGGCCACCAGCGCCAGCAGGCGTTGATGCTCGTCGAGCAGCGCGCGCACCGCGGCGGCGTCGCGCGACGCGCGCGCCGCGAGCGCGGCCTCGGCCTGCGCTTTATCGCGCTCGGCACTCCAATGCGCATCGAGAAACGCCGCAGCCAGCGCCGACAACAAGAGCAACGCCAGAAACGCCGCGCCGAGCAACCCCGCCATCGGCCAGGGGCGTGTCGTGGGCTTCGGTGAGGCAGGCGACGGTATGAGCATCGGACCATCATGCCGTCATCAGGCTCAGCGGTTCATGGCGCTGCGCCGGCCGCGATGGGGGTTTCGGCTTTCGGCCCATTGCGGCCGTTCACGGTGGTCCGCTCGCCACTCCCGCTCGCATTGACATGCGCTCCACCCCCGTTCGCCCTGAGCTTGTCGAAGGGCCAGGCTGAGCCTGTCGAAGCCTTTGGCATGAGCCACCAAGGCTTCGACAGGCTCAGCCCGAACGGGGGCGCAAGGGGCTTCGACAAGCTCAGCCCGAACGGTTCTTTGCGGACCGTGAAGTGCGCCTTCGGGCCGACAGCGGCCCGCGAGCAGCATGCAGCTTTCAACAGCTTCTCAACGCCCCGAGTCGAGGCCCGTGAGCAGCATCGCGATGCGCTGCGCCATGCGCTCGTTGGCGCCGCGGTGCGCAATGCCGAACGACAGCGCCTGCTCGACCCACTCGTTGCGCTGCGGCTCACCCACCAGCGCCACGGCCCGGCGCACGGCGCTGGCCATGTCCTTCATGCGCGCCGCGGCGCCGGCATCGATCGCCATGTTCGCCGCCTCTTCGAAGTTGAAGGTGTGCTGGCCCATCAGCAGCGGACAGCCGCAGGCCGCGGCCTCGATCAGGTTCTGCCCGCCGAGCGGCGCAAAGCTGCCGCCGAGCAGCGCCACGTCGGCCAGCGCGTAGTACAGCGGCATCTCGTGCATCGAGTCGCCGATCCAGACATCGGCTTGCAGCGCCTCGGCCGGCGGCTCGTCGGCCCAGGTGCTGCGCCGGGCGATCGAAAACCCGGCCTGCTGCGCCATCTCGGCAACGTCGTCGAACCGCTGCGGATGGCGCGGCACGACGACCAGCAGCGGCCGCGGCTGCGGCACGGCACGCCAGGCATCGAACAGGCTCTCTTCCTCGCCTTCGCGGCTGACGGCCATCAGCACCACGGCCCGCTGCAGCAGCGCCCGCCACTCGTGGCCGCGCACCAGCAGCTTGGGCGGCGGCGTGAGGTCGAACTTGGTGTTGCCGCAGACCTCGACCACGCGCGCGCCGAGCTCGCGAAAGCGCTGCGCATCGCGCGCCGTCTGCGCCAGGATGCGGGTGAAGGCATCGAGCGCCGGCAGCAACAGGCGCGACAAGCGCCGGCCCTTGCGCTGGCTGTTCAGCGACAGCCGCGCATTGGCCAGCACCATCGGGATGTGCAGCGCCTGCGCGCGCGCCATCAGGTTCGGCCAAACCTCGGTTTCCATCATGATGCCGACGGCTGGCCGGTAGCGCTTCAAGAAGCGCCGCACCGCGCCCGGCGTGTCGAACGGAAACCAGGCCTGATCGTCCTCGTGCTCGAGCAACTCGAGGCCGGCCTGCACGCCGGTGGCGGTGCTGCACGTCAACAGCAAGCGCATCTCCGGCAACTCGGTGCGCAGCGCCTTGATCAGCGGCCCGGCCGCGCGCGTCTCGCCGAGCGAGACCGCATGCACCCAGACCACGCCGCCGCGGCCGCGGCGCGGCTTGTAGGCGTAGCGGCCCAGGCGCTCGCCCAGGCGTTTGCGGTACACCGGCTCCTTGCGCCCCTTCCACCACAGGCGCGCCAGGTACGCCGGCGTCAGCAGACGCAGGACGAGCGAGTACAGCCCGCGGATCAGGGTTTCGATCATCCCTTGCCGAACGACAGGGTCAGTGGGCAGCGGCAGCGACGCGGGCGTCGGGCTTGACTGACTTGAGCGCCGCCATCATCACGCCCTCGATGCGGTGCAGCGCGTCTTGCGTGTGGCCCTCGAAGCGCAGCACCAGCACCGGCGTCGTGTTGCTGCCGCGGATCAGGCCAAAGCCGTCGGGCCAATCGACGCGCACGCCGTCGATGGTGTTGACCTCGGCGCCGTCGAACTTCAGGCGGCCGTCGGCAACGCGTGCCTGCAGCTCGGTCACCATGCGGTGGTGCTCACCCTCTTCGCACGGCACATTCAACTCGGGCGTGCTGAAGCTGGTCGGCAGTGCGTTCAAGACCGCGCTCGGGTTCTTGCTGCGCGACAAAATTTCGAGCATGCGCGCCGCGCAGTAGGTGGCGTCGTCGAAGCCGTACCAGCGCTCGC
This sequence comes from uncultured beta proteobacterium, assembly GCA_963816315.1. Taxonomy (GTDB): domain Bacteria; phylum Pseudomonadota; class Gammaproteobacteria; order Burkholderiales; family Burkholderiaceae_C; genus CADEEN01. The sequence goes on from CAWFJZ010000020.1 coordinate 190,622, forward strand.
CGAAGAAGATGTGGCCGCTCATCTCGCCGGCGATCGGCGCTTTCAGCTCGGCCATCTTGGCCTTGATCAGCGAGTGGCCGGTCTTGTAGATCATCGGCTTGCCACCGGCGGCGCGAATCGCCGGGCCTAAGCGCTGCGTGCACTTGACGTCGTAGATCACCGTCGCGCCTTTATTGCGCGAGAGCACGTCGGTGGCCAGCAGCATCAACTGCCGGTCGGGATAGATGATCTGGCCGTCCTTGGTGACGAGGCCCAGGCGGTCGCCGTCGCCGTCGAAGGCGATGCCGAGTTCAGCGTCGGTGGACTTCACACGTGCGATCAGCTCGGCCAGGTTCTCCGGCTTGCTCGGGTCCGGGTGGTGGTTCGGGAAATCGCCATCGACTTCGGAGTACATCTCATCGACGGTGCAGCCGAGCGCGCGCAGGACTTGCGGCGACGACGCGCCGGGAATGCCGTTGCCGGAATCGACGACGATCTTCATCTTGCGCGAAAGCTTGGCGTCGCCGGCGATGCGCGCGGTGTACTCCGCGCCGATGTCCATCTTGGCGGTGCGGCCCAAGCCCCGCGTGTAGTCGTCGGCTTCGATGCGCGCTTTCAGGCGCTGGATCTCGTCGCCGTAGATGGCGCGCCCGGCCATCACCATCTTGAAGCCGTTGTAGTCCTTCGGGTTGTGGCTGCCGGTGACCTGGATGCCCGAGCGGCAGCCGTGCTTGCCGCGCGTGGCGGCCACGTAGTACAGCATCGGCGTCGTCACCGGCCCGAGATCGACCACGTCGAGGCCGGTCGAGGCCAGCCCCTTCATCAGCGCCTTGACCAGACCGGGACCGGACAGGCGCCCATCGCGGCCGACGGCCACCGCACGCTCACCCGCCTTGACGGCCTCGGAGCCGAAGGCCCGGCCGAGGTGCTCGGCAAAGGTCTCGTCGATGGTCTGGCCGACCACCCCGCGGATGTCGTAGGCCTTGAAGATCGACGCGGCAACTTGCATGGGGTTCTCCTGGTGTCCTCCGAACGATTGTAGGCAGGCCTCGCGGCTGCTCATCGGCCGCACTGTCGAATCTTCGGCCGGCCCTGCAGCGAGTGCGCCGGGCCTATCCAGGGCGGCCGAATCGGCGTAAGTTCGGTGGCAGGCGAGGCTGCTGCCGCGCCACCCGCCTTCAGGAGTCGCCGCCGTGAACCGCAATGCCGTACTGCCCACGTTCCGCCTCCAGACCGGCACCTCGATCGCGCAAGCCGAACCGTGGCAAACGCAGCCGGTGACGCTCGACTCGCCGGCGATGTCGGTGATGACCGACCTGTCGCGCATCAAGGCAGCCACGGTGCAGCCGCAGGCGCAATTGCGGCAGGCCGAGCAGGCCATGATCTACCTCGGCGTGCGCATGCTGTTCGTGGTCAGCGAGATGCCATCGATTGAAGGCCTGGTGACGACGACCGACCTGCACGGCGACCGCCAGATGCGCCTGGTGCACGAACGCGGTGTGCATTGGGACGAGCTCTGCGTCGCCGACGTGATGACGGCGCTGTCCGGCGCTCGACGCGATTCCGTTTGCCGCGATGCGCAACGCGTCGGTCGGCGATCTGGTCGCCACGCTGCAGCGCTTCGGCCGCAACCACCTGCTGGTCGTCGATGCCGGCGATGCTGTGACTCCGCAGCGCGTGCGCGGCGTCATCTCGCGCTCGCAGATCGAGCGCCAGACCGGCCTGTCGATCGACATCACGCCGATCGCGACGACGTTTGCCGAGATCGAGCGCGCGTTGGCATAGGGCCGACGCCCCCACGTTCGAGTGGACTCTGCGGCCCGCCAAGTGGCCGAGAATGGCTCGCACCGGATGCCGAGCCATGAGCAACCTTTTTCGCAGTCTCTCGTCGTTGGTCGGCGGCCCTGCCGACGGCACGCAGCCGCAAGCACCGGCGTCCAGTGACAGCACGCCGGCAGCGCACGGTGTGGCGCCGGCCGATGACGATCACGCGCCCACCGCCGCGCCCGAGCTGCCGCTGGTGGCTTATTCACCGCCGCACGACAGCCTCCACACGCCGCGTCCGCGCAGCCGCTCACGCGCGGTCGGCCTGTTGCGCAGCGCCGCCGCGAACGCGGTGACGACACGCACGATGCCGACGTTGCCGAGCATCGCCACGCGGCATGGCGCGCCGCCGGCAGGACCGCTGCTGACCGAAACCGAGCGCGTTCGCCTGCAAGTCATGCAGGCGCAGCTCCAGCTCAGCGCATTGCGCCTCTACGACGGGCCGATCGACGGCAACATGAGCCCGGCCACGGCCACGGCCGTGCGCTACTTCCAGACCTTGAAGGGCATTCGCGCCACCGGCGTGCTGGCCGCCGGCACGCTGGCCGCGCTCGGCGTGCCGCTGATCGGCTGACGCCGCCGCGGCGCCGTCAGACCACGCGCCGCCGGCAGGTGCCGCGGTGCGAGCCAGCCAGAGGTGTGCACAACTGCACGCCGCGCCGACAGCGCCGTCGGCAAGGCGTCGGCTGCCGCCCCAAGAATGCCTTCCGTCATCTTGTTCGTACAAAAAGAAAGACGCCGCATGATCTATCGACCACCACTGCCATGGCTCGTGCTGTGCGCAGCGCCGCTGATTGCGATGACCGCGTGGGCCCAAACCGCCACCGACGAGGCGCTGCAGCGCCGCTGCTGGCAGACCACCACGGCCGAGCGCACGGCGGTCGATCTGCGCGAGCCGGTGGCCGTGAGCTTTTCCAACCTCAAGAACGGCTACGCGGTGCGTTCGCCGTTCTGGGTCGAGTTCGGCATCCGCGGCATGGGCGTGGTGCCGGCCGGCAATGCACACGACAAGGCCGGCCACCACCACCTGCTGGTGGACAAGGCGCTGCCGGCGAACCACCGCGAGAAGATTCCGTTCGACGACTCGCACCGCCATTTCGGCAAAGGCCAGACCGCGACGGCGATCGACTTGCCGCCGGGCAAGCACACGCTGCGCCTGCTCTTCGCCGACCATGAACACCGGCCGCACTTCGTCTTCAGCCCGGAGATCACGGTCAACGTCGTCGCCAAACGCGGCGGGCCGGCGCCGCGCATCGACGAGCGGGACTTCGCGGCGACCTGCGCCATCTGGACCCAGGACGCGATGACAGCGCCGCGCACGGCCGCCAAAGAGGTCTATGCGAAGAACCTGCGCGACGGCGAACAGCTCGTCAGCCCGATGCGCCTGTCGCTTGGCGCGGCCGGCTTCGGCATCGCGCCGGCCGACAAGGCGGTCAAGGACACCGGCCACTTTGCGCTGACCATTGTGCAAGGCGGCAAGACCGTGGCGCGCCATGTCTGGAGCGACGGCCGCACCGAGGCCGTGCTCGACCTGCCGCGCGGCAACGTCGAGCTGCAGCCGGCGCTGCTGGGCGCCGACGGCAAGACGCTGCTGCAAGGCGAGCCGCTGCGCGTGACGGTGCTGCGCAGCGCGCTGTAAAGACCACGGATCCGAAGGCAGCAAGCACAGGTCCGAAAACGGCGAGTCCGGGCTCACGCGCGGCCTATCATGGCTGCAACCGTGACCCCAGACCTCTCCACCGCCATCGACCCACAGGCTGCCTACCGCGTGGTGCAAGCGCACGACGCGCGCTTCGACGGCCGCCTGTTCATCGGCGTCACCTCCACCGGCGTCTATTGCCGCCCGGTGTGCCGCGTGCGCACGCCGATGCAGCGCAACTGCCGCTTCTTTCACAACGCGCCGAGCGCCGAGAGCGCGGGCTTTCGGCCGTGCCTGCGCTGCCGGCCCGAGCTGGCGCCCGGGCTGTCGCTGGTCGATTCGCCGCAGGTGCTGGCGCAACATGCGGCGCGCATGATCGACGAATCGGCGCGCGCGGGTGAAGACCTCTACCTGCCCGCGGTGGCCGAGCGCCTGGGCGTCACCGACCGCCACCTGCGCCGCATCTTCGCCGCCGCGCATGGCGTCTCGCCGATCGACTACTTGACGACGCAGCGCCTGCTGCTGGCCAAGCGCCTGCTGACCGACACGCCGCTGGCGGTGACCGAGATCGCGCATGCGAGCGGCTTTGCGAGCCTGCGCCGCTTCAACGACGCGTTTTCAACGCGTTACCGCATGAGCCCAACGTCGCTGCGCAAGGAGCGCACCTTCTCGCCGCGCGGGGCGCTGCTGCTGCGCCTGGCGTTTCGGCCGCCGTACGACATCGACGGCGTGCTGGCCTTCATCGCCGCGCGCTGCGTGCGCGGCATCGAAGCGGTCGATGCGGCGTCGCTGTCGCTGCGGCGCACGCTCGTCGTTCTGCATCGCGGCCAGCGTCTGGCCGGCTGGCTCGCGGGCCGCTTCGTGCGCGAGCGCTGCGAGTTCGAGCTGCAAGTTGCGGCGTCGCTGCTGCCGGCCCTCGGCACGGTGCTCGAACGGGTGCGCCAGGGGCTCGACCTCGACGCCGATCCGTCGTTGATCGACAGCGCGCTCGCCGCCGTGCCGGGGCCGGTGGTCGCAGGCCTTCGTGTCCCCAACGGCATGGACGGATTCGAATCGGCCGTGCGCGTCATCCTCGGCCAACAGGTCACGGTGGCCGCAGCGCGCACGCTCGTCGGGCGGCTCGTCGAACGCTTCGGCAGTCCGATCGAAACGCCGCACGCCGATCTGACGCGCTGCTTTCCCGACGCAGCCACGCTCGCCGGCGCGAGTGCCGAAGCGATCGGCACGCTCGGCATCGTGCGCCAGCGTGTCGGCGCGCTGCAGGCGCTGGCGCGCGAAGTGCACGCCGGCCGCATCGCCTTGCACCGCGGCGCGCCGCTGCAGGCCACGCAGGACGCACTGCGCGCCCTGCCCGGCATCGGCGAGTGGACGGTGCAGTTGATCTCGATGCGCGCACTGGCCTGGCCCGATGCGTTTCCCGCCACGGACATCGGTGTGCTCAATGCGCTCGGCACACGCGATGCGAAGGCCGTTTCGATGCAAGCCGAAGCATGGCGGCCGTGGCGCTCGTACGCTGTGATGCGGCTATGGCAATCCTTGGAGACTGGAACATGATGACGACGACGATGCAACCCACCAAAAGCTCGATGACGACGATCACCCAGGCCTTCGCCGGCGTGCCGCTGGCCGCGCAGGCCACGCTCGATTCACCGATCGGGCCGTTGACCGCGCTGGCCACGAGCAAAGGTCTTGCAGGCCTGTGGTTCGATGCGCAGAAGCATCACCCGGGCGACCTCGATGCGCCGGTCGATGCGAAGAACGTACACATCGTTGCGGTGCAGCGCTGGCTCGACGCGTATTGGGCCGGTCGCGACCCGTCGCCACGCGAGGTCACGCTCGATCTGCACGGCACGCCATTTCAACAGGCCGTGTGGCAGGCGCTGCTCGGCATTCCGCTCGGCCGCACAAAGACCTACGGCGAGATCGCATCACAAGTCGGCAATGGCGCCGTGCCGCGCGCCACCGGCACGGCCGTCGGCCGCAACCCGGTGTCGATCCTCGTGCCGTGTCACCGCGTGATCGGCGCCAATGGCACGCTGACGGGCTATGCCGGCGGACTGCCGCGAAAAGAAAAGCTGCTGCAACACGAAGGCATCTTGTTGACATGAGATCGTCAGACATCGCCGAACTGATCGCGCTGGCCGCGATCTGGGGCGCTTCGTTTCTGTTCATGCGCATCGCCGTGCCGGAGTTCGGGCCGCTGGCACTGACCGCCCTGCGCGTCGGTATCGCCACGTTGTGCCTGCTGCCGCTGGTGCTGTGGCACGGCCACACAAGAGCGATGCGCACGCATTGGAAGGCGATCGCCATCGTCGGCCTGTTCAACTCGGCGCTGCCCTTCGTGCTCTTCGGCATCGCCGCGCTGGCGATCAATGCCGGCCTGTCGTCGATCTTCAACGCCACCGCGCCGCTGTGGGGCGCCGTGATCGCGTGGCTGTGGATGCGCGACAAGCTCTCGGCATCGCGTGTGCTCGGGTTGTTCATCGGCTTTGTCGGCGTCGTCTTCCTGGCCTGGGACAAGGCCAGCTTCAAGCCCGGCGAGCACGGCGTCAGCGCCGGCCTGGCCATCGGCGCCTGCCTGCTGGCCACGCTGTGCTACGGCTTCGCCGCCAACTACGCCAAACAGCGGCTGGCCGGCGTACCGCCACTGGCCGTGGCCGCGGGCAGCCAGGCGGCGGCTGCGGCGGCGCTGTTGCTGCCGGGCCTCTGGTTCGCGCCGCAAACGATGCCCAGCGCCACGTCGTGGGGCAGCGTCGTCGTGCTCGCGGTCTTGTGCACCGCCGTCGCCTACCTGCTCTACTTCCGCCTGATCGCGCACCTCGGCGCGCCGCGCGCCATCACCGTCACCTACCTGATCCCGGTGTTCGCCGTGCTCTGGGGCGCGCTGTGGCTGCGTGAAGAGATCACGCTGTCGATGGCCGCGGGCTGCGCCGTCATCCTCGTCGGCACGGCGCTGGCGAGCGGGCTCGTGACGTGGCCGTTGCGGCGACGCGCGGTTACTTGAGCGTTCAACTCGACACAACGCCGCGCGCGATCTGCGCACTTTCGCGCATGCCGATCGGCCCGTCATCGCTACCTTCGGCGCATGCAAACGTTGCGTCATGCCAGAGTCTTTGCCGTGCTGGCCACGGCGCTGCTGCTTGCGGGTTGCGGCGCCTTGCGCGCGCCCAGCGGCGAGAGCAGCGCGGTGGTGGCGCCCTTGCCCGCGCCCGCGCCCGTGGCTGCACCGGCGCCGCCGGCACCACCACCCACGCCGGCAGCAGCGAGCAACGCCGTACCGCGCGTCGAACGCATCGCTCGCGGCGCCCCGAACGCACCGTACGACGTCGGCGGCGAACGCTACGACCCCGAGAACGCCGACGTGCCGATCGTGCAGACGGGCGTCGCCTCCTGGTACGGCAAGCCCTTCCACGGCCGGCGCACCGCCAGCGGCGAGGTCTATGACATGCACGCCATGACGGCGGCGCACAAGACGATGCCGCTGCCGAGCTACGCGCGCGTGCGCAATCCGGCCAACGGCCGCGAGGTCATCGTGCGCATCAACGACCGCGGGCCGTTCAAGCCCAGCCGCATCATCGACCTCAGCTTCGCCGCGGCGCGACGCTTGGGCATCGCCGGCCTTGCAAAGGTGGAGGTGGTGCGGCTGACGCACGACGACATCCGCAGCGGCGCGTGGCAGCGGCCGGCCGCGCGGACTGCCGGCAGCAGACATCGTCGCCAGCGCGGAGTAGTAACCAGCCGCGGGTTTGTCGCCGGTCGCGCGGCCTGCCGCGCTGGCTACAGTGCCATGCGTGTTTGCATGGAGATCTGCGATGAGCCTGAACCCACCGTTTCGCGCCGACCATGTCGGCAGTTTCCTGCGGCCGAAGTTCCTGCTCGATGCGCGCGAGCAGAAGGCGCACGGCGAGATCACCGCGGCGCAGTTGCGTGTGGTCGAAGACCGCGCGATCACCGAGGTGGTGAAGCTGCAGCAGGACGTCGGCCTGCAAAGCATCACCGACGGCGAGTTCCGCCGCACCTACTTTCACATCGACTTTCTCGAGCAGTTGGGCGGCGTGCAGTGCGACCCGCCGGTGCTCGTCAAGCGCGCCGACGGCAGCGAAGAGCTGGCGCCGCCGGCCATGCGCGTCACGGCCAAGGTCACGCATGCGAAGAGCATCCAGCGCGCCGACTTCGAGTTTCTGAGGTCGCAGGTGGCGGCCGGCAAAACGCCGAAGGTGACGATTCCCTCGCCGACGATGCTGCACTTTCGCGGTGGCCGCGCCGGCATCAGCCGCGAGGCTTACCCGGAGCTCGATCCCGCGTTCTACGACGACGTGGCGCAGGCCTATGGCGACGAGTTGCAATCGCTGTTCGACGCCGGCTGCCGCTACGTGCAGATGGACGACACCAACATGGCGTATCTCTGCGACGAGAAGATGCGCGAAGCCGCGCGCCAGCGCGGCGACGACCCGAACGAGCTGCCGCACCGCTACGCCGGCTTCATCAACAAGGTCGTCGCGAAGAAGCCGCAAGGCATGACGCTGGCGATGCACCTGTGCCGCGGCAACTTCAAGAGCACGCACGCGGCTTCCGGCAACTACGAGCCGGTGGCCGAGGCGCTGCTGTCGGAGATGAACCTCGACGCCTACTTCATGGAGTACGACGACGACCGCTCGGGCGATTTCCGGCCGCTGCGTTTCTTGAAGCCGGGCAAGACCGTCGTGCTCGGCCTGGTGACGACGAAGTTCGGCGAGATGGAAAGCAAGGACACGCTGAAGCGCCGCATCGACGAAGCGGCGAAGTACGCGCCGCTCGACCAGCTCGCGCTGTCGCCGCAGTGCGGTTTTTCGAGCACGGTGCACGGCAACAACATCGCCGTCGAAGCGCAGCGCGCGAAATTGCGCCTGGTCGTCGAGACCGCCGCCGAAGTCTGGAAATAAACATCAACCGAGGAGAGCTGAAGATGATGAAACGTGTTGCCCTGGCCCTGTTCGCTGCCGCCGCCCTGCCCGCTGCGGCGCAGGACGTGACGCTGAAGTTCCACCACATCTGGAACCCGCAGGCCATGGCCGCCGTGAACGTGATCGCGCCGTGGTGCGACAAGATCGCCAAGGAGTCGGCCAACAAGATGAAGTGCCAGATCCTGCCGGCGATGAGCGGCGGCGGCACTCCGCCGCAACTGGTCGATCGCGTGAAGGACGGCGTCGATGACGTGACGATCACGCTGCCCGGCTACACCGCAGGGCGCTTTCCGATGATGGAAGTCTTCGAGCTGCCGTTCATGACCAACTCGGCCGAGGTCGGCGCGCGCGCGGCCTGGGACTACCTGAACAAGAACGCCAAGGCCGAGTTTCCGGGCACGAAGATCATCGCCACGTGGGTGCACGACGAAGGTTATGTGCACACCAAGGACAAGCCGATCAAGACGCTCGCCGACTTCAAGGGTTTGAAGCTGCGCGCGCCGACGCGGCAGACCAACAAGCTGCTGGCCGCACTCGGCGCCTCGCCTGTCGGCATGCCGCTGCCGGCGATTCCCGACGCGGTGAGCAAGGGCACGATCGACGGCTTCCTGCTGCCGTGGGAGGTGATGCCGTCGCTGAAGCTGCAGGAGATGGTCAAGTTCCACAGCGAGACCGACCCGGCGCGCCCGGCGCTGTACAGCGCGGTCTTCGTCTTCGCGATGAACCAGGCCAAGTACGACAGCCTGCCGGCCGACCTGAAGAAGGTCATCGACGACAACAGCGGCGCCGCGCTGTCGCAGCAGATCGGCAAGATCTGGGACGGCAGCCAGGCCGCAGGCCGCAAGGCGGCGCAAGAGCGCGGCAACACGTTCACGATGATCCCGGCGTCCGAACTCGACAACTGGGTCAAGGCCAGCGCGCCGCTGTACGACGAATGGGTGGCCGACATGGACAAGCGCGGCGCCAACGGCAGCGCGCTGTTGGCGGAAGCGCGCGAGCTGCTCGTCAAGTACAAGAAGTGAGGCGCTCGCCCTGCTGCACGCTGCTGCGCATCGCCTGCGCCCACGCGCTTCGCCTTGACCGGCGCGGCCGTCGGCGCTGGTCGCGGTGGCGCTGACGACGGTGGCCAGCGTCGTGCTGCGCGCGCTGACCTCGCGGCCGATCCAGGGCGATGTCGAGATCACGCAGTTCGGCATCGCGCTGGCGATTTCGCTGATGCTGCCGTGGTGCCAGCAGCGCGGCGCCAACATCATTGTCGATTTCTTCACCCAGCGCTTGCGCGAGCGGCGCCTGCGCGCTGCTCGACGGCATCGGCTGCCTGCTGATCGCGCTGATGTACCTGCTGCTGGCGTGGCGCACCGGCGTCGGCGCGCAGGCGGTGCAGGCGGCCGGCGAGACGTCGATGATCCGCGGCTGGCCGATGTGGTGGGTCTATGCGTCGCTGGCGCCGGGTCTGGCGCTGGCGGCACTGATCGCGCTGGCGCAAGCGGCGATGCACTTCAGCGGCCGTCGCCTCGACAACGGCAACAACGCATGACGCCAACGACCATCGGCCTGCTGATGTTCGCCGGCATGCTGGTGCTGATGGCCGTGCGCGTGCCGATCGCCGCGGCGATGTTCATCCCCGGCGCGCTCGGCTACTGGGCGATGACCAACGACATGGCGCTGCTCAATCAATTGAAAGGCAGCGCCGTCGCGCGGCTCACGGTCTATGACTTGTCGGTCATTCCGCTGTTCCTGCTGATGGGCCAATTCGCCACGCAGGGCGGCCTCTCGCGCGCGCTGTTCAAGGCCGCCGCGGCTTTCGTCGGCCACGTGCGCGGCGGACTGGCGATGGCCTCGGTGCTCGCCGCCGGCGCGTTCGGCGCGGTCTGCGGCTCGTCGGTGGCGACCTCGGCGACGATCACGCAAGTGGCCTACCCCGAGATGCGCGCGCACGGCTATCACGGCCGCCTGTCCACCGCGTCGCTGGCGGCCGGCGGCACGCTCGGCATCCTGATCCCGCCTTCCGTGCCGCTCGTCGTGTACGCGATCCTCGACCGAGCAGAACATCGCCAAGCTGTTCGCTGCGGCGATGCTGCCCGGCATCCTGGCGATGCTCGGCTACCTCGTCGTCATCGCGCTCTACTGCCGCGCGCGCCCCGAGATGGCGCCACCGGGCAAGCCGGTGCCGATGCGCGATCGCTGGCAGGCGTTGCTGCGCATCTGGCCGATCGTGGTCATTTTCGTGATCGTCTTCGGCGGCATCTACGGTGGCTTTTTTTCGCCGACCGAAGGCGCGGCCGTCGGCGCCGTCGCCACCTTCATCGCCGGCGTCGCCGGCCGCGAGCTCGACGGCCCCGGCATCGTGCGCAGCTTTCTCGGCACCGCGGAGACCAGCGCGATGGTGTTCCTGATCTTCCTCGGCGCCGACATGATGAACGCGTCGCTCGCCTTGACGGCGATGCCCGCTGCGCTCGCCGCCTGGGTCGGCCACCTCGACGTGCCGCCGCTGGCGATCGTCGCTGCCGTGCTCGCCTTCTACGTGCTGCTCGGCTGCGTGATGGACGAGCTGTCGATGCTGCTGCTGACGATCCCCGTGATCTTCCCCGCGGTGATGAGCCTCGAGCTGTGGGGCCTTGCGCCTGAGCCGAAGGCGATCTGGTTCGGCATCCTGGTGCTGATGACGGTCGGCATCGGCCTGATCGCACCGCCGGTCGGCTTGAACGTCTATGTCGTCAACAACCTGGCGCGCGACGTGCCGATGAGCGAAACCTACAAAGGCGTCTTCGCGTTTCTGGCCTGGGACGCGCTGCGCGTGGTGCTGCTGCTGTTCTTTCCGCTGCTCGCACTCGGGCTGGTGAACGCTGCTGTTCTCCTGAAGGCGTTGTCCGACACGGCTGCGTCTCGCGCGCCGACAGGGCGCCGCCGCGTGCCGGTCTAAGGTGGTGCATCGTTCGTGAAGGAGCAACACCATGCCCCGCACCGCCCATTGGATCTCCACCGCCGCGCTGGCCACGGCGTTCGCCGCCTTTCAGGTTTATGCCGAGCCCGGCGACGGCCTGCCGATGGCCACCGAGTCGGGCGCCGTCACCGTGATCAGCGGTGGTGTCGATCTCGACGAGGCCGAGCGCATGAAGCAGGCCGCGGGGCGTTATCCGCTGCGCGTCGTCTTCAGCGTGCCTGGCGGCAACTACGCCGTACCGCAGGAGTTCACGCTGATGCAGGGCACGCAGACGGTGCTGAAGATTCAATCGGCCGGTCCCTGGCTGCTGATCGACCTGCCGCCCGGCGCGTACACGATGCAGGCGCGCGTCGAAGGCCGCGTGTTCGATCGCGCGGTGACCGTGAACCGCCGCGGCAGCACGGTGCATTGGGTGGTGCCGGACGGCGCCAGCGGCAGCTGAACCGAAGCGCAGGAGCCAGCCATGCCACGAGCCGCCTGGAGCGCCAAGCGCGAACGTCAATACGACCACATCAAGACCGGCCTGCTGCAACGCGGCAAGCCCGAAGACGAAGCCGAGGAGATCGCGGCGCGCACCGTCAACAAGGTGCGGGCGCAGGAAGGCGAATCCGTCGAAGCCAGCAAGGCGTCGCTGGATGACCTCTCGCCCAGCCGCCGCGGCGGCCTGCGCTCGCACACGGGCGCGAAGGGACGCACGCACCGCCAGCTCTATGAAGAAGCGCGCGCCAAAGGCATCGCCGGCCGATCGGCGATGAACAAGGCGCAACTCGAACGCGCCTTGGGGTCGCGATGAAGCCATCGCGCATTCGCCGATGCCCGTGCCGCCGGAGCCCACACCGCCGGCAACGCCGCCGTTGCCCGCGGACCCGCCACCACCGCCGGTCGAGGACCCGCCGCACGAACCGGCGCAACCGATCCAGGACCCGCCGTTGCCGCGACCGACCGTCCTACATCCGGCGCGCTCGCGCTCCGACGTCAAACACGCCCCCTCGCCGACGCTCTGACAGCCCGCGACGACTTAACTTCAGCGCACTATCACTTCAACCAGATGAGGCGTCGAAATGAGCGTCTTGCACTGTGTCCGCGGCGTTATGTGTGTGATGACGTTGGCGTCTGCTGCGGCGCATGCGGTGCCGGATGACGCGGCCTTGTCTCGTCTGGAGATCGACACCTTGCAGCCATCGGATTTAGCCCGTCGCGACGGCATCGCCGTGGCGCGATTTCAAGAGCGATGGCAAGACGCCGGCTCGCCGACGCAGCGCAGCACGCTGCCATCTTCGTTCGCCGACGACGGTCTGCGTGCACGTTGGTGGTGGGGCCGTGGCGCCTTCGAGCTCGGCGCCGGCGCCGACTGGCTCGCGCCTCAACGCACGGCCGCTGGGGCACGGCCGTTGAATCAGGTGGTCGGCGTTCGCGCCTCGTTCTCGGCACGCACCCGCGTCGTCTATGAAACAGAAACCACGCCGTCCTGGCGCAGCAGCGGCAACCCTGCCGGCGCCGGCGTGCGCACGTCGCGTGTGGCCTTGGAGTTCAAGTCCAAACCGTCGCCGGTATCGAACCTGCGCGACGGCCTGTTGCGCGTGCAACTGAGCGGCGACGCCGCCGTGCACTTCAGGCCGCGCAGCGGCGGCCTGCAGGTCATGTACCGCGAACGCTTCTGACGCTCAACCGCCGCCGGCGGCCTGTTGCCGCCGCACCTGCTCGCGCTTCATCGTCACGTACTCGCTGCGTTCGAGCTCGCGCAGTTGCCGCGCGTAGCGTTCGACGCCGCCGTGCCAATCCGCCAGTCGCCGTTCGAACTGTTGCGCCGGCGGCAGCGACAGCGCGCCGAGGTAGGCCTCGATCGCCAGGTAGTAGCGCATCGTGTTGCGCTCGACCACGCCACGCACGCCGCCGATGTACTGCGGCTGGCCGTCGTGCTGGCGCCCGATGACGGAGAAGCCGACCTTGTCGCGCCCGACCGTCGCCAGGTAGCCCTGCATCGCCACCCTGGCGCCCAGACCGAAGGCATAGGCATACGACAGGTGCACGATGCTGCGCCGCTCGCCCTCGGCCGCCGCCTCGAGCACGATGCGGTAGCCGCTGGTGCCCAGCGGGCCCTCGTCGGCGCTGAGTTGCACCTGCAGATAGTCGGGCCGCGACGCCACGACGCGGTAGCTGAACGAGAAGCGGAAGGCCTGGTCCTGCGCCTGATCGTGCTTCTGGCCGACGACCAGTTGCAGCACTTCGGACGGCTTGTCCGCGGCGCCCCGGCACTGCTTGACGTTCAAGTGCAGGATCAGGATGTCGCACCAGTGACCCACGCCTTGCAACGCCGGGCCGACCACCGAGAACGGCAGGTCGATGCGGGCATCGATGTCGCCGCGCAAACGGTCGGCCTGCTCGCTCGACTCGAGCACGAGCGGGCGGGCAAAGGCGTTGCTTTCCAACGCATCGCGCAGCGCGGCGTGGCGCGCTTTCAACGCCGCCGCGTCCTGCGCTTGCGCCGGCAGCGCACCAGCCATCGCAACGGCCAGCAGCGCCAGAAGCCTTCTGCAGTTCATCTCACCGATGCTGGGGCCAGGCCACGACTGCGTGCGTAGGACGGCGCCGTGTCGCCATGCACGCAGGACCGCAACTACAGCGCAGGGCGGCACCGTCTGCTGTGTGCTGCCTGGCGCGGTGGCCACGTTCGGTCGATCAACAGCGCACTTTGACGGCGAGTTGTAGCCGGTGCATCAGCGATTGCGCCGCGCCGGGCCGACGCTGCTGACGCGTGGTTCGACGCGAAGCCCGCGATCGCCGAGCGAGAGCGGCATGTCGTACGCCGACGCTTGCTCATCTGCCTGCTCGTCGATATCGACCGCGCCGCACTCGTCGAGGATCGTCTCCATCGGTTCGACCTGCTGCGGGTCGGCAATGACGATGGTGAGCACAAAGTGATCGCTTGTCTGCGGCCTGGTCCAGTCGCTGGCAGCCTCGCTGACCCGCTGCAACAGAGCGACGAAGAAGCGTTTGACGGCGCCGCGCGCGTGCGGCGTCGGCCCGTGCTCGGCCGGCGCGGCCTCGACCCAGGGCCAGTCTTCAACCGCCAAGCGGATAGCGGTGTTGCTGACGCCCGCAGCCGCGAGCCGGCACCAAGCCTGCCTGGCCTCGCCGGCCGTCTTGAAGACGCCTGCCACAGTGGTGTTCATGGCGGTGACGAACCTCGTTGTCGCCAATGTTTATTTAACAGCGCCAGCCGCCGAGCGTATGTCCGCTAGCGCACATAGCGCGCCTTGCGGCAACGCAAGGCGGTTCAGGCGGCGCTGTCGATCTGCAGCGTGAAGGGCGCCAGGCGCTGCACCCAGGGCTGGGCTGGAAATTCGAGGGCGTTGTGCTGGGCGCTGACGCTCAGCAGCGCACGCATGGTGCCGCGACCGCACACCTGTATCGGGTAGGCGCAGATCACGCTGGCGTTCTGCTGCTCGGTCACGCGGTGGACCAGGGCTTCGAAGGCCAGCGCATCGTCGATGTTGCCGGCGGCGAACAGCCCGGGCGCCAGATCGCCGACCGCGCGCACACGGTTCTTGCCGCCACGCTGTGGCGCCGTCATCAGCGGATTCAGCAGCGCTTCGGCCTGCTCCAGATCCAGCCGGCCCTCGACCTGCACTTGCGCCACAAACGCATCCGAATCGACCGCCACGTAGGCCGCGTCGGCCACAGCGACGCCGCGCGCCTGCAAGGCCCGCTCGACGGCCAGGCGGTTCGGCGCGTTGAGCAGCGCCAGGCAGCTATCGCCTGCGGCGAGGCCGGCGGCAAAGAAATCAGCGACCTCTTGCGCCGGGTAGGCGTCGGCATAGAACAGGGCGAGGTGCTGGCACATGGCGGGCTTTGGCTTTCTCTCGTGCGGTGTGGCTGCCGGCGCGGCGGTAACGCAAAGTCTGGCGTCAACCGCGCCTGTCGTATGTGCGCCAGCGCACGCAGCGACGGGCTCGCCTCGCGCCTCGCAGGCGCGGGCGTGAGCCGCTCTCGTCCTACGACGCTTTCGGGCTTGGCTGACAGCGCGCGATGCCGCTCGCGTCGCAGACTGCCCCGGTACTGCGCCCTTCGTTGACGAGGACACCTTGATGGACCATTCGAGCCTGCCCGCGCGCCTGAAACGCCTCGTCGCAACCGTCACCCTGCCCTGCGCGTTGGCCGCTTGCAGCAGCCTGCCGACGTTCGTGCCCGATCTGGCGCGGCGCAACGCGCCGGCGGTGCAAGTCGAAGGCGCGCGCGGGCCGTTGTCTGCGGCGCAGAGCAAGGCCGTGCTCGATCGCTTGAACGCAGCCGACGGCAAGACGCCGAGCGACATCCTGGGTCGCCATCTCGCCGTCGAAGAGGCCGTGGCCGGCGGCCCGCTGACCACCGGCAACGACGCTCGCCTGCTCGAAGACGGCCCGGCCACCTACCGCGCGATGCTCTCGGCCATCGCCGCCGCGCAGGACCACGTCAACATGGAAACCTACATCCTGGAAGACGACGAGGTCGGCCAGCAGTTCGCCCAAGCGCTGATCGCCAAGCAGCAGCAAGGCGTGCAGGTCAACCTGATCCGCGACAGCGTCGGCACGCTCGGCACGCCGGCCGGATTTTTTGCCCGCCTGGCCGACAGCGGCATCCGCGTGCTCGAGTTCAATCCCGTCAATCCGTTGGCTGCGCGCAAGGGTTGGGAGTTGAACCAGCGCGACCACCGCAAGCTGCTGATCGTCGATGGCCGCACCGCTTTTCTCGGCGGCATCAACATCAGCAGCGTCTATGCCAGCGGCTCGTCCGGCCGGCGTTCGCGCGTGCAAGCCGGCGGGCCGGCTTGGCGCGACACCGACCTGCAACTGCAAGGCCCCGTCGTCGCCGAGTTGCAGAAGCTCTTTCTCGACACCTGGGCGCAGCAGAAAGGCCCGCCGCTGGCGCCGAAGAATTACTTTCCGCCGCCGCGCGTGGCCGGGTCGCAGGTGGTGCGCGCCATCGGCAGCTCGCCCGAAGAGGCCTACAGCCAGATCTACGCGACGTTGCTATCGGCGATTGCCAGCGCCGAGCGCAGCGTGCGCATCACCAACGCCTACTTCGCCCCCGACCCGCAACTGCTGGACGCGCTGACGTCGGCCGCGCAGCGCGGTGTCGATGTGACGCTGATCCTGCCCAGCCAGACCGACTCGTGGCTGGTCTTCCATGCCGGCCGCCGCTATTACGCGCGGCTGCTGCGCGCCGGCGTCAAGATCCACGAGCGGCGCGGCGTCATCCTGCACTCGAAGACGGCGCTGATCGACGGCGTCTGGGCCACGGTCGGCTCGACCAATCTCGACTGGCGCAGCTTCCTGCACAACCACGAGCTGAACGCCGTCGTCCTCGGCCCCGAGTTCGGCCGCCAGGTGCAGGCCATGTTCGAGCGCGATCTGTCCGAGTCAGAGCCCATCACGCTCGACAACTGGCAGCAACGCGGGCTCGACCTGCGCGTCAAGGAGCTGTTCGCGCAGGCCTGGGAGTACTGGTTGTGATCGCACTTCCCCGTTCGGGCTGAGCTTGTCGAAGCCCTTCGACAAGCTCAGGGCGAACGGGTGGTGCGAGGGTTGGACGTTGGCAATGTCACGCCAGCGCGTGCACCTTCGCTTCGCGATCCCACTGCCGCGTCGATGCCGCGGCGATGAACTGCTCCACCGCGTCGGCGGGCACGACGCCTTCATCGTGCTGCGCCTGCCTGATGCCGCAGGCTTCGAGCAGCGGCTTGGCGTCCTCGCTGAAGGCAATCGCTTTCAGGTGGCCGAAGGCGTGGCGCACGAAGTCGCATGCCGCAGCCTCTTTCGCCAGACGCGCCGCGGCACTGTTGTTGACGATGACAGCCACGGCATCGAAGACCACCGAAGGCGTGCCGGCGAGCTGACCGTCGGCCGCCAGCGCGCTGCCGTCGGACAGCGTCGCGCCGCCGATCTTCGGCGCGACGATCTTCACCGTTGCCTTGGCACGGCGCGCCGCATCGACGAGTCGCTTGATCTGGTTGGCATCGCTGCCATCGTCCACCAGCACGCCGATGCAGCGGCCTTCGAGCGTCGGCTTCATGTTGGCAACGATGGACAGCGGCCGCGACGGCGGCATGTCTTGCGGCGCGACCTTGGCCTCGGCCGGCGGCGGCATGTCCTTCAAGCCCAGGCCATCGGCCACGCGCTGCGCCAGGCCCTCATCGACGTTGTGCAGGTGGCCGACGATGCGGCTGCGGATCACCGCCGTGGCCACTTTCGACAACTCGAACACCAACGCGCCGGCCATGTGCGCCTGCTCGATGCCGGTCTGGCTGCGAAAGAACAATCGCGCCTGCGTGTAGTGATCGGCAAAACTCGCCGCGCGGATGCGGCCCTTCGCGCCGTCGTCGGCCGGCTGCGCAAAGCTGCGAAAGCCGTCGGCCACCGCACGCGGCGACGAGGGGTCGAGCGTGCTCGGTTCGTAGTTCACACGGCCCTTCGGCACGCGGTGCTGCATGTGGCCATCGCGCTGCAGGTTGGCGAACGGGCACTTCGGCGCATTGATCGGCAACTGGTGAAAGTTCGGCGAGCCCAGGCGCGACAGTTGCGTGTCGAGGTACGAGAACAGCCGGCCTTGCAGCAGCGGATCGTTGCTGAAGTCGATGCCCGGCGGAACGTGCGTCGGGCAGAACGCCACCTGCTCGGTCTCGGCAAAGAAGTTGTCGGGCCAGCGGTCGAGCGTCATGCGGCCGATCACCTTCAGCGGCACCAGCTCCTCCGGGATCAGCTTGGTGGCGTCGAGGTGGTCGAACGGAAACTTGGCCGCGTCTGCTTCGGTGAAGAGCTGCACCGCCAGATCCCAGGCCGGGAAGTTGCCGGCTTCGATCGCCTCGAACAGATCGCGGCGGTGGAAGTCGGGGTCGGCGCCGGCGATCTTCACCGCCTCGTCCCACAACGTCGATTGCGCGCCGAGCAGGGGCCGCCAGTGGAACTTGACGAAGGTCGATTGGCCCTCGGCGTCGAGCAAGCGGAAGCTGTGCACGCCGAAGCCTTCGATCATGCGCAGCGAACGCGGGATCGTGCGGTCGCTCATCGCCCACATGATCATGTGCATCGACTCGGGCATCAACGAGATGAAGTCCCAGAACGTGTCGTGCGCGCTGGCGGCCTGCGGGAAGCCGCGGTCAGGCTCCATCTTCACCGCGTGCACGAGGTCGGGGAACTTCATCGCGTCCTGGACGAAGAACACCGGGATGTTGTTGCCCACGAGGTCCCAGTTGCCTTCGTCGGTGTAGAACTTGACGGCGAAACCGCGCACGTCGCGCGGCGTATCGACCGAGCCGGCGCCGCCGGCCACGGTGGAAAAGCGGCAGAACAGCGGCACCTTGCGGCCGACCTCCGTCAGCACCTTGGCCGTCGTGTAGCGCGCCAGCGAGGTGTGCAGCTCGAACACGCCGTGCGCCGCGCTGCCGCGCGCGTGCACGATGCGCTCCGGGATGCGCTCGTGGTCGAAGTGCGTGATCTTCTCGCGCAACATGAAGTCTTCGAGCAGCGTCGGCCCGCGCGGAGACGTGCGCAGCGAGTTCTGGTTGTCCGACAGCGGCGTGCCTTGGTTGTTGGTCAGCGTCGCGTGGTCGCCGCGGCGCTGCTGCTGCAGCTCGTCGCCGTGGCCTCGCGGCTCGAGGTCGGCTGCGGCAAGCGATGGGACAGGACTTTTTTTCGTCGGCATGGCGGGCTCGTGGGATGTGATGCAGCGTTGGTGGCAATCGGTGTGCCGTCGGTACGGGCACACAGATTGCCCACTGGAGTTGCCGGTGTCATACCGCCCGGCATCACGCAGGTTCAAGCGCTAAGGAGAACATCATGGGCAAGTACTTTCTCGGCTGGCTGCTCGGCGTACCGGCCATCGTGCTGGTGGTGTTGTGGTTCTTCTTCCGCTGACCGGCGATGAAAGACCCGCAGCAGCGACCCGCACCGGACGTGACCACGCCGTCTCGCGCCAACCGGCGCGAGCCGCGCCTGCCGCACGAGCGCGATCAATCGAGCGAGCCGCAAGCGCCCGTCATCGAGGAAACGCGCCAAGTCGGTGAGCAGGCCGCGCGCGATGTCGAGCGCGGTCTCGTGGACACGGATCGCGGCCCGGTGCTCGACAAGCTCAACGCCGAGCACTTCACGCCCGCGGCCAAGCGCGCCGCGCGCCAGCGGCGCTGAGGGCGGTCAGCGCGCAAGCGGCGCTGGGGGCGTCGGCCAGCCCTTCAGTCTTTCGGCAGGCGTGCGATCTCAGCGCTGATCGAGTCCCTCTGCGTCTTCAGCAATGGGCCCACCGTGGAGTGCTCGACTTGTCGATCCTGGAGCGTCTGGTCGTACTTGTCGCGCAGTGACGTCTCACCCTTGCGGACCGCCGGCAGCGCGTCTCGATCGAGATCGGAAACCCAATCCCGCAACATCACCACGACCTTGTTCACCGTGCCTTGCAACGACGAGTCGTCCGTTCCCGCGTCGCGCAGACGTAGCAGTTCAGCCTCTTGCTCGGCTGCATGGCGTTCGTGCATGTCGGTCAGCCGGCGAATCACCGACGCAATCTCAGGCTCTGCCCGCGCCGACATCTCGCGGTACCCCTTCAGCACATCGTTCGTGGCGGTGTGAATGTCATGCAATGCGTCGATCGCTCCGTTGCTCATGGTCATCTCCTGTTCGTCAAACGCGGCGGCCGGGCTTCGCCTTGGTTCTGGCATTGGCGCCGGGCACGGTCGGGTCTTCGCCTTTGGCCTTCTTGCCGCCCTTCTGCTCTGCAGCCAAGAGCTCGCCGGCTTCGGCATCCGTGGCCGGCTTGGCGCGCTGGGCCGCGTCGGTCACGGCGCCCGACTCGACAAAACGTTTCTGGTCGTCGTTGTAGCGGCGGGCGGCCTCGACATCGCCTTCGCCCTGGTTCTTCGCTTGCTTGGTGCTCATGAGAATTCCTTTCGTGGTGGGTGGTCGGGGCCTTCGTTGCGTTCGGCCACCGAGTGATGGTGTTCGCGCTGGGCCTTGCTGGCGCGCAACCATTGGTAGGCGCCGAACGCAATGGCCAGGCCGAACGTGATGACGATCAGATAGAGGACGAGGTTGTCTTCAGTCATGTGAAGCTCCTGAAGTTGGACATCGGTAAGGGCAAGCGGCGTGCCGATGGCTGAGCTGCGGCAGCGCGAGCCGCTGACCGTTCAGCCCTTGCGCACCGAGGAGCGCGCGCGCCGCGCCTGGTGCCACGCCATCAGCGGCGTGGCCGAGATGCCGTGGACGACGATCGACAGCGCAATCGTCCACAGGCAGGCCGAGACGAGCGTCGCCGCGAGCGCGGCGCTCACACCCTGCGCCAGCGCAAATGCCAGATAGAACAACGAGCCGATGCCGCGCACCCCCAGCCACGCCACCAGACGGCGCTGCGGCCCCGGCAGGTGGCGCCGGCGCACGACGAGCAGCACAGCCAGCGGGCGCAGCACGACGATGAACAGCAGCGCAAACGCGAACACGCGCGCATCGAGCGGCGCCGACACCAGCGCGGCGCCGAGCAACATCACCATCGCGACTTCGATCAGGCGCTCGCAGCGGTGGCCGAACTCCACCAGGCGCTCGCTCATGACGCCGGTGCGACCGCCCGCGGACGCCGGGCGGCCGCCGTGAAACAGCGCCAGCCCGGCGACGAAGACGACGAGGAACGCCGAGGTGTGGGTCAGTCTGGCGATCGCAAAACCGAGCGCGATCGTGCCCAGGTAGAGCAGCTCGTCCCACTCGATGGCATGGCCGCGCTTCAACAGCGCGTGCACGGCGCGGCCGAGCAAGCGGCCGAAGCACCAGCCGATCAGCAAACCCCCGCCGATCGACCACAACAGATCGAGCACGGCCCAGCGGCTGCCCAGCGGCCCGAGCGTGTGCAGGCCGAGCAGGCCGAGCGCCAACATCGTGATCGGCAACGCGGTGCCGTCGTTCAAGCCGCCCTCGGCGGTGAGCGACAGGCGCACGGCGTCGCGATCGCCTTCGGCCTGGATCTGCACCTCGGAGGCCAGCACCGGATCGGTCGGCGCGAGGATGGTGGCCAACAGCAGGGCCGCGGCCACGCCCAGGCCGAGCAGCCCCATCGCCGCCACGGTGGCCAGTGCGATCGTCACCAGCATGCCGGCGCTGGCCAACAGCGCGGCCACACGCCAGGCCTGCCACGTCGGCGGCACGCGCAGCCGCAAGCCCACGGTGAACAGCGAAATCAGCACCGCCAACTCGGTTGCGACCGTCAGCGCCGGCGCGTGGCGCAGCAGGTCATCGACCGTCAGTGAAGGCGCGACTGCGCCGGCGAGCGCGCCGACGAGCAGATAGACCGTCGCCGGCGACATCGGCAGCCGCGTCACCACGCGCTCGGCCAGACTCATCGCCACGAGCACGGCGCCGAGCAGCAGCAGCGTGGCCGTCAGCATGGGACGCTCTTTGCGCGTGTGCCGTCGTTCAGCGCAACTCCATCGTGAACAAAGCACCGAGCGTGCGCTGTCTGCCGCTTCGCCTACCGTGCCAACGCAGCGACCGGCTTGTCGTGGTCGCGCCGCGGGTCGCCGGGCTTGTCGTCGCCGGGCTCGTCTTCGCCCGGGCCGTCTTCGCCGGGCAGATCGTCGTCTGGCAGCGGGTCGGTGCGAGCCCGGTCGATGAACGCGAGGTCGGGATCTTCGTCGTCGTCGGTGCTCTCCACCGTGTCACTCTCGCCGATCCGAACCACGCGATCGGGGGCGATGTCACGGGCCTCACTGCCCCTGTCGTCGTCGCCCGCGCTGCGTCGTTCGCCGGTGCCGGCGCTGTCGGTGGCCGCCGCATCGCCGCCGCGTGGTGTGCCGGTGGTATCGCTGCCGCTGTCCGAACTGTCGCTCGGGCCGAGCGCTTCGCCGCTGTGCCCCGCCGGTGGCTCGGCGGCACGTGGGATCCCGATCAGGCTGCTGTTTGCCATGGCTGTCTCCTGGCGACGGTGTGTCGCGGGTCGCGGTGGGGCAAGCCGCGTGCCGTGCGCCGGCTGCCCTGTCGGCGGCCCTTGCCAGCGGGCTTTCCGATTGCCACAGTAGCGTCCCCGCGCCTTCGGAGTGCATTCCCATGACCGTTCCACGCGGCTCGGCAGTCGCAGCAAGCAAACGCAAGCGCGCGCCGCAGCGCTACGACCTGTTGGTCGATAGCGTGCTCGACTACGCGATCTTCATGCTCGACCCCGAGGGCATCGTGTTGTCCTGGAACACCGGCGCGGCGCGGCTGAAGGGCTATGAGGCCGACGAAATCGTCGGCCGCTCGTTCAAGCTCTTCTACCCCGATGACGCGGTGCAGGCACGCTGGCCGGACCATGAACTGACGGTGGCTGCGCAGCAAGGCCGCTTCGAGGACGAAGGCTGGCGCGTGCGCAAGGACGGCAGCCGCTTCTGGGCCAACGTCGTCATCACGCGCTTGCTCGGCGACGACGGCAGCCTGCGCGGCTTTGCCAAAATCACGCGCGACCTGACCGAGCGCCGCGAGCACGAAGAAGCCGTGCGCCGCAGCGAAGAGCAATTTCGCTTGCTGCTCGAATCGGTCAAGGACCACGCCATCTTCATGCTCACGCCCGCAGGCGAGGTGCTGACCTGGAACTCCGGCGCCCAGGACATTTTCGGCTGGCCCGCGCAGGAAATCATCGGCCGACCTTTCTCGCTCTTCTTCACCGCCGAGGACGTGAGCGCCGCGGTGCCGGCGGCGGAGCTGCAGGCCGCGCTCGACCATGACCGTGCCGACGGCGCAGGCTGGCGCGTGCGCAAGGACGGCAGCGTGTTCTGGGCCCAGGCCGTGCTGGCGCCGGTGCGCGATGCGCAAGGCCGCCTGCGCGGCTTTGCCAAGGTGACGCGCGACATGAGCGGGCAACGCCGCTTGATCGAGTTGGAGCAGGCCAGCCAGCGCGTCAGCGTTTTTCTGGCGATGCTCGGCCATGAGCTGCGCAACCCGCTGGCGCCGATCCGCAACGCGATCAGCCTGATGCAGCGTCTGCCCGAGCTGCCGCCTTCACTGACGCGTCTGCGCGAAATCCTGGACCGCCAGGTGGTGCAGCTGTCGCGGCTGGTGGACGACCTGCTCGACGTCGGCCGCGTGGCCACCGGCAAGATCGTGCTCAAGCGCAGTCCGATCGACTACCGCGACGTGGTGCTGATGAGCGTCGAGGCGGCGCGTCCGCTGCTCGAGGCGCGCCGTCACCGCATCGAGGTCGATCTGCCGCAGCGCCCGATAGCGATCAACGGCGACAGTGCGCGGCTGACGCAGGCGCTGCACAACCTGCTCAACAACGCCGCCAAGTACATGGACGACGGTGGCCGCATCGTCGTCGCGGCGAGCGCCGACGAGCGCCACG
The DNA here is from genome assembly GCA_963816315.1 of uncultured beta proteobacterium. Classification (GTDB taxonomy): domain Bacteria; phylum Pseudomonadota; class Gammaproteobacteria; order Burkholderiales; family Burkholderiaceae_C; genus CADEEN01. The sequence goes on from CAWFJZ010000020.1 coordinate 214,275, forward strand.
GCATCACGACCATCCGCGACGAAGGCCGCGGCATCGACCCCGAGGACGTCGAGCGCATCTTCGCGCTGTTCTACCAACAGGACCGCACCAGCTCGCGCGACGGCGGTCTGGGCATCGGCTTGAGCCTTGCACGCGCGTTGATCGAGGCTCATGGCGGCCGGCTCGCCGCATCGAGCGAAGGCGCCGGCCGTGGCAGCACGTTCACGCTGACATTGCCGCTGCTGCTTGCCGCGGCAACGGCCTGTTCGCCGGCCGATCCTGCCGGCGGCGCGCGCGCCGGCACCTGGCGCGTGCTGGTGGTTGACGACAACGCCGACTCCGCCGACACCATGGCCGAGTTGCTGCGACTGCTCCACCATGACGTGCGGGTGGCTTACGGTGTGCGTCACGCGACCGAAGTGGTCCAACAGTTCGAACCCGAACTGGCGCTGCTCGATCTGAACATGCCGGACGGCGACGGCTTCACGCTCGCGGCCCATTTGCGTGATCTGCGCCAGCGCCGCGATCGGCCGGGGCAGCCGCCGTTGTTCCTCGCCGCGATGACCGGCTACGCGCAGGAAACCGACCGTGCGCGCACCCGCTCCGCGGGCTTCGATGCGCACCTGTCCAAACCCGTGGCGCTCGAAGACTTGCAGCGGTTGCTGGCCGATGCGCAAGAGCGTGTGGCCATCGTCCGCGGCCCTGATTCCTGACCGTGCTGCGCATCGCTGAGACCGTGACAAGTCTTTTTCGGCAAAGCAGAATTGCCTGACACCATGGGCTCGAACGACGACCAAGCCATCAAAGGAATGCGCTCCAAAGTCCCTGAATTTCTCAACGGTGGCGGCCTGATGGGCGAGCGCATGCGTGCGTTCGACTGGTCGGCCACGCCGCTCGGCGAGCCGTCGCAATGGCCGCAGAGCCTGAAGACCATCGTCCGCGTGATGCTCGACTCGCGCTTCGCGATGTGGATGGCCTGGGGCCGCGACGGCACGTTCTTCTGCAACGACGCCTACTTGCCCACCGTCGGCATCAAGCGCGACTGGGTGCTCGGTGCGCGCGCGGACAAGGTCTGGCAGGAGATCTGGCACGACATCGGGCCGCGCATCGACCATGTGCTCACCACCGGGCAGGCCACCTGGGACGAAGGCCTGCGACTCTTCCTGCTCCGCAGCGGCTACGACGAAGAAACCTTCCACACGTTTTCGTACAGCCCGGTGTACGACGATGCGAGCCGCGTCGCCGGCATGCTGTGCGTCGTCGTCGAAGACACCGAGCGCGTGATCAACGAGCGGCGGCTGGGCCTGTTGCGCGATCTCTCGGCGCGCTCGACCGCCGAGGCCGCATCGCTGGAGGACGTCGGTGCGCTGATGCTCGGTGCGCTGTGCGTCGGCAGGTTCGACGTGCCCTTCGCAGCGCTCTACTTGTCGCAGCCACAAGGCGACGGCTTGCGCCTCGTCGGTGCGACGGCGACTCCGCGGCGCGGTCAACTGCCGGCGCAGGTGACGTTGGACTCGGGCGGTGTCGCCCCGGCGGCGCTGCTCGCCGCCGTCGCCAGCGGCAGCGAGCAGACGTTGTCGCTCTTGGCCGCCAACGTCGAACTCGCCAGCCCCTGGCCCGAGCCGCTGCAGGAGGCACTCGTCATTGCGCTGGCCGGGGCCGGCCAGCGGCCGATGGGCTGCCTCGTGCTCGGCGCCAGCCCGCGGCGCGCGCTCGACGCGGCCTACCGCAGTTTCCTCGGCCTGGTCGCCGATCAGTTCGCATCGCAACTGGCCGACGCCGACAGCCGTTTTCAGGCCGAGCAGCGCGCCACCGCGTTGGCCGAACTCGACCATGCGAAGAACGTCTTCTTCAGCAACGTCAGCCACGAATTCCGCACCCCGCTGACGCTGATGCTGGGCCCCATCGACAACCTGCTCGCCGACTCGGTGCTGGCCGGCAGCGTGCGCGACGATCTGGAGCTGGTGCGCCAGAACGGCTTGCGCCTGCGCCGCCTCGTCAACTCGCTGCTCGACTTCTCGCGCATCGAGGCAGGACGCGTGCAGGCGCACTTCCAGGCCACCGACCTGGCAGCGCTGACGATGGACCTGGCCTCGGTCTTCCGCTCGGCGATCGAAAACGCCGGCCTGCGCCTGGTGGTGCATTGCCAGCCGCAGACCGAAGCCGTCTATGTCGATCGCGAGATGTGGGAGAAGGTGGTGTTGAACCTGCTCTCGAACGCGCTCAAGTTCACCTTCGACGGCGAGATCGAAGTGGCGCTGCGCTTTGCCGACGGCCAGGCGCAGCTCACGGTGCGCGACACCGGCATCGGCATCGAGTCTGCAACGCTGCCGAAGGTGTTCGACCGCTTTCATCGCGTCGAAGGCGTGCGCTCGCGCTCGCAGGAGGGCAGCGGCATCGGCCTGGCCCTCGTCAAGGAGCTGGTCAAGCTGCATGGCGGCACGATCGACGTCGCCAGCCGTGTCGGCGCAGGGACCGCGTTCACCGTGCGCCTGCCGCTGGGCAAGGCCCACCTTCACGGCCAGCCCATCGACGAAGCGGCGGCGCAGGCGCCCCTGCCCGGCGACCGCTCGGCCTTCGTTGACGACGCGCTGCGCGGCGAGCGCTCGATCTACGAAGCGTCGCGCAACGTGCCGGCGCCGCTGGCGGGGCGCCGGCGCATCCTGGTGGTGGACGACAACGCCGACATGCGCGCCTACATCGAGCGCTTGCTGGTGCCCGTCGCCAACGTCGTCACCGCGGCCGACGGCGAGATGGCCTGGGAACTCATTTCGCAGCAAAGGCCCGACCTCGTGGTGAGCGACATGATGATGCCGCGGCTGGACGGGCGCGGCCTGATCGAGCGCATTCGCAACGACCCGGCCACGCGGGCCCTGCCGGTCATCGTGCTGTCGGCGCAGGCGGGCGAAGAGGCCCGCGTCGCGGGCCTGAACCAGGGCGCGGACGACTACCTCGTCAAACCGTTTTCCGCAGCCGAACTGCTGGCCCGCGTCGAGGTGCAGTTGTTGCGCGCCACGTTGCGGCGCGCGCAAGACCTGCACAACGAGCGCCTGGCGGACATCTTCCGCGGCGCGCCGGTGGGCGTGGCCGTGCTGCGCGGCCCGGACCATGTGTTCGAGTTCAGCAACCCGATGCATCAGCGCTTCATCGGCGGGCGCGAGGTCATCGGCCTGCCGATCCGCGAAGCGCTGCCCGAGATCGCCGAGCAGGGCTTCATCGAGCTGCTGGACCAGGTCTATGAAAGCGGCGAGCCGTATCGCGGACACGCACTGCCGGTCAGGTTGTTGAACCCCTCCTCGGGCCAACTCGAGCAACGCCATTTCGAGTTCGTGTACCAGCCGCTGCCGGCGAGCGAAGGACGCCGCCGCCGGCATCGCGGTCATCGGCATCGACGTGGACGAGCTGGTGAAATCGCGCGCCGCCGCGGAGGCGGCCAACCGGTCCAAGGACGAGTTCATCGCCATGCTCGGCCACGAGCTGCGCAACCCGCTGGCGCCGATCTTCACCGCGCTGCAGGTCATGGCGCTGCGCGAGCCCGCCGCCGCGTCGGCCGAGCGCGAGATCATCGCCCGGCAGGCGCAGCACATGGCGCGGCTGGTCGATGACCTGCTCGACGTGTCACGCATCTCGCGCGGCAACGTCGAGTTGAAGCGCGACGTGGTCGAGCTGGCGAGCGTCTTTCGCCAAGGCGCTGGAGATGTCGCGGCCGCTGATGGAGGCCAAGCGCCTGGTGCTCGGCGTCGATGTGCCCGAGTCCGGCCTGGCCGTGCTGGCGGACGCGGCTCGTCTCGGCCAGGTGATCTCGAACGTGTTGAACAACGCCGCCAGGTTCACCGGCGCCGGCGGCACGATCGCGGTGCGCGCCTGGGCCGACGAGGCCGATGCCGTGCTGACCGTGACCGACTCGGGGATCGGCATGTCGGCGTCGGATCTGGACCGCGTCTTCGAGATGTTCGTGCAGGGCGGCCAGGGCCTCGATCGTGCGCAAGGCGGGTTGGGCCTGGGCCTGACGATCGCGCGCAACCTGGCGCATCTGCATGGCGGATCGCTGCGAGCCGAGAGCCCCGGCCCGGGCCTGGGCAGTGTCTTCACGTTGCGCTTGCCCAGGCACAACGCGGCAAGCGCCGACCAGTCCTTCGGCAGGCTCGCCCTCGCTCGCCGCGCCGGCTGCCTCGCGCGCACGGCGTGTGCTGGTGGTCGATGACAACCGCGACGCCGCATCGAGTCTGGCCGAGCTGCTGACGCTGTGCGGGCATGACGTCGTGCTGGCCGAAGATGGCCCGAGCGCGCTGGCCGTGGCGCAGACAGAACCACCGTTCGACGTCGCCGTGCTCGACATCGGCCTGCCGGTGATGAGCGGCTACAAGCTGGCCCAGCATCTGCGCCAGCGCCCGGGCATGCGGCCGCTGCGTCTGGTCGCGCTGTCGGGCTACGGCCTGGCCTCCGACGTGGAGCAGTCGCGCCAGTGCGGCTTCGACGAGCACCTCGTCAAGCCGGTCGATATCGATGCGCTGCTGGCCAGCATCGACAAGGCTGGCAGCGCGAAACCCTGACGGCCGATCGCCAGGCATCCCCCTTGCCACCAGCGAGCGTGGGCCAATGGGGGTCCAGAGTGATGGGTCAGGCCGCACCCTGCGTGCCCGGTGGCTGGAACACGACTCGAAAGCGCTCACAGACGACAAGCATGTTCTCGTTCGGAGTGCGCCCGATACGCGCACACTCGCCGGCGAAGAACTTTGTATGATTCCTTCGCCACGACTCGAGCGTGCCGTCGTCTTCGCCTTCGGTGCGGGCAAAGTCTTCAGTGACCTCGTTGAACGGCACGACCTCGACCGCCGTCGTCTCGATGATGCACAGCGGCTGCTTCGACCACGAGGTGACGATGCTCAGGTCTCCGACTTTGGGCTGTGGGACCGGATCGTGTTCGTACCGCCAGGCAAGGCTCGCGGTCGCGCGCTTGACGCCACTCAGCACGAGAGCATTCAGCGCCTTGGCCATGCGCTCGCTGTCGCCGAACGCGAACGCCTCCAAGAATCGCTCGCGGCGGCGCAGCTCGGGATGAAGCTGCTCGCCGGCAGCCCAGAAGTCTTCATATTCCAGCGGGACGAGCGCCATGAGGCATCCATTTTGAGGGCCGACGCGGCCCTTGTCTTTTTGTCGGCTGCCCATAGACTCGCCGCGTTCGGACACTTCACAACGCCCTGGTGACATCGATGCCGTTGGCCGACAGGAGGGAGGCTGCGCCGAGCAGGACGCTGCGCCGGCTGCAGGCCACGATCTGGCTGGCCGCCGCGGTGCCGCTGTTGCTGTTCATGGTCGTGGCCTTTGCCCTGCACCAGCGCACGCTCGCCGAAGCGCGCCTGCGCGTGGACAGCGCGGCGCGCATCGCCGAAGAAAATGCGCTGAAGGTCTTCGAGACCAACACCGCCCTGCTCAACCTCGTCGCCGACGCGCTCGGCGACGATGCCGAAGACCGCTTGCGTGCGCGCGAGCGCTCGCTGCACGATCAGATGGTGCGCATGACGGCCAACCTGCGCCACTTGCAGGGCCTGTTCGTGATCGGGCCGAGCGGGCAGCATGGTCGCCAACAACCGCGCCTTTCCGGCGCCGCCGGTCAATGTCACCGACCGCGCCTTCTTCCGCCATCACCGCCAAGGCGGCACGCAGCCATTTTTCACCGAGGTGCTGACCAGCCGCACCACCGGCGAGCCGTTCTTCGACATGAGCCTGCGCCGCAACGGCCGTGGCGGCGAGATGACGGCGGTGCTGTCGGCGAGCCTGGCGCCGCAGTACTTCGCCGACTTCTACAGGGACCTGGCGGCCAAGGACCGCGATCTCCACATCGAACTGCGCCATGCCGGCGGCGCGCTGCTGGCCGGCTGGCCGCGCGCACCGGCCAGCGCCGACATCGCCGGCGGGTCCGCGAGCGCAAGCGGCGCCAGCGCGTCACGAGACGACGACGGGCAGCGCATCGTCGCCGAGCGGCCACTGGCCCGCTACCCGGTGCGCATCGCGGCGTGGATCGAACCATCGGCCGCGTTGACGCCATGGTGGCGCCAACTCGCCGTGCTGGCAGGCTTCGTCTTCCCGATTTCGCTGGCGCTGATGTACGTCGCCTGGCTGGCCTTGCAACGCACGCAGCGCTCGATCGCGGTGGCGCAGCAGCTGCACGACGAAACGGCGCAGCGATTGCAGATCGAAGACAGCCTGCGCCAGGCGCAGAAGCTCGAAGCATTGGGCCGCCTGGGCGGCGGCGTGGCCCACGACGTCAACAACCTGTTGATGGTGATTGCCAACAACGTCTATCTGCACCGAAGGCTGCAACCGTCGGTGGCCGACAGCCCGCACCTGGCAGCGATCGAGCGCGCCGTGGCCGGCGGCAGCAAACTGACGAGGCAGTTGCTGTCGTTCGCGCACCGTCAGCCGCTGCGCCCCGAGCGCGTGCGGCTGCAGGAGCACCTGCCGCACATCGAGGCGCTGATCGGGCCGGCCACCGGCTCTTCGGTGCGCGTCGAGATTCGTGTCGAGGCCGACACCGCGCCGATCGAAGTCGATGTCGCCGAGCTGCAACTGGCCCTGCTCAACCTGGCCATCAATGCGCGCGATGCCATGCCCAGCGGCGGCTCGCTGCAGATTCACGCGGCCAACGCGGCGGCCGGCGCCGCGCGCGGCTTGGGCGGCGAATTCGTCGTCATCAGCGTGCAGGACAGCGGCAGCGGCGTCGCGCCCGAGCTGCTGCAACGGGTGTTCGAGCCCTTCTTCACCACCAAGCAGGTCGGCAAGGGCACCGGGCTGGGCCTGTCGCAGGTCTATGGCTTTTGCACACGCGCCGGTGGCACGGCCACCTTCGACAGCCGCGTCGGCGAGGGCTCGACGGTGCGCTTGTACTTTCCCGTCGCGCGGCCCGACGAGGCACCGGCACCGGCACCGGCACCGGCGGCAGCGGCGCCGGCACGGACAGCATCACGCGTGCCGCTGGTCGCGGCGCCGCCCGAAGCGCAGGCGCTGCCCGGCGTGCGTGTGCTGCTGGTCGAAGACAACCCGGAACTGGCGTACACCACTGCCGGCCTGCTCGAATCGCTCGGCTGCGAGGTGCGCCGACTCGACAACGCCGACCTGGCGCTCGAGCTGCTGCGCACCGAAGCCGCGCGCTTCGACCTCGTGCTCAGCGACATCGTGATGGGCGGCACGGCAGACGGCATCGACCTGGCCAAGCGCATCAAGACCGACCACCCTGCGCTGCCGATCGTGCTGATGAGCGGCTACACGGACTCGCTCGATCGCGCCGCTGCGCTCGGCGTGACCGTGTTGACCAAACCCTGCTCGCCGGATGCGCTGCTGGCGGCGATCCGCTGATCAGCCCGGGCGGAGCAACTGGCGCAGAAACGCCAGGTCGATCGGCTTGGTGAGCGTGTAGTCGAAAGCATCGAACTCTTTGGCGACGCGGACGTCGCTCGTGCCCCAGCCGGTGATGGCGATCAGCACGATGTCCGAGTCGTAGAGCTCGCGCAAACGCCGCACGAGCTCGAAGCCGGTCATGCCCGGCATGTCGATGTCGGTGAGGACGCAGATCGGTTTGTGTTCGGCGATGACGGCCAGCGCGGTGTCGCCGTCGGTCGCCGTGCGCACGTCGAAGCCGTCCGCCGTCAGCACCTCGGCGAGTGTGCCGGCCAGTTCGTGGTGGTCGTCCACGACGACGATGCGTTCGCCGTCGCTCACCGCAGGCTCGCAGGGCGCGGGCTGTGGCCAAACGACGGCAAGGACTTCCTGTTTTGGGGCGTCATACATGATCCTCCAGTAGGCAAATTTTGTTCCCACCGTCAGCACGCGGCTATGTCATTTGACATTCTGCCCGGCGTTGTAGGACTGCCCCGACAGCAGCATGCATCGCCGTCCGGCGCACGGCCGTTGCCGCCCAACTTAGAGTCAGAGCCATGGATGACGACGACGAACTCTATTGGCGCAAGCACTTCATGCGCCAGCCGTTCTACTTCGATGGCCTGGCCTTCGAGGACTACGCGCCCGCGCTGCGCATGGGACACGCCCACTCTCGTGAAGACACGTTGTTCGAAGACGTGCAGTGCCGCCTCGGCGCCGAGTGGGAAGCGATCAAAGGCCGCTCGCGTCTGGCCTGGTTCGAGGCCCGGCACGCGGCGCGTGCGGCGTGGCAGCGCTCGGTCGATCGCCGCAGGACGATGGCATGACCACCGCCAGCGCCGACATCAAAGGCATCGTCGAATACCGCCTCGGTGACGGGCCGCTGTGCAGCGTGCCGCAGGGGCCGGTCGAGATCGAGACCGGGGCCGACGACGTGACGATCAGCTGGGGCAGCGCCGAGACGCGGCAGTCCGCAGCCATACCGGCCAGCGACTTTTCGCGCTACGTCGCCGACAAGGCGATCGTCATTCACTGATTCGCGAAGGTTGGCCGTGAACACTCTTGCGCTTGCTCTGGTGGTTGTGCTGTCGCTGGCGTCGCTCGGCGTCGCGGCCTGGACATGGTGGGCACTCAACAGTGTCAGTGAATTGCAGATCGAGTTCGGCCGCTTCGAAGCCAAGCACTTCGAGATCGAGTGAGCAGGTCTGCGCCGGGGCGAGATGTCGAAAACCTCGGAGTACGGCCGCCCGCGCGCGGTTGCACACCGTCGGCGAAATGCGCAGCGGCCGGCTGCCCGCTGCCGACCGCTCGCTGGCCAGGGTCAGGCCGAAGTAGGACTCACGTCGCGGCGAACTTGGGCACGACGTTGGGAAGATAGGCCGAGAAAACCGTTCCCGCCTGGTCCGACCTGACGTCGATCCGGCCGCCGTGGCGCTTGGCGACTTCGGAGGCGATGAACAAGCCGAGGCCAAGGCCGCTCTCCACGCCCGGCGCCAACTCGTCGCCTCGCTTCAGAGGTTGGATCAGGCGCGAGAGCTGCGCCGGATCAACCGCCTGTCCCTGATTCGTAACGTCGATGCGGATCTCCCGCTCGTCGCCTGTCAGCACCACCTCGACGGGCGTGTCCGACGCCCCATGGGTCAGGCCGTTGACGATCAGGTTGCTCAGCAACTGCTGCATGCGACTCACGTCCCAGGCACCGATCTTGGCGTCGCGCGCTTGAAAACGAATCTGCCGATCGGGGTAGGCGGCGGCCAGTTCTCTCACCGTGTCGTTGACGACGACGTTGAGGTCCGTTTGCGCGCGCTCGATGCTGATGCCCAGACCCAACTGCAGCTTGTTGAAATCCAGCAAGTCGTCGAGCAGCGTTTTCATCCGCCCTCCGCTGGTGATCAGACGGCCCGCCGCTTGCGATACCTTTTCACCGGCATTCAGCGCAGCGAGGTACTTGGCCGTCATCTGAATGGCCTGCAGCGGGCTTCGCATGTCGTGACCGAGCATGCCGAGCATCAGGTTGCGCGACTGATCCACCTTGGCGCTGAAAAAGTCCACCGATTCGGCGAGCGCTTGATCGATCGCCTCGTTGAAGCGGATCAGATCGACGAAATCGGTGTCCGCCGTGAGAGGGTGCTTCGCACCCCACAAGCGCAGCACGCTGGCCCGCAGCGCGCGGTACTCGGCTGCCAGCTGCTTGATGTTGAAGCCGCCGCGCGCGCGCATCACGGCGTGGGTTTGAGCCGCGGTTTCACTCGCGTTCAATGGCACCGGCGCGAGCCCCAGAGATTTTTGCCGCTGCTGCTCACTGCTCTGCGCCGCCCGCAGATCCTCTGCAACCGCCTGCAGGATGTGCTCTGCGTGATCTCGCAGCGCCAACGAATCCATGCCTTCCGCGGCCGGCAGCAGCGTGCGCGCGAACGCCTCCCACTCCGCGAGGATGCTCTCCATGTCATCGACGATGAAGTCGGCAAGTTTCATTTGAATGTGCTCGCGGTTGGCGCCCAGGTTGACGAAGGCAGCATAGTCTCACCCGGTAAGGACGCCGATCCACAGGCCCCACGGCGCCTCATGCAAAGCCTTCGCGCTGCGCCACCGAGCGCGCGTCGCTGCTCCACACATCGATGCGCAGATCGGCTTCGACGCATTGGGTCAGGCGCGGCAACGCGAGCGCGGCGTCGAGCTGCGCGTGCACGGCATCGCCCGACAGCGCGCAACCGTCGATCGGCCGGCGCCAGTGGCAGGCGATAACGGTGCCGCCTTCCTCCAGCGACGCCCGCGCCCGCGCGGCCAGCGTGTCGATCTCGCCGGCGCCCAGGTAGTAGCCGAACTCGCTGATCACGATCAGATCGAAGCGCTCGTCGTCGGGCCACTGCTGCGGCAACCAGGCCTGTCGCACTTCGACGTGGTGATGGTGGGCCAGCCGTGCCCTGCTGATGGCCACGGCGCCGGCAGCGCCGTCGCAGGCGAGCAGACGGTCGCAGCGTGTGGCCAGCAGCGCGGAGAGTTCGCCATTGGCGCACGCCGGCTCGAAGGCGCAGCGATAGCGCCGCGCGGGCAGGCAGGCCAGCGTCAAGCCGCGTTTGCGCTCTTCGTACCAGCGCGAGCGGTAGCGCCACGGGTCCGCGTCGGCACTGAACAACGCTTCGAAGCGGGCAGCGTCGTACGTCATGACACGAAGTAGTACTCGCGCGAGCGCCGCGAGCGCGCGACGATCGCCTCACCCAGCACCGGCGGCGTGTCGGCGCCGCGCGGCAGCAACTGGCTGGCGTGGGCGCGCAACGCCGAGCGCTTTTGCGCCTGCACCGCAGGCGGCAACGGCAGCGCGATCAAGCGGTGCCACGGCACGCGCGTGTCGCCCGGCGTTGACCAATGCCACATCCAGATCGGCGTCTCGAGCAAGCGGCTGCCCGTGTGCGCGCAAGCCTTGACCGCCGCGCGCGCGCTGGCCTCGTGGTCGGGATGGCCGTCGAAGCGCCAGGGCACGACCACGGTGTCGCTGCGCCGCAGCGCGCCGGCCAGCCTGTCGGCCAAGCGCTGCTCATGCGGCGCCACGTGGCCGTCGGGCAGAGACAGGCGCAGCACGTTGTCCGTGCGCGGCATCAGATGGCGCAGCCCTTCGGCCGATTCGGCGCGGCGCAGCGCCGCCAACTTGGCGCTGCTCGGCACCGCCAAGGGACGGTGGCTCGCCTCGCCGTCGGTCACGGCGACAACCAGGCATTCGCGCCCCGCCGCGGCGTGCATCGCGAGCAGGCCGCCACAGCCCAGGATTTCGTCGTCCGGGTGCGGCGAGACGACGACCAGCCTGGCCGCGGGCAGCGGCAGCACGTCGCTGCGCAGCAGTTCGGTGGCCAGCGTGTCCAGCCACGGCAGCCACGCCCACTCCGGCGTCGGCCGATCGTCGATCAGCGGCTCGCGCATCACAGCGCCCATGCAGACTCCGCTTCGGCAACTTTGGCGCCGAGCGTCGCGAAGTCGCGCTCGCCGTGGCTCTGGCGGACGAACACCGGCAGATCGGCGGCCATGCGCGCGAAACGCTCGTCGCGGCAGTACGCCGCCGCACCGAGCGCACGGCCGCACTCGGCCTGCACCGTGGCGGCACATTGCTCCGCGGCCAAGCGGGCGCGCAAAGCGATCTGGCTGGCGTCATCGCGCGGGTGCGCATCGATCCACTGCGCAGCGTCACGCAGCACGGCGGCTGCCGCCGTCAATGCCAGCTCGACCTTGCCGAGCGCTGCCCTCCTGAAGGGATCTGCACCGTCAGGCGCCGCGGCCACGGCCCGCCGCAGCGCTTCGCCCAAAGCCTTTGCGCCGCCGTACCAGCAGGCCGCGACCCCCGCGCCGCCTTGCCAGAAACCGGCGCGCGACAAGTAATCACCGACGTTGCCGACCGCTTGCGCGCGCGCGCCGTGGAACGACACCGTCAAGCTCGCGCTGTCGGCCATGCCGACCGCATGCCACGCGTCGCTCGAGACGACGATCTCGGGTTGCGCCATCGACACGGTCACGAGTTGAGGCCCGCGGCCGTCGCCGTGCCACGCGGTCAGCAGGCCATGGCTCACGTCGGCTGCGCCCGAGCACCAGCACTTGGCGCCGCGCAGGCGAAGACCGCCGTCGGACGTGGCATCGATCAGCGCACGGCCCTCGGGCGACTCGGCAGCCCAAACACCCCACGACCCCGCAGCTGAAGGCGGCTGGCCGAGCTCGTGCAGGATCGCCAGCGCATCGGTGTGGCCTTCGTAGCGTTTGGCCAGCGACAGGTCGTGTTCGGCCACGGCAGCCAGCGCCGACCAGCGCTGCAACGTGGCGCCACCGCCCGGGGGCTGCAGCTGGTCCAGACCGGCGTCGATCAAACGCTGCAGCGCGTGCGCCGCACCCTGCGAACGATCCAGTCTCGACAGTGCGGCGCGCAGTTCATCCAGCGGCGCCGGGCGGCCGTCCGGCGCTGTCATGACAACGCCGGCGCGCGTTGCGCCGCCGCCTCGCGTTCTGCGTTCTGCAACGCGGCGCCGAAGCCTTCCTGCGCACGAAACGAGCGCCGCGCGCTGGTGTACACGCGCGGCGCCGCCGACCATGCGATCACCGCGCCCGTCGATTCGAGCGCACCGACGAGGGCCACGTCTTCGTGGCACGGCAGCGGTCGAAAGCCGCCGGCGCGCCGGTAGGCCGAGGCGCTGACGCCGAGGTTGGCGCCATGAATGTGGCGATGGCCATCGACATCGGAATACGTCGCAGCGAAGTGCGCGCGCATCGCCGGGCCGTAGCTGCCCCAGTCGCGCACGGCCACCGTGCCGCACACCGCCTCGCTGCCGAGCGCGAGCTGGGCCGCGAGCCACTGCGCATCGACCTCGGTGTCGGCATCGGTGAAGGCCAGCCAGCGCGCGCCGCGGCGCAACGCGGCCTCGGCGCCCGCCGCGCGCGCCACGCCGACGTTGCGGCAACGCAGCGCCAGCGTGTGGGCGCCATGTGCCGTGGCGATGCGCGCGGTGTCGTCGCTGCAATCGTCGAGGACGACGAACAGCGTCACCGGCTCGCCGCGCAGCGGCTCGCTCTGCGCGGCCGCGGCCAGCGCCGTCAGACAGCGACCGAGGTGCTCGGCCTCGTTGTGGGCGGGAACAATGACAGCGATCATGACGACGGCAAAGTTGAACGATGGCGTGAGGCTACGTGCCGCCACCACCCGCCAACACCGGCCCGAGTCGCGTTTGGCTGTAGGCCATGGCCGACTCACGGCGCGCGCGGTGAGCGCCGTCAGTGCTGCAGAAAGAAGCGCACGATTTCTGCCGAAGCATCGGGGCCGCGCGGGTCGGTGTACGAGCCGGCCGCGCTGCCGCCGAACCAGGCGTGCGCGCCGCCGTGCACGACCCACTCTTCGACAGCAGTGCGGCCATCGCTGTCGATGAAGCGCGTGGTGGTGCTGCGTTTGCCGCCGGCGCTGAAGGCGCTGCCGCCCAAGCGCTGCAACGGCGCTCCTTGCTGCTCGAATGCCGCCACGGCGTGCCCGGCCACCGCCGCGCCGTTGGCGGCCACCACCGTGGCGTCGGCATCGCCGTGAAAGACGATGCTGCGCGCCGCGCGCACCTCGGCTTGCGGCTGCCGCGGCGCAGCGTGGCGGCCCTGCATCGCGGCAAAGGCAGACGGCATGTCATGGGCCGCGCCGGCGGGCAAGCCCGAGTGCACGGCGACCGCGGCGAACACGTCCGGGTACTCGCGGCCGAGGATGACGGCCATCGCCGCGCCGGCCGACAGCCCGGCCACGAAGACACGGCCGGCGTTGACGGCATGCGTGCGCGCCACGTCGGCAACGATGCCGGCCAGCAGCGACGGCTCGGCGCCGTCGCGTTGCTGATGCGCGCGCTCGAACCAGTTCCAGCAGTTGCTGCCGTTGGCGCGCGCGGTCTGCGCCGGATAGGCGACGAGAAAGCCATGCTGCTGCGCCAGCTCGTTCATGCGCGTGCCGGCGGCGAAGTCGTCCGGGTTCTGCTTGCAGCCGTGCAACATCAGCACCAGCGGCATCGGCTCGCCGGTGTAGCACGGCGGCACGAAGAGCTTGTAGTCCCGGCTGCCGGCAGCGTTGCTGAAACGGCGCGCGATGAAGGGGCCGATGGTTGGCTCGTTCGCCGGCTCGTTCACCGGCTCGTTCGCGGGTGCTGGGTCGGCAAGTGGTTGCGGACGCAACGGGTTGGCGTCGGTCCAATCGGCAACGAAGCGCTTCTTTGCAGCCGGCTCGGCTGCGTCGGCTGGCGCTGCGACGGGCGATCGCTGTGCGATACCGGCCGAGGCCAAGGCACGTTGAATGGTCTCGGTCACGCCCTTCAAGGCTGCCGATCGAGGTTCGAGACCGGCAGACTTCAATGCCCGGTCGATCGTCTCGGTAATGCTGTCGATGGTCACGATGGGCTTCGATGGTTACTGCGGTGCAGCATGGTGCACGCCCGTCGCTGCGCAGTGCGTACGCCGCACGGCCGACGGCCGGTAGGAGCAGCCCTACGCAACCCCGCGCAACTCGACACGGCGGCTCGATCATCGGAACCGTCCTACACGACACATCCGCGCACACCGACAAGCGCGGCCCCGCCTCATTTCTAAAGTCGTTTCACGCGCTGGCAAACATTCCTGCTTGCGTGCACGAACCCCGTCCTGCGGGACGGCAAATCCACACTCACCGTTGTTGAAGGAGACACCATGAACTGGGACCGCATCGAAGGCAACTGGCAACAGTGAGCGTCAAGTCAAAGAGTGGGAACACAGCGCCGACGAGACCTGGTTCGAGCGCAGCAGCAGCTACTGATGCGAAGACGCGGCGTGGCGGCGTTGTCCGACAGGCAAACCGCCTCGCCGCCTATCGCTGCCAGCACGCAGCACCTCTATCGTTGCATTGAGCGGGTGCCGTGTGGCCCGCGATTCCAAGACCCCCTCTGAGGAGCCGAACATGACTCGACATCGAATCACCCCCCTGACGACGATCCTCGCCGCGCTGATCGCCACAGCCGCACTGTCGGCCTGCAACCGCGCCGACGACGGCAGCACCGCGGGCCAGAAAGTGGATGGCGCGGTGGCCAAGGTCGAGAAGAAGGCCGACGAAGTCGGCGCCGACATGCGCGCCGCCGGCGAAAAGGCCAAGGACAGCACTGCAGGCGCGATGGACACCGTGGCCGCCAAGGCCAAGGATGCCGTGATCACGTCGTCGGTCAACGCTGAGCTCGCCAAGGACAGCCAGTTGAGCGCGCTGCGCATCAACGTCGATACCGTCGAAGGCCGTGTGGCCTTGCGCGGCACTGCGCCGGATGCCGCTTCCAAAGACCGTGCGACCACATTGGCGCAGCGCGTCGATGGCGTCAAGGCCGTGGACAACCAATTGACGGTGGCGCCGAAGGGCTGACCGTTTCGCGTCTGCATCACTCATCCATCACTCACCAATCACTCACCAAGGACAAACATGAACACCCGCCAGATCCTCATCGCCGCGATGTCGGCCGCCGCTCTGATCACCAGCACCGGATGCGCCGTCACGCGCGGCCAGGAAACGGTCGGCGCTTATGTGGACGACACGGCACTGACGACGCGCGTCAAGGCCAAGTTCGCCGAAGACAAGACGGTCAGCGCGATGTCGATCAGCGTCGAGACGCTGAAGGGCGTGGTCCAGTTGTCGGGCTTCGCCAAGTCGAGCGAAGAAAAGGCCATGGCCGAACGCCTGGCGCGCAGCACTTCGGGCGTGACCGGCGTGCGCAACGACATCATCGTGCGCAGTTGACGAGCCCGCCTTCCGCCCACGGCGTGAAGCGTGAGGCCGCCGGCCCGAGGGCCGGCGGATTTCGTTTCGCGCCGCATCGATGCGTGACGCCATGATCAATTCGAGATTGCCTCCGGCTGTGATCGGCAGACGGATCGCCATCGCCGGCGAAGGACCCGGCCTGTGCGCGTATGCCAGCGAATGGGTGTCGCCCGATCCTGCCGCCACCGACGCCACGGCTTGCCCGCTGCTGCTCGTGCACAGCATCAACGCCAGCGCCTCGGCGGCTGAAGTCAAGCCGCTGTTCGAGCGCTACGGCACGCGCCGGCCGACGCTGGCGCTCGAGTTGCCGGGCTTCGGCACCTCGCAACGCGGACGGCTGCCTTACTCGCCGCAGATGATGGTGCAGTCGGTGCTGCGCGCGGCGCTGCAATTTCGGGCGTTGGGCTTGACGCAGCCGATCGATGTGCTGGCGTTGTCGCTGTCGTGCGAGTTCGTGGCCTTGGCCGTGCTCGAACAGCCGACCTGGTTTCGCAGCGTCACGCTGGTCAGCCCGACCGGCCTCGAGTCGGGCCGCGCCGAACCTTTCGACGGCGGACGGACGAAAGACAAACCGTGGTTGCGGCGCCTGCTCGGCGCGCCGATCGGCGAGCCCTTGTTCCGCCTGCTGACAACGCCGGCCTCGATGCGCTGGTTTCTCGAACGGGCCTGGGGCTCGCCGGTGATCGACGAGTCGCTGCTGGCGTACGGCTACGTCTCGGCCCGCCGCCCCGGCGCCCGGCATGCGCCGGCGGCGTTCATCGGCGGCGCGCTGTTCACGCAAGGCATTGCCGAGCGCTATGCGCTGATCGCGCCGCCGGTGTGGCTGGCCCATGGCGTGCGCGGCGAGTTCGCCGACTTCGGCGGCCTGTCGCGCATCGGCCCGCCCGCGCACTGGAGCTGGGACACCTTCGGCACCGGCGCGATGCCGCACCTCGAAGCGCCGCGCCTGTTCATTGCGCGCTACGACGCCTTCCTGGAGCGCATCGCGGCGCGTGCGAATGGGTTGCCGCAAGCGGCCGCCGCACACGCCGCCGACAAGGCAGCGCCCGTGGCGGCGCTGCCGCGCGAGACGCCGCACTGGGCTCCGGCGCCCGCGGGCGTGTCGCGCTGAAATTGCGGCCCAGCGGGTCACACGGTGTGTGGCTCACTCGATGAGCCAGCGGCGCTCGCCATGTGCTTTCAGGCTTGGCGGCGCCGGCGCTCGACCGATTCGATACGCAGCAACTGGCGGTACTTGGTGACGGTGCGTCGCGCCACCGTCAGACCCTGGCGTGCCAACTGACGCGCGATCTCGGCGTCCGACAGCGGCGCCTGCGCGGCTTCGCCTTCGATCATGTCCTCGATCAGGCCACGGATCGCCGTGCCCGAACAGGCGCTGCCGCTGGCCGTGACCATCGCGCGCGAGAAGAAATGCTTCAACTCGAAGACGCCGAGCGGTGTAGCGATGAACTTGTTGTTGGTGACGCGCGAGACCGTCGATTCGTGCATGCCCAGTTCGTCGGCGATGTCGCGCAGCGCCAGCGGTTTCATGGCCATCGAACCGAAGTCGAAAAAATGCTTCTGCTTGCGCACGATGGCCTGCGCCACGTCGAGGATGGTCGAGAAGCGCTGCTCGACGTTGCGCACGGTCCAGCGTGCGTCTTGCAGGTGCCCGGCCAGCTCGCCATGCGGCTCGCCACGGCGACAGCGCTGGAACAGCTCGGCATAAACCTTGTTCAGCTTGACGCGCGGCACGACGGCGGGATTCAACTGCACCGTCCAGACGCCGCGCCGCTTGCGCGCGATGACATCCGGAACGACGTATTGCGTGTCGCTGGCTCCATGGCGCCAACCGGGGCGCGGATCGAGATGGCGGATGCGGTCGCAGACCGCTTCGACCTCGGCCGGCGCACGCCGCAGCGCGCGCGCCAGTGCAACCACGTCGCGCGACGCCAGCAGCGCCAGGTGCTCGTCGATGATCTCTTCGGCGATCTCGCGCATGTCCCGCATCGTCGATCGACGGCAGTTGCAGGCGCAGGCATTCGGCCACGTCGCGCGCGGCCACGCCCGCCGGCTCGAGCGCCTGCACACGCTGCAGCGCCAACGCCATCTCGGGCGCCATCGGGCGGCGGCGCCAGGTCGGCCAGCGTGCGCAGCTCGTCGAGCGGCGTGCGCAGGTAGCCGTCGTCGTCGAGCGACTCGATGATGACCTGCGCCAGCAGGCGGTCACGCGCCGGCAAGGGCTGCGCCATCAACTGCTGGTGCAGATGGTGGGCCAGCGAAACCTCTGCGGCCATCGTGTCGAGTGCGCTCGTCGCGCCGGGTTCGAGGCGAGGCTGGCGGCCCGAGGCGTCGGCCTGCCACAGTTCGCTGTCGTTGTCGCGGGCGTTGTCATCGTGGCCGCTGTCGAGGGCGACGTGCTCGCCCTCGTCATCCGCCGCCGAACCGTCGGCGGCCGAGAACGCCATGTCGTCTTCCTCCGCATCTTCGACTTCGAGAAAAGGATTGCGGCCCAGCACCTGGCTGACTTCGCGGGCGAAGTCGAGCGACGACAGCTGCAGCAGCCGCACTGCGTGCTGCAGCTTCGGGCTCATGGCTTGCTGTTGTCGCGGCTCGGCGCGGAACTCCATCGAACTCATGCATCGTCTCCGAAAGCTTTTACGCGCAAGCGCTCCGATCCGGCTGCCGATCGCGGCGTTGCACCAGAACAGTTGCCACGGCCACAGGCTACAACCCGCACGGCAGGCCCCACGCCGTCTTGTGCCGCGCGTCGTTGTAGGCCGCTTCCGACAGGCGTTGCCGGGCACACGGGTTGCTTGCGCGGTGCATGCACGCCATCGACGACACATGGGCCCTGCTCAGAGACACGGTGACTTCCTGGATCGACGACGATGCGTCCACCCTCGGCGCCGCGCTGGCCTACTACACGCTGTTCTCGATCGCGCCGCTGCTGTTGATCGTGATCGCTCTGGCGGGCCTGGTGTTCGGCGAACAAGCGGCGCGCGGCGGCGTCATCGACGAGCTGCGTGGGCTGATGGGCGACGACGGTGCGCGTGCGGTCGAGGCGTTGCTGGCCAGCGCCAACCGCGACGGGCGCGGTGTGTGGGCGACCGTCGGCGGATCGATGCTGTTGCTGATCGGCGCGACCAGCGTCTTCGCGGAGTTGCAGAACGCGATGGACCGCATCTGGCGCGTCGCTGCCGAGCCGCCCGCCGGCGGGCTCTGGCCCTGGCTGCGCCGGCGCCTGTTGTCGCTGGGCATGATTCTGGGCATCGGCTTTCTGCTCATGGTGTCCTTGGTCTCCAGCGCGGCACTGGCGGCACTCAACCGCTGGTGGTCACCCGTGTTCGGCGACGCAGAGCGATTGGGCCAGGGTGTCGATTTCGTGCTCAGCTCGTGCTTCGTCACGCTGGCCTTCGCCATGATCTACAAATGGATGCCGCGCGTGCGCCTGCGCTGGCACGACGTCTGGATCGGCGCGGCCGTGACCGCGCTGCTGTTCACGCTCGGCAAGCAGCTCATCGGCACGTACCTGGGCCGCAGCGGCATCACCTCCGGCTTCGGCGCGGCCGCGTCGCTGGTGGCGATGGTGTTGTGGGTCTATTACTCGGCACAGATCTTCCTGCTCGGCGTCGAGTTCACCTGGATCTGGGCACGGCGCCATGGCTCGCTGCGCGATGCGCGCAGCGGCGGAGCGAGTCCGTGACGCGGCCTCTCAACGCACCTCGACGTGGCCCGCTCCGTGATCACCTTGCCGGGACAGCGGCACGCCGTAATAGCGGTGCACCTGTTCATGCCATTCGGCGCCGGCCTCGGTCGGCCAGCGGTCCTTGTCGAAGCCCGGCGCGTGCTCGAACGACTCCTTCTGCGCATTCAGCACGAAACATTCGCGGCCAGCGTCGTAGATCAATGCGCTCCACGGCACGGCGAACAGCCGTTCGCCCAAGCCGAGAAAGCCCCCCGACGCCATGGCGGCGTAGGTGACGCTGCCACGCGGCACATCGAAGACGATGTCGTCGATCTGCCCCAACGTCTCATCCTGCCGATTCAGCACTTTGCTGCCGAGCAGTTTGCTCGCCGTCATCAGCCGCGGCGGCTCATCGGCCGGCGCGGATCGGTCGGTCACTTCGGTGAAGTCGTGAGATTGGACAAGGGTCATGACGGTTTCCTTTCGCTGTAGTCGCCGACGCAGCCGACCACGACGGCAAGAAAGCAGTGGGCAAGCCGTGTACCCACTGCGACCGGGCACGGGGGCTTGCGCGGCGGCCGCTCACTGAACCAGGCAGCGCGTTGGCCTACAACCGGCTCGGCCAGCGCCGACAGGTGCGGCCATGCAGAAAGACTATCTTTGCAGCAACGACTCCCCCATCGAAACGGCCATGAACGCGACTGCCCCGACAACGGATTTCGAAGTTCGCTTCGACGACTTGTTTCATGGTGGTCGCCGATTGAGCTTTCCGTGCGATGAGCGCGGAAGGGTCGATCTGGACGCCCTGTCGCAACGCGCGCGCACGAACTACCTGTATG
Organism: uncultured beta proteobacterium; assembly: GCA_963816315.1. GTDB lineage: Bacteria > Pseudomonadota > Gammaproteobacteria > Burkholderiales > Burkholderiaceae_C > CADEEN01. The sequence goes on from CAWFJZ010000020.1 coordinate 234,406, forward strand.
CACGCGCTATGGTCGGGCGCGAGTACGCCGTACCGTCGGTGTGCGGACTGGCAATGATGACGTGAAACCACAACTTCGAAAGGAAAACCTGTCATGAACATGAACCTCGGCGCCCATCGCCCGCTCAGCGACTCGGTGGGCCGCGTGGCCGAACAGGCCGCGCAGAGCACCGACCAGGCCCTCAGATCCACACAGCGTGTGACCAACGACACTTTCGAGCGCTTGTCGAGTGCGGTTCAACGCACGCCCGCGGCCGTGCGCGACACGGCGGCCACGGCCGAAGAACTGGCCGCCCGCAGCGCCGAGGCATTGCGAGCGCATTCGAACCGCTTGCGCGAGCAGGCGCTGATGGCAGGCCAAAGCGCACGCGAGACGATCCAGCATGACCCGCTGAAATCAGTCGTCATGGCCGCAGCGCTCGGCGCCGGGCTCGCCGCCCTGTGGATGTGGTGGACGCAGCGCCAGCCGATGATCCGCAACTGAACACTGCTCGGCGGCGCGCCGGTTCACCTTCGAACAAGACAACGGGTCAGCACTTCGGTGCTGACCCGTTGTCGCGCTTGGAGCGCGTCGAGAAGCCCTGCGGTCGAACCCTGTATTTATCGTCAGTATCATGCGCGGGCGATGAAGTTGTCTCGCAAGCTCGAAATCCTGGCCGATGCGGCGAAGTACGACGCCTCGTGCGCGTCGAGCGGTAGCGCCAAGCGGCACTCGCTCGGCGGGCCGGCCGGTGCGATCGGCTCGACCGAAGGCGCCGGCATCTGCCACAGCTACGCGCCCGACGGGCGCTGCATCTCGCTGCTGAAAATCCTGCTCACCAACTGGTGCGTGTTCGATTGCCTGTACTGCGTCAACCGCGAATCGAGCAACGTGCCGCGCGCGCGCTTCACACCGGCCGAGGTGGTGCAGCTGACGCTCGACTTCTACCGCCGCAACGTCATCGAGGGCCTGTTCCTCAGCTCGGGCATCGTGCGCTCGCCCGACGAGACGATGGAGCAGGTGATCGAAGTGGCGCGCTGCCTGCGCGAAGACCATCACTTTCGCGGCTACATCCACCTGAAGACGATTCCCAACGCGAGCGACGACTTGATCGCGCGCGCCGGCCGCTACGCCGACCGCTTGAGCATCAATGTCGAGCTGCCGACGAGCGAATCGCTGGCCGCGCTGGCGCCGGAAAAAAGCGCCACCGGCATCAAGCGCTCGATGGCGCGCATCCGCCTGCACCTGGACGACGCAGCCGAGGCGCGCGGCGCGGCGGCCAAGACGCGCTCGCTGCCGCAAGCCGCGCCGCGCGCCGCCGCCGTGCCGCGCTTCGCACCGGCGGGCCAGAGCACGCAGATGATCGTCGGCGCCGACCGCAGCGACGACCGCACAATCCTGCTGACGAGCAGCGCGCTCTATGCGTCGTACCGCCTGAAGCGCGTCTATTACTCCGCCTTCAGTCCGATTGCGCATGCCAGCCCGCGATTGCCGCCCGCCGCCGCGCCGCTGATGCGCGAACACCGGCTGTACCAGGCCGATTGGCTGCTGCGCTTCTACGGCTTCACGCACGACGAGATCGTCAGCCCCGGCGGCATGCTGTCGCTCGACATCGACCCGAAGCTGGCCTGGGCACTGGCGCATCCCGAGTCGTTTCCGGTGGACGTGAACAGTGCGCCGCGCGAGAGCCTGCTGCGCGTGCCGGGTCTGGGCACACGCTCGGTGGCGCGCGTGCTGGCCGCGCGCCGCCACCGCCGCTTGCGCCGCGACGACCTGACGCGGCTGGGCGCACCGACGACCAAGCTGCTCGCCTTCGTCATCACCGCCGACCACCGTCCCGCCGGCGACGCCACGGCGCGCTGGTTGCACCGTGCCGAGCGCAGCGCCGTGGCGGCGCAGGGCGAGTTGTTTTGAGCGGCACGCCGATCACGTCGGTCGAGCTCGACGGGCCGACCGACCTGGCCGGCTTTCGCGCCGCCGTGCGCGCGCTGATCGCCGCCGGCACCCCGCCCGCGGCCGTGCGCTTTGTCGTTGCCGCCGCCGAACCGGCGTCGCTGTTCGACGATGCCGTGCCGTTGCCGCGAGAAGCGTCGGCCAACGCGCCGCCGCTCGCCCTGCCCGCCGGTTTTGCCGCGCTCTGCGAAACGGCGGTGATGCACGACGAGCCGCTGCGCTTCGCCCGTCTGTACGAACTCGCGCACCTGCTGCACCAGCGCCGCACGTCGTGGCACGACACGCTGTCGTCGCAACGCATCGCCCTCGAACACATGGCGCAGGCGGTGCGACGCGAGCTGCACAAGACCAAGGCCTTCGTGCGCTTTCGTCCTGTGCCGGGCGACGACGGCGTGACGCACGTGGCCTGGTTCGAGCCGGCGCACCACATCGTGCACGCCGTCGCGCCGTTTTTCGTGCGCCGCTTTGCCGGCATGCGCTGGGCGCTGCTCACGCCGCGCGGCTGCGCGCACTGGTCGGGCACCGCGCTGACATTCGGCCCACCCGCGGAGCGCGAGAACGCGCCGGCGGCCGATGCCGGCGAGGCGTTGTGGCTGGCCTATTACCGCAGCATCTTCAATCCGGCGCGACTCAAACTGGCGATGATGAAGCGCGAGATGCCGGTGCGCTTTTGGGCGAACCTGCCGGAAGCCGCGAGCATCGGCCCGCTGGCCGCCGCGGCGGCTGAGCGCACCGATCGCATGGTGCAAGACGGCGCGGTGCCGCGCGCGCGCCGCCGCAGCGCGGCGTGCGGCACGCAAGCTCGCGGCACGACCGACCTCGCCGCGCAAGCGAGACATTGCGATCGCTGCGAGTTCGCCGCGCAGTCCACGCAGATGGTCTGGGGCGAAGGCGAACGCGGCGCGGCACTGATGCTCGTCGGCGAACAACCCGGAGACAGGGAAGATCTCGAAGGCCGCCCCTTCGTCGGCCCCGCCGGGCGCCTGCTGCGTGACGCGATCGCCACCTTGGGCTGGCCCGAGGCGCAGCTCTACCTCACCAACGCCGTCAAGCATTTCAAGTTCGAATGGCGCGGCAAGCGCCGCCTGCACAAGACCGCGGCGCAACGCGAAGCGCTCGCGTGTGCGGACTGGCTCGAGGCGGAAATCGAGCAGATCGGCCCGCGCGCCATCGTCGCTCTCGGCGCCACCGCCGCGCGGTCCCTGCTCGGCCCCTCGGTGGCCGTCACCGAGCACGCCGGCCAGTGGCTGCGCCGCGATGACGGCCGGCCGGTGCTGGTGCTCCAGCACCCTGCCGCGCTGCTGCGCGCGGCGCCGTCCGCGCAAGCGGCACTGCACGCGGCGTGGCTGCAGTCGTTGCGCGATGCGGGGCGCTATCTGCGCCGGTGAAGCCCGGCGGCGCCGCGGTCGGCGACGAAGGGACGGGCGCGTCAACGCCCGACGACCGTGTTGCCCGGTCGCTGCACAGAAGCCGGCTCATCGCTCGGTTGACGAATGACGCTGATCTGGCCGTCAGGCTCCAGCAGCACGCCCTCGGCGATCGTGTCGTAGCCGCCGGCCATGGCGTTCTGCGATGCGTCGGCGATCAACACCAGCAGCAAGATGTCGGCGATGCCCAGCGCACCCGCGTCGCGGCGCAGCACGAAGCGAAAAAGCAGGAACAGGAACCAGTACACCGCGCTGCCGCGCAGCACGATCTCCAGCGGGTGCACGTGAAAGCCGAACAAGGCGCCAAGGTCCGGCATGGCATCGCAACCTCAGACGGCGGGGCCGGCGCCCTTCACGGCCTCACCCGAGATCGACCTTGGCCACCTTGTCGGCATAGTCCTTCTTCGGGTCCACGCCGAGCAGCATCTTGATGCCGGCAAAGACGCTCGACGCGTTGAGCCAGACTTCGCCGTGCTCGGGGTTCAGGCGCAGCAGCTCGAGCTTCGGGTCGTGCTTGCCCTCGTACCACGCAGCGACGAAGGGATTCCACAGGCGATCGACCACCGCGCGATCGCCTTCGACCTGCAGCATGCCGTGCACGCAGGCGAAGACGTCGTTGTCCTTGGAGGCAAACGTGCACAGCGCGCGGTTGGCGGCCGGCAGGCCCTGCACCAGCCGGTTGTCCTTCGAGGTAAAGAACCAGATCGGTCCGCGGTCGCCTTCGAATTGCGCCGTCATTGGGCGCGCATGACCGTCGTCCTGCGTTGCCACGCCGAGCATGACGGTCCTGTCGTCCTTGAGCGCCTTCCAGAACTTGGCTTCGATGTCTTGCGGGCTGGCCATGAGAACTCCTTGATGCGATGAATCGGTCCATCGGCATGGCAAGCGATGTGCCCGGGCGGTGCGGGCTCGGGCGCCCGCCATTGACACCCCTGCTCTGCTGAACCTAGAGTGATCTGATCGTTACTCTCAAAACCGCGGCCGAGGTCGTGGCCCGCGTGTTTCATGTCCCACCCGTTTCCTCCCGGCTTTCTCTGGGGCTGCGCCACCTCGTCGTACCAGATCGAAGGCTCGCCGTTGGCCGATGGCGCCGGCCCCAGCATCTGGGAGCGCTTCGCGCGCACGCCCGGGCGCATCCACAACGGCGACAGCGGCAGCATCGCCTGCGATCACTACCGCCGCATGCAGGGCGACGTGGCGCTGATGACGCGAGCTCGGCCTCACCGCCTACCGCTTCAGCATCGCCTGGGGCCGCGTGCTGCCCGAGGGCCGCGGGCGCATCAACGCCGCCGGCCTGGGCTTCTACGAGCGCCTGGTCGATGAGCTGCTCGCCGCCGGCATCACGCCGATGGCCACGCTCTACCACTGGGACCTGCCGGCCGCGCTCGACGACCGCGGCGGCTGGCTGAACCCGGACATCGCGCACTGGTTCGCCGACTATCTCGGCGTCGTCGTCAAGGCGCTCGACGACCGTGTGCCGCTGTGGGCGACGATCAACGAGCCGTGGGTGGTTGCCGACGGCGGCTACATGCAGGGCGTGCTGGCGCCCGGCCACCGCTCGGCCGACGAGGCCGCCATCGCAGCACACCACCTGCTGCGCGCGCATGCGCAAGGCGTGCGCGCGTACCGTGCGATCGGACGGCAACAGATCGGGCTGGTCGTCAACATCGAACCCAAGCACCTGCCGGCCGATGCGACCGACGCCGACCGCCGCGCGCAATCGCTCGCCGACGCGTACATGAACCGGCAGTACCTCGACCCGGCGATCTTCGGTCGCACCCCCGAAGCGTTGCCGGCGGTGTTCGGCGCGTCGTGGCCCGACTGGCCGGCCGCCGAGGTCGAAGCGCTGGCGACGCCGATCGACTTCCTCGGCCTCAACTACTACACACGCAGCGTCGTGCGCCACGATCCCGCCGGCTGGCCCGTGCCCGCGCGTTCGCTGCGCCAAGCCGGCGCCATCTACACCGAAACCGGCTGGGAGCTGCACCCGCCGAGCCTGACTGAGACGCTGCTGTGGATGCACGAGCATTACGGCGGCCTGCCGCTGTACGTCACCGAGAACGGCGCGGCCTTCTACGACCCGCCCTGCGCGATCGACGGCCCGAACGGGAAAGTCGTGGACGATCCGCTGCGCGTGCACTACCTGCAAACGCACATCGCCGCGGTGGGCGATGCGATCGCGCGCGGCGCCGACGTGCGCGGCTACTGCGCGTGGTCGCTGCTCGACAACCTCGAATGGGCGCATGGCTTCTCCAAGCGCTTCGGCCTCGTACACGTGAACTTCGAGACGCTGCAACGCACGCCCAAGGCGAGCGCACGCTGGTATGCGCAGATGATCGCCGGCCAGCGCGTCGGCTGACGATGCCGCAACTGCTGCGCGAGAAATTCCGCTCGCAACGGCTCGGCCGCGACGCCGCCTACACGCTCTACCTGCCCGACCTGCCGGCCACGATGAGCGAGCCGGCGCTCGTCGTGTACCTGCTGCACGGCCCCGGCGGCGACGAGAAGAGCTGGACCGGCGAAGACCCGATGCTGCGCGGCCCGCTGGTGCAGGCGATGCACAACGGCACGCTGCGGCCGTCGGTGCTGGTGATGCCAACCGTCGGCGGCAACAGCTGGTGGATCGACGGCGCTGCCGATGCCGCCGCGTCGGCATTTCTCGAAGACGTGATGCCGAAGGTGGAAGCGCGCCTGTCCTTCCCCGTGCCGCGCGAGCGGCGCGCGCTGCTCGGCGTGTCGATGGGCGGCTTCGGCGCGCTGCAGTTGGCACTCTCGCAGCCGCAGCGCTTCTGCGCCGCCGCGCTGATCAGCCCGACGGTCTATGACCCGCTGCCGCCGCCCGACTCCGCTGCGCGGCGCACGCCGCAGTTCATCCGCGACGGCCAGTTTGACGAGCAAGGCTGGCAGGCCGCCAACTATCCCGGCCGGCTGGCGGCCTACGCGCGCGCGCCGCAGAAGGTGGCGATCTGGATCTCCAGCGGCGACCGCGACCAGGCCGGCATCGTTCGCGCCGCGACGCAACTGCACGCACGCTTGTACGCGCTGCAGCCCGACCGCACGGAGCTGCTGCTGATGCCGGGCCGGCACGACTGGGCGACGTTCGACGCCGCGCTGGCACCGGCCCTGGCGTACATCGACAAACGCTGCCGCTGACGCGGCGACACCAGCGACGCTGATCGGCAACAAAGCCGAGGCAACGGCCGCGCGCCTGCGCTCGATTCGCCGTTCGCCAAGCGCTTCTCGGTGACTTCCCCGAGAACAAAAACAAACACTTTGTTGCGGCGAGTCGAAAAAGCGTTCACATGGCCTATGGGATGGATTGCCACCTTTGCTTACACATATAGTCAGGCCAAGACGACGCTACGCAACATGAAACAACGACTTCTTCGACCTCTCCGACGGCAAGCCCCGCCGCGGCGAATTCGAGCCGTCGATGCCGGTGCTGCGCGTCGAGAACAAGCCCAAGCGCACGCTCGGCGATATGCAAACCCTCCGCATGGCGGTGATTTACCGCTGCCGGCCGCCATCGCCCTGTCGGAGAAACATGTTCCGACGGACGGG
>CAWFJZ010000021.1:0-61573 GCA_963816315.1 uncultured beta proteobacterium
CGCGCAGGCCCGGCACCGCGCCCGGCCAGGGCTCCAGCACGTACAGGCCCGGATGCGCTTTCTCGTCGGCATGCGCGCCGCGAGCACCATGCCTTCGCTGACGCCGAACTTCATCTTGCGCGGCGCGAGGTTGGCGACCACCACCGTCATCTTGCCGATCAGGTCTTCGGGCTTGTAGGCGCTCTTGATGCCGGAGAAGACGTTGCGATGTTTTCCTTCGCCGACGTCGAGCGTCAGGCGCAGCAGCTTGTCGCTGCCTTCGACGTGCTCGGCGTTGACGATCCTGGCCAGGCGCAGGTCGATCTTGGTGAAATCGTCGATGCCGATCTGCGCCGCCAACGCCTCGCCGCCGGGTTTGACCTCCTCTCCCGCGGCGGCGGGAGAGGGTTGGAGTGAGGGTGGCGGCGTGTCGAGCAAAGCATCGACTTGCTTGGCATCGACGCGTTGCATCAGGTGCTTGTACTCGCCGATCGTGTGCGCACCGAGCGAACGCGAGGCATCGTGCCAATCGAGCGGCTCGATCTTCAGGAAGGCTTCGACCTGCGCCGCCAGCGCCGGCATCACCGGCTTCAAGTACACCGTCAGCACGCGAAAGGCTTCGATGCAGACGCTGCACACGTCGTGCAGCGCGGCGTCCATGCCTTGCTGTTTGGCCAGGTCCCAAGGCTTGTGGCGATCGACGTACTCGTTCACGCGGTCGGCGAGCAGCATGACCTCGCGCAGCGCCTTGCCGAACTCGCGTTCTTCGAACAGTTCGCGCACCGTGCCGCTGTGCGCGCGCAGGCCATCGAGCAGCGTGCGGCCCTCGACGCCGAGGTCCGCCGACAGCCTGCCGCCGAAGCGCTTGGCCAGAAATCCCGCGGCGCGGCTGGCGATGTTGATGTACTTGCCGATCAGATCGCTGTTGACGCGGGCGACGAAGTCTTCCGGGTTGAACTCGATGTCCTCGACCTTCGCGTTCAACTTCGCCGCGATGTAGTAGCGCAGCCATTCCGCGTTCAAGCCCACTTCCAGGTACTTCAACGGCGACAAGCCCGTGCCGCGGCTCTTGCTCATCTTGTCGCCGCCGAGCGTGATGAAGCCGTGCACGTAGATCTTGTCCGGCGTCTTGCGTCCGCTGAAGTGCAGCATCGCCGGCCAGAACAGCGTGTGGAAGTAGCTGATGTCCTTGCCGATGAAGTGAATCTGCTCCAGCGCCGGGTCGGCCATCGTGGCGTCGAACTTGTCGCCGAGCAGGTTCTTCAACGAGGCGAGATAGCCCACCGGCGCGTCGAGCCAGACATAGAAGTACTTGTCTTCAGTGTCCGGGATGCGGATGCCGAAGTACGGTGCGTCGCGGCTGATGTCCCAATCGCTCAAGGTCACGTGGCCGTCGTCGTCGGCCGCGAACCACTCGCGGATCTTGTTCAGCACCTCGGGCTGCAGCCGGCCCGGCGCTTGCGTCCAGTCCTGCAGGAAATCGACGCAGCGCTGCGAGCTGAGCTGAAAGAAGTGGTGCGCGCTCGACTTCAGCACCGGCGTGGCGCCGGAGAGGGCCGAGTACGGGTTCTTCAGTTCGGTCGGCGAATAGACCGCGCCGCAGACCTCGCACGAGTCGCCGTACTGGTCTTTCGCGCCGCACTTCGGGCATTCGCCCAAGATGTACCGATCGGCGAGGAACATCGACTTCACCGGGTCGAAGAACTGCTCGATCGTGCGCTCGGCGATCAGGCCCTGCTTTCTCAGCGCGCGGTAGATGTCCTGCGCCAGTTGGTGGTTCTCGGGCGCGTCGGTCGAATGCCAGTTGTCGAAGCCGATGTGAAAGCCGTCGAGGTATTGCTTGCGGCCGGCGGCGATCTCGGCGACGAACTGCTGCGGCGTCTTGCCCGCCTTCTCCGCCGCGATCATGATCGCCGCGCCATGCGCGTCGTCGGCGCAGACGAAGTGCACCTCGCTGCCCTGCATGCGCTGGAAGCGCACCCAGATGTCGGCCTGGATGTACTCCATCATGTGGCCGATGTGGAACGGCGCGTTGGCGTAGGGCAGGGCGGTGGTGACGAAGAGCTTGCGGGTCATGGGGAGATTATTTCAGCAGCGTCATGCGAAGTCCCGCGAACTGCTCGAAATCGCGATCGAAGGTGCCAAGTTCGGCGCCATGTTCGATCGCAAGAGCTGCGATGTGGGCGTCGCTGACGAGGTTGCCGCCACGACCGCGCGCCACGAGCAGGCTCGCCAGAATCGGCGCATGCCGATCGGTAGGCGCAATCACTCGCGCGGCGGGGTGATCCAGCCACCCATTCATGAGTTCGAGTGCGCGGTCGAGCGACAGCGGTTGGCCGAAGATGCCGCTGCGGGTTGACAGACGGAGAAAGCCTACGAGGGCCGGCCATGCGAACGCAATGCCTCCCGCGCTGGCAAAAGACGCTTCGAGCCACGTGCGCGCGGCCTTGTGCTGCGGACTGTCGGTGTTGATGGCGTATAGCAGCAGGTTGACGTCGGCCGTCTTCATTTGCGCCGGGCAGAGAGCGCCTTGGCCAAGATCTCCTGGTCTTCGAGTTCGGCCGCCAGCGCGCCGGCCTTGGTCAGATCGACCTTGGGCTTGCCGAGCGAGAACACGCGCTGTTTGAAGGGGGGCACGCGCGCCGGCGGCCGCTTCAGTCCGGCGCGCACGGCGTCGTTGAGCACTTGCTTGAACGGGCGCTTGCTGCGGTGCTGCGCTTCTTCGAGAAGGCGCGCAACGTCGGGGTCGAGGGTGACGGTGGTGCGCATGGCATCAAGGCATCAGCTGAGAAGGCATCATGATGCCAGAAGCGCCAGGCGGCCGGCGCGAGCTGTTGCCCAAACTGCAGCTCGGCTGACCCTGTGCGCAGAGCGGCCACAGCGGCAGGGCTAGACTGACGGCCATTCCCCTCTTGTGAAAAGTCCCTGCCGCCATGTCGCTCACCGAAGCCACCGTCACCGAAGCGCTGAAATCCGTCGTCGATCCGAACACCGGCAAGGACATGGTCTCGACACGCCAGGTCAAGAACCTCAAGGTCGAAGGCGGCGATGTGTTCTTCGACGTCGAGCTCGGCTATCCGGCAAAGAGCCAGTTGCCGGCGCTGCGCAAGGCGCTGATCGGCGCCGTGCGCACGCTGGCGGGGGTGGAGAACGTCAGCGTCAACCTCTCGAGCAAGATCGTCGCTCATGCGGCGCAGCGCGGCGTGCAACTGCTGCCGACGATCAAGAACGTGATCGCGGTGGCCTCGGGCAAGGGCGGCGTCGGCAAGAGCACGACGGCCTGCAACCTGGCGCTGGCACTGGCGGCCGAAGGTGCGCGCGTCGGCATTCTGGACGCCGACATCTACGGCCCGAGCCAGCCGATGATGATGGGCATCGAGGGCCGCCCCGAGAGCACCGACGGCAAGAGCATGGAGCCGATGGAGAACTACGGCGTGCAGGTGATGTCGATCGGCTTTCTGGTCGATACCGACAACCCGATGATCTGGCGCGGCCCGATGGCCACGCAGGCGCTGGAGCAGTTGCTGCGCCAGACCAACTGGCAAGACCTCGACTACCTGATCGTCGATATGCCGCCGGGCACCGGCGACATTCAGTTGACGCTGTCGCAGCGCGTGCCGCTGACCGGCGCGGTGATCGTGACGACGCCGCAGGACATTGCGCTGCTCGATGCGAAGAAGGGCCTGAAGATGTTCGAGAAGGTCGGCGTGCCGATCCTCGGCATCGTCGAGAACATGGCCGTGCATGTGTGCTCGCAGTGCGGCCACGCGGAGCACATCTTCGGCGCCGACGGCGGCAAGAAGATGGCGGCCGAGTACGGCGTCGATTATCTCGGCGCGCTGCCTTTGAGCCTGTCGATCCGCGAGCAGGCCGATGCCGGTCGGCCGACGGTGATCAGCGATGCCGACGGCGACATCGCGGCCATCTACAAATCGGTGGCGCGCCAGGTGGCGGTGAAGATCGCGGCGAAGGCGAAGGACTTCAGCTCGAAGTTCCCGACGATTTCGATTTCGAAGACGACTTGATGTGAACAGGCCGTCGGTCACTGTTGCTGTCGTCATGGAGCGGGTGGCGCAGCCCAACCGATGGGAAGCATGGGGCCATCGTGTGCTCGAAGTCGTGGCCGACGAAGGCGCGTTCGGCACCGAGCCGCGCAAGCTGCACGACGACGGCAAGGTCTCGCAGTGGCTCTTTCCCGGCCACAAGCTCGAGCTCTTTGCCGACGAGTGCAAGGGCTATTTCCTGAACCTCACCGCCGGCCAGCCGGTGTGGTTCGTGATGTGGCGGGCCGACGAAGGCGATCCGTCGATGGCGCGGCCGGAAGCGGTGAGCGTGTCCTACATCCAGGCCGATCGCTGGCTGAGTGCCGAAGAAAAAGTCGATAACGTGCCGCTGCAGGATGACCTGCACGATTGGCTGCGCTTGTTCACCAACGCGAACTTCAAAGTCGATGAGCCGCGGCGGCAGCGTGCGCAGTCGTTCCTGAGCGGCGAGGAGCGAGACAAGCTGGCGCGCGAAGTGAAGGGGCCGCGTCATGGCTGAGCGCGACGACGACAACTTCCTGTCGCGCTGGTCGCGGCGCAAGGTGGCGGTCAAGCAGGGTGGGCCGGTGGTACCGGAGCCGACACCGATCGCACCGACCCCACCCGTTCGGGCTGAGCTCGCCCTTCGACAAGCTCAGGACGATCGGAGCGCAGACCGACGCCCAGCCCTTCGACAAGCTCAGGGCGAACGGAGGTGGCGCCACCCACGCTAGAAGACGTCGCCCAACTCACCAAAGAATCCGACTTCTCGCGCTTCGTCGCCCCTGACGTCGATCCCGGCGTGAAGAACGCGGCGATGAAAAAACTCTTCGCCACCGACCCGCACTTCAACGTCATGGACGGCCTCGATACGTACATCGACGACTACAACAAATACGAGCCGATCCCGAAGTCGATGCTGCGCCAGATGGCGGGTGCACGTGCGCTCGGCTTGCTCGACGACGAACTCGAAGAACAGCCCAAGCCGGATAATGCCCTCCACGATGAAAACGCTGATCTGCAACTGCAACCGGACGATGCCGCTGGACAGCGCGTTGCTGACGAAGGCGCTGGGCGCAGACGACGCCGACGACGATCCACACGACCCTGTGCCGCCGCGAAGCGCCTGAGTTCCAGCGCGCCGCCAAGTCGGGCGACGATCTGCTCGTCGCCTGCACGCAGGAGAGCCGGCTCTTTCTCGAACTGAACGAACAGACCGTCGGCGCGCCGGGCGTGGCCGAGCGGCCGATCCGCTTCGTCAACATCCGTGAGACGGGCGGCTGGTCGAAAGACGCGGCGCAAGCCACGCCGAAGATCGCGGCCCTGATCGCCGCCGCGCAGTTGCCCGATCCCGAGCCGGTGCCGACGGTGGCGTACAAAAGCGCCGGGCGCTGCCTCGTCATCGGCGATGCGAACGCCGCCGAACGCGCGGCGTCGATGCTCGGCGGTTTGCAAACGAGCCTGCTGATCACCGGCGGCGGCACGTTGGAGCAACGTCGTGAGCGCGCTGTGCATGCGGGAGCAGCTGACGCGACTCACCGGCTGGCTCGGCGCTTTCGAAGCCACCTGGTCGTCATCGAACCCGATCGATCTCGACCTGTGCACGCGCTGCAATGCCTGCATCGACGTTTGCCCCGAGAACGCGATCGACTTCAGCTACCAGATCGACATGGCGCTTTGCCAGTCGCACCGCGAGTGCGTGCGCGTGTGCGAGGCCGCGGGTGCGATCGACTTCCAGCGCGCGGCGCGCGAGACCAGCGAATCGTTCGACCTCGTCCTCGATCTGCGCCAAGCGCCGGCCTTCACGCAGCATGCGCCGCCGCAGGGGTACTTTCACGTCGGCAGCGACGAGAAAAAGCTGATCGATGCAGTGCTGAAACTGCGCGACCTCGTCGGCGAGTTCGACAAGCCGAAGTTCTTTCACTACAAACAAAAGCTCTGCGCGCACAGCCGCAACGAGCAGATCGGCTGCACGGCCTGCATCGACGTCTGCTCGGCGCAGGCGATCCGCAGCGAGGCGTCGCTGAAAGGCAAGACCAGCACCTCGCTGCAGCGGCGCAACCTCGCCGAGGCGGTGACGCCCGTCGTCGGCGGGCAGGGCGGCGGCATCGCCGTCAACCCGCACCTGTGCGTCGGCTGCGGCGCCTGCACGACGGTCTGCCCGAGCGGCGCACTGGCTTATGCGACGCCGAACACGGTCGACCAGGGCAAGGTGCTGCGTGCGCTGTTGTCCACGTTTGCGAAAGCCGGCGGACAGAACGCGGCGCTGCTGATCCACAGCCAAGGCGGCGGCGTGCGGCTCGTCGAAGACCTCGGCCGCGCAGCACGCACCGACAAGTCGGTTCGCGGCGTGCCCGCGCGCGTGATGCCGCTCGCGGTGTGGCACACGGCGAGCGTCGGCATCGACCTTTGGCTGTCGGCCATCGCACTCGGTGCCAGCGATGTCTGGGTGCTGGCCACCGACGAAGAAGCGCCCGAGTACCGCGTGGCGCTGCGCGAGCAGATGGCGGTGGCGCAAGCGGTGCTCACCGGGCTCGGCTACGCCGGCGCGCACCTGCGCCTGATCGAAGCCACCGGCGTGCGCGAACTCGACGCGGCATTGCAAGCGCCGCCGTCGCAAGCGGTCGGCAAAGCCGCGACGCTGTCGCCGCAGGCCGACAAGCGCGCGACGCTCGACCTGGCCATCGATCACTTGCTGGCGCATGCACCGAAGGCCGCGGAGTCCATCGCGCTGCCGGCAGCCGGCTCACCCTTCGGCACGCTGGCGATCGACAAGGACAAGTGCACGATGTGCCTGTCGTGCGTCGGCGCCTGCCCGGAAGCGGCGCTGGCCGACAACCCCGAGGCGCCGCAGCTGCGCTTCATCGAAAAGAACTGCGTGCAGTGCGGCCTGTGCGTGACCACCTGCCCCGAAGACGCGCTCGCGCTCGAACCGCGCTTGTGGCTGGCCGACGGCGGCAAGGCGCGCAAGCAACTGCGCGTGTTGAACGAAGCCCAGCCGTACGCCTGCATCAAGTGCGGCAAGCCCTTCGGCACGATGAAGGCGATCGAGTCGATGATCGGCAAACTCGCCGGCCACTCGATGTTCCAGGGCGCCGCGGCCGAGCGGCTGAAGATGTGCGGTGACTGCCGCGTGATCGACATCCACACCAACCCGAGCGAAGTCAGGATCACGGATCTATGAGCGACGAATCCGGCTGATCGACCGCGACGAAGGCGAAGAGCTGCAGCGCGCCGAGCTCTACGGTCTGCTGGCGCGGCTGTGGTTCGCGCCGCCGGACGCGGCGCTGTTCGAACAGTTCGCGGTCGCCGTCACCGAAGCGCCGCAGCGCGGCGCGTTTCTCGAAACGCCGTGGCAGGAGCTCGTGGCGGCGATGCGGGCTGTCGGCGAGCAGGCGGCCACCGACGAGTACGAGGCGTTGTTCATCGGCATCGGCAAGCCCGACATCCTGCTCTACGGCTCGCACCACCTGGCCGGCGCGCTCAACGAGAAACCGCTGGTGGCGCTGCGCACCGATCTGGCCGACCTTGGCCTCACGCGTGACACCGCCAGCGGCGAAACCGAAGACCATGTCTCGTTCCTGTTCGAAGTCATGCGCTACCTGATCGCCGGCGACGACGTGGCGGTGTGCAACCTCGAACGCCAGCGGGTCTTCTTCCGCACCCACCTTCAGCCCTGGGTCGCCAACTCGCTGTGTGATGCCGTGGAGCAACACCCACGGGCCCGGCTCTACGCCGCGTTGGCGGTGTTCACGCGCGCCTTCGTGCAAGTGGAGACGCAGGGTTTCGACATGATCGAGTAGCGTCGGCACGACGCGCGTGAGGCGCGGTGCGGCGTTTCTCACGAACGACTGTGGTCGCTCGCCCTCCGTTTAGGTGGAAACACGGATTCAGGTGCCGGCCCGGCGCTCGCAATGATCGCTGCCCGGTCTATTCTGCGCAGGCCGACAAACCCAAAAAGCTCGAGCCCGCCATGCAGCTGACCCTGTCCTCCACGCCGTTCGCCAAGCCGCCTGTCGTTGCCAAGGCCGCTGCGCAGCCTGCGCGTCCGCGCGACGCGGCCGCCCTGTCGCAACTCGACCAGATCGCCGCGCAGAACCTGCAAGCCACGCGGCAGGGGCTCGGCGGCACGGCGATGTTCCTGGCGCTGATCGGCGGCCTGGTCATCCTGGGCAGTGCGTCGATGTGGGGCTCGGGCAGCGACGCGCCGCGCAAGCCGCTGGCCGCCGCCGAGCGGCCCAAGGCGCCGCCGGCCGAAGCAGCGCCGGTGGATGCGGCTGGCCGCAGCGCCTACGCGTCAGCGCGGACGTGGCCGTGCCCGCCGTGACCGCGCCTCCCATGCAGGCCACCGAGCCTGCGCCGCCGCCTGCGCTGGCCAGCGCCACCGCGCCGCGAAGTCGTGTCGGCAGCCGACGATGCCGCGCGCAAGGCCCGCGCCAAACAGCAGGTGGAGGCGCGCCGCAAGGCCGCTCAACTGGCGCAGGAGCGTGCGTTGGCTGAAGAAACGCAGCGCTTGCAGCTGGCGCAGCAACGTGAAGCCGAGCGCGCGCAGCAGCTTGCCGAGCAGGCGCGCCAGCGCGCGGCGGCCGAGCAAACGCGGCTTGCGGCCACGCTGTTGGCCAGCGACAGCCGCCGCAACGTCGGCGACATGTGCTCTGCCGCCGGCGGCTTCATCAGCCAGCAGTTCTGCCATGCGCGCGAGTGCCGCAAGGCCGAGCACCAGGGCGATGGCATCTGCGTGAACCTGCGTGAGATCGAGGCCGCACGCCTGCGCGCCAGCGCCGAACGCTAACCGCCTTAGCAGCGCGCGATGGGCCAGCCGCGAGAGCTGGTGCGATGAACGCTGCCTCCTGCGCCGCGCCGTCGAGGCAGCGCAGGTCCAGCCGCAACTGCCCTTCGACCACGCGGCCGATCACCGGCTGCGGCAGCGCGCGCAACGCGGTTGCGAGCCGATCCGGAAAACTCCCCGCGCGCTTGGCGCCCGGTGGCGCGCCGATGGCGATGCAGGCACTCGGCAGCCGGTCCACCGGCAGCGAGCCGCTGCCGATCTGGCTCTTGCAGGGCAGCACCTGCACGCTGGCGTGCTCGCCGAGCGCCTGCGCTACCGCGGGCGCGATGCGCTCGGCGGCCGCTTGAATCTCGGCTTGCGGCCGCGTCAGCAGGCGCAGCGTCGGCAGGCGTTGCGCGAGGCGATCCGGGTCGCGGTAGAGCTTCAACACCGCTTCGAGCGCGGCGATCGTCATCTTGTCCAGGCGCAGCGCGCGCTTCAGCGGGTTCTTCTTGATCTTGGCGATGAGGCGCCTTGTCGCCGACGATCAACCCGGCCTGCGGCCCGCCGAGCAGCTTGTCGCCGCTGAAGGTGACGACGTTGACGCCGGCGGCGATCGACTGCTGCGGCGTCGGCTCGGCCGGCAGGCCCCAGCGCGTCATGTCGATCAGCGAGCCGCTGCCGAGGTCTTCGGCGAACGGCACGCCTTTGCTCTTGCACAGCGCGGCCAGCTCGGCGATCGGCACGCTGGCGACGAAGCCGTCGATCGCGTAGTTGCTGGCATGCACCTTCATCACGAGCGCCGTCTTGGCGCCGATCGCGGCTTCGAAGTCGCGCAGGTGGGTGCGGTTCGTCGTGCCGACCTCGACCAGCTTCGCATTGGCGCGGCGCATGATGTCGGGGATGCGGAAGGCGCCGCCGATCTCGATCAGCTCGCCGCGCGAGACGATGACTTCCTTCTTCTCGGCCAGCGCCGCCAGCACGAGCAGACCGCCGCCGCGTTGTTGTTGACGACGGTGGCGGCCTCGGCGCCGGTGAGCTCGCGCAGCAGGCCTTCGATGTGATCGTCGCGGTCGCCGCGCGCGCCGCTGGCGAGGTCGTATTCGAGGTTGCCGGCCTGGCCCATCAACGCCGTCACCGCGTCGATCGCCTCTTGCGGCAACAGCGCGCGGCCGAGGTTGGTGTGCAGCACGGTGCCGGTGAGGTTGAAGACCGGCCGCAAGTTCAGCGCTGCGCGCGCTTCGAGTTGCGTGCGGCAGCGCTGCTCGAACGCTGTGCTGTCGAAGGGCTGCGAGGTGTCGGCACGCCAAGCGTCGAGCGCCTCGCGCGCGGCGGCGAGAACGCCCGCGCGGCCGTGTTCGTCGATCAACTCACGCAGCGCGGGCGATTCGATGAGCTTGTCGAGCGAGGGCGGGCGAGCGCGGGTGATGCATGCGGAGTATCGAAGCGAACGCCGCGGATCGGCTCGCCAGGCCGCTGGCGTGCCCCTTGAGGGGGAGGCGCGAAGGGCTTCGGGGTGGCCATTGGCGGAAGAGGGTAGGAGTCGAACCTACCTGGGACCGTCCAGGGCAGCCCCACCCGGTTTTGCAGACCGGACGCCCCACCGGGGGACGATCCTCCTCCTTGTTCAGTGAGCACCGAACATCTCTTTGCGCATCGCGCCGGATCTTGCGGCCCACCGGATCGCGCTTGGTGAAGCCGATGTGGTCGAAGAACTCTACCAGCGGCAGCGAGAGGTGGCGGCTGATGCCGGTCGTCTCGCGGTACGTCTTGACGTTCAGGCGCTGGTGCTCGTCGGCCTGCGCCAGCGTCTGCGCGCGCAGCGCCAGTTCGCAGAAGTGCGGTGCGAGGATGAAGTACTCGGGCCCCACCGCATAGACCTTGCCCATGCGCGCCGCCTTCTGCAGCAGCCGCGTCACCTGATCTCGCGGCAGCGAGCGGTCGCGGGCCAGCATGTCGCTGAGCTTGGGCGGGTGGTTCCAGCCGCCTTCGGCCAGCCAAGGTTGCAGGCGCTCCCAGAGTTTTTGCTCGGCCCCTTGCAGCGAGGCTTCGTGGCCGGCCAAACGCAGGTAAGGGCCGCTGCGTTGCAGCGTGCCGCCGGCGGTCAATTCTTTGAGCAGCAGCGCGAAGACCGCGGCGCTCGTGCGCGCCGTCGTCTTTGTCGTCAGCGCGCTTTGCAACGCTTCGACCGTCATGCCGGGGCTGTCGGCGGCGCGCTTGTGGTGCGCGCCGAGCACCTCGCCGATGCGGGCGACGAGCTTTTCGAGCTGGCCTTCGGCAAACGCCAGCGTGGTGGCGCCGTCGTGAACCGCGCGGTGCGGCACCGCTTGCGCGAGCGCGCTCGCTTCCTCGGGCAAGAGGTTGCACTGCGTGATGAAGCGCGTCAGGTCCACACCGTTCGGCGGCTCCAGGGCCAGCAGTGCAGCCAGCGCTTCGGCCGGCGCGGCGTGGTCGAGCGCAGCCAGCACGGCCAGGCGCTCGTGTTTGCGCCGCCGCGTCGCTGGCGCAAACGCATCGGCCACCGCGCCGCCGCCGATCGTGCGCAGTGCAGACTGGTCGCGCAGGATGAAGCGGTCGCCGCGCAGCGCGCCGATCGGTCTGTCGAGTTCGAGCTGCACCCAGGCGCTGGCGCCGGGTTGGATCGGCTGCGCCTTCGAGCAGCACGACGCGCGCGCCGACGTCCACCGCGCCGAGATGCAGGTGCAGCGGCGTCCAATGCGCGAGCGGCTTGCCCTCGCTGGCCAGCACGCGGATGCGCGCTTCGATGCGCTGCGTCGGCGCATGCGCCGGCTCGGCGACGATCCAGTCGCCGCGCGCGATGTCGCTTTTCTCGACGCCGGCCAGGTTCAGCGCCAGACGCTGGCCGGCGTGGCCCGCTTCGGCCTGCTGGTTCTGCGCATGCAGGCCGCGCACGCGCACCGCTTTGCCGCTGGGCGAGACGACGAGCTTGTCGCCCACCGCCACCCGGCCCGAGACGGCGGTGCCGGTGACCACGGTGCCGATGCCGGCCAGCGAAAAGCTGCGGTCCACGGCGAGGCGGAAGTGGCCACGATCGCTGGCCGCCGGCAGCGCGGCACGCGCTCGCGCGAGGTGCTCGGCCAGCGTGTCGATGCCCAGCCCGGTGACGCTGGACACCGGCAGCAACTCGGCGCCGGCCAATGCCGTCGGCGCCAGCAGTGCGCGCAGCTCGGCGCTGACTTCGGCCAGCCGCGCGTCGGACACCAGATCGGCTTTCGTCAGTGCGACGACCCCTCGCGACAGCCCGAGCAGATCGAGGATCGCCAGATGCTCGCGCGTCTGCGGCATCGGCCCGTCGTCGGCAGCCACCACGAGCATGACATGGTCAATGCCGGTGGCGCCGGCCAGCATGTTGCGGATCAGTTTTTCGTGGCCCGGCACATCGACGAAGCCGAGCACGCTGCCGTCTGTCGAGGCTTTGTACGCAAAGCCCAGGTCGATCGTGATGCCGCGCGCTTTTTCTTCCTTCAGCCGGTCGGCGTCGATGCCGGTGAGCGCCTTGACCAGCGAGGTTTTGCCATGGTCGATATGACCTGCGGTGCCGATGATCAACGTCAGTCCGAACAAAATGGAATGGCAGAGATGTTAGCCAAGCACTCGACGCATGACGACGGGCTGACGAACCTTGTCAAACCTGAGTAGGTGCAAATCGGTATTGCCGCTCGAGACCCCTATGCATTCAATTGCTTAAGGGGCTGGTACGCTATGCCTTGAGTTGAACGTCTTCCCAAAAGGAGATCCGAAATGCGAGATCCCAAGAAATCGTTGGACCGCCGCACCATGCTGGCCGGAGCAAGCACCGTCGGAGCGTTGGCTGCTGCCGCCGCCGTGTTGCCCGCGGCGCAGAACGCGCCGCCCCAACAGCGCCACGCCGAGCCGTTGCCCGATACGGCCGCAGGCTACCGCCTCACGGAACACGTGAAGCGCTACTACGCCAGCACGCGCATCTGAATTCTCAACCGGAGGCAACACCATGTTGTTGACACGAAGGTCACCGGGCGGCGAGGGGGCATCGGCCTCCTCTGGCGCGCTCGTTGACAGCCTGGCACGCGGCATTTCGCGCGCCATTCCCACGATGGACCGGCGCAAGTTCCTGCGCCGCTCCGGTCTGGGCGTCGGCGCCGGCATCGCCGCCAGCCAGTTGACGCTGGTGCAAGAAGGCCGAAGCGGCCGACGCACCGGCCAAGGCCGGCGAGGCCAAGGTCGAAGTCAAGCGCACCGTCTGCACGCATTGCTCGGTCGGCTGCGCGATCGACGCCGTCGTCGAGAACGGCGTCTGGGTGCGCCAGGAGCCGGTGTTCGATTCGCCGATCAACATGGGCGCGCATTGCGCCAAGGGTGCGGCGGTGCGCGACAACGGTCGCGGCGAGTTCCGTCTCAAGTACCCGATGAAGCTGGTCAATGGCAAGTACCAGCGCATCTCGTGGGACACGGCGCTGGAAGAGATCAGCGCCAAGATGCTCGAGCTGAGAAAGCAGAGCGGCCCCGATTCGATCTTCGTCGTCGGTTCTTGCAAACACAACAACGAGCAGGGGTACCTGCTCAGAAAGTGGATGTCCCTCTGGGGCAGCAACAACTGCGATCACCAGGCACGAATATGCCACTCCACGACAGTCGCCGGTGTGGCGAATACGTGGGGATACGGTGCGATGACCAACTCGTACAACGACATGCAGAACACGAAGGCTGCGATGTACATCGGCAGCAACGCTGCAGAAGCACATCCGGTCTCGTTGATGCACATGCTGCACGCCAAGGAAAAGGGCGCGAAGATGATCGTGGTCGATCCACGCTTCACGCGCACGGCGGCCAAGGCGGATCAGTACGTGCGCATCCGCTCGGGCTCGGACATTCCGTTCCTGTACGGCGTGATGTTCCACGTCTTCAAGAACGGCTGGGACGACAAGAAGTTCATCGCCGACCGCGTCTGGGGCATGGACAAGGTGCGCGACGAAGTGCTCGCCAAGTGGACGCCGGACAAGGTGCTCGAAGCCTCGGGCGTCGATGAAGCGACCTGCCTGCAAGTGGCGAAGACGCTGGCCGAGAACCGGCCGAGCACGCTCGTCTGGTGCGTCGGCCACACGCAGCACACCATCGGCAATGCGATGGTGCGCGCGTCGTGCCTGCTGCAACTGGCGCTGGGCAACATCGGCAAGAGCGGCGGCGGCGCCAACATCTTCCGCGGCCACGACAACGTGCAGGGCATCACCGACATCGGCTGCAACCCGGATTCGCTGCCCGGCTATTACGGCATCGCCGAAGGCGCCTTCAAGCACTACGCCGCCGCCTGGGGCGTCGACTTCGAGTGGATGAAGAAGCAGTACGCGCCGGGCATGATGACCAAGCCTGGCATGACCGTGTCGCGCTGGGTCGATGGCGTGCTCGAGAAGAACGAGCTGATCGACCAGGAGAGCAACCTGCGCGGCCTGTTCTATTGGGGCCATGCGCCGAACTCGCAGACCCGCGGTCTCGAGCTGAAGAAGGCGATGGACAAGCTCGACCTGCTGGTCGTCGTCGATCCGTTCCCGTCGGCGACGGCGGCGATGGCCGCCATGCCCGGCAAACCCGAAGACCAGAACCCGAACCGCGCGGTCTATCTGATCCCGGCGACGACGCAGTTCGAAACCACCGGTTCGGTCACCGCATCGAACCGCTCGCTGCAGTGGCGCGAGAAGGTCATGGAGCCGCTGTACGAGTCGCGTACCGATCACATGATCATGTACCAGCTCGCGCAGAAGCTCGGCTTCGGCGCCGAGCTGGTGAAGAACTACAAGATGCAGAAGGTGCACGGCATGGACGAGCCGACACCCGAAGACATCCTGCGCGAGATGAACCGCTCGGTCTGGACCATCGGCTACACCGGCCAGAGCCCGGAACGTCTGAAGGCGCACATGCGCAACATGAACGTCTTCGACGTGACCACGTTGAAGGCCAAGGGCGGCATCGACAAGGAAACCGGCTACAAGCTCGACGGCGACTACTTCGGCCTGCCGTGGCCGTGCTACGGCACGCCGGAGATGCGGCACCCGGGCACGCACAACCTGTACGACACATCAAAGCATGTCATGGAAGGCGGCGGCAACTTCCGCGCCAACTTCGGCGTCGAGCGTGACGGCACCAGCTTGCTGGCCGAAGACGGCTCGCACAGCAAGGGGGCCGACATCACCACCGGCTATCCGGAGTTCGACCACCTGCTGCTGAAGAAACTCGGCTGGTGGGACGAGTTGACCGAAGACGAGAAGAAGAAGGCCGAAGGCAAGAACTGGAAGACCGATCCGTCCGGCGGCATCATCCGCGTGGCGATGGTCAAACACGGCTGCCATCCGTTCGGCAACGCCAAGGCGCGCGCGATCGTCTGGAACTTCCCCGACCCGATCCCGCAGCACCGCGAGCCGATCTACTCGACGCGGCCGGAGCTGGTGGCCAAGTACCCGACGCACGATGACCGCAAGGCCTCGTGGCGGCTGCCGATCCTGTTCAAGTCGTTGCAGGAAAAGACCAAGGACATCGGCAAGACCTTCCCGCTGATCATGACCAGCGGACGGTTGGTCGAGTACGAAGGTGGCGGCGACGAGACGCGCTCCAACCGCTTCCTCGCCGAGTTGCAGCAGAACATGTTCGTCGAGATCAACCCGGTGGCCGCCAACGACCGCGGCATCCGCAACGGCGAAGACGTGTGGGTGACCACGCCGACCGGTGCGCGCATCAAGGTCAAGGCGCAGGTCACTGAGCGCGTCGATCGTGAAACGGTGTTCATGCCCTACCACTTTGCCGGCCACTGGCAGGGCGTGGACATGAACCAGCACTACCCGAGCGGCGCATCGCCGATCATCCGCGGCGAGGCGGTGAACACGGCCACGACCTACGGCTACGACATCGTGACGATGATGCAAGAAACCAAGACCACCGTTTGTCAGATCGAGAAGGCAGCTTGATATGGCACGCATGAAATTCATCTGCGACGCCGAGCGCTGCATCGAGTGCAACGGCTGCGTCACCGCCTGCAAGGCCGAGCATGACGTGCCCTGGGGCGTGAACCGCCGCAGGGTCGTCACGCTCAATGACGGCGTGCCGGGCGAGCGCAGCATCAGCGTGGCCTGCATGCATTGCAGCGATGCGCCGTGCATGGCGGTGTGTCCGGTCGATTGTTTCTATCGCACCGACGAAGGCGTGGTGCTGCACGACAAGGACGTCTGCATCGGCTGCGGCTACTGCTCGTACGCCTGCCCGTTCGGCGCGCCGCAGTTCCCGACCAACGGCGCCTTCGGCCTGCGCGGCAAGATGGACAAGTGCACCTTCTGCGCCGGCGGCCCCGAGGCCAACGGCTCCGCGGCCGAGAACGAGAAGTACGGCCGCAACCGCCTGGCCGAAGGCAAGTTGCCGATCTGCGCCGAGATGTGCTCGACCAAGGCCCTGCTCGGCGGTGACGGCGATGTCGTCGCCGACATCTTCCGCAACCGCGTCCTGCAACGCGGCAAGGGCAGCGAAGTCTGGGGCTGGGGCACGGCTTATGGCAAGCCGGCAGGGACCAAGTCATGACGATTGTGCGCGGCACGATGGCATTGCTGATGGCGAGCGCCGTTGCGGTGCCGCTGGCCGGCTGCGGCGAGAAGTCGCAGGCGCTGAATGCGTCTTCGGCGAAGAAGTCCGACGCCAAAGCCTGGGAGGGGGTCGCCACCGGCGGCGAGTACACCGCGGGCGGCTACAAGGCCGGCGACAAGACGGCCTGGGAGGCGCAGTTGAAGGCGCGCACCGAACGCGGCCAGAACGAGTACACGCACATCGTGTCGGGCAAACAGTAGGGCGCCGATGACATGGCACGCATGACACGCTGGATGAAAACATTCGCCTGCGCGCTGGCGCTGGTCATGCCGCTGGCGATGGCGCAGACGCCGCCGAGCGCGCCTCCTGCTGCAAAGACCGCACCGTCCGACGACCTGGCGGCTCCCGGCGACGCCAAGAGCAACGAGACCAACGCCGAGCGCAACAAGAGCCAGCCCGGCAACAACGCGCCGTTCTGGCGCGGCGTCAAGAACTCGGGCGCGCAGCCGGGCTTCACCACGCTGCCCGGCGTCGAGAAGGGCGTGCTGATCCAGTCTTTCGTCGAATACCCCGGCTCCACGTTCGCCACCGCCGGCGAAGCGTGGCGCCAGGTGCGCAACAAGGTCATCATTCCCTACGGCGGCGCGCTGCTGCTCATCATGCTGCTGGCCATCGCCATCTTCTATTGGCGTCGTGGCAGCCTCGGCGGCCACGACGCAGACACCGGCCGCAAGATCGAGCGCTTCACCCCATTCGAGCGCGCCGCGCACTGGACCAACGCCATCACCTTCACCGTGCTCGCCGTCTCGGGCCTGGTGATGGCCTTCGGCAAGTTCATCCTGTTGCCGGTGATCGGCTCGTCGCTGTTCGGCTGGCTGACCTATGCGCTGAAAACGGCGCACAACTTTGCCGGCCCGGTGTTTGCGGTGTCGCTGGTGGTCGTGTTTGCCACCTTCGTCAAGGACAACTTCCCGCAGCGCGGCGACGTGACGTGGCTGACCAAAGGCGGCGGCATGTTCGGCGGCGCCGAAGTGCCGTCGCACCGCTTCAACGCCGGCGAAAAGGGCCTGTTCTGGGGCGGTGTGTTCGCGCTCGGCCTGACCGTCGTCGTGTCGGGCCTGTTCCTCGATCACCTCGTGCCCGGCTTCGCTTTCACGCGCGGCGAGATGCAGGTTGCGCACATGGTCCATGCCGCCGCGGCGGTGCTGATGATGACCACCTTCCTCGGCCACATCTACATGGGCACGCTCGGCATGAAAGGCGCGTTCACCGCGATGCGCACGGGCTATGTCGATGAAGCCTGGGCGCGCGAGCACCACGGCTACTGGGCCGAGGACATCCGCGCCGGCAAGATCCCCGCGCAGCGTTCGGCGCAGGCCACACCGCCGCTGGCCAAGCAGATTTGATTTGGAGTTCGCATGATGAAGCGCCTTGCCCTCTTCACGGCCTGTGCTTGCGCTACCGGCTTGGCCTTGGCCAAACTGCCGCCGCTGTCCGACGACGCCAAGGCCAAGGCCGCTGAAGCCGCCGCCAGAACGGCGCATGGCGACAAGGTGGGTGCCTACCAGCTCTGCCAGTCGATGGACCGCGTGGCCGCCAGGTACTTCGCCGACGCGAAAAAGGCTGGCCGCGAGGTCAAACCCGCGGTGACCACCCCGCCATGCACCGACCCCGGTCAGTTCGCGCTGACCCCCGTGGCCGCCAAACCGCTTGAAGCCGCCGGCGCGCACTCGCCGCCCGGTACCGCGGTGTCGCCGCCCAACACGCAGGCGCCCGCCGCGGCCGCCAACCCTGCGCCCAAGACGGTTGCGAAGCCCTGAGGCACGCGGCAACGCGCCGCGGTCTAGACTCTGCGCCTGTTGACCATGCTGCCGCTGTCCGA
Organism: uncultured beta proteobacterium; assembly: GCA_963816315.1. Classification (GTDB taxonomy): domain Bacteria; phylum Pseudomonadota; class Gammaproteobacteria; order Burkholderiales; family Burkholderiaceae_C; genus CADEEN01. The sequence continues at coordinate 18,212 of CAWFJZ010000021.1, forward strand.
TGACCATCACCTCACGCTGCCTCGCCTGACCCGAGCCGCGGCGCCGCTGACGCGCGAGGTCGAAGTCCTCGACGAGTTCGGCCAGCGCCGCAAGATGCAGATTCCGGCGGAGCGGCCGTTGACGCTGTACGTCGATAAGCGCGAAGTCGTCACACTGATGACGCTCGGCGCCGCACCCGAACTGCTCGCGCTCGGCTACCTGCGCAACCAGCAACTGATCGCGTCGCTCGACGACATCGACTCGGTGACGGTCGATTGGGACGTCGGCGCTGCCGCCGTCAAGACCCGTGGCGGCAACATGGATTTCGAAGCCCGCACGGCGCACCGCATCGTCACCACCGGCTGCGGGCAGGGCACGATGTTCGGCAGCCTGATGCAGCAGATCGAGAGCGTCAGACTGCCCTCGGCGGCGCACGCGCGCATCCGCCAATCGACACTGCACACGTTGAACGACGCCATGCGCAAGATCGACAGCGTGCACCGCCGCGCCGGCTCGGTCCACGGCTGCGCGCTGTTCCGCGGCACCGAGATGCTCACGTTCGTCGAAGACGTCGGCCGCCACAACGCCATCGACACGATCGCCGGCTGGATGTGGATGCACGGCGATGCGCCGCTCGGCCAGGGCGGCGACAAGGTTTGCTACACGACGGGGCGTTTGACGAGCGAGATGGTCACCAAGGCTGCGCAACTCGGCGTGCCGATCGTCATCTCGCGCAACGGCGTCACGCAGATGGGCTACGAGCTCGCCGCACAACTCGGCATGACGCTGTTCGGCCGCGCCAGCCAGCGCCACTTCATCTGCTACTGCGGCTTCGACCGCTTCGACGCCGAGCCCGAGCCAGAACGCCCCGCGGTGCGCGTCGTCAGCGGCGGCTGAAGCAGCGGCAAGCGTCGATCAAGCCTTCCAGCGCTCGCGCATCGGCAACTCGCGCAGCCGCTTGCCGGTGGCGGCGAAGATCGCGTTGCCCAGCGCCGGTGCGATCGGCGGCACGCCCGGCTCGCCGACGCCGCCGAGCGGCTTGTCGTAGTCGCCGCCGATGATGTGCACGTGGATCGCCTTCGGCGCCGCATGCATGCGCATCAGCTCGAAGTCGTTGAAGTTGCCCTGCACCACGCGGCCGTCCTTGAAGCTGATCTCGCCGTGCAGCGCGTTGGACAGGCCCATGATGCACGCGCCTTCCATCTGCGAGCGCACGCGGTCCGGGTTGACGACGGCGCCGCAGTCCACCGCCATGTCCACACGCGGGATGCTGAGTTGGCCCTTGGCGTCGATCGCCACTTCCACCACGGCCGCGACGTAGGTGACGAAGCTGTAGTGCGCCGCGATGCCGCGGCCGCGTCCCTTGGGTAGCGCCTTGCCCCAGCCCGCCGCCTTGGCCGCGGTGGTGGCCACGCGGCGCAGGCGGCCCACGTCCAGCGGGTACAGCTTCGGGTCTTCGCCGTGGTTCCATTCGTCCTTGAGTTCGCGCGGGTCGATCTGCCGCGGCGGCCCGAGCAGCTCGAGCATGAACTCGAGCGGATCGCGCCCGGCCGCGCGCGCCAGTTCATCGACGAACGAATGCACCGCGAACGCATGCGGAATGTTCGACACCGAGCGGTACCAGCCGATGCGCACATGCGCCGCCGCTTCGGGGTTCTCGACGCGCAGGTTGGGCACGGCGAAGGGCACGTTGGCCAGGCCCATGCCGATCTCGAATGGCGACTCGACTTTCGGGTCGGGCATCGAACAGCGCCATGATGCGTCGGCCCGACGCTGCGGTGCAGCCACGCCGTCGGCTTGCCCTTGGCGTCGAGCGCGGCTTCGAGGTGTTCGAGCGAGACCGTGTGGTAGTACGAGTGGCGCAGATCGTCTTCGCGCGTCCACACCACCTTCACCGGCTTGCCGTCCAACTCCTTGGCGACGAGCGCGGCTTCGGTGGCGAAGTCGCCCTTGCTCTTGCGGCCGAAACCGCCGCCGAGCAGCGTGACGTTGACGGTGACGTTCGCGGCGTCCAGGCCGAGGCGTTTGGCGACGTCGTCGCGCACCGCCTGCGGGCTCTGGAAGCAGCCCCAGACCTCGCACTTGCCGCCGGCCACACGCGCCGTGGCCGCCGGCGGCTCCATCGCGGCTTGCGTCAGGTGCGGGATGTAGTAGTCGGCCTTCACCGTCTTGGCGGCGCCGCGCATCGCGGCATCGACATCGCCGCTGTTGCGAATCACCTTGCCCGGCTTGTTGCCCGCGGCCTGCATCGTGCTGCGGTAGGCGGTGGAATCGTAAGTCGCGTTCGGGCCGCCGTCCCAGTCGAGCTTGAGCGCTTCGCGGCCCTTCATCGCCGCCCAGGTGTTGTTGGCGATCACCGCCACGCCGGGCAGCGGCGCAAACGCCACCGGCAGCGGCGAGCCCTTGATCTCGACGACCTTCACCACGCCGGGCACCTTCAACGCGGCGGCGGCGTCGAAGCTCTTCAGCGTCGCGCCGAAGACCGGCGAGCGCGCGATCACGGCGTAGAGCATGTCGGGCAGCACGACGTCCTGCCCATAGACCGCGCGGCCGGTGGTCATCGCCACGCCGTCGATCAGCTTGGTCTTCTCCTTGCCGATGTAGCGAAACTGCGCCGGCGTTTTCAGGCGCAGCGTGTCGGTCTTGGGCACCGGCAGCTTGGCCGCGTCGGCGGCGACCTCGCCGAAGCCGAGCTTGCGCCCGCTGGCCTTGTGGATCAGCTGGTGCTTCACGGCCGTGACTTCGGACGCGGCCACGCCCCAGCGCGCGGCGGCCGCGGCTTCGAGCATGCTGCGCGCGGCGGCGCCGCAGCGGCGCAGCGGCATGAAGAAGTGGCGTGTCGAGCGCGAGCCGTCGGTGTCCTGGTTGCCGAAGCGCGCTTCGTCGCCGGGCGCCTGCACGACGCGCACCTTGCGCCCAATCGGCTTCGAGTTCGTCGGCGACGATCAGCGGCATGCCGGTGCGCACGCCCTGGCCCATCTCGGCGCGGTGGCAGGTGATGGTGACGATGCCGTCGGGCGCGATCGCCACGAACACCAGCGGGTTGTCGACCGCGCCGTTGGCCATGCCGTCGGCGCCGTACTTCGGCGGCTTGTCTTGCGAGTGCACCTCGCCGCTCGGCCAGCCGACGGCGAGCGCGAGGCCGCCGGAGCCGGCGATGAAGCCGCGCCGCGAGACCGCGCGGCCGACGATCGGTGGATTGCAGCGTCGTGTTCATCGTCATGCTCCCTTCACCGTCTTTTGCCCGGAAGCCTGCTTGATGGCCGCCTTGATGCGCGTGTAGGTGCCGCAGCGGCACAGGTTGCCCGACATCGCCTGATCGATCTGCGCATCCGTCGGCTTCTTGTGCTCTTTCAGCAGCGCCGCGGCCTGCATGATCTGGCCCGACTGGCAGTAGCCGCATTGCGGCACGACGAGATCGCGCCACGCCACCTGCAGCGGATGCTCGCCGCTCGGGTGCAGGCCTTCGATCGTGATCACCTTCTTGCCGGCCAGCGCGCTCATCGGCGTCTGGCAGGCGCGCGCGGCCGTGCCGTCAATGTGCACCGTGCAGGCGCCGCACAGCGCCATGCCGCAGCCGAACTTGGTGCCCGTCATCTGCAAGCCATCGCGCAGGTACCACAACAGCGGCATCTCCGGGTCGCCGTCGAAGTTGCGCGTCGTGCCGTTGACCGTCAAAGAGACCATGGCCGTTCTCCTCGTCGCATGCCGCCGTGGGAGTGGGAGCGAGCAGCAGCGGCTCGCGCAATCTATGCCTGCACCCGGTGCCTGGCAAGCGGTATTTCGGTGCCCTGGCCGTGTGCAGGTTTCAGCGCGCCAACCCCAGCGCCGACAGCAAGCGCGGCGCGTCGTAGCGCTGCGGCAGCAAGCCTTGTTCATGCACGAGCTTGGCCATGCGCGCGTTGACCGGCGCGTCCATGTTCAGGCCACGCGCCATGCGCACGACCTCGCCGCACAAGCGCATCGACTTCGGTGGCGCGGCCATGCGCCAGGTCGTCGGCCATGCTCGAGCGGGCCTTGCCGTCGATGCGCAGCATGCGCGCCGCGAGCACGCGAAACAGCGGCGTCGGCAGGCGCAACACGGCCGGCAGCCAGCGACGGCGGCAAGGGCGTCAGCCGCGCCGGCTCGATGCGCGCGGCCTGCAACACCTGCAGCGCTTCGTCCTGCAGCGCCGCCAGCGCCTTGCGGTAGCCGCGCGACAGCAACTCCTCGCGCAGCGGCAACTCCGACAGCGCATTGACCGGGTTGTTCAGGTTGAGCAGCAGCTTGCCCCACTGCACACCGCGCATGTCGGTGTGCAGCGTCAGCGGCAAACCGGCGCGCAGCAGCAGCGGCTGCCAGGCGGTCAGCGCCACATGCTCGGCGGCAGCCAGCGCGCCGCTGGTGCCGCGATGAAACTGGCCCGGTGCGACTTCGGCGACGTTGAACGGCACCATGCCCGCGATCACGTCCAGCGCCGGCGCCGCATCCTGCGCCGCCGCGGCATTGCCGATGCCGTTTTGCAGCGACAGCACCGGCGTGCCCGCCGGCAGCATGCGCCCCAGCTCGGCGGCGGCGGCGCGCGTGGCGCTGCTCTTGACGGTCAGCAGCACCAGCGTGGGCTGCACAGCCGGCACCGTTTCGGACAGCGACAGGACTTTCGGCGGCAGGACTTTGCGCTGGCCTTCGAGATCGGTCAGCGTCAGGCCGTGCACACGCAAGGCGTCGAGCACGCGCCGCCGGCCGACATAGTGCACCGTGGCGCCGGCGGCTTGCAACGAGCCGCCGACAAAGCAGCCGACGCTGCCTGCGCCCATGACGAGCAGCGCGCCAGGTGTCATTTTTGAGAGCGTGCTCAGGCCAGCGCCGGGCCGCTCCCAAGCGTCGGCCTGAGCCCACCCTCGGGGGGGTGCTCGCGCAGCGAGCGGGGGGTCGTCATCTCAGCGGGTGGCCGGGGCGTGCAGGTCGCGCAGGTGCGTCGGGCCGACGCGGGCCTCGATCTCGGCCAGCATCGACTTGCCCCAACCGAGCGCGAACAGGGCTTCGCCGACGACGAACATCGGGCCGATCAACAGGCCGCGCAGATCGTCCACGAAAGCCGGCTTGCGGCCCTCGTAGTAGTGGCCGATGAACTGCGCCGCCCAGCCGACGACGAAGATGCCCAGGCTCCAGGCCAGCCACGGCAGCGTCTCCAACTGGCCCAGCGGCAGCGCCGCGGCGATCAGCAGCAGATTGGCCAGGCTCGTCGCCAGGCCGAGCGCCAGGTTGCCTCGCGTCAGGTACCACAGCGAAGACAGGCCCCAGAGGATGGCGGCCGGCGTCAGCGCCCAACCGCCCGCACCGGCCACGGCAATCGCCGGACGTGCCAGCAGCGCGCCGACGGCGAAAACAATGAGCGGGATGCCGACGAAATGCGTGGCGATGTTGCGCCGATCGCGGTGGTAGGCGGCGTACTGGGCCATCAAGCTGGGTGGCGGTGGACATGGACTTTCTCCACGGGTCGGTGGCGCGATATTACGACGCCATGACAGGCGGCGTGGCAAGTTCGTGAGGCCCGCGGTGCCTACAATGCCCGCTGCAATTCACGCTGCGTGGCACCTCGATGACGATCAAGAGCGACAAGTGGATCCGCCGCATGGCGGCCGAGCACGGCATGATCGAGCCGTTCGAGCCGGGGCAGGTGCGGCAGGCGGCCGACGGCAGCCGGATCGTCAGCTACGGCACTTCCAGTTACGGCTACGACATCCGCTGCGCGCCGGAATTCAAGGTCTTCACCAACATCTACTCGACGGTGGTGGACCCGAAGAACTTCGACGAGAAGAGCTTCGTCGATATCAACGCCGATGTCTGCGTGATCCCGCCGAACAGCTTTGCGCTGGCGCGCACGCTCGAGTACTTTCGCATCCCGCGCAATGTGCTGACGATCTGCCTGGGCAAGAGCACGTACGCGCGCTGCGGCATCATCGTCAACGTGACGCCGTTCGAGCCCGAGTGGGAAGGCTTCGTAACGCTCGAGTTTTCCAACACCACACCGCTGCCGGCCAAGATCTACGCTGGCGAAGGCTGCGCGCAGGTGCTGTTCTTCGAGAGCGACGAAGTCTGCGAGACCAGCTACAAGGACCGCGGCGGCAAGTACCAAGGGCAGCGCGGCGTGACGCTGCCGAAGACCTGAGCACTCAGCCTCCACGCGCGCGGAAACGGCGCTGCGCCGCGCGTGCGATTTCTCCGCTTCTCCTTTTGCGCCGCGGGCGATCATTTCGCCCATGTACCGCGCCCCGAAATCCGTCGATCTGTTCCATGCCCCGCCGGAGTTCCTTTGCGAGAAGGAAAGCGCGGCCATGGTGGCGCTGCCGACGGCGGGCCGCGTCAAGCTGGCCACCTTGCGCGCCTTCGTGCGTGCGATGGCGGCGCAGGGCTGCGCCGTGCAGGCCGCTCGCCTGGGCTACGACCGGCTCTATGCGTTCGAGTGTTTTGCGCGCGCGCATGCGTGCAACGACGACGCGTTGCGCGCCTTGGCGCTGGAGCTGTTCGCGGCCTTCGAGCGCAGCGAGTCTTAAGGCGCGCCACGACCAGAGGGCACGAGCCCCGACTGCGCGTCGTCGGACAGCGGTTGCGGCAGCGTGCCGCAACCGGCCAGGGCGAGCGTGAGGACGACGGCGCCGACGAGGGCGATCGATTGCGTGATGAAAAAAGCAGAGCGTTTCATGGGAATGGATTTCCTGTGATGAATCGAGGCGTGCCCGTTGCGCACCTCTTCACCGATCCACGCGGCGCGCCCGCCGATGCGGACACACGAAGCTAGGGGGCCAGGCCGCGCAACGCCGGCAGCGGCGACGCGCGCAGCAGCGCTGCCGCCTGGTGGTCGAGCGCGCGCTGGCCCTGCACGTCGCCGCGCCGCGCCTGCACGCGGGCCAGCCAGTACAGCGTCTCGCCGTGCCAGTCGCTCTGGGCGTGGGCGGTCTCCCACGCCGCACGCAACGGCCGCAGCGTGGCTTCGGCCTCGTCGGTGCGGCCGGCCAGCAAGTGCAGCCGCGCCTGTGCGATCCATGCCGTGGCCGAGCGCGGCGACGGCACGACCTGCGCCTGTTCGTACAGCGCCAGCGATTGCTGCACCAGCGGCGCGGCGCGTGCGGCGTCGCCACGCTCGATCAGCGCTGCGGCCAGTTCAGCGGCGATGGAAGCCTGAATCGCCGGCCGCGCTTTCGGCCGGCCGCTGTCGGCCCAGGCCTGCTGCGCCAGCGCCAGCGCTTCGTCGTGGCGGCGCTGCAAGCGCGCGTTGAAGGCGGCGATGTGCAGCGCTTCGGCGCGGAACTGCGCATGGGCTTCGTCGGTGCGTTGCGCGGCCTCGGCCGCAACGCGCGACGCGGCGCGGGCATCGCCGGCCATGCGCCAGCACGCGCGCATAGCGCAGGTGGTTGATCATCTGCATCGAGCGCCGGCGATTCGGGCAGCGGCTCGGGCCCCGCGGCGCCACGCGGCATCAGCAACAGCGCTTCGTCGGCGCGGCGCGCGAAGCCGAGCACGACGGCCAGCGCTGCGCGGAAGTTGCGGCGGTCTTCGTTGTCGTCGCTGCCGTTCTGTCTGGCTTCGAGCGCCACCGTCTCGCGCACCAGCGCGATCGCTTCGCCGAGCTCGCCGGCTTCGGCCAGCGCCAGGCCGAGCTGGTAGATCGCGTCGCGCACGCGCGGCGTGTCGGAGCCGTCGAGCCGGCGCTGGTCGCCGAGGACACGGCGCAGGATCGGCACCGCGTCGGCGGGCCGGTCGTTGCGGCGCAGCGCTTCGGCATACCAGCGCTCGACCGCTGTCAGCGTCAGGTGCGGGCGCTGCGCACCGAGGCCGGCCATGGCGCGCGTCAAGGCCTCCTGCGCCGTCGCCAACTGCATCTTGTGCTCGCCGAAGCGGCCGTAGGTGTTGGACAGCAGGCCCATCGTTGCGGCCGTGTCGGCGTGGTTCGGGCCGAGATAACGCTCGGCAATCTCGATCGCCTGTTTCAGCGGCGCGTAGGACGGCTCGACCTCGTCGCGCTTGGCGCGCTGGAACGATTGCTGGCGCAGCGCCATCGTCGCCACCTCGGCCAACTCTGGATGGGCGGGCAGGCCGGCCAGCGCATCGGGCACCAGCGCATCGGCCACTTGCGCCGCCTCGTCGGGTTTATGCACCCCCAGACTTTCAGCGAGCAGCGCGCGGCCGCGCAAGGTGACGCCGTGGCGGGCGCCCCAAGCCGTGTTGGCGCGTGCCACCGCGGCGCGCAGGATGGCCTCGCCACGCTCGGGCTCGCCGAGCATCGACAAGCCTTCGCCGATGATGAGGCCGAGTTCGGCTGCGCCCTGCGGGTCGGAGGCGAGTTCTTGCTCGATGCGCGAGCCCGCCACCACCAGCAGATCGGCCGCGAGCACGGCGCCGCCCTGACCTTGTCGCGGCTGCGCCTGACGCAAGATCGAAGCGATGAACTGCTTGCTCTGCTCGGCCCGTGCGGCCTGCGCGCGCGCCACGTTGGCCTGCCACAGCGCCGCGCCCAGGCCGGCGACGAGCGAGGCCATCACCATCGCCGCCGCGGCCAGCGGCAAGCGGTAGCGGCGCGCGAACTTGCGCGCGCGGTAGCCCCAGGTCGGTGGTTGCGCGAGCACGGCCTGGCCGTCGAGGTGGCGCTGCACGTCCGCGGCAAAAGCCTCGACGCTCGTGTAGCGGTCGGCCGCTTTCTTGCGCAGCGCCTTGGCGACGATGGTGTCGAGATCGCCGCGCAGCAAGCGTGCGCTGGCCTGGTCGGGTGCGCGCGAACTCACCGCCGGCACGACCGCATGCAGCACCGCCTCTTGCAGCGTCGTCGCGCTGTGGTGCGACACGTTGTACGGCCGCTGGCCGGTGAGCAGCTCGAAGAGCACGATGCCCAGCGAATAGACATCGGCCGCGGTGCCGACCGGCTGCGTGCCGAGCTGCTCGGGCGCCGCGTAGTCGGGGGTCACCGGGCGGCCGAGTTGCCGCGTGAGTTGACGATCGGCCGGCGTGTCGTCTTCGAGCAGTTGCGCGACGCCGAAGTCGAGCAGGCGCACCTCGCCGCCCTTCGTGACGAAGATGTTGCCCGGCTTCAGATCGCGGTGAATGACCAGGCGCGCATGCGCATGCGCGACCGCGTCGGCGACGTCCACGAACAAGCGCAAGCGCTGTTCGATGGAAAGTTTGTGCTCGGCGGCATGGACATCGATCGGCACACCCTCGACGCGCTCCATCGCCAGCCAGGGCCGGCCTTCGGCAGTGACACCGGCGTCGTACAGGCGCGCGATGCGCGGGTGTTCGAGGCTGGCCAGGATGTCGCGCTCGCGCGCCATGCGCCGCGCCATGCCGGCGCCGCCGAAGCCCGCCGGCGCCGGCAGCTTCAGCGCCACCTCGCGCTGCAGCGAGCCGTCGCTGCGCTCGGCCCGCCAGACCGTGGACATGCCGCCGTGGCCGAGCGCGCCGAGCAGCCGGTAGGGGCCGACGACGTCGCCCGGCGCGTCGTCGGCGATGACTTCGAGCCGCGCGTGCGCGCTGCTGCGCATGAAGCTGTCGGTCTCGACCGTGGCGCGGTCGAGCATCGACATCAGCATCGGCATCAGGCGCTGCTGCTCGAACGGCAGCGCGCGCAGCCACGCCTCTTGTTCGGCCGTCGGCAGCGCGAGCGCGGTTTCCAGCAGCGCGTTCAACTGCTTCAACTCAGCGGCATCGGTGCGGGCAGGTCGGTTCATGACGGCGTCCGTTGCGTACCACGCAAAGCATGGCCGCTCCAGGACATCAGCGCCCCAGCATCTGCGCCAACAGCAGCCGCGCGCGCTCCCAATCGCGCCGCACCGTGCGGTCGGTGACGCCCAGCGCGTCGGCGATCTCGAGATCGGTCAAGCCGGCGAAGTAGCGCATCTCGACCACGCGCACCAGCCGCGGATCGACCTCGGCCAGCGTCTGCAGCGCTTCGTGCACGTCGAGGATTTCGTCGTCGCTGGCGGCGCCCAACTGCTCGGCAGCGCGCGTGTCGAGCGTCACGTGTTCGGCGTCGCCGCCGCGGCGTTCGGCTTTGCGCTTGCGCACGAAGTCGATGACGATGTTGCGCATCGTCGTCGCCGCGTAGGCCATGAAGTGTTCGCGGTCGGCCACGCGCACGCCGCCGTCCTTCTGCATGTGCATGAAGGCTTCGTGCACCAGCGCCGAGGTGTCGAGCAGCGTCGGCCGCCCGCCGCCGGCCAGGCGCGAGCGGGCCAGGCGCCGCAGCTCGGTGTACAGGCTGGGGAACAAGGCCTGCACCGAGTCCGGCGGCGTCTGGACCTCGTGCTGTTCGATCTTGTCGATCTGCATCGGCGCCAGCTTATGCCTGCGCCGGGTTCGATCCTAGGGACGGCGGTCCCTGCTCCCCACGGCCGTCGGGCGCGATCACGCCGCTTGCCGGCCGACGCGGGCCCGCAGCGTGCGCTCGATCGCCGGCAGCGCGGCCAGCGCGGCGGCGCGGCCGGCCTCGAACGCCAGCGGCAGGGCCTGCGTTTCCCACAGGCCGATGCGGCGCGGCCACACCGGATCGAGCTCGATCAGCGTCTGCCCGCGGGCGTGGGCCGCTGCCAGGCGAGCCTGTTGCAGGTTGTTGATCAGCGTCGTGCTGACTTGCGCCACCAGACTGGCCGGACGCCTGAGGCTGCGCGGCATGTCGCCGGGAAAGCCCAGCGCCAGCACCACCAGCGCGTCGCTGGCCGCAGCCACCGGCAGCGGATCGGACAGCGCGCCATCGACCAGCCGCTCGCCGCCGATCTCGACGCTCGGCCACAGGAACGGCACCGCCATGCTGGCCTGCACGGCGCGCACCACCGAGCCGCGGCTGAGCACCACCGGCGCGCCGGTGGCGGCCACCGTGGCCGCCACGCGCAGCGGCAGGCGCAGGTCTTGCAGCTTCAAGTCGCCAAACGCTTCTTCGAGCCGCAGCACGATCGGCCGCTCGCTGCGCAATGCGAAGTTCGCGTCGAAGCGCGCCAGCTTCGGCGCCAGCAATTGCGCATAGGCATGCCAGTGCCGCTGCTGCGTCAGCTCCTGCGACCACAGCGTCGTCACCAGCCGCATCAACTCGTCGCTGGACAGGCCCAGCGCCAGGCCGGCGCCGAAGACGGCGCCGGAACTGCAACCGACGAGCAGGTCCGGCTGCAGGCCGGCGCGCGACAGCACATCGACCACGCCGATGGCCGAGGCGCCGCGCACACCGCCGCTGCCGATGACCAGCGCCAGGCGGGGAGGAGGGGGAAACACGGGAGCAGAGGAGGAGAAGTTCATGGCGTCGCCTGCAAAACAAAGGGTGGTCGTGCGCTGTCCACGCGGCGCGGCCGGCGATCCGGACAGTCGCTGCCCGCACACCCCCTAGGACGTGGTGCGCACGACTTGCGGTACAACCCCAGTTCACATCCAGGAGCAGCACATGAAATGGGAAGGCCAACGACAGAGCGAGAACGTCGAAGACCGCCGCGGCGAGGGCGGCGGTGGCGGCTTTCGCATGGGTGGGGGCCGCGGCATCGGCATCGGCACGATCGTCATTGCGGTGCTGGCGAGCTGGATCTTCGGCATCAACCCGCTGACCGTGCTCGGCGTGCTGGGCGGCGGCGGGCCCGAGGTGGCGCCGCAATCACAAGGCCCGGCGGCCAAGCCGCCGGCCAACGACGCCGCGGCGGCCTTCGTCTCGACCGTGCTGGCCGACACCGAAGAGGTCTGGGGCAAGGTCATGCAAGGCGGCGGCGCGCGCTACAGCGCGCCCAAGCTCGTGCTCTTCCGCGGCGGCGTCAACACCGCCTGCGGCACAGGGCAGGCGGCGATGGGCCCGTTCTACTGCCCGGGCGACCAGAAGGTCTATCTCGACATGCAGTTCTTCGACACGCTTGCGCTCGCGCATGGGCGCGCCGGGCGACTTTGCGCAGGCCTACGTGGTGGCGCACGAGGTGGCGCACCATGTGCAGAACCAGCTCGGCATCACCGGCAAGGTCGATGGCATGCGCGGCCGTGTGTCGGAGCAGCAGATGAATGCGTTGTCGGTGCGCGTCGAGTTGCAGGCCGATTGTTTTGCCGGCGTCTGGGCGCACCACTCGCAAAAGAGCAAAGGCTGGCTGGAGCGCGGTGACCTCGAAGAAGCGATGAACGCCGCCTCGCAGATCGGCGACGACAACCTGCAGCGCAAGTCGCAGGGCATGGTGGTGCCGGAGAGCTTCACGCACGGCTCGAGCCAGCAGCGCATGACGTGGTTCAGGCGCGGGCTGGAGTCGGGGAGCGTGCAGCAGTGCAATACGTTTGATGCGCAGAAGTTGTAGGTGACGCCAGAAGGTCTTGTCGGATGCGTTGGACGGTGACTAGCAGGCGGCCGTCTGCACACCCATGTTCCGCGTAGGCCTCATCTCCGACACCCACGGCCTGCTGCGGCCGGAGGTCAAGGCCTTTCTCGGCGGCAGCGACCTCATCATTCACGGCGGCGACATCTGCGAGCCGGCGATCCTCGACGAGCTGCGGGCGTTGGCGCCCGTCACCGCCGTGCGCGGCAACAATGATCGCGGTGCGTGGGCCGAGCATCTGGCCGCGACCGAATGGCTGAAGGTCGGCGAGATCGTCATCGTCGCGATCCACGACCTGTCGCTGCTCGACATCGACCCGCAAGCCGCCGGTGTTCATGTCGTCGTCTCCGGCCACTCGCACCAGCCGCACGTCGATCGGCGCGACGGTGTGCTCTTCGTCAACCCCGGCAGCCCGGGGCCGCGGCGGTTCAAGCTGCCGATTGCGGCGGGTGAGCTGATCGTGCAAGGAACAGAAGTCTCTGCGCGCATCGTCGAGTTCTAACGCCGCCTGTGCTGTCCGCCGAAACAATCGAGATCCGCAGCGCGCGCGTCGAAGACCGGCGCGCGCTGCAACGCATGTTGGAGCTCTACCAGTACGAGCTGTCCGACCTCTGGGACCAGGATCTCGACGCGCACGGCGAGTACGGCTACGGGCTCGATCGCTTCTGGTCGGGCGACGGCTGCCGTGCCTTCGTCGCCATGGTGTCCGGCCACTACGCGGGCTTCGCGCTCGCCGACGGCGCGGTGAAGGTCGGCGCGAGCGGCCACTGGATGGACCAGTTCTTCGTGCTGAAGAAGTACCGCCGCAGCGGCCTCGGCGCCACGCTCGCACGGCATGTGTTCGACGCCCTGCCCGGTCGCTGGGAAGTCGGGCAGATGCCGGACAACCTCGCGGCCCAGGCCTTCTGGCGACGCGTCATTGCCGACTTCACGACAGGCGCCTACACCGAGCACGCCATCACGAGCGGCTGGTGGCAAGGGGTCGTGCAGTCGTTCGACGCGTGAGGCAGCTTTTTCGCTGCACCACGCTCGAAGACTCGTTGGCCCGTCAATCGTCGTCGCGCAACTGGCCGCGGATTTCGCCGCCGGGGAACTTGTTCGAGTGCACGTTGGCATAGGCCACGCCGGCGCGGATCGCGCTGACCATTTCGGCGAACTCGGTGGCGGCGATGCCTTGGCCGGCGGGGCCGACGACGTCAGCGGCCGAGACGGTCCAGCTGACCGTGCCCGACTGCGGACACTGCGGCGTCGTGGTCACTGGCGACGGGAAGGCCGCGGTTTGACACAGCCAGACCATGATGCCGCCGTTGACGCCGTGTTGGCCGATGTGGATGTGCGCCATGCGCACGCTGTCTTCGAGGCCGCTGTAGGACAGCTCGTAGCTCAGGGTTTGCGAAGCGCTGTCGATGCGGGCCTTGAAGCGGCCGCTGGCGGCGGACGAGACGGCCGGTACTTCGGCGAAGCCCTTCAGGCGCGCTTCGATGCGGTCGCGCGACCGCGAGTCATCGGCCAGTGTCGGCGCGGCCAGCAGGCCGAGTGCGGCGGCGACGCAGCAGGCCAGCGGCAGGCGGGGGACGGAACGGTTCGGCAGCAACATTCGGCTCTCCTCGAAGGTGAGTCCGCGGCGCGGGCTCCAGCGGGTTTACGCCGCTCGGGCGGCCGGCCTTCCGCTCTCTAGGGCCGTGGAGCCGCTTTGAACCACTGCGCCGACGGCCGCGCCAACAGCAAGCCGGCGGCAACGGCGATCAACGCCAGCACGGCGATGTTCAACCAGGCGACGACGGGGGCGCGCGCCCAATCCTCTTCCAGCACCGACAGGTTGGAGGCGATGGCGAACACGATCAGCCCGACCATCAGCCAGCGCGCCCAGTTGATGCGCCGCCAGACGCAACGCAAGAGCCACAACTCGATCGCGGTGGAGACGGCGGTGATGCCCCAGACCATCGCCGTCATCGCCGCCGGCTCGCCGGGCATCGGCGGATCGACGGCCGGCAGCAGCGCGACGAAGCTGATCACCAGCGAGGCCAGCATCAGCGCGCAGGCCCAGGCAACGCTGCGCGGCCGCGACGCCAGCAGCGCGTCGGGCGCGGTGACGTCGGCCACGTCGGCGCGCGGGGCGGCGTAGCGGTCTGACGAGCTCATGCGCGCATCATGCCTGCCCTTGCAAAGTGTCTGGGTGATGGTCCTGCGGCAACATCGGCCCAGCAGGAGGGCTCCCATGTCGCAGCCGCGCGATGCCAGCGCAACGAATGCCTTTGCGCGTTTTTTCGCTCACGAGTCGGCCGGCGGCCTGTGCCTGGGCGCCGCCGCGCTGGTGGCGTTGATCGTCAGCAACAGTGCATTCGCGCCGGCCTACGAGGCCTTCCTGCGCTTGCCGGGCACCGTGTCGATCGGCGGTGCCCTGAGTTTCGAGAAACCGCTGCTGGTCTGGGTCAACGATCTGTGGATGGCGGTCTTCTTCTTCCTCGTCGGCCTGGAGATCAAGCGCGAGTTCATCGAGGGCGAACTGGCGTCGCCGCGCCAGGCGATGCTGCCCGCCGCCGCGGCGCTCGGCGGCATGGTGGTGCCGGCTGCCATCTACGCTGCGTTGAACTGGGGCGATGCGCAGGCCCTGCGCGGCTGGGCGATCCCGTCGGCCACCGACATCGCCTTCGCCATCGGCGTGCTGATGCTGCTCGGCTCGCGCGTGCCGCCGTCGCTCAAGCTGTTCCTGACGGCGGTGGCGATCATCGACGACCTGGGCGCCATCATCATCATCGCGCTGTTCTACACCGAGCAGTTGTCGCTGCTGGCGCTCGGCGGGGCGGCGGTGGGCATCGCGCTGCTGCTGCTGTTGAACCGGCTGCGCGTGACGCGCATCAACGTCTATGCCGCGGTCGGTCTGGTGATCTGGGTCTTCGTCTTGAAGTCGGGCGTGCACGCCACGCTGGCCGGTGTGATCACCGCGCTGGCGATTCCTGCGCGCGATGCGGCCGGTGATTCGCCGCTGGAACGCACGCAGCATGCGCTGCATCCGTGGGTGGCGTTCGGCATCCTGCCGCTGTTCGGCTTTTGCAATGCCGGCGTCAACCTTGCCGGCGCCAGCGTGTCGGCGCTCGTCGAGCCGGTGACGCTGGGCATCGGCGCCGGCCTCGTGCTCGGCAAGGCCGTCGGCGTGTTCGGCAGCGCGTGGCTGTTGATCAAGAGCGGCGTCGCCGCGCCGCCGGCCGGCGCGAGCACGCTGCAGCTCTTCGGCGTGGCGGTGCTGTGCGGCATCGGCTTCACGATGAGCCTGTTCATCGGCGGCCTGGCGTTCGAAGGGCTCGATTCGAGTTTCGAGACGCGCGTCAAGCTCGGCGTGCTCGCCGGCTCGGTGATCGCAGCGTTGTTGGGCAGCGCGATTCTGTGGGCGGCAGCGAGAACGCGGGCTTAGAGACTCGTGCGCAGCGTCCAGATTTCCGGGAACAGCACCACGTCGAGCATCTTGCGCAGGTAGCTCACGCCGCCGGTGCCGCCGGTGCCGCGCTTGAAACCGATCACGCGCTCGACGGTGGTCACATGACGGAAGCGCCAGAGGCGGAAGGCGTCTTCGAGGTCGGTGAGCTCCTCGCCGAGCTGGTAGAGATCCCAGTGCGTTTGCGGCTCGCGATAGACGACGAGCCAGGCTTGTTCGACCTGCGCGCTGGCGGCATAGGGCTGCGTCCAGTCGCGCTCGGTGTGCGATGGCGGCACGGCCAGGCCGCGGCGCGACAGCAGACGCAGCGCCTCGTCGTAGAGCGAAGGTGCGGCATGCGCTGCAGCGACTTGCGCCAGGCGCTCGGGCGCATGCGCGTGCGGCTTCAGCATCGCCGCGTTCTTGTTGCCGAGCCGGAACTCGATGCAGCGGTACTGCCAGCTCTGGAAACCGCTGCTGTTGGCGAGATAAGGCCGGATCGCGCTGTACTCGGGCGGCGTCATCGTCGCCAGCACGTCCCACGCGTGCACGAGCTGCTCCATGATGCGCGAGACACGCGCCAGCATCTTGAAGGCGCTGCCGAGTTGGTCGCTCGCGATGCTCGCCATCGCCGCTTCGAGCTCGTGCAGCATCAGCTTCATCCACAGCTCGCTGGTCTGGTGCTGAATGATGAACAGCATCTCGTTGTGGTCGGGCGAGAGCGGATGCTGCGCCGCCAGCACTTGGTCCAGGTGCAGGTAGTCGCCGTAGCTCATGTCCTGCGAGAAGTCGAGCTTGGTGCCGCTCATGTCACGGCGCTGCGCTTGTTGAAGCGCTCTTGCTTCCACTCGTTCGTTTCGAGCACCTGCCGAAGATGCGCCACCGCATCCCACACATCGACGAAGCGCAAATACAGCGGCGTGAAGCCGAAGCGCAGCACGTCGGGCGCTCTGAAGTCGCCGATCACGCCGCGCGCGATCAGCGCTTGCACGATGGCATAAGCGCCTTCGTTGCGTGTCAGCGAGACCTGACTGCCGCGGTGTCGCGACTCGTGCGGCGTGATCATGTGCAGACTGTCGCAGAGCTCAGCCACCAGGCGCATGAAGACCTCCGTCAACGCCAGCGACTTGCTGCGCAGCGCCTCCATGCCGCCGAGCGGCTCGGCGGCGAGCACGCTGTCGATGCCGCATTCGAGCGCCGCCATCGAGATCACCGCCGGCGTGCCGCACAGGTAGCGCGCGATGCCGGGCGCCGGCGCGTAGCCGGGCGTGAAGGCGAACGGCGCGGCGTGGCCCATCCAACCGGCCAGCGGTTGCCAGAAGCGATCGGCATGGCGCGGGTGCACCCAGACGAATGCCGGTGCGCCGGGGCCGCCGTTGAGGTACTTGTAGCCGCAGCCGACGGCGAAGTCGGCGTCGTCGCGTTTCAGATGCACCGGCAGCGCGCCGGCGCTGTGCGCGAGATCCCACACCGCCAGCGCGCCGGCGCCGTGCGCAGCGTCGGTGAGCGCGGCCATGTCGTGCAGGCGGCCGGTGCGGTAGTTGACCTGCGTCAGCATCAGCACGGCAACGTCGCCCTGCGCCAGCCGCGGCTCGATCTGCTGCGGCGCATCGGCGAGCACCAGCTCGAAGCCGCGCTCGCGGGCCAGCGACTCGGCGATGTAGAGATCGGTCGGGAAGTTGTCGCGTTCGGAGAGGATCACGCGGCGCTGCGGCGCGTCGGTCTGCGCCATCGCCAGCGCCGCCGACAGCACCTTGAACAGGTTGACCGAGGTCGAGTCGGCAACCACCAGTTCGTTGGCGCCGGCGCCGACGAGCTTGGCCAGCTTGTTGCCGAGGCGCTGCGGCAGATCGATCCAATGCGCCGTGTTCCAGCTTTCGATCAGGTGCTCGCCCCACTCGTGCTGGATGACGTTCGCGACGCGTGCAGCGGTGGCGCGCGGCAGCACGCCGAGCGAATTGCCGTCGAGGTAGATCTTGTTCGGCGGCAGCGCGAACTGGTCGCGCAGCGCGGCCAGCGGGTCTTGCGCGTCGAGGTGCTCGCAGTCGGTTCGGTTCATGGCAGCGATCGCAAAATGGCACGAACCGGGCTCGCGTCGGCGGTGATGAGTTTGAGCGGCAGGGCAATCAGCTCGTAGTCGCCTTCCGCCACGTCGTCGAGCACGAGGTTTTCGAGCACGCGCAGATCGCGGCGGCGAATCACCTGGTGGCTGCCGAGCGTCTTGCTCGACGCCGGGTCGATGCTCGCGGTGTCGATGCCGACCAGCAGCACGCCCAGGTCGGCCAGGCGTTCTATCGTTTGCGGTGCGTAGGCGGCGAGCGCATCGTCAAAGCGGTCGATCGGCATGCGCAGGTAGGTGCGCAGAAGCACGCGCGGCGGCAGTTGCGCGTCGATCGCGTGCGCGAGGTGCTGCCATTCGATCAGCGGTGAAACGCCGATCGCGTGGATCACGCGGCACGGGCCGAGGTAGGGATTCAGGTCGAGGGCGCCCACCGTCGCACCATCGCCGTCGTAGTGCAGCGGCGCATCCGCATGCGCGCCGGTGTGCGGCGACAAGGTGATCGTGCTGACGTTGACCGGGCATCCGGGTGCGATCGTCGCCGCCCAGCGTTGTTCATAGCGCGCGTCGCCGGGAAACACCGGCGAGTGCGCGTGCACGGGTGGCGAGATGTCCCAGAGTCGGCGTGCCATGCATGCATCATAGGCACCGCGCCGCACCGATGGAGACCCGCAAGATGACCGCTGAAGTATTCGAAATCGAAGACACCATCCGCTTCGCGCAATGCGATCCGGCCGGCATCGTTTTCTTCCCGCAGTACCTGGTGATGCTGAACACGCTGCACGAGCGCTGGTTCAACGAAGGTCTCGGTGTGCCGTATCACGAGGTCATCGGTGTGCGCCGGCTCGGCGTGCCGACGGTGCGACTCGAATGCGACTTCACTGCGGTCAGCAGGCATGGCGACCGTTTGCGCCAGCGCCTGGCCGTCGCCAAGCTCGGCCGCAGCTCGGTCGAGCTGGCGGTGCACTTCAGCAGCGGCGGCGAGTTGCGCGCGCGCTTTCGGCAGGTGCTGGTGTGCACGTCGCTGGCCACGCACAAGGCGGTGGCGCTGCCCGACGATGTGCGGCAGGGGATGCAGCGCTATCTCAGTGGCGCGCGGCCGCTCCGGAGCCACTGAGCGCCCCCTTGGGGGGCCGCGAACGAAGTGAGCTTGGGGGCCAGTTCAGCCGATGCGCCCTAGCAGCAGGTACTCCATCAGCGCCTTCTGCGCGTGCATCCTGTTCTCGGCTTCGTCCCAGACCACCGATTGCGGTCCGTCGATCACCGACGCGGCCACTTCTTCGCCGCGGTGCGCCGGCAGGCAGTGCATGAACAGGGCATCGCTGCGCGCCACGGCCATCAGGCGCTCATCGACGCACCAGTTCGCAAACGCCTTCACGCGTTCGGCGTTCTCGGCCTCCTGGCCCATGCTCGTCCACACATCCGTGGTGACGAGGTGCGCGCCGCGGCAGGCTTCGAGCGGGTCTCTGAAAACGCGATAGCAGTCGCTGCTCTTGATGCCGGCCACGGCAGGGTCGATCTCGTAGCCGCTCGGCGTGCTGACGTGCACCTTGAAGCCGAGGATTTCCGCGGCTTGCAGCCAGGTGTTGGCCATGTTGTTGCCGTCGCCGACCCAGGCCACGGTTTTGCCCTTGAGCGTGTCGAGTGCGTTGGCTTCGCCACCGCGTGCCCCGCGATGCTCGATGAAAGTGAAGATGTCCGCCAGGATCTGGCACGGGTGGTACTCGTTGGTCAGGCCGTTGATCACCGGCACGCGCGAGTGCGCCGCAAAGTCTTCGATCATCGATTGCTCGAACGTGCGGATCATCACGATATCGACCATGCGGCTGATCACGCGCGCGCTGTCTGCGACCGGTTCGGCGCGGCCGAGTTGGCTGTCGCCCGTGGTCAGGTGCACCACCGAGCCGCCCATCTGGTACATGCCGGCTTCGAAGCTGACGCGCGTGCGCGTGCTCGCCTTCTCGAAAATCATCGCCAGCGTGCGATCGACCAGCGGTTGGTACTTTTCGTAGTTCTTGAAGCGCTTCTTGATCTCGCGCGTGCGCTCGAACAGGTAAGCGTATTCCTCGGCGCGAAAGTCCTTGAACTGGAGGTAGTGCCGCATCAAGGTCGATCCTGGCTTCACGACAAGAATTTCTTGATCAGCGGGGCGAGGATCGACACCACCTTATCGGCTTCGGCCGTCGTCATGATCAGCGGCGGCAGCAAGCGCACCACACGATCTGCGGTGACGCTGATCAGCAAACCGGCATCGCACGCTTGCTTGAGCAAATCGCCGCAGGGCCGATCCAACTCGATGCCGATCATCAGCCCCTGGCCGCGGTATTCGACAACGCCCTTGACGCCGTCCAGTTCGCGCTCGAGCCCCATGCGCAGGTGCGCGCCGACCGTCGCCGCGTTGGCAAGCAGCCCGTCTTCTTCCATGATGCGCAGCGTTTCGATGCCGGCGCGCATCGCCAGCGGATTGCCGCCGAAGGTCGTGCCGTGGTTGCCGGCGCCGAGCACGCCGGCGGCCTTCGGCCCGCAGACGATGGCGGCGACCGGCACGCCCGAGCCGAGGCCTTTGGCCAGCGGCATCACGTCGGGTTGGATGCCCGCCCACTGGTGCGCGAACCACTTGCCGGTGCGGCCGATGCCGCACTGCACCTCGTCGAGCATCAGCAGCCACTGCTTGTCGTCGCAGAGCTTGCGCAGGCTGCGCAGGTACTCGGCGCGAAAGGCGTTGATGCCGCCTTCGCCCTGGATGACTTCGAGGAACACGGCAACGACGTTGGGCCGCGTGCGCGCCGCCTCTTCGATCGCTGCCATGTCGTTCATCGGCACGCGCACGAACCCTTCGACCAGCGGGCCGAAACCGGCCTGCACTTTCGCGTTGCCGGTAGCCGAGAGCGTGGCGATCGAGCGGCCGTGGAAGGCTTTCTCGTAAACGATGATCTCGGGCCGGTCGATGCCGCGGTCGTGCCCGTATTTGCGCGCAATCTTCAGCGCGCCTTCATTCGCTTCGAGGCCCGAGTTGCCGAAGAAGACGTTCGTCAGCCCGGAAATCTCGCACAGCTTGGCGGCGAGTTTTTCCTGCAGCGGCGCCAGGTAGTAGTTGCTGGTGTGGATCAGCTTGGCCACCTGGTCTTGCAGCGCCGGCACCAGCTTGGGGTGGCCGTGGCCGAGCGTGTTGACGGCGATGCCGGCGAGCGCGTCGAGGTACTCGCGCCCTTCGGTGTCCCAGACGCGGCAGCCTTTGCCGTGCGACAGCGCGATCGGCAGGCGGCCGTAGGTGGCCATCACATGGGGCTCGGCAGGGTGGGCCATCGGTCGCGGGCTCCTGTTGGCAGTGAAGAAAGAGGCCGGCAGCGTTGTTGCGAACTGTTCACGCGCCGAGCTGCAATTGATTCTACGTTTCGCTCTGTGCCGAGCCGAAAACAGGTGATCCATCGCACCGGCTCACGTCATGCTCGCGGCAACGCAACACCACCCAGGCACAATGTTTGCAGCGTCACCGGCGCGGCCTGCGTTGGTGTTGATCGCCTGCGCCACGGGCCACGAAGTCTTCAAGTCGCCCTCGTCGATCATGTCCGAGCCCGTTCGCGCCGCGCGCGAGTTCATCATTCAAGGCATCACCAAAGATGGCCGCGTCTTCCGCCCGAGCGATTGGGCCGAGCGCCTGGCCGGTGCGATGTCGTGCTTCCGCCCCGGGTCGGCCGGCAAGGCCGGCATCAGTTCGTTCATCGGCTACTCGCCGTACTGCGTGCCGACGAGTGTCGGTGATGTCAAGGCCGTGATCGTCAACGAGGCGTTGAAAGAGATCGAGCCGATGGCCTGGGACTTCGTCGCCAACTTCGCGCGCGACAACGATTTGCAGATGGGCGAGGTCTGTGTGATTGGCCCACCCCCGTAGCGGCTTCGCCGCTTCCCCCTCAAGGGGGCGCCGCTAGCGGCCTGGCAAAGCCAGATCCGCGGCGGCTGCGCGATCAAAACAAAGGCCCGCCGAAGCGGGCCTTGTTTGCTCCAGACCTGACGGTCAGGCCGAGAGCGCGAGTGCCTTGACCTTGGCGGCCAGCCGGCTCTTGTGGCGCGCAGCCTTGTTCTTGTGGAAGATGCCTTTGTCGGCCACGGAGTCGATCACGCTCTGCGCGGCCTTGAACAGCTCGGCGGCCTTACCCTTGTCACCACCGGCGACGGCCTTTTGCACGCCCTTGACGGCGCTGCGGTACTGCGAGCGCAAGGAGGCGTTGGCGGCGTTCAACTTCACGTCCTGGCGCGCGCGCTTGCGGCCGGAGGCGATGCGGACGGTTTTCTTCTTGGCTTTGGTTGCGGTGGCCATGCTGGGTGTGAGCTGCGGAAAAGGGCGCGAGTCTAGCATGCGAGACTGCGGGCCCGCCAGCCACGGCCGATGAGCTTGGTGGGCGCCTTCTGGACAATCCGCCCCCAATGAACCTCCTCAAGGCCGCTTCCACCGTCTCGCTGCTGACCTTGGCCTCCCGGGTCACCGGCTTGGTGCGCGAGCAATTGATCGCTGCCACCTTCGGCGCCTCGGCCGCCACCGACGCCTTCAACGTCGCCTTTCGCATCCCGAACCTGCTGCGGCGTCTGTTCGCCGAGGGCGCGTTTTCGCAGGCCTTCGTGCCGATCCTCGCGGCCACGCGCGAGAAGGAGGGCGACGAGGTCACGCACCGGCTGGTCGATGCCGTGGCCACGGTGCTGGGTTGGGCGCTGTTGTTGACCTGCGTGATCGGTGTGGTTGCCGCGCCGATCCTCGTCTGGCTGCTGGCCAGCGGGCTGGAGCGCTTCGACAACGCGGTGTTGATGACGCGCGTGATGTTTCCGTACATCGGCTTCATGTCGATGGTGGCGCTGGCCGCGGGCATCTTGAACACGTGGAAGCGCTTCGCGGTGCCGGCCGTGACTCCTGTGCTGCTGAATGTGGCGGTGATCGTGGCGGCGTGGCTCGGCGTGCCGTGGTTCAAGTCGATCGGCGTGCAGCCGATCTACGCGCTGGCCGTCGGTGTGATGGCCGGCGGCGTGCTGCAGCTTGCGGTGCAGGTGCCGGCATTGGCGCGCGTGGGGCTGCTGCCGCGCATCGGTTTCTCGCCGTCGGCGATCCGCGCCGCTTGGCATCACCCCGGCGTGCACCGCATCCTCAGGCAGATGGCGCCGGCGTTGCTCGGCGTGTCCGTCGCGCAGATTTCGCTGCTCATCAACACGCAGATCGCCTCGCATGTCGGCACCGGTGCCGTGTCGTGGCTGACCTATGCCGATCGTCTGATGGAGTTCCCGACCGCGCTGCTCGGCGTGGCGCTCGGCGTCGTCCTGCTGCCGCAACTCTCGGCCGCGCAGGCGCGCGGCGACGCGACGCATTACGCCGGCCTGCTCGATTGGGGCCTGCGCCTCGTGCTGCTGCTGGCGCTGCCTTGTGCCGTGGCGCTGCTCGTCTTTCCGCAGCCGTTGGTGGCGGTGCTCTACCACTACGGCGCCTTCACCGAGCGCGACGTGGCGCAGACGGTGACGGCGCTGATGGGCTACGGCGTCGGCCTGATGGGCCTCATCGGCGTGAAGATCCTGGCGCCCGGCTTCTATGCGCGGCAGGACATCCGCACGCCGGTGAAGATCGCCATCGTCGTGCTGATCTTCGTGCAGGCGATGAATCTCGTCTTCGTGCCGATGCTCGGCCATGCCGGGCTGGCGCTGTCGATCGGCCTCGGCGCGCTCGTCAACGCGACGTGGCTGTTCGTCGGCCTGAGGAAGCGCGGCGTCTATACGCCGTCGCCCGGCTGGGCCGGCTTTGCGCTGCGCGTGCTGCTGGCGTGTGCCGCTCTCGGTGGCCTGCTGTGGTGGGCGGCGCGGCATATCGACTGGCTGCACACGGCGGGCTTCGTGCGCGCCGGTTGGGTGGCCGCGGTGCTGGCCGGCGCGGCACTGCTGTACTTCGGCGTGCTGCTGGCCTGCGGCCTGCACCCGCGCCAGTTCATGCGCCGCGGCTGAGAGCCTCACGCTCTGACCGATACACTTCGAGCGTCGTGACCTCACTTCTCTTCGAACGCCCGACTCCGCTCGATTACTTCGCAGCGCTGGTCGCCGACGACCAGCAGTTTTCGCAGCTCGAAGCGGCCGTCGCCGTGGCCCACGCCGCCCTGCCGGAGCTCGACGTGCAAGGCGTGCTCTCGGCCATCGACGCGCTGGCCGTGAAGCTGAAGAACCGCATCCCCGCCGACGCCGCGCCGCTGCAGCGCCTGCGTCTGCTCAACCGCTACTTCTTTCAGGAGCTCGGCTTCGCCGGCAACGTCAACGACTACTACGCGCCGGAGAACAGCTACCTGCACCGCGTGCTCGATTCGCGCCGCGGCATCCCGATCACGCTGGCGCTGATCTACATCGAGATCGCGCAGCAGATCGGCCTCGAGGCGCGCGGCGTTTCGTTTCCCGGCCACTTCCTGATCAAGCTGAAGATGCCGCAGGGCGAGGTCGTGATCGACCCGTTCAACGGCCGCTCGCTGTCGCGCGACGATCTCGAAGAGCGCATCGAGCCGTACCGGCGCCGCCACGGTTTGGTCGGCGACGCCGAAGTGCCGCTCGGCCTGTTCCTGCAAACCGCGACGCCGCGCGCCGTGATCGCGCGCATGCTGCGCAACCTGAAAGAAATCCACCGCGGCGCCGAAGAGTGGCCGGCCTTGCTCGCGGTGATGCAGCGCCTGGTGATCCTGCTGCCCGACGACTGGGACGAGCGCCGCGACCGCGGCCTGGTGCGCGCCGAACTCGGCGACGACGACGGCGCTGTGCAAGACCTCGCGGCCTATGTCGAGCACAGCCCGGGCGCCGACGACGTGCGAGCGATCAGCGATCGCATCGGCGAGTTGCGCGCCGCCGGCCGGCCGCAACTGCATTGATGTCTCTGAACCCGTCCCAACGCCGAAGCTTGATCTGGTTCGCCGCCGCGGCGGCCGCGGTGCTGCTGCTGTGGCTGCTCGGCCCCGTGCTGACGCCGTTCATCATCGCTGCGGTGCTGGCGTATGCGCTGCACCCGGCGGTCGAAGCGCTGGCGGCGCGCCGCATGCCGCGTCTTGCCGCAGTGGTGTTGGTCGAAGTCGTGGCGATCGTCGCCTTGCTGGCGCTGGTGTTGTTGATCATCCCGGTGATCGCCAAGGAAGTGCCGCTGCTCAAGGAGCAGATCCCGTTGCTGATCGAGCGCGCCAACAAGACGCTGGTGCCCTGGCTGGCGCAGTTCGGCATCCATGTGTCCCTCGACAGCGCCAGCGTCAAAGCCTTCTTGCTCAAGGCGCTCGACGCCAACTTCGAAGACTGGATGTCCACCGTGCTCAGCTCGGCGCGCATCGGCGGCAGCATGCTGCTGGCGCTGATCGGCAATGCGTTGCTGATGCCGCTGGTGCTGTTCTACCTGCTGCTCGACTGGCCGAATCTCGTCGTGCGCGCGCAGGCGCTGATCCCGCCGCGGCTGCGCGCCCGCCGTGCTCGGCTTTCTCGACGAATGCGACAGCGTGCTCGGCCAGTACCTGCGCGGCCAGGTGTTGGTGATGGTCGGTGTTGGCCGTGTACTTCAGTGTCGCCCTGGCACTGGCCGGCTTCGACCTGGCGCTGCCGGTGGGCGTCTTCACCGGCCTGGCGTTCTTCATTCCCTATCTCGGCTTCGGCCTCGGGCTCGTGCTCGCCTTGCTGGCCGGCGCGCTGCAGTTCGGCGGCTGGTATGGCGTGATCGCGGTGGCGGTCATTTACGGCGTTGGGCAAGTGACGGAAAGCCTGGTGCTGACACCGCGGCTGGTCGGCGAGCGCATCGGCTTGAATCCGCTGGCGGTGATCTTCGCGCTGCTGGCCTTCGGCCATCTGTTCGGTTTTGTCGGCGTGCTGATTGCGTTGCCGGTGAGTGCGGTTCTGCTCGTGGCGCTGCGGCGTGCGCAAGGCGCGTACCTGTCGAGCAGGCTTTATCAGGGATGACGTGAGACAGATCCCGCTTGCAATCGGCCCCGAACCGTTGAAGACGTTCGACAGCTTTGTCGCCGGCCCCAACGCTGCTGCGCTCGCCTACTTGCGCGCGTTGTCGCAGCGCGGGGCGGAACCAGTCTATCTCTGGGGCCCGAGCGGCAGCGGCAAGACGCATCTGCTGCATGCGCTGGCTCGCGACGTGCAGGCCGGGTGGTTCGACAGCGCGACGCCGCCGCCCTGGTCGTTCGACGATGCTTGGTCGCTGATCGTGCTCGACGGCTGCGAGGCCTTCGACGACGCACAGCAGCAGTCGGCCTTCGCCCTGTTCATCGACGCGGCGTCGCACGGCACGCAAGTGGCGGCTTCGGGCAGCATGCCGCCGGTCGATTTGCCGTTGCGCGACGACCTGCGAACGCGCCTCGGCTCGGGCCCGGTGTTCGCCATCTCGCCGCTCGGCGAGACCGACGCACGCGCGGTGTTGCGCCAGGAAGCCGACCGGCGCGGCATCGTTCTGTCCGGCGACGTGATGTCTTTTCTGATGACACGCTTCTCGCGCGACTTGAAGCACCTGATGGCGCTGCTCGATCGGCTCGACGAGTTCGCGTTGGCCGAGCATCGCCACGTCACCGTGCCGCTGCTGAAAAAACTCTTCGAAGAAGAGGGCGCAACACTTTGAATCTGACCCTGTTCGACCTCGACGGCACCCTCATCGAAACCGACTCCGACCACGCCTTCGGCGAGTTCCTGGTGCAGGTCGGCTGGGCCGACAAAGACCGCTTCAAGCAGCGCAACGACCAGTTCTATGCCGAGTACCTGGCCGGCACGCTGGACGTCGCGGCGTACCTCGACTTCGCCACTGCAGCCTGGCGTTCTCGGCCCGAGCAGGAAGCGTTGGCGATGCGCGAGCGCTTCATGCGCGAGGTCATGCAGCCGGCGGTGCACGAACGCGCCTTGAAGTTGGTGCAGCGACACCAGACGGCCGGCGACCGCGTGGCCATCGTCACCGCAACCAACGCCTTCGTCACACGGCCGATCGCCGATCTGTTCGGCATCGAGACGCTGATCGCCGTCGAGCTCGAGCGAGATGCGCGGGGCCGGGTCACCGGCCGCGCCGAGGGCGTGCCGACGTTTCGCGAAGGCAAGGTGACGCGCGTCGAGCAATGGCTGAAAAGCCTCGGCCGCGCCGCGCCGGACTTCAACCGCATCACCTTCTACAGCGACTCCATCAACGACCTGCCGCTGCTCGAATGGTCCACGCACCCGGTGGCGACCAACCCGGGCGCGAGACTCGAAGCCGTGGCCTCGCAGCGCGGCTGGCCGATACTCCGCCTTTTCGAACGAGAGCAATGATCCGCAAGTTCATCGACAAGCTGCTCGGCAAACCCGCCGCGGCGCCCGCCAAGCCTGCGGGCGTGCCGCTGGGCAAGCGGCTGGACATTCCGGCCGCCGAGCATGGCATCGACCCGAAGCTGGTCGATGAGCGCGCCGAGCGCGTCGTGCGCACGCTGCAGGAAGCGGGGCACCAGGCCTTCATCGTCGGCGGCGCCGTGCGTGACCTGCTCGTCGGCCGCCGGCCGAAGGATTTCGACGTCGCCACCGACGCCACGCCGGAGCAGGTCAAGGCGCTGTTCCGCCGCGCCTTCATCATCGGCCGGCGCTTTCGCATCGTGCACGTCGTCCATGGCCGCGGGCGCGACCATGAGGTGATCGAGGTCTCGACCTTCCGCGCCTACCTCGAAGCCGACCAGGCCGACCAGGTGGCGGGCAACGAGAAGACGTCGAAGAGCGACCTCGTCGGCAAGACCCATGTCGTCGATGCCAGCGGGCGCGTGCTGCGCGACAACGTCTGGGGCCCGCAGATCGAAGATGCCGCGCGTCGCGACTTCACGATCAACGCGCTGTACTACGACCCGGCCACGCAGATCGTCGTCGATTACCACCACGGTCTCAAAGACCTGAAGAAGCAGACGCTGCGCATGATCGGCGACCCGGCCGCGCGCTATCGCGAAGACCCGGTGCGGCTGTTGCGCGTGGTGCGCTTCGCCGCCAAGCTGGGCTTCACGATCGAGCCGGGCACCAAGAAGCCGATGGCCGAGGCGGCCCGGCTGCTCGACAACATTCCGCAGTCGCGGCTGTTCGACGAGATGATCAAGCTGCTGCAGACCGGCCATGCGCTGGCCAGCGTGGCCGAGTTGCGCAAGCAGGGCCTGACGCAACTGTTCCCGCTGCTGGCGCCGCTGATGGCCGAGCCGGGGACGCCGAAGCCGCAGCAGATCCAGTTCATCGAAAGCGCGCTGGCCGACACCGACAAGCGCGTGGCCGAAGACCGCAGCGTCGCGCCGAGCTACATGCTGGCCTGCCTGATGTGGCACGACGTGCGCGAGCGCTGGCAGGCGGCAATCAAGACGGGCGCGCATGCGGTGCCGGCGTTGCAGGAGGCGATCGACGCCGTCTTCGACGCGCGCATCGGCGACATCTCCGGCCGCGGCAAGCTGGCCGCCGACATGCGCGAGATCTGGCTGATGCAGCCACGCTTCGAGCGCCGCGCCGGCAGCTCGCCGTACTCGCTGATCGATCAGCCGCGCTTTCGCGCCGCCTACGATTTCCTGCGCATGCGCGCCGATTGCGGCGAGACCGATGGCGAACTCGCCGACTGGTGGGAAGACTTCGCGCTCGGTACGAACGAA
Organism: uncultured beta proteobacterium; assembly: GCA_963816315.1. Classification (GTDB taxonomy): domain Bacteria; phylum Pseudomonadota; class Gammaproteobacteria; order Burkholderiales; family Burkholderiaceae_C; genus CADEEN01. The sequence continues at coordinate 46,579 of CAWFJZ010000021.1, forward strand.
GAGCGTGAAGCGCTGATCGAAGCTGCGCGTGAGGCGCAGCGCGCGCAGCCACGCCGAGTTCCCGCGGCCGCCCCGCGGCCGGCGCTGGAGCCCGCGCCGACGCCTGAGGGCGAGGACGAGGCCACCGCCCCGGCCAAGAGGCGTCGCCGCCGCCGCCGCAAACCCGCCGGCGCCGCCTCGCCGGCTGTCCCCGAGGCCCCGTGACGCCGGACGCCGACGAACGCGTTTTCGTCGGCCTGGGGGCCAACCTCGGTGACGCTGTTGCCACCGTGCGTGCGGCCTTCGAGGCGCTGGACGCCTTGCCGGGCACGCGTTGCGTTGCGCGCTCGTCGCTGTACCGCAGCGCGCCGATCGACGCGCAAGGCGCGGACTACATCAATGCCGTGGCGCAACTGCGAACCGAGTTGTCGCCCGCGGCGCTGCTCGAGGCGTTGCAAGCGATCGAAATGCGCTTCGGCCGCGAGCGCCCGTATCGCAACGCGCCGCGAACGCTCGACCTCGATCTGCTGCTCTACGGCCAGCGCCGCATCGCCACGCCACTGCTGACCGTGCCGCACCCGCGCCTGCACGAGCGTGCCTTCGTGCTGGCGCCGCTGGCCGAGATCGCGCCGGATCTGGCGTTGCCCATTCCCGCGGACCAACGCATCGAGAGGATCGAACCTTGCTGAGTTCATTGCCGGTTCAGCTTCCGCGGCTGATTACACTGCGCGCCATTCGAATCGGCAAAGGGAGACGATCATGTTCTTCGGCAAGCTGCTGCCACGCGAGGGCAACTTCTTCGAACTGTTCAACCAGCACGGCGGTCACATCGCCGAAGGCTCGAAGGCCTTCGTCGCCATGATCCAGAACTACGACGACCCTGTTCTGCGCGGCAAGTACGCCGAAGCGGTGGACCATGCCGAGCGCAGCGCCGACAAGATCACGGCTGAGGTCAACCGCTTGCTGCACAAGACCTTCATCACGCCGATCGACCGCGAGCAGATCCATGGCCTCATCAACGCCATGGACGACGTGCTCGACCTCTTGCAGGACTCGACCGAGACGATGAGCCTGTACGACGTGCGCCAGGTCACGCCCGAGGTGCTGCGCCTGGCGGAGTTGTCCGCCAAATGCTGCGACCGCGTCGCGCATGTGGTGACGCTGCTGCCCAACATCGGCAAGCAGGACGTGATGGAAGCGGCGCTGAAAACCTGCGAAGAGATCGATCAACTGGAGTCCGACGCCGACCGCGTGATGCGCGCCGCGATGAGCCGCCTGTTCCGCGAGCAGAGCGACGTGCGCGAGCTGATCAAGCTGAAGACGATCTACGAGCAGCTTGAATCGATCACCGACCGTTGCGAAGACGTGGCCAACCTGATCGAGGGCGTGGTCCTCGAAAACTCCTAAAGCCAGAACGTGCAGCCCCAAGCTCGCTTTGCTCGCAGCCCCCGAGGGGCGTGTCAGTCCCTTGGGACGGCCCGGCGGTCCTGACGCATGGCCAGCGTCCAGGTCGCGTTCTGGGTGATTGCGCTGCTCGTCGTGCTGGCGATCGCGTTCGACTTCATGAACGGCTTCCACGATGCCGCGAACTCGATCGCCACCGTCGTCTCCACAGGTGTCTTGAAGCCGGCGCAGGCGGTGGCTTTTGCGGCGTTCTTCAACCTCGTCGCCATCTTCATCTTCGAGCTCAAGGTGGCGGCCACGGTCGGCAAGGGCATCGTGCAGCCGGGTGTCGTCGATCATTACGTCGTCTTCGGCGCGCTGATCGGAGCCATCGCCTGGAACGTCATCACCTGGTGGTGGGGCATTCCGTCGTCGAGCTCGCACGCGCTGATCGGCGGCATCGTCGGCGCGACGATGACCAAGGTCGGCGCCGGCGGCCTGGTCGGCGCCGGCGTGTGGAAGACGCTGGCCTTCATCATCGTTTCGCCGACGCTGGGCTTCGTGCTCGGCTCGCTGCTGATGGTGGCCGTGGCCTGGGTCTGTCGCGGCGTGCGGCCGCAGCGTGTCGATGGCATCTTCCGCCGCCTGCAGCTCGTCTCCGCCGGCCTGTACAGCCTGGGCCACGGCGGCAACGACGCCCAGAAAACCATCGGCATCATCTGGATGCTGCTCATCGCCACCGGCTACGCCGGCGCTGCCGACAAACTGCCGCCGCTCTGGGTGATCTGGACCTGCTACATCGCCATCGCGCTGGGCACGATGTTCGGCGGCTGGCGCATCGTCAAGACGATGGGCCAGCGCATCACCAAGTTGAAGCCCGTCGGCGGGTTCTGCGCGGAAACCGGCGGCGCGATCACGCTGTTCCTGGCCACGGGCCTGGGCATTCCTGTGAGCACCACGCACACCATCACCGGCGCCATTGTCGGTGTGGGCTCGACGCGCAGCGCCTCGAACGTGCGCTGGGGCGTGGCCGGCACGATCGTCTGGGCCTGGATCTTCACGATCCCGGCGTCGGCCTTGATGGCGGCGGTGGGTTACGGTGTCGGCAGGTTGATTTTCTAGCGGCTGATCTGGCGCGACTCCTCGACCTGCCACTCGAAGAAGCGTTGCCCGCCAAAGGCGATCGTGGCCATCAGCGCCGTGGCGCCGATCATCAACGCGGCGACGGCGCCGAGCACCGGCAGCCAGCGTGTGTTGCGCGGCGCATGGCCGGGGTTGTGCGTCTCGTCCCACTTCGCGTCGGGCGACAGACCGTAGAGGATGGCGAACAGGCAGGCCTGCGCGATCATCAGCCCGAGCAGCGGCAAGAGCAGCCAGGCCAGCTGATCGTCCTGCCCCAGCGTCTGCACGCGATGAATGCCGTACAAGCCGGCGAGCGTCGGCCATGGGTGAAGCCAGGCCCAGACATCGCGCAGGCCGTGCAGGTAGAAGCGGTGCGCGCCGAGGGCACCGCCGATGCAGGCCAGCCAAGTCGCCAGCGTCTTCGATTTGTAGGTGGTCAATCGCGCGGCTCGGTTGCCGCGCCTTCGCCGAGCGCCTTTTGCATCAGCACCACGTCGAGCCAGCGGCCGAACTTCCAGCCAGCGGCTTTGAGGATGCCCGTGTCTTCGAAGCCGCAGGCGCGGTGCACGCCGATCGAGCCGGCATTGGCCGAGTCGCCGATCACCGCCAGCATCTGCCGGGCGCCGCGCGCTGCGCATTGCGCCAGCAGCTCGGCCAGCAGCACGCGGCCGATGCCGTGGCCGCGCGCGCGCTCATCGAGGTAGATCGAATCCTCGACGCAGAAGCGGTAAGCGCGGCGCGGGCGGAAGTGGTTGGCGTAGGCGAAGCCGAGCACGTCGCCATCGCGCGCGGCCACCAGCCAGGGCAGGCCGTTGCCCAGCACGGCGTCGCGGCGGCGGGCCATTTCGGCCTCGTCCGGCGCTTCGAGCTCGAAGGTGCCGGTGCCGTGCAGCACGGCGTGGCCGTAGATGCGGGCCAGGGCGGGCAGGTCGGCTTCGGTGCTCGGGCGGATCAGCAAGGCGTGGTCAGGCATGCGGCCGAGTTTATAATCGCTGGTTTTCGGGGCTGGCCGGTTGCTCACACCGGCGTATCTACGGCACCGACCGTTCAAACCAGAGTTGCCGGCTGCGCGTGTCCCGCGGTCGGCAACTCGAAAAGACTTCACCCGAGGAACCGACAAATGGTCGTCATCCGTCTGTCCCGTGGCGGCGCCAAGAAGCGCCCGTTCTACAACATCGTCGTTGCCGATTCGCGCGAGCGCCGTGATGGCCGCTTCATCGAGCGCGTGGGCTTCTACAACCCGGTGGCGGCCGGCGGTGAAGAGCCGCTGCGCGTGGCCACCGACCGCGTCACGCATTGGGCGAGCAAGGGCGCGCAACTCTCGCCCACGGTCGCGCGCCTGGTCGATCAGGCCAAGAAGAAGGCCGCCGCGTAATTGGCCGTTGAAGGCGACGTCTTTCCCGCGGACGCGGTCGAGGTCGGTCGCGTTCTAGGCGCCTGGGGCATCAAGGGCTGGATCAAGGTCCAGCCTTTTGCGACCGACCCGCAGGCGCTGTTCTCCACCAAACGCTGGCACTTGCGGCCGTCAGATGGCCCGGGGGTGGCGCCGCCGCCGTTGTTGCGGGTAACCGAGTCACGCGAGCAGGGTGACTTCGTCGTCGCGGGGGCGCAGGAGATTGCCGATCGCAATGCCGCCGAGGCGCTCCGGGGCGCGCGCGTGTTTGTCGCACGGTCGAGCTTTCCGACCGCGGGCGCCGACGAGTACTACTGGGTCGATCTGATCGGCTGCGCGGTCACCAACCGCGAAGGCGTGGCGCTCGGCACGGTGGCCGACCTGATCGACACGGGCGCGCACAGCGTGCTGCGTGTGGTGTCGGGTGACGACGAGCGGCTGATTCCGTTCGTCGCCGCGTACATCGACACCGTCGATCTGCCCGCGCGCAGCATCACGGTCGATTGGGGCCTGGACTTTTAGAGGCCAGCATGCGCTTCGACGTCATCACGCTCTTCCCCGAACTCTTCGAGCCGTTCCTGAAGCTCGGCGTGACACGCCGCGCGTATGAAAGCAAGCAGGTCGATGTGCGCCTGTGGCCGCTTCGAGAGCATGGCGATGGCGCACACCAGCGTGTCGATGACCGGCCGTTCGGCGGCGGGCCGGGCATGGTGCTGCTGGCCGAGCCCTTGCAACGTGCGCTGGCGGCGGTGAAGGCCGACCGTGCTGAAGCGTCGCCGGCCGTGATTCATTTCACGCCGACCGGACGGCGCATCAACCAAGCGCTCGTTCGTGAGTTCGCCACCGGCCCCGGCGCTGTGCTGCTCTGCGGCCGCTACGAAGGCATCGACCAGCGTTTTCTCGACCGCCATGTGACGCTGGACCTCAGCCTCGGCGACTTCGTGCTCTCCGGCGGCGAACTGCCGGCGATGGCGCTGCTCGACGCCGTGGCGCGCCTGCAACCCGGCGTGCTCGGCGACGAACAATCGGCCGAGCAGGACAGCTTCGGCGACGACGGCCTGCTGGACTGCCCGCACTACAGCCGCCCCGAAATGCTCGACGGCCAAGCCGTGCCGGCGGTGCTGATGTCCGGCCACCACGCGCAGATCGAGCGCTGGCGCCGCGAGCGCTCGCTCGAGCTGACCGCGCGCCTGCGGCCCGAGCTGATCGCCGCGGCGCGCGCGGCAGGCCGCCTGTCCGAAGCCGACGAGGCGTTTCTGTCCGCGCTCCACCTATAATCGCGGGCTTTCGATCCTCTGCCGGGTCACGGTGGGACCAGCTCCCGCTCTCTATCAACAAAGCCCAGGCAAGATCGCTCGGAGAACCCGTGAACCTGATCCAAACCCTCGAGCAAGAGGAAATTGCCCGTCTGGGCAAGACCATCCCGGCCTTCGCTCCCGGCGACACCGTGATCGTCAACGTCAACGTCGTCGAAGGCACCCGCAAGCGCGTGCAGGCTTACGAAGGCGTCGTCATCGCCAGGCGCAACCGCGGCTTGAACAGCGGCTTCACCGTGCGCAAGGTGTCGAGCGGCGAAGGCGTCGAGCGCACCTTCCAGCTCTACAGCCCGCTGATCGCCAGCATCGAAGTCAAGCGCCGCGGCGACGTGCGCCGCGCCAAGCTGTACTACCTGCGTGACCGTTCGGGCAAGAGCGCGCGCATCAAAGAGAAGCTCGCGGGCAAGTCATCGAGCACGGCCGAAGCCTCCTGACCGACTCGCCGCTGACCACAGACGAAGCCGCCTCAGGGCGGCTTCGTTGTTGCTGCCGTAAGCTGACTGCATGAGCACACGCCCTCGCATCCTCGACCCGCGCGCCGTGCCGGTGCTCGGCACCGATGCGCATTTGGCCGCGGTGGATGCCGCTCGCTTGAGCGCCGATGCGCTGCGGCGGCGCTTTCACGCACCGCCTGCGTGGACGCCCGAAACCCTCGGCGACGGCGGCGTCTTCGAAGGCCGCGAACGCATGCAGCGCGTCCGTGCTCGTGCCGCTGGTGCAGCGCGAGCAAGGCGTGACGGTGCTGCTGACGCAACGCACCTCGCACCTGCGCGACCACGCCGGCCAGATCAGCTTTCCCGGAGGCCGCGCTGAAGTCAGCGATGCCGATGTGATCGACACCGCACTGCGCGAGACCGAAGAAGAGGTCGGCCTGGCGCGGCGCCATGTCGAAGTCATCGGCGCGTTGCCGGTCTATCGCACCGTGACCGACTACGACGTGACGCCGATCGTGGCCCTCGTGCACCCGCCGTTCGAGCTGGCGATCGACGCACACGAAGTCGCCGAGGCCTTCGAAGTGCCGCTCGCTTTCCTGATGACGCCGGCCCACCACCAGCGCCACGTCTTCGAGTTCGCCGGCGGCCAGCGCGCCTTCTTGTCGATGCCGTGGCCGCGCTCGGACGGGCAGGGCGACTACTTCATCTGGGGCGCAACGGCGGCGATGCTGCGCAACTTCTATCGCCTGCTGTCGGCCTAAGATCAAGCCCGATGAGTTTCTTCGCCGTCCTCTTCGCGCTGCTGATCGAACAGTTGAAGCCGCTGCCGCGCGACAACTGGGTGCACGACACGCTGATCTCGTGGACCGGCTGGGCCGGCCGCAACTTCGACGCCGGGCGCGACCGCCATGCCATCGTCGTCTGGTGCGTCACCGTGCTCGCGCCGGCGATCGCTGCGGCGCTGGTCTATTGGCTCATCGCCAGCGTGTCGCTGCTCGGCGCCTTCGTCTTCGACATCGCCATCCTCTACCTCACGCTCGGCTTTCGCCAGTTCAGCCACTACTTCACCGACATCCGCGCCGCGCTCGACCGCGGCGAAGAACTCGAAGCGCGCCGCCTGCTCGCCGAGTGGCGGCACCTCGACGCCAGCGAATTGCCGCGCAGCGAGTTGCTGCGCCATGTGCTCGAACATGCGCTGCTGGCCGCGCACCGCCATGTCTTCGGCGTCTTCTTCTGGTTCATCGCGCTCTCGGCGCTCGGCCTTGGCCCGGCGGGCGCGGTGCTCTACCGCATGGCCGAGTTCGCGAGCCGCTACTGGGCCTTCAAGAGCCGCACGCTCGACGTGCCGGCCAACGAGCGGCTGATGCACCTGGCGCAGCGCACGTTCTCGCTGATCGACCATGTGCCGGCGCGCCTGACGGCGTTCGGCTTTGCCGTCGTCGGCAACTTCGAAGAAGCGGTCAACGGCTGGCGGCGCGATGCGATGCTGTGGCTGCATCCGAACGAAGGCATCCTGCTCGCCTCTGCGGCCGGTGCGATCGGCGTGCAGCTCGGCGGGCAGGCGGCGCCGGGCGTGACGCCCGATCGCTCGAAGACTTTCGACGTCGGCGGCAACCCTGAATCCGCATCGGCCCGCGGCTCGACGCCGGGGGCGCCGGCCCAGGCGGGCCACCTGCAAAGCGTCGTCGGCCTGGTCTGGCGCTCGGTGATCCTGTGGATGCTGCTGGCGGCGTTGCTGTCGCTCGCGAACCTGCTCGGTTAGTAGCGCTCGCGCGCCAGCTCGTCGCAGATCTCACCGTAGATGCGCCAGCGCGAGGCGCTGATCTCGCCGCGCTCGACCGCCGCAATCACCGTGCAGCCCGGCTCGTGCCGGTGCGTGCAGTTGTAGAACTTGCAGCCGCCGGCAAAGGCGCGCAGGTCGGGCATCAGGCCGGGCAGTTGCAGCACGTCGATGTGGCGCAGGCCGAACTCCTGGAAGCCCGGCGAGTCGATCAGCGCGCTTTGCCGCGCGTCGTCGATCCAGTACCAGGTCGTCGTCGTCGTCGTGTGTCGGCCGGCGTTGAGCGCGCGGAGATTTCGCCGACCTGCGCCGCCGCACCCGGCACCATCAGGTTGATCAGCGTGCTCTTGCCCATGCCGCTCGGCCCGAGCACGAGCGTCGTGCGGCCCGTCAGCAACGGCGTGAGCACGGCGCGCGCGGCATCGGGCGAGGCCTTCATCGCCACCTCGTGCACCGCCACACCCATCGCGCGGTACGGCGCCAGCCGCTCGCGCGCCGCGGCGGCCTGCGGCAGATCGCATTTGTTGAGCAGCACGTCGGCGGCGATGCCGGCGCTTTCCGCCGCGATCAGCGCGCGCGCGAGCTGCGCTTCGGAGAACGGCGGATCGGCGGCGACGATCACCAGCACGGCATCGAGGTTGGCGGCGAAGGACTTCGTCTTCCACTCGTCCTGGCGGTGCATCAGGTTGCGCCGCGGCTCGATGTGCTCGATCACGCCTTCGTCCCCCGCGGGCTGCCAGCGCACGAGATCGCCGACGACGCAATCGCTTTTCTTGCCGCGCGGATGGCAGATCGTGCGCTCGCCTTCCGGCGACTCGACGACGCAGTGCCGGCCGTGCACTGCGACCACGCGCCCGAGGTCGAGCGCCGCGAACTTGCTCAAGCGAGTTTCAGCGCGGCCAGGCGTTCGGCCGCCGGCATCACTTCAAGGCCGCCAGCCGCTCTGCGGCCGGCGGGTGCGAGTAGTAAAAGCGCGCGTACAGCGGGTCGGGCGTCAGCGTACCGGCGTTGTCTTCGTGCAGCTTGACGAGCGCGTTGGCGAGGTCTTGCCCATTGGCTTGAGCGCTCGCATACGCATCGGCTTCGAACTCGTGCTTGCGCGACAGCGCGGCTGCGAACGGCGTGACGAGGAAGCCGAATGTCGGCAGCGCGAACATCAGCAGCAGCAACGCCAGCGCATCGTTGGGCACGCCGCCGATGTTCGGCGTGACACCCAGGCCGGTGTAGAACCACTGCTGCCGGGCCAGCCAGCCGAGCAGCGCCAGGGCGGCAAGACTGCCCGCAAACATCATCAGCATGCGCTTGGGCACATGCTTCAACTTGAAATGACCGAGTTCGTGCGCGAGCACTGCTTCCACTTCGGGAGGCGACAGGCGCTTCAGCAGCGTGTCGAAGAAGACGACGCGCTTGGCCGAGCCGAGGCCGGTGAAGTAGGCGTTCGAATGCGCCGAGCGCTTGCTGCCGTCCATCACGAACAAGCCCTTGGCGCGAAAGCCGCAGCGCGCCATCAGGGCGCTCACGCGTTCGGCCAGCGACGCATCGGGCAGGGGAGAGAACTTGTTGAACAGCGGCGCGATCACGGTCGGGTAGAGCAGCAGCATCAGCAACTGAAAGCCCGTCCAGGCGACCCAGGCCCACAGCCACCACCACGATCCGGCAGCACCCATGATCCACAGCACCAGCGCGGCCAGCGGCAGGCCGATCGCCGCGCCGACCAGCGCGCCCTTGACGGCATCGAACACATACAGCTTCCAGGTCATGCGGTTGAAACCGAAACGCTGCTCGATGCGAAACGTGTTCCAGGCATCGAGCGGCATTTCGACGACGCTGCCGATCGCCGCCACCGCGCCGAGCAGCGCGAGCTGGTAGGCCATCGAACCCCAGCGCGGCTGCACGGCATCGCGCACCCAGCCGTTCAAGGCATCGAGCCCGCCGAGCAGCGTCCACGCCAGCAGCACCGCGCGTGCCGAAGGCCAGGCTGATCAACCCAAAGCGTCCGCGGGCCAGCGTGTAGTCGGCCGCCTTCTGATGCGCTTCGAGCGACACCGTGCCGGCGAAGGCCGCGGGCACGGCGCCGCGGTGCGCGGCCACATGGCGCATCTGCCGCAGCGCCAGCCAGGTCTTGAGCACGAAGCTCGCCACGATGGCCGCGGCGAAGAGCGATGTCAGGAGCAGGGAATCCATGGCCCGGGAGTGTAGGGCTGCGACAATGCCGGCGCTGTAAGACAGGGACGCCCCATGACTGACACGACCGACACGCCCACGCCTACGCCCACGCTCGTCAAGAACGACAACAACCTGATCTGGATCGACCTCGAGATGACGGGCCTGTTCCCCGATCGCGACCGCATCATCGAGATCGCCGTCATCGTCACCGACCCGCAGTGCGCCGTTCGCGTCGAAGGCCCGGTGTTCGCCATCCACCAGAGCGACGCCGTGTTGGACGGCATGGACGCCTGGAACAAGGGCACGCACGGCAAGAGCGGCCTCGTCGATCGTGTCAAGGCCTCCACCGTCGATGAGGCCCACGCCAGCGCCGAGGTCATCGCCTGGCTGTCGCAGTACGTCGGCGCGAGCAAGAGCCCGATGTGCGGCAACACGATCTGCCAGGACCGGCGCTTTCTGGCCAACCACATGCCGGCGCTGGAAGCGTTCTTCCACTACCGCAACCTCGACGTCAGCACGTTGAAGGAACTGGCGCGGCGCTGGAAGCCGGCGGCGTTGGAGGGCTTGAAAAAAGTCCAGGCGCACACCGCGCTGGCCGACGTGCACGAGTCGATCGACGAGCTGCTGCACTACCGGCGCACGCTGTTGTCCACTTGAGCTGCATCCAAACCGCCGCGGCCTGCGTACTGCAAAGCAATGGCCACTGCTGCACCGACTGACGACCGCAACGCCGCGCTCGCCGAGGCCTTGTCGCGCATCGCCCTCGGCGATCGCAAGGCCCTGGCCGCGCTCTACAAGACTGCCGGCGCACACCTGCTCGGCGTGATCCTGCGCATCCAGCGCGACCGTGCGCAGGCCGAAGACGTGCTGCAGGAGATCTTCGTCAGCATCTGGCGCAACGCGCAGGGCTACGACGCCGCTCGCTCGCAGCCGATGACCTGGCTGACCAGCATCGCCCGCAACCGCGCCATCGACAGCCTGCGCCGCCGCAAGGCCGAGGTCTCCACCATCAGCGCGCACCTCGGCGACGACGACGACATCGAACCTCGTCGATACGATCGCCTCCGAAGACTCGAGCCCGATGGAGCTGATGGCGCAGGCCGCGCAGGCGCGCGCGGTGACGCATTGCATCGGCGCGCTGTCGGCCGAGCAGCAGCAATGCGTCGCGCTCGCTTACTACCAGGGGCTGTCGCACTCCGAAGTGGCGCAGCACCTGCAGCAGCCGCTGGGCACGGTGAAGAGCTGGGTGCGGCGCGCGTTGATGGCGCTGAAGGACTGCCTCGGCGGCGCAGCGCACCTGATCTAGCCATGGACTACTCCCACCGCGACCTTGCCGACCGCTTGTCTGCCGAGTACGTGCTCGGCACCTTGCGCGGCCCCGCGCGACGGCGCTTCGAGAACCTGCTGCCGGCGCACCCGGCGCTGCGCGACGCGGTCGCGCAGTGGCAGCAGCGCCTGTCGCCGTTGTCGGTCACCGTCGAAGAGGTGACGCCGTCGGCGCAGGTCTGGCGCAACATCGAGGCCCGCCTGTTCGGCGATCGCACTGCCGCGCCCGCGCCGACGCTGTGGCAGCGCCTGGCCTTGTGGCGCGGCCTGGCCGGCGTCGCCACGGCGGCGACGGTGGCGATGTTCATCGTCGGCAGCCGCGTGCCGGCGCCGCAAGCGCCGATCATCGTCGTGCTGGGTTCGAACCCCGAAGCCGCGCAAGCGCTCAACGCGAGCTTCGTCGCCAGCGTCACCGCCGACGGCCGCGCTCTCGTGCTGCGGCCAATCAACGACCTGGCGCCGACGCCCGGCCGCGCGCTCGAGTTGTGGGCGGTGCCGGCGCAAGGCGCACCGCGCTCGCTCGGCCTCGTGCGCGAGAGTGGCGCTACGACGGTGTTGCGCACGCAACTGCTGCGCGACACGGCGGCGTTCGCGGTCAGCGTCGAGCCCGCGGGCGGCTCGACCACCGGCGCGCCGACGGGCCCGATCGTCTCTGTCGGAAAACTTCAGATCTAGTTCGCATCCGATTTCCAGGCCTCTGCGTAGATGGGCCCAGGACGCGCACCCGATGGCGTCCACCCACCTTCGGAACGCCTCTACAGGAGATCGACATGACCCTCTCTCGCAAGTCGGCTGCGCTCGCAGCCATCCCGCTGGCCATCGCTGCCCTGGCCAGCACTGCTTTCGCTTCGAGCCACCGCGAAGCGCCGTTCATCACCACGGCGCCCAAGGTCGATGGCACCGACTTCTACATGTTCATGAGCTACGAAGCCGGCCGCGCCGACTACGTCACCGTGATCGCCAACTACCAGCCGCTGCAGGCGGCGTACGGCGGCCCGAACTACTTCAAGATGGATCCGAACGCGCTCTACGAGATCCACCTCGACAACAACGGCGACGCCAAGGAAGACCTCACCTTCCAGTTCCGCTTCCAGAACAAGTTCAACAACATCTCGCTGCCGATCGGCGGCAAGAACGTGTCGATCCCGCTGACGCAGGCCGGCTCGGTCAGCGCGCCCAACGCGGCCACGCTCAACGTCAACGAAACCTTCACCGTCGATGTCATGCGCGGCGACCGCCGCGGCGGCCAGCGCGCCTCGGTGACCAACGCCGCCGGCGGCAGCAAGACCTTCGACAAGCCGGTGGACAACATCGGCACCAAGACCATCCCGAACTACGACGCTTACGCCGACCAGCACATCTACACCGTCAACGTGCCCGGCTGCAGCATGCCGGCCAAGCTCTTCGTCGGCCAGCGCAAGGAAGCCTTCGCGGTCAACCTCGGCACGATCTTCGACCTGGTCAACGCACCGGTGTCCGTGATCACCGATCCGGCGCTGATCAATGCGGCGCCGAACATCATCGACGACGCCAACGTCACCACGCTGGCGCATCGAAATGCACAAGAGCTGCCTGACGCAGGGCAGCGACCCGGTGGTCGGCGGCTGGACGACGGCCAGCCTGCGCCAGGCGCAACTGCTCGACCCGACGCCGAAGAAGGGCCACCAGACGACGGCCATCGTCGGCGGCGCGTGGACGCAGGTTTCGCGCCTGGGCATGCCGCTGGTCAACGAGGTCGTGATCGGCCTGCAGGACAAGGACCGCTTCAACGGCAGCAAGCCCAAGGACGACGCGCAGTTCGCCGACTACGTGACCAACCCGACGCTGCCGGCGCTGCTCGAGATCGCGCTCGCATTGCCGAACACGGCGCCGACCAACTTTCCGCGGACCGATCTGGTGACGACCTTCCTCACCGGCATCGCCGGCGTCAACAAGCCGGCCAACGTCGTCGGCGCGGAGATGCTGCGCCTGAACACGGCCATCCCGCCGGTGCCGTTCGCACAGCAGAACCGGCTGGGCATCGTCGGCAACATCCTCGCCGGCGGCAACGACAACGCGGGTTACCCGAACGGCCGCCGGCCCAAGGACGACGTGGTCGATATCTCGCTGGTGGCGGTGATGGGTGGCCTGTGCGTGGCCAATGGCAACAACAACGCGCTGGGCTTCGGCGCCGACTGCAACCCGTCGAAGGTGCCGCTGGGCACCACCTCGTTCAGGTTGCATGACGCCGTCGATCAGGCGGTGGTGCCGTTGCTGACGCGGTTCCCCTACCTGTTCACGCCGATTCCGGGCGCGGGCGCACAGTGAGCAGGAGCGCGACGATGAACACGAAACTTTGGATGGCGGCAGCCGCCGCAGCGCTGGCCCTCGCGGCTTGCGGTGGTGGCGGCTCCGACCGCGATGACGACGACACGGTGCCGGAGTCGGCGCTCGAATCGCCGGAAGCCTTCAGCAGTTGGGTCGGCGGCCGCCGCGCCAGCGAAGGCAACGAGCCGCTGATCGTGCTCGGCGTGATGCCGCCCACGTCAGAAACCGCGGAGCCCGCCGACATCGACTGAAGCCCGAACCCCGGACCCCGCTGCGCACATCGAGCGGGGTCCGCTGCATTCATCACATGGATCAACAAGGAAACACCATGAACCTCAACACACGGTCACTGTTCCCCATCGCCGCCCTCGGCGTGCTGGCTGCCGCCTGTGGCAGCGCACCGATGGCGCCGGCTGGGTTTTCGCAAGCGGCGCTGCCTGCGGCAGTGCAGGTGCCCGCCGGCCACCGCGTCGTGCTCGAAACCGTCGGCGCCGGCGACATCACCTACGAGTGCCGCGAAAAAGCCAACGCGGCCGGCCAGCACGAGTGGGTCTTTGCCGGCCCGAACGCCGGCGCTCGACCGACCGCCAGGGCCGCTCGATCGGCCGCTACTTCGGCCCGCCGGCCACCTGGGCGGCGAGCGACGGCTCGGCGATCACCGGCACGCAGCTCGCCGTGGCGCCCGCGGGCGACGGCAACATCCCGCTGCAACTCGTCAAGGCCAACCCGGCCAGCGGGCAGGGCGCGATGAGCGGCATCAGCCACATCCAGCGCGTGGCCACGCGCGGCGGTGTCGCGCCGGCCGTCGACCTGCGACGCCGCAGGCAAGGGCAAGCGCGAAGTCGTCAAGTACCAGGCCGACTACATCTTCTGGAAGGCGATGTAGTCCCCGAGCCGCAGGCGAGATACTGCGGCCCCATGCGCATTGAAATCGAGCCCGGGGTCCGCGTCTTCGTCGATGTCGAAGGCGCGGGCCTCGTGGCCGACGGTCCGCGCATGCGCGACAAGCCGACGTTGATCCTGCTGCACGGCGGCCCGGGCTACGACCACTCGGGCTTCAAGCCGCTGTTCTCGCAACTGGCCGACATCGCGCAGATCGTTTATGTCGATCACCGCGGCCACGGCCGCAGCGACCGTCGGCCGGCCAGCGAGTGGACGCTCGACACCTTCGCCGACGACGTGGTGCGGCTGTGCGATGCGCTCGGCATCGGCAAGCCGATCGTGCTCGGCCAGAGCTTCGGCGGCTTCGTGGCGCAGCGCTACATCGCGCGCCACCCGGCGCATCCGGGCAAGGTGATCCTGTCGAGCACGACGCACCACATGGGCCTGGCGCGCAAGCTGGCGATGTTCGAAAAACTCGGCGGACTCGAAGCGCGCGACGCGGCGAAGCGTTCTGGACGCAGCCGAATGCGCAGACCTGGGCCGAGTACAACCGCGTCTGCAAGCGCCACTACAACACCACGCCGCAAGACGAAGCGGCCGGTGAGCGAACGATCTTCAACACCGACATCCTCTTCGCCTCGGCCGGCGGCGAGCAGCGAACGATGAACCTGCTGCCCGGCCTGGCACGTGCGTTGTGCCCGGTGCTGGTGATGGCCGGCGACGCCGACCCGGTGACGCCGATCGAAGACGCCGAAGACATCGCCGCCGCGCTGCCGCCGCAGTGGGTGCAGTTCGAGCGCTTTGCGAACGTCGGGCATGGGGCTTGGCGCGATGACGCTGACGCAGCGTTTGCGGTGCTGCGGCGGTTCATCAGCGCGCGATGAACGAAGGTGACCGGCCGCACGAA
>CAWFJZ010000022.1:0-11838 GCA_963816315.1 uncultured beta proteobacterium
TGCGTGACTTCGGCGATGCCCGCGGCGAGTTGATCCACTACGAGCGTGCCGACACCGTCAGGCCCGAAGTTGTCGCACTACGCGCGCGCGCCGACCAGCGATCCAGCGGCACTGCGTGAGGCGCTGTCGCGCGCGAATGGCGTGATCGGCCGCGTGCGCAAGACGCGCTGGCTGCTGCTGGCCGGCCCCACGCGCATCCACCTCGACCGCGTCGAAGGCCTCGGCGACTTCATCGAACTCGAAGTCGTGCTGCGCGAAGAAACAGAGCGTGGCCGACGGCGAAGCGATCGCCGAGCGGCTGATGGGCGGGTTGGGCATTGAGCGCGGCCAGCGCCTGGCGGGTGCGTACCTCGATCTGCTCGCGCTGGAGGACGCTGCTCGACGTGCGCGACCTGACTGTCACGCTGGCCACCGCGCAGGGCCGCCGCGCCGCGTTGCGCGGCGTGTCGTTCGCGCTCGACCGCGCAGCAACGCTCGGCCTCGATCGGCGAGTCGGGCTGCGGCAAGTCGCTGACCGCGCTGGCGCTGATGGGCCTGCTGCCCGACGGCGCCGAGGTCGCCGGGTCGATCGCCTTCGACGGCCGCGAGTTGACCTCACTCCACGACGACGCGATGGGCGCGCTGCGCGGCGACCGCATCGGCATGGTGTTCCAGGAGCCGATGACGGCGCTCAACCCCGTGCACCGCATCGGCAGCCAGATCGCCGAGTCGCTGCGCCTGCACAAGGGACTGAACGCCGCGGCCGCGCGCGCCGAGGCGCTGCGCCTGCTGGAGCGCGTGCAGCTGCCGCGCGCGCGCGAGCGCCTCGACGCCTACCCGCATGAACTCTCCGGCGGCCAGCGCCAGCGGGTGGTGATCGCGATCGCACTGGCCTGTGGACCCGACCTGCTGATCGCCGACGAGCCGACGACCGCGCTCGACGCGACGATCCAGCGCGAGGTGCTCGACCTGCTCGACGAGCTCCGGCGAGACAGTGGCATGGCGCTCTGCTGATCAGCCACAACCTCGACGTGATGGCGGCGCGCGTCGAGCGCATCGCGGTGATGAACGGCGGCCAGATCGTCGAGAGCGGGCCGACGCGCGAGGTCTTCGAGCAGCCGCGCGCACCTTACACGCGCGGCCTGTTCGCGGCGCGGCCGGCGCTGGGCCTGGCGCGCGGCACGCGGCTGCAGACGATTCGCGGCCGCGTGCCCGCGTTGCACGAGATGCCGGCGGGCTGCGCGTTGCTGAGCGTTGCGACTTCGCGGTCGATGCCTGCCGCGCAGCGCTGCCGAGCGAGCAGGCAGTGAGCGGCTCTCACGGCGTGCGCTGCATCCGTTGGCGCGAAGCCGCAGCATGAGCGCGCTGCTGCAGGTCACGGGTTTGAGCAAGCGCTACGTACTGCCGCGTGCCCATCCATTGGCGCCGGCAGGCACGATCCCCGCGCTCCACGATGTCAGCTTCACGCTGCAAGCCGCGAAGACGCTCGGCGTCGTCGGTGAATCCGGTTCCGGCAAGAGCACGCTCGCCCGGCTGGTGATGGCGCTCGAAGCGCCATCGTCGGGCAGTGCGTGTTCGAAGGCCGCGACCTGCATCGACACGGCCGCGGCGAGTTGCGCGCCGCGCGCCGCCACTTCCAGATGGTGTTCCAGGACCCGTACGGCTCGCTCGATCCGCGCATCACCGTCCGGCGAACCGTGGCCGAGCCGCTGGAGCAACTCGAACACCTGCCCAAAGCCAGCGCCGCGAGCGCGCAGCAGCGATGCTCGACGCGGTCGGCCTGAACGCCGCCACCGACCTCGACAAATACCCGCACGAGTTCAGCGGCGGCCAGCGCCAGCGCATCGCCATCGCGCGCGCTCTCGTCACGCAGCCCAAGTTGATCGTCGCCGACGAACCGGTGTCTGCGCTCGATGTCAGCGTTCAGGCCCAGGTGCTCAACTTGATGCAGGACTTGCAGGAACGCTTCGGCCTGGCGTACCTGTTCATCAGCCACGACCTGGCCGTCGTCGATCTGGTCTGCGACGAGCTGATCGTGCTGCAGCAGGGGCGTGTCGTCGAGCGCGGGCCCACCGACGAGGTGCTCAATGCGCCGCAGCAGCCGTACACGAGGCGGTTGATCGATGCCGTGCCTCGCCCGATGTGGCAGCATCCGCGCTGAATCAGGAGGAGGTCACTTCATGTCACGCACCCGCTGCACCCTCATCGCGCTGGCCGCCGCTGTCTCGTTCGGAGTCGCCCACGCCCAACCGATCAACAAAAGCCGCGTCACGCTGGCGATGGTGCTCGAACCCACGGGCCTGGATCCGACGATCGCGCCGGCCGCGGCCATCGGCGAGATCGTTCACTACAACGTGCTCGAAGGCCTGACCAAGATCAACGTCGATGGCAGCGTGACGCCGCTGCTCGCCGAGAGCTGGAGCATGGAGCCCGACGGCAAGAGCTACACCTTCAAGTTGAAGAAGGATGTCAAATTCCACGACGGCGAAGCGTTCGATGCGGCCGACGTGAAGTTCAGCTTCGAGCGCGCGAAAGACGACAAGAGCACCAACAAGGCCAAGAAAGCGGTGTTCGACAACATCCGCCGCATCGACGCGTCCGACGCGCACACGGTGATCCTGACGCTCGACAGCGCCGACCCGAACTTTCTGTTCCGCATGGGCGAGAACACCGCCGTGATCTTGGACGAGAAGAGCGCGGCCGGCGCGGCGACCAAGCCCGTCGGCACCGGGCCGTTCACGTTCGACGAATGGAAAAAAGGCACTTCGGTGTCGCTGAAAAAGTGGCCGGGCTTTCGCGATGCCAAGGCCGTGAAGGTCGAGCGCGTGGTCTTCCGCTTCATCAACGACCCGGCCGCGCGCGTCGCCGCGCTGCTGGCCGGCGACATCGACGGCGTGCCGCGCCTCGACGCGCCGCAGGCCGTCAAGCAGTTGCAGGGCGACAAGCGCTTCACGGTGGCCATCGGCGACACCGCAGGCAAGGGCATCTTGGCCATCAACAACAAGAAAAAACCGTTCGACGACGTGCGCGTGCGCCGCGCGATCGCGCAGGCGATCGACCGCAAGGCCTTCATCGACGGCGTGTTCGAAGGCCTCGGCAAACCGATCGGCAGCCATTTTGCGCCGACCGATGCGGGCTATGTCGATCTCACCGCCGGCGCGCCGTATGACGTGGAGAAAGCCAAGGCGTTGCTCAAGGAGGCCGGCGTGGCCACACCGCTCAACGTCACGCTGACGCTGCCGCCGCCGCAGTACGCGAGGAAAGGCGGCGAGGTCGTCGCCGCGCAACTGGCCAAGATCGGCATCGTGGCGAAGATCGAGAACGTCGAATGGGCGCAGTGGCTCGGCGGCACGTTCAAGGGCAACTTCGATCTGACGATCATCAACCACGTCGAGCCACTGGACTACATGCAGTACGCCAACACGGCCTACTACTGGGGTTACGACAACAAGGAGTTCCGTGACCTGACGGCGAAGTTCGCCGCCACCGGCGACAAGAAGGAGCGGGCGAAACTGTTCGTCGATATCCAGAAGAAGATTGCCGCCGACCAGGTCAACGCGTTCATCTTCAACCCGGCGCAGGTGGCGGTGAGCCGCAAGGGCTTGAAGGGGCTGTGGGCTTCGTCGCCGATATTCGCCAACGACATCTCCGCAGTGAGTTGGCAATGAGCGCCGAGACGATCAAGAAGTTGTACGACTGTTTCGCGTCGCTCGATGCGAAAGGCATGGCTGCCTGCTACGCCGACGATGCCTACTTCGACGACGAGGCGTTCTCGCTGCGCGGCCGCCATCAGATCGGCGGCATGTGGTCGATGCTGATCGACGCCATCAAGAAGCAGGGGCGCAAGGACTGGAAGCTCGAGGTGCGCGACATCACCGCGACGAGCGCGCATTGGGAGCCGACCTACCGCTTCTCGGCCACGGGCCGGCTGGTACACAACATCATCGACGCCGAATTCGAGTTCGACTCGCACGGCCTGATCAAGCGCCACCGCGACCGCTTCAGCTTCTGGCGCTGGTCGCGGCAGGCTCTCGGCGTGCCCGGCGTGTTGCTCGGCTGGTCCGGCTTTTTGCGCGGCAAGGTCCGGCGCACCGCGGGGCGGCAGTTGGAGAAGTACCTGAAGACGTACGCGCTGCCCGAGCGGCGCGCCGGATGACGCCCGCGTGACCGCGCTCCACGACCGCAGCGCCGTCGAGCTGCTCGCGCTCTACGCACGCCGCGAAGCCTCGCCGGTCGAAGTGTTGAACGACCTGCTCGCTCACATCGAACACAGCGAGCCGAAGATCGCAGCGTTGTGGGCATTCGACGCTGAAGGCGCAAGCGCTGCCGCGCGCGACAGTGAACTGCGCTGGCAGCGCGGCGAGGCGCTGCCGCTCGACGGCGTGCCGGTGACGGTCAAGGACAACATCGCCACGCGCGGCGTGCCGGTGCCTCTGGGTTGTGCGGCAACCTTGCTCGTGCCCGCCGCGGCCGACGCACCGCCGGCGGCGCGCTTGCGCGAGGCCGGCGCGGTGATCGTCGCCAAGACGACGATGCCCGACCTCGGCATGTTGTCGTCCGGCCTGTCGAGCTTTCACGCGCTGACGCGCAACCCGTGGGACCTGTCGCAGAACCCCGGCGGCAGCAGCGCCGGCGCCGCGGCCGCGTGCGCCGCGGGCTACGGCCCGCTGCACCTCGGCACCGACATCGGAGGATCGATCCGGTTGCCGGCGGGCTGGTGCGGCATCGTCGGCTTCAAGCCGAGCCTGGGCCGCATCCCGATCCATCCGCCGTACGCCGGCCGCGTGGCCGGGCCGATGACGCGCACGGTGGCCGACGCCGCGCTGGCGATGCGCGTGCTCGCGCAACCCGATGCGCGCGACACGATGAGCCTGCCGCAGCAGCACATCGCGTGGCACGAGCTCGACGCCGATGGGCGCGGCTTGAAGATCGGCCTCTGGCTCGACGCCGGTTGGGGCATGGCGCCCGACGCCGAAGTGCGCGCGGCGACCCTGGCCGCCGCGCGCGCCTTCGAGCAGGCCGGCGCGATCGTCGAGACGCTTCCGCCGTTCACCACGCGCGCGATGATCGACGGCCTCGACGCCTTCTGGCGCATGCGCGCGTGGCAGGACATCGCTGCCTGGCCGCGTGAGCGGCAACGCAAGGTGCTGCCCTACATCTTTCAGTGGGCTGAAGGCGCCGCAGCGCTCACAGCGGAGCAGGTGTTTCGCGGCCACGGCCAGATGGCCGCGATCCGCGATGCGACGGCCGCGGCGACACAGCGCTTCGACGTCGTGCTCTCGCCGGTGAGCCCCGTCGTCAGCTTCCCCGCCGAGTTCGCCAGCCCGTTGAATGATCCGTCGCGGCCGTTCGAGCACATCGCCTTCACGCTGCCGTTCAACATGAGCGAGCAGCCGGCCGTGTCGTTGAACGGCGGCTACAGCGCCGGCGGTTTTCCGATCGGCGTGCAGCTCGCCGGCCGCCGTCACGACGACCTCGGCGTGCTGCGCGTGGCGCGCGCGTTCGAGCAACTGCGCGGCCCGCAGCGCGCCTGGCCGACGCCGTAGCGGCTGGCGCTACATTCCGCGCATGAAACAGCCCCTTGCTCACTTCGTTCGCGTCCCCCGAGGGGAGCGTCAATTCCTTGGGGCGGCCCGGCGGAACTGACATGCCGACATTCGACGACCGTGGCCTGTCCACGGGCAGCACGCACGAAGCCGCGCGCCACGCGGTGGAGTCGGCGCTGTGGCGGATGATGGCCTTCTACGACACGCCGATCGCCGATCTCGATGCCGCAAGCGCGTTCGATCCGGCATGGCCGCTGCCGCACGCGATGAAGGCCGGCTTCCTGTTCTCGCTGACCGAGCCGAACCTCGTCGGTGAAGCCTCGCAGCACCTGGCTGCGGCGCGCGAGTTGATCACCGCAACAACACCCGCACGCGAGCGCGCCCATGTCGAGGCGCTGCAGCTCGTGCAGGAGGGCCGCTGGGGCGCGGCCTGCCGGGCCTGGGACACGCTGCTGATCGACCACCCGCGCGATGCGCTGGCCTTGCAATGGGCGCAGCTCTGGGACTTCTACCGCGGCGATGCACCGTCGCTGCGCGCGCGGCCGGCGCGGGCGTTGCCGGAGTGGGACGAAGACGATCCGCTGTATGCGCATGTGCTCGGGCTGTGGGCCTTCGGCCTCGAAGAAAACCATTGCCTCGATGCGGCCGAAGAAGCCGGCCGCCGCGCGCTGGCGATCGACCCGCGCGCGCCGTGGGCCGTGCACGCCGTGGCCCATGTGATGGACATGCAGGGCCGCTTCGACGACGGCGCCGCGTGGTTGCGTCACCACCAACCGGCGTGGGCCGAAGGCAACGGCATGGCCGCGCACCTGTGGTGGCACACCGCGTTGTTCCGCGTCGAAGCCCTGGACGTTGCCGGCACGCTGCGTGTGCTCGACGGTCACCTCTGCGGCGAGCATTTGCAGATCGGACTGCAGCGTGTCGATGCGGCGTCGCTGCTGTGGCGATTGCACCTGCTCGGCGCCGACGTGGCCGAGCGTTGCCGCGCGCTCGGCGCCGCGTGGTGCACAGCCGATCAGCACACGCCCGGCCACTATGCTTTCAACGACGTGCACGCGCTGATGGCCCTCTTGGCCGGCGGCGACGTGGCCCGCGCCGAGCACCACATCGCGCGCTGCGCCGAACGCGCGATGAGCAGCGACGACGCCAAGCGCGACAACCACGTCATGGCGCGCGAGGTCGGCCTGCCGCTGGCGCGCGGCCTCGCGGCGTTCAGCAGAGGCGAGTTCGACGCCGCCGCCGACCAGCTCTATGCCGTGCGCCTGCAGGCCCAGCGCTTCGGCGGCAGCCATGCGCAGCGCGACGTCATCGACCAGACCTTGCTCGCCGCGTGCGCACGCGGCACCGGCCGCAAGGCCCTCGGCCGCGCGCTGCTCAACGAACGCGTTCTCGCCAAACCGATGACGCCGCTGACGCGGCATTGGAGCGAGGCGATGGGGGAGGCGACGGCGAGGGTGAGCGTGTGAATGCAGAAGAAAAGCGAGAGCAACGCCTGAAGCTGCTCGACGACCACATCGGCCAGCACCTGCGCCAGAGCGAACAAAGCGGCGAGCTGCAAGCCGCGCCGAGCTACGGCAAGCCGCTCGGTCTCGGCGACGGCTATGACGAAACCCCCGCCGAGCTGCGCATGGGCATGAAGATCCTGAAGGACGCCGGCGTCGTGCCGCCGGAAGTCGAAGCGATGCGCGAAGCGGCGGCGCTCGAAGAACGCCTCAACGCATGCGCCGACGAAGCCGAGCGGCGCACATTGCAGCAGCAGCTGTCCGACAAGCGGCAGGCGATTGCGCTGCGTCTCGAAAAGCTCGCCGCCAGCCGCACCTGGTAGCCGCCAACTGCGAGTTGACTACGGCCGCACCTCGTACACGAGGTTGAAGGGCGTTTCCGTGGCGCGTCGAAAACGCCCGAAGCCGCCTTGACTGGCGACCTGCCGCAGCCGCACCTCGCCGGCCTGCGCGCCCAGGCACAGGCCCACCTCCTGCGCACGCGAGGCCGGCGTGCAGATGAAGGTCGATGCCGAGTAGAAGATGCGGCCCACCGGGTTCAGGTTGTCTTCGAGACGGTCGTTGGCAAAGGGCTCGACGATCAGCCAGTGGCCGTCCTTGTGCAGCGCTTCGCGCACGTGGGTTGCGGCGCCGACCGGGTCGCCCATGTCGTGCAGGCAGTCGAACATCGTCACCAGGTCGTAGCCGCGCCCGGGGAAGCCCTTGGCGCTGGCGACTTCGAAGCGCACGCGCGCGGCCAAGCCGGTGCGCTCGGCGGCCTGCGTCGCCTGCTCGACCGACGGCGCGTGGTAGTCGAAGCCGACGAAGGTCGAGCGCGGGAACGCTGCGGCCATGATCAGCGTCGAGGCGCCATGGCCGCAGCCGACATCGGCCACCGTGGCGCCGGCGGTGAGCTTGTCGTGCAGGCCGTCGCAGGCCGGTATCCACTGCGACACCAGGTTGGCCGCATAACCCGGCCGGAAGAAACGCTCGGTGCCGTGGAACAGCGCGCTGTCGTGTTCATGCCAGCCCAGGCCGAGGCCGGTGCGAAAGGCACTGATCATCTTCGGGATCGCCTTGAACTGCGCCACGGCGATCTCGAACGCGCCCGGGATGAAAGCCGGGCCGCCCTCGACCGTGAGCGCGAAGGCCTGCTCGTCGCTGAGACTGAAGCGTTCGCTCTTCGGGTCGTACTCGACGTAGCCGCTGGCGGCCTGCGCCGACAGCCATTCGCGCACATAGCGTGCATCGGTTTCGGTGCGCTGGGCCAGCGCTTCGGCCGTCAGCGGCGCGTCGGCCAGCGCCTTGTACAGGCCGAGCGTGTCGCCGACGACGATGGTGGCGGCGTGCATCACCGCGCCGAGGTCGTGCACGAAGTTGCCCATGAACGCGTTCAGGCGCGTCTCGTCGACCGCCAGCGTGCGTTGGGAAGGGGCTAGCGTTGCGCTCATCGTCTGCTCCTGGGTTGAACCTGTGCAGGTTCTAGGCGCAACGGCGACGGTGCGAAATGCTCAATCCTGCGTACGGTCAGGCTTCACGAGGCCAGCGCGCGCATCACCGCCGCGGTGCGCGTCTCGACACCCAGCTTGCAGTACACGCGCTGCAGGTGCTTGTGCACCGTGCGCGGGCTGATGGCCAGGATTTGCGCGATGTCGCGGTCGGTCTTGCCCGCTGCCACCCACGACAGCACGTTGTGCTCGCGGGCAGTGACGGGCAGCGTGCTCGGCAGCGTGGCGTTCTCGGCGCGCGCACGCGCCAGCACGCCGGTGCGATGAAACAGCCGCGCCAGCGGGCGGCGCAATTGGTCGAGCAGCGCCACCTCGCGGTCGCTGAAATCGCGACCGCGGCGGTTGAGCACGAAGCCCACCAACCAGCCGTCGCCCACATGCAGCGGCAGCGCCACGGCATGGTCGATGCCGATCGCGCGGTAGTACTCGTGATACAGCGCGCTGTGGCGGAAGGTGCGCCACGGCACCGAGTCACTGATGCGATGCGTGCGCGTGCCGCCGTCGAAGCCGTGGTGGCGCACCAGCGGATGCTCGCGCAGGTGGCGGTCGAAGCTCGCCATCGCATCGGCGCCGAGCGCCGCCGTGGCGGTGATCCGGCGGTGGCCGCTGGCGAGATCGCAGATCGACAGCGTGGTCAGCTCCGAGGCCACCAGCGCCGGCAGGCGCTCGATGCCGCAGCGCGCAAAGCCGTCGGCGTCGTCGATCGCATCGGCGGCATCGGCGATGAAATCGAGCACGGCGCCGAAGATCAGGGCAGGGCAGCACATGACTTCAAACTTACCTACAGGTCGGTAACTTGTCAACCAGTAGGTAAGTCCCTAGAATCGCATGCCATGACCCGAGCAGCCGCCGTCACCCCCGCCGAACCCGACACCGCGCAGCGCATCCTCGATATCGCTTCGCGGCTGGTGCAGACGCGCGGCTTCAACGGCTTCAGCTACGCCCACATCGCCGCCGAGCTGGGCGTCACCAAGGCCAGCCTGCACTACCACTACCCGAGCAAGGCCGAGCTCGGCAAGCGCCTGATCGAGCGCTACGAACAGGAATTCGCCGCCGCGTTGGAGCACATCGAGGCCGAGACGGACGACGCCTTCCTGCGCCTGCAACGCTACGCCCGCATCTACGCCGGCGTGCTGGGCAAGGAGCAGATGTGCCTGTGCGGCATGCTGGCGGCCGAGCATGGGACGCTGCCGGCACCGATGCGGCGCACGCTGCAGCACTACTTCGACCTCAACGAAGCCTGGCTGGCCAAGGTGCTCGACGGCGGCCGCCGGCGCGGGCAGCTGCGCTTCGACGGCCCGCCGCGCGAAGTGGCGGCGCTGCTGGTCGGCGCGCTCGAAGGCGCGATGATGATGGCGCGCTCGTACGGCGATCCGCGCCGCTTCGCCACGGCCGCCGAGCGGCTGCTGGCCGACATGCGCACGGACGTAGCGCCGGCCCGCAAGGCGGCGCGGCGATAGGCGCCACAGGCCCTCGCCCCGCGTACGCATTCCTGCCCATCGCGCTGCCGCCCTCGGGCGCTTACAACTGCTGCACGCCCCGCCCACTTCCCAGCGGGGCGCAGGAGTCCACCATGACGATCGATCCCTCCCGCAGGCAGGCGCTGGCCTTCGCACTGGGCGCAGCCGCCACCGCACACACTGCGCCCGCCGTCGCTCAAGGCGCGAGCCTCGATGGCCGCCGCTTCGACGGCGTGTTCATCGAACGCGGCAAGACCTCCGGCGACGCCGACACGCTGACCTTCCAGGGCGGGCGCTTCCGCTCCAGCGCCTGCGACCGCTACGGCTATTCGGACGCGCCCTACCAGGCCAGCGCGGCCGGCGACGCGATCGCTTTCCAGGCCGAGACCGTCAGCCCGAAGTACGGCAAGCTGAGTTGGCGCGGTGCGGTCCGCGGCGACAAACTCGATGCCACCGCGACCATGCTGCGCGAAGGCAAGCCGCCGGTCGAGAACTGGGTCGTCGCCGGAGCGCCGCGATGACGCCGCTCGACGCGTCGCAGGTCACGTGCATGCTGCCGGTCAAGGACATGGAGCGCGCACGCCGCTTCTACGAGCAGCAGCTCGGTCTGGTGCCGCAGGGCCTGAAGCCGGACGGCAAGTTCATCTACCGCTGCGGGGGCACCGAGCTGGCGCTGTTCCCCAAGCCCGACGGCACGCAGGCCACGCACACGGCGGTCAGCTTCAAGGTCGAGCACATCGGCGCCACCGTCGGCGAGCTGGAGCGGCGCGGCGTGCGCTTTGCCGACTACGACCTGCCCGGCCTGAAGACGGTCGAACATGTGTGCGTGCTCGGCGCCGAGAAGGCGGCCTGGTTCGAGGACCCGGAAGGCAACATCCTGTGCCTGCACGAGGACCTGGACTGAGTCAGAACCAGGGCTGCGACAACTGCTCGGCGGCGAGCACGCGTTGCGTCGCCGGCCGAGCCAGCACGCGCAGCAGGAACGGCGCGATGTGCGGCAGCGTGCGCGCCGGCCGCTGCATGCCGCGCGTCCAGCGGCAGAGCAGGAAGGCGTAAGGGTCGAGTGCGGTGAAGTGCTCGCCCAGCAGCCACGGCCCGCCGTGCGACGCGAGTTGCGCGTCGATCTGATCGACGAGGCCTTCGATCTTCTTCTCGATCGCTGCCTTCAGCTCGGCGACACCGCTGGCATTGCCGGGTGCGAGATAGCGCTCGGTGTAAAAGTAGATCTGGAACTGCGGCACCAGCGAGGCGGCGAACCACACCAGCCACTTGTAGAAGTGCGCGCGCTCGGCGGTGCCGAGGTCGGGCGCGAGCCCTGCGGCGCGGTGCGTGTCCACCAGGTACAGCACGATTGCCGCGGCCTCGTACAACACGAGATCGCCGTGAACCAGCGCCGGGATCGGCGGTTCGGGTTCATCTTCAAGTACTCGGCGACTTTCGCGCGTTTGTAGCCGAGATTGACCAGCTTCAACTGAAACGGCGCACCAAGCTCTTCGAGCACCAGGTGCGGCGCTCATGCTGGCGTTGCCGGGGAAGTAGTGGAGTTCGGTGACGTGAATCTCCCACAAACGTGAGCCGATAGGCATTTCAGACGCACAGCTTCCGAATTGCGGAAGCGCTGGAGTGCGCCAGTCAACCAGATCATGCGTGGCTCAATCTCGACATGAAAGTCTGGGTTGCTACTTGGGACATTGGGGGACTGGCGAGGTACGTGGGTCTTTGAGGGCATACACGTAGTACGAGCGATCAACGGACATGGCTGGTCAGGGCCGTCGCCCCTTGTCTTGCTGTAGTGATGAACGATAGCGCAGTGGCGCGTCCGCGCTTTGCGACGTGCGAGACTGCCAACGTGGAAGAAAGCAAA
>CAWFJZ010000023.1:0-50473 GCA_963816315.1 uncultured beta proteobacterium
AGCCGGCAAGCGCTGCGGTGTTGCCATCGGCTCGGGCAGCCAGCCGGAGATCGACTCGGTGCGCAGCCAGGCCCAGCGCGTGCGCGTCAGCACCATCTGCATCAGCGGCACGTCGTAGCCGCCTTCGTGTGCTCGCGGCGCCAGACCGATCGGCTCCAGGCCGCAGCGGTCGAGCAACTTCAGCGAGGCCCCGTGGGGCAGGTTTGGGCAGGCCACCACCGCTTCGAGATCGTCTTCACAAAGGCTTGTTCGATTGCCAGCCGGGTCACCTCTTCGCCGTGGCCGGCGCCCCAGAACGCCGGGTGTGACCACAGGCCGAGCTCGGCCCAGGTGGGTTGTTCGCGCGGCTCGAAGCGAAACAGCGCCGCCCAGCGGCCGGTGGCGCGGTCGATCGCAGAGAAGGCGGCGCAGGCGCCGGCCGCGGCGCGGTCGATGACGCGCTGCACGCGCTGGCTCACCGCCGCCAGGTTCGGGCGGCGCATGCCACATCAGGTGTTCATTGAACGCCGGGTGCTGCGTCGCCTCGAAGAGGTCGATCGCATCGCCCAGCTGCGGCTCACGCAGCATCAAACGTTCACTCTTGGCGCCCACCAGGCGCGCGCGCAGGCGCTCGGGCTCGAAACTCATTGTTCTGATCGCTACCGCTGTTTTGTTCACGCGGTGTCCCCAACGACCCGCGACCACACTCTGACCTACGCACTGGCCCTGGGCCGTGCACCCCTCATGCACGGTGGGAAAAGCATGCGTGAATTTCACACGGGTGGGTAGGACTCGGCCACTAGAATTGCGCCATGCCCAGTGCCTCAGGCGCGAGCCGCATCAACCTCACCAATCAGTTCCTGATTGCCATGCCGGGCATGGCCGACCCGACGTTTGCCGGCTCGGTGGTCTATCTGTGCGAGCACACCGAAAAAGGCGCGCTCGGGCTGGTGATCAACAAGCCGGTCGATATCAAGCTGAAGAACCTGTTCGAGAAGGTCGAACTGAGCCTGAACCGCGACGACATCGCCGACACGCCGGTGTACTTCGGCGGCCCGGTGCAGACCGAGCGCGGCTTCGTGCTGCACGAGCGCCAGGCCGACCACGTGAGCCCGTACAACTCGACGCTGTCGATAGCAGGCGGCTCGCTCGACATGACGACGAGCAAGGACGTGCTCGAAGCGCTGGCCGACGGCGCAGGGCCGAAGCGCATGCTGATCACGCTCGGCTACAGCGGATGGGGCGCCGGTCAGCTCGAAGACGAACTCTCGCGCAACGGCTGGCTGACGGTGGATGCCGATCCGAGCGTCATCTTCGACACGCCGATCGCCGAGCGCTACGACAAGGCGGTGTCGCTGCTCGGCATCGACCCGCGCATGCTGAGCCAGGAGGCGGGGCACGCATGAGCGGGCGCGGCCGTTCCGGAGCGCTCGCTCCCCCTCCGGGGGAAAGCCCGAAGGGCTCAGGGGGCTGCATGAGCGGGGGGGACCACGCCGTGCAGCCTCAGTCCTTTCTTTCTTTCGATTTCAGCCTCAACCGCGTTGGGGTCGCCTCGGGCAACAGCCTGACGAAGAGCGCCACGCCGCTGCGAACGATCACGGCGGAAGGCGACGCGCGCTTTGCTGCCATCGCCGCGCTGATCGCCGAATGGCAGCCGTCGGCGCTGGTCGTCGGCGTGCCCTTTCACCCCGACGGCGCGGCGCACGACAATACGCGCCGCGCACAGCGCTTCGCACGCCAGCTCTCGGGCCGCTTCGGCCTGCCGGTGCATGAAGTCGATGAGCGCTACACGACCACCGAAGCGCGTGCGCAGGGTGAGCGTGACGTCGATGCCGCCGCGGCGGCGCTGATCCTCGAACAGTTCCTACGCCAAGCATGAGCACCACCTCACTCACCCTCGACGCCGAAGCGCTCTACGGCGCTTTGCGCGACGGCGTGCGTCGCCTCGTCGCCGAGCGGCCCGACGCGGCGCTGGTCGGCATCTGGTCCGGCGGCGCCTGGCTCGCCGCGCGGTTGCAGGCCGATCTGAAACTGCCGGAGGAGGCCGGCGTCATCACCAGCACACTGCACCGCGACGATTTCGCCGAGCGTGGTCTGGCCGCCGGCGCCGGCGCGACCAAGCTGCCGTTCGAGATCGACGGCCGGCACGTGATCCTGATCGACGACGTGCTCTTCACCGGCCGCACGATCCGCGCGGTCTTGAACGAGCTGTACGACTTCGGCCGCCCGGCGAGTGTTTCGCTGGCGGTGCTGGTCGATCGTGGCGGGCGCGAGCTGCCGATCCAGCCGACGTTCACCGCCGCGCGCGTCACCGTCTCGCCGCAGCAGCGTTTGGCGCTGGCGCAAGGCGAGGGCGGCACGTTCGCCTTTGCGGTCGAAAACAAGGGCGACTGATGTTGTCCAAACGCAATCCGCAACTCAACCAGCACGGTGAGCTGATCCATCTGTTGTCGATCGAGGGCCTGCCCAAAACGGTGCTGACACAGATCCTCGACACCGCGGGCACGTTCCTTTCGGTCAACGACCGCGATGTGAAGAAGGTGCCGCTGTTACGCGGCAAAAGCGTCTTCAACCTGTTCTTCGAAAACAGCACGCGCACGCGCACGACGTTCGAGATCGCAGCCAAGCGGCTGAGTGCGGACGTGATCAACCTCGACATCGCGCGCAGCAGCACCGCCAAGGGCGAGAGCCTGCTCGACACGATCGCCAACCTGTCGGCGATGCATGCCGACATGTTCGTCGTCCGCCACAGCGAGAGCGGCGCGCCCTACCTGATCGCGCAGCATTGCGCGCCGCATGTGCATGTGATCAACGCCGGCGACGGCCGCCATGCGCACCCGACGCAGGGCCTCCTGGACATGTACACGATCCGCCACTTCAAGGGCGACTTCGCGCAGCTCACCGTGGCCATCGTCGGCGACATCGTCAACTCGCGCGTCGCTCGCTCCGACATCCATGCGCTGACGACGCTCGGCGTGCCCGAGATCCGCGCCGTCGGCCCGAAGACGCTCGTGCCGGCGGACCTCGCCGGCATGGGCGTGCGCGTCTGCCACGACATGGCCGAAGGCATCCGCGACGCCGACGTCATCATCATGCTGCGCTTGCAGAACGAGCGCATGAACGGCGCCGTGCTGCCGAGCGCCGGCGAGTACTTCAAACGCTTCGGCCTCACGGCGGAGAAGCTCGCACTCGCCAAACCGGATGCCATCGTCATGCATCCGGGGCCGATCAACCGCGGCGTCGAGATCGATTCGACCGTCGCCGACGGCCGTGCCAGCGTGATCCTGCCGCAGGTGACGTTCGGCATCGCGGTGCGCATGGCGGTCATGAGCACGATCGCGGGGAACGTCGCATGAAGCTGTTGATTCGAAACGGCCGCCTGATCGATCCCGCGAGTGGCCTCGATCGCACCGGCGATTTGGCGATCGCCGGCGACCGCATCGCCGCCCTCGGCGACGTGCCGCGTGAGTTCGAAGCCGAGCGCACGATCGACGCCACGGGCCTCGTCGTCGCGCCGGGCCTGGTCGATCTCGCGGCGCGATTGCGCGAGCCGGGCCACGAGCACGAAGGCATGTTGGAAAGCGAACTCGCCGCCGCCGCGGCCGGCGGGGTGACCAGCCTCGTCTGCCCGCCCGACACCGACCCGCCGCTCGACGAGCCGGGCCTGGTCGAGATGCTGAAGTTCCGCGCGCGCAAGCTCTCGCGCTGCCGCGTCTTCCCGCTCGGCGCGCTGACGCGCGGCCTCGCGGGTGAAGCGCTGACCGAGATGGCCGAGTTGACCGAGTCGGGCTGCGTCGGTTTTTCGCAGGCCGATGCGCGCATGACCAACACGCTGACGCTGCAGCGCGCGTTGCAGTACGCGGCGACTTTTGGCTTCACGGTGTGGCTGCAACCGCACGATCCGTGGCTCGGCAACGGCGTGGCCGCCAGCGGCGCGGTGGCGACGCGGCTCGGCCTGGCGGGCGTGCCGGCAGCCGCCGAGACGATCGCGCTGTTCACGATCTTCGAGCTGATGCGCGCGACAGGCGCGCGTGTGCACCTGGAGCGGCTGTCGAGCGCGGCCGGCGTCGAGCTCGTGCGCCGCGCGAAGGCGGAAGGTTTGCCGCTCACCGCCAACGTCAGCATCAACTCGCTGCACCTGACCGACATGGACATCGGCTACTTCAACTCCGCATTGCGCCTGACGCCGCCGGTGCGACAGCAACGCGACCGCGATGCGCTGCAGGCCGCGCTGGCCGACGGCACGATCGACGCGCTGGTGTCGGACCACACGCCCGTGGATGCCGACGAGAAGACGCTGCCGTTCGCCGAAGCCACACCCGGCGCAACGGGCCTGGAGCTGCTGCTCGGCCTGGCGCTGCATTGGGGCGAACAACGCGGCCTGGCATTGCCGGCGACGCTGTCGCGCATCACCAGCGAGCCGGTGCGTGTGCTCGGCGGTGCGATCGGTACGCTGTCGGCGAGCGCAGGACGCTTGATCGAAGGCGGCGTCGCCGACATCTGCGTCTTCGATCCGCAGGCGCGCTGGCAGGTCAGTGACGCGACATTGGTCAGCCAGGGCAAGCACACGCCGTTCGCGTTTGCGACCAGCGGCTTCGAAATGCCGGGCCGCGTGCGCACGACGCTGGTGGCCGGCAGCGTCGCCTACGAAGCTGCTTCTGCGAACGCGTGATGCGCAGCCTCGTCGGCGCGTGGCGCATCGCGCGCCTGCTGGTGCATGGCCTGCACGGCCTGGCGATCATCCGGCTGCGCTTCAGTGCGTACAGCGCGGCGCAGCGCCATGCACGCATCCAGTGGTGGTCGGCCAAAGTGCTGCGGCTGATCGGCATCACGCTGCATGCGCAGGGCACGCCGCGGCCGGGCGCCAAGCTGGTCGTCTCGAACCATGTCTCGTGGCTCGACATCGCCGCCATCCACGCGGTGATCCCCGAAGCGCACTTCGTCTCCAAGGCCGACGTCAAGCAGTGGCCGCTGATCGGCCGGCTCGTCGCCGGCGCCGGCACGCTGTTCATCGAACGCGAGAAGAAGCGCGACGCATTGCGCGTCGTGCACCAGATGGCCGAGGCGCTGCAGGCCGGCGACACCGTGGCCGTGTTCCCCGAAGGCACGACGGGCGACGGCCGCACGCTGTTGCCGTTCCACGCCAACCTGCTGCACGCCGCGGTGACGACTTCAACGCCGGTGCAGCCTGTCGTCTTGCGCTTCTTCGATGCCGGGCACGCGATCAGCCCGCTGGCCGAGTTTCTCGGCGAAACGACCTTGGTGCAGAGCGCATGGAATTTTGTCTGTGCGCGCGGCTTGAACGTCGAGGTGCGCGTGTTGACAGTGCAAGCCACTGCACATGCCGATCGGCGTGCGCTGGCTGCGCATTTGCGCGAGACGATTGCGGCGGAGTTGCCGCGCGGCGAGTAGCTACGCCTGCTTGCCCTGTGCCGCGACCGCTGCGGTGGCCTTTGCCGCCGCCTCCGGATCGCCGAGGTAGTAGTGTCGGATCGGTTTTAGCGCCGCATCGAGTTCATAGACCAGCGGAATGCCGTTCGGAATGTTCACACCGACGATTTCGGCGTCACCGATGCCGTCGAGGTATTTCACCAGCGCGCGGATCGAGTTGCCATGCGCTGCAATGACGAGGCGCTGTCCGCTTTTGATCGCCGGCGCGATGGTGTCGTTCCAGCACGGCATCACGCGGGCGACGGTGTCCTTCAGGCACTCCGTCAGCGGCACCTGCGCCGCTGCGAGCTTGGCGTAGCGCAGATCGCTGCGTTCACTGCGCGGGTCGTTCGCATCGAGCAGCGGCGGCGGCACGTCGTAGCTGCGGCGCCAGATCAGCACTTGCTCGTCGCCGTACTGCTTGGCCATGTCGGACTTGTTGAGGCCCTGCAGCGCGCCGTAGTGGCGCTCGTTCAGGCGCCAGTCGTTCTGTACCGGCACCCAGGTGCGGTCCATGACATCGAGCGCGTGCCACAACGTCCAGATGGCGCGCTTCAACACCGACGTGAGGGCCAGGTCGAACTCGTAGCCGGCCTCTTTGAGCAGGCGCCCCGACTCGCGGGCCTGCGCCACGCCGGTGTCGGTCAGCGGCACGTCGGTCCAGCCGGTGAAGCGGTTCTCGAGGTTCCAGGTCGATTCGCCGTGGCGGATGAGGACGAGCTTGTGCATGGCAGGGGCGAGGAGGTCTCGAAGGGGGCGGATTGTATGATTCGCGCCCCTTGCCATCTGCGTGATCTGCCGTGCTCGAGTTCCTGCTGAAGAATTGGATGTTGGTCCTGACCGCGCTGGTGTCGGGCTTCTTCTTGGTCTGGCCGCAGATCAAGGGCAAGGGCGGCGCGGGCAGCATCGGCACCAACGAAGCGGTGCGCTTGATCAACCGCGAGAAGGCGGTGCTGATCGATGTCAGCGAGCCCGACGAGTTCGCCAAGGGGCACCCGAACGGCGCGCGCAACGTGCCGCTCGCCAAACTGGAAGGCAAACTCGAAGGCTCGAAGGACCTGCCGAGCAACAAGGCCTTGCCGTTGGTGGTCGTCTGCCCGACGGGCTCGCGCGCGTCGCGCGCCGCGGGCTTGCTGCGCAAGGCGGGATACGAGAAGGCGCAGCCGCTGGCTGGTGGGCTGGGGGCGTGGCGCGAAGCCAAACTGCCCGTGGAAAAGTCCGCGGCCTGAGTCAGGGCAGGTCGCACGCCGCCAGCGGCAGTGTGCGATCTCGGGAACAATTCAGCGCATGAACACCGTGCGCATGTACACCACCCAGGTCTGTCCTTTCTGTCTGCGCGCCAAGGCGCTGTTGAAGCAACGCGGCGTCGAGGCCATCGACGAGATCCGCATCGATCTCGATGCCGGCCAGCGCGACAAGATGATCGAAGCCACCGGCCGCCGCACCGTGCCGCAGATCTTCATCGGCGACACGCATGTCGGCGGTTGCGACGACCTGATCGCGCTCGATCAGCAGGGCGGCTTGATGCCGCTGTTGCAGTCCGCGGCCTGAGCCCCTCGGCCATAATCGCTGCCCGCACAAACCCGCTGAACCCAGCGGGTTGATCACTTTTGGATGCACCCACCATGGCCGAAGCCCAGCCGGACACCAACCCCGTCTTCAACATCCAGCGCATGTACCTCAAGGACTTGTCGCTGGAGCAGCCGAACTCGCCGCAGATCCTGCTCGACCAGCAGCAGCCCAACGTCGATATCAACTTGGCGATCTCCGCCGAAACCGTCGCCGAGGGCATCTACGAAGTCTGCGTCACCGCCACCGTCACCACCAAGCTGGCCGAGCGCACGCTGTTCCTGATCGAGGCCAAGCAGGCCGGCATCTTCGAGCTGCGCAACCTCGGCGAGCAGACGCAGGCCATCCTCGGCATCGCGTGTCCGGGCATGGTCTATCCGTACTTGCGCGCCATCGTCTCCGACGTCTGCACACGCGCCGGCTTTCCGCCGGTGACGTTGTCGGAAGTGAATTTCCAGGCGATGTTCGAGGCGCAGCAGCAGCAACTGGCGGCGCAGGGCAACGGGGCCACGTCCGTCAACTGAACCTCTCATGAACGTCACGCTGCTCGGCGCCGGTGCGTGGGGCACGGCGCTGGCGGTGCAAGCTGCGTCGCGCCATGCAGTGATGTTGTGGGCGCGCGATGACGCTTACGCTGCCGCCATGAATGCGGCGCGCGAGAACGCGCGCTACCTGCCCGGCGTGCCGTTGCCGCCGTCGCTTTCGATCAGCGCCGATTTGAACGCCGCGTTGCGCCACGCCGACGGTGGCCTCGCGGTGATCGCCACGCCGATGTCGGGCCTGCGCTCGATGCTCGACGCGATACCCCACAACGCTCGCGTGCTCTGGCTGTGCAAAGGCTTCGAAGCCGGCAGCGGGTTGCTCGGCCACGAGATCGCACGCGAGTTGCGGCCGCGCGCAGCCTGCGGCGTGTTGTCGGGCCCGAGCTTCGCCGAAGAAGTCGCGCGCGAGCAACCGACGGCGCTCGTGGCCGCGAGCGCCGACGAGGCGCTGCGCGACGCAGCGGCCGAGGTCTTTCACAGCGACGTGCTGCGCATCTACACGAGCAGCGACCCGATCGGCGTCGAAGTCGGCGGCGCGGTGAAGAACGTGATGGCGATTGCGACCGGCCTGTGCGACGGCTTGCAAGCGGGCTTGAACGCCCGCGCCGCATTGATCACCCGCGGCCTGGCCGAGATGACGCGCCTGGGCGTGGCTCTCGGCGCGCGCGCCGAAACCTTCATGGGGCTGTCGGGTCTGGGCGACCTCGTGCTCACTGCCACCGGCGACCTGTCGCGCAACCGCAAGGTCGGCATGCGTCTGGCGCAAGGGCAGCCGCTGCCGCGCGTGCTCGCCGAACTCGGCCATGTGGCCGAAGGTGTTTACAGCGCGCCGGTGGTGTTGCAGCGCGCTCGCTCGCTCGGTGTCGAGATGCCGATCACCGAGGCCGTTGTCGCGGTGCTCGGCGGCCGCTTGCAGGCCGCGGACGGGATGCGTTTGCTGATGGGCCGGGAGGCGCGCAGCGAGACGTGATCAAGCGCCGCCGTCGTAGCCGCACTGCCGCCACGCTTCGAACACCGCCACCGCGACGGCGTTGCTGAGATTCAGGCTGCGCTGCCCGGCGCGCATCGGCAGGCGAACGCGCTGCACGTTGTCGAAGCTGTCGCGCAAGCTCGTCGGCAGGCCGGCGGTTTCGCTGCCGAAGACGAGCCAGTCGCCGGCCTGCCACGCCACGTCGGCGAAGGGTCGGCTGCCGCGTGTCGTGAACGCGAACATCCTTTGCGCGTCCGGTTGCGTGATCTGCACGAACGCCGGCCACGACGCGTGGCGCTGTACCGCGGCGTACTCGTGGTAGTCGAGGCCGGCGCGTTGCAGTTGTTTGTCGTCCATCGAGAAGCCGAGCGGTTCGATCAGGTGCAATGCACAGCCGGTGTTGGCGGCAAGGCGGATGACGTTGCCGGTGTTCGGCGGGATCTCGGGGTGGACGAGGACGATGTTGAACATCACGGTGTGCGGGCAAAGACCCAGAGTTGAACCGATGCGGCTCCGCCGTTGAGCAACGCGCGCGCGGCTTCGGCGGCGGTGGCGCCGGTGGTCATCACATCATCGACCAGCGCAAGGTGCTGCCCGCGCAGCGATGCCGTCGCACCCGGTGCCAACGCAAACGCACCGCGGATGGCGCGCGCGCGTTCGTCGCGCGGCAACTCGGCCACATGCGGCGTCTCGACGCGGCGCGTCAGCAGTCCGGCGTGCGATCTCAATTGCAGCCGCGCGGCAACGCGACGCGCCAACTCCCAGGCCTGGTTCATGCCGCGTTCGGCCTGACGGTCGGCGCCGAGCGGGACGGGCACGACGAGTGGCGGCAACGGCACCCCGCCGTGGCGCACAGCGTCGGCCAGCAACTGCGCCAGGCCGTCGCAGAGGTCGAGCGCAGCATGGAACTTGAGCGCGGCGACGAGGCCGCTCCAGGGAAATCCGTAGTCCACCGCGGCCACCGCATGCGCAAACGGCAGCGGCGCGGTGATGCAGGCGCCGCAGCGCTGCACGCCCGGGGGCACGCCGATGGCGCAGCCGCTGCAGCGCGGCTTGAAGGCCGCATGACGCTGCACGCAATCGGCGCAGATGCGGCGCGCGCTCCAGCCGCGGCAGACGGCGCATTGCGTGGGAAGATTCAACATCGCGCTCACGACACGGAGCTTGCCATGGCCGACGACCGCTTTGATCATGTCTTCGTCGAACCCGCCTCGTTCGACGCCTCGTTGGCGTTCTACCGCGATGCACTCGGCTGGAGCGAGCGCTTTGCGTGGGGCGGCCCTGGCGGTGGCGGTCGCGAGCCGCGCGGCGTCTTCCTCGCCGCGCCCGGCGGCGCGGCGGTCGTGCTGGCCGAGCCGCACCCGGCCGCCGACCACTCCAAGTCGCACGGCATCAACGGCACGCGGCCGACGTTGCACCTGATGGTCGATGACGTCGATGCGCGCCACGCCGAACTCGCCGCTAAAGGCGCGGCGCTGTTTGCGCCCGAGGCCACCCATTGGGGCACGCGCTGGTTCGTCGCCCGCGATCCGGACGGCAACCTGATCGCCTTCGAGCAGCGCCTGTAGATGAGCGAATCCAACACCGCGCGCGCCATCGACCGCGCTGCGTTGCGGCGCTGGCAGCAGCGCCAGGCGCTGGCGCCCGAGCCGCCGTGGCTGCACGGCGAAGTGGCGCGGCGCATGGCCGAGCGGCTGCAGATCATGAAGCGCGTGCCGGCGGTCGTCATCGATTGGTGGTCGCGCAGCGGCAGCAGCAGCGAGCTGTTGCGCGCGGCGTACCCGCAAGCGCAGCAGCTCCGCGTCGAATCCGCAGCCGTACTGCAACGGCCGAAAGCCACCGCACCGTGGTGGTCTGCTCAACGCTGGCGCGCCGAAGATCCGCTGGCCGAGAGCAACGTGCCCGACGCGCAAGCGCAGTTGCTGTGGGCCAACATGATGCTGCACGCGGTGGCCGACCCCGGCGCGCTGCTCGCGCAGTGGCGCAAGGCTTTGTCGATGGAGGGCTTCGTGATGTTCTCGACACTCGGCCCGGACACGCTGAAGAGCTTGCGCCAGACGTACCGCGACGCCGGTTGGGGCGTGGCGCATGCGCCTTTCGTGGACATGCATGACCTCGGCGACATGCTCGTGCGCGCCGGCTTTGCCGACCCGGTGATGGACCAGGAGATGCTGCGCCTGACCTGGGCCACGCCCGCGGCGCTGCGCGCCGAGTTGCGCAGCCTGGGCCTCAACGCCGACCCGTCGCGCTGCGCCGGTTTGCGCACGCCGCGCTGGCGCGCGCGGCTCGATGCGGCGCTGGCCGCGCATGCCGGCGCCGACGGGCGCATCGCGCTCGACTTCGAGATCGTCTATGGCCACGCCTTCAACCCGCCGCCGCGTCTGGCGGTGGCCGGCGAGACGCGTCTGTCCGCAGCCGACTTGCAACGCATGGCGCGCACAGGCCGAAACGACGCATCGCTCGGATAGAATCTGCGGCTGTTTTCTGCGCTTTTCGGCGAGTGACGCCTGCACTCAAGTCAATGAACTCCACGATCGCTCCCGCTTACTGGCCCGTGGCCGGCGTCGCGCCGTCGGCGTGGCGCTTCGGCAGGTCGGTGGAAAGCGACGGTGCGCAGCGCATCGAGTGGCTGCTCAAGCGCAATTGCTCGATCACGCCCAAGCAACTGTTTGCGGTGTACGCCTCGTTGTGCGCCGTGTCGCTGACCATCGCGCTCGGCTTCACCTGGGCCGGCGCCTCGCCGGTGCTGGCCTTTGCCGGCATCGAGCTGTTGCTGGTCGGTGCGGCGTTGCTGATTTACGCGCGCCATGCCACCGACCACGAGCGCATCACGCTGGCCGGCGAAGCGCTGTCGGTGGAGCATCAGCACGGCCCGCAGATGCAGCGCAATCAGTTTCGCGCCGCCTGGGTGCGCGTCGAGCCTCTGTCCAGCGACCGCTCCTTGATCGAAGTGGCCGGCGACGGCCACACTGCGCGCATCGGGCGCTACCTGCGCCCCGAATTGCGCCACAGCCTGGCTCAGGAGTTGCGCGCGGCCTTGCGCTCGCACAGCAGGCCAGCCGCCAACAACGACATCCACGAAGAAACCGCAACGAAGAGACCACGATGATCGGCCTGAACAACCTCATGAGCCTTGTCGCGCGAACCTGCGTCGCCCTGTCGTCTGCCATGGCGGCCAGCGCGGCATTGGCGGTGAACAACCTGCCCGGCGGCCCGGCCGTCAACCAGATCGACCTGCATCCGCCGGTGACCAAGCTCGCCGGCGAGATCCAGTGGCTGCACAACTACATCATGATCATCTGCATCGTGATCTTCATCGGCGTCTTCGGCTTCATGTTCTATTCGATCCTGAAGCACCGCAAGAGCCGCGGCGCCAAGGCGGCCAACTTCCACGAGAGCGTGGCCGTCGAGATCGCCTGGACCGTGGTGCCGTTCTTCATCGTCATCGCGATGGCGCTGCCGGCCACCAAGGCGGTGGTGGCGATGAAGGACACCACCAACGCCGACATCACAATCAAAGCCACCGGCTACCAGTGGAAGTGGGGCTACGACTACCTGAAGGGCGAGGGCGAAGGCATCGGCTTTTACTCCACGCTCAACGTCGCGCACCGCGAGATGAGCAACAGCGGCAAGCCGCCGTCCACCGACGACTATTTGCTGAAAGTCGATAACCCGCTGGTGGTGCCGGTGGGCAAGAAGATCCGTGTCATCACCACCGCCGACGACGTCATCCACGCCTGGATGGTGCCGGCTTTTGGCGTCAAGCAGGACGCGATTCCCGGCTTCGTGCGCGACGCCTGGTTCCGTGCCGAAAAGACCGGCGACTACTACGGCCAATGTGCCGAGCTGTGCGGCAAGGAGCATGCGTACATGCCGATCCACGTCAAGGTGGTGACGGCCGAGCAGTACGCCAAGTGGGCCGGCGACAAGCAGGCGGAGTTGAAGGCCGCGGCCGATGACCCGAGCAAGGTCTGGGCGCTGGCCGACCTGGCCGCGCGCGGCGAGAAGGTCTATGCCACCAACTGCGTGGCCTGCCACCTGGCCGATGGCAAAGGCAACGCGGCCGCCAAGATCAAGGCGCTCGACGGCAGCGCGCTGGTGTTGAACGACCCGTTGAACCAGATCAAAACTTTGCTCAATGGCGCGGCCAACGGCGCGATGCCGGCGTGGAAGCAGTTGTCGGACACCGAGCTGGCGGCCGTGGCAACGTACACCAAGAACGCCTGGGGTAACAAGACCGGCAAGCTGATCCAGCCGGCCGACGTGGCCGAGGTGCGCGCGGGCAAGACGCCGGCGTCGTTCGCCGCCACGACAGCCGCCGCGCCCGCTGCGGCGGCGCCTGCGGCTGTCGTCGCAACGGCAGGCGCGGCCGAGGGCCTGCTGCCGTTGCCGGTGTACTTTGCCGTCGGCAAGAGCGCGCTCGACGCCGAAGCGCAGAAGGCCCTGCGCAAAGCCATCGAGTTGCTGAAGGCCAAGCCCGACGTCAAGATCGCGTTGTCAGGTTACGTCGATTCCACCGGCAGCGCGGCGAAGAACGCCGAACTCGCCAAGCAGCGCGCTTTCGCGGTGCGCGACGCGCTGACCAAGGCCGGCGTCGCCGCCGAGCGCATCAACCTGCGCAAGCCCGAGCAGGTCAACGCCGGCAGCGGCGCGGCTGCCGAGCGCGCGCGCCGCGTCGATATCGTCGCCGCGAGCTGAGACGAATTCAAGAGATCCAGGAGCACGACATCATGAGCGCAGTTCTTCCCCAAGGTCACGCCGCCGGTCACGCTTCACACGACCACGCGCACGATGACCACCATGGCCACCCGTACGGCTGGCGGCGCTGGCTGTTCGCCACCAATCACAAAGACATCGGCACGATGTACCTGCTGTTCAGCTTCACGATGCTGATGGTCGGTGGCGTGCTGGCGCTGGGCATCCGCGCCGAGCTCTTCCAGCCCGGTCTGCAGTACGTCAACCCGGAGCTGTTCAACCAGTTCACGACGATGCACGGCCTGATCATGGTCTTCGGCGCCATCATGCCGGCCTTCGTCGGCTTTGCGAACTGGATGATCCCGTTGCAGGTCGGCGCCGCGGACATGGCCTTCGCGCGCATGAACAACCTGTCGTTCTGGCTGCTGATCCCCGCGGCGCTGATGCTCGTCGGCTCGTTCTTCATGCCCGGCGGCGCGCCGGCTGCCGGATGGACGCTCTACGCACCGCTGACGCTGCAGATGGGCCCGTCGATGGACGCCGGCATCTTCGCCATGCACATCATGGGCGCGAGCTCGATCATGGGCTCGATCAACATCGTCGTCACCATCCTCAACATGCGCGCCCCCGGCATGACGCTGATGAAGATGCCGCTGTTCTGCTGGACCTGGCTGATCACCGCCTACCTGCTGATCGCCGTGATGCCGGTGCTCGCCGGCGCGATCACGATGACGCTGACCGACCGCCACTTCGGCACCAGCTTCTTCAACCCCGCCGGCGGCGGCGACCCGGTGATGTACCAGCACATCTTCTGGTTCTTCGGCCACCCCGAGGTCTACATCATGATCCTGCCGGCCTTCGGCATTGTCAGCGCCGTCATCCCGGCGTTCGCGCGCAAGAAGCTGTTCGGCTACACGTCGATGGTCTATGCCACGGCGTCGATTGCGATCCTGTCGTTCATCGTCTGGGCGCACCACATGTTCACCACCGGCATGCCGGTGACCGGCCAGTTGTTCTTCATGTACGCGACGATGCTGATCGCCATTCCCACCGGCGTGAAGGTCTTCAACTGGATCGCGACGATGTGGCGCGGCTCGATGACCTTCGAGACGCCGATGCTGTTCGCCGTCGGCTTCATCTTCGTCTTCACGATGGGCGGCTTCACCGGCCTGATCCTGGCGATGGCGCCGGTCGATATCCAGTTGCAGGACACCTACTACGTCGTCGCGCACTTCCACTACGTGCTCGTCGCCGGCTCGCTGTTCGGGCTGTTCTCCGGCTTCTACTACTGGGTGCCGAAGTGGACGGGCGTGATGTACAACGAGTTCCGCGGCAAGGTGCACTTCTGGGCCTCGTTGATCTTCTTCAACATCACCTTCTTCCCGATGCACTTCCTCGGCCTGGCCGGCATGCCGCGGCGGTATGCCGACTACCCGATGCAGTTTGCCGACTTCAACGCGATCGCTTCCGTGGGTGCGTTCGGCTTCGGGCTGACGCAGGTCTATTTCTTCCTCTTCGTCGTCGTGCCGTGCATGCGCGGCCAAGGTGAACCGGCGAAGCAGCGGCCGTGGAATGACCCCGACGGCGCCGGCGCCGAAGGTCTCGAGTGGGAAGTGCCGTCGCCTGCGCCGTGGCACACGTTCGAGACGCCGCCGAAGCTGAACAACGCGGCGACGAAAGTCCTGGGGTACTGATGTCCCAGAGCGACGAGCAGCGCAAGGCCAATCGGCGCCTGGGTCTGATCCTGGCTTCGATTGCGCTGGTCTTCGCCCTTGGCTTCGTTGCCAAGATGGTGCTCTTTCAATGAGCAGGCGTCTGCTGCGCGACAACCGACAGCTCGTGGCCAAGCTCGCGCTGATCGTGGCGCTGATGTTCGGCTTCGGCTACGCGCTGGTGCCGCTGTACCGCGCGATCTGCAATGCGCTGGGCATCAACGTGCTCAGCGTGTCGGAGCAGACGACGTCGGCGATCGGCAAGAAGGCCGTCGCACCGAACACGCAGATCGACCGCACGCGCACCATCACTGTCGAGTTCGACGCCAACGCGCGCGGGCCGTGGGAGTTCAAGCCCGTGCAGCGCTCGCTGCAAGTCCATCCGGGCGAACTCGCGACGGTGATGTACGAATTCCAGAACGTGCAGAACCGGACGATGGCCGCGCAGGCCATCCCGAGCTATGCGCCGATGCAGGCCGGCCCGCACTTCAACAAGTTGGAGTGCTTCTGCTTCAACGAGTACATCCTGGCGCCGGGCGAGAAGAAGCAGTGGCCGGTGGTCTTCGTCATCGACCCGAAGCTGCCGAAGGACGTGACGACGATCACGCTGTCGTACACGTTCTTCGAGGTCAAGGGCAAGGTGGCCCTGTGAATATCGTACGGGCATTCAAAGCCGTCGCATGGTCGTTTTTCGGCGTGCGCAAGCGCAGCGAGCACGAGCGCGACATCGCGGAGTTGAAGCCGCAGCATGTGATCGTGGCCGGCGTCGTCAGCGCGGCGCTGTTCGTGGTCGTATTGGTCGTGATCGTGAAGTGGGTGATCGGCAGCGGCGTGGCCGCGGGCTGACGGGCAAGCAAGAATCAGGTTCGAGGAGCGATAGACAAACATGAGCGCAGCAACGCACTCCAACAGCGGCACGCCGCACTACTTCATCCCGCAGCCGTCGCGCCATCCGGTGCTGGTGGCCACGGCGATGCTGCTGATCATTTTCGGCGCCGGCCAGTGGATCAACGGCGCGTCGTGGGGCAAGTTCTTCGTCTTCGGCGGCCTGGCGCTGTGGGCGGTGATCATGTTCCAGTGGTTCAGCCAGGCCATCGGCGAGAGCGAAGGCAAGCTCTACAGCGACCATGTCGATGTCTCGTTCCGCTGGAGCATGAGCTGGTTCATCTTCAGCGAGGTCATGTTCTTCGCCGCGTTTTTCGGCGCGCTGTACTGGGCGCGCAACCACGCGCTGCCGATGCTCGGCAACCTCGATCACCAGGTGCTGTGGCCCGACTTCAAGGCCGTCTGGCCGAGCGCCGGCGGCGGCGTCACCGCCTCGCCGGCCGGCACCGTCGAGCCCTTCCAGACGATGGGCCCGTGGCCGCTGCCGACGATCAACACCGCGCTGCTGCTGACCTCGGGCGTCACGCTGACGATCGCGCATCACGCGCTGATCGCCAACCAGCGCGCCAAGACTATTTTGTGGATGTGGATCACCGTCATCCTCGGCGCCACCTTTGTCTGCGTGCAGGCCTACGAGTACATGCATGCCTACAGCGACCTGAACCTGAAGCTGTCGTCCGGCATCTTCGGCTCGACCTTCTTCATGCTGACGGGCTTCCACGGCTTTCACGTTTTCGTCGGCATGCTGATGCTGACCTTCATCACCATCCGCCTGATGAAGGGCCACTTCACGCCGCAGCGCCACTTCGGCTTCGAAGGCGCAGCCTGGTACTGGCACTTCGTCGATGTGGTCTGGCTTGGCCTGTACATCCTCGTCTATTGGTTGTGACGCGAACGTCGTGCACCCATGCAAAGAGCGCCTCGCGGCGCTCTTTTGCTTTCTACGAGTTTGTCGGCAAGCCCTTCGGCGAGATCCAGCCGAACTTCCACGCCAACAGGATCAGCAGAAAGATCGTCACCGACAAGCCGACGCGCACGGCGAGCGCTCGTGCCATGCGTTTGTCCGCCGCCTGCCCGTCGCCGTCCTTCGGCCGCTTCAACATGAACACGCCGGCGCTCGCCAACGCGCCGAGGATGCCGACGAGTGCGATGACGATGATGACGGTCATCGGCCATTGTCACCGCAGGGCATTGCGATGACTGCGCGCAATCGTTTCGTGTTGATCACGCTGGCAGCGATCGCGTTGGCGCTGCTGACTGCTCGGCTGGGCGTGTGGCAGTTGAGTCGCGCAGCAGAGAAAAACGCGCTGCAAGCCGCCATCGAACAACAAGCGCACCAGCCCGTTGTCGATGGTTTGCCGAGCGAGACCACGCCAGCTACGGCGCTGCATCACCGCCGCGTGCAACTGCAGGGCCGCTGGTCGCCCGCGCACACCGTCTATCTCGACAACCGGCAGATGAATGGCCGGCCGGGCTTCTTCGTCGTCACGCCGCTCGTGCTCGCCGATGGCCGCGCCGTGCTCGTGCAGCGCGGCTGGCTGCCGCGTGATGTCAACGAGCGC
This sequence comes from uncultured beta proteobacterium, assembly GCA_963816315.1. Lineage (GTDB taxonomy): Bacteria > Pseudomonadota > Gammaproteobacteria > Burkholderiales > Burkholderiaceae_C > CADEEN01. Next base: position 17,345 of record CAWFJZ010000023.1, read on the forward strand.
ACGCGCATCGACGACGCGCCGGCGCCCGTGGGCGAGGTGCGCGTCGAAGGCCGCATCGCCCCGCCGCCGTCACGCCTGTTCGAGTTCGACGGTGCCGACACGGGCGGCATCCGGCAAAATATCGATCTCGACGCGTTCGCCCGCGAAACGGGTCTGCGGCTGGCGCCGTTGTCGGTGCTGCAGACCGGATCGGCCGACAAGCTGCTGCGCGACTGGCCGGCACCGGCCACGGGTGTGGCCAAGCACCACGGCTACGCCTTTCAGTGGTTCGGCTCTGTCGGCGCTCGTCGTCATGCTCTATGTCTGGTTCCAACTCATCCAACCCCGCCGACAGCGCAACCGCCGCTGAGCCGCTGCAGTTGTCGGTGCATTCGATGCCGCGTCTGGACGTGGCGGCCGAACGACGCGCCGGCAGCGGGCGCGGCAAGCTGTTGCTGATCCTGCTGGCGTGCGCGGCGCCGGTGATCGCGTCGTACTTCACCTACTACGTCATTCGCCCCGAAGGCCGCAGCAACTACGCGACTCTGATCGAGCCGGCGCGCGAGATGCCGGCCGCGTTGTCACTGATGGATCTGCAAGGTCGCGGCATCGATGCGAGCACGTTGCGCGGCCAATGGCTGCTCGTCGTGGCGGCGCCCGGCGCCTGCGACACCGATTGCGAAAAGCGCCTGTTCGCGCAGCGCCAGTTGCGCGAAATGACGGGCCGCGAGCGCGACCGCATCGACAAGCTGTGGCTGGTCACCGACAACGCGCCGATCAAGCCCGAGTTGCTCTCGGCGTTGACCGCCGCACCGGCCACACGCGTGCTGCGCGTCCCGGCCACGGACCTCGCCGCATGGCTCGCCGCAGCCCCCGGCGAATCGCTCGAATCGCATCTGTACCTGGTCGATCCGATGGGCCGCTGGATGATGCGTGCGCCCAAGCAACTCGACCCGGGGAAGTTCAAACGCGATATCGATCGTGTGCTGCGCGCATCGTCGTCGTGGGACAACGCAGGACGGTGATGAACGCCGGTTCTCTCGTTGACGTCACACCCATCGCACGCATGGCGTTGCTCGGTCTTGCACTCGCGCTCGGCCCGCTGCTGTGGATCTGGCTGCGTCACCGCGGCGCGTCGCCGACGAAGCGCCTGCACGCGCTGACGCTGCTGACGCTGTTCCTGACCTTCGACCTCGTGCTCTTCGGCGCCTTCACGCGCCTATCGGACTCGGGCCTCGGCTGCCCCGATTGGCCGGGCTGCTATGGCAGCGCGAGCCCGCTCGGCGCGCGCGATGAGATTCATGCGGCGCAAAGTGCGTTGCCGAGCGGACCAGTGACGCAGGGCAAGGCCTGGATCGAGATGGTGCACCGCTACCTCGCTACCGCGGTCGGCGTGCTGATCGTCGTCATGACGGCGATGGCGTGGTTTGCGCGCGGCAAAGGACCGTCGCCGTGGTGGGCGACGTTGACGCTGGCCTGGGTCGTTGCCCAAGGCGCATTCGGTGCACTCACGGTGACGATGAAGCTCTACCCCGCCATCGTCACGCTGCACCTGCTCGGCGGCATCGGCCTGTTGGTGTTGCTGGCGGTGCAGGACCAGGTCTTCGTGCCGCGGCCGCTGCGATTGACGCGCGCGCTGTCGGCGGCGGCGTGGATCGCCGCGCTGCTCGTCGTCGTGCAGATCGCGCTCGGCGGTTGGGTCAGCACGAACTACGCGGTGCTGGCTTGCCGCGAGGTCCCGCTGTGCCAAGGGCTGTGGTGGCCGCCGATGGATTTCGCGCACGCGTTCACCGTGCAGCGCGAGCTGGGGCAAACGGCGTCGGGCAGCTACCTGCCGTTCGCCGCGCTGACGGCGATTCACATGACGCACCGCCTCGCTGCCGTGGTGGTGCTCGGTGCGATGCTTTGGCTGGCCTGGCAGCTCGCGGCCACCGGCGAAGCGACTCTGCGTCGCTTCGCTTTCGGTCTCACCGCGCTGGCGGCCTTGCAACTCGCCACCGGCTTGTCGAACGTCGTGCTCGGCTGGCCGATCGTCGCGGCGCTGCTGCATACGGGCGGCGCTGCGGCGATGGCCGCGCTGTTGGCAACGCTGCTGGCGCGTGCGCACTTGCGGCGTGCACCTGCACGCCAGCACGACCCCGGTTGGCCGGTGTACGAAAATCAACAGGTTGTATGAGCACGGCCGCTACCGCTTCGATCGCAAACGCCTCGCCCTCGCGCGTGCGCCAGTTCTACGTGCTGACCAAGCCGCGCGTCGTCCAGCTCATCGTCTTCTGCGCCGTCATCGGCATGCTGCTCGCGCAACCCGGCCGGCCCGACTGGCGCTTGCTGTTCGTCGCCGCAGCGGGCATCTGGCTCGTCGCCGCTGCTGCTGCGGCGTTCAACTGCATCGTCGAGCAGCGCATCGACGCGCGCATGGCGCGCACCGCGTGGCGGCCCACCGCCAAGGGCGAGCTCACGAACACGCAGACGCTGCTGTTTTCTGCCGTGTTGTGCATCGCCGGCTGCGCGCTGCTGTGGTGGGCTGTGAACCCGCTGACGATGTGGCTGACGCTGGCCACCTTCGTCGGCTACGCGGTCATCTACACCGTGCTGCTCAAACCGGCGACGCCGCAGAACATCGTCATTGGCGGCGCGTCGGGCGCGATGCCGCCGCTGCTCGGCTGGGCGGCGATGCGCGGCGAGGTCGGCGCCGAAGCGTGGCTGATGGTGCTGATCATCTTCGTCTGGACGCCGCCGCACTTCTGGGCGCTGGCGCTGTACCGCGCCGAAGACTATGCGCGCGCCGGCCTGCCGATGCTGCCGGTGACGCACGGCAATGAATTCACGCGGCTGCAGATCCTGCTCTACACGCTGGTGTTGTTCGCGGCCTCGCTGCTGCCGTTCATTCAAGGTATGAGCGGCGTCGTCTATCTCGCCGCGGCGGTCGCGCTCGGCGGCTGGTTCCTCGTCCTCGCCTGGCGGCTGTGGCGCGCTTACAGCGAGTTGCTGGCGCGGCGTACATTCCGCTTTTCCATCTGGTATTTGTCGCTGTTGTTCGCGGCGCTTCTCCTCGACCACTACGTCATCCGATGATCCAACGCCGATTTCTCTTGCTGACTGCCGCAGCGCTCGCCGCGTGCAGCGCCGAAAAGCCCAAGCCCGCCTTCAAGAACATCGACATCACCGGCGCGGCCTACGCCAAAGCGCTGTCGCTGCCCGACGTGAACGGCAAGACGCGCACGCTGGCCGATTTCAACGGCAAGGTCGCCATCGTCTTCTTCGGTTTCGCGCAATGCCCCGACGTCTGTCCGACGACCTTGGCCGAGATCGCCGAAGTGCGCACCAAGCTCGGCGCGGCCGGCGCCAAAGTGCAGCCGGTGTTCGTCACCGTGGACCCGGAGCGCGACACGGCGGCCGTGCTGAAGGACTACGTGCGTCCCTTCGGCGACGACGTGATCGCCTTGCGCGGCACGCTCGAACAGACGCAGGCCGTGGCGCGTGACTTCAAGGTCTATTTCGCCAAGGTGCCGGGCAAGACCGAAGGCAGCTACACGATCGACCACACCGCCGGCTCGTATGTCTTCGACTCGAAGGGCCAGGTGCGCCTGTTCGTGCGCTATGGCGGCGGTGCCGACGCGCTGGCCGACGATCTGAAGCTGCTGCTGTCAGGTGCTCGCTCGACACCCCCCGAGGGGAGGCGCGGCCGGCGCTGGGAGCGGCCCGGCGCTGGCCCGCGCTTAAGCGGCCTGCGCTTCCAGCGCGCCGCGCATCTTCTTCATCGCCGCCACTTCGATCTGGCGGATGCGTTCGGCGGACACGCCGTACTCGGCCGCGAGTTCGTGCAGCGTCATGCCGCCCGACGAATCGTCGTTGACTTTCAACCACCGCTCTTCGACGATGCGGCGGCTGCGTGCGTCGAGCACCGCGAGCGCGTGCGTGATGCCATCGGACGACAGCGCATCGCGGCGGCGCGCTTCGATGACGCGCGTCGGCTCGCTCGATTCGTCGGCCAGGTAGGCAATCGGCGCGAAGGTCTCTTCACCGTCGTCGTCGCTCTGCGGCTCCAGCGCCACGTCGCCGCCGGCCATGCGCGTTTCCATCTCGCGCACCTCTTCCGGCTTGACGTTCAACTCGCGCGCCATGCGCTCGGCTTCGGCCGGCGTCAGCGTGTTGCGGTGCATGTCGGCGTCGGCGGCGTCGCCCTTCATCGCCGCTTTCTTCGAGCGCAGATTGAAGAACAGCTTGCGCTGCGCCTTGGTCGTCGCCAGGCGCACGATGCGCCAGTTCTTGAGGATGTACTCGTGGATCTCGGCCTTGATCCAGTGCAGCGCATAGCTCACCAGGCGCACGCCCTGCTCGGGGTCGAAGCGCTTGACGGCTTTCATCAGGCCGACATTGCCTTCCTGGATCAGGTCGCCTTGAGGCAGGCCGTAACCGAGGTACTGGCGCGAGACGGACACCACCAGGCGCAGGTGTGACAGCACCAGGCGGCCGGCGCCGGCGAGATCGCCGCTGTCGCGCAACTGGCGCGCAGCCTCGGTTTCCTCTTCCTGCGTCAACAGCGGAATGCGATTGACAGCCGAAATATAGGCGTCGAGGTTGCCGACGGGCGGCACCATCGCCCACGGGTTGCGGACGGCCAGCGAGGCCGAAGAAGACAGGGGCAGGGCAGCAGCGGTCATAGGGTTTTGGAGCACTCCGAAGAGCTCAGGTTCCAAAATATTAGCACTCTCGCGGAGAGAGTGCTGACGGCCTGTTGTATCAGGCTGCCGCGTGGTCGAGAACGTCGGCGTATGGTCCTATTGAAGAAAGTGTGCGCACCCAAACTTCCCAGGATCAGCCGAAGTGGGTGTCGAGCTGGTCGAGCACGCTGTCCACCGCGGCCAGAAGGGTCGGGACGTTCACGGGTTTGGTCAGGTAGTGCGTGGCGCCCGCGGCGATGGCCTGCGAGATGCGCGCCTCCGTGGCATCGGCCGAGACCACGATCACCGGGATGTCGGAGGTGTCCGCGCCGGCCTGCAAGTGGCGCAGCAGTTCGAGGCCGTCGATGTCGGGCAGTTGCATGTCGAGCAGCACCAGGCTCGGCCGGCGGCGCTGGATCGCGGCCAGCCCGTCGAGGCCGAGCGTGGAAACTTCCAACTCCACCTGCGGCCGCAGCGCCAGGATGCCGCGCATGACCTCGGCATTGGTCTCGTTGTCTTCGACGTAGTGGATGACGCGGCGCCGGTAGGCCGCAGGCTCGACCAGGCCGCCATCGTCGTCGTCGGCCGGCTGCGGCGCCACGGCGGCGCGCGGCAGTTCGAGCGTGAACGTCGAGCCCATGCCGACCGAGGAGCGCGCATGCAGCGTGCCGCCCATCAGCTCGGCCAGGCGCAGGCTGATCACCAGGCCGATGCCGGTGCCCTCGACCGGCCCGCTTTCCTGGCCCAGGCGGTTGAACGGCTGGAACAGTTGCGCCAGTTGCTGCGGGTTCATGCCGGGGCCGGTGTCGATGACGTCGAGCGCCACACGGCCCTCGTCGGCCATGCGGCTGGCGACGATGACGTTGCCGCCTTCGAGGTTGTACTTGACGGCGTTGGACAGCAGGTTGGTCAGGATCTGTTTGACCCGCGTCGCGTCGCCGATCACCGCCTGCGCGCCCAGGCCGAGGTGCACTCTCGATGCGGATGCGCCGCTTCTCCGCGGCCTGCGCCACCAGCGCCTGCGCCGCGGCGACGAGCTCGGTGAGGTCGAGTGTGCGCGGTTCCAGGTCCACGTGGCCCGACTCGATGCGTGCCAGGTCCAGCGTGTCGTTGATCATGTGCAGCAGGTGCCAGCCGGCCTGGCGCATCTGCGCCGTCCAGTCGAGCTGGTGCGGCGCCAGCGGCTGCTTGCGGTCGAGCTCGAGCAGTTGCGTGAAGCCGAGCAGCGCATTGAGCGGCGTGCGCAGCTCGTGGCTCATGCGCGACAGGAACTCGCTCTTGGCGCGGTTGGCGGCTTCCGCGCCTTCGCGCGCGCGTTGCGCTTCTTCGAGCGCCAGGTGTTCGGTGATGTCTTCGATCACCCAGACCATGCGCCGCGGCTCGTTGTCCTTGCCGCCGCGCAGCGCACTGACGCTGGCGCGCGTGGCGATGAGCCGGCCGTCCGAGGCCTTGCAGCGCAGGTGGGCGCGCGCCATCGGCACCTCGCCGGACAACAGCCGCGCGCGGGCCTGCGACTCGGCCTCGCGGTCGTCGGCATGCAGCAGGCGCGACATCGGCATGCCGGCCAGGCGCTCGCTGGTGGTGCCGAGCAGCTCGCGCAGGTAGGGGTTGGCTTCGCGGATGCGGCCTTCGGTGTCGGTGTAGGCCACCCCGATCGGCGCATGGTCGAGGATGCTGCGCAGCCGCTGCTGGCTCTCGCGCAGCGCGATCGCGGTGCGCTGGCGCTGCGTCGCTTCGGCCTGCAACTCGGTGCTGCGCTGCTGCAGCTCGGCGGTGCGTTCGACCACCGCGGCCTCGATGCGCCGCGCGCGGCCGGTGATCGTCAGCAACAGCGCGCCGAGCATCGCCGCACTGGCCAGGCTGACCAACGCCAGCGGCCAGGCGCGGCCGACGCCGCTCGGGCCCGCGCTGGCGCTGGCCGTGACGCGCAGCGCCCATTGGCGTGCCGCAAACGGCAGCGTCGCCGTGTGCAGGCGTGACGCGGGCGCGTCCGCCAGGTCACAACCGTCGGCGCCGGCGAGCACGCGCGCGCCGGGCTCGGCGTCGTTGTCGATCAGGCAGATCGCGAGCGTCGGCGGCTGGCGCGCGCGCAGCGCCTGCACCAGTTGCTCGGGCCGCAGCGTGGCGAAGACCGCGCCGCGCGCGCTGCGCGCGCGTTGCTCGGCGGTCTGCGGGTCGCCGCGGTACAGGCCCCGGTACACGACCACGCCCCGGCCGCCCTGACTGAGCGTAAAGGCTGCCGTTGCCACGGGCAGGCCGCTTTGCAGCGCCCGATCGACGGCCGAGCGGGCACGCGGCAACGAGCGCGAATTGACGCCGAGCGCCGCCGTGTTGGCCGCCAGCGGCTCGATGTAGCGGATCAGCAGCAGCGGGTCGTCGGCTGCCGGCACGGCGTTGCCGGGCCACAGCTCCACGGCCCGGTAGCCGGCCAGCCCGGCGGCGCGCCGTTGCGCTTCGTAGGCGGCCACGTCGGCGCGCTCGACGCGGTCGGACAGGCCGAGCGCGGCCATCTCCGGGGCCGACTGCGTCCACGGCAACGCGGCGCGGCCGAAGGTCTCCTGGTCGAGATCGGGCACCGCCTCGGCCAAGCCGCGCATCGCTTCGAGCGCGCGCAGCGGCTCCTGCAACTGCGCCGCGAGCATGCTGGTGGCGTTTTCGGCGTCGCGCTGGAACGCGCGCTGCGAGCGCTCGGCCTCGCTGCGCGTCGCCTCGACGATGCCCAGCGCCATCACCAGCGTGGCCAGCGCCAGCGGCAACGCCACCGCGCCGCGCCGCGGCGCCCAGGCCTCGCGCGGTGGCGCGATGAAGGACCAGACGATCGGCGCGCCGATCAGCACGCCGAGCGTGTCGCCGACCCACCACGCGCCCCAGGTGGCCGGCAGCGCGGCGGCGCTGATCGTGCCGCTGGCCAGCAGCACCAGCACCGCGATCGTCGCGCTGGTGACGCAGGTCAGCGGTGCGACGAGCAACATGAAGCGCGCCAGATCGGCCGGCTCCGACAGCAGCAGCGGCATCGAGACGAAGCGGCGCACCATCCAGGCCCCGAAGGCGGCTTGCAACGCCGCACCGGCGCCGGCGCCCAGCCACGTTGCGATGACCACGGCGCCGAGCGTGGTTTCGGCCGAGACATGCCACAAGTTGGCCGCCAGCGACGCCGCGGCCACCGCGACCACGGCCCAGCGGCCCCAGACGAACGCGGCCGCCAGGCCAACGCCGGCGGCGGGGAACAGCGGCGAGGCGTTGCTGGGCTGAATTGCCAGCATCAGGCCGAGGTGGGCCGTCGCCAGGTAGGCGACGAAGGTGATCGCAAAGACCGACCAGGGCAGCGGCGTCAGGTCTGCGGCAATGCGTCGTGGCGCGGAGGGAGCTTCCTGGGGCACGGCGAAAGAGCCCGGACGTTGGGAAGCGCTCAGACGTTGAACAGGAAATTCAACACGTCGCCGTCGTGGACCACGTACTCCTTGCCTTCGGCGCGCATCTTGCCGGCGTCTTTCGCGCCCGGTTCGCCCTTGAAGGCGACGTAGTCGGCAAAGGCGATCGTCTGCGCGCGGATGAAGCCGCGTTCGAAGTCGGTGTGGATCACGCCGGCGGCTTGCGGCGCGGTGTCGCCGACGTGGATCGTCCACGCGCGCACTTCCTTGACACCGGCGGTGAAGTAGGTCTGCAGGCCGAGCAACTTGAAGGCGGCGCGGATCAGCCGCGCCAGGCCGGGTTCGGTCTGGCCCATCTCGGCAAGGAACATCGTCTTGTCGTCGTCGCTCATGTCGGCCAGCTCGGCTTCGGTCTTGGCGCAGATGGCCACCACCGGCGCATTGTGTTTGGCCGCGAACTCGTTCAATCGATCGAGATACGGGTTGTTCTCGAAGCCCGATTCCGAAACGTTACCGACGAACATCGCCGGCTTGGCGGTGATCAGGCACAGCGGCTTCAACACGACGCGCTCCTCCTTGCTGAAGTCGATGCCGCGCACCGGCAGGCCTTGATTCAACGCCGCGTCGCATTTCTTCAAGACATCGACCAGGCGTTGTGCTTCCTTGTCGCCGCCGGACTTGGCGACCTTGCTGTAGCGGATGAGGCTCTTCTCGACGGTGGCCAGGTCCGCCAGACACAGCTCCGTTTGAATCACTTCGATGTCGGCGATCGGATCGACCTTGCCCGAGACGTGGATCACGTTCTCGTCGTCGAAGCAGCGCACGACGTTGACGATGGCGTCGGTCTCGCGGATGTGCGAGAGGAACTGGTTGCCCAGGCCTTCGCCCTTGGAAGCGCCGGCAACGAGCCCGGCGATATCGACGAACTCGACAATCGCCGGCACGACACGCTCGGGTTTGACGATCGCCGCGAGTTGCTGCAAACGCGGGTCGGGCAACTCGACCACGCCGACGTTGGGCTCGATCGTGCAGAAGGGGTAGTTCTCGGCGGCGATGCCGGCTTTGGTCAGCGCATTGAAAAGGGTGGACTTGCCGACATTGGGCAAGCCCACGATGCCGCATTGCAGGCTCATGGAAATCTCGGGTGAAAACAGAGCGCGAATTGTAGGTGGGCCTACTATGGCGCCATGGAACTGTTGAGCGCGCACAGCAAGGATCTGGGTGGCGGATTCACCGTGCGCCGCCTGCTGCCTTCAGCGACGCGTCGCGCCGTCGGCCCGTTCGTCTTCTTCGACCACTTTGGCCCGATCGACGCGCGGCCGGAAGACAACCACGACGTGCGGCCGCATCCGCACATCGGCCTGGCCACGGTGACGTATCTGTTCGAAGGCGCGATGCAGCACCGCGATTCGACCGGCGTCGTGCAGCGCATCGAGCCGGGCGCCATCAACCTGATGAGCGCCGGCCGCGGCATCGTGCATTCGGAGCGCACGCCGGACGATCTGCGCAGCCAGGTGCGACGCAGCCATGGCCTGCAGTTGTGGCTGGCGTTGCCCGAGGCTGATGAAGACGTCGCGCCGAGCTTCAGCCACACGCCCGAGACCGCGATTCCACGATGGGCGATGGGTGGCGTCTCCGCGCGCGTGCTGATCGGCGGTGGCTGGGGCGTCACGTCGCCGGTGCCGACGCATTCGCCGACGCTCTACATCGACCTGCAGCTCGCGCGTGGTGCGCAGCTGACGTTGCCGCTGCAATGGGCCGAGGAGCGTGCGCTCTATGCCGTCGATGGGTCGTTCACGGTCGATGGGCAAAAGATCGCGCCGCAGACGATGGCGGTGTTGCCGGCAGGACAAGACGTGCAGTTGTCCGCCGACCACAACACGCGCTGTGTGCTGATCGGCGGCGCGCCGCTCGGTCAGCGCTTCATGTGGTGGAACTTCGTCTCGTCGCGCAAGGAGCGCATTGCGCAAGCGGCGGATCAATGGGCTGCTCAGCCCAACGAGACGTTTCCTCAGGTCGAAGGCGAAAGCGAATTCATCCCGCTGCCCGAACGTCGGCCGACTTGACCCTGGGTGCGAGGATTAACACGTTGCCGGCCATCGCGAGCATCGCGCCGAGCCACGTCAACACCACCGGCCGATAACCTTCGAACAACGCCGAGACGACGAGCGCGAGAACAGGCGTCATCACGCCGATGGTCGAGGCCGGACCGGGGCCGACGCGCTGTTGCAGCGCGAGGAAGCAGGCGAAGGCGATGACAGAACCGGCAATCGACAGGTAAGCCAGCGACAGCCACCACGACAACGCGGTCGGCAACACGAGCGGCTGACCGCTGGCCACGACGACGATGCACGACAGCGCCGCGCCATAGATCATGCCCCAGCCCAGCGCCGGCCAGAACGGCAACTGGTGACTGGCATTGCGCGTGGCGGCCAGGTTGCCGACGCTGGACAACAGCACCGCGCCGACGGTGAATGCCGCGCCGAGCGCGGTGCTGTCCGCAGACGCAGCGCGCGCGATTTCGGGCCAGAAGATCAGCGCCACGCCGGCCACGCAGAGCGCGCCGCCGGCGAGAAAGCGCGCGTTGATCGGCGTGCGCCACAACAGCCAGGCGCCGATGCCGTTGAGCAATGGCGCGGCCGAGTAGCCGACGGCAACCAAGCCCGACGGCACATGCGTCTCGGCGTGATAGACACACAGGTACGACAACGAGTACATGAACACGCCTTGCAGCGCCAGCAGCGCGTGCTCGCGCGGCGTGCAACGCAGGCGGTCGCCACGCAGCCCAGCAAAGGCCAGGGCGAGCACGCCGGCGAGTGCGAAGCGCAGCGCCACGCCGAACTCGGGCGAGGTCTGCGCGAGTTGGTAGAGGATGGCGTGCCAGGTCGTGCTCCAGATGACGACGGCAATGACGAAGAGCTGCCAGGTCGGCAGCCGGCGTTGACTCATCACTTCAAAAAGCCAGTTCGGCCTGCACGGCCGCGCCGACGCGCAAACGGTGGCCGACGCCGGAGACGATGACGGCGTTCTGGCCGAAAGCCAAGGCGCCGCCGATGCGTTCGTTGCCACGGTAGCCGCGCATCGTGTCGGCGACGCTGTGGCCTTGCTCGGCGGTGGCGGGATCCACATCCGGGATCGTGCAGCGCCCGCAGGGCTTGACCAGCTTGATCACGACCGGGCCGTCGGCCGACTCGATCGTCAACGTGTCGATGAAGTCTTCGCCATGCGCGTCATCGAGGCCGTCGATGACGATGTTCGGCCGAAAGCGCTGCATCGGCACGGCCTCATGGCCTGCGTCCACGAGGCGGCGGTTGAGCTCGTTCAACGACGCCGTCGAGGTGACGAGCAGAGGAAAGCCGTCGGCAAATGCGGTGCGCGACTCGATCGCCTTCGTCCATTGCGCGCTGGCGAGGCGGCGCACGTCGGGGTCGAAACGCGCCAGGCGCAGCGGCTGGCCGAGAAAGTCGCTGAACCATTGCGCCGCGAGGTCGCCCATGTCGAAGGCCTCGACGCTGTCGTTCCAGACGCGCACGGTGCAGTCGCCCTCGACGGCATCCAACCGCAAATGCAGCGCCAGCATGCCTGGCGCACGCAGCACGAGATCGCTGGCACGCAATGTCGGCCGGATCAGCGCCATGCGTGGCCACTGGCGCTGCGTCACGAAAACACTGTCGCGATCGACCACCATCCACTCGCGGTCGTACTCGAAGCCGGTCTCGATCAGCGGCGCTTCATCGACGGCGATGCCGCCGCAGGACTTGATCGGGTGGATGAAGAGCTGGCCGATGCGCAGGGTGTCGTCACTCATGCCGGCATTATTTGCCAAGCAGGCCGCGCAGCTTGTCCTTCAACTGTTCCTCGGGCTTCTTCGCCGGCTCCGAGGCCGCACCTTCGGCCGGCTTGCCGAACAACTTCTCGGCAATCTTTTCCTTCAACTTGTTCTCCACGGCGGCAGCGGCCACGCCGGACCACTGCACCCGCCAGTCGATGGCGTCGAACGGCCCACTCAGTTGCACCGGCACCGTGACGCCGCGCAGCGCTGCCAACTCGGCGCCGTCTTGTCCGGTGGCGGTGTTGGCCACGGTGGCGCGCGCGGTGTAGTCGATGCGGCCGGCGCCGATGTCGAACTTGCCGCTGCCGCCGATGCGCATGAACGGGCTCTTCAGGTCGAGGTCGTCGCTGCGCGCCACGCCGCCTTCGATGCGCGCACTGGCCGTCAGCTCGGAGAAGTCGGTCTTCTCGGCGCTGCTGGCTTTGGTGACGGCATCCTGCTTCATCGACAGCGCCGCCTTGGCCTGGCGCAGCGTGCGCGCCAGGTTCACGCCCTTGACCGCGCCGTCGCGCAGTTGCAGCGCCGCGGCGCCGGCGAGGTTGGCGCGCAAAGCGCCGAGGCTGGCGCCGCTGGTCGAGAGGTCGGCGCTGACGCGGCCCGTGCCTTCGAGCAGGTCCTTGCCGGCCACATCCTTCAACAGCGCATTGGCGTTGACGCCGTTGGCGACGAGCTTGACGTTGATGCGCTTGCTCTTGGAATCCGCAACGCCGCTGGCATCGATGTTGCCGCCCCAGGCGTTGCCCGACAGGCGCGTCACGCGCAGCGTGCCGTTGTCGAGCGTGGCATCGAACTTCGCGTCGGCCACGTCGTACTGGCGCAAGCTGAGCTGGCCGGCGCTGACGTTGAAGCGGCCGTTGAGCGCCGCGAGGCCGTCGAGCGCCACCGGCGTGTCGCCTGGCGCCGCGGGCGCCGCCGCCGAGGCTGCTGCGGCCGCACTCGGCGCCAGCACCTGGTTCAGGTCGAGCCGGTCGAAGCGCGCCGTGGCCTGCACCGCGGGCACCGCGGCATTGAACGACGCGCTGCCGTTGGATTCGAACTTGTTGTTGTTGAGCGCGCCTTGCAATGCCCACTGCGCGCCGCGCGCGTCGGTGCCGGCATTGCCGCCGAGCACGAGCGCCAGCGGCTGCAAACCCGGCTCGATGATGTTGGCGCGCAGCTCCAGTTTTTCCATCGTCGCCGCGCTCTTGGCCGGACGCAGCAGCAGGTTTGATTTCAACTGGCCGTCGATCTTGCGCGGCCCGCTGCTGCCATTCAACTTGAGCGCAAAGGCCGGCATGCGCAGCGCCTCGAAGTTGCCGCTCGGCGCGCCCGACTCGAAGCTGCCGGACAGCGTGGTCTTGCCTTCCATGTTGAAGCGGCCGGAAAAGCCGCTGCCCTTCAACTGCTCGCCGGCCACGGCCAGTTGCGGCCAATCGATCGAAGCGCCGAAGCCGCCCGTGCCCTGCTTGCCGGACAAGGCGAGCTTCAACGCATCGAGCTCGAGCTTTTGCGTGCTCGGGCTGTACACCAGGCGCTGCGCGATCAGCGTCGAGGGGCCCAGCGTCAGGGCGGCGGTTTTGGCATCGGTGACGTTGACGTCGATCGGCCCGGCCGTCAGCGTGCTGCCGTCCCAGGCCAGGTTGCCGGCCAGCGTGGCGTGCAGCGATTTCACGGCTTCGCTGTCGCCGCCCACTTTGACCGTGGCGTCGCGCAACGTCGCGCTGCCGTTGGCGGCGTCGAAGGTCAGCGCCGTCTTGCCGTCGAAGGTCAGGCGCAGCACCTGCGGCCGCTCCAGCGTCACCGTGGTGCGGAACTGCAGCGGCGTTTCCTGCCCGCTGACGAGGCGCCCGCTGGAGAAGCTGTCCATCATCACCATGCCGGTGATCTGCGCCTGTTCGTCGCGCAGCGCCAGGCTCGAATCGTCGATGCGCACCGAGCCGACTTCGAAGCGCATCGCCGGGCCGCTGGATTTGCTCGGCCCGGTGGCGTCGCTCTTCGCGCCGATCAGGTCGTCGATGTTGCGCAGGCCTTGCGCGTCGCGCGTGATCAAGGCGCGCACGCCGCGGGCGCTGACGCTATCGACGACGAGCTGGTTGCGCAGCAGCGGCAGCCACTGCAGCGACAGCGCCGCTTCGTCGATCGACGCGAACTCGTCGGCGCGACCGCGCTCGGACAGGCGCAGCTTCGATACCTTGACGGCCAGGCGCGGCCACACCGACAGATTCACCGGCCCGTCGATGGCCAGCGTGCGCTGGCGCTCGGTCTTCATCCAGTCGATGGCGATCGACTTGTAGTGCGTGGCGTCGAACGTGGCGACGAAGTACATCGCCGCCAACACCGCCAGCAGGAGCAGCGCTCCCAGCGCGAGCAGAGCCCGCTTGATCCAGAGATTCATGCCTGCATTGGAACGTGAAAGACCGTACAGGTTGCAACACGGTGCTCCCTAAAATGCAAATCAATGCAAAGCCCGGACAAGATTTTTGACGTTTGCGTGCGCGGCGCCGGCATCGTCGGCCGCGCGCTGGCCTTGGCCTTGTCGCGGCAAGGTCTTGCCGTGGCGCTTCAAGCGCCGCCGCCCGCGCCCGCACGTGAGGACGTGAGGGCCTACGCGCTCAACGCCGCGTCGGTGTCGTTGCTCGATTCGCTCAAGGTCTGGCACGAATTGCCGGCCGATGCGCGCACGGCCGTCTTCGACATGCGCGTGCAAGGCGATGCCGCGGCTTCGGTGCTGCGCTTCTCGGCGTGGCAGCAGCAGGTGCGCGAACTGGCGTGGATCGTCGATGCGGCCGCGCTCGAAGCCGAATTGGCCGCGGCGCTGCGCTACGCGCCGCACGTCAGCGCCACCACCAGCGACGTTCCGGCGCGGCTGTTGGTGCTGGCCGAGGGCCGCGCGTCGTCCACACGCGAGCGACTGGGTGTGACTTTCGAGACGCACGACTACGGCCAGACGGCGATCGCCGCGCGTCTGCAAACCGACGCGCCGCACGGCGGGCTGGCGCGGCAATGGTTTCATGCGCCCGATGTGCTGGCGCTGCTGCCGACCGACCGGCCGCAAGCCGGGCATGGCCTGGCGCTGGTGTGGTCGCTGCCGACGCCGCGCGCGCAGACCTTGCTCGCCTCGACTGACGCCGAATTCGAAGCCGAACTGATGCAGGCCACGCAAGGCGACGCAGGCGCGCTGACATTGGCCAGCCAACGCGCATCGTGGCCGCTCATGCTGGCGCGTGCCGAACGCGTGCACGGCGCGGGCTGGGTGCTGGTGGGCGACGCCGCGCATGTGGTTCATCCGCTCGCGGGGCAGGGCCTGAACCTCGGCCTCGGCGACGTGGCGGCGCTGGTGCAGGTGCTCGCCGAGCGTGAGCCATGGCGCGATCTGGCCGACCCCAAGTTGCTCGAACGTTATGCGCGCCAACGGGCCTTGCCGGTGCAAGCCATGGCCGCGATGACGGACGGCCTGCTGCGACTTTTTGCACACCCGGCGCCTTGGGCGCGGGAACTTCGCAACCGCGGGCTGGGTCTGGTCGAGGCGGCCGCGCCATTGAAGCGTTGGCTTGCGTCGCGCGCCCTGGGACAATAGCGGCGCTCACTCCAGGACATTCCCATGCTCACGATCCGAACCCTTTTGCTGCCGCTGCTCTTCGCACTGGCGCTGCCTGCGCTCGCCGACGAAGCCGAGATTCGCAAGAACCTGGCGCAGCGCCTGCCCGAGTTTCCGAAGATCGACGAGGTCACCAAGACCGCCGTGCCCGGGCTGTGGGAAGTGCGCATCGGCAACGAGCTGATCTACACCGACGCCGAAGGCGACCACATTTTCGAAGGCGAGTTGATCGACACCAAGAACAAGGCCAACCTGACGCGCCAGCGCATCGCCAAGTTGACGGCGATCAAGTTCGACGAGCTGCCGCTCAAGGATGCGATGGTCATCAAACAGGGCAACGGCTCGCGCAGGCTCGCGGTGTTTGCCGATCCGAACTGCGGCTACTGCAAGCGCCTCGAGCGCGACCTGGTGGCGCTGAAGGACGTGACGATCTACAACTTCGTCTATCCGGTGCTGGGCCCCGACTCGAACGACAAGTCGCGCGCCATCTGGTGCTCGAAGGACGCGATGAAAACCTGGCGCGACTGGATGATCGACGGCGTGACGCCGCCGCGCGCCATGGGCAAGTGCGACGATGCGGCGATCCAGCGCACCCTCGACTACGGCAAGAAGTACCGCATCAACGGCACGCCGGCCATCGTCTTCGAGAACGGCGACCGCGTGCCCGGCGCCTTGCCCGCCGCCGAGCTGGCCAAGCGCCTGGACGAAGGCAAGAAGCCAAAATCCTGAAGGCCCGGCTGCAAAGAAAAAGGGGCGCCGGTGGCGCCCCTTTTGTTTTCCCTGTGGCGGTGCTTCAGACCAACGAGACTTCCTGCTCCGAGCCGCTGCGCGCATGCAGCTCGTCCCACAGCGACGCGGCTTTTGCAGCCCATTCGCGGTAATGCGCATCGGCCGGTGCGAAGTAGGGCACGCCGCGCTCGACGAAGTGCTGCACGCGCGAGGCCAGCTTCGGGCAGCACTCGAGCCGGGCGAGTTCGAGCTCGATGCTGTGCAGCAGCGCATGACGGGCGAAGGGCTCGCACGGCGCCATCAGGCGCGTGTAGATGGGGTGATGGATCCAGTCGTTCATCTCGTTGGTGGTGGTTGCGTGTGACAGCAACGCCATCTTCCCGCTAGCCGGCATGGCCGTGTGCGGCCTCGCCGCGCCGTCGCGGATTTGGCACGCGACTTGTTTAACAACCTAAGGTTGCAGCCAGCGCGATGTGGCGTCGTTGCCGAAACGTGCGCGGCGGTGGCCTTGCGCGTGCAGCTCGAGCCAGTCGATCGACAGCACCTGCGCTTCGAGCAATGCGAAGTGCGAACGGTCGCCACGGCTATCGAGGGCGTGTTCCAACGGCGTGCCGGGCGCTTGCGGCGACAGGTAGTCGTTGGCTGCGGGGCTCAATTTGAGACGAGCCCAGCGTGACGACAACTCCAGGCCGTCGGTGACGGTGTGCAGACGAACGCGCAGGCGCAACTGCCAGCCGAGCGCGGGCGACCACATGACGAGCGTGCCGAGCGGATGCGTCCGCGATCTGCGCCACCTTGCCGGCGCGCGCATCGGTGTACACGAGCAGCGTCGCCTGCGTGTGATCCGCGTCGCGCAGGATCACCGTGCGCGCATCGCCGATCTGGCCGTCGGTGGTGGCCAGCACCGGCGTGCGCCACGGGTGCTGCTTGTCGCGCGGCGCGGCTTGCAACTCGTGCCACAGCGCGGCCTCGATGGCTTGCAGCGATTCGAGGCGCGCGCCCACCGTCAACTTTCCTTGCGCAGCGCCGGGAACAGCACCACGTCGCGGATGCTCGGGCTGTCGGTGATGAGCATGATCAGCCGATCGATGCCGATGCCGCAGCCGCCGGCGGGCGGCATGCCGTATTCGAGCGCGCGGATGAAATCGGCGTCGTAGTACATCGCCTCTTCGTCGCCGGCTTCCTTGTTCTGCGCCTGCGACAAGAACCGCGACGCCTGGTCTTCGGCGTCGTTCAACTCCGAAAAGCCGTTGGCGATTTCGCGGCCGGTGGCAAAGAGTTCGAAGCGCTCGGTGATCGCCGGGTTGGTGTCCGACGCGCGCGCCAACGGGCTCACCTCGACCGGGTAGTCGGTGATGAAGGTCGGCTGCCAGAGCTTGTCTTCGACCGCGGCTTCGAAGAGGCCGAACTGCAATTGCGCCAGGCCCCAGTGCTTCGGCGGTTCCTGTCCGTGCGACTTCAACTTGGCGTGCAGCGCATGCGCGTCGTCGGCCTCGGCTTCGCTGACGCCGGCGTGTGCGACCAGCGACTCGCGCACCGACAGGCGGGTGAAGTGACTTTCGAGATCGACCTCGCGGCCTTGGTACGTCACCCGCGCCGAACCGCTCGCGGCACGCGCGGCATGGCGCAACACCTGCTCGGTGAAGTCCATCAGATCGTGATGCGTCCAGTAGGCCGCGTAGAACTCCATCATCGTGAACTCGGGGTTGTGACGCACCGAGATGCCTTCATTGCGGAAGTTGCGGTTGATCTCGAAGACACGCTCGAAGCCGCCGACCAACAGGCGCTTCAAGTACAACTCTGGCGCAATGCGCAGGAACATTTGTTGATCCAGCGCATTGTGGTGAGTGACGAACGGCTTGGCGTTCGCGCCGCCGGGTATCGGGTGCAGCATCGGCGTCTCGACTTCGAGAAAGCCGTGCTCGACCATGAAATTGCGGATCGACGACACGGCCTTGCTGCGCGCGACGAAGCGCGAGCGCGCGCTGTCGTCGGTCATCAGATCGACATAGCGCTGGCGGTACTTTTGCTCCTGGTCGGTCATGCCGTGGAACTTGTCGGGCAGCGGACGAAGGCTCTTCGTCAACAGGCGAATCGACGTCGCCTTGACCGACAGCTCGCCGGTCTTGGTGCGAAACAACGTGCCCTCGCAACCGAGGATGTCGCCCAAGTCCCAGCCCTTGAAGTCGGCCAGCGTCTCGGCGCCGACGGCGTCTTGCGTGATGTAGAGCTGGATGCGGCCCGAGGCATCTTGCAGCGTGGCAAAGCAGGCCTTGCCCATGACGCGCTTCAACATCATGCGGCCGGCGACAGCGACCTTGATGGCCTGCGGTTCGAGCGCCGCGTTCTCGGTCTCACCGTGCCGCTGGTGCAGATCGGCGGCGTGGTGCTTGGGTTTGAAGTCGTTGGGGAAGGCTGCGGCGCCTTTGGACTTGGCGAGTGCGCGCAACGCGGTGAGCTTCTCGCGGCGCTCGGTGATCAACTGGTTCTCGTCGTTGTTGTCCATACTCACTTTCACAGACGGATCGTGCCGCCGAAGAGCAAGAATTCTAGGGCGGCGCTTGTGGGCGATTCGTCCTTCACTTGATCGCGCCTGGCCTGCCACAATGCGCCGCCATGAAGAACTATTCGATCCGCAAGCGCGTTCTGGTGACCGGCGGTGCCGGTTTCCTGGGCTCGCACCTGTGCGATCGCCTGATCGCGGACGGGCACGATGTGCTTTGCGTTGACAACTACTTCACCGGCTCGCGCTCGAACATCGCCCACTTGCTCGGCAATCCGCACTTCGAGTTGCAACGTCACGACGTTACCTTTCCGCTGTATGTCGAAGTCGACGAGATCTACAACCTGGCCTGCCCGGCGTCGCCGATTCACTACCAGTTCGACCCGGTGCAAACCACCAAGACGAGCGTGATTGGCGCGATCAACATGCTGGGACTGGCCAAACGCATCAAGGCGCGCATCCTGCAAGCCTCCACGAGCGAGGTTTACGGCGACCCGTCGGTGCATCCGCAAATCGAGAGCTACTGGGGCAACGTCAACCCGATCGGCCCGCGCAGCTGCTACGACGAAGGCAAACGCTGCGCCGAGACACTGTTCTTCGACTACCTCCGCCAGCACGCGATGGAGATCCGCGTCGTCCGCATCTTCAACACCTACGGACCGCGCATGCATCCCAATGACGGCCGCGTCGTCAGCAATTTCATCGTTCAGGCATTGCGCGACGACGACATTACGATTTACGGCAACGGTCAACAGACGCGCAGCTTCTGCTACGTGGACGACTTGATCGACGGCATGGTGAGGATGATGAACAACAGTGAAGGACTGGTCGGCCCGGTCAACATCGGCAACCCGAAGGAGTTCACGATGCTTGAGTTGGCGCAGGCTGTGATCGAGCTGACGCAGTCCAAGAGCCGGCTGATCCATCAACCATTGCCGAGCGACGACCCCAAGCAGCGGCAACCCGACATCACGATGGCGCGCGAGCGGCTGGGGTGGGAGCCGAAGGTGCAGCTAGTGGCGGGGCTGACGCAGACCATTGACTACTTCAGAGTGTTGATCGAGCAGGGGTGGCGGCCGCAAGCAAGGTGACTGCTTTCGTGCGCAGCTTCGCGCCTGCAGTTGAGCGTTCGAGCAGAAGTAGCAGCCAGCAGTATTACTGCAACTTGAGCGCTACACGCTCAGATTGCAGCAATGATCGATCGTTTGATCAAAGCTCAAATTCGCGCGCACCTCTGCTTGTATCGCGCGTCGTGTTGCGCGCTAAAGGGCAAACCACGTTGGCCGCCACCATTGCCGCAGTCCAGCCGGACGCGGTGCAGCTCGATCTGGAGCGAGAAGGCGATCGTGCCGTGCTGACGCACCCGGAGTTGTTTTTCGCCGCCGAGCGCGTGGACGTGCTCGATGAAGTGCAGTTCGTGCCCGGTCTGTTCACTGCGTTGCGCTTGGAGATCGACTCACAGCGGCGTCCGGGCCGCTTTCTGTTGCTTCGCTCGGCGTCGGGCGACACTTGCTGGACGCCGAACTCAGCCCGACCGCGCGCAACTTCAACTGCTGTGGCTGCGTGGCGGTTTCCCCTTGAGCTATCTGGCGCGCGATGAGGCGGCTTCGTTTACATGGAGGCAAGACCGTTTGCTGACGTTTGTGTAGCCTGACCTGCAGCAGCTTGCCTGGCCAATGTCGGCAAGCGGCTCGTCAAGTCGCCCAAGGTCTACTTGCGCGACAGCGGGCTGCTGCACGTACTTTTGGCATCAGCTCGGTCACCGAAGGCAAGGTCACTCGATCGCCGGTGCCTCGTGGGAGGGATCCTTGGTGGCAATTGCGGTCGATCAGAGACGCAACAGTGGCGCACCGAGTGCACTGTCAGAACCAGCGCCAGCCCGGCATTTGCGTTGCGCGCCAGCGGCTCCATTGGACAGCAAGAATCGATCTGGCGCCGGGTTTGGCGTTGGCTATCGAGTATTTCAGGACGCTGATCGAGCAGAGCCCGATAGTCGGTACTGCTGATCGCGCCTGACTTAGAGTTTGGACATCGCGAGGGCAACTTCGTAAGCGCCCGAGTTGCTTCAAGCTGCTCGCTGCCTACAATTGCTGTTCGTTCTGCGACGCTTGCTCTACATGTCACCAAGACTGTCACCCTATGGGTTCGACATCGGTCGATACCTTAGGCTCCTTGTTCGCCCGAATCTCGGTCTGCGATCGTCGGTCAGCGGACCTCACGATGAGGCTTTTCCGGAGAGTGGGTTGATCCGGATTCCAGAAGCCGTGACGCCCGAGTTGTGTGACGAAGCAATCGCCGACTATGCGAGATTTGAGGAGTTTCGCCGGCGTGTCGGATGTGCCGTTGAGGACGATGAACGACGTAACTACCGTGTTGCCAACTTGCATCTGCGTTCTAGGGCTATGCGCAGAATCGGCTTGAGTCGCGTGTTCCACGACGCCGCCAGCCAGTTTTTCGGTGCGCCGTCCACGATCTACACGTCGCTCTACTTCAAACATGGATCTCAGCAGAGCCCGCACGTCAACACACCTTTTTTCTGGACGCGCCCGTTCAATCTGTTTGTCGGTGTCTGGGTGGCGTTGGAGGACGTGGCTGAAGCCGCTGGCCCACTGATCTACTACCCAGGGTCTCATCGCCTGTTCGATTCTGAGCGCGCGCTGCGTGATGCTTTCGAGCGGGCCGGCCAAGATGTGCACGGCATGTTTGCGCTGATGAGGGGTGAAGTCGAGCGGGAGTGCGCTCCGCAGAAGGTGCTGATCAACAAGGGGGATGCGGTGATATGGCATCCAGGTCTCATGCATGGCGGTTCTCAGGCAGCGCGGGCGGGTTTGACTCGCCACTCAAACGTCTTTCACTTTGCACCGTTGGGCGTGAACGTGAGGGACCATCGCGTCTTTCCCCGAGACTTTGCCAATTTGCCGACGTATGGCATCGTCAAGGAAGACGGTAGCTATTACTGCAGGGCGTCCTTGCCGGCAACGATGATCTAGCGGCGCAAACCCTAGCAATCAGCCTGCTTTGCTCGGGGCATGGTGAGGAACATCAACCCCAGGGCGAGCGCATCGCGTCGCCGCCGACGACACTCACGCGCGGTCAGTGCGAGCAACAAGCGATCTCGCAAGCTCAGCCTTTCCAAACGTTGGATCACGGCCCCGTGCTCGCCGACGGCCCTCGCGATCCTGAGGGCGTCCTGCCGGTAGCGGCCCTCGAGAACTTCTCGCAGGCGCCTCAATGCGCCGTTGACACCGATATTGGCGCCCATTTCGTTGCGCGCATGCTGGCGGTACAGCAATCCGGGTCGATCGTCGATAAGCCAGCGCCAACCGCGCGTGCGCGCGTAGGCGTAGATCGTCCAGTCATGAACCTTCAGCTTGTCGAGTGACGCGGCTTCGGCGCGAACCCAGGCTTGCAGCTCGTCGAAGCGACTGCGCCGCAGGACGAAGGTGCAGCCAGGCCCCGCCGACTCGAACAGGTGATCGAATCTGCGTTGCGGCTGCGACTTTACGATCGTCTTCCGCTTGCCATCGGGCCAAATGGCGATCACGTCGCTGGAGTAAGCGTCGAGACCCAGCTGTTCGATCTTGTTCACCGCGGTCGAGAGCTTGGTGTCGAACCATATGTCGTCATGGTCAGACAGCGCTATATAGGCCGCACTGCCCACTCTGGCATCGCCGATCAGGCGCAGAAAATTGCAATTCGCGTTGCCAAACCGCGCGGGCTTCGGCGGCAGAGCGTTCAAGTCATGCTCTTGGGCGAAGCGTCGGAGGATCGAGGCTGTCGCGTCGGTTGACGCATCGTCGCTGGCGATCATCGATACCTGGACGTCCCGCTGCTGATAGATGCTCGATAGCTGCTCTGCGAGCCAGAGTTCGCAGTTGTGCGTCGCCAACAAGACGGCAATGCGAGGTATCCCTGCGCGGCCGGACTCGTTTGAACCCGCAGTGGCAGGAGTGCCTCGGTCCTGCATCATGCCGATCGCGGTCCCAAGGCCGGTCTCGCCGGCGGAAAAGCCGCACTCAGCGCAGCCAAGTAGCGCGATCCGAGATACGCACAGGGCTCTATCGCTGCACCCTCGGACCATTCGTTCCACGCGTTCACGAGCGGTGGCAAGCCGGGCAGTGCTGCAGAAGCGGACCGTAGCTGCTCCGCGACGGCGTCCGGCGCAAGGGTCTCCAAGGCGGTGAACCGACTTTCGTAGCGCGGGGCGTTGTTCCACCCGGGCGAGACCACCTCCTGCACGTTCCCGGGCAACTCGTCGATCCAGCTTCGTCGATCCGCCGATGTTCGGTAGGCCAGATAGTCCTCGGCACGGAACACCTGCCCCTTCTGCTGCAGGCGGTCCGCCAGCAACAGCAGACGTTGCGCCCCGCTTTCGCCGACGAGGCGCGTGACTACCTCGAACGCCTTCTTGGTGCGCACGCCACGCCCGGAGCGCTGGAAGCCGAAGTACAGGCGTGGTTCGAACAGGTAGCTCACGTCGACGACCGAGGCCAGCGCCGCGTCGAACGGGTTCTTGACGAAGTGACCGAACGTCACCTCGACGCCGTGTCGATGCAGGGCGGCTCGATAGCGTTCAACCAGTTCCGCCGGCCGCTCGAAGTATGAAAGGTGGTACCAGACGAAGACGGGCTTTCCCTTGAATCGGAAGTAGGTCGGTTGTTCGAAGCAGCGTATCAAGTAGAGGCAGTGGGCATCTATCTGCTCGCTGCTGGGAGCGCGGGGCAGCGCAACGATTGGCGAGGCGTCGCCGACCCATCGTCGAGACCAGCCTTCGCTGGCCCACACCAAGAACCACGGAAGATCGGCGCGAGCCCCCCCGCCGAGAAGCGTGCGCTCCAACGCTTCGAGTTCCTGATGGCTGTAGAACCAGTAGTGATAGACGGCCAAGCCGCCCAAGCCACCGGCAACCATCTCCGCCATCTGCGCTGCGTGCACCGCGGGGTCAGCGCCGTCGTAGAAGCCCCGGCTCGGCGCTCGTCTCGACCAAGCATCACGACGATTCGCGTTGGCCACCAACGACCAGTCGGTGAACCCGTGGCCCCAGGCCCGATCGTTCGTCGGCGTCGGGTAGAACTGAGGAAAGTAGATCGCGAAAGGATTCATGTCGCTGGGTTAGCTTGGTCTCGGTAGGTTGGGTTGGTGGTTGTATCAGTCGCTTGAGCGATTGTTGCAGCCGCAGGGTGTACACCGGAGTTTGCCGCGTACCGTGCTGGCGAACACGACAGGATGGCTGACCGATACGCTTGAGCGGATGTGATAATTCGAGCGTCGTGTACGAACACATCCTCGAGACAAAAATCTTGACGGCACTTGCGGGTGCCGTTTTGCTGGTCCTCGTTGCCGCAGTGAACGCGCGGTGGGACGTCCTGTGGCGTGCGCCACTGTTTTCGTTCGGACCGATCTTTGCGGCCGCCTACTTCGTGTTGGCGCCTCTGGCTCCGATCAAAGTCAGTCTGTTCGACGTGGGCGGCGGGCTGTTGTTTGAACTGCTGGTTCTGTTTTTGTTTTGCCGCTTGCTGATCGAGCTGTTCACGGTCGTGCATACGATGCGGGAGGCGGACGCGCGGCGGATGTTGATTCTTTGTCTGGTGTTGCACATCGGTCTGTCAGCACCGTTGGTGGGCAGCGAAGGTTTTGGCCTGTTTTCCGACGGCTCACGGATTGATTATCTCGACGGCGCAGCAGCCAACAAATACGTGACTTACGCTGCTCTCGGGTTGGCCGGGATCGAAGCGGGACTGATCGCAAGCCAAGTGTCGCGAACCGGCAGCTTGGGTTGGCTTGGGTTGGCGGCGGTACTTTGCAACCTTGCTTTGTCTGTCGTCGCGGGATCAAAGGGGTTCGTGTTTCTGTGGCTGGCCTCCGTAGTGGCGTTGATCGACTTTCGACGTGCAAAGATCTCCGCACTGACCGTGGCTGGCGCTTTGACGGGCGTCGTCTTCGCATTGGCTTTGTCCGCTTACCAAGTTGCCGAGTTTCTCGGCGTGGGTGTCGAAGAGTTCGCCGACTTGGCGCTGAGCCGGTTCTTCCTCAACAACGACGCTCGGGCTTTGGCGTTCGATCTCAGGCCATCAGTGACTGCAGGCTCTGGACTGCTGCACGAAAGCTTTCGGTCTCTGGCGTCGCTGTTCGGGCACGCGCCGAAGAATCCGCCGCTTGGTGTGTCGCTGTACGAGCAGTACTTTGGGTCAGCGCTGGGCGGTGCCAACACGTCGTTGTCAGGCTTGGTGATTTACTACACCAGCCCCGGCTATGCGCTGATCCCCTTCATAGGGGCCGCGGCTGGCGCCCTCATCGTGTTCTTTCTCGTTCGTGGGTTGGCCCTGGCGGTGCGCTCCAACTCGGCGCGTTATGTGGTGCTGTCGACCGGGATCTTGGTAATGCAGTTGATTTCGCAGGATTTCCTCGCGTTTCAGGTCGTGATGCCAATGTTCCTCTGCGTCGTCGCGCTGGTCTGGATCACTTCGCAATGGCATGTTGGAGGCGGCGCATGCACTGGCCGCACGAAGATTGCGGCCGCTTCTTAGCATCATCATTCCTTCGCTCGATGCAGACATCGAGCTGCGTCGCTGCGTGGACTCGATCCGTCTCGCTTGTGCTTCGCGCGATGACTGGGAGATCCTGGTCGTATGTCCGCAGCGACGGGTAGAAGCGGTGCGCACTCTGCTGCCTTCGGTGATGGTGGTGGCGGAAACGCGGGGCAGCATCTACGGTGCGATGAATGACGGCGTTGACCAGAGTCTGGGCCGCTACCTGTACTTCATCGGCAAGGACGACATTGTCTTTCCCCAGTTCGCTCAGGCGCTGGAGGTGCTGACCAAGAGTTCCCCCTCGGCGCTTTTCTTCAACGTCTATTGGGGTACGCGGGGTATCTACAGTGGTGTTCCGTCTCGCTGGCGTGTGCTTGCACGCAATGTGTGCCATCAAGGCGTCGTGTACTCGAGGGAGGTGATGGAAAGGCACGGTCCGTACGTGCGCAAGATGCGTCTGCAGGCGGACCACCTTTTGAATATTCGGCTGCTGTGGGACGAAGAGTTCGCGCGCAGCGTGCGCTACCTGCCGCTGCCGCTGGTCTGGTACTCAGGCGCCGGCTACTCCGTACAGATGGTCCGCGATCCTGTCTTTTGGCGCCTGTATCCGACGATCATGCGTCGCAATGTCGGTGCGTGGGCGGCTTGTTCTACTGCAGCTGTCACGCGTCGTTCGCGGGAGATGGTTGCGCCATCGAGGACGTGGGGCCAGCTAGCGATTTGGCCGAGTACCGGTCAGGAATTGGTGCAGGCGCTCAACGATTCGCCCCGCCGCCTTGCCATCGCCGTAGGGGTTGTGAGCCATCGACATGGCGCGGTACGCGTCCTCGCTGGTGAGAAGCCGCTCGACGGAAGAGCAGATGCGATGCACATCTGTCCCGACCAATTGAACGGTGCCTGCTTCGACCGCCTCTGGCCTTTCCGTCTCGTCCCGCATAACCAGCACCGGTTTGCCCAAGGAGGGTGCTTCTTCCTGGATGCCGCCTGAATCGGTGAGCACAACCGTGCATCGGTCGAGCAGGTACACGAACTCCACGTACCCTTGCGGCTCCACCAGATGGATGTTCGAAACCGCAGACAGGAAACGGGTGACTGGCTCCGTGACTTGCGGATTCAGGTGTACTGGGTAGATGATTTGTAAACGCGGAAATCGACGCGCGATGAGAATCAGCGCTTCGCAGATTCGCTGTAGCCCAGACCCGAAGTTTTCGCGCCGATGCCCGGTCACTAGGAGGACAGGCCCGCTGCCGAGGAACGCGAAGCGCTCTTTGCATCGACGGCTCGCGGCCGGGTCCGACCGGACGACCTGCACGGTCTCGAGCATTGCGTCGATCACCGTGTTGCCCGTGACCTCGATAGACCGAGGGTCGACGCCCTCTCGCCGCAGGTTTGCCGCTGCCGACTGAGTTGGTGCGAAGTGCAGGGAAGTCAAGCCAGCAGTCAGCTTGCGGTTGCCTTCTTCGGGCCAAGGCGAATAAAGGTTGTGGGTCCTCAACCCAGCTTCGACATGTGCAACCGGAATCCGGTTGAAGTAGGCGGCGAGCGACGCCGACAGCGTTGTGGCGGTGTCGCCATGAACGATCACGATGTCCGGGCGATAGGCCGCCAGTAGGGGCGAAACACCGATGAGCATTTCCGCGGTAAGGGTACTCAGGCTGTGTCCCGACTTCATCGCTTCGAGTACGAAGTCTGCGTGCAGCTCGAACAGCGATAGGACTTGGTCCAGCATCTCCTTGTGTTGACCCGTCGTCAGCAATCGGGTGTCAAATCGATCGTCGCCAGTCAGGAGTTTGATTAGCGGCGCCATCTTGATGGCTTCGGGCCGTGTTCCCACTACGACCAAGACGCGGGGAACGCCGGCCGCAGGCTCAAACGCCAGCCGGAGAACTGCTTGCTCAGACATGCACGCTCTCCGCTTCGGTCATCGCAGCGCAAAAACTCGACTTCCATGCCGTGAGGGAGTGGTGCCGTTGCGTTTCTACGATCTGCTCACTGCGGAC
Source organism: uncultured beta proteobacterium (assembly GCA_963816315.1). Taxonomy (GTDB): domain Bacteria; phylum Pseudomonadota; class Gammaproteobacteria; order Burkholderiales; family Burkholderiaceae_C; genus CADEEN01. The sequence continues at coordinate 44,530 of CAWFJZ010000023.1, forward strand.
GGCCTCATAGTTGGCGCTGACCTGCACCAGGGCCTGGGCAATGTCTGCGGGCTGCCGCGATGCGCTCTTGTGGGTGGGAATGTCTCTCAACCCGCCGACGGGCGTGGAGACACAAGGCACGCCCGAGGCCATAGCTTCAAGGGCGGCCAGTGAGGTGCCTTCGAGTTCCTGCGAGGGGACAAGAGCAATCGAAGATTGGCTCAAGATCATGGGGACATGGTCGTTGGCAACGTTGCCATGAAATCGTATGGCGCTACCTGCAATTGACGCAGCCGCCGTGCATCGCCTGTAGTACTCGTCGTCGGGCAAGAAGGCACCGTAGATGTCCAGTTGCCAGTCAGCGTGCCCGGCACTTGATCGAAACATCAGGAAAGCTTCGATGCCTTCGATGATGCCGCGGTCGCGGCGCACGTTGCGGATCATCACCAACCTGCGATTCGAGTACTGGTCATGAGGGGAAGCCTGGTGGGGGCAGAATCGAGCCGTATCCACAGGATTCGCAAGCAAGCGAACCTTTTGGGCCACGAGCGAGGCGTCGGACGCGCGAACGGCCTCGTCGATGTAGTCCCGGTCGTTGGCAAGGATCAGCACCACCTCGGGATCGCGTACGACCGCACCGAGCGATCCTGCTCGAAGCCTGTCCAGCGCCGTCGCGGGAGGCCGCCGCCACTCGACGCCATGGCTGAACACGACCGTGCGTCTGCCGCCGAAGTACGGTTGATGAACGTGGTAGTGCACAACCACGGTCGCATTACGGCACCACCACCTCAACAATGGACGGAGCGCACGCAAGCTCCAATTGAAGGCGTGCCAGCTGGCAATCGCTTGCCCACTGGGTTGTCAGGCGAAACCTTTCGGGCAATTGGCAGCTTAGGCGTTGCAGAAGGGATACCAGCGGAGCGACCGTGGGGATCGGCACGAGCACCGTGCGTGGCGGCCAGGGTCGTCCACGATAGGTTGACGGTCTCAACAAGCCGAGCGTCAGCGGCTGCAGCACGATTGACCGAGAACCGCATTCCGCCACTGCCTGACACATCTGCATGATGAGGTATTCCTGACCGCCCATCGGTGGCCATAGGAACCGCGTCACATGCCAGACAACGCGGCTCAGCTTCGGCGGCTCTTCCCTCGAAGCGACTGGTTCGCAGCCTGGAGAACGTTCCTTCTGCAAGACGGCTTCAGCGGCACCGGGCCACGCCTGCAGATCGCTCATTGTTTTTTGTGTCCGATCAACTTGATCGCACAGATGTCACGTGGATCGGGTTGCCTGCTGCGCACCTTCTTGATGGACCGCTTGAGCGCGAACCATGGCCCAGCCGCAGGCGCAATCGGTTGGCGCGGGGTCGATGAGTCAAGGTGGGCCACCTGCCAACCAGCCCGCGGAGTCGCGATGTCCAGCGGGTGAGGACATGCGGCGGCACATGCGATAGGCTCGAACGCGATGTCTTCTATCGCCAGTATGGAGGCAAGTTGGGTCGTCGTCAGTCCATGGCGACCTTCGCGGTCCAGATCGACATCCATCGTGAGAACGAGCGTGCCACCGGGCGCCAGCTGACGGACAAGGTCCTTGACCGTTGCTTCGGGATTGCTGACATGCTCGACAACGCTGATCGAGTAGATCACGTCGAAGGCAGTCTCCGTCACGCCGTGTGGCTTGACGTTCAGTCCGATCGCGGGACCTGTCGCGCTCCAAAAGTCGATGACATCGGGATCGATATCCACCATCCTCAAGGTCTTCAGACCGGCCTCGCGAGCGAGCGCGTGCGGAACGAAAGAGCAGCCGGGGCCGAACTCCAGGATTCGCGGCAGCAAAGGTGTCGAACGGCAGAGCCGCGTCAGCAGGTGGAACAGCGTGAACGCATATTCCTCGGGCCGGCTCCACCAGTGCAGCTTGTTGACGGGCCACTTGCTGGAATAGGCGGTGGGAATGGCAGAGCCATGATCGGCCAGGAAGCGTGCCTGCAATGGCTCGAGTGCACGCAGCGATCGCCGACCTGTGTCGCCGGTTAGCGCGGACGTTGTCACAAAGCCACCCGAAGCGGACGTTCGGAGTGCGTCCAAAAGAAGCTGCGCTTGCTGATTCATGAGAGAAGAGATTGGATAAGAGCCAGGATTGAGACGCGGGAAGGCACTATGGAACTTGGCCCATCGTCCGGCGCAGGGCGTGCTTCTGGCGACCGAGCCACGAGCGTATCGAGGCGCGCTTGGGAATATCGAACACCTCGTCTTCGACCCAGCGGTCCGCATCTACCATCTGAGACACTTCCGTCGGATGCACAAGCGGGAAGCTCAAAGGCTCAACCATCAGCTTTGCGTGGCGGGCGTCCGGATCTTTCGTGTGCGTCGCATCTGCACCGAAGCCAATGTTGGAAACAAGGTTCGATCGCGGCGTGCATACCAGGCCAGCGTGACGCCAAATGGCAAACGCCCACTGATAGTCCCAAGTATCGATCTGACCGTCGCGGACGCGGCCTAGCAGGTCCGCCCAATAACTGGCCACAGGACTCCTGAAGCCGGCTGCATTGCGAAGAATCGCAAGAATGGCAGCCCGATCGAGACTGTCCAGGTCCACTCGATAGTGCGACCAGGCGCGTCGCCAGCTGGCCCAGCCCCAGATGTGTGCGTACCGGGAAAAGTAGTAACTGAACTCCCCAGTCCCCTGCCACGGGACGAAGTTGTCCCCAGTGATGCCCATCACCCGTTCGTCGTGACGGTAGCGCTCAAGCAGTTCATCGCACAGCGCGAAGAAGGTTGGATCGGGCAGGCAGTCGTCCTCGAGAACGACGCCCTCCGGCTGGCGCTCGAAGAACCACGACACGGCCGAACTGACGGCTCGCTTGCAACCAAGATTCTCGCTACGAAACAGCGTCGCGACTTCGCACGGCCAGTTTACGGCCGTTGCGATTTTGCGCACGGTCTCGCATTGTTCGGCTTCGCCGGGGCGCGATGCGCGGGGCCCGTCCGCCGCAATGTACAGGCGGGGCGGGCGGGCCCGACGGATGGCCTCGAAGACTTGTTTCGTTGTGCCTGGACGATTGAAGACCAGCAACAGGACGGGGCTGCGCATGCTCATCGGTCGTTGGCGTCCGTGGCCGGCCGTGGTTCTGGGTTTTCCATCGTCGAAGGAGGTCAGGAAGTACGGATTGCGAGGATGTTTTGAAACGCGAACTGCTCGTTGATCCAGTGAGAGCCGTCGCGAAGTTTCAATAGCCCATGGGGCAGCAGGCGATAGATTTCGTAGTCGGTCCCCAGCAACGCGAAGAAGTCGGCCATGAAGGTTCGGCCCACAACGTTCATTTCGTTGAACTCGAACTGGATCGCGCGCACGCGCCCGGTGCCCAGCATGCGCCGCGCACCTTCCAGCACCTGACGTTCGAAGCCTTCGACGTTGACTTTCAGGAGATTTATCCGATCGACGCTGCGCTCGAGGCAGTACTCATCCAGCGTCACGACTTCCACCGGCACCCGGCTTTCGACGCCGCGGTGGATGCCATCGATCACGCCGGGCAGGAGACTGGCGTGTTGGGAGCCGGGATGGCCCGCATAGTCGCGAAGCTCCAGTGTGCCCGCCGCGCTCCCAAGTGCCTTGTTGTTGACGTGTGTTCGAGGATGTCGGGCCGAGATTCGTTCGGCCAGATGTTTCTGGGGCTCGAAGACATGAACGATGGCATCTGGGCATCGTGTCAGTACCTCGCTCGTCCAGAGTCCTTCGTTCGCTCCAGCATCGAAGACCACAGGCGCCGGCATGCCGCGCAGTGAAAGTTCGATCACTCGCCGCTCGCCTGAAACCGCCGCTGACTCGTAGTTGTGCACCCCCAGGGCGCGCAAGCTGAAATAGAGGGTTGCCTTGTGGAAGCGAGCGAGCCAAGGCCATCCCAGAAGCAAGGCGTAGAGGTAGCCGAGGCGGGCAAGCACGGTCAAATCTTGAAGAAGGTGATAGCCTCGATCTGCAGCTTGAAGCCGCGTCGATCGAGCAATGCGTTAACGAGGAAAGCGGCAATGGCTTGCGACACGATGGCAGCCACGCACGCACCTATCAGGCCCAGCCGCGGCAACAACGCGACATTGATCGGACCGTGGCGACGCCGGCGGCGATTGTGCCCCACAGCCTGACGGCGAATCGTCGCTCATTGACGAGCCAGAGACCGTGCGCAATGCCGAGGAAGCAGAAGATATTGGATGCGACATGCAGGTTCAGGACCTGGGCACCCGGCGCGTATGCCTGACCGAACAGCGTCGGAACGAGCCAGCCGGACACAGCGAGGGTGAGCAAGGTGGCCACGACACCGAAGTAGAAGAAGCCACGGAAGATCAGCACCAAGCTGCGCTCATAGCGAACGCCGTCTGCCAATTTCTGTCGGGCGAGAAAAGGAGCCAGGCTGACCGAAAGTGTCATCGGCAGCATTTGCCAGATCTGGGACAGTGGCACTGCCGCAGCGTAGATGCCCAACTCTGTGACGCCGAGCATCTCCTTGATCATGATCTGGTCGATGCGCGCGTACACCATGATCGCGCAACCGCTGAGCATGAAGGGCCACGCCTCGGCCAGCAGAGCGCGGCAGGTGGCGGTCGTCGCTATCCATCGACTGCCCGTACCGAAGCGACGGTAGGCGAGCACTAACGCCCCCGCGGCAAGCACAGCCTCGAATGCCACCACAGCGGCAAACGTAGCGAGCGGAGCCTCTATCAAGATCAATGCCACCTTCAGTCCGCTCACAACACCAGTGCGGCAAGCCTTGCCACCACGGTGCGCCGGCTCTGCGTCTGGCTTTAAACCACAGGTGGACCATGTCCGCGGCCTGGAAAAACAACAAGCCGCCGACGATCGCGACCAGGGCGGTCAATGGGCTGTCGCGGGCAATCGGCGATGGAAACCACTGACAGCACCCACAGAGCCAGCCCGACGGCCAAGCGCAGTGCGAGCGCGGAACCCAACGTTTCCGATACGCTGCCTGAGCTTGGGCAATGTTGCGCCGACGATCGCGTCGGCGCTGAGCGTGGCGATGGGCAAGACACAAAACGTACGAGACAGTAGCCAGCTGCCGTATCCGGCGGGTCCCAGATGCCTGCATATCCAGGCGCCCCCGCAGCGAAGAGCGCGCGAGCCAGCCGCTCCGATGTCAGCCACGCCGTGTTGGCGAAGACTTGACTTTGATGTTTGACGCTTTGGCGGCCATCGATCGCGCGGTCAGCGAGCGCATCGTCAACTACGCGACCCAGAACAAGCGTAGAGCGACGGCCTGCGGCCTTTTGGCGTAGCGCAAGCCAGCGAGGCCGATTGCGCATGCCATCCGGCATTGCACGCCGCGCGTGGCTGGACACCGTTGTCGCCTTACCTACTCGTGATAACTGTTATGCGACGGAAGCCCGCCGCCTTCACGAATGAATCACGACTGGCGGCTTCATAGTCGCTTTCGACCATTTCCTTGACTAGTTCGGCGAAGCCTGTCCTTGGGGTCCAGCCCAACTTCTCCCTGGCCTTTCTCTCATCACCCAGCAAGACTGCGCTTCGGGTCGGGACGGAAGTAGCGCGGGTCCACCCGTACCACCACATCACGAGGTGACACTTTGCACGATTGCCTTCCACGCGCGCAACACGGCCGATACCTCTCGCCTTCTCGCCGACGAACTTCGAGCACAAGCTCCGAGCTCACGGGCAGCGGGAAGACAAACTCGCGGAGGCGCTTTGAACTCCCTCCGTCGCAATGACGAAGTCTTCCGCTTGTTCCTGCTGAAGCATCAGCCACTGCATCTCGGACGTAATCCCTGGCGTGGCCCCAGTCCCTCAGTGCGCCAAGATTGCCGAGGTAGAGGCAGTCCTGCAGCCCGAGTGCGATACGTGCGAAGGCCCGCGAAATTTTGCGCGTCACGAATGTCTCGCCGCGCAACGGACTCTCGTGATTGAAGAGAATGCCGTTGCAGGCATAGATGCCGTACGCCTCAC
>CAWFJZ010000024.1:0-77657 GCA_963816315.1 uncultured beta proteobacterium
CCGTTCGCAGCGCAGGTCGCCGCCGAAAACGCCGGCCGCGCGGCGCAGGAGCAGGGCATCAAGAACCTCGACGTGCGCATCAAGGGTCCCGGCCCGGGGCGCGAGTCGAGCGTGCGTGCGCTGGCTTCGCTCGGCATCCGCATCAACCTGATCTCGGACGTGACGCCGGTGCCGCACAACGGTTGCCGTCCGCAGAAAAGGCGTCGTATCTGACGACGAGCACCAAGCCCACCGTCCGAGCCCCATAACAACATTGGCCGGACTCGCGCAGCACAACGGCTGCGTCAGTTGATCTAGAAGGAAGCAAGCAAGTGGCACGCTATCTCGGCCCCAAGGCCAAACTCTCCCGCCGTGAAGGCACCGACCTGTTCCTGAAGAGCGCGCGCCGCGCCATCAGCGACAAGTCGAAGTTCGAATCCAAGCCGGGCCAGCATGGCCGCACCAGCGGCTCGCGCACCAGCGACTTCGGCCTGCAACTGCGCGAGAAGCAGAAGGTCAAGCGCATGTACGGCGTGCTGGAGCGCCAGTTCCGCCGCTACTTCGCCGAGGCCGAGCGCCGCAAGGGCAACACCGGCGCAAGCTGCTGCTGCTGCTCGAGTGCCGCCTCGACAACGTCGTCTATCGCATGGGCTTCGGCTCGACGCGCGCGAAGCGCGGCAACTGGTCTCGCACCAGGGCATCACTGTCAACGGCAAGGTTGTCAACATCCCGTCATACTCGGTCAAGGTTGGCGATGCCGTGGCGGTGCGCGAAAAGTCGAAGAAGCAACTGCGCATCATCGACGCCGTGAAGCTCGCCGAATCGGTGGGCATGCCGGCCTGGGTGAAGGTCGATTCGACCAAGCTCGAAGGCGTGTTCAGCAAGGCGCCCGACCGCGACGAGTTCGGCGCCGAGATCAACGAATCGCTGATCGTTGAATTTATTCGCGTTAAGCAGCCCCAGATAGACGAGGTGCAGCGCTTGCCGGGCGCGCTGCGTCATTCCCATGACAGCCCGGCATGGTCCATCAGCCTTATCGGTGTAACGAGCCGAGGGTATTGAGAGGAACAAGACAAGACATGCAAACCAATCTACTGAAGCCCAAGTCCATCAATGTCGAGCCGCTCGGCGGCCACCGTGCCAAGGCCACATTGGAGCCGTTCGAGCGCGGCTACGGCCACACGCTGGGCAACGCGCTGCGCCGCGTGCTGCTGTCGTCGATGGTCGGCTACGCACCGACCGAAGTGACGATCGCCGGCGTGCTGCACGAGTACTCCACCGTTGATGGCGTGCAGGAAGACGTCGTCCACATCATGTTGAACCTGAAGGGCGTGGTCTTCCGTCTGCACAACCGCGACGAAGTCACGCTGGTGCTGCGCAAGGAAGGCGAGGGCCCGGTCACCGCGGCCGACATCCAGACGCCGCACGACGTCGAGATCGTCAACCCGCAGCATGTCATCGCGCACCTGGCGCATGGCGGCAAGCTCGACATGCAGATCAAGGTCGAGAAGGGCCGCGGCTACGTGCCGGGCAACCAGCGCCGCTTCGGCGACGAGCCGACGAAAAGCATCGGCCGCATCGTCCTCGACGCCTCGTTCGCGCCGGTGCGTCGCGTCAGCTACGCGGTCGAGAACGCGCGCGTCGAACAGCGCACCGACCTCGACAAGCTGGTGATGGAGATCGAGACGAACGGCGCCATCAGCCCCGAAGAGGCGATCCGCGCTTCGGCCAAGATCCTCGTCGAGCAGCTCGCGGTGTTTGCGCAGTTGGAAGGCAGCGACCTGGCTGCCTTCGACCAGCCGGTGCAAACGCGCAGCTCGCAGTTCGATCCGATCCTGCTGCGCCCGGTGGACGAGCTCGAGCTCACCGTGCGTTCGGCCAACTGCCTGAAGGCTGAGAACATCTACTACATCGGCGACCTGATCCAGCGCACCGAGACCGAGCTGCTGAAGACGCCGAACCTTGGCCGCAAGAGCCTGAACGAGATCAAGGAAGTGCTGGCCTCGCGCGGCCTGACGCTCGGCGCGCGCCTGGAAAACTGGCCGCCGCAAGGCCTCGACAAGCGTTAACAAGAAGCTGCCCACGAGCAGCGACACGCGCAACCCGGCAGTACCTGACACGGCTGCCGGCTACATCAAAGGAACTCGACATGCGCCACCGTCACGGACTCCGCAAACTCAACCGCACGAGCAGCCATCGCCTGGCGATGCTGCGCAACATGTGCAATTCGCTGATCACGCACGAAGCGATCAAGACCACGCTGCCCAAGGCCAAAGAGCTGCGCATGGCGGTCGAGCCGCTGATCACGCTGGCCAAGGAGCCGACGCTGGCGCACAAGCGCCTGGCGTTCGACCGCACGCGCGACCGCGACGTGGTGGCCAAGCTGTTCGGCGAACTCGGGCCGCGCTACAAGGCGCGCCCCGGCGGCTACACGCGCATCCTGAAGATGGGTTTTCGCGTTGGCGACAACGCGCCGATGGCGTTTGTCGAACTGGTGGACCGGCCCGAACCCGCTGCCGCCGACAAGGTTGACGCTGCCGAATGAGCGGCCTGTATGGGCTGTATCGACGGCGAGGACATCGGCCTCAATGACGCGGTGTTCGACGGCACCATCGGCACCACCTGCTTGGTGAGTCGTGCCTCGACGTCAAGGTCTTTCCCGCCCGTGTGGTGTTGAAGGCGGTAGGGGAGGAAGCCTGAGGCGACCACCGTCTGAATTCGGGGCCGCTGGCGCACACGGTCGCTCGAAGTGTTCGAACACGAAGCGCGCCTCGGGTGGGGCATCGGCGCGCCAACGAAGTGTCTTGGACTCGATGCGCCGGTCGCCCACCGGGCTGTCGCAGGTGTCGCTGAAAACCTCGGTCATCGGCACGAGGACGCGCAATGAGCCGCCGGCGAGTGACACCACACCCACGCGCACCGACGACACGCCCATTTGGAAGACGTTGGTACGCAGGACAACCTCGTCGGTACCGTCGCCATCGATGTCAAAGGCGCGCTCGAGCGCGTTGGGATAAGGCTTGGTCAGTTGCCAGCCACGCGCGGCGGTGGCAAGCCCCGTGGTCAAGATCGGCGCGGGTGCCTCCGCAACGCCGGCGCGCGGTACGCCCGCCGCGTTGGGACGCAGCAGGTAAAGCGTTTCGCGAACATCGGCGGAGGTGAACCTGCCACCGAGCTTGCCCGCTACGTCCATACGCTGTGAAGCAGACGTCACGCGAGCAGTGAGCACTCGATGCTCGGCGGCCGTCAGCCGAACCACGGCCGCTGGCCGGAACCTGCGAAAGTCCGCCACCAACATGTCTTGCGCCGCCTTGCGTGGCTGCGCTGGCGCGGCGATCGGCCAGCTTGCACACAGGCATGTCAGCGTGATGAGCCGCGCTGTTGCGGATCGCAGCATCCCCGGGCGCCGGCAAGGGCTCGTGTTTTCTGCCGTGCACGCACCTCGCCGCTCAGACATTGCTGATCATCAACCCAACGCCCTTCAAGCGGCGGTTGCCGTCGAACTCGAGGAAAAAGCTGGCTGGCGGCGCGTTGCCGTGGACAACGCATTCATCGGTTGCCAGCGCGCGTCGGCTCGTTGATGAGAACTGCAGCAACTGCTCACGCGGCGACTCGTCGGGCAGCGTGCCGAGTTTGGCCACCGCGACGTCGAAACTGTCGCCGAGCTTGAGTCCAAGCGGCAGTACGGCGCGCGCAGAGCTGACACCGCGTCTGGCCTCGACGCGCACCACCCGCTCCTGCTCATCGGCGAGATACGCGATGCCGTCGCGATCGAACCACTCACACGTTTCGGCGCGACCCCGCTCGGGACGCATGCAGGTGCGGCCGGCGCGCAACGTCGCGTGCAGCGTGGCAACCGGCGTTCCGATGGCATAGCGGCCTAGCGCGAGCAGTCGCCGTTCATCTTTCCAGGTTTTGCACGGCGCTGCCGACGACGCGGCGTACGACGGCAATGCCCACACGACGCCGACAAACAAGACAGGCAACAACAAGGACCGCCGGCCGGGCCGCAACCACGAGCCCATGCCGCGCGCCACGCCGCCGCACGCTGTCAGAGCTACATCACGAACATTCGGCAAGAAGCGTCACCTCGGACCAGCCAGGCTAGAAGTATCGGCTGGGGTCCACGGCCGCGCCGTTCAAACGCGTCTCGAAATGCAAATGCGCGTCACCCGTCGCCGGTGTGTTGCCGCTGCGGCCGACCTTGCCGATGGTCTGCCCTGCCGTCACGCTGTCGCCGACTTGCACGTTCGCGCCGCCCAAGTGTGCGTAGCGTGTTTCGAGCCCGTTGGCGTGTTGGACCGTGATGAACAGGCCATAGCCACTCGGGTCTTGATCGACACCGGTGACCTTGCCGTCGCGGAACGCGGCCACGCGCGAGCCTGACGGCGCTTCGATGTCGAGCCCTTTGTGGCTGCGCGATCCACCGCCTCGCGAGGTGCCGAACTCCCCTTCGCCTTCGCCGGCCTTGTCGGCACGGTTGATCTGTGTATGGCCCGGCACCGGCCAGGCCTGGACGTTCGTCACTGTTGACGAAGGGTCACTGCGGCCACCGGCGCTCGGCGGCGGCGACGCCGCATCGCCGAAAAGTGCGCGGCCGGTGCGCTCGTCGAGCAGGCCCGTCGCGGGCAAGCCCTTGTCCTGTTGGAAGCGCCGGATCGCGGCCGAGGTCTGCGGCCCGAAATTGCCATCTGCGAAGGTCGCACCCGATGCGGCACCCGCTTGCACGAGCCGCTCTTGCACCGCCTCGACGCCACCGAACATCCGCGATGCGACCGCGCTGGTGGCCTCGCCCGACGTGATGCGTCCGTCGGCGTTGAAGTCGAGACCCCGGTTCTGTGAATACGCAACGGTGCCGCTGCTGAACAGCGTGGTGTTGGGATCAGGGCGTGCAGAGCCGCTCAACACCGCGGTGTACACACCTTCGAGTGTGTTGAGCTTGCCTTCGTACTGCTGGAAGTACCTCTCGACGTACTGCAGCTGTTGTTCGGCGCTCATGCCCTTCAACGCGTCCGTCGAAGTACCCAGGCCGTGGGCCGTGCTCGGCAGAAACTGAATGAGCCCGGTCGCGCCGCTGTCCCCGTTGACGGCCTTCGGATTCAGGCCGGACTCGAAGCTCATCACCGCGAGCAAGTACTCGGGCTTGGTGCCCAAGCGCTGTGCCATCGCATCGACTTCTCGCAAGAACGCCGGCGTGACGTTGGGGTTGCCTTCGACGTTTTGGATGCGATCGGTGTTCAGCGCGCCGCTGGCCCCGCTGCCTGCCGCGGGCGCGTTGCCGCCGCCGCCGTTCGTCGAGGCAACGGCTTCGGGCTGACGTGGCAGCCGCAGACGATCGCCGGGGTAGATGAGGTTCGGGTTGGCGATGTCGTTGGCCGCTTGCAGCGCTTGTACCGACGTGCCGTGGCGCTCGGCGATCTCACTGAGTGTGTCGCCAGGTCGAACCGTCACCTCGTGGGCGGCATCGGGAATGCTCAGTCGTTGGCCGACATAGATGAGGTCCGGGTTCACGATCTCCGGATTGGCCGCCATCAGCGCTTCGGTCGTGACGCCGAAGCGGTTCGCCAGCTCGCTTAGCGTGTCACCGTGCTCCACGGTATGGCCGGCGGCGGCGCTGGCAGTTGCAAAGTAGTTGCCGTCGAACGTGGCACTGGCGGTGTCGATGCGCATACAAAACCTCAATGAGCCACTGATCAGTACTGCGAGTTTTCTCGCACCGAGCGTCGAAAGGTAGCTGGGGCGTGCCACAGCTGGGGCGCACCCGAGGACGGTTTTTCAACGCAGCAACGACAACGACATCGCACCCACGCCGACGGCACGGTCACTGTCGGGGAACAGAAAAAACAGGCGCTGCTCGCGCCGGCCGTCGTCGTGCGTCACGGTGATGGTGTGGCCGTCGAGTCGGTAGCGCGCCACCACGGAACGCATGCCGTGCGTGGCCGTGCCACCGCCGCTCGCCCCGGCGCCTTGCGCGAGGACGACGCGGCCGTCGGTTTCGAACTGCATCGTGTTGAACGCCGCGACCGTGGTCACGCCGGTGCCTGCCGCCCCCGCGCCCGACAGGCTGCGGTAAGCACCTTCCAGCGGCTGCCCCGCTGTCGCCGGCCGGGCGCGCATCTTGGCCGGCACCTGCCGCGCCTTGCCGTCGGCGCCTTGCAGCACGAAGCCGCTGCCGTTGCGCTGCCAGCGCCCGTCGATGCGCGCGTCGCTGCGCAACGCACGATCGGCGTCGCCGCTGAAGCTGCCGTCTTTGTAGAGCACGGCAGGGCGGTAGTTCATGACCACCGAGCCGCCGATGCCGCTGGGCGACCAGGCGGTGGTCAGCACGACCGCTTCGATGACACGATCGGCCGCCGATGCAGCGACGCTCGGCAGCAGCAGCGCCGCGCTCAATACAACGCTGAGCAAGTCGCGCACGCTGTGACCGTTGGCGCTGCGCGCCGGCCCTCAGCCTCCGCCCGGCACCGGCTGCGCCGCGAACTCCGTCAGTCGCTCGGCATGCGTGGCCGGGCCGACGGCCCAGCGCGACGCATCTTGGTAGTCGAAGTCGGCGGCGAACTTGCCGTTGGCGCCGATGACGATGCAGCAGGCCTTCCACTGCTTGTGATCGGGGCTCATGTCCGCCATCGCCTCACGCAACTGGCGCAGCAGCACGAGCGCCTGGCGGTTGCGCGGCGCGGCGGCTTCCCAATCGCCCTGCGCATCGAAGCAGAAGCCCGACAGCGACGCGCTCCCGCCTTCGACGCTGCCGCCGATCACCACCTTGGACCAATCGTCCCTGGCCACGACCTCCTTGTCGGCGAGCAAGGTCTTGCACAAATCGAAGAGCAGTTCGTCCTTGTTCATCACGATGGTTTCCATGGCGGGCGTCCTTTTTCAGCTTACTGCATGTCTTTCTTCGGCGTGCGGTCGAAGACCTGGCCGGCCTGGTTGTCGAAGTCCACCGTCTGCTTGCTCACCGTCTTGCCGGTGGCGGGATCGACCACCTTGTAGAAGACCTCCATCTTGTCGGGCCGCGCCGCCGTGCCGCCGGAGAATTCGATCTCGACGTGCACTTCCTTCTTGCCCGTCTTGATCCAGTCGGCCCATTCGTTCTCGAGCTTCTTATAGGCGCTGTTGTTGAACTGGCCGTTCTGCGGGAACAGGTTCTTGTCGCTTTGATTGAGCACGAAGCGGTGGCCGAAGATGTGCCCGCCGACGTCGTCGGCCTGGCCGCGGTCTCCGGCCTTGCCCTGCGCCTTGGTCTCGGCGGAGCTGCGCGTCGCGTTCGGGAAGACCTCGCGCAGATCGCCTTCGGCGCGCACCGGATAGCCTTCGGCATCGAGCTTCCAGGTGACGTCGTTCTTGCCCACTTTCGAGGTCACGGTCTTGGTGCCGGCCGCCGCGAACTCGTCCAACTTTGTCTTCATCGACTCCAGCGCTTCGCGCGCCGACTTGGGCAGCGAGTCCAGCGGCACCGCATTCAGCGTGTCGCGGATCTTGTCGAGCGCCGGCCCGATCTGCCTGGCAAACACCGGATCGAGCTTGGCCAGATCGACCGCCTTGGCGATGCTCTCGGCGAACTTGCCCAGCTTGCCGAGTTTGGCCGCGTCGCCGATGTAGGGCACCATGCTGACGACGCTGATGCCGGCGCCGAAAAAGTCGCCTCGGAACAGCGAGATGATGCCGTCCAGGCCGTCGGAGACGGGCGTCGGGTCGAAGATGCCGGCCACCGACAAACCGATCTGCACCATGTCCAGCGCCAGGTCGGCCTTTTGCTTGGCGATGTCCTCGCTGCGCGCGCCGGCCTGCGTCTGCACCTGCTGCGCGGCGCGGCTGTCGAGCTCTTCGGCCAGCTCCTGCGTCAGTTTCTTCTGATCGGCTGGCGACAGTTGCGATTTCAACTCGGCCATCAAATCGCCGGCGCGCTTGGGGTCGGCATCGGCGATCTTGGCCAGATCGCGCGCCAGCAACTCGGCGTTGAGCACGCCCATTTGCTGTGCTGACTCCACCAACTGCGTGGCGGCATCATTGGCCGCATCGCCACGGCGCCAGCCCTGCGCCGCGTTGACCGAGTTGCCGACTCCGTTCAAGGCACCACCGCTCATGACTGCAACTCCTTCATGACATCCGTTGATCGCGATGACACCAGAGTCGGGCGCTGTTGACATGCTCGGTCGTGCCCGAGCTGGGGTGCACCCCAGGGTGGGCACGAGAGGTAGCTAGGGTGCGCACGAGCTAGGCCCGCCTGCCGGGCGCGGCTACTGTTTGCGGCAGTGCATTGCACTCGAGGAGAACGGCATGGCTGGATTGATGGATGTGGTCAAAGGGGCGGTCAACGCTGTCAAGGCGGGCGCGGCGCTGGCCCAGCAAGCCGTTGGCCAAGCGAGGCAGCAACAGATCGCCAACGACGTCCGCAACGCATCACGAGGCGAGAAGGGCGCGGCGCTGGCGGTGCATCTGCAGCAGATCGAGCAGACCAACGGCAGCCAGGCAGCCGCGCAGGCTTTTGCGGTGTTTGCCGCGGCCGAGCCCGCGCTGGCGGCGCAAGCCGTGGCCGAGTTCGAGCAGGACAAGGTCGATGGCGGTGGCATCGACTCGCGCGCGCCCGACGGCTTCACCTGGGAGAACGTGCGCGACGTCTATGCCGATCCGGGCGCCATCAACGAACTCATTGCCCAGGGCAACGCCGTGCTCGGCGAGGGCGACTCCGCGGCCGTGGATGCCTACACTGCCGCGCTGTCGGACCGACTGCTGCGCTACGGCGCGGCCAACAACACGCAGCTCTACTTCAACGTTGCGTCCGACATCGCGGCCAGCGGGTCCGAAGCGCTGCAACGCAGCTTCGTCAACGCCGGCCTGCAAGCCGCCGACGCCTGGCTCGGCAACTCGGGCGATCCGTTCAGCGAGCCCGTGGCCAGCTTCGTCTCGGCCTTGGGCCATGTGGCTGCGCAGTCGCCGACGGTGGCGCGCGATGTCTTCAACTTCGCCCAGTCGCACGACCTAGGCCAGGCGACGCGCGGCACAGCGTCTTTCGAGGCAGTGCTGCAGATTTTCGCCACCGAGGGCACCGCGCTGCCCAGCGGCCACACACCGACGAACTCACTGACGCCGTCGTACCTCGACTACATGGATGCGCTGCTGGGCCCCGGCGCGGCGCAAGGCGCGTTCGAGCCCACGAGATGCGTTGACGGTCTTCGAGACGGTCAGCAACAGCGCCGAGGTCTGGCCAACGGGCACGACGCTGCTCGAGCAGGGCGACATCGACGGCGGCAGCCGCGGCACGGCGCAGATGGCCCAGCTGTTCGAGAAATACATGCCGCAGTGGATCAACGCCGGCAGCTACGCGTGGAACCCGCGTGGCGGCTACGACTTCACGCCGGGCAACCTGATCGCCGGCGTGGGCACCGGCACCTTGAACGATCGCTTCGACAGCGCCTTCACCAACTTCATGAACGAGGCCCTGTTCGATCCGAACGAAGCTGGCGCCTATCGCCAGCCGCTGATGGGCTCGCTGGTCGGCATCTTCGGCGACCTTGCCAGCGGCAAGCTGGGCGTCGGCATGGATGCCGAGGCACGCGGCCGGCTGGTGGGCGGCGTGATGGGCATCCTCGACCAGGGCTTCGACCAGTACGCCAGCCAGATCCGCAGCGACGCCGAGACCGACAAAGCCTGGGCCTCGTTCGGCATCGGACTGGCCTTCGCATTGGTGCCTGGCGGCAGCGGGCCGAAGGTCGCGAAGATCCTCATCTCGCAGGGCGTGGGCCAAGGCCAGGACGTGGTGACGGACACGGTCAACCAGCTCATCGATGCCGGCGTGAAACGCAATATTGCCGAGGCCGCGGCCGCAGCGGCCAACCGCGGCGATATCCTCTCCGCGTTCGAACAGTTGGGCTTGTCCGAAGAGGCCAAGGCCAACCTCGCCGAGTACATCGACTTGCAGCAGGGCAGCCTGGCCAGCGGCGACAAGACTTTGGGTGAGCTGTTCCGCGATATCTTCGGTGACGGTGTCATCTCTCCGAATGACGAGTTCCGCTACGGCGTCAGCGAAGGCTGGCGGCAGGTGCAGGAGCGCGAGTGAGGCTGCGGCGCCGCGCCGGCAAGGCCAAGGCGCCGATCACCGGCGCCTGACCGGCCGTGGTCTGCCGCCTTGCGTTGGAGAACACCTCCTGCAGGTTGGCCTCGGGCGACACCGAAAACGAGACCGCACATCGCTCGATTCGTCGAAGAGAGACCTCTCGGCATGCACTCGCGAGTTAGAGCGGATTGCCGTTCAGGCGGCTGGTGGCCTGCAGCTCGGATGTCAACGTGCTGTTGGCATCGATCGCACTGGTGAGCTTCAAGACGACGCCGGTGCCGACCTGGTACCAGATAACGCTCGGCCGTGTCGCGCCCGCCAGACTGACTTCGAAGCGGCAGGAACGAAAGGCGCCGGCAGGCACCGTGATCTGCTCTTGCCCAGTGAACGTGACAGTGCCGGTTTCGGAGAGCTGGTTCACCTGTTGCTGGCCCGATGGCAGCGTTGCAGTCGCGGTGGCGGAGGTCGCCAAAGTCGTGCGCTGTCCCGCCGTCAGCGTGAAGCGCCGATCGACGAGCGGTGGCGAGAACACCGTGCGCACCACGGTGCCTTGATCGGCGCTCGAGATGAAAGTCAGCACGCTGCCGTAGAGGGTGTCGGCGTCGGCCGTTTGCCGCGCGTAGCTGAGCGTGTTCGTGTTCTGGCGCGTGGCCGCTCGTCCCGTGATCTGAAAGTCTTCGCTCGTGTCGGTATCGACTTCCGTCGCGTCCGTCTGGCCCTCGAACGCCGTCAGGCGCGTGACGCGGCCGACGGTGGAGACGCCCCCTGTGGCCGCGCCGGAGTACGCGTAGTCGAAGCGGAAGGTCGTGCCGACGGTCGTCAGCAACGAGCTGCGGCAATCGCTCGCGAGGACGCTCGTCGAAGCGCCATCGCCGTCATCGCCGCCACCGCCGCAGGCGGCAGCCAGGACGGTGGTCATCATCATCGTGGCAAGACGTGTGAATCGGGACCGGTTCGTTGTTGTTGCCTTCACAACATCTCCTTCAATGCAAAAAAACGTGCCGAGGCTCGATCAACGCGATGACGCCGGCGAACGCAGTGCCTCGAACTCGAACCAGTTGCCCGGCAGCAGCGCCTCACGGATGGCCTTGGCGCGTGCGACGGCTTGCGCATCGTCAGCGGAAGGGCGCTCGTGCTGCAGCGTCAGCAGCACGCCGCCGGGTCATCGGCAACGCTGCGCGGGCCGCGGCCTCGCCAGGGGAGCCCGGCAGGCTCGCGCCGCGCGCCCTCCGGGTCGCGGCCCCAGCGCGCGTGCTGCGCATTGGCGTCGCGCGGTGAAGGTGGCAGCAGCCGTGACAGGGCGGCAGGGTCGCTGACGGCAGATGGCTGCGCGCTACCGTGTTCGGCAGTGGCCACCGCGGCGTCGCCGTCAGCGTCGCGTTCGAGACCGCGATCGACCGAGTGCTGACGGCGCGTTGCGTTCTCGTTGCCCAGATGAACCGCCATGACCTCGCTCCTCTGCACCGGTATCGAAACCGTGCAGACGATAGGAGTCGGGCGCGCCGCGCGCTATCTCGGCTGCGCCCGAGCTGGGGTGCGCCCCAGGGTCGGGGTCAGGCGTCGACCCAGGCGATGCGCCCGCTGCCTTGAACGCTGACGCCAGCAGGGGTTTGGACGCTTTGCGCTTCGCCGACTGCGGCCGTGGTGTTCGGCACAAAGGGAATCACGTATGCAAACACACTCAGTCCGGGAGCAGAGCCACCGAGCATTGCGAGATATCGACCATCGGGCGAAAACGCTGGACCGAACCGCCGCTGCACCGCGTCCGTGGCCTGCCAAGTCTGGCCGTTTTGCCGGTCGAGCACCCAGATTTGATCTGCGCGTTCATAAGCGATGTAGCGGCCATCGCTGCTCGGGCTGGCCCCGCCGATGCGGTTGGCCGTGGGCACCCCCAGATCACCCTGGTCGTCCAGATTGGCATTCAACACGCGCAGCCGCTCGCCGTTGCGCACCAGCAGCTCGCTGCCCATGAACACTGGGTCGGTGACGCCCTCGAGGCGGGTTGCGTTCAAGGTCGCCAAGTCGGCCACCAGCGTGCGATCGACGCGCGTGTCGTCAGTCTCACTGTTCGGCTCGTTGACGCTGAAGGCGATGCGCGTGGCATCTGCGTTCACAGACACCGGGCTGTTGGCCAGTGCGAAGGGTCGTTCGATGGCGATGCGGCGAACCTCGGCGCCGGTTTTTGCGTTCAGCAGCAAGATCTCCCAGGAGACGCGGGCATCCTCATTGACCACCAAGCCGATGACGCCCGCGCGTGACCCGCCAACGCCCACGCGCAGGTTGGACGACGGTAGCGGATAGATCGTCAGCGCGCGGTTGGCGGCGTTGAACACCTGAAGCTCCGCAGTCGATTGGGCAAGAATCAAACCGCTTGGTCCGCCTTCACCGCTTCCGCCGCCGTCGCCTCCGTCACTGCCGCCCCCACCACCGCCGCAGGCCCCCACCGAGGCGACCGCCGCCCATGCAGCCGCGTTCGATAGCCATAGGCGGCGACGCGGGTGCAACAAGGACGTGTTATGCGGGCTCGCGGCTGCGATCTTTGGTTGCGAAGAAGAGCGAGTTTTCATTGGTGATTCCTGTTCATCGTTGCCTCGCCAACCTGCCAACCAAATGCTGACATGCTCGTCGCCGTTTTTCTATCGCGATGCGCGAGCAAGCGCAATGAAGTGTCACAAGCGATTGCGGATACAACAGCGGGGTTGACAAGCGGCGAACAGGCAACGAGCAATGCTCATTGGGCCGCCTCTGTGACGCCAGCAAAAAAAGCCGCTGCGAGAGCAGCGGCTTTTCAGGCGCGCGTGGGCTTTTAGCCTTTGCGCACTGCCTGGCCTTCGGCTTCGCCGATGGTCTTGATCGCGTTGGTGAAGGTCTGCATCATCAGATTAAATTCCTGCGTGAGCGCTTGGTATTCGAGCATCGACGACGGGTTTTCCTTGTCGATGTTCTCGCCCTTTTGCTTGAGTTCGGCAGCGGCTGCATCAGCCACTTTGCCGAAGGCCTTTGCCAGCGCGAGCAGCCAGCCGGTTTTGCCCTTGCCGCTGTTGCTGCCCTCGGCCTTCTTGTCGCTCTCTTCGCGGGCCTCCCTCACGTTGTCGACAATCTGCTTGGTCAGGTTCTCGGTGAACTTGGCCTTCGCGTCGCCGTTCTGGCCAGCCACCTGCTCCGTGGCCGCTGCGCTGGTTTCCGCCTTGTCGCCACTGCCGAAAATCTTCTCGGCCAAGCCGTTGACGCCGTCCTTGATGAACTTGGGCATCCCTTCCTCTTTGGACAGCTGTGACATCGCGTTGTTGATGGCTGGGCCCAAGGCCGAGTTCATCAGGTTGAGCGCTGCCTTGAACAGCTGCAGCTGCGGAATCATCATGCTCGCGAGGTTGAGCAAGCTGCTGAAGAGGTTTCCGCCCATCAATCTGTCAATCATTTCGAACTCCTTGTCGGTTGCTGAACATCGCCGCACTGCGGATCTGAAGCGGCGCAGGAACTGCACTGCTTGTCTCCATTGAAGGCGATTGCGGACCCGCCGATAAGCTGGTGCGTGCCATAGCTAGGGTGGACCGCAGGTGCGTTTGGCAGCGCGCGCTTGCGGCTTTGCGTGCGGTTGCGTGGACGCGCTGCCGCGGCCACACAGGTTGGCAGCGGCTGGCGCTTGCGCGGACGTGCTCGATGCATGGCGGCGCCCGGCGCCCGGCGCCCGGCGCATTGCGAGTTGCATCGCTCGCAGCCGCCTTGGAAGACGCAGCATGACCATCTATGCCGTGACAGCAGCGCAGACACGCTGCCGCAGATGGTGCGCGTCGGCCGTTGGCCGCACGCAATTCAGCGTGTTCGTGCCCTGACGCGTTGCCCCCTACGGACGCAGAGCCTTACGCTCGTACGGCAGGCTGATCATCGCCAGCCGCTCGGTGTTCAACTCGCTCTCGAAGTCGTCGCGGACATAAAGCTTGCCATTGCGGCGCAGCAGCAGCACACGTTCGAACTCCATGGCGAAGCCGGTGTCGCCGGTGGTCGAGCACAGCATCAGGTCCACGATGCGCATCATGGTTTGCACGCCGAGCTCCATGTTCGGGCCGCCGAGGACAGGGCGAAACGACACTAGAAGTGTCGGTGCGAAGCCGAACGCTTCGAGTGCAAGACGCTTGCCGTGTTCGTTGGCGTCACCCGGCAGCACCGTGACCGTCACGCCGTCGTTGTACAGCCACACGTGCGGCCCCTCGGACCTCACCCTCAGCCCGAACTCTGCAATCAGTTTCTTGCTGCACTCCGGCACCGACATCTTGGTGTCTGCGCCGAGTTCGTAGTAGATAGCCATGTTGCGATGCCCCTAGCACTTTGCAACGCCAAGACCGATCAAGGCAGGCGGTAGATGACCTTGTCCGGACCAATGACGATCACTTCCTTGATGCCCGTGTTGCCGGCGGCAAACGCAGCGCGCAGTTCATGTCGGCTGACTGGATTCTCGGCCAGGTTCAGCACGACGCGATCGGCTTGAGCGAGTTTGTTGCCGATACGAGAAACGATGTTGTCCGCCGAAGTCGTCGCTGCAGGGGAGTAGACATCGAACCTGCGCCCCTCGACGAAAACGTCGTGGTTGTCCGCTCCAGGCGCCTTCGATTGCGGGTTGTACTCGACTCGATACCCCGCAGCGGCCAGCGTGTCCGCAGCTTCGTTCTGCAGGCGAATGCCGCGCTTGAAGCGTGAGTCCGCACTGGGCGGAATCGTCTCGGCCTCACCGATCGGCCGCCCTCCCTGCACACCCGTGGGCCGCGTGGCGCCCGCCGTGCGCCGCGCCGCCAGAATGCCGCCGGCGCCGATGGCGCCCATGATCTCGGGCATCGCGCGCTGGGCCTCGAAGGCCCGGCTTTGGCGAACCAGCGCTTGCTGCTCAGGGGTGAGAACCTGCCCTTCATCTTTCGCGATTTGGCCCAGGTCGCCGATCAGCGTGAGCAGCCGGGTCGCGGCGAGCTCCTGGTCGTGCGTGATCGGCGCTGCGCCTTGCACCGTGGTCGCCGACAGCCGCAGGAAGCCCTGGTACGTCTCGTCGATCGCGCGACCGATCTCCGGGCCTTTCAGCGAGCCGTCGGCGATGCGCGACTCGACACTATCGATGACCTCGCGCGCGCTGCGCACATCCGGCGTCCAACCGACGCCAGCCACCAGCACCGGATCAGGCTCAGCGACCAGGAAGCGGGCCACGGCGTCGTTCAGCGTGCGCTGCGAGTAGCCATCCACCACCTCCGCTGCCGTGGCCGGGTCCATGCCTTGCGCCAGCAACTGTCCGCGAAGCTGCTGCAACTGGTCGCTCCAGGGTGCGGCCTCGTGTGTCACCCCCGGCATCAGGTTGCCGTCGTCATCGAAGGCCACACGCGTCGCCGGCACAACGCCACCATCCTGCTCCGCCGGCCCCGCCCGCAACTGCGCATCGGCCGCATTGAGCAGCGTGCGGTTGTTCGCCGCCTCGGCGTCCCGTTGGCGCTGCTCGACGCCGGCGTTGAAGTCTCGAGCGACCGCTTGCGCCGAGCCCATGCCACTGGCCAGCGACTGCGCCGCATCCAGGTTGCCGCGGCCGATCTCGCGCACTGCGCGCAAGCCCGTCACCACCTCTTGCGCCTGGCTCAGGTTCTGGCCCATCGCGCTGCCGTTGCCGCTGACCTGTGCGCCCAACCCGAGAGTGCCGCCGAGTGCGGCCAGCGCATCACGGCTGCGCACCGCCTCGCGGATGTTCAGCGCCTGTTGCGCATACCCGGTGGCGCTGGCCAGCGTGTTCATTTGCGTGCTGGCACCGGGCCCGCCGACCGCGCCGCCGAGCAGGCCCAACGCCGAGCCGATGTCCTTGTTGGCCACCACGTTGTAGGCCATGCTCAGCCGCGACGCCGCGGTGGCGACGTTGCTGATCGTGTTGACGGTGGCAGCACTCGCACCGAACGCGCCGGCGACGTTGCCCGCGCCGCCGACCAGGCTGGCCACGCCGCCGAGCACCGCGCCGAGGCTCTTGTGCTTGATGCCCTGATAGACCATGTAGGCCGCGCGCGCCAGGTCGATCACGTGGACCACCAGCGCCACGATGGGAATCGGGATGAAGCGGCAGATCATCAGCACGGCGGCGAAGAGCTTGCTTTGCATCAACTTCTGGAAGGCCTGCTTGGTGATGCGATGGAGTTCCTTGGCCGTGTCCTTGACGGCTTGATGAACGGCCTTGACGCTGGTCTTGACCGCGTTGACGCCGTCCTTCAAGCCGTCCTTGACCTTGTCGAAGTCCATCGTCACCAGACCGGTGGCGACGGTGACGGCGGACTTGGCCAGGTTGACGACACCGCGGGTCACCGCGCCCGCAACCTTCTTGATGCCGCCGGTGATGGCCTTGAAGGCTTTGCTGAAGAAGCCGTACTCCACCGTCACGGCCTGGCCATTGATGTTGACCACGCCGTGGTCGTTGTCGGCCCTGAGCGCAGCCATCTCGGGCGCGCTGATCGCGTCGCCGTGCATCAGCTTGCCGAAGATCTCGCCTTCATCGCCCAGCGCATCACTCGTGTTGATGCGCGCATCGATGCCGTGGCCCATCTCTTCCATCAACAAGCGCTGGGCTTGCGCCGGGTCGCCGTGCAGCAGCTCGCGGCTGATGTAGATGGTGTCGCTGCTTTGCACGTAGGCGCCCTGGGCGCTGCCCGGGCCTTGCGTGCCCGACAGGTCAGCCAGCGCCTGGCTGCTCACCACCTGGACCTTGGGCGCCCAGCTGAAGTCGCCGGCCAGCGCCTGCTGACGAATCGTCTCGGCCTTGCCGGCATCGAACTTGTCGCCGAAGGCTTGGCGCAGCAGGGCGGTGAAGGCTCCCTTGTCGCCGGCCTGCGCGGCAAAGCGCTGGTGCACGGCGCTGGTCACGCCGTTCAGCGCGGCGGCGTCGCGCGCCGCGGCCTGCAGCGCGGGCACGGGCGTCTGCAGTCTGGCGATGAGGGCGTGCAGGCGGCTGCTGAACTGGCCGAGGTGGTGCAGCCAGCCCGATCCGCCTTGCAGCGTCGGCGTCAAAGCGGCGTGGCGCAGCTCGGCTTGGTGGTGCGCGCGCTCGGTCTGCGCTTGCAACGACTGAGCGATGCGCACGAGCCGGCTGGAGCTGGCGGGCTGCAGCGCTGGCTGCGTTGCGATGGCAGCGGCAGCGGCAGAACCGGCGGCACCGACGATCGCGCCGCCGTCACCGAAGATGGGCTGGCCGCGCGGTGCGATGACGGCGGCGCGCACGATCGTCTCGCGCTGCGGCGGTGCGGCGGGCGAGGGCGAGGGCGAGCGCGTGGCGACCGGCTCGGCCGCAACGCCGCGCGGGCCGTGGGCGTGCCACATGGGCTCGCGCGGCAGCTTCGGCGGCGACGGCTTGACCAGCCGTGGCGGCTGATCGCGCACGGCGCCGTCGGCGTCAGGGCCCGAGCGCGCGCGCTGCGCATTCGGGTCGCGCGGCGAGGGCGCCAGCAGCCTCGAGAGTGCGCCCGGCGATGCCGCTGCAATGCCGGTGTGTGCATCGGCGTGCTCTGCGGTGGCCGCCACATCGCCATCGGCGTCGCGTGCGCGATCGGCCCAGCTCTGGCGCCGCACGGCGCTGTCGTTGCCCAGATGAATCGTCATGACCTTGCTCCCCGCGTGCGTATCGAACCGGTGCGGAAGATACGAATCGTGTGCGCGGCGGGATAGCTGGGTCGTGCCCGAGCTGGGGTGGCCCCGAGGAGCTGTGGTGGCGCGCTCAGGGCGGCGTTGTGGGCGCCGCAGCCGGCGGTGGCATGGCGGGCAGGGCTTCGGCCGCGCGCTGATCGATCACCTGGATCGCCGCCGGCGTCACGCCCAGCAGGTAGTCGCGTCCATGCCAGCGCAGCGTCACCACGCGCTCGCGCGGCCCGAGCGCCACCGAGCCGATCACCTGCGCCGCCGAGGCGCCTGCCGGCAGGCGGCCGAGCTGCAAGCGCTTGAGCGCCGCCAGACACAACCACGCCAAGCCCAGCACGAGCACGAGCGCAAGCACCATGCCGGCGACTTGCGCGATGAACGAGGCGCCGCCGTTCATCACACGGCCTCCGTCGGCTCGGGCCGGTCGGGGTAGCGCGTCAGGTCTTCGCCCGGCGGGCGCCGCCGACGCGGCGGCAGCGGCGTGTCATTCAATCCCGGCGACTTGTCGGCCTCGGCGAGTTCGTCGCGCACCTCGCGCGCCCACAGCACCACTTCGGCGATGACGTCGAACAGATCGGCCGGCACCAGCTCGCCGACCTCGGCTCGGGCGAGCAGGTCGCGCGCCAGCGGCACGTTGCGCACCACGGGCACGCCGGCGTCCTGCGCCGCCTCGCGCATCGCCCGCGCCACATGGTCTTCGCCCTTGGCGGCGATGGTCGGCACCGGGCAGTTCTCGCGGTCGTAGTCGATCGCGATCGCCACGTGGCTCGGGTTGACCACCAGCACGTTGGACTGGCTGGCCGCCGAGACGGCATTGCGCTGCGACCACTCCTCGTGCGCTTGCCGCCGCTGCTGCTTGACCAGCGGGTCGCCTTCGCTTTCCTTGATCTCCCGGCGGATGTCGCGCAGGCTCATGCGCATCTTCTTGGTGAAGCTCCAGCGCTGGTACGCGGCGTCGATGAACGCCAGCAGCACCATCACCGCCGTGCTCCAGAGCAGGATCGGTTTGGCCGCGGCCCACAACGCGTCGCCGAGCACCTGCGGGTGAGTGGCCGTCGGCAGGCGCATCAGGTCGGGGGCGATCGACCAGACCGCGAGCGCGGCGATGGCGATCAGCAGCAGCGTTTTGACCGCGGTCTTGGCCAGCTCGATCAACGCGTCGAGCTTGAACATGCGCTTGACGCCCTCGACCGGGTTCATGTTCTCCAGCTTCGGCTTCAGCTTTTCCAGCGCGAACACAGGCCCGGCCTGCAGGAACTCAGTGACGACGCCCAGCGCCGCCATCGGCACCAGGACCGCACAACTCAGGGCCAACACGACCCAGATCGACTGCTCGGCCAAGCGCGGCCCCGCGGTGGCGAGCGGCTCGAAGGCCATGCCCAGCGCGGCGCGCATCAGGCCGGCCAACTCGGCGGCAGCCCAACCGGTGGACAGGAGCACCAACAGCGCCGCGACGAGCATCGTCACCATGCTCGTCAGGTCACGGCTCTTCGCAACGTCGCCCTTCTTGCGCGCGTCCTGCAGCTTCTTCGGCGTCGGCTGTTCGGTTTTGTCGCCGCTGTCGTTGTCTTGCGCCACAGGCATCCCTTGGCCGGCATGCAAAGCCACCCATTGACCGATGGTGGCGGCAAGGCGAGCACGGGTTGCCTGAACTTGCGTCATTGGTAAGCGCATGCAAGTGGCGCTGCCCAACCGCATCCGACAGCGCGCTCCGGACGTCCCTATAAGAAGCCGATCACTTGGCCGACCGCTCGACGAGCGGGTTTTTGTCATGGACAAAGTTCGATGCCAGGCGGGTGTAACTCACGACGAGACACATCTTTCGTGAACTCTGTCACACAGAAAGGGGGTCTTGAGCGAAACACTGTCCAACGGCCCGAAGACCAGACAGGACAAAAAGGTGAGGAAGAACAAGCTCGATTCGAGGCGCGGCGACCAGATCGCCAGCCTGCATGTCGTCATGGCGACCGTCAACCCGCGAGCGATCGGCGCGGCGGGTCTTGTTCGGCGCCAGCGCCCTGCTGCGGCGTGCTCGCAACCCGCAGCGACGCTGTTCTGGACGGTGCTGCTCACGGGCTGTGCGCTGGCGTTTGCGGGACTGGCCCGCGCGGCCGACGACTTGAAAGACCACACCACCTGCGAGGCCGCCGGGCGGGCCGTGCAGTCGATGAGCGCTCTGCAGCGCCAGCGCTTCCAGCAGACCGGCCAGACCGCGGAGCCGTGCGCGGGCGAGCCTGCGGCCCAAAGTCTGCCGCCAGGTCGGCGCGAGGCGGTGCACCTGCAGCTTTTCAATGGTCCGGGCACCGCCATGGCCGGCCGCAACCCGCACCGCTCGGTGGCCAGCCGCGTTTCCGGCGCCACGGCAACCGCAATGCCGCAGCCGCTGGGTCCGTATTCGGCCAAGCCGCGTGCCGTCGAGTTGGCGCCCGCCGTGGATGCGGCGGCGCGCCGTCACAACATCGACCCGCTGCTGCTGCACGCGATTGCGCATGTCGAGTCGCGCCACGACCCGAAGGCGCGCTCGCGTGCCGGCGCGTTGGGCGTGATGCAGGTCATGCCGGGCACGGGGCAGCGCTTCGGCGTGGCCGACCGCGCGGCGCTGCACGATGTGCCGACCAACCTCGAAGTCAGCGCGTCTTACCTGAAAACGCTTCAGGACCGCTTCGGCAACAACCTGCCGCTGGTGCTGGCGGCCTACAACGCCGGCGAAGGCGCTGTCGAACGTCACGGCCGGCAAGTGCCGCCCTACGCCGAAACTCGGCGCTACGTCGCCGACGTGATGGCGACGTACGAGCGCCTGGGCGCGACGGCGCGGCAGGTGCGCAGTCGCGCGGCGCCGCGCGGCCCGGCCAACATGCTGTGAAGCGGCGCCCACCGTGAGCGCCTCGACCACAACGCCCCTGCCGCCGCTGCCGGCCCGCCACGGCAGCAAATTGAGCGGCCTGATGCTGGTGCTGGGCGTGCTCGTCGTCATGGCGACGATGGTCGCCACGCTGACGCCGTGGCTGATCGATGCGCTGCTGGCGGTCAACGTGGTGATCGGCGCGCTGCTGCTGCTGATGGCGATGTACGTCAAGACGCCGCTGGAGTTCTCGGCCTTTCCGAGCGTGATGCTGATCACCACCGTCTTTCGCCTCGCGGTCTCGATCGCCACCACCAAGCTGATCCTGCTCGACGGCGCTGCCGGCCACATCATCGACGCCTTCGGCCGCTTCGTCGCCGGCGGCAACCTGATCGTCGGCCTGGTCGTGTTCCTGATCGTCACGGTGGTGCAGTTCATCGTCATCGCCAAGGGCGCCGAGCGCGTGGCCGAGGTCTCGGCGCGCTTCACGCTCGACGCCATGCCGGGCAAGCAGCTCTCGATCGACTCCGACCTGCGCTCCGGCCTGATCGACAAGGACGAGGCGCGCCGCCGCCGCCGCGAACTCGAGCAGGAAAGCAAGATGCACGGCAGCCTCGACGGCGCGATGAAGTTCGTCAAGGGCGAGGCCATCTGCGGCATCGTCATCATCGTCATCAACCTGCTCGGTGGCCTGGGCGTGGGCGTGCTGCAAAACGGCATGACCCTGTCGGCCGCGGCGGTCAAGTACTCGATCCTGACCATCGGCGACGGCATGGTGGCGCAACTGCCGGCACTGCTCAGCGCCTCGGCCGCGGCGCTGCTGGTGACGCGCAGCGGCGGCGACGCCGGCGACAACAACCTCGGCGACGTCATCGGCCGCCAGTTCGCCGCCAAGCCGCAGGTGCTGCTGTCGGCCGCGGGGCTGTGCCTCGTCATGGCCGCGGTGCCGGGCTTTCCGGCGCTGGTCTTCATCCTGCTGGCGCTTGGTCATCGGCGGCGTCGGCGCGCTGTTGCTGCCGCCGGTGCAGGCGCGTTTTCGCCACTTCATGCGGCCGGCGCGCGAGACCGTGCTGCGGCGCAAGGACGCTCCTCCTGCCAACCTCGCCACCGCGCTGCCCACCGTGCGGCCGGCCTTGCCGCTGGTGCTGCAACTGCCCGGCGCGGCCATGAACGGCATGCAGCCCGAGCGCATCGTGCAGGCGTTGGAAGGCGTGCTCGACCGCATCAATTTGGACCTCGGCGTGCCGTTGCCGCGCATCGCGCTCGTGCCGACGACCGGCGCGCAGGAGTACGTCTTGCTGGCACACGAGGTGCCGATCGCTCGCGGCGCTGTGCCGGCGGGCGATTTGCCGGCAGCGCTGGCCGAACTGGTGACGCAATCGCTGCGCCGCCACCTCGGCCTGTTCTTCGGCACGCAAGACGCCAACAGCTACCTCCTGCGCGCCAGCCACGAGCTGCCCGACGTGGTCAAAGAAGTCTTGCGCGCGCTGCCGCTGCAACGCGTGGCCGACATCCTGCGGCGGCTGATCGAAGAAGAAGCGCCGATCCGCCACGCGCGCGACATCCTCGAGGCGCTGGCCGACGCCGCGCAGCGCGAGAAAGACGTGCACGCGCTGACCGAGTTCGCGCGCATCGCGCAAAAGCGCCAGTTGAGCCACCGCGTCGCGCCCGATGGCCACTTGCGCGCGCTGCTGCTGGCGCCGGCGCTGGAGGAAGTGCTGCGCCAGGCCATCCGCGTTGTCGGCGGACAGCAGGTGCTGGCGCTCGATCCACCGCAAACGCAGTTGCTGACGCGCGCGTTGTCCGACGCCGTGCGCTCGCAGCAACCCAACGCGCTGGTGACCGCGGTGGACGTGCGTCGCCATGTGCGCCTGTTGATCCAGGCCGACTGTTTCGACACCCCCGTCCTCAGCTACCACGAGCTCGCGCCCGATCTGCGGCTCGAGCCGCTGGGCCGCGTCGAGGTGCCCGATGGTCATTTTCTGGAGGCTCGATGACCTGTCGTTTCGTTGCTTTGCGTGCCGTCGTGCTGCGCTGTGTCGTCATCCTCGCCGCCATGTCGGGAGGCGCCGCGCAGGCCATGCCGATCCCCTTCGGCCAACGCCAGGCCGAGCTGACCGCGCGCGAGCAGCCGATCGCGGGCTTCGTGCAAGACCTGTTCGGCCGCCTCGACATTCCGGTGCAGGTCAGCCCGAACGTGCGCGGCAACGTCAACGGCAGTTTCAGCGGCCCGGCCGAGCGCACCTGGCGCAGCATCGCCCGCGCCTTCAACCTGGTGGAGTACTACGACGGCGCGGTGCTGCACGTCTACTCGCCGGCCGACGTCGGCACCCGCACGCTGCCGCTGTCGCCCGCCACCGCGCAGCGCGTGGCCGGCGCTGTCGGCGAGTTGAAGCTCGCCGATGCGCGCAACACGATCCGCACGACGATCGAAGGCGCGCTCATCGTCAGCGGCGTCAAGCGCTTCATCGAGCAGGTCGAAGAGATCGCGCGCGCGCAGTCGCTCACCGACCGCGCCGGCGCGCCGACCGGCTTTCGCGTCTTCTACCTGCGCTACGCCTGGTCGCAAGACGTGACGATGAGCTTCGGCGGCCGCCAGGTCATGCTGCCCGGCGTGGCCAGCATCGTGCGCGGGCTGATGACGTTCCGACCCGCGCACGCAGGTTTCGACCTCGAGCTACGAAACGCCCATGTCGAACACCGTGCCCGGCATGCGCCAGCGTGGCCGCAACCTCACGGGGACCCAGGGCACGCTCGGCGGCCCCGATGCCGATGCCCAGCAAGCCTCGGGGCCGACGCTGGCCGCGCTGTCCAACGCGCCCGGCGGTCTGTCCGGCGGCGCGCCGCAGCAGCCGGCAGCGGCGCAGCAACCCAACAGCAACGACCCCGGCAACCTGGTGCGCGTCGAGTCGGATCCGCGGCTGAACGCGGTCATCGTGCGCGACGTGCCCAGCCGCATGGCGGTCTATGAAGAGCTGATCAACGCGCTCGACGTCGAGCCGCAACTGCTCGAGATCGAAGCCACCATCATCGACATCAACACCGACCGCCTGCGCGAGCTCGGCATCAACTGGCGCTGGAGCCGCAGCCGCGGCTCGCTGCTCTTCGGCAACGGCACCGACAGCGACCTGCTGCTCAATCCGCTGGCGTCGGTGCTCGACATCACGCCGGTAGCCAACGGCCTGTCCTTCTCCGGCATCCTCGGTGGGCGCAACGATTTCGTCGCCCGCATCAGCGCGCTGCAGGAGCAGGGCGCGGCCAAGGTCGTCACCAACCCGCAGGTGGTGACGCTGTCGAACGTCGAAGCGGTGTTCGAGACCAGCAACACCTTCTACGTGCGCGTGGCCGGCCGCGACGAGGTCGATCTGTTCAACGTTTCGGCCGGCACCACGCTGCGCGTCACGCCGCATGTCTTCAAGGACAACAACGAGGTGCGGATCAAGCTGCTGGTCAACATCGAAGACGGCGCCCTCACCAACAACCGGGTCGATACGCTGCCGGTGGTGAGCCGCTCGGCGCTGTCCACGCAGGCCCTCATCTTCGAGGGCGAGAGCCTGCTCGTCGGCGGCCTGGTGCGCCAGTCCAACGGCGACCAGGTGACGAAGGTGCCGCTGCTCGGCGACATCCCGCTGCTCGGCGCGCTGTTTCGCACGACGAAGAAGAACGACGAGCGCATCGAGCGCATGTTCCTGATCCAGCCGCGGCTGTCGTCGGGGCGCGGCCGGCCCAATCCACCGTCCGCGCCGCCGCCGCCACCCGCCACGCCGAGCGGCGCCTTGCCGCCGGGCAGCGACCCCGCGGCTCCAACGTCGGCTGCACCGGTCGCGTCTGCACCGAACCCGATCGCCGTCGGCGCGACCACGAATCGCGCCTATCCGGAAGGAGGTCAGTGATGAGTTACGAGCTGCATGTGCTCGAAGGCCAACAGCGCGGCGCGCGCGCGCAGGTGCCGGGCGGCCGTGTGTTGTCGATCGGCGCCGAGCTCGACAGCGACATCGTGCTGCGCGGCGCCGACGTGGCCGACCGCCGCGCTCGCTTTACCGTGCACGGCGACCGCTGGGTTGTCAACGTGCTGCACGGCGAGTTGCAAGCCGACGGCAAGACGATCGCGGCCGGCCAGACCGCCACCTTGCCCTTGGGCGCGGCCTTGTCGATCGGCGCTTCGCAGATCGCGGTGCAGCGCGTGGTCTCGCCACGGGCTGACGACGAGGCAGCGCCGCCAGAGCTGCCGGACAACACACCCGCCGGCAACCAAGCCGTCGCCGCGCCACCGGCAGTGCGTCGGCATGACCTGCAACGCTGGGGCCGGCGCCTGGCCGTCGGCGGCGGCGGCGTGGCCGCCGTGTGCGTGGGCATGCTGGCGTTTGCGTACAGCATCCAGCCGGCGCCGCAGAACGCCAGCCAGCGCGCGCAGCAACTGCAAAGCCAATTGCATGGCGCCGGCCTCACAGGCCTGGCCGTGCGTGCCGACGACGCAGGGCAGAGCCTGCTCGTGCAGGGCACGGTCGCCAGCGCGGCCGATCGCGCCAAGGGCGAAGCGCTGCTGCAACAGTCGGTGCTGCCCGCGCAGTGGAAGGCCTGGGTCGGCGATCAGGCGACGGAGCAGGTGCGCGATGTCTTTCGCACCCACGGCATCACCGCCAAGGTGCAGGCGCTTGCGCCCGGCGTGCTGCGTGTCAACACCAGCGTCGCCGACCCGTCAACGCTCGAAGCCGTGCGCGCCGCCGCGCAGCGCGACGTGCCGGGGCTGGAGAAGCTGGAGATGGCCAACACGCTGCCGCCGCCCGACACCCGCGGCACGCCGATCAACGACCCCGGCAAGCGCGTGGCGTCGATCGTGCCCGGCGATCCGCCCTATGTCGTCACCGCAGACGGCACCCGTTATTTCAAAGGTGCGATGTTGCCCACGGGGCATCGCATCTCCGCCATCGACAAGCAGCAGGTGCTGCTCGAGATCAATGGTGTTTCGACGCCATTGCCGTTTTGACCGTCGCGCAACCGTCGCATAACCGTCGCAGTAGCGACAAGGAGATCGACATGAATGAAAACGTGAACCCCCTGTCCCTGATGGCCACCGCGCCGCTGGCGATGAAGAAGGACGACAAGGCCGGCAGTTGGTACCAGGCCATGGCCGAAGCCTGGGGGCAGACGCTCGACAAGCAGGCCGGCTCGCTGGAGACGCTGGCCGACCGCATCAGCAACGGCGACGACCAGCCCTCGACGCTGACGATCATGACCGCCGAGTCGATGAAGATGAGTTTTCTGGCCAACAGCTCGCACACCGCCTTGTCGTCCACCGGCGAAGCGCTGAAGGCGATGGCGCAGAAGTCCTGAACAACGGTTCGAGGAGAACGAGATGACCGAAGCGATTGCCACCGCCGTCGTCAACGACGCTTCACCCATTGGTCCGGTAGCGCGCCTTGGCTACGGCGCCTCGCTCACCGACGTGGCTGCCTTCGAGGGCGCGCTGATGCGCGCGCGCGATGCGCAGGCCCACGGCTTCAAAGCTGCGCCGGTGAACATCGATGCCACCGACCCGGCGCGCGCGCCGGGGCAGGCGATGGAGGTGCTGTTCCAGCCGCTGACGCACATCGACGGCGCGGCCCACTCGCTGGCCACGCAGGCGCAAACCGCCATGACCTCGGGCGCGTCGCTGACGCCGGGCGAAATGGTCGCCCTGACCGTCAAGAGCCACGAGTTCATGTTCCAGTGCCAGCTCACCGCCAACGCGGCCAACCGCACCTCCGATGGGTTGCAGCAGTTGTTCAAGCAGCAGTCGTGAAGCCGACGCAGGAGGCGCCATGAAGACTCTGACACAGCGCTGCGCGCTCGGCGTTGCCGTGCTGCTGCTGTCCGCCTGCGGCGAGCAGGAGCTGTACGCGCAGTTGTCGCAACGCCAGGCCAACGAGATGACGGCGGTGCTGCGCAGCAGCGGCATCGAGGCCGAGAAGAAGTCTCGCGACGGCGGCACGTTCGCGGTGATGGCGCCGCGCGAGTCTTTCTCGCAGGCGATCGAGGTGTTGCGCGCGCACGGTCTGCCGCGCGAGGGCTATGACACGCTCGGCCAGGTCTTCAAGAAAGAAGGCTTCGGCTCGTCGCCGACCGAAGACCGGGCGCGGCTGAACCATGCGCTGTCGCAGGAGATCGCCAACACGCTGTCGAGCATCGACGGCGTGGTTGCGGCGCGCGTGCACCTGTCGCTGCCCGAGCGCGACCCGCTGGCCGACAAGCCGCTGCCGTCTTCGGCGTCGGTGTTCATCAAGCACCGCGCCGGCGTCGATCTGAACTCGCGTGTCGGCAACATCAAGTCGCTGGTGATCAATGCGCTGCCGAGCCTGCCATACGACAACGTCACCGTGGCGCTGTTCCAGACCGAGGCGTTGCCCGTTGCGCGCGCCGCGCCGGCCGCTTCGATGGCGGGCCTGGGTGGCCTGGGCACGGTGCTGGCCATTGCGCTCGGCGTGGCGTTGCTGGCCTTGGCGGGTGGCGGCGGCTTGTGGTGGTGGCAACGCCGCGCGGTCTCTGATGCGCCGGGCAACGATGATGGCGAAGAGACCGAGCCGGCGCCGCTGTCCAAACGCTGGGCGCTCATCACGTCGGCGCGCCGCGAGGCCAACGGCTCATGATGCGCGCGCCTGCCGTGCGGGGCACCGCCGAAGCGGCTGCAGTGCGCGCGCGCTGCCATGCCGCGGCCGTGGCGTTGCAGCACACGCCGCGCCGCGCACAACTGGCTTGGCACGACCTGACGGCGTGGCCGTCGTGGGCGACGACGGCGGCTGACGACGCCGACGCGCTCGATGACCTGGCCTGGACGGCCGGCGTGTTCTGGCACGGCGGCGCCTGGCAGTGGTGCATCGACGGCGCGCAGTTGCAGCACTTGCGGCAACGCCTGGGCGCTGCGGCGTTCGACGCGCTGATGGCGATCGAGCATTCGAGTGAGCCCACCGATCCGCTGCCGCAAGGCAGCGACGCCGACGCCGCGCTCACGCAATGGGGCCGCGAGGTGCTGCTGGCCGCGCTGCCGGCGCCTGCCTTGCGTGTGGTGCTGCGCGAGACGCTGTGGCCGCACAGCCTGCCGCCGGTGCCCGCGCCCGCGCAAGCTGCAGCGCAACAGGCCGTGGAGCAAGCGCTGCGCGCGCGGGAGCAGCCGGCATGACCTTCCTGGCCCTGCACCGCGGACGGCAGACGAGTCTGGCCACCGATGTGCTGTGGCTGAGTGAAGCCGATGCGAGCCGCACGGCAGACGCCACCGCCTTGCTGCAACGCATCGAGCAGCATTGGGCGACGTGCGAGGCCGAGCAGCGGCAAGCGTTGGAACAAGCGCGCGTCGCCGGCCACGCGCAAGGGCGCGCGCAGGCGCTCGCGGAGGTGGCGCCGCGGCTGATCGACGCCTGGGACCAAGCCTCGCGCAGCGCGCAGGCCGATGTGCTTGCGCTGCGTGCGATGGTCAGCGCGCTGGCGGTGCGGGTCACCGAGCGCCTGGCGCAAGACCTCGCGCCGGCCGCTGTGGTCAGCGCGTTGGCGCGCCGCGCCAGCGAAGAATTGTTGCCCGGCACCAGCGCCGTGCTGCGCGTGCACCCTGACGTGGCGCAGGCCGTGCGCGAGCGCATGGGCGATGCGCGCGCTGAAGGCGCAACGTCCGCGGTCTTCGAAGTCCGCGCCGACGCCACGCTCGGCCCGCTCGACTGTGTTTTCGAAACGCCGTCGGGCACGTTGCTGGCGGGCCTGCGCGATCAGTTGTCCGAAGTCATGCGCGGCTGGGCGCGTGATGAGACCACCAGATGAGCGACGCCGTCGTCACCCAACTCGGCGACCGCTTGGCCACGTTGCGCACGGTGGCCGAGCGCGGCCGCGTCGTGCAAGCCTGGGGCACCACCTTGCGCGCCACGGGATTGAGCGCACGCATCGGCCAGCAGTGCCTCGTGCGCAGCCCCGGCGCTGAACCGCTGCGCGCCGAAGTGGTCGGCCTGTCGCAGGGCGAAGCGATCCTGGTGCCGCTGGCCGGTTTGCAAAACGTCGCCAGCGACGCGCAGGTGGAACTGCTGCCGCAGGCCGCGATGGTGCCGTTCGGCACGGCGCTGCTCGGCCGCGTGATCGACGCCTTCGGCCAGCCGCTCGACGGCCGGCCGCTGCCCGACGGCTTGAAGTCGAGCCCGGTGTACCGCGAGCCGCCGCATCCGCTGGCGCGCGCGACGATCAAGCAGGCGCTGTCCACGGGCGTGCGCGCCATCGACGCCGCGCTCACCGTCGGCGTCGGCCAGCGCGTTGGTGTCTTTGCCAGCGCCGGCGGCGGCAAATCGACGCTCGCCGGCATGCTGGCGCGCACCGCGTCGAGCGACGTCAACGTGATCGCGCTGGTCGGCGAGCGCGGCCGCGAAGTGCGCGAGTTCTTGGAAGACAGCCTCGGCGATGCGGGCTTGAAGCGCTCGGTGGTCGTCGTTGCCACGGCCGAGCGGCCGGCGATGGAGCGGCTGCGCGCCGCGCATGCGGCCACGGCGATCGCCGAGGGCTTTCGCGACAGCGGCGCGCGCGTCATGCTGCTGATGGATTCGGTGACCCGCTTCGCGCGCGCGCTGCGCGAGATCGGCCTGGCGATCGGCGAGCCGGCCGTGCGGCGCGGCTTCCCGCCCTCGGTCTTTGCCGAGCTGCCGCGCCTGTTCGAGCGCGCCGGCAACGACCAGCACGGCTCGATCACCGCCTTCTACACCGTGCTGTCGGAAGACGAAGACGGCATGGACCCGGTGAGCGAAGAGGTGCGCTCGCTGCTCGACGGCCACATCGTGCTGTCGCGCGAGCTGGCGCAGAGCGGCCATTACCCGGCCATCGACGTGCTGGCCAGCGCCAGCCGCGTCTTCGAGCGTGTGGCCGGTGCGGCGCAGCGCAAGTCGGCGACGAAGCTGCGCGCGCTGATGGCCAAGCACGCCGAGATCCGTTTTCTGCTGCAGGTCGGCGAGTACCGCGCCGGCAGCGACGAGCTGGCCGACAAGGCCATCGAGCGCTGGCCGGCCTTGCAAACCTTTTTGCGCCAGCGCCCGGACGAGGCCATGGCCTTGCCGCAAACGCTGGCGCGATTGGCGGAGGTCCTGTCATGAAAAGTGCCGAGCAGCAACGCCACGACGAGACGCGGCAACTGTTGGCCCTGCGCGATCTGCATCTGCGTGCGGCCGAGAAGTCGTGGCAGCGCGCACGCGAGCAGGCGCAGGAGCATCAGCGCATCGTCGATGCCCGCTTGGCCGAAGTGGCCGCGCTCACCGATCGCAGCGACCGCTTGATGCACTGGCTGTCAGGCCCCGGCGCGGCCGAATTGCCGGCGATGAATGCGCGCTGGCAGGCGCTGCGCGCGGTGCTGAACGACCAGCTCGAACGCGCCGAATCGACGCTGGCCGACGAGCAGGACGATCTGGCGCAGTCGCGCCGCCTCGAAGGCCAGCAGCGCGCGGCCTGGCTGCGTGCCAAGGCCGCGGTCGATGCCGCGCAGCGGTTGTGCACGGCGGCGAAGAAGGCGCTGCTGCATCGCAACGAAGCGCGCCTGGAACTCGAACTCGACGACGCTGCCGCGCGCGTGCTGCACGCCGCACCCACTCACGCCTTGCGGAGAAGCGCATGAACACGCCGACAGTTTCCACGCCGAGCCAGCCCGCGACGCCGCCGCCACGCGATGCCAGCGCCACCCGCACACCACCGCGCGCCGCACAAGATGGTTTCGACAGCGCACTGCGCCGCGCCGGCGAACGATCGGCATCGACCGACGACGAGGCGTCGCTGCGCCACGATGAAGAGCAAGACG
The DNA here is from genome assembly GCA_963816315.1 of uncultured beta proteobacterium. GTDB lineage: Bacteria > Pseudomonadota > Gammaproteobacteria > Burkholderiales > Burkholderiaceae_C > CADEEN01. Next base: position 30,307 of record CAWFJZ010000024.1, read on the forward strand.
GTGCGCATGAGAACCTGTTGGCAGCGCTCGTGCCCGCCGCGCCGCGCGCGATGGCGCCGCCGCCCATCGTCGCCGGTTTGACCGCCGCGCCTTTGTCGGCCACCGGCAACGCGATCGCGATGCAGATCGCGCAGCCTGCGCAACCGACGCTGGCGGCGAGCGCGCTGTCGCCGCACGCGCTCGGCGCGTCGCCGCAAGAGTGGGCGGTGCAGTTCAGCGACAGCAGCCTGCCGGTGCAGCAGCTCAACATGCAGCGCGGAGCGACGGGTTTGCACCTCGCCCTCGCAACATCGACCGACACGCGCCGCCTGCCGCTCGACCGCTTGCGCGAGCGCTTCGTCGGCAAAGGGCAGGCGCTGCAATCGCTGCGCCAGCATGCCTTGTCCGATGATCCGTCACAGGGCTCGCAAGAAACGTGAGCACTGCGCCGGCCCCGGTTGACGCCATCGCCGCGGTGACGCAAGCCAGCGGCGGCGGCAGTCCGACGCGGCGCGCCATCGAAGCCGCGCTCGCCGGCCTGGCGTTGGACAGCGCGGCGCAACAGGCGGCGTCGCCCAGCGTGGCGGCCCACCAAGGCGCATTGCGTGCTTCGCAAGACGGCCTGCAAGACGCTTCGACCTCGGCGGCGTTCTCGCCCGCGGCGCTGGCGCAACGGGCCAGCCCGCTGCCTGCCGGTGCTGACGTGCAGGCGACGCTGGCCCTGTCGGCGCCTGCCGTCGAAGCCGCCGCGCAAACGCACAACGTCGTCGCACCGCAGGCCATGCCGCTGCAAGGCGTGCTGGCGGTCCCGGTGGCGCTGAGCACGCTGCAGAGCTCATCGGCCGCCAGCAGCTCGCGTGCGCACGGCGCGGGCCAGCATGAGCTGCTGACGCGTGTGCAACGGCACGACGGGCACGCGCGCGAGCAACGCGGCCACGATGATTTCGACAACGACGCGGCGGCGCCGGACGACGACACGGCCGCCGGTGAAGAAACCGTCGCCGACGATCGCGTCGCCCGATGGCTCCATGTGCTCACCGCCGCCGGCCAGGACGAGGCGCTGCGCGACGTGCGCCTGTCGCGCCAGGTGCTGCTGGTGTTGCCGCAGCGCGGCGACAGCGTGGCCACCGTGCCGGCACGTGCGGTGTTGCTCGGCACGCGCGCCGTCACCCTGCTCGATGCGCAGTGGTGGCCCGGCGCGTCGGCGGCGGACCGCGACGCCGTGGCGTGGCAACGCTTTCGGCTGTTTCGCGACGGCGACCTGCTGCTGCGCGGCGGCTTGCGCACGCGCGCCGGCAACCGCGCGTGTCGGCTGTTGCTGGGCGCGGGCAGCGCGGCGGGCGGTGGCATCGACCCGCAGGCCGCGCGGCTGCTGCTCACCGAGCGCGCGCGCGTGGCGCAGGCGCTGCTTGCGCAGTGGACGCTGCTGATGCTGATCGTTCCGCAAGGAGCCGCGCATGCATGAACACACCCGCCTGCGGCGCGCGGCGCAGCGTGCCGCCGCGGCCGATCTCGATCTGGCCGACGCAGCGGCGATTGCGCTCGAAGCTTTCGACCTCGGCGCCGCGCTGATCGACCTGACCCACCGCCGCATCGTCTGGTGCAGCGCCGGATTCAGCTCGCATTGCTGCGTGCAGATCGGCGACCGCACGGAGCTGCTCGCGCAGGCCCTGCCCGGTCTCGACGAGGTGCTGACGCGATTGGCTCGCGCGCCGTCGGCGCTGCTGTCGAGCAACGACGACAGCCTGGCCCCCACGCAGTACCTGAGCGTTGCCGGCGCGAGCGGGGCGCTGGCGGTGGAAGCCTGCCGCGCGCAGCCCGGCATGGCGGCGGTACGCCTGCGCTGCGCGAGCGGCCGGCACGCGCAGGCGCGCGAGCAGGAGCAGGCCGCGCGGCGCCATCTCGAAGACCGCGAAAAACTGCTCTTCACCTCGCGCACGCTGGCCATCGGCGAAATGGCCTCGACGCTGGCGCATGAGTTGAACCAACCCATCGGCACGGTGAGCAACGTGTTGCGCGGCCTGCGCGCGCGCCTGGCGGCCGATGGCGCCGACGATCTGCTCGGCGCGCTGCAACTGGCGCTCGACCAGGCGCTGTTCGCCTCGCGCATCATCGCCCGCATCCGCGAGTACACACACTCGCGCCAGCCGCGGCGCGACGTGCTCGACCTCGGGCTCTTGGCCCGCGAGTCGATCGCGCTGATGGATTGGGAAACGCAGCGCGATGCCGTGCAGGTGCGGCTCGACCTGCCGCGCGACACGCTGCTCGTGCAGGCCGACGAAGTCATGCTGCAACAGGTCTTCGTCAACCTGATGCGCAACGCGCTCGACGCGATGCGCGACAGCGGCACCACCACCCCGCGCCTCGTGATCGCGCTGGCCGCCGAGCGCGGCATGGCGGTGCTGACGGTGCGCGACAACGGCCGCGGCCTGCCGGCCGATGCGCCTGCCTTCGTGCCCTTTCAGTCCACCAAGCCCAACGGCATGGGCATTGGTCTGAACATCTGCCGCTCGTTCGTCGAGCTGCACCAGGGCCGGCTCTGGTTCACGCCCAACGACAGCCTGCCCGGCAGCGCGCCAGCGGGCGCAGACGAGGCTCGGGGCTGCACCTTTCACGTCGCGCTGCCGCTGTGCTCGGCGCAGACCGCGGCTGGCGCCGATCAACCCAGCGACTCGGCAAGGAGCCTCGCATGAACGCCCGCACCATCTACATCGTCGATGACAACAACGAGTTCCGCCAATCGACGCGCTGGTGGCTCGAAGGCGCGGGCTACAACGTCGTCGAATTCGCCGACCCGACCGTCGCCTTGCGCTCGCTCACCGCCGACGGCGCCGCAGCCGCGCATGCCCAGGCTTGCCTGCTGCTCGATGTGCGCATGCCGCGCGTCTCGGGCCTGGACCTGCACGACCGCCTGCGCGAGTCCGGCGTCGGCCTGCCGATCGTCTATATGACCGGCCATGGCGACGTGCCGCTGGCCGTGCAGGCGATGCAAAAAGGCGCCGTCAGCTTCCTCGAAAAGCCGTTCGACGAACAGGCGCTGGAAGCCGCGCTCGTGCGCGCCTTTGAGCGCAGCGACGCAGAACCACCGGTTGCGGACACCAACGACGCCGCGGCGCAGGAGTGGCAGGGCCGCCTGTCCGCGCTGACGCCGCGCGAGCACGAGCTGCTGCAATGGGTGATGCAGGACAAGCTGAACAAGACCATCGCCGACCTGATGGGCATCAGCATCAAGACCGTCGAGCTGCACCGCAAGCACCTGATGGAAAAACTCGGCGCGCAATCGGCCACGCACCTGATGCGCATGGCGGTCGCCGAGCGCGTCAACTGAGTTTGATGATGACGCTTTCATCGGTGGCCTTCGAGGCCACGCTGCCCGACGGCCGTTTGCGCCTGGTTTTGCCGGCGAGCAGCGGCGCGCCCATCGACGTGGTGGACGCGGCGCTGCTGCTGGCGCAACACGAGCCGCTGCTGCAAGCGCTCGAGCCGTGGCTGCAGGCTGTCCTGACGCCCGCGCCGAGCACGAACGCGGACGACGGCCTGTTCTGGGCGCGCGGCGAAGACGGCGTCGAGCTGGGTTTCGACTGGGCGCTGTTGTCATCGATCGACCCCGGCGCGCCGCCGCCGCTGGCGCTGCAATGGCGGGCGCTGAGTTTCCTGATCGAGGTGGGACGCTTCGATAGCGCGCCGTGGCCGAACGCATCCGAGCCGGCAGAGGCGCCCGGCGTGTTGCTGCTGCCGCCGTCGTTTGCCGCGTCGTGGCGCGTGCAGTTGCACCACGCGCAGCTCGCCACCGAAGCCGAGTGGGCCGGGCCGGGCGGTGCGCTGGTGTTGAGCGGCGCGGCGCAGGCGTGCGACGCCGTTGCCGCATTCACGCCGTGGGTCGTCAGCCTCGACGAGCCGTGTTCCTTGGTCCCGCCACAACTGCTCGGCTGGAGCGCAGTGCCGTCGGCGACGCTGGCCGACAGCGCCAGCCTGCACGGCCCGCAAGGCCAGCGTTGGCCGGGCCGCATCGCGCCGGCGCTCGGCGGCGCGGGCTTGTGGCTTTGAACCCGCCTGTCGTTGTCACCGTCGGCGCTGCACGATGGACCTGACCAGTTTTTCGCCCGCGTCGGCGCTCATCACCGTCATCGTGCTGGCGCTGGCGCCGTACGTCGCGGTGATGGTGACCTCGTTCACCAAGATCGTCGTCGTGCTGAGCCTGCTGCGCAGCGCGCTCGGTTTGCAGCAGGCGCCGCCGAACGTGGTCTTGAACGGCATCGCGCTGGTGCTGACGATCTACGTCATGCACCCGGTGGGCATGGCGATGTCCGACAAGATGGGGCCGACGAAAGACCTCGGCAGCACGCAGTCGCTGCTCGCTGCGGCCGACCGGGCCAAGGAACCGCTGCGCGACTTCATGTTGAAGCACACCAAGCTCGAAGAGCGCGCGTTTTTTCTGCGCACCGCGCGCAAGAGCCTGGCCGAAGACAAAGCCGCGCAATTGAGCGAGCGCGATTTCATCGTGCTGATGCCGGCCTTCACCGTCGGCGAGTTGACCTCGGCCTTCACGATCGGCTTTCTGATCTTTCTGCCCTTTCTCGTCATCGACCTCGTCATCTCCAACATCCTGATGGCGATGGGCATGCAAATGCTGACGCCGACCACGGTCTCGCTGCCGTTCAAGCTGCTGCTGTTCGTGGCGGTGGACGGCTGGGTCTATCTGTCGCACGGTCTCGTGCAGACGTATCTTTGAAGGACAGACGATGCACAACCTCGAAGCCATCCAGCTCACCTACCAGGCGCTGTGGCTGGTGCTGCTGTTGTCGGCGCCTCCCGTGCTGGTGGCCGCGGCGGTTGGCCTGTTGATTGCGTTCCTGCAAGCGGCCACGCAGATCCAGGAGCAGACGTTTCAGTACGCGATCAAGTTCCTGGCGATCAGCCTGACGATCTTTCTCACGGCGGCGATGCTGTCGGGCTCGCTGCTGCATTTCACGCAGCGCGTGATGACCGAGTTCCCGGCGCTGTCGAAACGCTAAAGCCGCGTGCAAGACCTGCTCGGGCCGCTGGGCACGCTGGCCAACGGCGCCGTGCTGCTGGCGCTGGCCTCGACGCGCATTGCGGCGGCGTTTGCGTTGTTGCCGATCTTCTCCGCGCAGGTCCTGCCGCCGCTGGTGCGCAACGCGATCTTCATGGCGCTGGCGCTGCTCAGTCTGGCGCTGCAGCCCGCGCTGCCGGTGGACGCGCTGAGTACCGCGCAGTGGATCGGCCTGTTCGCCAAGGAGGCCTTTGTCGGCATCGTGCTCGGCTTCGGCCTGGCGGCATTCTTGTGGGCCTTCGAGGCCGCGGGCGCCATCGTCGATACGAAGATCGCCGTGGCCAACGGCCAGTTGTTCGACCCGATGGCCGACACGCAATCGCCGCCGACGGCGGTGCTGCTGTCGCGCGTGGCCACCTTCCTGTTCGTCATCAGCGGCGGCCTGATGCTCTTCGTCGGCGTGCTGATCGAGAGCTATCGCCTGTTCCCGATCCGCCAGCTCAGCCTGAACATGCGCTTCAACGCGGTCGAGGTCTTCGAGCGCCATTTTTCCGACCTGATGTCGATCGCGTTGATCGTCGCCGCGCCCGCGCTGGTGGTGATGTTCGTCATCGACCTGGCGCTGGGACTGATCAACCGCTACGCGCCGCAGCTGAACCTGATCAGCGTCTCGATGTCGCTGAAGAGCCTGGTCGGCACGGCGGTCTGGATCGCCGTCTTCGCCTACCTGATGTCGGCCTTCGGCGACGAGCTCGCAAGGCGCATCGCGCGCATCCTGCCGGAAGCGGTGCGCATGATCGGGCCTTGACTGTGCCCCTGGGGTGCGCCCGAGCATGTCAAGCGCGGCCGGACGTGGTGCACTTGAGAGCATGAGCACCTCTTCGATCGGTTCCGGCGGCGGCTCAGGCGCGTCGGTGCTGAACGCCGGTGTCTGGTCGCTCTGGGGAACGCCCGACCCGAATCCCACAGGCGCGCATGCGCTGTGGGACGCCGAAGGAGCGCTCTTCGAAAACGCGACCTACCGCATCCGCATCGGCGCCGACCAGACGGTGATGGTCGCCAACCAGCGCAGCGGCGAGACCTACATGGCGTTCGCGCCCGCGCTGGGCAACGACGAGACGCCGCCGTGCCTCGCTGCTTGCGACAGCGTCACCCTCGTCCTCGAAGACGGCGCCAAGCTGACGCTGCAAACCACGGTCACCGCCGTGGACGATGACGGCAGCCCGGCTGCCTCGCAGCGCAACGTCACCATCACCTGCCATGACTTCGGCTTGCACGTCGGCGGCCTGGGCAGCGCGGCCGGCTTTCGCTGCGTGCAGACGGTGGCCTATGGCTGGCTGCTCGACGGCGCCGTCGCCGACGGGCACGTGCTGCAAGAATACGCGCAGGGTGCGGGCCTGTGGGGCGCCGATCCGCAAGGCGCGTGGCAAGTGATGGGCGAAGACAGCGTCAACGCCGAAGAACTCGCCGCACTGGCCAAACTCAGCCCGTGGCTCAGCGAGTGCATGAAGGCGCTGGTGTCGCTGCACTGCCTGTTCTCGATCACGCTGGTCGGCAACCATCGCACGCTGCTCGGCAAGGGCGCCGACGAGCGGCACAAGCTGGGCCTCGACGACGCGCCTCGCCGCGTGCGTGCGCCCACGGACGACGTCGCCCCGTGGTGGTGCCAGTTGCGCCGCGCCGCCAACGGCTTCGTGCTCACGGCGCACCCTGGGGTGCACCCTAGCTCGGGCCGCCACGAGCTGGCCGCAGGCCGGCAGGCTGCTTAGACTTGCGGCCACAGCAGGTGAATGCAGTGAGCACTTCTTTCGACGTAAAGCCCAATCCGCCTTCGACGGTGTTTCGCGAGCTCGACCTCGTCCAGCCCCACACCGGCTCGACGCCGACCCGGCAAGAAGCCGACTCGCCGTCCGCCAACGCCGAGGTGCTCCATGTGAGCCCGAGCGCGCAGCAACGCAGCCTGGACGAGATCGAGCGCGACTTCATGCAGTGCCTGTGCGCGCCGCAGGGTGGGCCCGCTTGAGCAACGTGGTCGCGCTCAAAGCGCAACCCGACTGGCCCGCTGCGGCGCAGATCCTCATCGACGGTTGCGCGCATGCGGCCCACGCGCAGGCCAGGGTGGACGTGCTCGAACGCTTGTGCATGGCCTTGGGCGACGCGCTCTACCCGGCGTTCCTGAACGTGCTGTCGCTGATCGGCGAGCGCGGCTCTGCAGCCGCGCAAAGCGCCGTGGCCGAAGGCCTGGTCGATGCCTTGCGCAGCGGCCGCCTGCCCGCCGGCAAACGCGCGGCCTGGGGTGGCGCGCTGCCTGCGGCGCGGCCCGGCGCGCGCGATGCACCGATGGTCGCGCTCGGGCCCATTGAATACCTGTGCGCCGTGCAGTTGCCGGCGGATGCCACGCCCGCTTCGCGCACGGCCACCACGCTCGGCGCCTTGCTGTGTCTGGTGAACCACAACGACACGGCCCGCCGGCTTTACATCGAGCGCTTGCACGCCCTGTCGCAAGAGCCGCCTGACGGCGGTTTGAGCCGCGATACGCGCCAAGTGCTGGACGCGCTGGCCGATGCCTGGGGCCGCCGCCCGCACTCGCCGCAGCAAGCGGTCGAGGCCGCGCTCGCGGCGCTGCCGCGCCGTGACCGTCTGGCCCAGTTCGGCCAGGCGGTTTGGCGCTGAACCGAGCTCCCGTCCGCCGGCGTCGAGCCGAGCGGCAGGCGCGTGTTAAACTTCGCGCTCTGACGCGGGGTGGAGCAGCCTGGTAGCTCGTTGGGCTCATAACCCAAAGGTCGCAAGTTCAAATCTTGCCCCCGCAACCAAATTTCCCGACACGAAGAACCTCGAAGGCCCGCCCGTGCGGGCCTTTGCTTTTTCCGGGTGGCGCTTCGACTTCCAGCTATGCTGGCGCGGCTCCTGCGTGAGCAGGCCCGGGCACGACGCGTGTGCGGAGCCACGGCGGCGCGCATGTAGCGAGCCGAGCGCGGGCGCAGCGGCAAGCAGCGCCGTGTGGTCGCAGAACATGGCGACGCGGCTTCGCCAGGCCAGCGCGCTGCCGCGCGCGCGGCTCACTGAGCCTGCGGCCAGACCTCGTCGCCGAACAGCTTCAACGCATTGCGCCCGGCGCGTTCGCGGAAGCTCTTGCGCGCGAAAAGCTTGGCCTGCGCCTGATCCGGCAGGTCGGTGATGTTGATGACGTTGCGCGCGATCAAGGTATCGATCACGTCCTCGATGACGCGCACGAAGTCGGCGTCGAGGCGGGCAAAGCCGTCGTCCTTGGGGTCGGCGTGGTCGCAGTGCGGGCAGGGCATGCCGGCCTTATCGGCACAGCAGGCCGACAACTTGAGTCGTCAGCGCAGGCCGGCGATGTAGTCGGACACGGCCTTGATCTCGCGGTCACTCAGCTTGGCCGCGATGGTGACCATCTGCGCACTGTTGGCGCGCACGCCGCCGCGGAAAGCCTGCATCTGCGCTTCGGTGTAGTCGCTGTGCTGGCCGCCCATGCGCGGATATTGCGCGGGCATGCCGGCGCCGCTGGGGCCGTGGCAGGCGGCGCAGGCCGGCACGGCCTTGTCGGCGATGCCGCCGCGGTAGATTTTCTCGCCGAGTGCGACCAGCGTCTTGTCCTTGGCGAAGCCGGGCTTGGCGGTCTTGCTGGCGTAGAACGCGGCGACGTTTTTCATGTCGTCGTCGCTCAGCGTCGAAGCAAAGCCTTTCATGATCGCGTTGTTGCGTTTGCCGGCCTTGAACTCCTGCAACTGCTTGACCAGGTACTCCGGGTGCTGTCCTGCCAGGATCGGATTGGCCGGACTGCCACGCGAGCCGTCGGCGGTGTGGCAGGCAGCGCAGACCTGCGCGGTGGCCTGACCCTTGGCCAGATCGGGCTTGGCCGCGGGAGCAGCGGCCGTGGCGGCGGTGGCCACATGAATCTGAACGGCGAGGGTGCCAAGCAGCAGAAGAAAACGAGCCTTCATGGAGTCGCGGGCCTGAGTGTTGGGAGGTGATGCCTGAGCGGTGTGCCAAGGCGCAAAAGCCGAGAATTTTACAATGGCGAATGTCTGCACCTCACTCGCTTCGTTCCCCGGCCCAACAAGCGTTGGCTTGGACGCACACCGCGCGCTTTCTCACCACCGCGGCGCAGCTCGACCAACTGCCGCTGCCCGAGCTGCCGGAGATTGCTTTTGTCGGCCGCAGCAACGCCGGCAAATCGACGGCGATCAACACGCTGGCGCAGCAAAAGCGGCTGGCTTTTGCGTCGCAAGACGCCGGGGCGCACGCAGCACATCAACCTGTTTGCACTCGGCCCCGCCGATGCGCCCGATGCCCTGTTCGCCGATCTGCCCGGCTACGGCTACGCCGCGGTGGAGCGCGACGCCAAGCTGCGCTGGCAGCAGGTCATGGCCGACTACCTGGCGCAGCGGCGCGACTTGAGTGGTGTCGTGCTGCTCGCCGATTCACGGCTGGGCCTGACCGAGCTCGACCACCGATTGCTCGAATGGATTGCGCAGCGCGTGCGCAACGGCACGGTGAAGTTGCTGGTGCTGCTGACCAAGGCAGACAAGCTGTCGCGCAAGGAGGCCGACGCGTCGCTGAATGCAACGACGGCCGCGCTCGGCGCTTATTCGAGCGACGAGGCCGACATCGGCATCACGCTGTTCTCGGCGTTGAAGCGCACGGGGGTCGAAGATGTGGCGCTGACGTTGCACGGTTGGGTGGCGTCATAAGCATGTCGATCCGCTGCTTCGACATCGCGCTGCCGCACGGCATCACGCTGTCGTGCCGAGCGAATGCGGAATTGGCGGGTCTGCCGCGCGCGCTGCTGCTGCACGGCTTTCCCGAAGCGGCGTTCGTGTGGGACGAGGTCATGCAGCGTCTCGACGGCCGCGTGCAGTGCGTGGCGCCGAACCTGCGCGGCTACGAACGATCGAGCGCGCCGGCGGAAGTGGAGGCCTATCGCGCCAAACACCTCGCGACCGACATCGCCGCGCTGATCGTGCAGCAGGGCGCGCCGATCGACCTGCTCGTCGCGCACGACTGGGGCGGCGCCGTCGCGTGGAACCTGGCCGCGCTGAAACCCGAGCTGATGCGCCGCCTGCTCATCATCAACTCGCCGCACCCGGCGACGTTCCTGCGCGAGCTGCGCGACAACCCGGCGCAACAGGCTGCGAGCGCCTACATGAACTTCCTCTGCCGCCCCGATGCCGCGGCGTTGCTCGCTGAGAACGACTTCGCGCGGCTGTGGCCGTTCTTCGAGAACATGGGCGGCAGCACGTGGCTCGACGAGGCGACACGCGAGCGCTACCGGGAGGTCTGGCGGCACGGCCTCGAAGGCGCGCTCAATTACTACCGCGCGTCACCGCTGCGGCCACCGCAGGCGGCCAGCGATGCGATTCACACACTCGCGCTGCCGCAAGAGATGACGACCGTGCGCGTACCGACAACGGTGCTTTGGGGCGATGCGGATACCGCGTTGCCGCCGGCGCTGCTCGATGGGCTCGATGCGTTCGTGCCGGATCTCGACGTGCGGCGCTTGCAAGGCGGCACACACTGGCTGATCCACGAACAGCCTGTTTTCGTCGCGGAAGCGATCAGCAGGCTGGCCGCCGAATGACAAAGGGCCAGCGGCAAGCCGCTGGCCCCTTCAAGTAGCAATGATCGTGCGATGAGCGGCGGCGAACGCCGTCCGCTCGATCGGACGGACTTACATGTCCATGCCGCCCATGCCACCCATACCGCCCATGCCGCCCGGCATGCCACCGCCGCCGGCTTCTTCCTTCGGCGACTCGGCGACCATCGCTTCCGTCGTCAGCATCAGCGAAGCGACAGACGCCGCGTTCTGCAGCGCCATGCGCGTCACCTTCGTCGGATCGAGAATGCCCATCTCGATCATGTCGCCGTAGGTGTCGTTGGCCGCATTGAAGCCGTAGTTGCCCTTGCCGGCGATCACCGCGGCGACCACCACGCTCGGCTCGCCGCCGGCGTTGTACACGATCTCGCGCAGCGGCTGCTCGATCGCGCGCATGACGATCTTGATGCCGGCTTCCTGGTCGGGGTTGTCGCCCTTGATCGTGCCCACCGCGGTGCGCGCGCGCAGGAACGCCACACCACCGCCGGCGACGATGCCTTCTTCGACGGCCGCACGCGTGGCGTGCAGCGCGTCTTCGACGCGAGCCTTCTTCTCCTTCATCTCGACTTCGGTGGCGGCACCGACCTTGATCAGCGCCACACCGCCGGCCAGCTTGGCCACGCGCTCTTGCAGCTTCTCGCGGTCGTAGTCGCTGGTGGCTTCTTCGATCTGCACACGAACCTGCTTGACGCGCGCTTCGATGTCGGCCGCGGCGCCGGCGCCGTCGATCAGCGTCGTGTTTTCCTTGGCCACTTCAACGCGCTTGGCCTGGCCCAGATCGGCCAGCGTGACCTTCTCGAGCGTCAGGCCGACTTCTTCGGCGATGACCTTGCCGCCGGTCAGGATGGCGATGTCTTCCAACATGGCCTTGCGGCGGTCACCGAAGCCCGGCGCCTTGACGGCAACGACCTTCAGGATGCCGCGGATCGTGTTGACGACCAACGTGGCCAGCGCTTCGCCTTCGACTTCTTCGGCAATGATCAACAGCGGACGGCCGGCCTTGGCGACTTGCTCCAACACCGGCAGCAGGTCGCGGATGTTGCTGACCTTCTTGTCGTGCAGCAGCACATACGGGTTGTCGAGGATCGCCGACTGCTTCTCGGGGCTGTTGATGAAGTAGGGCGAGAGATAACCGCGGTCGAACTGCATGCCCTCGACGACGTCGAGCTCGTTGTCGAGCGACTTGCCGTCTTCGACGGTGATGACGCCTTCCTTGCCGACCTTGTCCATCGCGTCGGCGATGATCTTGCCGATCGACTCGTCGGAGTTGGCGGAGATGGCGCCGACCTGGGCGATTTCCTTGCTCGTCGTCGTCGCCTTGCTCTGCTTCTTCAGCTCGGCGACCAGGGCGGTCACGGCCTTGTCGATGCCGCGCTTCAGGTCCATCGGGTTCATGCCCGCGGCCACGTACTTCATGCCTTCGCGCACGATCGACTGCGCCAGCACCGTCGCGGTGGTGGTGCCGTCACCGGCGTTGTCGCTGGTCTTGGAAGCGACTTCCTTGACCATCTGCGCGCCCATGTTCATGAGCTTGTCCTTGAGCTCGATCTCCTTGGCGACCGAGACACCGTCCTTGGTGACGGTCGGGGCGCCGAAGCTGCGCTCCAGAACCACGTTGCGGCCCTTGGGGCCGAGGGTGACCTTGACCGCGTTGGCCAGGATGTTCACGCCTTCGACCATGCGCGCACGCGCATCGCCGCCGAAGACCACGTCTTTTGCTGCCATGTTTGTTCTCTCCTGAAATTCGTTGAATTACTTCTTCTCGACGACGGCGAAGAGGTCTTCCTCGCGCATCACCAGCAGTTCGTCGCCATCGACCTTGACGGTCTGGCCGCTGTACTTGCCGAACAGCACGCGGTCGCCGGTCTTGACGTTGGGCACCACGAAGTCGCCCTTGTCGTTGCGCTTGCCGGGGCCGACGGCCAGCACTTCGCCCTGGTCGGGCTTTTCGGCGGCGTTGTCGGGAATCACGATGCCCGAGGCGGTCTTGGTTTCTTGCTCGAGGCGCTTGACGATCACGCGATCGTGCAACGGACGGAGTTTCATGCTTGGGTCTCCAAGGAGGTCTCAGCGAGGATGGGAGAACGATGTCACGAAAGTGTGCGCACGTTCACATGAGGTGGCTCACAGCGACTGCGAGCCGTTAGCACTCAACTCGGTCGAGTGCTAGCAAACATGATTATAGAGACGGAATGCTGCCTTTCAAGGCCTGCAGTTCAATCGGCTTGAGCGTCGCGCGGATCGGGCGGCGCGTCGGGCGCCGTCGGATCGACCGGCGCTTTCGACTCGACACGGTAGGCCTCGCTGGCCCAGGCGCCGAGGTCGATGCTCGAGCAGCGCTCGCTGCAAAACGGTCGCCAGCGGTTGCTGCCGGCCAGCACCGACGGGCCCTTGCAGCGCGGGCAGGGCACCGTCCTCGCGCTGCCGCTGCTCAAGAGCAGATGGCCAGCTCGAGCGACTGGTCTTCGGTGATCGGCTTCATGCGGCCGTCGGCGTCAGGCCGCATCAGGCGCACCGAGACGATCAGGCGGTGGCCGGAGATCTCCGGCACCAGGCCGAGCGATTCATCGAGCCGCACGCGCAGCAGGTGGAAGGGCTTGCCGGGCGGCAGCGTCTGCTGGTACTGGCCGGCCTTGGCAACGACCCGCTGCGGCGCGCCCGAATCGCGCAGCAGGCCGAGCAGCACGCTCTGCGCTTCGGCCAGCGGCGTCACGGTGCCGACCCACTGCATCAGGTCGGCGCGGCGCTTGGCCGGCTCCTGCTGCTGCCAGGCGTAGTAGGCCGGCAGGTCGAACTCGCAGGTGCCGCCGGGGATGCTGATGCGGCTCCTGATCGTCATCAGGAACTCGTTGGTCGTCAGCGGCGCGCCGGCCTTGCCGGGCAGGGTGTTGAGCGCGTTGAAGGCGTGGTCGATCTTGGCCGTGACGGCGTCGAGCGCCTCTTCGGAGACGCCGGGTTTGCCGCGGAAGGCCTGGTACTCGATGCTTGTGGCGCTCGAGGTCTTTGAGCAGATCGCTCTTCAGATCGGCGCGCGAGGCGACATCGACGATCTCGAACAGCGTGGCCAGCGCGAAGTGGTGGTCGAGCGCGGTGTCGCGCGGGATCAACTGGCCGAGGCGGTCGAACAGGTGTTCGAGCCGCAGCATCGTGCGGATGCCTTCGTTGAGCGGGTATTCGTAGCGGACCAAGGCAGCCTCGCGGTTGTTGGCCCGAAGAGCGGGCCGCAACTCAAATCGTCGGGCCGCGATTGTTCCACAGGCGCCACAGCGCTGCGGTGTGCGCTTGCAACTCCGGCAGGCTGATGCCGTCGTTGAAGATCACCGCGTCGGCGATGGCGCGTCGCGCTTCGCCGTGTGGCTTGCGCGGCAATCGCCGCAGCCGCGGCCTCGCGCGTCCAGCCGGGGCTGGCGACGACGCGTTCGATCTGCGTTTCGATGCGGCAATCGACGACGAGCACGCGGTGCACACGGGCGCGCCAATGTTGGGATTCGGCAAGCAGCGGCACGTCGAAGACCAGCGCTGCGCTGTTAGCGGCCTCGGCCTGGCGCTGCGCTTCGGCGCCGATCATCGGATGCAGCACGGCTTCGAGGCGGTGGCGCACGGTGGCGTCGGCGAAGGCGCGTGAACGCATGGCGGCGCGGTCGAGGCTGCCGTCGGCGTTGAAGATCGCGTCGCCGAACTCGCACCGCAGCGCAGGCAAAGCCGCGCCCCCGGCGGCCGTGAGCGCGCGTGAGATGGCGTCGGTATCGATCAGCGTTGCGCCCAGTGGCACGAGCATCGCCGGCGACCGTGCTCTTGCCGCTGCCGATGCCGCCGGTCAGACCAATCGTCAGGGGCGCTGTTGCCATGCGGCGCAGTGTGCCCCACCCCGTTCAGGCCCAGCCGATCCACTCCAGCACCGTCGGTGCGCCGATCAGCATGACCGCCAGGCCCGCGCCGGCGAGGAACGGACCAAAAGGAACGTAGCGCCCTTCGCGCAGCTGGCCACTGAATTTCATGACGATGCCGACCACCGCGCCGATGACCGACGCCGCGAGGATGATCGGCACCAGCATCGGCCAACCGAGCCAGGCGCCCAGCGCCGCCAGCAGCTTGAAGTCGCCATGACCCATGCCTTCCTTGCCGGTGGTGAGCTTGAAGAGTTGATAGACGCTCCACAGCGACAAGTAGCCGCCGACCGCGCCCCACAACGCCGCAGGAAGCGGCACCGTCCAGCCCAGCGCAGCGGCCACCAGACCGCCCCACAACAGCGGCAGCGTCAGCGAGTCGGGCAGCAGCGTGGTGTCCCAGTCGATCATCGCCAGCGCCACCAGGCAGGCCGCAAACGCACACCAGGCCGCGACCACCGGTTGCGCGCCGAAGCGCCAGGCGATGCCGGCAAACAGCGCCGCCGTGGCGATCTCGACCAGCGGGTAGCGCGCGCTGATGTGAATCGCGCAGGCCGAGCAGCGCGCCTTGAGCATCAGCCAGCTCAGCACGGGAATGTTTTCGTGCCAACGCAAGACATGTCCGCACGACGGGCAGCGCGAGCGCGGCCGCACCACGGACAACTCGGGCAACGCCTCGACCGATTGACCGAGAGCCTGTGCCGTGCGTTGGTGTTCCGCAGAAGGCTTTGCCGAGACGTCCTGCGGCGCGAAAACCCGCCGCCAGGCATCGCCGTCCAGCAGGTGCCCCGCGACCTCGGCCCACCACTGCCGCTCCATCAAGAGCGGCACGCGGTGAATGACAACGTTCAGAAAGCTGCCGATGCACAGCCCCAACAGGGCCAGCACCGGCGGCGACAACAGCAGTTGCAGGTCGAAAGCGTAAGCGCCCATCGGCGCGCCGTCAGACCACGGCGCCGAGCTTGAAGATCGGCAGGTACATCGCCACCACGATGCCGCCGATCAGCACACCCAGGATGACGATGATGAAAGGCTCCATCAGGCTCGAAAGGCCCTTGACCATTTCATCGACCTCTTCCTCGTAGAACTCGGCGGCCTTGCCGAGCATGTGGTCGAGCGAGCCCGACTCTTCGCCGATCGAGGCCATCTGCAGCACCATGGTCGGGAAGACGCCGGTGTTCTGCATCGCCATCGTCAGCGCGGTGCCGGTGGACACTTCTTTCTGGATCTGCTCGGTGGCCTGGAGGTACACCGCGTTGCCCGAGGCGCCGCCCACCGAGTCGAGCGCTTCGACCAGCGGCACGCCGGCGCCGAACATCGTCGACAAGGTGCGCGTCCAGCGCGCCAACACCGCCTTGCGGATCAGGTCGCCGAACACCGGCAGGCGCAGGAACAGGCGGTCCATCGCCATCTGCATCTTCTCCGAACGGCGCCATGTCTGAATGAAGAAATAGCCGCCGCCGATCAACACGCCGAAGAGCAGCCACCAGTACTTGACGAACTGCTCCGACATCCACATCACCGCCAGCGTCGGCGCCGGCAACTCGGCGCCGAAGGAGGTGAAGACCTCTTTGAACGTCGGGATGACGAAGATCATGATGATGGTCAGCACGATGAAGGCGACGACCATCACGGCGACCGGATAGACCAGCGCCGATTTGATCTTCTGCTTCAGCGCCATCGTCTTTTCTTCATAGACCGCCAGGCGATCCAGCAGTTGTTCGAGGATGCCGCCTTGCTCGCCCGCTTCGACCAGGTTGCAGTAGAGCGCATTGAACTGCATCGGATGCTTGCGGAATGCGACTGACAAGCTGGTGCCGGTCTCGACGTCGGTGCGGATGTCGTTGAGCAGCTTGGTCAGGCGTGGATTCGTGGCGCCGCGGCCGACAATGTCGAACGCCTGCAGCAATGGCACGCCGGCCTTCATCATCGTCGCCAACTGGCGTGTGAAGACTGCGATGTCTTTCTGCTTGATCGACGAGCCGCCGCGCATACGGCGCTTCTTGACCTTGGTGACGAGCACGCCCTGACGGCGCAAGGTGGCACTGACCTGGGCTTCGCCGCCCGAGCGCACTTCACCGCGAACGACCTTGCCGTTCTTGTCCTTGCCTTCCCACTCGAAGACGAAATCCTTGATGTCTCTTGCCGCTGCTGCTGTGGCCATGAACCCTCCGGGGCCGGCTATTGGTTGGATACGGTGGTGTGCCGAAACTGCGTGACCGTTATTCGTTGGTCACGCTGATGATTTCTTCCAGCGTCGTCGCGCCCGACTTGACCTTCATCAGGCCCGACTGGCGCAAATCGCGCACGCCTTCTTTGGCCGCCTGCAGCGAGATGTCCAACACCGATCCTGAAGCCAGGATCAGCCGCTGTATTTCTTCGCTGATCGGCATCACTTGGTACAGACCGACGCGGCCCTTGTAGCCGTTGTTGCAGGCTGAGCAGCCCACCGCCTTGTAAGCCTTCCAGGAGCCGTCGAGCTCGTTGTCGTTGAAGCCGGCGCGCTTGAGCGCATCGCGAGGGTAATCGGCCGGAGTCTTGCACGCCTCGCAAAGACGCCGCGCCAGACGCTGCGCCGTGATCAACAACACGCTCGCCGCGACGTTGAAGGGCGCTACGCCCATGTTCAACAAACGGGTCAGCGTCGATGGCGCGTCGTTGGTGTGCAAGGTGCTCATCACCAAGTGGCCGGTCTGCGCCGCCTTGAGCGCGATGTCGGCGGTTTCCAGGTCGCGGATTTCGCCGACCATGATGATGTCCGGATCCTGGCGAAGAAACGCCTTCAACGCCACGGCGAAGTTCATACCCGCCTTGTCGTTGACGTTGACCTGATTGACGCCCGGCAAGTTGATTTCCGCAGGGTCTTCTACCGTGGCGATGTTCACGCCTGGCTGGTTCAGAAGGTTCAGGCAGGTGTAGAGCGACACGGTCTTGCCTGAACCCGTCGGGCCGGTGACCAGCACCATGCCGTAGGGGCGTGCGATCGCCTGCAGCAAGCGTTCCTTCTCGATCTTCTCGTAGCCCAGGGCATCGATGCCGAGCTTGGCCGACGACGGATCGAGAATACGGATCACGATCTTTTCGCCGAACAGCGTCGGCAGTGTCGAGACACGGAAGTCGATGGCGCGGTTGCCGAACTTCAGCTTCATGCGGCCGTCTTGCGGCACGCGCTTCTCCGAGATGTCGAGCCGGCTGATGATCTTGATGCGCGACGCCAGTTTTTCCTTGATGGCAATCGGCGGCTGCGTGATCTCGCGCAGTTCGCCGTCGATGCGAAAGCGCACGCGGTAGTTGTATTCGAAGGGTTCGAAGTGCAAGTCCGACGCGCGGGCGTTGATCGCGTCGATCAGCATTTTCTGCAGGAAGCGCACCACCGGCGCGTCTTCGACTTCGGCGACGCGTCTCGGCAGTCTCTTGCTCGGTCGTGTCGTCGGTGATGTCGAAATCGAAGTCGCCGTCGGCCAGCGATTCGATCGTGTCGCTGGCCGATCCGCCCAGGCTCGACAGATGCTTGGCCAGCTTGTCGTACTCGACGATCACCCATTCGGGCGAGAGCTGCGTGGCGAACTTGATGCGCTCCACCGCTTCCTGATCGGTCGGGTCCGCGCCGCCGATGAACAAGCGGTTGCCGCGCTTTCCCAGCACTACGATCTGGTACTGGGCGACCATCTTGGCGTCGATGACATTGCGCGGCAGCCGCTCGGCTTCCACAGACGACAGATCGAGCACCGGCAGCGCCAAGGCGCCTGACAGCGTGTGCGCGAGGTCGGCCGCCGAAACTGACCCGGCGGCAATCAGCGCCGAGACAAAACTGGTTTTGCGCTCAGCGGCCGTCTTGACGAGGCCCTCAGCGGTCTTGCCGTTGAGCTTGCCGGCGTGCACGAGCACCCGCGCCACGCCGGACAGCGAGGAAAAAGGGGCATCGGCCAGCGTATCCACCAGATTCAGTTCACCATGTAAAGAGCGAATCGATCATCGCCGAACACCTGGGCACTGTAAATCGCTGAGAAAACCAACGAGATGACCTTGGCGGCAACAGTTCACATCCAGTCGCGTCCTGCACCAGGCACGAGAGGCTTCAGGCTGTGATTGGTGGTCGGGGTGAGAGGATTCGAACCTCCGGCCTCTACGTCCCGAACGTAGCGCTCTACCAGGCTAAGCTACACCCCGAAAAGGGCTGTCTGGCATCACGAAGAGCGATCGACGGCCCGAGCGCACAAGTGTAGCAGAGCGTCTTTGTAGCGGGACGGCGGCAACGTCTGCGCGCACAGGCGGGCCGCTTCGGCTTCCGCGCTCGCCAACTCGCGCGCAACGTCGATCGCCCCGGTCCGGCGAACAGCCGACACCACGTCCGGAAGCCGCGTCACTTCGCCTTGCTCGATCGCGTGGCGGATCAGTTTGCGTTCTTCAGGTGTTCCTTGCGACATGGCGACCAACAATGGCAGCGTCGGCTTGCCTTCGCGCAGGTCATCGCCGACGTTCTTGCCGAGTTCATGCGTTTCACCGTCGTAGTCGAGCAGGTCATCGACCAACTGAAATGCCGTCCCCAGCGAGCGGCCGAAGCTGGCGCACGAGGCCTCGACGGTCGGATCTGCGCCGGCAATGATCGCGCCTAGGCGCGCACTGGCCTCGAAGAGCTTGGCCGTCTTCGAGCGAATCACCCGCAGGTACTCGTCCACCGCCAGATCGGGGTCGTGCATGTTCATCAACTGCAGCACTTCACCTTCGGCGATGACGTTGGTTGCGTCGGCGAGCACGTCGAGCACGCGCATGTTGTTCACCGAGACCATCATCTGAAAGGCCCGCGAGTAGAGGAAATCGCCGACCAGAACGCTGGCGGCATTGCCGAAGACAGCGTTCGCCGTCTGCCGGCCGCGGCGCAGTGACGACTCGTCCACCACATCGTCGTGCAGCAGCGTCGCCGTGTGAATGAACTCCACCGTCGCCGCCAACGTGAATTGTTCCGCTCCGTCGAACCCGAGCGCGTTGGCGAACAGCAGCACCAAGCGAGGGCGGATGCGCTTGCCGCCGGCGCTGACGATGTATTGCCCGATCTGATTGACCAAGGCCACGTCGGAACGCAGCCGCTCGGCGATCACGATATCCACTCGGGCCATGTGCCCTGCCAACGGGTCGGTGCTGGCGCCGGCCGTGGCGGATGGGGGCCGCGTGGCGGCTGCTGCGGGGTGCACGGTGGCGTTTTGATATGAGGTGAGCCATTATAGGAACGCCACAACCGGACCGTGCCCGCTGCTATACTCTTGGGTTCTCCGTTACGCGAAGCTGCGCGGGGACACTCACTGAACTCGCAAGAGAGGCACACATGTACGCGGTCATAAAAACCGGAGGCAAGCAATACAAAGTTGTGCCCGGCCAAAAGATCAAGCTAGAACAGATTGCTGCGACTGTTGGCCAGGAAATCGTGATCGATCAGGTGCTCGCCGTGGGCAATGGCGCGGACCTGAAGGTCGGATCCCCCCTGGTGGCAGGCGCGACGGTGAACGCCACCGTCCTGGCGCATGGTAGGCACGACAAGGTCCGCATCTTCAAGATGCGCCGTCGCAAGCACTACAAGAAGTCGCAGGGCCACCGCCAGGGCTTCACCGAAATCTTCGTCGGCGAAATCCTCAACGGGTCGGGCGCTTCCGCCAAGGCCGACACAGCCGCGCCGCTGATGCTGGCGCCGCAGAGGGGCGGCAAGGACGACATCGAACTGATCGAAGGCATCGGCCCGAAGATCGCCAAGGTGCTCTCCGACAACGGAATTCGCACGTTCGCTCAACTGGCCGACGCCAAGCCCGAAGCCATGACCGCGATGCTCAAGGCATCGGGCGGCCGCTTCAGCCTGGCCAGCACCGACACCTGGCCGCAACAGGCTGCGTTGTTGCGCGACGGCAAGATCGACGAATTCAAGAAGCTCACCGACGAACTCGTCGGCGGCGTCAAGAAATAAGGAGCGTCTGAGATGGCACAGAAAAAAGGCGGCGGCTCGACCCGAAACGGCCGCGACTCACAGCCGAAGATGCTCGGCGTCAAGGCCTTCGGTGGCGAGGTTGTCACCGCCGGCTCGATCATCGTGCGCCAGCGCGGCACCAAGGTCCACGCCGGCACCAACGTCGGCATGGGCCGCGACCACACGCTGTTCGCGCTGATCGACGGCCATGTCAAATTCGCTATCAAGGGCGAGCGAAACAACCAGACCGTGAGCGTCCTGCCGGCCTGAGGCTGCGGTTGCTCGCTGCGAGGGCCCCGCACTGCCGGGGCCTTTTCGTTTCTGCTGCGCCTACCATCGCACCACCATGAAGTTCGTTGACGAAGCCACCATCGACGTTGCCGCCGGCAATGGCGGTGCCGGCTGCGTGAGCTTCCGGCGCGAGAAGTTCATTCCGTTCGGCGGGCCCAATGGCGGCAACGGAGGGCGCGGCGGCAGCATCTACGCCGTCGGCGACATCAACCTGAACACACTGATCGACTACCGCTACGCGCGCCGCCACGAAGCCAGGAACGGTGAGCCCGGCCGCGGTTCGGATCAGTTCGGGGCGGCCTCCGACGACATCGTGCTGCGCATGCCGGTCGGCACGATCCTGAAAGACTTCGAGACCGGCGACGTGATCGCCGAGCTGTTGAATCCTGGCGAGATGGTGCTGGTCTGCAAGGGCGGTGACGGCGGTTTCGGCAACCTGCATTTCAAGACCAGCACCAACCGCTCGCCGAAGCAAAAAACTCCGGGCTGGCCTGGTGAGGCCAAGAAACTCAAGCTCGAACTTCGCGTGCTTGCCGATGTCGGGCTGCTCGGCATGCCCAACGCCGGCAAGAGCACGCTGATCGCGTCGATCTCGAACGCGCGGCCGAAGATCGCCGACTATCCGTTCACGACGCTGCACCCGAACCTCGGCGTCGTGCGTGTGGCGCCGGAGAAGAGTTTTGTGGTCGCCGATGTGCCCGGCCTGATCGAGGGCGCTGCCGAAGGCGCCGGCCTCGGCCACCAGTTCCTGCGCCACTTGCAGCGCACGCGGCTCCTGCTGCACATGGTGGACATCGCGCCGTTCGACGACAGCGTGGATCCGGTTGCGCAAGCGCGCGCGATCGTTGCCGAGCTGAAAAAGTACGACGCTGCACTGGCCGAGAAGCCGCGCTGGCTGGTGCTCAACAAGATCGACATGGTCCCGGCCGACGAGCGCGCGGCGCGGATCAAGGATTTCGTCAAGCGCTTTCGCTGGAAGGGCCCGGTGTTCGAGATCTCGGCGCTGGCGCGCACCGGGCTCGATCCGTTGATTCACGCCGTTTACGAGCATGTCGCAGCGACGCGGCCGCAAGAGGTCGAGTTGCCGGACGAGCGCTTCGAAGACAAAGACGCGGAGCGCCGCGATGCTTGAAGCCGCAGTGCTGCGCGACGCGCGGCGCATCGTCGTCAAGGTCGGATCGAGCTTGGTCACGAACGAGGGCCGGGGCCTCGACGCGGCCGCGATCGGCGACTGGTGCCGTCAGCTGGCCGCTCTGGCCAGCGAGGGCCGCGAGATGGTGATGGTGTCCAGCGGCGCCGTCGCCGAAGGCATGAAGCGCTTGGGATGGGCGACGCGGCCCCGAGAGCTGCCCGATCTGCAGGCCGCCGCCGCAGTTGGTCAGATGGGCTTGGTGCAGATGTACGAAAGCCAGCTCTCGCAGCACGGCATCACGAGTGCGCAGGTGCTGCTGACGCACGCCGACCTGGCCGACCGCGAGCGTTACCTCAACGCGCGCTCGACGCTGCTCGCGCTGCTGGCAATGAAGGCACTTCCGGTGATCAACGAGAACGACACCGTCGTCAACGACGAGATCAAGTTCGGCGACAACGACACGCTGGGCGCGTTGGTGGCCAACCTGATCGAAGCCGATGTGTTGGTGATCCTCACCGATCAGCGTGGCCTGTACTCGACCGACCCGCGCAAGGACACGAACGCGCGCTTCATCGACGTGGCTCGCGCGGGCGACGAGGCACTGGAGCGCATGGCCGGTGGCGCCGGTTCGGCCATCGGCCGCGGCGGCATGCTGACCAAGGTGCTCGCGGCCAAGCGCGCGGCCGGCAGTGGCGCGAGCACCATCATCGCCTGGGGACGCGAGCGCGACGTGCTGCTGCGCCTGGCGGCGGGCGAATCCATTGGCACGACGCTCGTGGCCACCACGGCCAAACTCGCGGCGCGCAAGCAGTGGATGGCCGACCACCTGCAGTTGCGTGGTTCGGTCACGGTCGATGCCGGCGCGGTGAGCAAGTTGCGCGGCGAGGGCAAGAGCTTGTTGCCGATCGGCGTGGTCGCGGTCGAAGGCGACTTCTCTCGCGGCGATGTGATCGCGGTGCGCTCGCCCGAAGGCCGCGAAATCGCGCGCGGCTTGGCCAACTACACGGCGGCAGAAACCCGGCTCATCGCGCGCAAGCCCTCGTCGCAGATCGAAGACTCGCTCGGCTATTCGGCCGAGCCCGAGTTGATCCACCGCGACAATCTGGTCCTCGCGTAGCGATCAAGGATCGACGGCGTCCGGCAGACCGCCATGCACGCTATCGGGCGGCAGCGCGTCATCGCGCAACACGCCACGCATGCCCGATCGCAGATAGCGGTTGTGATGCGTCGCTGCCCGCGGCAGGAAGCGAGACAGCTCGGTCAGCGCACGCTCGTACACGCCGCGCTTGAACTCGATCACCACGTCGAGCGGCACCCAGTAGTCGTTCCAGCGCCAGGCGTCGAACTCCGGGTGGTCGGTGGCGCGCAGGTTCAAGTCGCTGTCATGGCCGACCAGCTTCAACAAGAACCAGATCTGCTTCTGGCCCTTGTAGTGGCCGCGCGCGTCGCGGCGGATGTAGTGGTCGGGCACTTCGTAGCGCAGCCAGTCACGGGTGCGCGCAATGATCTGCACGTGCTCGGGCAGCAAGCCCACCTCTTCGTGCAGCTCGCGCAGCATCGCCTGCTCCGGCGATTCGCCATGATTGATGCCGCCCTGCGGAAACTGCCACGAGTGAGTGCGCAGCCGCTTGCCCCAGAAAACCTGATTGCGCGCGTTGAGCAGGACGATGCCGACGTTCGGCCTGAAGCCGTCACGGTCGAGCATAATCAGACCTCGATATTTGAACTGATTTCATTTTGCACCGGCCCGGTGTAGCGCGCGATCACTCGGTTTCCCGCATCAGGGGCTTTATGTGTGCAACGTGCTGCGACCGGCCTCGTCGCACCCCACGCCCATGAAAGCCTCGCAGTTCTTCATCTCCACACTCAAAGAAGCACCGGCCGACGCCGAGGTCGTCAGCCATCAGTTGATGATGCGCGCCGGCATGATCAAACGCCTCGGCGCCGGCATCTACAGCTACATGCCGATGGGCCTGCGCGTGATCCGCAAGGTCGAGGCGATCATCCGTGAGGAGATGAACCGCGCGGGTGCGGTCGAGTTGCTGATGCCGGTGGTGCAGCCCGCCGAGTTGTGGATGGAGAGCCGGCCGCTTCCAAGCCTACGGCCCCGAGCTGCTGCGCGTCAAGGACCGGCACGACCGCGACTTCGTCATCCAGCCGACGAGCGAAGAGGTCATCACCGACATCGCACGGCAAGAGCTGCGCAGCTACAAGCAGCTACCGAAGAATTTTTATCACATCCAGACCAAGTTCCGCGACGAGCGCCGGCCGCGCTTCGGCCTGATGCGCGGCCGCGAGTTCACGATGAAGGATGCGTACTCGTTCGACCGCGACTTCGCGTCGGCGCAGAAGAGCTACGACGCGATGTACAGAGCCTACGGCGCGATCTTCGACCGCTTCGGCCTGATGTACCGCGCGGTGGCCGCCGACACCGGC
The DNA here is from genome assembly GCA_963816315.1 of uncultured beta proteobacterium. Classification (GTDB taxonomy): domain Bacteria; phylum Pseudomonadota; class Gammaproteobacteria; order Burkholderiales; family Burkholderiaceae_C; genus CADEEN01. The sequence goes on from CAWFJZ010000024.1 coordinate 54,616, forward strand.
GCGATCGGCGGCGATGCGTCGCACGAGTTCCAGGTCATCGCGGACACCGGCGAAGACGCCATCGCCTACTGCCTGACGAGCGACTACGCGGCCAATGTCGAGCTGGCCGAAGGCGTGGCGCTCATCGCGTCGCGCGCTGCGCCGGCCGAGGCGATGAAGAAGACGCCGACGCCGGGCAAGAGCACCTGTGAAGACGTGGCGGCGCTGCTGAACTTGCCCCTGACGCGCACGATCAAGTCGCTGGTGTTGGCCACCGAAGAAAAGAACGAGGCCGGCGACATCGTCAAGCTGCAGCTCTGGCTGCTGCTCGTGCGCGGCGACCACAGCCTGAACGAAGTCAAGACCGGCAAGGTGGAGGGATTGCAGAACGGCTGGCGCTTTGCCGCCGTGTCCGAGATCGTCGATCACTTCGGCACGCCGCCCGGCTACCTCGGGCCGATCAAGACGAGAAGGCCGGTGAAGATCGTTGCCGATCGCACGGTTGCCAACATGAGCGACTTTGTTTGCGGCGCCAACGAGGCCGACTTCCACATCACGGGCGTCAACTGGGGCCGCGACCTGCCCGAGCCCGATGTCGTCGCCGACATCCGCAACGTCGTCGAAGGCGATCCGTCGCCCGACGGCAAAGGCGTGCTCGCGATCCAGCGCGGCATCGAGGTCGGCCATGTATTCCTGCTCGGCACCAAGTACAGCGCGGCAATGAACGCCAACTTCCTCGATGAGACCGGCAAACCGCAGCCGCTGATCATGGGCTGCTACGGCATCGGCGTGACGCGCATCCTCGGCGCGGCGATCGAGCAGAACCACGACGAGCGCGGCATCATCTGGCCCGACGCGCTGGCGCCGTTCACTGTCGTCATCTGCCCGATCGGCTACGACCGCAGCGAGGCTGTGCGCACGCAGTCCGACGCGCTGCACGAGCAACTGACGGTGCTCGGCGTGGACGTCCTGCTCGACGACCGCGGCGAGCGCCCCGGCGCGATGTTCGCCGACTGGGAACTGATCGGCGTGCCGCACCGCGTGGTTATCTCCGATCGCGGCTTGAAGGAAGGCCAGCTCGAGTACCAAGGCCGGCGCGACGCTGCCGCCACCGCCGTGCCGGTGACCGGCGTGGTCGAGTTCGTGAAGGCCCGCTGCGCCGCATGACGCTCGCGCGCCGCGCGCTGCTTGCGCTGCCGCTGGCGGCTGCAAGCCGCCGCTCGCGGGCCGGCGCCCAGGTCGAAGAGCCGCTGGCCGATTCGGTGCGTTCGGCGTTGACGGCGGCGATCGCAGCAGCGGCGCCCCCGAGGCCCACCTTCGCCAAGACCGACGACCGCATGACATTCCTGCGCTGGCAAGGTGCCATCAGCGAACGGCTGAAGCGCTACAAGAGCGAGCGCCACACGCGCGTCGAGTTTCTCAACACGCTCTGGTACGAGAGCAAGCGCGCCGGGCTCGAAGCCGAGTTGGTGCTCGGGCTGGTCCAGGTCGAGAGCGCGTTTCGCAAGTATGCGATCAGCGTTGTCGGCGCACGCGGCTACATGCAGATCATGCCGTTCTGGGCGCGTCTGATCGGCGATGGTGATCCGGGCAAACTGTTCCACATGCAGACCAATCTTCGTTTCGGCTGCGTGATCCTGCGCCACTATCTCGAGCGCGAGCGCGGCGACCTGTTTCTGGCCCTCGGCCGCTACAACGGCAGCCGCGGCCGCGCCGAGTACCCGAACGCCGTCTTCGCCGCGCGCCAGCGCTGGATCGTCTAAAGGCCGCGCCAGGCTTGCGGCTCGGCCTTGGCAACCCCCGCCAGCGCCAACACGCGCTCGACCGAATCGTTGACCAGCTCGCCGATCGTCGTCGGCCGGTGATAGAACGCCGGCAGCGGCGGAAAGACGATCGCGCCCATCTCGGTGGCCGCGGTCATGTTGCGCAGATGGGCGAGGTTGAACGGCGTCTCGCGCACCATCAGCACCAGGCGCCGGCGCTCCTTGAGCGTGACGTCGGCGGCACGCGTCAGCAGGTTGTCGCCGAAGCCATGTGCCACCGCCGCCAGTGTCTTCATCGAGCACGGCGCAACCACCATCGCCGCGGTGTCGAAGCTGCCGCTGGCGATGCAGGCCCCGATGTCGGCCGGCGAATACGCGTGCGCGGCCAGCGCTTCGAGCGCCGCGCGGTCGAGGCTACATTCATGATGCACGTTGAGCACGCCAGCAGGCGTGACGACGAGGTGCGTTTCCACGCCGAGCGCCTGGCAGCGCTCCAGCAGCCGCACGCCGTAGATCGCGCCGCTGGCGCCGGTGATGCCGACGACGAGTCGCTGCGTCAAGCCGCTTTACCGAGCACCTGTTGAAGTTCACCCGCCTGGTACATCTCCATCAAGATGTCCGAGCCGCCGATGAACTCGCCGTTGACGTAGAGCTGCGGGATCGTCGGCCAGTTGGCGAAGTCCTTGATGCCCTGTCGGATCTCTTCGTCCTCGAGCACGTTGACCGTCTTCAGGTCATCGACGCCGCAGGCCTTGAGGATCTGGATCGCACGGCCGGAGAAGCCGCACATCGGGAACTGCGCGGTCCCCTTCATGAAGAGCACCACACGGTTGTGGTGAACGAGGTCGCCGATGCGTTTTTGAGTGTCGCTCATGGGAAGGCGCCCACCGAAGGGCCAAAGCTTTGCGAAAGCCGTGGTTATACGGCTTTTCGACAAAGCCCGGCGCTGTCCGCCGCTTCTTTAAAAGGCGTAGGAAACGCCGACCTGCACCATCGGCGAGATGCGCAGCTCGCGCAGCAGGTCGTCGAGCGACTGGTTGCCGCTGACGCGCAAGCCGCCGTTGCTGCCGCTGCGGCCCGCCAGACCGAGGTCAGCCGAGACGCCCCAGCCGCCGCGCACCGAGATGCCCGACCAGCCGACGCCGATGTAGGGCACAGCGGCCCAGGGCTCGGACGCCGACTCGATGCCCGGCAGCACACTGCGCGGCTGACGAAGTTGCGTCACGGCCATGCCTTGCGCGTTCGACATCGCCGGTGTGCCGAGCGCCAGCGAGCGCTGGCCCAACAACATGCCGCTCGTAGCGCGAAAGCCACTGCTCACTTGCCCTTGGCCGAGCCGCGCCCGGCTGAAGTAGTAGTCGCCGAGCAACACGCCCGCCTGCTGATGCCAGGAAGGGCTGCCGCCGTCGGCCGGTGCGGTGCTGGTGTTGACGCCCAAGCGCGCTTGCAGGCGCGGGCCGAAGAAGGCCTGCTCGTCGAAGGTCAGTCCCTGGCCTTGGGCCCAGGCGGCCGGCGCGGCCAGCAACGAAACGGTTGCGATCCAGCCCGGCAGGCGGTGCCAGGATGGAATGGAAACATGCTTCATGGCTGCTCCCCGCGGCACTGTCATCGTCGGCTGAGCCTTCAACCTGCGAGAGTGCGTCTGCGACCCCATGCTACGCCTGCCGCCCGGGCTTGTGGGCATCGGCGACCGCGTAGCAATGCCGAGCTTGTGGGGTTTCGTCGCCTCGCGTTGTCAACGGGCGTCACTGCGTGCGGCGGCCAGCAGTCACCCGCGGCCTGGCCGCCAAATCGGGTCGGGTCTGGACGGCCGAAAAGCCGGCTTGCTCGAAACGTGCGCGGGTGGTGTCGCCTTGCTCTGCCCCATGCTCGACCAGCAACCAGGCACCGGGGTGCAGCCGCGCCGCCGCACCGCCGACGATGCGCTCGATGTCAGCCAGGCCGTCGCCGCGGTCGCCGACCGGCGTCAGCGCCAGCGCCGGTTCGTGGCGCAGCGCGGCCAGATGCGGGTCGTTGGGCGGCACGTACGGCGGGTTGGACAGGGCGAGGTGATAACGCCCAGGCGGCGCTGCCTGCCACCAGGCACCGCGATGCCACAGCACGTCCAGGCCGAGCGCCAAGCCATTGGCGCGCGCTACCGCCAGAGCTGCCTCGCTGATGTCACTGGCATGCACTTGCGCCTGCGGGCAGGCGTGTTTGACGGCCAGCGCGATCGCGCCGCTGCCGGTGCCCAAATCGATGACCCGTGGCGCGGTCAGCCCGGCGAGCAGTTCCAGTGCCCAATCGACGAGGATCTCGGTGTCGGGGCGTGGCACCAGCACGTCGGGCGTGACGCGCAGCGTCAGGCCGTGGAACTCGCGCGCGCCGAGCAGGTAGGCCAGTGGCTCGCCGCCGGCGCGGCGCCTGAGCAGAGCCGACGCCGCTGCAGTCCGTTCGCCCAGCACCGCATCGTCATGGGCAATGACCCAAGACCGCGTCTGCCCGAAGACCTGTGCGACGAGCAATTGCGCATCGAGGCGCTCGACGCCCAATCCACGCGCCTCGGCCAGCGCTGCGGCCACGGTCGTCACATCAGCGCCTGCCCGCTTTCGAGCGCGGCCAGTTGCTGTGCCGCGCGCTCGGTTCGCAGCGCGCCGATGACCTCGTCGAGATCGCCTTCCATCACCATGCCGAGCTTGTAGAGCGTCAGGTTGATGCGGTGGTCGGTCAGGCGCCCCTGCGGAAAGTTGTAGGTGCGGATGCGGTCGCTGCGGTCGCCGCTGCCGATCAGGCCCTTGCGCGTAGCCGCTTCCTTGGTCGCTCGCTCAGTCTGGTCCTTGTCGCGCAGCCGTGCCAGCAGCACGGCCATCGCCTTGGCTTTGTTGCGATGCTGCGAGCGGTCGTCCTGGCATTCGGCGACGATGCCGGTCGGCAAATGCGTGATGCGGATCGCGCTGTCGGTCTTGTTGACGTGCTGGCCGCCGGCGCCGCTGGCGCGGAAGGTGTCGATGCGCAGCTCGGCCGGGTTGATCTGCACTTCTTCGGCCTCGTCGGGTTCGGGCATCACGGCCACCGTGCAGGCGCTGGTGTGGATGCGGCCCTGGCTCTCGGTGGCCGGCACGCGCTGCACGCGGTGGCCGCCGGATTCGAAGCGCAGCTTGCCGTAGGCGCCGGGGCCTTCGACGCGCAGCACGATTTCCTTGTAGCCGCCGAGCTCGGCCGCGCTCTCGCTCATGACCTCGGTGCGAAAACCCGCGCGCTCGCACCAGCGCAGGTACATGCGCGTCAAGTCACCGGCAAAAAGAGCCGACTCGTCGCCGCCGGTGCCGGCGCGGATTTCGACGAAGGCGTTGCGCGCGTCGTCCGGGTCTTTGGGCAGCAGCGCGGTTTGCAGCTCGATGCCGATGGCGTCGAGATCGGCTTGCGCGCTCGCGATTTCGTCTTTGACCATCTCGGCGAGCTCGGCCTCGCCCTGCATCTCGCGCGCGGCGGCGAGATCACGCTCGCGCTGTTCGTAGCGGCGCAGCAGCGCGACGAGCGCACTGGCTTCGGCCTGCTCTTTGGCGAGCGCCCGGTAACGCTTCATGTCGGCGCCGACGGCCGGGTCGGACAGGCTCGCGTCGAGCTCGGCCAATCGCATCGCCAAGCGTTCGAGTTGTTGTCGCAGGGAGTCTTTCATTCGTTCAATGCCGTGCCCGCGGCCGCGTTGCCGCAGCCGCACAAGACAGTGGCTTCGCTAGAGCTGCGTGTCGCCGCCGTCGGTCGGGCGTGAACCGCGGCGCAGGAACAGGCGCGAGATCGAATCCGACACCTGCGCGCGATGCTCTTCATCGGCGGCGTTCAACTCGGCATAGGCGCCGTGCAGCATCTTCTGCGTCAAGCTGCGCGCCATCGCATCGAGCACGTCCTGCGGGTGGTCGCCGCGCGCCAGCAGCTTGCGCGCGCGCGCCAACTCGGCTTCACGCCAACTGTCGGCCTGTTTGTTCAGCGCCTGGATCAGCGGCACGGTGGCGCGCTGGTCGAGCCAGTGCGCAAAGCTCTGCACGCCGGCGTCGATGATCGCTTCGGCCTCCTGCACGGCGGCTTGGCGCTTTTCGCCGGCGGTTTGCACGAGCGACGACAGGTCATCGACGGTGTAGAGATAGACGTCGGCGAGCTTGGCGACTTCGGGCTCGATGTCGCGCGGCACCGCCAGATCGACCATGAACATCGGCCGTCGCCGCCGCGCTTTCAACGCGCGTTCGACGGCGCCCAAGCCGATGATCGGCAGCGAACTCGCGGTGCAGGAGACGACGATGTCGAAGCCGTGCAGCACCTCGGGCAGGTCGGCCAGGCGAATCGCCTGGCCACCGAAGCGCGCTGCCAACGCCTCGCCGCGCTCCAACGTGCGGTTGGCCAGCGCCATCGACTTCGGTTCGCGCGCCGCGAAGTGCGTGGCGACGAGCTCGATCATCTCGCCGGCGCCGACGAACAGCACGCGCTGCTGGCGCAGGTCTTCGAACAGTTGCGACGCCAGACGCACGGCCGCCGCCGCCATGCTCACCGAATGCGAGCCGATCTCGGTGCTCGTGCGCACCTCCTTGGCCACGGCGAACGAGCGCTGGAAGAGCTGGTGCAGCGTCGTGCCGAGCGTGCCGGCTTCGTCGGCCTCGCGCACGGCCTGCTTCATCTGGCCGAGGATCTGCGGCTCGCCGAGCACCATCGAATCGAGGCCGGCAGCGACGCGGAATGCATGGCGCGCCGCGGCGCGGTTCTCCGCCGTGTAGGTGTAGCCGCCGAGCTGGCTGGCGCTGACGCCGCCTTGCGCCGCCAACCACTCGGTGGCCGGCTGCACCAAGGCGCCGACCTCGTGCGCATCGGCGGCCAGATAGAGCTCGGTGCGGTTGCAGGTGGAGAGCAGCGCGGCCTCGGGTGTGGCTCTCTCCAGCCGTTGCGTCAGTGCCCGCAACGGGTCTTGTAGCTGGTGCGGCGCGAACGCGAACCGGCCGCGCACGTCGAGCGGCGCGGTCGTGTGGTTCAAGCCGAGGGTCAGGACGCCCATGCAGCGATTCTAGAATCCACGCGCCTTTTCAGCATTCTGGTTCGCATGGGCCCGCTCGACGCCATTTGGCACGCACTGAATTTTTTCGCGCCGGCCCTCGGCATGGCCGTGCTCGCGGCATCGGCCGCCAAGCTGCTGTGGCGGCACGACTTGGCCGGCGTGTCGTGGCTTCGGCTGGTGCTGTGGGCTGCGTTGGCGGGCATGGCAGTGCTGGTCGGCGGGCTCGTGGTGTTCGGCCGCGACGGCAAGATGGCGACTTACGCCGCGCTCGTCGTCGCCACCGCCGTCGCGCTCTGGGTGGCGGGCTTCGTCAGACGTTGAGCGCTGCGGTTTCGTGCACCGCCACCTCGCCGCGCAGTGAATGCGGCAAGGCCTGCGTGATCGTCACGTCGATCAACTGGCCGACGAGGCGCGGCATGCCTTTGAAATTGACGATGCGGTTGCACTCGGTGCGGCCCATCAGCTCCGAGGCATCCTTGCGCGACGGGCCCTCGACGAGCACGCGCTGTACCGTGCCGACGCGCGCCTCGCTGATGACACGGGCCTGCGCTTCGATGCGCGCTTGCAGCCTTTGCAGACGCGCCAGCTTGGCGGCTTGCGGCGTGTCGTCGGCCAACGCGGCGGCCGGCGTGCCGGGCCGCGCCGAGAAGATGAAGGAGAACGAGTTGTCGAAGCCGACGTCGTCGATCAGCTTCATCGTCTTGGCGAAGTCGTCTTCGGTCTCGCCGGGGAAGCCGACGATGAAGTCCGATGACAGGCTGAGGCTGGGCCGCACCGCGCGCAGCTTGCGCACCGTGCTCTTGAATTCCATCGCGGTGTAGCCGCGCTTCATCGCCGCCAGGATGCGGTCGCTGCCGTGCTGCACCGGCAGGTGCAACTGGCTCACCAGTTTCGGCAGGCGGCCGTAAGCATCGATCAACCGTGCCGTGAACTCGTTGGGGTGGCTCGTCGTGTAGCGGATGCGCTCGATGCCGGGGATGTCGTGCACATGGTCGAGCAGCAGCGCAAAGTCGGCGATCTCGCTCGTGCCGCCCATCACGCCGCGGTAGGCGTTGACGTTCTGGCCGAGCAGCGTCACTTCCTTGACGCCTTGCGCGGCCAGGCCGGCGACTTCGGTCAGCACGTCGTCGAGCGGCCGGTGGACTTCTTCGCCACGCGTGTACGGCACGACGCAATACGAACAGTACTTCGAGCAGCCTTCCATGATCGAGACGAAAGCGCTGGCGCCATCGACGCGCGCCGGCGGCAGGTGATCGAACTTCTCGATCTCCGGAAAACTGATATCGACCTGCGGCCGCGAGCTCGCACGGCGCGCGTCGATCATCTGCGGCAGGCGGTGCAGCGTCTGCGGGCCGAACACCAGATCGACGTAGGGCGCGCGCTCGACGATGGCCGCGCCTTCCTGGCTGGCGACACAGCCGCCGACGCCGATCAACACGCCTTTTTGCTTCAGGTGCTTGACGCGGCCCAAGTCGGAGAAAACTTTCTCCTGCGCCTTCTCGCGCACCGAGCAGGTGTTGAACAGGATCAGGTCGGCCTGCTCGACATCGCTGGTCGGCTCGTAGCCGCGCGCGGCGCGCAGCACATCGGCCATCTTGTCCGAGTCGTACTCGTTCATCTGGCAGCCGAAGGTCTTGATGAAGACCTTCTTGACCACGTCGTTGTCGCTCACGGCTTCGTCCAGCGCTGCAGCGTCGGGTCGAACTGCCAGCGCTGCGATTCTTCGAGCGTGCGTGGCCAGGGCTGGCGGCGCGCTTCTTCATCGGTCAGCAACCAGACTTCGCGCACCTGGCCCATGCCGTCGAGCGCGTAGTTGACCAGCATCTTCTGCTGCAACAGCGAGCCCGAGAGCTGGATCATGTTCTGCTGGTTGCGGATGCGCACACCGGGCGACAGGCGCACCGGCTTGCCGTTGAGCAGCGCTTCCGGCGGTGCGATGACGACCAGCTCGCCGCGCAGCGCGTTGTTCTCGAACAAGCGTTGCGCCTGCGCGGGCAAGGCCAAGGCCAGCGCACTCAACAAGACAAAGGCACAGCGGTTCATGGTGTGGATCCAGGGGCTGTGATTGAAGAAAAGCCCGCGACCATGAAGCATGGGCGCGGGCCGGGGCATCTGGTGGCGCTTCAGGGATTCGAACCCCGGACCTGCGGATTATGATTCCGTCGCTCTAACCGACTGAGCTAAAGCGCCTGAGCCGGAAATTATAAGGGCGCGACATCCCGGGCCGAGGCCCCTCCACCGACCGCAGACCCGAGACGCACACGCTCGCCGATGTTCAGCTTTTTCCGCAAGAAGTCAGTGCCGGCGCCGGCCGCGGATGAGGCGCTCACCGCAGCACCCGCCGAGCCGGTGGAGGCCAGTCCCGCCGAGCCGGCGACGCAGCGCGCCGGCTGGTTCGCCAAGCTGTCGCAGGGCTTGAAGAAGACCGGCAGTGGCATCACGCAGGTCTTCACCGGCACGCGCATCGACGATGCGCTGTACGAGGAGCTGGAGGCAGCGCTGCTGATGGCCGACGCCGGTGTCGGCGCCACCGAGTTCCTGCTCGCCGACTTGAAGCGCCGCGTCAAGCAAGCCAAGGCCACCGAGCCGTCTGCCGTCAAAGGCCTGCTCGCCGAGTCGATTGCCGAACTGCTGGCGCCGCTGCAACGCACGCTGGAGTTGCAAGCCGCGGGCTGCACGGTGATGATGGTCGTCGGCGTGAACGGCGCCGGCAAGACGACGACGATCGGCAAGCTGACGCGCCACCTCGCCGAAGGCGGCCACAAGGTGCTGCTGGCGGCGGCCGACACCTTCCGCGCCGCAGCGCGCGAGCAGCTCGCGGTGTGGGCTGGGCGGGCGCAGGTCGAGATCGTCAGCCAGGAAGGCGGCGACCCGGCGGCGGTGACCTTCGATGCCGTGACCGCCGGCCGCGCGCGCGGCTGCGACGTGGTCATCGCCGACACCGCGGGCCGCCTGCCGACGCAGTTGCACTTGATGGACGAGCTGAAAAAGATCAAGCGCACCATCGGCAAGGCTCAGGACAGCGCGCCGCACGAGGTGCTGCTGGTGGTCGATGGCAACACCGGGCAGAACGCGCTGTCGCAGGTCAAGTCGTTCGACGAAGCGCTGGCGCTGACGGGGTTGGTCGTGACCAAGCTCGACGGCACCGCCAAGGGCGGCGTGTTGGCCGCGATTGCCCTCTGGGGGCGCGAGCGCGCCGGCGGCCCGGTGCCGGTCTATTTCATCGGTGTCGGCGAGGCGCTCGAAGATCTCGAAACCTTCGACGCCCGCGAATTCGCGCAGGCCCTGTTGGGCTGACGCGGCTTTAGCGGCGGCCGGTGCCGCTCCAGGGATCGGGCTTGTTGGGCTGCGGGCGCTGCGGTTGCCGCTGTTGCTGCTCGCTCTCCAGCGGCACGCGCCCGCTGTCGAGGTCGTCGAACCAGGTGGACGGCGGGGGCTCGCGCCGCGGCTCGTCGTCGAACGGGATGTTGAGCACCTCCGGCACCGGGATGCTGCCCGGCGTCGGCCGCGACGGCACCCGGGGCTCGACGATTTCCGGCTTGCGCGCGCCGGCTTCTTCGACATCGCCGATGCGCTGGGTGATCTGGTCACGCGCGAACTCCACCGACGGCAGTGACTCTTCGCGCCACAGGAAGACCTTGACGCCCGCCGCCTTCAACACGCGCGTCATGCGCGACCGCCGCCGCTCGGCGCGCTCGCTGCTGCGCGTCGAGGTCAGCAGCACGACACCGATGACCAAGGTCGAGCGGTCGCAGATCACCAGGTCGGCACAGAGGTGGCCGACGCGCGTCAGCCACTCGGCATACGAGTGACGGCGCGGCACCTTGATGAAGCGTGCCAGCGGCACCTGCGCGAACATGATGCACTCGGGCAGAGCTTTGAGCAGCACGTCGTGCGCGCTGCGCTCGCCGGCCGTCAGCAGCCGCGTGACTTCCGGCGGCCAGGCGATCACGGTGTCGATGTCGTCGCCGCGGTTGCGCTTGCCACCACCCTCGGGATCGACCGCTGCGACCTTGCGATTGCGCTGCAACAGCAACACGACGACGGCGCCGAGCAACAGCACACCGATGAGGACCAACAATTCCAAAGACATGCTTTACCGCCTCCACGGTCCCTTTGCCGAGCGACCACGCTATCGAAACATACGCGTCCGGGGGCGCGACTGTTATCCCCAAGAGTAACAGCAGCGCCTCGGGATAACCCGCAAATCGAAGCACCTACGTCCCAGACCTTGGAACGGATGCGCGCCTCAGCGCATGAATCCGCCGCGCCCGCCCATGCCGCCGAAGCGCTTCATCATCTTCGCCAAGCCACCGCCCTGCATCTTTTTCATCATGCCGCGCATCTGTTCGAACTGGTTGAGCAGGCGGTTGACCTCTTGCACTTGCACCCCCGCGCCGGCGGCGATGCGGCGCTTGCGAGTGGCCTTGATCAGGTCCGGCTTGCGGCGCTCGCCGGGCGTCATCGAGCAGATGATGCCTTCCATTCGGCGCACGTCGCGCTCGGCGCGGTCCATGTCGGCGGGGCTCGGCTGGCCGGCCTTGGCGGTGAGCTGACTCGGCAACTTGTCCATCAGGCCTGACAGTCCGCCCATCTTCTTCATCTGCGAGATCTGGGTCAGGAAGTCGTTGAGGTCGAAGCCCTCGCCGGACTTCATCTTGTCGGCGACCTTCTTCGCCGCGTCGAGATCGACGCCCTTCTGCACTTCTTCGACCAGCGCCACGATGTCGCCCATGCCGAGCACACGCCCGGCGTGGCGCTCGGCGTCGAAGACTTCGAGGCCGTCCAACTTTTCCGAGACGCCGGCGAACTTGATCGGCGCGCCGGTGACCTGGCGCACCGACAGCGCCGCGCCGCCGCGCGAGTCGCCGTCGAGCTTGGTCAGGATGACGCCGGTCAGCGGCAGCGCGTCCTTGAACGCCTTGGCGGTGTTGACCGCGTCCTGGCCCTGCATCGCATCGACGACGAACAGCGTCTCGACCGGATTCAGCGCCGCGTGCAGCTCGCGGATCTCGGTCATCAGCGCTTCGTCGATGCCCAGGCGGCCCGCCGTGTCGACCAGCAGCACGTCGAAATAATGGCGCTTGGCATGGTCGAGCGCGGCCAGCGCGATGTCGCGCGGCTTCTGTTCGGCCGTGGACGCGAACCACTCGGCGCCGGCCTGCTTGGTCACCGTCTTCAACTGCTCGATCGCGGCTGGCCGGTACACGTCGGCCGACACCGTCAGCACCTTCTTCTTGCGCCGTTCGATCAAGTGCTTGGCGAGCTTGGCCACCGTCGTCGTCTTGCCCGCGCCTTGCAGGCCCGCCATCAGGATCACCGCCGGCGGCTGTGTCGCCAGGTCGATGTCGGCGACGCCGCCCCCCATCGTCGCCGCCAACTCCTTGTGCACGATGCCGACCAGCGCCTGGCCCGGGTTCAGCGAGCCGGTGACTTCGGCGCCGAGCGCCTTGTCCTTGACACGCGCGACGAACTCGCGCACCACCGGCAGCGCCACGTCGGCTTCGAGCAGCGCCATGCGCACCTCGCGCAGCATGTCGGCGACATTGCTTTCGGTGATGCGGGCCTGGCCGCGCATCGTCTTGACGAGGCGCGACAGGCGGTCGGTGAGGGCGGAGGCCATGAGCAAATGCCGCGACGGCAAATCGATGCGCGCGGGCGTTAGTAAACTGACTGCATGAGTGTAGCCACGGCCCCTTTCTCTTCATGACCCTGACGCTGCCCTGGCTGCTCGGCCTCGTGGCGATGCTCGCCTACACCGCGGCCGCGTGGCCGGTGGCAGTGAAGCGGCGCTGGCCCGATCTGGCGTTGGCCGTCGGCTGGCTCGCGCATGGCGCCGCGCTGTGGCTCGACGTTGCCGGCTACGGATCAGCCATTCCCGGTGCGCGCTTCGGCTTCGCGCCAGCGTTGTCGGCCACGGTCTGGATCGTCATCGCGGTGCACGCGATCGAGAGCCGCTTGCTGCCGCTGCCCGCCGTGCGCCTGCTGCTTGCGGTGGCGGCAACGCTGGCGGTGCTGTTGGCCGCGCTGTACCCCGGCGAATCGCGGCCGCTGGCCGCGGGCACCGCGCCGCACGTGGCCTGGTTGCCGCTGCACTGGCTGATGGGTGTCGTCTCCTACGGCTTGTTCGCCGTGGCGGTGCTGCACGCCTGGCTGCTCGACGGCGCGGAGCGGCGCTTGCGCACGGCCGGCCCTGCCACCGCCAAAACCGGCGGCGTGCCGCTGCTGCAGTTGGAACGGCTGACGTTTCGCTTCGTCGAGATCGGCTTTGTCGTGCTGAGCACGGCGCTGGTGCTCGGTGTGCTGCTCGCCGAGCGCTGGCGCTGGGATCACAAGACCGTGCTGTCGCTGCTCGGCTGGGCGACCTTTGCGGTCCTGATTGCCGGGCGCCATTTCCGCGGCTGGCGCGGTCGCCGCGCCACGCGCTGGGTCTATGCCGGCGCGCTGCTGCTGCTGCTGGCTTACGTCGGCGCGCGCTTCGTCATCGAAGTCGTGCTGCAGCGCGGCGCGGGCTGAACCGCCGATGGTCAAGGTGCTGATCATTGCGCTGGCCGTGGCGCTGCTGCTGTGGCTGCTGTTCGGCCGTGCGCCGCGCCGCAGCAAGCCGCCTCGGCGGCGCCGCGCGCGGCGGCGCCGAGGACATGGTGAGCTGCGCGCATTGCGGCGTGCACCTGCCGCGCAGCGAAGCGCTGGCCGCACGCAGCCTGCATTACTGCAGCGCCGCGCATCGGGATCGAAGCCACCGCGCTCTTAGCATGGCCTCCACGCAACCTGCCTCCGAGCGCCGCGGCGCCAACCGGCGCCACACCGACCGCCGCTACGGCGCTCGCCGCGGCGACGATGCCGCAGGCGCGGCGCTGGCCGACGAGTCGCTGTTCGATGCGCTGGGTGTGGACGGCGTGCCGATGCACGAGAGCTGGAGCGGCATCGAGCCGCCGCGCTCGGGCCCCTTCCTGTCGCGGCAGGCGCAACGCATCGTCTGGCAAGGCGGCAGCACCTTCGAGCGCCTCTACGAAACCTTCATCGGCGGACGGGCCGTGCTCGGCCTGGCGTTGCTGACGGCGCAAGTCGTCGGGCTGTTGCTGGGCCAGCGCTCGATGGCCGGCGTGATCATCAGCGGCGCCTATGCGCTGGAGGCGCTGTTGGTCTGGCTGTTGCCGCGCTGGCGCCGCTCCGGCGCGCCGCGAACGCGGCTGACGCAGGGTCAGTGGATCGCCACGCTGGGCGTCGATCTGGTGGCCTTTGCCGTGCTGCATGCGTTCGAGCCCGCCGGCACCTTCAACTACGCCGCCCTGCTGGTGATGCCGGCACTGATCGGTGGCGTGCTGACGTCGCGCATGGCGGCGCTGGCGACGACCTCGATGGCGACGATCATGTTGATCGCCGTGGCGCTGCGCAGCGGCTTGGCCAGCGGCGACTGGAGCAGCCCGCTGGCGCCGGCGGGCCTGACCGGCATCGGCTTGTTCGTCATCACCTTGCTGGCCGGCGAGTTGTCCAGCCGCTTGGCCAACGAAGAGCAGGCCGCGCGCGGCAGCCTCGAGCTGGCGCGGCAGCAGGTGGCACTCAACCGTCTGGTGATCGACGAAATGAGCGACGGCGTGATGGTGATCGACCGCAGTGCGCGCGTGCGCGCCGCGAATCCGGCTGCGCGGCGGCTGCTGGCGGCGCAAGGCGTCGGTCCGGCGGTGCCGTTCCAGTTGCAGGACGAGGCGGCCTGGTCGGCGCTGATGACGCAGGTGCTGTCGGCCTTCGACGCCGGCGACTGGCCGCGCCATGGCCACGACGTTGCGTTGCCCTTCAGTGCTGCGCTGACGCGCACGCTTCGTTTGCGCGCACGCTTCACGCGCGAGCGGGCTGAGAGCCAGCGCGCCGACGCTACCGAGGCGCTGTGCGTGCTCTTTCTCGAAGACCTGCGCAGCGTGCAAGCGCGCAGCCGGCAGGAAAAGCTGGCGGCGATGGGCCGCGTTTCGGCCGGCATCGCGCACGAGATCCGCAACCCGCTGGCGGCGATCGCGCAGGCCAATGCGCTGCTGCAGGAAGAAGCCGTCGGGGCGGAGCAGCAGATGCTGACCGCGATGGTGGCCGACAACGTCGAGCGCCTGAAGCGCATCGTCGATGACGTGATGGAAGTGGCGCCGGCCGCCGAGGGCACGACGCGGCCGATCGACCTCGGCGCCGAAGTCGGCCGCATCGTCGCCGACTGGGCGCGCACCAACGATGTCGTCCTCGGCGCCGGCAGCCGGCTGCATGTCGAGTTGCCGAGCGAAGCCCTGCCGGTGCTGTTCGATGCCGACCACCTGCGCCGCGTGCTCGTCAACCTGCTCGACAACGCGCGCCGCTATGCCAGCGCCGTGCCCGGCGCGATCACACTCGTGGCGCGCGCCACCTCGGCCGAGCAGGCGCGGCTGGCGCTGGCCAGCGACGGCGAGCCGATCCCGCCGGACATCGAACCCTTTCTCTTCGAGCCTTTCTTCTCGACGCGCAGCCGCGGCACCGGGCTGGGCTTGTACATTTGCCGGGAGCTGTGCGAGCGCTACGGCGGCAGCATCGACTACTGGCAGCATTCGGCCGAGGCGCGGCACCGCAATGAATTCGTGGTCACGCTGCGAGTGGCCGCGGCCGACACCGCTATCGCCCTGACCGGGCCGAACCAGGATCGTCTGCTGCCTTGACACCGAACACCCAATCCCAATACAGCCTGCTCGTCATCGACGACGAGCCGGATCTGCGCACGCTCTACGAGCTGACGCTGCTGCGCGAAGGCTACGAAGTCGAGACGGGCGGTTCGGTCGAAGAAGCGCTGCAGATGCTGAAGGAGCGCAGCTACAGCGCTGTCATCACCGACATGCGCCTGCCCGACGGTTCGGGCCTCGACGTGCTGGCCTACCTCGAAGAGGGCAAGCGGCGCGAGAAGGCAATCGTCATCACCGCCTACGGCTCGGCCGAGAACGCCGTCGAGGCGCTGAAGTCCGGCGCCTTCGACTACCTGACCAAGCCGGTCGATCTGCGCCAGTTCCGTCTCGTCGTCGCCTCGGCGCTGGGCCGCGCGCCGCAGAGCGCGCCGACGGTGGTGCCGTCGAGCTTGCCGACTGCCGCCGGCAACGCCACGCCGGCCGTGGCCGCCGCGAACGACGCGCCACAAGCGGCGTCGCCTGCACGCGCGCCGCCGCAGGCCGCGGCGCTGCGTCGCTTGTCGGGCTCGTCGCAAGCCATGCACCAGGTGCGCGCGCTGATCGAGAAGGTGGCCAAGAGCATGGCCCCGGCGATCGTTCACGGAGAGTCGGGCACCGGCAAGGAGCTCGTGGCACGGGCGATTCACGACGTCAGCGCGCGCGCCGGCCAGCCCTTCATCGCCGTCAACTGCGGCGCCATTCCCGAACACCTGCTCGAAGCCGAATTCTTCGGCTACCGCAAAGGCGCCTTTACCGGCGCCAACGAAGACCGCGACGGCTTCGTCCAGGCGGCGCAGGGCGGCACGCTGTTCCTCGATGAGATCGGCGACCTGCCGCTGGCGATGCAGAGCAAGCTGCTGCGCGTCATCCAGGAGCGCTCGGTGCGTCCGGTCGGCGCCGTCGCCGAGACGCCGATCAACGTGCGCATCGTCAGCGCCACGCACAAGGACCTCGGCGCCGAAGTGCAGGGCGGGCGCTTCCGGCAAGATTTGTTCTACCGTCTGAACGTGATCCAGATCCGCGTGCCGCCGCTGCGCGAACGGCTCGAAGACCTGGGCCCGATTTGCGCTGCGCTGCTCGAGCGCATCGCGCGCGACGCCGGCCAGTGGCCGCCGCCGTCGCTGACGCGCGAGGCCTTCGACGACCTCGGCCACCACGCCTTTCCCGGCAACGTGCGCGAGCTCGAGAACCTGCTCAACCGCGCGGTGGCGATGTCGGGTGGCGAGACGATTTCGCGCGAGGATCTCGGCCTGGGCGCCGTGCCGGCCGTCGAGCCGACCGACCGCGCGCAGATCGACGCCCGGCTCGATCAGTTGCGCGCCGCACCGGCGACGTTGATCGAAGGCGCGCTGCCCGACAACCTCGAGGCTTACCTCGACAGTGTCGAGCGCGACATCCTGGCGCGCGCCTTGGAGCGCTATCGCAACAACCGCACCGCGGCGGGCGCCAGTCTGGGCTTGTCGCTGCGCCAGATGCGCTACCGCATGGCGCGGTTGGGGGTGCTGGTGTCGGGTCAGGATGATTGAGACGACGTTGCGTGAGGTCGCATCACTGCGACGGCGTGTTGTCGGCCCGTTGCGGTTGTTCGTGAAGGTCGGCTCTCCACCCCCGTTTGCATTGACATGCTCTCCGCCCCCGTTCGCCCTGAGCTTGTCGAAGGGCCAGGCTGAGCCTGTCGAAGCCTTTGGCATGAGGCACGAAGGCTTCGACAGGCTCAGCCCGAACGGTTCTTTGCGGACCGTGAACTTCGCCTCCGGGCCGAAAGCCGCCACACGCCCTGACGATTTCGAACGCATGCACGGATGAAGCGCACTGTTTGGCACGAGGGCTGGTGGCGGCATGCGCGGCGCGTGCGCTCGCCGAACTTCGGGCCGCGTCCTGACAAAGCGCAAGTCACGCTGGCGATCGTGCATTCGATCAGCCTGCCGCCCGGTAAATACGGTGGCGACGCGGTCGAACGCTTCTTCACCAACCGGCTCGACGCATCGGCACACCCGTACTTCGAGCAGATCAGTGCACAGCGCGTGTCGGCGCACTTTTTCATCCGCCGCATCGGCGAGGTCGTGCAGTTCGTGTCGTGTGATCGGCGCGCCTGGCATGCCGGCACGTCGCAATGGCGCGGCCGCGACAACTGCAACGACTGGTCGATCGGCATCGAACTCGAAGGCCTCGAAGGCGAACGCTTCGAGCGCGTGCAGTACCGCGCGCTCGTCAGGCTGCTGGCTGCATTGCGTGTTCGCTATCCGTTGGCCGAAGTCATCGGCCACGAGCATGTGGCGCCGTCGCGCAAGGCCGATCCGGGCGCGCGTTTCGAATGGCCGCGTCTTGCGCGCGCATTCCTCGGCCGCCTCGCGACAGCGAGCGACGTCGCAAAAACAAAATGATGCGGCGCGGCGCTATGAGGATAAGCCCGGTGCCGGTACACTACGGGTAGTGCTTTAATACCGGTTGGACCCTACATGTAGTGCTTCGTCGTCGTGCTCGTTGTGCACACACAGGCCACCGGCTCTCCACACCTTTTCCACAACCTTTCAGTCGTTCGGCATGTCGGCCCTGTGTGATGGCATCACACGCTGCGCATGTCGAGCAGTCCATGGAATCGTCGCGCCGCCTCTCCAGCGCCCGACCCTCGAACCGGAGTTCTTCCTCATGCAGACAGTCGTCACCAGCCCGACGCCGGCACAGCCCTTCGCCGCAGACATCGCCGCCGGCGCCAAATCCAGCGCCAGCGCCTACCAGGGCTACCAGATCATCCGCCGCAACGGCGCGGTCGTGGTTTTCGAGCCGAACAAGATCGCGGTGGCGTTGATGAAAGCGTTCCTGGCCGTGCACGGCACGCAAGGCGCAGCGTCGGCCAGCGTTCGCGAGACGGTCGAAGGGCTGACAGAGGCCGTGGTGCGCGCGCTGTTGCGCTCGCGTCCGGGCGGCGGCACGTTTCACATCGAAGACGTGCAAGACCAAGTCGAGCTCGGCCTGATGCGCGGCGGCCACCACGAAGTGGCGCGTGCTTATGTGCTCTACCGCGAGCGCCGCTCGCAGGAGCGTGCCAAACAAACCAAGACGGAAATCAAGCCGGCGGCTGCGACATTGACGGTGATCGACCGCGGCCAGCGCGTGCCGCTCGATGAAGCCAAGCTGCAAGGCCTGATCGAATCGGCCTGCTCGGGCCTCGGCACTGATGTGAAGCCCGATCCGATCCTGGCCGAGACGCGGCGCAATCTGTACGACGGCGTGCCGATCGACGAGGTCTATAAGGCGTCGATCCTGGCCGCACGGACGATGATCGAAAAGGAGCCGGGCTACACGCGCGCCACCGCGCGCCTGCTGCTGCACACGATCCGCCGCGAGATCCTGGGCGAAGAGGTGCTGCCGGCGCAGATGGCCACGCGCTACGCGGAGTACTTCCCCGGCTTCATCAGACGAGGCATCGGCGCCGAACTGCTCGACGCCAAGCTCGCGGATTACGACCTGGCCAAACTCGGCGCGGCGCTCAAGGCCGAGCGCGACCTGCAGTTCGACTACCTCGGCCTGCAGACGCTGTACGACCGCTACTTCCTGCACATCGACGAAGCCCGCATCGAAATGCCGCAGGCATTTTTCATGCGCGTGGCCATGGGCCTGGCTTTGAACGAAATCGACCGCGAGGCGCGGGCGATCGAGTTCTATGAGGTGCTGTCGAGTTTCGACTTTATGAGCAGCACGCCGACGCTGTTCAACGCCGGTACGCAGCGCTCGCAACTGTCGAGCTGCTACCTGACGACGGTCGCCGACGACTTGGACGGCATCTACGAAGCGCTGAAAGAGAACGCGCTGCTGTCGAAGTTCGCCGGCGGCCTGGGCAACGACTGGACCAATGTGCGCGCGCTCGGCTCGTACATCAAGGGCACCAACGGCAAGAGCCAGGGTGTCGTGCCGTTCCTGAAGGTCGTCAACGACACCGCGGTCGCGGTCAATCAAGGCGGCAAGCGCAAAGGTGCGGTCTGCGCGTACTTGGAAACCTGGCACCTCGACATTGAAGAGTTCTTGGAGCTGCGCAAGAACACCGGCGACGACCGCCGGCGCACGCACGACATGAACACCGCGAACTGGATTCCGGACTTGTTCATGCGCCGCGTCGTGGACGGTGGCGACTGGACGCTGTTCTCGCCGTCGAACTGCCCCGACCTGCACGACAAGTTCGGCAAGGCGTTCGAAGTCGCCTACACCGCTTATGAAGCCAAGGCCGATCGCGGCGAGTTGAAGCTGTTCAAGCGCATGCCGGCCAAGGACCTGTGGCGAAAGATGCTGTCGATGCTGTTCGAGACGGGGCATCCGTGGATCACGTTCAAGGACGCCTGCAATGTGCGCAGCCCGCAGCAGCATGTCGGCGTCGTACACAGCTCCAACCTGTGCACCGAGATCACGCTCAACACCAACGAGAGCGAGATCGCGGTCTGCAACTTGGGCTCGGTCAATCTCGTCCAGCACCTGAAAGACGGCGCGATCGATCAGGTCAAGCTGAAGAAGACCGTCGCCACCGCGATGCGCATGCTCGACAACGTCATCGACATCAACTACTACGCCGTCAAGAAAGCGCGCGACAGCAACCTGCGCCATCGCCCGGTCGGGCTGGGCATCATGGGCTTTCAGGATTGCCTGTACCAGTTGAAGCTGCCGTACGCGAGCAAGGAAGCGATCGAGTTCGCCGACCGTTCGATGGAAGCGGTCTGCTACCACGCCTACTTCGCATCGACCGAACTGGCGGCAGAGCGCGGCCGTTATTCGAGCTACCCCGGCTCACTGTGGGATCGCGGCATCCTGCCGCAGGATTCGCTGAAGCTGCTTGCCGAGCAGCGCGGCGGCTACGTCGAAGTGGACATGAGCGAATCGCTCGACTGGAGCCTGCTGCGCGCCCACATCGCCGAGCACGGCATGCGCAACAGCAACTGCGTCGCCATCGCGCCGACGGCCACCATTTCCAACATCATCGGCGTCGATGCGTCGATCGAGCCGAGCTTCGGCAACCTGTCGGTCAAGTCGAACCTGTCGGGCGAATTCACCGTCGTCAACGAGTACCTCGTGCGTGATCTGAAAGCGCTCGGTCTGTGGGACGACGTGATGGTGATGGACCTCAAACATTACGAAGGCTCGCTGCGTCCGATCGATCGCGTGCCCGAGTCGCTGAAGGCGCTCTACGCCACCGCGTTCGAGATCGAAGCGCCGTGGTTGGTCGAGGCTGCATCGCGCCGCCAGAAGTGGATCGATCAGGCGCAGTCGCTCAACATCTACATCGCCGGCGCGTCGGGCAAGAAGCTCGACGACACCTACAAACTCGCCTGGCTGCGCGGCTTGAAGACGACGTACTACCTGCGCACGAAAGCAGCGACGCATGTCGAGATGAGCACAGTGACGAAGAGTCGCCATAACGCGGTGAGTTCGGGTGGCGCGGTGTCGTCGCTCGATGCCGTGGCTGCGCAAGCACGCGCGCAACTCGACAACGTTGCACCATCGACCAACGTCAAATTTTGCGGCGTCGATGATCCAACCTGCGAGGCATGCCAATGACGTGCAGCCTCATGCGAATCGAAGCCTGTCAGTGATGAAGTCCATGCGTTTTCACGATGCGTGAGCGCAACAACGCGCGCGCGAGAATGTCAAGAAGTGCTTGGTGTTCGCGCGCAACACTCACATAATCCGCCGCCATAGGAAGTACCCGAACACATGTTGGTCTGGGAAGAAAACATCCACAGCAAGACGACGCCGCAACCGCGCTCCGCGAGCCTTCCGCAGGAGCCAGCGTTGATGACTTCGGTCATCGCTTCGGTCATCGAAGCGCGCGCCCCGGCAACGGCCGCTGCCCTCTCTGTCGAAGCCAAGCCCGTTGTCGCCGCCGCGAGCACGCGCCGTGTCTCGGCCGCCGACAAACGCATCATCAACGGCCAGACCGATGTCAATCAGTTGGTGCCGTTCAAATACAAGTGGGCCTGGGAAAAGTACCTCGCCACTTGCGCCAACCATTGGATGCCGCAAGAGGTCAACATGTCGCGCGACATCGCGACGTGGAAGGATCCGAACGGCCTGACCGAAGACGAGCGCCGCATCATCAAGCGCAACCTCGGCTTCTTCGTCACCGCCGATTCGCTGGCCGCCAACAACATCGTGCTCGGCACCTACCGCCACATCACGGCGCCCGAGTGCCGACAGTTCCTGTTGCGCCAGGCCTTCGAAGAGGCGATCCACACCCACGCCTATCAGTACATCGTCGAGTCGCTCGGCCTGGACGAGAGCGAGATCTTCAATGCCTACAACGAGGTTTCGTCGATCCGCGAGAAGGACCAGTTCCTGATCCCGTTCATCGAAGCGATCAGCGACCCGCACTTCCACACCGGCACGCCGGAAAACGACCAGACGCTGCTGAAGAGCCTGATCGTTTTCGCCTGCCTGATGGAAGGCCTGTTCTTCTACGTCGGCTTCACGCAGATCCTCGCCCTCGGCCGGCAGAACAAGATGACCGGCGCGGCCGAGCAGTACCAGTACATCCTGCGCGACGAGTCGATGCACTGCAATTTCGGCATCGACCTGATCAACCAGATCAAGCTCGAGAATCCGAACCTCTGGACGCCGCAGTTCAAGGCCGAGATCAAGGCGCTGTTTCTGAAGGCCGTCGAGCTCGAGTACCGCTACGCCGAAGACACCATGCCGCGCGGCGTGCTCGGCATGAACGCATCGATGTTCAAAGGCTACCTGCGCTACATCGCCAACCGGCGCGCCACGCAGATCGGCCTCGAAGAGCTTTTCCCGAACGAAGAGAACCCGTTCCCGTGGATGAGCGAGATGATCGACCTGAAGAAGGAGCGCAACTTTTTCGAGACGCGCGTGATCGAGTACCAGTCTGGCGGCGCGCTGTCGTGGGAATGATCCAGGATTGATGTTGAATCGAATGTTGTTGAGATGTTGATGGGTGCGCAGGTCGCAGAACCTGCCGCTCGAAGCGAGAGATCAAGAACCCGCAGTGGGTGACACGAGGCCACCAAGAGCCGAAGCCAATCACTGCACCCCCGTTCACCGCATCGGGAAACCAGCCAAGGCTGGACAAACCCCGGGTGGTGAATCGCCGCAAAGGTCGAGCTCGATTTTTGCGGTGCTCTTTGCAACTTGATCAAGGAGATCGAAATGGCAACTGCGAAGAAGAAGGCACCGGCGAAGAAGGCCGCTGCGAAGAAACCCGCCGCCAAGAAGGCGGCGAAGCGCCCGGCGGCCAAGAAGGCCGCGAAGCGCCCGGCGGCGAAGAAGCCGGCGGCCAAGAAGAAGCCCGCGGCGAAGAAGAAGCCGGCTGCGAAGAAGGCAGCGAAGAAGGCCGCCAAGAAGAAGGCTGCACCGAAGAAGAAGGCTGCGGCCAAGAAGCCGGCGAAAAAGAAGGCCCCTGCGAAAAAAGCGGCAAAGAAGAAGGCTGCGCCAGCGAAGAAGGCCGCCCCTGCGAAGAAAGCTGCTCCGGCAGCCGCAGCGGCACCTGCACCCGTGGCGAAGACGACGCTGAGCCCCGCGGCCGCATGGCCGTTCCCGACGGGCAACAAGCCTTAAGGGAATTCGCGGGACTGCGAGCTGTTCCCGTCGGGCCTTGCGAGAAGC
>CAWFJZ010000025.1:0-174857 GCA_963816315.1 uncultured beta proteobacterium
GCCGACGACGTTGAAGGCCTGTTCGGCCAGGTCGATGCGCTGGGCAGCACCTTCGAGCGCCTGGTCGCCGGTCCCTCGGTCGATCTCGACCTGTCGATGCCCGAGCCGGTGGCGCCGCCGCCCGAGCCGCTGCCGATGCGGCCGATGCCGGTGATCGCGGCCCAGGCCAAGCCGGCAGCGCAGCCCGATGCCCGAATCCGTGGCGTCCGTTGCGCCGGCAATGCCGGCGGCCGCCAGCGCGGCGCCGCAACCGACGGCGGCGATCGACTGGCAACGCTTTGCACCCACCGCAGTTGCAGCCGCGGTGGCCACCGTCACGGCCAAGCCGGCCTCTGCCGTGCTGTCCACGGTGCGCGTGCGCGCACCGCTGCTCGACCGCCTGGTCAACCACGCCGGCGAAGTGATGATCGCGCGCTCGCGCATCGAGTCCGAAGTCGGCCAGATGAAGGGCTCGCTCGGCGACCTGACGGAAAACCTGGAGCGCCTGCGCTCGCACCTGCGCGACATCGAGCTGCAGGCCGAGACGCAGATCAGCTCGCGCATGGAAGCGGCCAAGGCCGTCGGCGCGAACTTCGATCCGCTGGAGATGGACCGCTTCACGCGCTTCCAGGAACTGACGCGCATGATGGCCGAGTCGGTCAACGACGTCGCCACCGTGCAGCGCAGCCTGACGCGCACGCTGCAACTCACCGAAGACGACCTGGCCGCGCAGGCGCGCCTGACGCGCGACATGCAGGACGACCTGCTGCGCACGCGCATGGTCGAGTTCGAGAGCTTGTCCGATCGCCTCTACCGCGTGGCGCGGCAGGCGGCCAAAGAGCTGCACAAGCAAGTGCGTCTGGACATCGTCGGCGGCTCGATCGAAGTCGATCGCGGCGTGCTCGAACGCATGGGCGGCGCCTTCGAGCACCTGCTGCGCAATTGCGTCACCCATGGCATCGAGCTGCCTGAAGACCGCGTGCGCGCAGGCAAAGACGCGGCCGGCCAGATCACGGTGACCGCGCACCAGGAAGGCAACGAAGTCTCGGTCGAGTTCCGCGACGACGGCGCCGGCCTGAACCTGGCGCGCATCCGCGAGCGCGGCATCGCGCTCGGCCTGATCGCCGCCGACGCCACGCCGAGCGACGCCGAGCTGGCCAACCTGATCTTCAACGCCGGCTTCTCGACCGCCGAGACGGTGACCGAACTGGCCGGACGCGGCGTCGGCATGGACGTGGTGCGCAACGATGTCAACGCGCTCGGCGGCCGCATCGAAACCGCCAGCGCGACAGGACAGGGCACCAACTTCAAGCTCGTGCTGCCGCTGACCACTGCGGTGACGCAGGTCGTGATGCTGCGTGCCGGCGCCGTCAGCGTGGCCGTGCCGGCGACGCTGATCGACATCGTGCGCCGCGTGCCGGCCGCCGAAGTCGCCGAGGCGACGCGCCGCGGCAGCTTCGAGCATGGCGACAAGAGCCTGCCCTTCTTCTGGTTCGGCGCGCTGCTGCAGGGCAGCGGCCGCAGCGACGAAGTGCCGGGCCGCACGCTGCCGGTGGTGATCATCAAGAGCGCGGCGCAACGCATCGCGCTGCATGTCGATGAAGTCATCGGCAACCAGGAAGTCGTGGTCAAGAACCTCGGCGTGCAACTGGCGCGCCTGCCCGGCCTGGCCGGCGTGACGCTGCTGGCCTCGGGTGCGCCGGCGCTGATCTACAACCCGGTGGCGCTGGCCACGCTCTACGGTCAGAGCGCACGCGCGGCGATGCAGCGCGCCTCTGCCGATCAGGGCAACGCCGCTTCGCAGGGTGGCGTCAAGACGCCTGCCGCGCAGACGGCGGCGAGCACGACCAAACAAGCGCCGCTGGTGCTCGTCGTCGATGACTCGCTGACGGTGCGCCGCGTCACCCAGCGCCTGCTGACGCGCGAGGGCTACCGCGTGACGACGGCCAAGGACGGCCTCGACGCGCTCGAAAAGCTGGCCGAGGAAACGCCGGTCGTGCTGCTGTCGGACATCGAAATGCCGCGCATGGACGGCTTCGACCTGGCGCGCAACGTGCGCGCCGACACGCGCTGGGCGGGCCTGCCGATCATCATGATCACCTCGCGCATCGCGCAGAAGCACCGCGAGCATGCGATGCAGCTCGGCGTCAACCACTACCTGGGCAAGCCGTACTCGGAAGACGACCTGCTGGGCATGGTGGCGCAATACGCGGGGCAGGTCGCCGCGGTGCACTGACAGCGGAGATCGATCTCGTCAACCACGGGCCGCTGTCGCGGCCCGTTGTCTTTTGGGGATGGCCAAAGCGGGACGACGGCCTTACGATTCATTTCAAGCAAGCGCTTGATTCGAGAGTTAGGATCGCCGCTTCCCATGAGTGCTGCCGCCTCGTCAAAGACCCCGCCCGAACTCGCCGCAGATCGCGGTGAGCGTGCGCGCACTCGTCTGTTGGCCGAAGCCAGCCGTATCTTTGCTGAGAAGGGTTATGCCAAAGCCTCGACCCGCGAGATTTGCGAAGCGGCACGGCTGAACCCGGCCGCGATCCACTACCACTTCGGCGACAAGGACGGGTTGTACCGCGCGGTGCTGCTGGTGCCGATCCACGGCATCGCGGCGCAGCTCGCCGGGTTCGACGATCCGGCGCTGACGCTCACCGAGTCGCTGCACCGCCTGCTGCGCGGCTTCGTCGGCGAAGACGGCGCCCTGATGCCCGGCGCCGACGAAGGCGTGCGCCTGTACCTGCGCGAGATGATCGAGCCGACTCCCGTCTTCGCCGCCGCCGCTGCGCAGCACATCGGCCCGGTGCATGAGGCCATCGCGCGGCTGCTCGCCCGCCACATCGGCCTACCCACGAACAGCGAGCCCGATGAGGACGTGCACCGCCTGGTCTTCGGCCTGATCGCGATGGCGCACGACTACTGCATGTCGCGCGAGTTCATGAATGCGCTGGCGCCGCGCCTGTTGGACGGGCCTGATGCCTTGCGGCGCGCGCGCGAGCGGCTGGTGGATTGGGGCGTGGCGCTCGTCGCGCATGAACGCCAACGGCGCGGTTTGGAGAAAGAATGAAACACACGAGAACACGATGGCGTTGGTTGTGGCTCGCGGCGCCCCTGCTGCTCGCCGCCTGCGCCACGCCGCGCCTGCCGGCCACGCCGAACGAGGCCGCGCCCGAGCGTTGGCAGGCGACGCTTGCCGCATGGTGGCGACAGCTGCGGCATTCGCCGACTGGTGGCAGCGCTTCGATGATCCGCTGCTGGCCGAACTCGTGCGCGACGCGCAGGAGAACAACCCGACGCTGTCGCAAGCGCTGGCGCGGCTGGCCGAAGCGCGGGCCGGCGTGCGCAGCAGCAGCCGCCCAACGCTGGCCGGCGGTCAACGCTTCGGCACAGGCGCAGCGCGGCTCATCGGCGTCGAGCAACTTCGTTGCTTCCACACAAGGCTCGGTCGGCGTCGATGCGCAGTGGGAAGTCGATCTGTTCGGCGCCACGCGGGCGCAGATTGCCGCCGCGCAAGCGCGCAGCGAGCAAGCCGCGCTCGGCTGGCATGCGGCGCGTGTCAGCCTGGCCGCCGACGTGGCCGGCACCTACGTCGCCTATCGCGCCTGCGAAGCGCAGCAGCAGGTGCAGGATCAGGACGCGAGCTCGCAAACGCAGACGGCCGAACTGACGCGCGAGAAGGTTCGCGTCGGCTTCGAAGCGCCGGCCAACGGTGCGCTGGCCGACGGCGCCGCGGCCGACTCCGGCAACCGCGCGATCGCCCAACGGGCCGAGTGCGACGTGCTGATCAAGAGCCTCGTCGTGCTCACTGGGCAGGGCGAGCCGGCGTTGCGCACGCGCCTGCAAAACAACACCGCCAAGCTGCCGCAACCGGGCGCGTTTGCCGTCGGCACATTGCCCGCGCAACTCTTGCAGCAGCGGCCCGACATCGCCGCGGCCGAGCGCGCCATCGTGGCCGCCGCGGCGGAGGTCGGCGTGGCCGAAGCCGCTCGCTACCCGCGGCTGACCTTCAGCGGCAACCTCGGCCGCTCGCTGCTGCGCGTCGGCGGCAACAACAGCGACGGCACGGCGTGGGGCTTCGGACCGTCGCTGGTGTTGCCGATCTTCGACGGCGGCGCGCGCCGTGCGAATGAAGACGCGGCGCGGGCACGCTACGAGGACGCGCGCGCGTCGCTCGACGGCCAGTTGCGACGCGCGGTGAGTGAAGTCGAAGAAGCCCTCGTTCGCCTCGATGCCGCGACGCGCCGGGAAGGCCAGGCGCAACGCGCCGCGCAAGGCTTTCGCGACTACTTCGCCGCGGCCGAACAACGTTGGCGCATAGGAGCCGGCAGCCTGATCGACCGCGAAGACGCGCGCCGCACCGCGCTCAATGCGCAGAACGCGCTGATCAACGTGCAGCGCGAGCGCGTCGCTGCCTGGATCACGCTCTACCGCAGCCTCGGTGGCGGTTGGAATTCAACGGACGCAACACCATCGCAGTGAAGAAGACCATGATGAACAACAAGACCTTGCTCATCGGCGCCGCAGTGATTGCAGCGGCATTCGCGGCGTGGACGGCCGACGACAAAGCGCCGCCACCCCCCGCCGCGAGCGCATCGGCCGTCAAAGCTGCGCTCACCGTCACCGCAGCGACGCCGCAGAGCGGCCGCTGGCCGATCACCGTCAGCGCCAACGGCAACGTCATGGCGTGGCAGGAGGCGATCATCAGCGCCGAGACGCAGGGCCTGCGCCTGACGGAAGTGCGCGCGCAGGTCGGCGACCGCGTCAAGCGCGGCCAGGTGCTGGCGCTGTTGTCGGCCGACACGCTGTCTGCCGATGCGGCCGCAACGCGAGCCGGTGTCGCCGAGGCCGACGCCAACCAGGCCGAGGCCGCGGCCAACGCCGACCGCGCGCGGCAATTGCAAGCCAGCGGCGCCATCAGCGCGCAGCAGATCCAGCAATACGTGACGGCCGAGGCCACGGCCAAGGCGCGCGCGAACTCGCTGCGCGCGCAACTGCGTGCCGCCGAGGTGCGCCTGGCGCAGACGCGCATCACCGCGCCCGACGACGGCGTGATCTCGATGCGCGGCGCCACCGTCGGCGCGGTCGCGCAGCCGGGGCAGGAGCTGTTCCGCCTGATCCGCAAGGAGCGGCTCGAGTGGCGCGCCGACGTGACGGCCGCCGAGCTGGTGCGCATCCAGCCGGGGCAGAAGGTGCAGGTCACGCCGGCCGGCGGCAGCGCCGCGGCCGGCACGGTGCGCACCGTCGCGCCGATGGTCGATGCCGCCACGCGCAACGGCATCGTCTTCGTCGATCTGACGGCGCCCGGCAACGCCAAGGCCGGCATGTTCGCGCGCGGCGACTTCGCCGTCGGCGAGCGCGAGGGCGTGACGCTGCCGCAGTCGGCGGTGGTGCTGCGCGACGGCTTCAACTGGGTGTTCCTGATCGGGCCCGACAACAAGGTGCAGCAGCGCAAGGTGAACGTCGGCGCGCGGGTCGGCGAGCGCATCGAGATCGTCAGCGGTTTGGCCAAAGACGCGCGCGTCGTCGCGCAAGGCGCGGGCTTTCTCGCCGATGGCGATGTCGTTCGCATCGCCGACAAGTAAAGCGAGCGCGCCGTGAACATCAACGTCTCTGCCTGGTCGATCAACAAGCCCGTGCCATCGATCCTGCTCTTCATCATGCTGACGATCCTCGGCGTGATGGGATTCCGGGCGATGAAGATCCAGCAGTTCCCCGACATCGATCTGCCGACGATCACCGTCACCGCGTCGCTGCCCGGCACCGCGCCGGCGCAGATGGAAACCGAGGTCGCGCGCAAGATCGAAAACTCGATCGCCACCGTGCAGGGCCTGAAGCACATCTACACCAAGGTGCAGGACGGCACGGCTTCCGTCACCGCCGAGTTCCGCCTCGAGAAATCGACGCAGGAGGCGATGGACGACGTGCGCGACGCTGTCTCGCGCGTGCGCTCCGACCTGCCGGCCGATCTGCGCGACCCGGTGATCAGCAAGCTCGACTTCGCGGCGCTGCCGATCCTGACCTACACGGTGGCCTCGTCGCGCATGGACGACGAGTCGCTGTCGTGGTTCGTCGATAACGAAGTGACGAAGAGGCTGCTCGCGGTGCGCGGCGTGCGCAGCGTCGATCGCGTCGGCGGCGTGACGCGGCAAGTGCGCGTCGAGCTCGATCCGTCGCGGCTGTCGGCGATGGGCGTCACCGCCGCCGAGGTGTCGCGCCAGTTGCGCGCAGTGCAGCAGGAAGCGCCGGGCGGGCGCACCGACCTCGGCGGCATCGAACAAGCGGTGCGCACGATCGCCACCGTGCAGACCGCGGCCGATCTCGGCGCGCTCGAGATCCCGCTGGCCGATGGCCGCCGCGTGCGCCTCGATCAAGTGGCGAGCGTCGCCGATGCGGTGGCCGAGCAGCGCTCGACGGCGCTGCTCAACGGCAAACCCGTCGTCGGCTTCGAGATCGCGCGCGCGCTGCGCGCCGGCGAGGTCGACGTCGCCGACGGCGTGCGCGCGGCGCTCGACGATCTGCGCGCTGCGCACCCCGATATCACCGTCACCGAGGCCTTCAACTTTGTCGATCCGGTGATCGAGAACTACCACGGCTCGATGGTGCTGCTGATCGAAGGCGCGCTGCTCGCCGTGCTCGTCGTCTGGTTCTTCCTGCGCGAGTGGCGGGCCACGCTCGTCTCGGCCGTGGCGCTGCCGCTGTCGGCCATCCCGGCATTCGCGGTCATGCACTGGATGGGCTTCACGATCAACGTCGTCACGCTGCTGTCGCTGTCGCTCGTCGTCGGCATCCTGGTCGATGACGCCATCGTCGAGATCGAGAACATCCAGCGCCACCTCGGCATGGGCAAGAAGCCGCTGACGGCCGCGCTCGAAGCCGCCGATGAGATCGGCCTGGCGGTCATCGCCACGTCGTTCACCTTGATCGCAGTCTTTTTGCCCACGGCTTTCATGAGCGGCGTGCCGGGCAAGTTCTTCGTCCAGTTCGGCTGGACGGCGGCCATCGCCGTTTTCTTCTCGCTCGTCGTCGCCCGCATGCTGACGCCGATGATGGCGGCTTACATGCTGCCCGCACCAAAGAAGGCGCACGAAGAACCGAAGTGGATGCCGCGCTACATGCGCATGGTGCAATGGTGTTTGAAGCACCGCATTAAAACGCTGCTGGCCACGGTGCTGTTCTGCGTCGGCTCGTGCACGCCGCTGTTCACCGGCGGTATCGCCGGTGCCTTCATGCCGCCGGACGATCTGTCGCAGACGCAGGTGTACTTGTCATTGCCACCGGGCAGCACCTTCAAGCAGACCTTGGCCACGGCGGAAGCGGCACGCGAGATCGTGCAGAAGAACCAGCATGTCAAGCTCGTCTATACCGCCGTCGGTGGCGGCAAGTCGGGCAGCGACCCGTTTGCGCCGAGCGGCGCGGCCGAAGCGCGCAAGGCCACGCTGACGATCAACCTCACGCCTCGCGGCGAGCGCGGGGGCATCAGCAAGCAAGCCATCGAGCGCGATCTGCGCAGCGCGCTCGAGGTGCTGCCGGGGGCGCGCATCAACGTCGGCTTCGGCGGCTCGTCGGAGAAGTTCATCCTCGTGCTCGCCGGCGAAGACGGCGAGGCGCTGACCGAACATGCGCGCGTGGTCGAGCAGGAGCTGCGCACGATCGCCGGTATCGGCCAGGTCACGTCCACATCGAGCCTGCAGCGGCCCGAGCTCGTCGTGCGGCCCGACGCCGCGCGCGCGGCCGACCTCGGCGTCACGTCGGCGGCGATTGCCGACACGCTGCGCATCGCCACGGCGGGCGACTACGACCAGTCCCTGGCCAAGCTGAACTTGTCGCAGCGCCAGATCCCGATCGTCGTCAAGCTGCCCGATGCCGCGCGGCAGGACCTGTCGCTGATCGAGAGCATGACGGTGCCCGGTGCGAAAGGCCCGGTCGCGCTGTCCAACGTCGCCAAGCTCGAACTCGCCAGCGGCCCGGCGCAGATCGACCGCTACGACCGGCTGCGCAACGTCAACTTCGAGATCGAGCTGAATGGCATGGCGCTGGGCCGCGTGCAGGAGCTGGCCGACGCGCTGCCAAGCCTGCAGAAGCTGCCGCCGGGCGTGATCAAGACAACGGTCGGTGATGCCGAAGCGATGGCCGAACTCGGCGCGAGTTTCATCCTGGCGATGCTGACGGGGGTGGCCTGCATCTACATCGTGCTCGTGCTGCTGTTTCACGCCTGGGTGCAGCCGGCGACGATCCTGGTGGCGCTCGTGCTCTCGCTGCCCGGCGCGTTCCTGGCGCTTTTCCTCTCACGCACCGACCTGTCGATGCCGGCGATGATCGGCATGATCATGTTGATGGGCATCGCGACGAAGAACTCAATCCTGCTCGTCGAGTACGCCATCGTCGCGCGGCGCGATCGCGGCATGAGCCGCATGGAAGCGCTGCTCGACGCCTGCCACAAGCGCGCGCGGCCGATCATCATGACGACGATCGCGATGGGCGCCGGCATGCTGCCGATCGCGCTCGGCTTCGGCACCGACCCGAGCTTTCGCGCGCCGATGGCCATCGTCGTCATCGGCGGCCTGATCACCTCGACCTTCCTCAGCCTGCTCGTCGTGCCGGTCGTCTTCACCTACGTCGATGACATGGTGCAGTGGTTCGCGCGGCGCTGGCGCGCGCGTTTTCCGGGGCATGCGCAGGAGGCCATGGCATGAGGGCGTGGCGAGCTGCCGTAGAGCAGTGCGCGCAGGCTCGACAAGTCGTGGCGATTCAGCGCCCGAGTTGCTCGCAGATAGGCCTTCAGCGCGCCGATGTCGTCGTCGGGTATCGGCTTGAAGCCGCAGGTTCCGCGCGCGCAGCCCTGGCCATTGGCAGCGGGCGCGAACAGGCCGCCTTCGATGTCGAGGAACTCGAGGAAGCGGAACATCGCCTGGTAGTGAGCGATGACGGCGTCAAGGTCGGCAGCCGAGTTGTCGTGAAAGTACGGCGCTGTCTTGGCGATGCCAAGCAGCGTCGGCACGTCGAAGCGGCCGAACTCGCGCAAGTCGCCGCTGATCAGCCCGCGGCCGGGGTCGGACGAGGCCAGCGTGACCACTGCGCCGCTGGGCAAGGTGATGCGAAAGCCCGCTTCGGCCAGCCCGGCCGTCGGCAGGCCGTCGAAGAAGCGCGGCGTCGGCGGCGCCGGCGGCGGCAGCCCGGGCGGCGGCGGCCGCGGCGTGCCGACGAAGATGTTGACGAAAGCCTGCGCGCCTTCGGCGAGCGGCCCGCGCGAGGCCGGCGGCAGGAAGCGCGCGTCGCTGTTCGTCGTCTGCGCGGCGCCACCGTGGCAAGTGGCGCAGAAGTCTTCGAACGTCTTGCGGCCGCGCAACTCTTCGGCCGACAGCGGCGCATCGGGTGACGGCGGCGTGGCGCCCGTCTCGAGCGCGTGCGCGACGCGCTCGACGCGCTTCGACGAGAACAGGTGGCGCTGGAACGATGCCAGCCGCGACAGCACCTGCGGCGACGGCTCCTCGGTGACTTCGCCATGCGCGCGCATCGCCGACAGCGCCTGCGCTTCGAGTGTGGCCTCGCGGCCGTCGTGCTGAAACGGCGCCGTGAGCGCCGCATTGATCACCGTCGGCACGGCGCGCCAGACCGAGGCCGTCGTCGCCGCCTCGTTGTCGATGCGCCGCACGGTGGGCGGCAGCGGCACGGTCACGCGCACCAGCGCCTTGGTGCGCAGCGTCGTGAAGTCGGAGGCGTTGTCGTCGGCGTCGATTGGGCGGAACAGCGGGTCGTCGGCAGCGGGGTCGGTCTTGCGCCGCTCTTGCAGGCGCTGCCAACGTGCTTCGACGGTCTTCGGGCTCAGCGCGAATTGGTCTTCGGGGCGGTGGCAGGTGGCGCAGGAGCGGCCGTTGCCGCCGCGATGCGGGCGAAAGAACTCGACCGCATCGCGCAACGAGCCGTCGTAGTGGAAGGGCAGCCCGCCGGGCGAGCGCACCGCGCTTTGCAGGGCCTCGCGCGCCGCGGATTCGGCGTCCGCTGCATCGGTGTCGCTACCGCCGCCACCACACGCTGCGGCGACGGCAGCCGTGCCGAGCGTGAACATGATCAGCAGACGGCGTTGCAATGGCGATCTCACGGCGATTCTCCTCGAGCAGCACAACCCCGTGCCGGCCCGGCACTGTCGCGAAGTGAACCGATGTCGTCTTGAACGTTCGCGACAAGCGCGCGGGCCCGCGTCAGCGCGCGGTCCCATAGCGCGCGCGCAGTCGTCGCAATCGTTCAAGACGCACTGGGTGTGCCGTGGCCAGACTGCGGCCCTCGATCGCGTCTCGAAAGGACACCGTCATGACACGCGGCGAAGTGGCGTCACCCGCGCCGCAGAATCACCAGTCGCCGCGGCCTGCGGCCTCGCAGCAGCGCCAGCACGCTGGCCAGTTGCCCGAGCAGCCGGTTGCGGCGCACGCTGCGCGGCGCCTCGCACGTGTCGATGACCGCAAAGCCCCAGCGGCGATAGTGCGCGGCTTTGGCATGGCGGGTGATCACGTGCACCGTGCCTGTGTGGCGCGCCAGCAGCGCCGAGATCAATCGCCCCGCAATGCCTTGCCCGCGATGTGCCCGGCTGACGACGAGCGAGCCGAGTTCGCGCGAGCCGTCAGGATGCCGGCGCATCTGCACCGCACCCACCAACGCGTTGCCCATGACCGCGACGACGAAGTTCGCCCAATCGAGCCCATGCGGGTTCAGCCGCTCGCCGTGCACGAGCTGCGTGATCGCCAGTTGATCCAACGCCACGGCTCGCCGCACCAGCAGCGGTTCGGCGTCATCGCGTTGCAGCGGCCACGACAGGCGGGCGTCGTTCGCGGCGTGGAGGGGTGGGGTCGAGAGCATGGGGCACCAGGCAAAGCAAAGCGCGAACGATCGCGCCAGACCGGCCTGCATGTCTTGCAGATTTGCGACGACCCGTCGCGGGTTCAGCGCGCGGTCATGCAGCCCGATGGGATTGACGACGCGCTCGGTCGATGCCGGGTGTTTGGCCAGCTTCGCAGCCGTGCGCCGCGGCCGGCGGACAAACTCGCCGCCGCAGTTCGGGCAGATGCCGCGCAGGCGCTGCTCCACGCAGTCGGCGCAGAACGTGCACTCGTAGGTGCAGATGCGCGCCTGCAGCGAATCGGGCGGCAGATCGACGTTGCAGCACTCGCAGTTCGGACGCAGCGCCAGCATGTCAGCCCCGCCGGGCCGCCCCAAGGGGCTGACGCACCCCTCGGGGGTCGCGAGCAAAGCGAGCTCGGGGCCGTCTCATTCCGTCCTTGTCCAGTCCATGAACCAGTTGTCCTCCCAGCTCTGCGCCGCCGTCACGCGAAAACGCCTGGTGCCAGCGGCAGCTCGTCGCGGTGATGCGGTCCCAGACGCCGCGCGAATGGATCGCGATGTCGCCGTCGCTGTCGTCGGTGGCGATGAAGGTGCCGACGCCGTTGTCGAACGCGCCCCACATCGGCGACGGCACGATCACGCCGTTGCCGTGGCTCGCCCAGTGGTCGCTCCACAAGCCACGCTCGGTATCGAGCAGACGAATGCCCAACCCGCGCGGCTGGCCGACCGGGATGCGCAGCTCTTCGATGCTGCCGCGGCCGCCGAGCACGCTCCAGCAAGTGGCGTCGCCGTCGAACAACTCCCAGTCATCGCTGCCGGCCCAGCGTGTCTTCAGGCGGCGGTTCTTGATCGCCCACGTGCCGGCGAGAAAGTCGAAGTCGCCGCTGCGTCCGTTGCTCATGCGTTGCTCCGCGTCCAGTCCTTGATCTTTCGTTCGAGCACATGCAGCGGCACGGCCCCTGTGTTCAGCACCTGTTCGTGAAACGCGCGCACGTCGAACCGTGAGCCCAGCGCGCGCTCGGCGTCGCGCCGCAGCGCGCGAATCTTCAACTCGCCGAGCTTGTAGGCAGGGGCTTGGCCGGGCCAGACGATGTAGCGATCGACTTCGAGCTCGATGGAGGGCCTGTCGAGCGAAGTGTTGGCCGCCAGGTAGTCGATCGCGCGCTCGCGGCTCCAGCCTTTGGCGTGCAGCCCGGTGTCCACCACCAGGCGCGCGGCACGGAAGATCTCCATGTCGAGCTGGCCGAAGTGCTGGACCGGGTCGTCGTAGAGGCCCATCTCATGGCCGAGCCACTCCGCAGTACAGCGCCCAGCCTTCGCCGTAGCCGGCGTTCCACGCGAAGCGCAGCGTCGGCGGCAGGCTCGTGTCTTCCAGCGCCAGCCGGGCCTGCAGGTGGTGGCCGGGCATCGCCTCGTGCAGGTAGAGCGACGTCATGCGCACGGAGGTCCGCGTCGGCAGCTCGCTGGTGTTGACGTAGAACACGCTGGGCCGGTCGCCGTCGGGCGTGCCGACGATGTAGTACGCGCCGCTGGCCGAACTTTCCTGTTCGGCGGGCACCGCCGCGAACTCGAGCTTGCCCGTGGGCAGCGTGGCGAACAGGCGCGGCAGCACAAGCGCCACGCGTTGGCCCACGGCCTCGTAAGCATCGAGCAACGCCTGCTTCGACGCGAACTTGAACTTCGCGTCGGTCTTCAGGTGTTCGAAGAACTGCGAGAGCGTGCCGTTGAAGCCGACCTGCTTTCGGACGCGCTGCATCTGGCCGCGGATGCGTGCCACTTCGGCCAGTCCCAAGCGGTGGATCGTGTCGGCGCTCATTCTCAGAGTCGTGTGCGCTTCGAGCTGGTACTCGTAGTACGCCGTGCCGCCGGGCAGGGCGCCCAGGCCCGGCGCGCCGCTGCGGCTGGCCGCCAGGTACTCGCCGAGCATGAAATCGCGCAGGCGCGTGAAGGCCGGGTTGATCTTGGCGACGATCGCTTCGCGGTACGCGCCGCGCAGACGCTCGCGGTCGGCAGCGCCGAAGCTCGCGGGCAGCAGACGGATCGGGCCGAAGAACGGGCTCGCTTCAGGGGCCAGCGCCAGCGCTTCGTCGAGCTGCGCGATCACCTTCTCGGTGATGCCGCGCAGCAGCACGTGGCGCTCGCGCATGCCTTCGCGCAGACGGCCGAGGACGCGATCCAAGTAGATGACGAAGCCGTCGATACGCGCCAAGCCGTTCGGCGTAGTCGGCGAGCGTGCGGTACGGCGCGCCGGCGCTGCCCGACGAGAACTGCGCGAAGGCCAGGTGCTGGCCGAGCAGGTGGTCGATCGGCAGGCGCCGCGAAATCTCGACGAAGCCTTCGTCGTACTGGCGCAGCGCATAGCCGGCCTGGTAGCGCCACATGTCGTAGGCCACGCGCTCGTGGCCGGCGAGTTGCGCGCGCTCGATCGCTTTGAAGGCGTGCAGTTGCGAACGCAGCAGGGCTTCGGCGGCGCGGTAGTAGTCGTCGCTGATCAGGTCGCCGAACTGGCCGGCGTTCTTCAAGTCGCCACGCAGCACCGCGGCCTGCGGATTCAGCGCCAGATCCTGCTGGTCGGCCTCGGCGAGGAAGTCCATCAGGCGCCGGCCCATCGGTGTGGCCACACTTCCCGACGGCGCGCTCGCCCAGGCCAGCAAGGACATCAGGACGGCGCGGCGCGAGCAGTGCATGCCGTGACCTTAGGCCGCGGCGCGGCGAAACGCGGTGGCGCAAACGCCAATGTCTGGTTAAATTGCGCCAATGATAAAAGCGCCGTCGATCCTCGCCCTCGTCGCCTACCGCGGCCTGCGCACGTTCGAGTACTCGATCGCCGCCGATTTGTTCGGCCACGAGCGCGCCTACCTCGGCGTGCCCTGGTACAAGACCATCGTCGTTTCGCCCGAGCGCGGCACGCTGGCCGGCGTCGGTGGCGTGCAGGTGCGCGCCGATGCACCGTTCGAGGCCATCGCGCACGCGCAGACGATCGTCATCCCCGGCTGGCGCGATGTCGAAGAGCCGCCGCCGGCCAAGTTGCTCGACGCCTTGCGAGCCGCCGCCAAGCGCCGCGTGCGCATCCTCTCGCTGTGCTCCGGCGCTTTCGTGCTCGGCGCCGCCGGCCTGCTCGACGGCAAGCGTGCCACCACGCATTGGCTGTTCGCCGAATCGTTCAAGCGCCAGTTCCCGCGCGCGCACTTCGAGCCCGACGTGCTCTACGTCGATGAAGGCCAGCTCATCACCTCGGCCGGCAGCGCGGCGGGGCTCGACGCCTGCCTGCACCTGATCCGGCGCGACTTCGGCGCGGCGGTCGCCAACACCGTGGCGCGGCGCATGGTCGTGGCGCCGCACCGCGAGGGCGGGCAGGCGCAATACGTTGAGGCGCCGGTGGCCGAGCGCGCCGAGCGCGCGGGCGCGAGCCTGGGCAAAGCGATGGACTGGGCGCGCGCGCACCTGCACCAGCCGATCACGATCGACGGGTTGGCGCAGCGCGCGGCGATGAGCCCGCGCACCTTCCTGCGCCGTTTCAGCGAGGCTTGCGGCGTGGCGCCCAAGGCCTGGCTGCAGCAGGAGCGCATGGCGCGTGCACGGCGCTTGCTCGAGACCAAAGCGGCGCTGTCGGCCGACGACATCGCGCTGCAATGCGGCTACGAGTCGATCGAGACTTTTCGTGTTGCGTTCCGGCGCATCGTCGGCGTGGCGCCGGCGACCTACCGGGCGCGCTTCGCGGCGCGGTGAGCATGTCGCCAACAGCGTGCTTGAATGCAGGCCTGCTCGAAGCATCGAGCCGCACCGCACCCGAGGTCACCGTCATGTCCGACAAAGCTGCTTGCCTGGCCGCCGCCCTGATCCGCAACTTCAACGACGCACCGCTGGCGCGCATGCAGCGCGAGCCGCACTACGACGCCGAGGGCGTGCGTCTGGCGCGCGGCACGGCGGCCAAAAAACTCGGCGCTTCCTTCGACATCCTGGCGCCCGGTAAACGAGGCTGCCCGTACCACCTGCATCACGCGCAGGAAGAGATGTTCGTCGTCCTCGAGGGCAACGGAACGCTTCGTGTGGCCGATGAGCTGCTGCCGCTGAAGGCCGGCGACGTGATCTTCATTCCGGCCGGCCCGGAGTACCCGCACCAGATCCTCAACACGTCGGACGTGCCGCTGAAATACCTGTCGATCAGCACGATGGAGACGCCCGAAATCTGCGAGTACCCGGACTCGGGCAAGTATCTCGCCGAGGGCAGCCTCGACAAGACGGCGCCGTTCGACCTCATCGCGCGCAAGGGCCAGAGCCTCGACTATTGGGACGGGGAGCCGTGATTGCAGGCACGCTTGTGCTCGACCCTTTGCGCGCTCAGTAACTCACCCTCGCCAGATACGTCTGCTGCGACGCGGCCAAGGCGTCGCCCAAGGTGTGAATGCCGCGTTCGGCCAACAGCGGAATCAACTTCATGAACACCTCGGCCGTGACCATCGCGTCGCCGAGCGCGGTGTGGCGGCCGAGCAGGGGCACGCCCAGTCGGGCGGCGATCGCTTCGAGGCTGTGCGAATCCTGCGCCGGCTGCGCCACCGCGGCGAGCAGCAGCGTGTCGAGAACGGGCTGATCGAAAACAATGCCGCAACGCTCGCGCTTCAGTTCGAGAAAGCGCATGTCGAAGGCAGCGTTGTGCGCCACCAGCACCGTGTCCTGCGCATAGGCGTGGAAGGCGGGCAGCACGGTGTCGATCGTCGGCGCGTCTTTCACCATCGACGGCTCGATGCCGTGGATCGCGATGCCCACCGCCGGGATGCTGCGCTCGGGGTTGACGAGCTGTTCGAAGCAGTCTTCGCGGCGCAGCTTGCCGGCGACGATGCGCATCGCGCCGATCTGGATGATCTCGTCGCCGGCGCTCGGATCGAGGCCCGTGGTCTCGGTGTCGAAGACGGTGTACGAGAGTTGATCCAGGCGGCGTTCGGCGAGCGCGCGCGTCTGCTCGGTGGCGCGGAACAGATCGAAGTCATAGACCTCGGGCCGGCTGTCGCCGCGCTGCATGGTGGCAGCATCGGGTGCTTCGCCCTCGGCCGCCAGCGGCAACAGCATGCGGAAGAACGACTCGTGGCGCACGCGCTCGCGCTCGAACCAGAACTCGCCGTCGTGGCGCTGCACCACGTCGCGCACCGTCAGTGCCACGCTCTCGGCGCCGACGCGCATCGGCTCGGTCTCCCAGCCGACGACGGTCTCGGTGCTCATCGCCGGGCCTTGCCAGACGAGATCGAGTTGCGCGTGCGTGTCGCTGCGCGCGATGCGCAGGCGCACGAGCTTGACGTCGTACTCACTGGCGAGGCGGCCCGCCAGAGAGACCAGCGCTTGCAGCAGCGAGTAGCTATCGACCGACAACCAGAGATCGGCCGGCGCAGCATCGGCCGCGGCGCGGCAGGCGCAGACGGCTTCGATGCGGCGCACCGCCGCGGCCAGCAGGTCGTCGCCGCGCATGTCTTCGAGCGGCCAGCGGGTCTTCATCGTCTGCGCGCTGTCGCGCGACAGCGCCTGCACGCGCGTGCTCATCGCGCGCACCTCGTCGCGCACGACGGCCAGGAAGCGCTCGCGCGTGGCCGCGTCGAGATCGGGGAAGTCGAGCATCTCGAGCGCGGCCTGCACGTTGCCGAGCGAGGCGCGGCTGCCCTCGCCGAGGGCATGCAGCGCATGGTCGCGCTCGCTCTCGGCGGCGAAGTCGCGGGTGATGTTGTCGAGCATCAGCACGAAGCCGTCGAGCGCATCGGCGTTGCTCGCTGGCCACCGGCCGCACCGGCGCCATCTGCACGCGCAGCAACTGGCCGCCGCGCGTGCCGGTGACGAACTGCGCCGAAGGGTGCGCCGCGCCGCGCGCCAGACGCTGCTGCACGCTGTCGATGGCGTGCGCGATCAAGGCGCGGTCGAACACGGCATAGATCGAGCGGCCGAGGCCGATCAGCTCGGCGCCGTCGGCCAGCGTCGGCGTGGCCGACAGCGCGCGAAACTGCAGCCGCGCGCGGTTGTTGTAGAGCAGGATGCGGCCGTCGAGGTTGCAGACGACGACGCGACTGCGTCAGCTCGGCCATCAGCGCCGCCAGGCGGTTGCGTTCTTGTTCGACATTGCGGCTGGCCTCGCGCACCTGCGCGGCGATGTCGTTGCGCAGCGCGGTGCGTTGTGCCGCGAACTGGTTGAGCACGGTGGCCAGCGCGCGGGTTTCGGCGCTGCCGTCGGCCGCGAGTTCGCGCTGGCTGTCGGTGGCGAGCAGCGACTGCGCGTCCTCGGCCAGCCGCGCCGCCGCGCGCACCGAGCGCAGGTAGGCGCGGCGCAGCAGCGTGCCGGCCACGGCGGCGAGCATCAGCAACGCGAACAGCAGCAGCGCGGCGCGGCCTTCGGCGTCGGGCGCGAGTGCGAAAACAAGCCAAGCCAGCAGCGCGGCAAGCGCGAGCAGCGCGCCGGGCAACAGCGCCGCGGCGACTTCGCGCTTGTCGAACGGCTTCATGCGCCGAGCATCTCGCGCACCTTGTCCGCCAGCTCGCGCGTCGAGAACGGCTTGGTCATGTAGGCATCGGCGCCGAGCGCATTGCCTTTGGCGAGGTCGGTGTCGCGGCCCTTGGCGCTGAGCATCAGGATCTTCACGCCGGCGAGCGACTCGTCGCCGCGCACCGCCTGGCAGACCTCGAAGCCGCTCTTGCCCGGCATCATCACGTCGAGCAGCACGAGATCGGGCCGTTCGGCGCGGATCGCTGCCAGCGCCGCATCGCCGTCGCGCGCGATGCTCACGCGGTGGCCTTCGCGCTTCATCAGGAACTCGAGCGAGATGACGATGTTGGGCTCGTCGTCGGCGATCAGCACATGCTTCATGTGGGCGTCTCCTTCTCGTCGTGGTGCCACGGCAGCTCGAAAGCGAAGCATGCGCCCTGGCCGGGCACGCTTTCGAGCCTCATGCGGCCACCGTAATGTTCGACGATGCGGCGACTGATCGGCAGGCCCAGGCCGGTGCCTTGCGGGCGTTGCGTGGCGCTGCCGCCCTGGCGGAACTTTTCGAAGATCAGTTGCTGCTGCTCGGGCGGCACGCCGGGGCCGTTGTCGCGCACCTCGACGGTCGCTGCGCGCTCGTCGCAGCGCAGCGTCACGGCCACGCGCCCCTGGCCCGGCGGCGTGAACTTGGCGGCGTTGGACAGCAGGTTGATCAGCACCTGCAGCAGGCGGTCGCGGTCGGCGTGCAGCGGCGGCACCTGCGCGGGCTTGTCCACCGTCACCGTGGCGCCGCGCTCGCGGAAGGATTCGGATGTCGTGGCCACCGCATGCTCGATCAGCGCGCCGAGGTCGAGCGCCTCGTTGCGCCACTCGCCATGGCCCGATTCGATCTTGGCCATGTCGAGCACCTGGTTCACCAGGCGCGACAGGCGCTCGGTCTCGGCCACGACGAGGGCGAGGAATTGCTGGCGCTGCTCGGCGTCCATCTCGGGATCGTCGCGCATCAACTCGGCGAAGGCGCGGATCGACGTCAGCGGCGTGCGCAGCTCATGCGTCACCGACGACATGATGTCGTCCTTCAACTTGTCGAGCGCTTCGAGTTGGCGGTTCAGCTCGCGCACCTGCGAGGCCTCGTCGAGCAGGCGCAGGATGTCGCCGCGCGCCAGCGGTTCTTCCTCGACCACCGTGGCCACGACCGCATGCGCCGACGCGCTGCCGATGGCGCCGGCCAGTTGGGTCTCGACACGGCGCAGCAGCGCGGCGTCGGGCACGCGCTGCGGCG
Organism: uncultured beta proteobacterium; assembly: GCA_963816315.1. GTDB lineage: Bacteria > Pseudomonadota > Gammaproteobacteria > Burkholderiales > Burkholderiaceae_C > CADEEN01. The sequence goes on from CAWFJZ010000025.1 coordinate 18,549, forward strand.
CGTAGCCGGCGAACGCGCGCTCGGCCGCGTCGGCGCCGAGAAAACGCGTCGCCAGTTGCCGCAGCTCGGCCAGCGGCGACGACGTGCGCCAACGCAGCGCGGCGTTGGCGTCGGCATTAGCGGGTGCGTCGTGGCGGCGGAAGACATCGACAAAGCGCAACGCCTGTTGCATCTCTCGCAGCGACGGCGCGCGCGCGAGCGACACGGCGACGAACAGGCCGATGTTGGCCAGCAGGCTCCACAGCAGCGCATGCGTCAGGTTGTCGAGGCCGGCCAGGCCGAACAACTGTTCGGGCCGCAGCAGCGCCAGGCCGAACGGGCCGTCGTTGAGAAAGGCTTGCGAGAGCCATCCCGACTTGGCCACCGACGGCAGCAGCAGCGTCCACGCCCACAGCGCAAAGCCGGCGACGAGTCCGGCCAGCGCACCGGCGCGCGTGGCGCCCTTCCAGTACATGCCGCCGATCAAGGCCGGCGCGAACTGCGCCACCGCGGCAAAACTGATCAAGCCGATGCTGACCAGCGCATAGGCCTCGCCGGCGATGCGGAAGTAGAGATAGCCGAGCAGCAGCAGCAGCACGATCACGGCGCGCCGCAGCTGCAACGGCAAGCGGCTCAAGTCGCTTGCGGTGCGCGTGCGCAGCACGAACGGCATCACCAGGTCGTTGCAGACCATGGTCGATACCGCGATCGCCTCGACGATCACCATGCCGGTGGCGGCCGACAGGCCACCGACGAAAGCCACCAGGGCGAGCCATGAATGACCGGCGGCCAAGCGGCAGCGAGAGCACGAAGGTTTCGGCGTCGGCCCCCGACTTGCCGAAGTGCAGCAGGCCGCCGAGCGCGATCGGCAGCACGAACAGGTTGATCAGCAGCAAGTAGAGCGGAAAGGCCCAGGTGGCGCGCTTCAAATGCCGCTCATCGACCAGCTCGACCACCATGACCTGGAACTGCCGCGGCAAAAAAAGCAGCGACAGCGCGGCGAGCAGCGTCAGCGCGAACCACTGGCCGCCGGCGAAACGCGCTTCGGTGCCTGTCGAGCCGGTCAGACTCGAGCAGCGGTGCGAGGGCGGGCTCGGTGGCGGCGCGCGCGAACAGGTCGGCTGGCCCGTCGAACAGGCTCCACGTCACGAACACGCCGACGGCGATGAAGGCCAGCAGCTTGACCACCGACTCCAGCGCGATCGCCGCCACCATGCCTTCGTGGCGCTCCGACGCGTCGAGGTGCCGCGTGCCGAAGGCGACGGTGAAGCCGGCCAGCAGCAGCGCGATGACCAAGGTGCTGTCCTGCCACCACGGCGCCCCGGCCGCGCCGTGCGTGCCGGTGAGCAGCGTGAAGCCGCTGGCGATGGCCTTCAACTGCAGCGCGATGTAGGGCAGGATGCCGACCAGCGCGATCAGCGTCACCAGCGCGGCCAGCGCGCGGCTCTTGCCGTAGCGGCTGGCGACGAAGTCGGCGATCGACGTGATGCGGTGCGTGTGCGCGATGCGCACCATCTTGCGCAGCAGCGCCCAGGCCAGCAGCATCGCCAGCGTCGGGCCGAGATAGATCGGCAGGAACCACAGCCCCGAGGTGGCGGCGCGGCCGACGCTGCCGAAGTAGGTCCACGCGGTGCAATAGACGCCGATCGACAGCGAGTACACCCAGGCGTTGCCGATCACCGAGCGGCCTTGCAGCGCACGCCGGTCGGCCCACCAGGCGACGGCGAAGAGCAGAGCGAGGTAGGCGAAGGACGCGCCGAGTACGAGGGGCAGCGGCAGCGCTTGCATCGGCTACTGCTGATCTTCGTCGTCGTTGCGTTCGACGATCCACGCTGCGATTGCAATGAGCACCGCCCAGCCGACAAACAGCGCCAGCGCCATCAGCGGCAAACCGAACAACGTGACGCGGTGGTCCCAGAGCGTGATCAGCGGAAAGTTGAGGCCCAGCCAGCCGAGCGCACACAGGCCAAGCAGACGCGCCCTTTTCATCACAGCGAATCCAACATCAACCGCTGGCGCAGCAGCGCGCGAAAGCCGCGGTTGATCGCTAGCGCGCTTTTCAACTGATCGCGCTCCATCGTGCTCAACGTCGAGGGCTGGACGAGGTTGCTCGCTTCAACGCCGGCCGCGCGCTGGCGCAACTGGTGGCGCAGCTTCAGGCCCATCAGGAAGTGCAGCGCCTCGGTGAGATCGAGCGCCATGCCGGCATCGAGCACGCCCATCGCACGCAGCCGCTCGATGCGCGCCGCGGTGCCGCTCTCGCGCACGCCGTGCTTCAGGCACAGCGCGCGCACACCGTGCACGATCGGAAAGGTGCCGAGCTTTTTGATGTCGAGCGGTTCTTCGTCGGCATGGCCGGTGAGCTGCGCCCACCAATGGGTCGGCGCGTGGAACTGGTCGGCTGCAGCCCCGAAGCGGGCGACGAAGGCGTCGCTCGCAGTCGCCACGCGTGTCATGTGATCCTGCACTTCGCGCAGCAGCGAGTCATCGCCGGCCACCGCTGCGGCGTCGAAAAAAATCGCCAGGTGCATCGGGCCCTCCGGGTCATGGCCATGCACCCAGTCGCGCACCGTCTCGCGAAAGCGCGCCACCGGCGCACACCACTGCGGGTTGGTCAGCATGATGTTGCCGGGGCAGGGCGGCCAGCCGAGTGCGGCCACGCCGGCGTTGAAGCGTGCTGTGATCTCGTGCAGGCCCGCGCATTCGAAGCCGTCGCGAAGCAACAGCGCGTTGTCCTGATCGGTCTTCTGAATCTGCTCGCCGCGGCCCTCGCTGCCCATGACGATGAGGCAGCTGTTGGCGATGAGCTCGTGCGGCGCGACCAGCAGCCACAGCCGTGAGAACAAGCGCCGGTTCAGATCGCCGACCAGACGCGCCAGGCGCTCGATGCGCAAGCCGTCGTCGTGAAGCAGCGCCAACAGCGCATCGACGCGCTGCGCGGCCGCGGTCAAGTCTTCGAGCGAGCGAGCATCGTCGATCTGCCGTGACAGCAGCTCGCGTTCGGTGTCGGCGGTAGAGAGGGTCATCGCGCCATGAAAAACGGGACTGAAGGCAGTGTGCCCGCAGTCCCGCTCCATGCGAATGGAGCGCCGGCTCAGTGCCCGCTCGCGCCCGAGGCGCCGATGCCGGTCTCCGAGCGCACCTGCTGCGCCAGGAAGCCCGCCTTGTCCTGCTTGCCGCGCGCGCTGCCGTCGAGCAGCGAGAACAGCCAGATGCCGACGAAGCCGATCGTCATCGAGAACAGCGCCGGCGAGGTGTACGGGAACAGCGCCGAGCCCTTCGGGTTGCCGAGCGTGGCTTCCCACACCGCCGGCGAGACGACGGTCAGCGCCACCGACGAGATCAGGCCCGAGGAAGCCGCCGATGACCGCGCCGCGCGTCGTGCAGCCCTTCCACAGCACGCTCATCAACAGCACCGGGAAGTTGGCCGAGGCCGCGATCGCGAACGCCAGGCTGACCATGAAGGCGATGTTCTGCTTCTCGAAGACGATGCCCAGGACCACGGCGACGATGCCCAGGACCACGGTCGTGATGCGCGACACGCCGAGTTCGGCCTTGCTGTCGGCGTTGCCCTTCTTGATCACCGTGGCGTACAGGTCGTGCGACACCGCCGAAGCGCCCGACAGCGTCAGGCCGGCCACCACCGCGAGGATGGTCGCAAAGGCCACCGCCGAGATGAAGCCGAGGAAGACGTTGCCGCCGACCGCGTTGGCGAGGTGGATCGCCGCCATGTTGCCGCCGCCCAGCAGCACGCCCTTGGCGTCGAGGAACTGCGGGTTGGTGAGCACGAAGCTGATGGCGCCGAAGCCGATGATGAAGGTCAGGATGTAGAAGTAGGCGATCCAGGTCGGTGGCCCAGCACGACCGACTTGCGCGCTTCCTTGGCGTTGGGCACGGTGAAGAAGCGCATCAGGATGTGCGGCAGGCCGGCGGTGCCGAACATCAGCGCCATGCCGAACGAGATCGCGCAGATCGGATCCTTGACGAAGCCGCCCGGGCCCATGATCGAGAAGCCTTCTTTGGCCGCGGTGGCCGCGTCCTTGCCGCCCTTGGCCGAGATGTCGGTCTTGATGCGCACCGCTTCGGCGAACATCGCCTCGGGCGAGAAGCCGAACTTCAAGCAGCACCATGAAGGCCATGAACGAGGCGCCCGCCGAGCAGCATGATGGCCTTGATGATCTGCACCCAGGTGGTGGCCGTCATGCCGCCGAAGAGCACATAGACCATCATCAGCCCGCCGACGATGACGACCGCGATCCAGTACTCGAGGCCGAACAGCAGCTTGATCAACTGGCCCGCGCCGACCATCTGCGCGATCAGGTAGAACGCGACGACGACCAGCGTGCCGCAGGCCGCGAAGACGCGCACCGGGGTCTGCGAGAAGCGGAACGACGCCACGTCGGCAAAGGTGAACTTGCCCAGGTTGCGCAGCCGTTCGGCGAGCAGGAAGGTGACCACCGGCCAGCCGACGAGAAAGCCGATCGAGTAGATCAGGCCGTCGAAGCCCGAGGCCATCACCGCGGCCGAGATGCCGAGGAACGAGGCCGCGCTCATGTAGTCGCCGGCGATGGCCAGGCCATTCTGGAAGCCGGTGATGCCGCCGCCCGCGGTGTAGAAGTCGGCCGCGCTCTTGGTCTTGGACGCCGCCCACTTGGTGATCCACAGCGTGAAGGCGACGAAGACGCCGAACATGCCGATCGCCGTCCAGTTGGTGGCCTGCTTGTCGGCCTGGCCGAGGTCGGCGCCGGCGGCGTAGGCGGCGGCGGCCGCAGCGGCGAGGGCGGCGGCGATCAGCGCGCCGCGCGGAGGTCGAATCGGGCGCCGCTCATTTCAGCACCGCCTTGCTGATCGCGCTCGGCCAGGTGTCGTACTCGGCGTTGGCGCGGCGCACGTAGATGACCGTGATGATCACGGTGAACAGGATCACACCCAGGCCGATCGGCATGCCGACCGTCATCACGCCGTCGCCCAGGCGCTGCGGCGAGGAAGGGCTTGTTGAAGGCCACCAGCAGGATGAAGCCGTAGTACACGATCAGCATCATCACGGCCAGCGTCCAGCCGAAGCGGCTGCGCTTGGCCTTGAGTGCGATGTAGTCGGGATGGGCAGCGATGCGCTGCACCAGATCGTCGTTCATGCTTTGTCTCCTGTTAGGTCTGTTGTAGGGCGCGACTGTGCGGGCCGGCTCTGACCATGCTCTGACGCCAAACCAACCGCCGCTGACGTGAAACTGAGCTCGAAACTGACAAGGCCCGTGCCCGCGCCGATAATCATGCGCCTTTGCTGCGAGAACACCAATGCCACGCCAGACCAAGATCGTCGCCACCCTCGGCCCGTCGTCCTCCACGCCGGAGATGATGGAGCGGCTGATCGCCGCCGGCGTCGATGTCGTGCGGCTGAACTTCTCCCACGGCACGGCGCAGGACCACATCGACCGCGCGGCGATGGTGCGCGCCGCGGCAGAGCGCGCCGGCAAGGCGGTGGCGATCATGGCCGACCTGCAGGGGCCGAAGATCCGCGTCGGCAAGTTCGAAGGCGGCAAGACGCTGATCAAGGCCGGCCAGCGCTTCGTGCTCGATGCCGGCCGCGGCGAACTCGGCGACAACGACGCCGTCGGCCTCGACTACAAGGAGCTGCCGCGCGACGTGAAGCCGGGCGACACGCTGCTGCTCAACGACGGCCTGCTGGTGCTGACGGTCGATGACGTGCGCGGCGAACAAGTCATCACCACGGTCAAGATCGGCGGCGTGCTGTCCAACAACAAGGGCATCAACAAGCAGGGCGGCGGCCTGACCGCGCCGGCGCTCACGGGCAAGGACATCGAGGACATCAAGACCGCGATGAGCTTCCAGTGCGAATACCTCGCGGTGAGTTTCCCGAAGAGCGCCACCGACATGGAGATGGCGCGCCAGCTCGCCAACGTGGCCGGCGAGAAGTGGCGCCACAAGCCGGGGCTGATCGCCAAGATCGAGCGCAGCGAAGCCATCCCGGCGTTGGAAGGCATCGTCAGGGCCAGCGACGGCATCATGGTGGCGCGCGGCGACCTGGCCATCGAGGTCGGCAACGCCACGGTGCCGGCGCTGCAGAAACGCATGATCAAGCTGGCGCGCTCGCTCGACAAGCTGACGATCACGGCCACACAGATGATGGAGTCGATGATCGTCAACCCGGTGCCGACGCGCGCCGAGGTCAGCGACGTCGCCAACGCCGTGCTCGACGGCACCGACGCGGTGATGCTCAGCGCCGAAACCGCCGCCGGCCAGTACCCGGTGGAGACGGTGGAAGCGATGGCGTCGATCTGCCTCGAAGCCGAGCGCGCCGAAGAAGTGACGATCGACGCCGACTTCACCAACAAGCGCTTCGGCCGCATCGACCAGTCGATTGCGATGGGCGCGTTGTTCACCGCCTACCACCTCGGCTGCAAGGCCATCCTGGCGCTCACCGAGAGCGGCTCGACGGCGCTGTGGATGAGCCGCTACCGCAGCCACACGCCCATCTTCGGCCTCACGTCGCAGCCGGTGACGCAGCGCCGCATGGCGCTGTACCGCAACGTGCAGCCGCTGTTGATGCCCAACTTCGGCGACCGCGATACCGCTCTGGCGGCGGCTGAAAAAATCCTCGTCGATCGCGGTGTGCTGAAACCGGGCGACACGTATGCCATCACCTGCGGCGAGCCGATGGGCTACCCCGGCGGCACCAACATGCTGAAGGTCTGCCGCGTCGGCTGAACATATTGACGTTCAGATTGCCGCAATCTCGAGCGGCCACTGGTGCAAGACCAAGCGCGTTCCCTGCCTGTGGTTTACCCCTGACAGCGCCTGCTCGTCATTGAAAAAAGCGCACCCGGTTCCAGCTCCGCTGGGTGCCTGGATTGGCACCGTCTGCAATTCACATGGAGCAGCCTGAATGACAAACCGCCCCGATCCCAAAGCCGCGCACGTGCTCGTCCCACTGCACCGCGAGAAGAGCCGCCACGTTACCGTCATGGCCCGACTTGCCGGTAAGCCGGCTCGCCTTGTTGTGGATACCGGGGCGGGCGGCACGGTGATCGACTCGGCCGCCTTGGCTCGTTTCGGCCTGACGCTTTCGGGCGCCTCTCGAAAAGGCGGCGGTGTAGGCTCGTCGGCGATGCGGTTGAAGTATGTAGATCAGCACGACTTGTCGCTCGCGGGCATTGATCTCTCGGCGATCAAGCTGCTGTCGATGGACCTGTCGCAGGTCAACGTCGGTTTTGCGCGCGACAAGGTGGCACCGATCGTCGGCGTGATCGGTGCCGATGTGCTGTGGTCGTGCGCTGCGATGCTGGACTATGCCAAGGGCGTCATGCTGTTGTCGCGGCACTCACGCTCCAAGCGGGCGGGCTGACGCGTCGATCCTTCCAATCTGTTTCGTCGCGTGTCGATGACGCGCTGAGTTCAGCATCCCGTTACCTCCTGCGCACTCACGCGGCCAGACTCGACCTCGCCCGAAGCCGCAGCCATCCTGCCGCGGCCTGCGGGCAGCGCGCTCGCGGCGGCCTACCCGGCGTGTCGCAGGCGCCGAGCAGGAGGTTTGAATGATGATGAATGGAGCAATCTGGAGGCGCCCCACGCTGGGCGCTGCATTGACGGGTGCGCTGGCCTTGGCGGCGTGCGGTGGCGGCAGTTCGAACAACGGCACGCCGAACGGTGTTGAAGATGGCGCCGGCGTGGCCATCGATGAGCGCGAGTTCCCTTCCGTTCGCGGCGGCAGCGCCGTCGAGGGCCGGCCGTGGATGGTGTCGCTGCAAGTGCGCGGCAGCGGCTTTCACTTCTGCGGCGCGACATTGATCGACGACCAGTGGATCCTCACCGCCGCGCACTGCGTCACCAACGACGGCGGACAGCCGTTGCCGGCCTCGCAGATGCAGGCCTGCGTGGGCGTCGGCAACCTGGGCGAGTGCGGCGCGGGCAACGTCGCCAACGTCGTCACGGTGCGCCAGCATCCGAACTACCGCAATATCGGCAGCGGTTTCGACGTTGCCGTATTGCGGCTCGAGCGCGGCTTTCCCGGCAACACCAAGGTGGCGTTGGCCTCGACGGGCAATGACCCTGCTGCCGGCGGCGATGTCTATCTGCGCGGTTGGGGCCGCACCGACAGCGTCGGCCAACCGACGTCGTCACCGGATCAGTTGCAGGCGCTGCTCTACCAGGTGTCGGCGCAGAGCTGCCCGGCGGGTGTGCTGTGCGCGCAGCCGAGCGTCACGCGCGGCGCCTGCAAGGGCGACAGCGGCGGGCCGCTGACGGTGCGCGGGCCGTTCCAGGTCGGCATCGTCAGCTACGGGCCGTTCGACACGGCGCTGAACGACTGCACCGGGCAGGGCGTCGATGGCTACACGCGTGTCTCGACCTACAAGAACTGGATCGAGACCAACGCGCGCTGAGTGGGCACAGGCCGCGGCTTCATGCCGAAGCCGCGGCAATCGACTTCGGCAGATTGGCCATCGCCGCCAGCGCGTTCTTGCGCAGCCGATCGACGATGGCGAGCTTGTGCGTGTCTTGCGGATCGATGCCCGACATCAGCCGGCCGAAGCCGTCGAGGCGGCTGTCGCGGATCCACTGACGCAGCGTCTTGTCCTGGCTCCACTGGAACTGGTTGCGCATGTTGGCCAGCGTGGCAGGCGCGTAGTCGTCGAGTGTGTGCGGGAAGGGCACGCTGGCGCACAGTCGATTCTTCTCTTCGTCGCTGCCGTAGTGCGCTTCGACATACGCTACCAGCGCCGCGCTGAACGCCGGCTGCGGCAGCCGCACCAGTTGCAGCAGCAGCTTGTCGCCCTGGAAGATCGGTTGCAGCGCGCGCGGCTCGACGGCCGACGCGGTGCAATCGATGTACAGCGCGTCGGCCGGCATCGGCTCGCGGCCGTCGTCGAGCAGCAGGTGGTCGGCTTCGATCGCCTGCACGCGGCCCTTGCGGATGACGTGCCCGATGCTGCGCAACAGTTCGACCTCGCCCGGCGTCACCGTGGCCAGGTGGAACATCGACGGCGTGCGGTCGGTGTGGATGCGCAGCAGCGCGCCGCAGGCTTCGAGCCGCGCGAACAGGTCTGCCGTGGAGGTGGCCTTGGCAAACGCCTCCATCTGATCGGCTTGGCCGCCGATCGATTGGTCGAAGAACTCCGGCGCCGGTTGTGTCGTCACGCGGTTCACCAGCCACGAGTCGCGCGGCATGACCCAGCTGATCGCGGCGGGCGCAACGCCACCACTGGTGAGCAGCCAGACGGCGGCGTCCATCGCCGTCTTGCCGGCGCCGACGACGACGAAACGGCGCGCCGGCTTCGCGCTTGGCTGCAAGCCCAACATCGGCAGCGCGTTCGGCGGCACCACGCGCACGCCGTCGGCGACGCGAAAGCGCGGCGTGTGCGTGGCCGGCACGGCCGGGCTGTGGTACGCGGCATCGACGAGCTTCCTGCGCACGTGCAGCTGCGTGCGCGCGCCCGACAGGATCGATTCGAACGTGTTCTCGCCGATGTAGCTGCACATCGGGTGGTACGAGACACGGCCGCTGGGCAGCAGCTTGTGGTTCATCAACTTGTCGTAGTAAGCGGCAATCTCCGGGCCCGATGCCAGCTCGTCCATGCCCTTGTTGGGCCCGATCACGTCCTTGCGCCGGCTGCCCAGCGCCATCGAGTTGACGCCGTAAAAGGCCGAAGGCTGGTGCAGCGTGACGAACGAATAGGCGTCGTTCCAGTGGCCGCCGGGCTTGCCGTGGCGATCGACCAGTGTGATGTGCGCATCCGTCTCGTCGAGCAAGGTGTCGGCGAACGCCAGGCCCGCGGCGCCGCTGCCGATCACCAGATAGTCGGTCTCGATGCGCTTCATGCCGCACCCCCTGGAGTGGTTGTGACGAGACGGCAAAGGCTACACGAGGCTGCACGCACGGGCCTAAACTCCGACCATCCCCCGCGTCATCACCCGCTTTTGTAGGAGTCCGCCATGCCTCTCGTTTCCATGCGCCAACTGCTCGACCACGCTGCCGAACAGCGCTACGGCATCCCCGCCTTCAACGTCAACAACCTCGAGCAGGTGCAGGCCGTGATGATGGCGGCGCAGGAGGTCGGCGCACCGGTGATCCTGCAGGCCAGCGCGGGTGCGCGCAAGTACGCCGGCGAGGCGTTCATCAAGCACCTGATCCTGGCTGCCATCGAGCAGTACCCGACCGTGCCGCTGGTGATGCACCAGGACCATGGCCAGAGCCCCGACGTGTGCAAAGGCGCGATCGACCTCGGCTTCTCGTCGGTGATGATGGACGGCAGCCTGGAGGCCGACGGCAAGACGATCGCCAGCTACGACTACAACGTCGATGTCACGCGCAAGGTCGTCGATATGGCACATGCCACCGGCGTCACCGTCGAAGGCGAGCTCGGCTGCCTGGGTTCGCTCGAAACGATGAAGGGCGACAAGGAAGACGGCCACGGCACCGACAGCACGATGACGCGCGAGCAGTTGCTGACCGACCCCGAGCAGGCGGCCGACTTCGTCAAGCGCACGCAACTCGATGCGCTGGCGATCGCCATCGGCACCAGCCACGGCGCCTACAAGTTCACCCGCAAGCCCACCGGCGACATCCTGGCGATCGATCGCATCAAGGAGATCCACCGCCGCCTGCCGAACACGCACCTGGTGATGCACGGCTCGTCGTCAGTGCCGCAGGATTTGCTTGAAGTGATCCGCAAGTACGGCGGCAACATGAAAGAGACCTACGGCGTGCCGGTGAGCGAGATCCAGGAAGCCATCAAGTTCGGCGTGCGCAAGATCAACATCGACACCGACGTGCGCCTGGCGATGACCGCGGCGTGCCGCAAGTTCCTCGCCGAGAACCCGGAGAAGTTCGACGCCCGCGAGTGGCTGAAGCCGGCGCGCGAAGCCGCCAAGGCGATCTGCAAGCAGCGTTTCCTCGAGTTCGGCTGCGAAGGCCAGGCGCCGAAGATCAAGCCGCAGTCGTTGTCGCAAGTGGCGCAGCGTTATGCGAAGGGCGAGTTGGCGCAGACAGTGGTGTGAGCCGGCGCGCAACGACGGCGTTGCGGCGTTTGGTCAGGCTGTAGCACAACGCCGTCGGTAACCTGATGAACCCCTGAGAGCAGGGGCACGGTCAATGGGTGTGCGTCGATAGAATCGATGCGATGAATTCGGCGCTGTTGCACTCCAGCATTCACTCGTTGCCGCTGGTGGCCCGCGGCAAAGTCCGCGACAACTACGCCGTCGGTGACGATCGCTTGTTGATGGTGGCGAGCGATCGCCTCTCGGCCTTCGATGTCGTCATGGGCGAGCCGATTCCGGGCAAGGGCGAGTTGCTGACGCGCATGGCGTTGTTCTGGTTCGCGCGCCTGTCGCACATCGTGCCGAACCATCTGACAGGCGATGACCCGCAAACCGTCGTCGCCGCCGACGAGCGCGCGCAGGTGCGCGGCCGCTCGATGCTGGTCAAGCGCCTGAAGCCGCTGCCGATCGAGGCGGTGGTGCGCGGCTATCTCGCCGGCAGCGGTTGGAAGGAGTATCGCGAGTCGCAATCGGTCTGCGGCGTCGTGCTGCCTGCGGGCTTGAAGAACGCAGCGAAGCTGCCCGAGCCGATCTTCACGCCGGCCACCAAGGCCGAAGCCGGCGATCACGACGAGAACATCTCGTTCGAACAAGCGGCGCAGACGATCGGCGCTGAATTGGCCGCCCGCGTGCGCGAGATCTCGATCCGCCTGTACAGCGAGGCTGCGGCGTACGCGCTGACAAAGGGCATCGTCATCGCCGACACCAAGTTCGAGTTCGGCCTCGATGCCGACGGCACGCTGACGCTGATGGACGAGGTGCTGACGCCGGACTCGTCGCGCTACTGGCCGCTCGAGACCTATCGCGAAGGCGAGAACCCGCCGAGCTACGACAAGCAGTTCGTGCGCGACTGGCTCGAAGCGGTGCGTGTCAATGGCCAGCCGTGGAACAAGCGTGCGCCGGCGCCGGCGCTGCCGAGTGAGGTGATCGAAAAGACCGCCGCCAAGTACCGCGAGGCGCTGACGCGGCTGGGTGCATGAAGGCCAAATCCGGCCCGCACTCGCGACTGCTGGCCACGCTCGAAGCGGCGATCAGGTCCGCCGCCAACCCGATCGAGATGCAGTGCCTGCGCGCAGAGCGCGCCGCGCTGCTGGCGCGTCAGGGGCAGCTCGAACGCGCGCAGGTCGTGATCGGCGAGCTGAACTCGCAATTGGCCTGGCAGCCGCACAGCCACCTGGTGCGCGGCTGGGTGGCGCTGGCCGAAGGGCTGCACGGCTACTACAGCGTCATCGGCATCGGCGGCCACGAGCAGCTCGAACTCGCCTACAAGCTCGCCTGCGAGGGCGGCCCGGCGGGCACACGCCTGCGCGCCCTCACCGCGGCGTGGCTGGCGACGCTGGCGTTTGCCGATGAGGATGCCGAGCGCACGGCCACGTTGCTGCGCGAGGCGCTCGACACCGCGGCGCCGGAGCATCGCAGCGCGCGTGCGCGGGCCACGCTCGTTGCCGGCTATGCGTACCACTTCGGCGGCCAGGGCGCGCGCGCGCAGCCGTGGTACGAGGCCTCGCGCCGCCATGCCATTGCCGACGGCGACGAGGCGCACTTGTCGGCGCTGATGCACAACCAAGCCTGGATTCGCGGCGCGCAGGTGCGCATGGCGATGTTGTTCGAGGGCGCTGCCGCGGGCGGCGAGACCAAGGCGATGGCGCAGGCGTTGATCGGCGCCGAATCGATCGGCCACTACGACGCCGGCATCGGCACCGCCTCGCTCGGCTCGCTGGTGCCGATGCTGCGTGCCCAGGTGCTGACCGCGCAGGGCCGCTGGGCCGAAGCGCTCAACCTGTTCGACGCCAACTTCGACAGCGCGCTCGACGAAGGGTTGAAACGCATCGTGCCCTGCCTGCTGGCCGACCGCGCGTGGTGCGAGTGGAACCGAGGCCAGGCGGACAAGGCGCGCGCGCTGGCCGGCGCGGCCGAGCAAGCGCTGTCCGACCCGATCGACGCCGATGACCGCGCGTTGGCGCTGGCGCGGCTGGCGCAAGTGCGCGAGGCCTTCGGCGAGAGCGCGCTGGCGGGCCGGCACCGCGAAGCGTCGCAGCAGTTGTATGCGCAGCACTGCGAGTACCAGCAGCGCCTGGTGGCGCGGCTCGACGAAGCGCTGGCAGGACTGGAACCGAAGCTGCTCTAAAAGAGCGCCATGCTCAGCTTGCGCCGGTACTGGTCGAGCAGTGGATCGGCGCTCACCGCCGCGGCCTTGCCCGTGAGTTCGAGCGCGCCCTTGGCAACGCCTGCCGCGGGTTTGGGCGCCGGCTTGGCCATCACCGCGAGGATGGCGACGTAGGTCTTGCGCGCCAGGTCGCTGCTCCAGGCCTTGTCGCGCATCACGATCTCCAGCAGCTCGTCCATCGCCGCGGTAAAGCGGCCGGCGGCGAAATGCGTCTGCGCGAGTTCGAAGCGGGCCTCGAAGTCACGCTTGTTGGCGGCGATCGCCGACGCCAACACATCGCCGCTGCGTGCCGTTCTCGCCTTGCGTTGCGCCGCGATCCAATGCGCCAGCGCGTCCAGGCGCGCATCGAGCGCGGTCTTCTTGGCCACCGGCTCGAACGCCGCCTCGGCCTGCGCCAGCGCGCCGCGTTCGAGCAGCAACTTCACGTAGTCGTGGCGCGCGTCGTCGTTGCCGGGATCGATCGCCACGGCCTGCTGCAATTTGGCGAGTGCGGTTTCAGGGTCGCCCTCGGCGATCAGCGCTCCGGCCTCTTCGGCTTCTGCTTGCGCCTCCTGCTCATCGGCGGTCGGCACATGCTTGTCGAGGAAGGCGCGGATCTGCGCCTCCGGCAGCGCACCGACAAAACCATCGACCGGCTGGCCTTGATCGAACAACACGCAGAACGGAATCGAGCGCACGCCGAAGGCCTGGCTCAACTGGCTGGCGATCTCGGGCTGCTCGTCGCTGTTCAACTTGGCGAGCTTGAAGCGGCCGGCGTAAGCGACCTCGAGTTTTTCGAGCACCGGGCCGAGCACCTTGCACGGGCCGCACCACGGCGCCCAGATGTCGAGCAGGATCGGCTGCTGCATCGAGGCGTTGATGAGTTCGGCTTCGAAGTTCTGGATCGTGACGTCGAGCATTGTGAGAGAGGAGTTGAGGGCCGCCACCTACAATTCAACCCATGAACGAGGCGCAACCGAAAGTCGGTGTGTTGATGGGCTCGGCCAGCGACTGGCCCACCCTGCAACACGCGGCCGCCATTCTCGCCGAGTTCGGTGTCGCGCATGAATGCAAGGTGGTCTCGGCGCACCGCATGCCCGACGAGATGTTCGCCTACGCAGCCTCGGCGCGTCAGCGCGGCTTGGTGGCGATCATCGCCGGAGCCGGCGGCGCGGCGCATCTGCCGGGCATGCTGGCCGCGAAGACCGCCGTGCCGGTGCTCGGCGTTCCGGTGCCGGGCAAACATCTCGCCGGCGTCGATGCGCTGCATTCGATCGTGATGATGCCCAAGGGTGTGCCGGTGGCGACGTTTGCGATCGGCGATGGCGGCGCAGCCAATGCCGCGCTGTTCGCGATCGCGATGCTCGCCGTCAATGACAAGGCTTTGGCCGACAAGCTCGATGCGTACCGCGCAAAACAAACCGAGGCAGCGCGTGCGATGAGCTCTGAACTGAAATGAAACCTCTGCTCCCCGGCGCCACCGGCCCCGACGGCCGCCCGGTCACGCTCGGCGTGATGGGCGGCGGGCAACTCGGCCGCATGTTCGTGCAGGCCGCGCAGTCGATGGGTTACTTCACGGCGGTGCTCGACCCGGACAAGACCAGCCCGGCCGGCCTCGTCGCGCACTATCACATCGACGCCGAGTACCTCGACGAGCAGGGCCTGGCGCAGCTCATGCAACGCTGCGCGGCGATCACCACCGAGTTCGAGAACGTGCCCGCACCCGCGCTGTACACGCTCGGCGCGCACCGGCCGGTGTCGCCGTCGGCGGAGAGCGTGGCGATCTGCCAGGACCGCGCGGCCGAGAAGCGGCACTTCGTCAAGAGCGGCGTGGCGTGTGCGCCGTTCGCGGTGATCGAGGCCGAGGCCGATCTGGCGAAGATCGATGCCGCGCTGCTGCCGGGCATTCTCAAGACCTCGCGCCTGGGCTACGACGGCAAGGGCCAGGTGCGAGTCGCCGATCGCGCGACACTCGCTGCGGCTTGGAGCGCGTTGAAACACGTGCCCTGCGTGCTCGAGCAACGGTTGCCGCTGCAACACGAGCTTTCGGTAATCGTCGCCCGCGGCGCCGACGGTACCGTGGTGCAACTGCCGGTGCAGCAGAACCTGCACGAGGGCGGCATCCTCGCCGTCACGCAGGTGCCGGCGCCCGACATCAGCGCCGAAGTACAGCAGCGCGCCGGCGAGTCCGCACGGCGCCTCGCGCAAGAGATGCGCTACCTGGGCGTGCTCTGCGTCGAGTTCTTCGTCTTGCAGGACGGCTCCCTGGTCGCCAACGAAATGGCGCCGCGGCCGCACAACTCGGGCCACTACAGCATCGATGCCTGCGACGTGTCGCAGTTCGACTTGCAGGTGCGCTGCATGGCCGGCCTGCCGTTGCCCACGCCGCGCCTGCATTCGAACGCGGTCATGCTCAACCTGCTCGGCGACCTGTGGTTCGACGAGCGCGGCGAGGAACGCACGCCACCGTGGGCCGATGTTCTCGCGTTGCCCGGCGCGCACCTGCATCTGTACGGCAAGGCCGGCGCGCGCCGCGCGCGCAAGATGGGGCACTTGACGATCACCGGCCCCGACGCCGCCAGCACGCGCGCGGTGGCCTTGCAGGCCGCCGCCTTGTTGGGGCTGCCAACGTTCTGACGTGCGGTTCGACGGCAAGCAACCCGACGCGATCACGCAGGCGGCCGAGCGATTGGCCGCCGGCGACCTCGTCGCCTTCCCCACCGAAACCGTCTATGGCCTCGGCGCGCGCGCCGACGACGACGCGGCCGTGGCAAAAATCTTCGCCGCCAAGGATCGGCCGAGCGAGCACCCGCTGATCGTGCACGTCGTCGATGCCGCGCACGCGCAGGCCTTTGCGCGCGAGTGGCCGCCGCTGGCGCAGCGCCTGTGCGCCGCCTTCTGGCCCGGGCCGCTGACGCTGATCGTGCCGCGGCGCGACGGCATCGGCGCCGCGGCCGCCGGCGGGCAGGACACGATCGGCCTGCGCTGCCCCGCGCACCCGCTGGCGCAGGCGCTGCTCGCCGCCTGCGCCGCGCGCGGCGTGCCGGGTGTGGCCGCGCCGAGCGCCAACCGCTTCGGCCGCATCAGCCCGACGACGGCAGCGCATGTCGCCGAAGAGTTCGGCGACTCGGTCACGGTGCTCGACGGCGGCGCGTGCGAGGTCGGCATCGAATCGGCGATCGTCGATTGTTCGCGTGCGGACGAGATCGGTCCCGTGCTGCTGCGCCCCGGCGCGCTGACGCGCGAGGCGCTGCAAGCCGCGGCCGGTGTCGCCTTGGCCGATGCCGACGCCGACGCACCGCGGGCGTCAGGCACGCTCGAAGCGCATTACGCGCCGCGCGCCACCGTGCGCCTGATGCCCGGCGCTGCGCTCGCCGACGCGCTGGCCATCTGGTGCGACGCCCGCGCCGCGGCGCCGCGCAGCGACGCACGGCGCCGGCCGACCCTGGCGGTATATTCACGTACGGTGCGGCTGCCGTCGGGCTCGGGCGATCTGGGCCTGGTGATGCGCAGCATGCCCACCGGCGCGCGCGCCGCGGCGTTCGAGTTGTTCGCGGTGTTGCGTGAGTTCGATGCGCTGGGCGTCGGCCTGATCTGGGTCGAACAACCACCGCCCGGCAGCGAGTGGGACGGCGTGCGGGACCGCCTGCAGCGTGCCGCCGCAACACGACGACAAACCCCCTGAGTTTTTGGAGATCGCATGAGTTCGAAGTGGATGACGAAGGGGGTGCTGAAGTCCCTGGCTGCAGTGACGGCGCTGTTCGCGCTGGCCGCCTGCGGCGGCGGCGACACGCAGGAGCCGTTCCGGCCCAACCGCGTGCTGGCCTTCGGCGACGAGCTGTCGTACCTGGAGAGCGACGGCCGCAAGTACAGCATCAACGCCTTCAAGATCACCGACAGCAACACCAACCCGCCCACCCTGAGTACGACCGAGCTCGACTGCACTCGCAACCCGCTTTGGATCCAGACGGTGGCTTCGGGCTTCGGTCTGGTGTTCGATCGCTGCCTGGGCAACGCCACCACCGCCAGCGGCCAGGTACTGGCGCGGCCGGGAAACAAGGTGGCCGATCTGCCGGCGCAACTGGCCGCGGTGCAGGGCGCGGCGTTCAACGACCGCGATCTGGCGCTGATGGAAATCGGCATGAACGACATCTTCGAGCTGTATGAGCGCTACCCGGCCGAGTCGTCGGCGTCGCTGATCGAAGAAGCACGCTCGCGTGCGCGCACGTATGGCGAGGCCATCAACGCGCTCGCGCAATCTGGCCCGGCCGTCGTCGTGCTGACCGTGCCCGACCTCGGCCTGACACCGTTCGCGCGCGCGCAGAACACCGCCACCGGCGACGCCACCCGCAGCAAGCTGCTGTCGCAACTCACCGACGCCTTCAACAGCCGCATGAGCGTGACGCTGATCAACGACGGCCGCCTGATCGGCCTGGTCTTCATCGACATCGAAACGCAGAACATGGTCAAGTTCCCGAACAACTTCTCGCTCACCAATGTGCTCGATGCGGCCTGCCTGCCCACGGCCGTGTTGCCCGACTGCCGCACCGACACACTCGTCACCGGCGCCACGTCGCCTTCGTACCTGTGGGCCGATGACAAGCGGCCCGGCCCGGCGTTGCAGTCGCGCATGGGCTCGCTGGCGGATTTCCGCGCGAAGAACAACCCGTTCTGATCGGGCTGGAGTCGTCTCTCCAATACGACGCTCTGCGGGGTTAACCCGGCTCGGGGCTGTGGTGTGCAAACGTATAGTCGGCGGCACTCAAAGTGGCCTGTTTTGCGCGGGCGACGCTGGCGCGACAAGACCGTACCGAAGGAGCACAACACCATGACCATCACCCGACGTCGCTGGCACATTTCGGCCCTTGCGGCTGCTGCACTGATCGTTGCCGCGTGCGGCGGCGGCGATACCGATTCGCCGCTGGCCAAGCGCGTCGATCGTTTTCGGCGACAGCCTGTCCGACGTCGGCACCTACACGCCGGCAACGCAGATCCCGCTGGGCCAGCACCCCGGCGCGCCGCCGTTCTTCGGCGGCAAGTTCACGACCAACACTTGCCATACACGCGCGCTACACGGCAACGAGCAACACCAGCAACGCCAACACCTGGGTCGAGTGGATCGCCGCGCGCCTGGGCGTGGCGATCACGCCGGCCGAGGTGGGCTTCGTCACCGACGCGTCGTGCCGTGCCCGGCCGCGGCAAGCCCGGCGCTGGCCGGCAGCTGCACCGGCTACGCGCAGGGCGGCTCTCGCGTCACCGATCCGATCGGCATCGGAAAGTACAGGCGGCGCACTGACCATCCCGATGGTCGATCAGGTCGCCTCACACAACACGCGCACCGTGCCGGGTTTCCAGCCGGGTTTTGTCGACGGTGACATCGTCTTCGTCTTGGGTGGCAACAACGACGTCTTCGTGCAGTTCGGCGCCGTGGCGCAAGGCCTGCCACCGGCCGATGCTGTCGCCGCCGTGAGCACTGCAGCCACCGAACTGGCCACGCTGGTCAAGACCGAAATCATTGCCAAGGGCGCTAAGCGCGTGGTTGTGATGACGCTGCCTGACTTCACGGCAACGCCGGCGTTTTCGGGCCTGCCCGCGGACAACAAGGCCTTCCTGAATCAACTGGCGGAGGCGTTCAATGCAGCGCTGTTGACTGGCTTGAATGGGTCGTCGGCGCGTACCATCAACTTGCGTGCGCTGGGGGCCGCCGTGCTGGCCAATCCGCGCGCCTTCGGTATCACCAACGCCACGGATGCGGCTTGCGACCCGGCCAAGATCTCGGCCTTTACGGGAGGGCGCATCACAGACGGCTCGGCGCTGTTCTGCAATGCCGCGCCGGCCTCGGCCTTTGTCAGCCCCGTGCCGAACCTCAACGGCCTGAAGCCCGGTGCCAGCGCGAGCTCCTACTTCTTCGCTGACGGCGTACACCCCACAACCGGCGGCCACAAGATTTTGGGCGATCAGGTGTGGACCGCCCTCAAAGACTTCGGCTGGGTACCGGACAACCTCTGAACACTTTGGCGGTCAGCGCAAAGCCGGCCCGCGGGCCGGCTTTTTGACGTCCGCTCGTCCAGGTTTCAGCGGGCTCGCGCCAAGTCATCGATCGTCCATTGCACCAATGCATCGAGCGCCGACCGCGCCGACCCGGCATTGGGGTGGTTGATCATCGCCACCATCACGTAGCGCTTGCCGCTGACGCCGAGCACGTAGCCGGCCAGGGCCTGCACGTCGCGCAGCGAGCCGGTCTTCAGATGCGCGCGGCCGATGGTCGCGGCATTGCCGCGCGAGCGGTGCAGTGTGCCGTCGAGGCCGGTCACCGGCAGCGAGGCCATCAACTCGGGCATCACCGCGCTGCTCCACGCGCGTTGCAGCAAGCGCGCCAGCAGCGCCGCCGACAGGCGCGTGTCGCGCGACAGGCCGGAGCCGTTGTCGATGACCACGCCATCGAGCGACTCGCCCAGGCGCTCCCGCATCCAAAGCTTGAGCGCCTCGCGTGCGTCTTCGGGCGTGGCGCGCGTGCCTGCGTTGCGCAGCAGACCGAGCGTCAGCAAGACCTGCTGCGCCATGACGTTGTTGCTGTACTTGTTGATGTCGCGCACCACGTCGGCCAGCGGCGGTGAAGTCAGCTCGAACGTCGGCGCGCTGTCGGCCGGCGCGACGCCTTCGCGCACCGTGCCACTCAACTTGCCGCCGCCGCTGCGCCACAGCGTCGTCAACAGCCGCGCCGTGTACTGCCGCGCGTCGCTGTGCGCCAGCGCCCAGAAGCGCTCGCCGCACGCTGCCGGGTAGCCGCCGGCAAAGCGCATCTGCTTCGGATCGCCGATCGCCGCTTTGAGCGCGCCGCGCCAATCGCCGCAGGCGCCGCTGGCCAACGGCACCGTGGCATCGACCTGCGCGCCGTCGAGCTGCGGCTCGGCGCTGATCAGCGCCACGCCGCGCGCCGCATCGGGCGTGAAGGTGTAGATCACGGCAGACAGATTGAGCAGCAGCGCCTGCGAACGCGCGTTGTACGGCCGCAGCGGCTCGTTATCGAACTCGGCGGTCGAGGTCTCGGGGACGACGAAGGCGCTCTGGTCGATGACGATGTCGCCGCGGATCTCGCGTACGCCCAGCGCGCGGATGCGCTGCAGGGCCAGCCACACGCGCTCGAGCGTCAGCTTCGGGTCGCCACGGCCTTGCAGGTGCAGATGGCCATCGAGCACGCCGGTGTTGTCGATCCGGCCCGCCAACCAGACCGGAGTCTTCCAGGTGTAGGCGGGGCCGAGCTCGTCGAGCGCGGCATAGGTCGTGAGCAGCTTCGTCACCGACGCCGGATTCATCGGCTGCTGCGCGTTGTGCGAGACGCGCGTCGCGCCGCTGCCGGCTTCCTGCACCAGCACGGACACGGCGTCCAGCGGGATGCGTTCGCGTTGCAGCGCCTGCAGGACCTCGGGTGACAGCGCTGCGGCGGCTGCAAACAGCGGAGCCAGCGCCGCTGCGAGCGTGACGGCGGTGCGATTCAAAGGATGCATCGCCGGTGATGATCGCATGGGGTGGCGCATACACTGATCGCATGAGCACGCCATGCCTGCTGGCCCTCGACACCGCGACCGATCAGATCGCGGTGGCCGTCGTGTCCGGCGAGCGCGACTTCTGCGCGCAGGAGGCCGGCGGCGCGCGGGCCTCGCAGCGCCTGTTGCCGCTGGTGTTCGAGTTGCTGCAGGCCGCCGGATTGCAGGCGGCGCAGCTCGACGCCGTGGCCTTCGGCCGCGGCCCCGGCGCCTTCACTGGCTTGCGCACCGCGACCTCGGTGGCGCAGGGTCTGGCGCTGGGCATCGGCTGCCCGGTGCTGGCGATCGACAGCCTGATGATCGTTGCCGAAGACGCGCGCGAGCGCCATGGCGCGAGCGACCTCTGGGTGGTGATGGATGCGCGCATGGACGAGGTCTATGCCGGCGCGTATCGCTTCGAGGGCCAGCGCTGGCAGGTGCAGCACGAGGCCGCGTTGTTGACGCTGCCGGCGCTGCATGCGCTGTGGCAAGTGCAGGCGCCGCGGGCCGTGGCCGGCTCGGCGCTGGCGGTGTTCGGCGAGCGGCTGTTCTGTGTTGACGCGCGGCGCATCGACGAGGCAGGCACCGATCGCGCGGCGGCATTGGCGCGCCTGGCGCGTGCCGCGTGGTCGCATGAAGAAGCGATCGATGCTGCGCAAGCGCTGCCGCTCTACCTTCGCGACAAGGTGGCGCTAACGACAGCCGAGCGTGCGGCTGCGCGTGTGCCGGCAACCTCATGAGCGCTCTGCCGCAAGACCCCGCGCTGCACCGTGCGCCGATGCACCTTGCGCACCTGCCGGCGGTGCTGGCGATCGAGCAGGCGGTCTATCCGTTTCCGTGGACTCACGGCAACTTCGTCGATTCGCTCGTCGCCGGCCACGCCGCGCAGGTGCTGCGCGCGGCCGACGGCTCGCTGGCCGCCTACAGCGTGGCGATGGGCGGCGTGCACGAGATGCACCTGTTGAACCTCACCGTCGCGCCGTCGTGGCAGCGGCGCGGCCTGGCCTGCGGACTGCTCGACACGCTGGTGGCGTTGTGCCGGCGCGAGCGCCATGAAGTGCTGTGGCTCGAAGTGCGGATCAGCAACCAGCGCGCGCGCGATGTCTATGCGCGCTACGGCTTCACGGAAACGGGCTTGCGCCGCGGTTATTACCCGGCAGCCAACGGCCAGCGCGAAGACGCGTGCGTGATGCGGCTGTCGATCGTCGAAGGTGCGGCGTCTTGACATCGCGCTGGACCGATCGCCAACGCGGCATGCTCGCGGCGATGGGCGTGCGCGTGTTCGAGGCGCCTCCACTTCCCGGTCAGGATCCCGTTCGGGCTGAGCCTGCCCTTCGACAAGCTCAGGGTGTTCGGGGGCAGTCCGATCGTCCTGAGCCTGTCGAAGGGCAAGCTCAGGGTGATCCTTCGACAAGCTCAGGACGAGCGGGTGTTCAGGTGGAAGAGGCTCGCGCCGGCATCGCCAGCCTCGACTGGTCAGCGTTGCGAACGACGGTCAGCCAGTGCCGCGCCTGCGCCCTGTGCGAGTCGCGCACGCAGACGGTGTTCGGCGTCGGCCACGAGCGCGCGCGGCTGATGATCGTCGGCGAAGCGCCGGGCGAAAACGAAGATCTGCAGGGCGAGCCCTTTGTCGGTCAATCCGGCAAGCTGCTCGACAACATGCTGCGCGCCATCGGCCTGGCGCGCGACGCGGCAGCGCCCGAGCAGGCCGTCTTCATCTGCAACACCGTCAAATGCCGGCCGCCGCGCAACCGCAACCCCGACGCCGCCGAGATCGCGCGCTGCGCGCCGTTTCTCGAGCGGCAGATCGAGCTCGTGCAACCGAAGTTGCTGCTGGCGATGGGCCGCTTCGCCGTGCAGGCGCTGCTCGGCAGCGACGAAGCGATCGGCAAACTGCGCGGCCGCGTGCACGATCGCCGCGGCGTGCCGCTCGTCGTCACCTACCACCCGGCCTACCTGCTGCGCGCGCTGGCCGACAAGGCGCGGGCGTGGGACGACCTGTGCCTCGCGGCGTCGGTGCTGGAGTTGCCCGAGTGAACCAAAAGACCCTGCCGCCTTTCACCGCCACGCAGCCCCTCGTGCAAGAGCATGCCAGCCTGCTGCGCCTGGTGGCCAACAGCGTGCCGGCGCTGATGGCGTTCTACGACTCGGACACCTTCAGCTGCCTGTTCGCCAACGCCGGCTATGCGCGCACCTTCGGCTTCGACGAACAGTCGATCCTCGGCCGCTCGCTCGAAACCATCATCGGCCCCGAGGCGATGCGCATCATCGAGCCGCACATCGCGCTGCTGCGCCAGCAGCAGCGCAGCACGCGCTACGAGCGCCAGCTCGAGACGCCGCAGGGCCCGCGCTGGCTCGATGTGCAACTGCTGCCGCACCTGGCCGCCGACGGCGTGCTCGACGGCGCCTTCGTGCTCATCAACGACATCACGCCGCGGCGAGAGGCCGAGCTGGCGTTGCGCCAATCGGAAGAGCGCCTGTCCAAGTTCATGGACGCCAGCGTCGAAGGCATCGTCTTCCACGAGGACGGCTTCATCACCGACGCCAACCTGCCGCTGCAGCGCCTGATCGGCTACAGCCTGGCGGAGATGCTGGGCCGCAAGGCGCTCGACTTCATCGCGCCCGACCAGGTGCCGCGGGCGCTCGAGATGATCGCCAAGCGCTCCGAGCTGTCGTACGAGAGCGCGCTGGTGCATCGCAACGGCACGCGCATCCCTGTCGAGTTCATCGTCCGCATGGCCGAGCGCGGCGGCTTGGCCGTGCGCATGGTGGTGGTGCGCGACCTGCGCGCCGCGCTGGCGCAGCGCGCGCACATCCAGCATCTTGCGCACCACGACCCGCTGACCAACCTGCTCAACCGCCACGCCTTCATGGAGCGCCTGGCCGAGCAGATGTCCGGCAGCAGGTCGAGAGAGAAGCAGGGCGCGCTGCTGTTCATCGACCTCGACCACTTCAAGCGCGTCAACGATTCGCTCGGCCATGTCGCCGGCGATCTGCTGCTGCAGACGCTGGCGCAGCGCCTGGTGGCGCTGCTGCGCAGCAGCGATCTGGTGGCGCGCTTCGGCGGCGACGAGTTCGTCTGCCTGCTGCCGGGCGCGTTGCAGCAGGCGCAGGTCGAAGACGTGGCGGCCAAGCTGCTGGCCGCACTCGCCGAGCCGGTGCTGCTCGAAGGCCGGCCGATTTCGGTCACGCCGTCGGTGGGCATCGCGCGCTACCCGCAGCACGCGGCCAACGCGGCGGATCTCGTCAAGCACGCCGACGAGGCGATGTACCAGGCCAAGCGCCAGGGCCGGGCCACGCACCGCTGGTACGACCCGCTGTTCAGCCAGCGCGCGCTGGCCGCGCTCGAACTCGAGACGCAACTCACGCAGGCCATCACGCGCGGCGAGTTCGTGCTGCACTACCAGCCGCAGGTGCGCGCGCACGACGGCCTGATCGTCGGCTGCGAGGCGCTGATCCGCTGGCGGCATCCGACGCGCGGCCTCGTCGAGCCCGACCGGTTCATCCCGCTGGCCGAAGAGCTGCGGCTGATCGTGCCGATCGGCACCTGGGTGCTCGGCGAAGCGGTGCGCGCGGCGCGGCGCTGGCGCGATGCCGGGCGCGAGTTGCCGGTGAGCGTGAACCTGTCGTCGCTGCAGCTGCGCGACGCGCGTTTTGCCGACACGGTGCAGGCAGCGCTGGCCGAGGCCGGCCTGCCCGGCCGGCTGCTCGAAGTCGAGATCACCGAGCGCATGCTGATGGACGACACCGACGCCGTGCGCGCCACGCTGGCCGAGGTGCATGCGCTGGGCGTGCGCGTGGCGATCGACGATTTCGGCACCGGGTATTCGTCGCTCGGTGCGCTCAACCAGTTGCCGATCGACCGCATCAAGATCGACCGCAGCTTCGTCCGCGGCCTGCCGCAGCATGCGGGCAATGCGGCGATTGCGCGGGCCATCGTCACGCTGGCGGCGAGCCTGGGGCGCGAAGTGATTGCCGAGGGCGTTGAGAGCGAAGAACAGCGCGAGTGCCTGGTGGCGCTCGGCTGCCCGCAGCTACAAGGCCTGCTGTTCGGTGCGCCGACCGAGGGCGCGCCATTTCCGGTTCGAGCGGCTTGAGCGAGTTCAGCCGCGGCGAGCGGCGCCTGGCCGATTGCGCTGCTGTTCATCGCGCCTGCGTTCTGGAGCGTCAACTACCTCGTCGCGCGCTGGGCGCCGGGCGTGATCGCGCCGCACATGCTGGCGCTCGGCCGCTGGGCGGTGGCCGTGGCGGTGCTCGGCGTTTTTTGCTGGCGCGAGATCGTTGCCAAGCGGGCGCACATCCGCGCCGAAGCGTGGCAGTTCATCGTCGCTCGGCGCGTTGGGCATGTGGGTCTGCGGCGCTTTCGTCTATATCGGCGGGCGCAGCACGACGGCGGTCAACATCGGCCTCATCTACGCCGGCTCGCCGGTGCTGATCGCGCTCGCCTCGGCGCTGTGGCTGCATGAACGCTTCGGCGTCAAGCAGTGGCTCGGCGTGGCGTTGTCGATCGGCGGTGTGCTGCACATCATCATCAAGGGCCAGTGGCAGGCGCTGGCCGACGTGCGCATCAACGGCGGCGACGCCTGGATCGCCGTGGCGATGGTTTGCTGGGCCGCGTACTCGCTGCTGCTGCGCGCCTGGCCGTCGGCCTTCGGCGCGCTGGCGCGGCTGACGCTCGTCGCCTGCGGCGGCGTGATCGTGTTGGTGCCGTTCACCATCGTCGAGGCGGTGTGGTGGTGGCCTTCGACGCTGTCGTGGAAGAGTGTCGCCCTGGTGCTGGCCTCGGCGCTGATCCCCGGCGCGGCGGCGTATGGCGCCTACTCGCACATGCAGCGCGTGCTCGGCGCGGCGCGCGTCGGCATGGTGCTGTACTTCGGGCCGTTGTATGCGGCGCTGGCGGCGTGGCTGGTGCTCGGCGAGAGCATCGAACGATTCCACTTCGTCGGTGCGGTGTTGGTGCTGGCCGGCATCGCGCTGGCGACGCGCCGCTAAAGTGCGTTGATTCATCATCGCCACGGAGTTCTCTCATGCCGTCTCGCACCCAACGCAAACTCGCCCAACAAGCCCTCGGCCTGTCGATGGCGGTGCCGCAGGTCATTGCGCACCGCGTCGGCCGCATGGCCAGCGCCGGGGCCAACCCGAGTGCGCGCGACCGCAAGGAGTTCAAGCAGATGGGCGCGGAGAAGACGGCCGCGTTCTACGAATCGTGGGCCGCGATGGGCCTGGCGGCGATGAAGTCGCAGCAGCAGATGGCGGCGTCGATGTGGCGTGCCGCGGCGATGGCGCCTTGGTCGATGGCCAAACCGGGCTCGCTGCTGCCGAGCAGCAACACGCTGGCCCGGCACGCCCTACAGATCATGAGCCAGGGCATGGCGCCGGTGCATCGCCGCGCCGTCGGCAACGCCAAGCGGCTGGGCCGCCTGAAGAAGTAGCGTTTCAGCGCAGCCAGGTGCGCAGCGCGTCGAAGACCTCGGCGCTCGACAGCAGGTCGAGGTGGCTCGTGCCCTGCACCACCGCCTGGCGCTCGCGATCGAAGGCCAGCCGCCGGGCCGGCTCGCGGTGCTGGCCGAGCGCGCTGGCCACCGGCACCAGACCGTCGCCGAGCAGGTGCTCTTTGACGCTGCCGGCCTCGGCGCCGAGGCTTCCCGCCACCGCGTAGCAGCGCGCGCTGGCCGGCAGCGGCACGGTATCCGGCCGCGGTGAGCCGTCGCCGCTGCCGTTGACGATGTTGCCGTGGCGCAAGTCGTTGATGCCGGCGCTGCGCATCTTGCCCAGGCGCGCCAGCGGCGCGGCGTACGGTGCGGCGCCGAGCAGCACATCGACGCCGTGGCCCGCGCTCTCGAGCGGCGCGCCCTGGTGCGGCGTGCCGACGCAGACCAGGTCGTCGATGCGCGCCGGCCAGCGCAGGGCGCCGCGCTGGATCAGCACGGCGTGGTGCAGCGCGCTGCGCGCCACCAAGCCGCCCATGCTGTAGCCGAGCATCGCCATGCGTTCGATCGGCACCGGCCAGGCATCGAGCAGGCGCTCCATCTGCTGCGCCAGGATGCGGCCGTTGGTGGAGACCGACAGGCCGCTGTTGTAGTGCAGATAGACGGGGCTGTAGCCGGCGTCGCGCGCCAGCGCCGCGCCATGGTCGTGGCCGTTGCGCTGCCATTGCAGATCGCTCATGCACAGGCCGTGCAGCATCACGAGAGGCCGCGGCCCGGCGTCGCGCAGGCGCAGCCGCATGGCAAAACGATCCAGCGTCAGCGGCTTGCCCAGGTGGCGAAACGCCATCGTGATCGCCAGCGGGTTGTCGGTGGCCGCCAGGTGGTCGCCGATGACGCCGTTCAGCGCCGCGACGACGGCCTCGCGCTCGGCCTGCGGCAGGCTGCCGACGCCGGCCGTGGTCAGCGTCGGGCCGAGCCAGCCGAGCAGCGCATCGACCGTGCCGCCGGCGACGCGCGTGACGCCGCGCACCGACTTATAGACCAGGCCGGTGAGGCCGCGCGTGCGCTCGTCGGGCGCCACGGCCACGCCGGGGAGCGACGCAATGCGGGCGTGCATCGCCTCGACCAGGGAGGTCAGGCCATCGACGGCGTCGGTGGTCAATTGCGCGGCGCCGCGCAGGTCGGCGGCTTGCAGGAGAGGCTGGGTCATGGCGAAGTGTGCCAGCAAGCCCGTAGTCTGCGCTCGGACGGGCGCGGCGGCATGATGCGGCCATGTCATTGCCCCCGCTTTCCGTTCTCGATCTGTCGCCGATCGTCGAAGGCGCCACCGCCGCCGACGCGCTGCGCCACAGCCTCGATCTGGCCCAACACGCCGAAACCTGGGGCTATCGCCGCTACTGGGTGGCCGAGCACCACAACATGGAAGGCGTGGCGAGCTCGGCCACCGCGGTGCTGGTGGGCCACATCGCCGGCGGCACGAAGACGATCCGCGTCGGCTCCGGCGGCGTCATGCTGCCGAATCACGCGCCGCTGGTCATTGCCGAGCAGTTCGGCACGCTGGCCACGCTGTACCCGGGCCGCATCGACCTCGGCTTGGGCCGCGCGCCCGGCACCGATCGGCTGACGATGCGCGCGCTGCGGCGGCACCAGGGTGCGAGCGACGAGGAGGAAGGTTTTCCGCGCGACGTGATGGAGCTGCAGGGCTACCTCGGCGAGCCGTCGGCAGGGCCGCCGCCGCCGGTGCGCGCGATTCCCGGCATCGGGACGAAGGTGCCGATCTGGCTGCTGGGGTCCAGCCTGTACAGCGCGCAGTTGGCGGCGCACCTTGGCCTGCCGTTCGCGTTTGCCTCGCACTTCGCGCCGGACTTGCTGCTGCAGGCGCTGCATGTTTATCGCGAAGGCTACCGGCCCTCAGCCGAGTGGCCGAAGCCGCATGCGATGGTCGGCGTGAATGTCGTCTGCGCAGAGACCGACGACGAAGCGGCGTTCCTGTTCACGTCGATCCAGCAGCGCTTTCTCGGCATGCAGCGCGGCCAACGCGGCCCGCTGCCGCGGCCGATCGATCCGGCGCGGCTGGAGACGATGTGGTCGCCGCAGGAGAAGGCGAATGTGCAGCGCATGCTGGCGGCGTCGGCGGTGGGGTCGCCGGACAGCGTGCGGAAACAACTGGCGTCGATCGTCTCGCAGACCGCGGCCGACGAGCTGATCGTCGCCGGGGCGGTGCATGAGCATGCAGCGCGGCTGCGGTCGTATGGGCTGCTGGCGGGCGCTGCGGCAGTCGAGGCGGAACCACGGATCGCGGCAGTTTGACCGAGATTAGTCAATTTATCAGTTTTCGATAAACACGCTAATTTCAATATAAACTCGGCACCATGGACCCCGTGCTGAATCCCTTCGCCCCTGGCGCGGGCACACCGCCGCCGCAGCTCGCCGGCCGAGACGAGGTGCGCGAGGCGGTGCGCGTGGCCATCGAGCGCGTGCGCCGCGGCCTGCCGACCAAGAGCGTGCTGATGGTCGGCTTGCGCGGTGTCGGCAAGACCGTGCTGCTCGACCGCATGCGCGACGATGCCGAGACCAGCGGCATCCACACCGTGCGCATCGAAGCACCGGAGGGCCGGTCGCTGCCGGCGCTGCTGGCGCCGCAGTTGCGCCAGGCGATGCTGCGCATGAGTCGCAACAAGAAGGCGCAGGAGGGCGCCAAGCGCGCACTGCGGGCGCTCGCGGGCTTTGCCAAATCGCTGAAGGTGAAGTTCGCCGACATCGAGGTCGGCCTGGACTTCGATCCCGAGCCAGGCCTGGCCGACAACGGCGACCTCGAGCATGACTTGCAGGCTTTGCTGGAAACGGTAGGCGTTGCTGCGCAGAAGGCGGAGACAGCGCTCGTGTTGTTCATCGACGAACTGCAGTACGTGGAAGAGGCCGAGCTTGCCGCGCTGATCACCGCGATGCATCGCTGCGCGCAACGCCGCGTGCCGGTGATGCTCGTCGGCGCTGGCCTGCCGCAATTGCGTGGCCATATGGGCAATGCGAAGTCGTATGCCGAGCGCCTGTTCGACTTTCCGGAGATCGGCCCGTTGAATGCGACGGCAGCTCGACAAGCCATCACCAAGCCCGTCACCGACCAGGGCATGAAGATCGCCGCCGAGGCTGCCGACATGATCGTCGCCGAGTCGCACGGCTACCCGTACTTTCTGCAAGAGTGGGGCAAGCACGCGTGGGACGCGGCACCAAGCTCGCCGATCCGCGTGCAAGACGTCAAAGCTGCCACGGCCTCGTCCATCGCTGCACTCGACGAGAGTTTTTTCCGCGTGCGCTTTGATCGTTTGACGCCAGCGGAGAAGAAGTACCTGCGCGCGATGGCCGAACTCGGCCCCGGCCCGCACCGCTCGGGCAGCATCGCCGAGGAACTGCAGCGCGAGGTGACGTCGCTCGGGCCGACACGCAACAAGCTGATCGCCAAGGGCATGATCTGGAGCCCGAACCACGGTGACACGGCCTTCACCGTGCCGCTGTTCGATCAGTTCATGCGGCGCACGATGCCGGGGGATGAGTGGCGGTGAAGGCACCGTTTGGCGAAAAGCATCGAGCCATCTTGTCCCTCCTACTTCGCCCAGCAGATCAGCGCTTGCTCGAAATCGCTCGAGCGATCCACGACGTGCAGATGCTGGCTTACGCACAGGAGGCCGCACTGCTGGGCGTGCCTTGTCTGCCGCCGCAGCAGCTGACCGTCGAGCAAATTCAGGCGTCGCACGAATGCTTCACTGTGGCCTACCTGTCAACCATCCTCGTCGGCGCCGTCAGCGCCATCGACAAGCCGAGGCGTCGATGACGATCATCAACTCGCTGGTCGTGCACCCGGCACACCAGCGCGCGGGCATTGCCACACGGCTGCTGCTGCACGTGCTCGCGGCGAGCGAAGCGGCATCGGTACGCGTCTCCACCGGCGCGGGCAACGAGCCGGCGTTGGCGCTGTACCGCAAGCAAGGCTTCGACGAGTACAAGCGCTGGTTCATCGGCCCCGAGCGGCTGGCGCTGGTGGCGCTGAAGTTGGAGCGCGCAAGCGCTGCCAGGTGCGCCCCTTGAAGGATCTGTTCGATGGATTCTCCGAAACTCAAAGTCGGCCAACCGATCACGCCCGAGCAGTTCGACGAGCTGAGCGACGAGCAACTGGCGCGGCTGGTGCCCAAGGCCTACCGCGAGTTCTTTCCCGGCAAGGACTTCTGCGCCGACGGGCACTTCTACCTGCACGACGGCACCGCGTGGTGCTTCTATCGCGGCGGCTTTCTCGACGAGTAGGTTGGCCTACGGCTTGGCCTTCTTCGGCCGCACCCAACCTTCGATCGCCACCTGCCTCGCCCGCGCCACAGTCAGCATGCCGGCGGGCGCCGGCTTGTTGATCGTCGAGCCGCCGCCGATCGTCGCGCCGTCGCCGAGCGTCACCGGCGCGACGAGCACGCAGTTGCTGCCGACATGCACGTCGTTGCCGATGACGGTGCGGTGCTTGTTGGCGCCGTCGTAGTTGGCGGTGATGCTGCCGGCGCCGAAGTTGACGCGCTCGCCGACGGTGGCGTCGCCGAGGTAGGCGAGGTGATTGGCCTTGGCGCCGCGCGCCAGCGTTGAGTTCTTCACTTCGACGAAGTTGCCGACGTGCACCTCGGCGCCGAGCTGCGCACCCGGGCGCAGCCGCGCATACGGGCCGACAAGTGCACCGGCGCCGACGGCAGCGCCTTCGATGTGCGTGAACGGGTGAATCACCGCGCCGGCGTCGATGCGCGCGTCGCGGATCACGCAGTGCGCGCCGATGCTGACCTTGTCGGCCAGCGTCACGTCGCCTTCGAACACGCAGCCGACGTCGATGCTCACGTCTTGCCCGCAGGCCAGCGTGCCGCGCAGGTCGAAGCGCGCCGGGTCGGCCAGGCGCACGCCGGCCTCCATCAGCGCCTCGGCCTGCCGGCGCTGAAAACGCCGCTCCAGATCGGCCAGTTGCATCGGGCTGTTGACGCCGAGCACCTCGGTCTCGTTCGTCGCCGGCGTGGCGACGACGGCCATGCCCTCGGCCACCGCCATCGCCACGATGTCGGTCAGGTAGAACTCTTTCTGCGCGTTCTTGTTCTCGAGCGCCATTACCGCGCGCTTCAGCCACGCCGTCGGCGCGGCCAGCATGCCGGTATAGACCTCGCGGATCGCGCGCTGCGACGCGCTCGCGTCCTTGTGTTCGACGATCGCACGCACTTCTTGCCTGTCGTTGCGCACGATGCGGCCGTAGCCGGTGGCGTCGCCGAGTTTGATGGTCAGCAGCGCCAGATTGGTGCCGGCGCAGGCCGCGGCGAGCGCGCGCGCGGTCGCGGCTTCGATCAGCGGCACGTCGCCGTTCAAGATCAGCGTGGTGCCGGCGTCGGGCAGTAGCGGCACCGACTGCTGCACCGCATGGCCGGTGCCGAGCTGCGGCTCCTGGCGCACGCAGCGCACGCCCGCCATGCCGGCCGTGGCCGCTTCCACCTGCGCCGCTTCATGCCCCGTGATGACGATCACGCGAGAAGCCCCGAGCCCGGCGGTGGTGGCGAGAACATGGTGCAATAAGCTGCGGCCGGCCAGAGGGTGTAGAACTTTCGGCAAGGCTGACTTCATGCGCGTGCCCTTGCCGGCGGCCATGACAACGATCGAAAGGGCGTCTGCGTTAGGGGTGGCGTCCATGAAGTTGGGAAGCGTCATGCAGTTGAAGTTGCGCTGGATTATCGGTCTGGCCCTGGTGGTGTTGCTGGCGGGCTGCAGCGTGCTGCGCATCGGCTACAGCCAGGCGCCGACCTTTGCCTATTGGTACCTCGACGGCTATCTCGACTTGAACGGCGAGCAATCGTTGAAGCTGCGCGACGGCATCGACCGCTGGTTCGAGTGGCACCGCCGCGTCGAGATGCCGCGCTACGCGTCGCTGCTGGTGCGCGCGCAGCGCGAGGTCATGGAGCCCACGCTGTCCACCGATCAGTTGTGCTACTGGCGTGACGAAGCGCAGCGCCGGCTCGATGCCGCGCTCGAAGAGGCCACGCCGGCGTTCGCCACGCTGATGGTGTCGCTCGCGCCCGAGCAAATCCGCCACCTCGAGCGCAAGATGGTCAAGGACGGCGACGAGCTGAAGAAAGACTTCGCGCAGACCGACAAGGCCGAGCGCGCCAAGGTGTCGTTCAGGCGCACGCTGGAGCGCTACGAAAACCTCTACGGCAAGCTCGACGACGCGCAGCGCGCCAGGCTGACGCAATTGCTCGCCGCGTCGCCGTTCGATGCCGACCGCTGGCTGGCCGAGCGCGAGCGCCGCAACGCCGACTTGCTGGCGCTGCTGACCAAGGTGTCCGCCGAGGGCAAGGGCAACGATGGCGCCGCCGCACAAGCGCAGGCCCAGGCGGCCGTGCGCATGATCGCCGAGCGCGCGCTGCGCTCGCCGCGCCCGGACTACCGCGCCTACCAGCAGCGCCTGACGCAGGAGAACTGCGCGCTGGCTGCAGCGATGCACAACGCGACCACGCCGGCGCAGCGCCAGTACGCGCGCAACAAGCTGAAGAGCTGGGAAGAGGACGTGCGGATGATCGCGGCGGGAGCCAATGGGGACAACGGCAACGGCTCGCCGAAGGCGCCCTGATATGAGGCATCGAAGGGCTAATCGGCGCCGGGTCAAGGCGCCAGGCTCACGCTGACGCGCCGCGGGTTCTGCGCGTCCTTGGCCGGAAAGCCCTGCAGCGCCGCCTCGAACATCGCACCGAGCAGCGTCGTGTCGCCGGCGCTGCCGCCTTCGGTCTGCGCGTGGGCTTCGAACAGCGGCGTGTTGCTGGCGCGGTCGCGCAGCAGCACGGCGACGTTGCGCTCGTAGCGCGGCGAATACCACTCGGCGTTGAAGCCGCCGTAGAACGCCGAGCGCGGGCCGCGGCGCCACGTCGGCGAGCGCCAGTAGCCGCCCCCCCAGCGCCACCACAGCGGGTCGTCCCAGGGCGAGATCTCGGTGCGGCTGATGCGCGCGCCGATCTGCACGATGACGTCGGCCTGCACGGCATCGGCCGCGGCCGTGAAGCCAGCCTTCTCCAGCGCCTTGGCGGCCGCGGCTTCCAGATCGGCCGTGCGTGTGGCGTTGGCCTTCTGCGAGGGCAGGCGCTCAAAGGCGTAGCGGCCGGGCTTGCGGTCGGCCGGCCACTCGCTGAAGGTCGTCACGTCGCTGGTCACGGTATTCAGCGCCGCACAACCGGCCAGCGCGGCCGCGGCCACCAGCAACGCCAAGGCGCGAATCGGTTTCATGGTGCAGTCTCTCCACGGGGCATCAGCATCACGCGCTGTTCCCGGGGCGTGCTGCCGCAGTCATCGTCGTCTTCATCGAAGGCCTTGTCGCCCATCGGATCGGCAACGCCTGTGGCTTGGAGCGTCGCAAACGGGTGCAGGTTCCGGTCGAGCAGGTGCGACGGCGTCAACTGACCCATCGCGCGCAGCATGTTGTCGCTGCGTCCCGGGTGTTTCTTCTCCCACTCGCGCAACATGACCTTGATCTGCGCGCGCTGCAGGCCCTCCTGGCTGCCGCACAGCGTGCAAGGAATGATCGGGTATTGCCGTACCTCGGCCCAGCGCTCGAGGTCGGTCTCGGCGACGTAGGCGAGCGGGCGGATGACGATGTGCCGGCCGTCGTCGGAGACGAGCTTGGGCGGCATTCCCTTCATGCGGCCGCCGAAGAACATGTTCATCAGCAGCGTCACGATGATGTCGTCGCGGTGGTGGCCGAGCGCGACCTTGGTCGCACCGAGCTCCGTCGCCACGCGGTAGAGGATGCCGCGGCGCAGGCGCGAGCACAGGCTGCACATCGTCTGGCCTTCGGGGATCAAGCGCTTGACGATCGAGTACGTGTCCTGATTCTCGATGTGGAACGGCACGCCGGTTCGGGCCAGGTACTCGGGCAGCACATGCTCCGGAAAACCGGGCTGCTTCTGATCGAGATTGACGGCGATCAATTCGAAGCGGATCGGCGCGCGCTGCTGCAGGCCCATCAGGATGTCGAGCAGGGCATAGCTGTCCTTGCCGCCGGAGACGCAGACCATGACCTTGTCGCCGTCTTCGATCATGTTGAAGTCAACGATCGCCTGACCGACCTGGCGATGCAGGCGTTTGCTCAGCTTGTTGGCTTCGAAGGCGGTCTTGCGCGCGGCGGCGCCGTCGTTCATCGCATTCATGACGGTTCCTTGAGCCCGAAGACCTCGACGCCGACCGCATCGCAGTCCGGGTACACGTCGGGCTTTTCGGTCGAGACACGCGCGGCGCGCACTTGCGGATGCGCCAGCATCAGCGCCAGCACGTCATCGACCAGCGTCTCCTGCAGATGGATGTGCCCCCGGCCGACGCGCTCGGCGATCGTGCTGCGGATGAAGTCGTAGTCGAGCACCTCGTGCAACTTGTCGGCCTGCGGTGTGGACTGCGCCAGCGGCACGAACAGATCGACGTTGATCAGCACACGCTGCTCGCCGCGTTTCTCGAACTCGTGCACGCCGATGTTGATGTTGACCTCGTAGTCGCGCAGGAACAAGCGGCGGCAGCCCATCAGGGCGGGGTGGACGAGCAGGGAGTGCATCGGGCTACTTCTTGTTGGTGAGGAACGCAACGTCGCGTGGCTGCGCGAGCAAATGCTGACCGCCATCGACGACGATCGTCGTGCCGGTGATCGCGCGCAACTCGATCGCGAAGCGCACCGTGCGCGCGACGTCGTCGGGCGTCGATGAACGGCCGAGCGGCGTCATCTGGTGCGCTTGCTCGAAGCCCGCGTCGTCCATCGCCGTGCCGGAGACCAGCGTCACCCCCGGCGCGACGCCGACGACGCGCACTTGCGGCGCCAGCGCCTGCGCGAGCAGCGTCGTCGCTGCTTCGAGCGCGGCCTTGGACAGCGTGTACGACAAATAGTCGGGGTTCGGATTCCACAACTTCTGGTCGAGCAGGTTGACGACGCAGCCGACCTCGCTGCAACCTTTGAGGTGCGACGCCAGCGCCTGCGCGAGCAGCACCGCTGGTGCCGTGTTGGCGCGCCAATGCGCGTCCATTGCCGCGAAGGTAAACGTCTCGGCGTTGTCGTACTCGAAGTGCGAGGCGTTGTTGACGACGGCGTCGAGGCGCTGCATCGCTTGCGCCACTACCGGCACGAGCGCGCGGCATTCGGCTTCATCGCTCAGATCGGCTGCGAAGCACTGCGCCTGCGCGCCCAGCTCGCGCAGATCGGCGGCAGTGGCCTCAGCCTCCTGGCGTGACTTGCGAAAGTGCAGCGCAATGTCGAAGCCATGCGCTGCGAGTTCGAGCGCAATGGCGCGGCCCACCCGACGCCCAGCGCCGGTGACCAAGACAACAGGTCGAACAGAGGTCGAAGAAGCCATTTCTACAATGCGCCGATGACAGTCAACGGGTCAGCGGCCGGGGCCGCGCGCGGATTATCGGCGTTGATCTGTCGGCAGATCGCCAGCAGCGGCGGCTGGCTGTCGTTCGACCGCTTCATGGCCGCGGCCTTGTACGCACCGGGGATGGGCTACTACGCGCGCGGCCACGCGGTCTTCGGCGCCGATGCGATGCACGGCGACTTCACCACCGCGCCCGAAATGAGTGCGCTGTTCGGCACGGCACTGGCGAACCAGGTTCGACAAGCGCTCGACGCCACGGCCACCGACGAGGTCTGGGAGTTCGGCGCCGGCAGCGGCGCGCTCGCATCGCAACTGCTGGGTGCCTTGGGCGACCGCGTGCGCCGCTACACGATCGTCGATCTCTCCGGCGGCTTGCGCGAGCAGCAGCGCGCGCGGCTCGCCGCATTCGGCGCGCGTGTGCAGTGGGTCGATGCGCTGCCTGATGAACTGCAAGGCGTGGTCGTCGGCAACGAAGTGCTCGACGCGATGCCGGTGCAACTGCTGCATTTCGACGGCCGCACGTGGTTCGAGCGCGGCGTGGCCGAGCACGACGGCGCGCTCGTCTTCGCCGACCGCGAGACCGCGCTGCGGCCGCCGGTGAATGCACCTTTCGTTTCCGACACCACGACCGAAGTCCATCCGCAAGCCGAAGCCTTCATGCGCACGCTCGCCGAGCGCCTGCAACGCGGCGCGGCGTTCTTCATCGACTACGGTTTTCCCGACGCTGAGTACTACCTGCCCGAGCGCCGCGGCGGCACGCTGATGTGCCACCGTGCGCAGCGCAGCGACACGGACCCGCTGGCCGATGTGGGCGACAAGGACATCACGGCCCATGTCAACTTCAGCGCCATCGCACTCGCGGCGCAAGACGCAGGTTTCGAGGTGCTCGGCTACACCTCGCAGGCACACTTCCTGATCAATTGCGGGCTGCTGCCTCTCGTCGATGCCGCGCGCGAACGCGGCGACTGGCCGGCGGTCGCCGCCGCTCAGAAGTTGATCGCGGAACATGAAATGGGCGAGCTTTTCAAAGTGCTCGGCCTCGTCAAGGGCGCGCCGCCGTTCGAGGCTCTCGGCTTCGCTGGCGGCGACCGCTCGCACCGCCTCTGATCGACGGCTCCGTGCTGCGCTGGCTCGTCGTATTCATCATCGCCTTCGTGCTCTTCAACGCGATGGCCGGCTGGCTGCGCCGCATCGGCCTCGGCAGGTTGCCGGGCGACTTCAGCTTTCGCTGGAAGGGCCGCGAGGTCTTCGTGCCGCTGGCGAGCAGCGTGGTGTTGAGTCTGCTGGCGGCGGGGATCGGGTGGTTGATCTGACGAAGGCTCAGATCAAAGATTTGCCGCTGTCGGCCACGACTTCGCAGCCATTGATGCGCCAGCCGTCACGGGCTTGTTGTTCGAGTTGGTAGGTGGCCCGCCAGAGTCGGCCGGCGCGATCGCGCAACTGCACGGTCTGCAAGACCACGCCGTCGGCCGATCGAGGCTGGAAAAAGGTGACGCTTTCCGGCCGCACCACCATCGGGTAGCCCGAGCGGACCATCGCCATGAAGGTCGCGGCGTCGGCGAACTGCGTGCGGATGGCGGCCGATGCGTAGGAATAGGCGCGCTCGGCATCGTCCGCCGCAAAGGCAGCGAGCTGGGCTTCGATGACCGAGCGCACCGCGCGCGCATCACGGTCAGCCAACACCGCGGCGCCGGCGGCGGCCGGTACGAGCCAAACTGCAAAAGTCGATTGCAAGAGCCGGCGGCGAAGGTGATCGGTCATGCTGAACTCCACATCTGTTGTTGCCGAGCCCTGTCGCTCACTCGCTGATCGTCCACTTGTGGCCGCACTTGCGGCAGCACACCTCCAGCGTCTGCTTCGCATCGTTCTCGCTCTCGACGGCGAAGCGCCCATAGGCCTTGCACTGCGGGCAGTCGGCCTGGTTGGCTGCGGCCTCGGCGTGGTGGAGGAAGAACATGTAGCGCCGCAGCGCCCACAACCCGATCAGCGCACAGAGCACGATCGCCAGCAGGTCCACCGCCTGATCGCTCCAGGCGCGGTTGCCGCCCAGGGCCTCGAAAGCGGCGAACAGGCCGATCATGCAGAGGAAGGTCAGCAGCAGATGGGCATGGCTTTGCAGCAGCTCGCGCTCGTACCACTTGCGAAAACCGTGTTTGCGGATGCCGTCACTCAACTTCATGACGGGCTGATGTTGTCACAGCGCGGCGAGCCGCGCACGCCGAACGGCTTCGCCGATCGCCGCGCCTTGCGCGCCTTTCGCGACTGCCTGCGCGGCGGCTGCCGTGGCATCGACGGCGAGCACGGCACGCAGCGCGGCCGACAAGCGCGCGCGCTGCGGATACGCCTCGCCTTCACGTCCCGCGCGGCCTCGCGCATCGCATTCACACGCCCACAGCGCTTGCTCGAAGCGCTCGGGCCTTCGCAATGCGTCGCAGCGTTCGAGCAGTCGCATGGTGGCCGCCGCGTCGAGCGATTCGCTGCGGTGGATGTTGCCGTGCTCGCGGGCGACGATCTCGCCGAGTTCGCGGCAATCGGCCGGCACGCGCAGGCGCTCGGCCAGCGCGTCGGCGAGTTCGGCGCTGCGTGTTTCGTGTTCGATGTGGCGCGGCCAGTCGCTGGGCGGCGTCGTGCCTTTGCCGAGGTCGTGCACGAGGCAGGCGTAGCGCACTGGCAGCGGCGAGGCCAGGCGCGCGCTGGTGTCGAGCACCATCATCAGGTGCACGCCGGTGTCGATCTCGGGGTGATGTTGCGCCGGCTGCGGCACGCCCCACAGGCGATCGACCTCGGGCAGCAGGCGGGCAAGGGCGCCGCAGTCGCGCAGCACGGCGAACATCCGGCTCGGCTCGCCTTCCATCAACCCGCGCGAGAGTTCCTGCCAGACGCGCTCGGGCACCAGCGCATCGACCTCGCCGGCTTGCACCATCGCGCGGCACAGCGCCAGCGTTTCATCGGCCACGGAAAAGCGCGGCCAGCGCGCGGCAAAACGCGCCAGGCGCAGGATGCGCACCGGGTCTTCGGCGAAGGCCTCGGAGACGTGGCGCAGCACACCGGCTTGCAGATCGGCCGCGCCGTGATACGGGTCGATCAGCGTGCCGTCTTCGGCTTGCGCGATGGCGTTGATCGTCAGGTCGCGCCGCCGCAGATCGTCTTCGAGCGTGACGTTCGGATCGGCATGGACGACGAAGCCGCGGTACCCCGGGGCCGACTTGCGCTCGGTGCGCGCCAGCGCGTACTCCTCGCGCGTTTGCGGATGCAGGAAGACGGGGAAGTCTTTGCCGACGGGTGTGTAGCCTTGCGACAGCAGTTGTTCGGGTGTGGCGCCGACGACGACCCAGTCGCGGTCGCCGTGCGGGATGCCGAGCAAGCGGTCGCGGACGGCGCCGCCGACTTGGTAGGTTTTCATCGGCTGCACACCGCGCCGGTTCGGGCTGAGCTTGTCGAAG
This sequence comes from uncultured beta proteobacterium, assembly GCA_963816315.1. Lineage (GTDB taxonomy): Bacteria > Pseudomonadota > Gammaproteobacteria > Burkholderiales > Burkholderiaceae_C > CADEEN01. The sequence goes on from CAWFJZ010000025.1 coordinate 57,528, forward strand.
CCCTGTCTTGCGGGGCAGGCCCTTCCTTCGACAAGCTCAGGATGATCGGGGAAGGGAACTCAAGGCGAACGGGCATGGCGACTAACGCCGCGCGACGGCGCGCAATGCATCCAATTTCGTCCGTCCATCCGTGCGCCCCAGATACCCCGGCGCAATCGCCGCCAGAGCCGTCGGCGTGATGCCGAGCGACGCCAAACCCGGCAGCTTGCCGCTGGCGATGTTGGGCACCTTCGTCGAGTCGAGGTTGTCGCGCGACATCAGCGGTTCGCCGGGCAACAACTCCATCGCCAGCGCTTGCAGTTTGCCGATCGCCAGCGGCAACGGCAGCACAGGGCGCGGATTGCCCGACCAGCGCCCCGCGGCGCGCACGATGTCGGCCAGCGTCATCACGTCGGGCCCCGTGCATTCGATCGTCTGGCCGATGGTCTCGGGCCGTTGCAGGCAGCGCACGATGGCCTCGGCCACGTCTTCCACCCACACCGGCTGAAACTGCGCGTCGCTTGCGGCCAGCGGCATCAACGGAAAGACCGCCTGCAAGGCCGCGAACGTGTTGAGCAACTTGTCTTCGGCGCCGAACATCACCGACGGCCGAAGCAGCGTCACGTCGAGGCCCGAGGCTTTCCACGCCGCTTCGCCGGCGGCTTTGCTGCGCAGGTAGTCGGACGGCTCGTTGCCGCCACTGCCAGAGGTCCCGACACCGAGCGCGCTGACATGCACGACGCGCTTCAAGCCCACCGCGTGGCAGGCGCGCGCAATGCGCTGCGGCAGCGCGGCATGCACCTGCTCGAACTCGCGCGCGCTGCCGTGCAGGATGGCGATCAGGTTGACCAGCGCGTCGCAGTCGCCGAGCACGCGCATCAAGGCCTTGTCGTCCAGCACATCGATCACGCGCACTTCGACCGTCGGCAACGAGCGCACGCGGTTGCCGTGCGCGGCGCGCCGTGTCGGCACGACGACGTTGATGCTGCCGCCGCCGTCGCCGGCGCGCACGAGGCGCTCGCACAGCGCGCGGCCGACAAAGCCGGTGCCGCCGAGCACGGCGACGCGCTTCGGTCAAGGCCGCTCATGGGCAGTTCCTTGTCCGGCGGCGCCGCGGCCAAGTCGCGCGGCCCGATCGGCGCGCCCAGACGCGCTTTCAGCGACGGCAACAGCAGCAGCGCAGGCGGCGGTGGCGCCGGCACGTCCGCCACGGCAACGGCCGATGCTGCGCCTGACGCCGACGCCTCAGGCACCGAAGGCAACACCGCAGGCGCCGGCAACGCCGCCGCCGATTGCTTCTTGCCCGCCAGCAGCGACGCATACACCGTGGCGTTCGACAGCACCTTCTTCACATAGTCGCGCGTCTCGGCAAACGGAATGTTCTCGGCCCAGATCGCCGGCTCCAAGGTCGCGCCTTCGCGCCAGCGCCGCGGCCGGCTCGGGCCGGCGTTGTAGGCGGCAGCGGCCATCGCTTGCGAGCCGTCGAAGTCATCGAGCACGAGCTTCAAATACGCGGTGCCGATCTTCAGGTTGGTGTCGCGATCGGCGATCTGCTGGTCGGAAAACGGCAGGCCGATCTTCTTGGCCGTCCAGCGTGCGGTGGCCGGCATGACCTGCATCAGCCCCGATGCGCCGACCGACGAGCGCGCGTCGATCACGAAGCGCGATTCCTGGCGGATCAGTCCGTACACATACGCCGGGTCGAGGCCGATGCTCCTGGCCTGCGCCACCAGCTCGTCGCGAAACGGCATCGGGAAACGTTGATCGAGGTCGATCTCGTTTCGCGTGCGTTCGCTGGTGTTGATGCAGCGGTCCCAGACTTCTTTCTCGCACGCCAGATCGGCGGCGGCGAGCAGGCGGCGGTCGGTCATGCCGCGCAGGCTGTAGTTCCACTCGCGCACGCCTTCGCCGCGCAGGCCGAGTTCGATCAGCCGCAGCGCGCGCGCCAGGCCGGCGTTGTCGCGCGCCATCGTTTTTTCTTCCGGCGTCAGCGGCAGCGGGCGCGGCGGCACCGCAAACGGCTGGCCGAGGTCTTCGCTGGCCAGCTTGCCGTAGAAGTGCAGCTCGCCGCTCAACTGGCGCAATGTGGCCAGCGCCTGCGAGCGCTGCTTCTCGCCTGCCGCGCCAGACGCCGCGGTTTCGCGCTGCGCGCGCGCGCTCCAGTAGCGCCAGGCGGGATCGCGCTGCTCGGCTTCGCTCAGGTGGTCGATCGTGCGCTGCACCGTCGGCCAACGCTCGGCGCCGTTGCCGCTGCGCAGCGCGGCGCGCGCAGCCCAGGCAAACGTGTCGTCGCTCCAGGCCGGCGCCTGCGTGATGCTGGCGCGCCCGGCCTCGGCCCAGGCATTGCGGTACAGCTCCGAAGCGTTGGCTGCGAGCCGCTGCGCCGCGCTGCGGCCAGCTTGCGACCAGGCCCACGCTGACAGGTCGCGGGGCAGGCGCTGCTGCCATTTTTCGCTGAGCGCCGCGGCGGCCACGTCGGGCTCGTTGGCGGCCACGCGGATCAGCGCCAGCGTCGTCATCTCGGCTTGCGCGCGGTGCGTCGTCGTCGCGCCGGCGTTGAGGAACAGCGCCGGTTTGTCGATGGCGTTGGCGACTTGCGTTTGCAGCGTCGGCGCGGCCAGCGCGGCCGCCGCGCGCACGACGCGCAGGCGTCCGGCTTCTGCGGCCAGGCGCGCGCGTTGCCAGGCGTCGTCGTTGTTGAAGACCTTGGCCTCGTGCAGCGCTGCGGCCATCAGGTTGCAGCCGTCGTCGAGATCGCGCTGCGCGACCCAGGCTTCGAAGGCCCGCGCCTTCAGTCCCGCATTGGCCTTGCCGCCATGCGGCGCGTTCTGCTGCTCGACCAGCAGCGCATAGCACGTGACCTCGCGGTCGTCGTTCATGCGAAAGCGCGGGAACTCGCGCGCAAAGTTGGCCCAGTCGCGGCGCTTGCCGAGCTCCAGCAGCCAGTCGTTGCGCAGCCGGTCTTCGACGTAGGTCGCGGGCCAGCGCGCGTAGAACGCGTCGAGCTCGCCTTGCTGCGCGGTGTTCAGGCGGTTGAAGATCTCCCAGTAGTCGATCCACTGCGCCAGCGGATGGCGCTGCGTGGCCGCGAGGTCGCGCAGCGCGAGCAGGCGCACGCCGTCGCGGCGGCGCAGCGCATCGCGCGCATCGACGGCAAAGTCGGTGTTCTGGACGGCGTTGACGCTGCCGAGCACTTCGGTCGGCTCGGCGGCGGCGGCACCTTCCGGCTTGTCGGCACGGCTGTTGCCGACCTGCGCCGGCGCCGCGCCGGACAAGCCCAGGGCCAGCATCAGCGCGGCGGCAGTGGAGGGTCGGCGTGAGCGCATGGTTCGGCGGGTCGGTGACGGCGCCGTCGCGAGGAGCCGCGCGGCATGTCGTGGTTGTAACGCAGGTCGGATTGTCCGGTGACGGGCCAATAGCAACAACCTTCTATGACAGCGTCGCGTTGACGGTGCCGTCCATTTGTTGGCGCGTCACCGCGGCTTGTTCGGCCAGCCACTGCGCAAACGCGCTGACCTCGGGGCGCACGCTGCGTTCGCCGCGCTGCTGCGCCAGATCGATCAGCCAGTAGGCGAATGGCGAGACCATGCGCCGCTCGGCGCCGAAGGGCTCGACCAAATCACCGCGTGCGAGGCTGTCGCCGATCATCGCGATGCGGCCGAGCGCGGCGCCGCCGCCGGCCAACGCGGCCTGGATCTGCTGGTAGGTGAAGTTCAGGTACAGCCAGCGCGCCGGTTCGAGCTTGGCCACGCCGTTGTCGCGCAGCCAGCGCCGCCAGCTCAGGTACTCGCTGCTCGGCAGGCGCTCGTCTTCTTCGAGCAGCGTGTGCGCGGCCAGGTCTTTGGGCTGCGCCATGCGCGGCGCGTGGCCCTGCCGGGCCTGGTTGGCAAACGCGCAGCTCACCACCGGCGTGATGACTTCGCCGAACAGCAATTGCGCACCTTCCGGCGCATCGGCCGGCAGGCAGTAGCGCAACAAGAGGTCGATTTCGGGGTCGTCGAAATCGACCATGGCGTCGGTCGCCGAGATGCGGATGTCGATGTCCGGGTGTGCGGCTTCGAACTGGCGCAGCCGCGGCAGCAGCCACAGCGAGGCGAACGAAGCAAAGGTGGCGACGCTGACATGCCGCCGCCCGCGCGCGCTGCGGATCTGGCGCACCGTGGTGTCCAGGCGCTGCAACAGCGGCAGCACGCCGCGCAGCAGCTGCACCCCGGCGCCGGTGAGCTCGACCTTGCGCGTGCCGCGCACGAACAGCGGCGCGCCGAGTTCGTCCTCGAGCGATTTGATCTGGCGGCTGATCGCCGGCTGCGTCAGGTACAGCTCCTCGGCTGCCGCCGAAAAATTCAGCCGCCGCGCCACCGCCTCGAAGGCCCTCAAGGGGCCCACGGCGAGGGCGCGGTGGGGTTGCCGATTCATGCGCGGATGGTATCAGTGGCGGCAGCCGAACTGATTGGCCTTGTGACCCTTCATCGACGATGCTTCACTCTGCCGATGAAGAACACAGGAGCCCCGTCATGAACCGTCTATCCATGCAAGAAGTGCAACACCTGCTGGTCACCGAACCGTCCTGGCTGCTGCCCCGCGCGGGCAGCGTCTGGGCGACGCGTGACGGCGACCTGAACGACTACGTGCTCGGCGCCGGGCAACGCCTGGCGCTGGCGCGCGGCGACCGCGTCAGCGTCGGCGCGTGGGATGCCAGCCAACCGGTGTTGTGGGACTGGGCGCCGATGCAACCGGCGCGGCGCTACCGCCTGCTGCGCGACGCAGCGGGCTTGGCCTTTGGTGCCACGGCGCGTGTCTTGCGCGGCGCGGCCGAGGCTTTGGCGGCTCTGGCGCGCAGCGCCGCTTCGATGGCCTGCCGCGCCCAGGGCTGCATCAAGGCCGGCGACTCCATCGCTTCGGCGGGCACGGTCCAGTAGCTCATCGAGATCGGCTTGCCTTTGCCCGCGGGGTCCTTTGCGTAGCTGAATGTCTCGCAGCCGGCGGACTCAAACGCCGGCTGCGTTGTCGCATCGACTTTCAGGTACAGCCGCTCGAAGGCGATGAGGGCGATGAACAGTTCGTCCACATACAAGCCGTGGCCGCCGAACATGCGCTTGGCGCGCACCGCGCCGAGCGGCGCGAGCAGTTCGAGGCAGTGATCGACGAGAGCCTGGGTCACGGTGAATTATCCTTGCCGCATGCCGATGGACTTCTCACTCGACCCGCCGCGCGACAAGAAGTTGCTGCGCCGCCAGTTGCAGGCCGAGCGCCTGTCGATGATCGACCGCCACCAGCGGGCGATGCATTTGCAGGAGGTGCTGCGCGTCTGGCTCGTCAACCGCGATGAAACTGCGATCGGCGCCTACTGGCCGATCAAGGGCGAATTCGACGCGCTGCCGGCGCTTTTCCGCTGGACCGAGGGCGAGGACGTGAGAGGCCGCCACCGCATCATCGGCCTGCCGGTGATGGACCGCCAGACCCGGCAACTTCGCTTTCACCGCTGGTATCCCGGCTGCCCGATGGAAGAAGACGCCTATGGCATCCCGAAGCCGAAAGACACCGACCGCTTTGCGCCGCAGTTGCTGCTGGTGCCGTGCGTCGGTTTCGGCCCCGGCGGCTTGCGCCTCGGCTACGGCGGCGGCTTTTACGACCGCACGTTGGCCACGCTCGATCCGCGGCCGTACACGGTCGGCGTCGGCTATGCGCATGGCTTCATTCCGTGGCTCGAAGCTGAACCGCATGACGTGCCGCTGGATGCGGTGCTGACGGAGGACGGGCTGGCGTGGCAGCGCGATTCCTGAACCCACCCCATGGAGCGGAGCGTCGCGGCGCCTGATCTCATCCGGGCGGCTCGACTTTCGTTGCAAGCATCACGCCCGAGCCAGCGCCGTGGCTGGCGGGCTCAAGCTCCTGGAGCGCCGCGCCGACAACGGCACAACGTCCATCCCAGAGGCCCAGATGCTGACAGCTCGCGTTGCGGACAGGCCACTGCCGCAGGGCGTGCGCCCGTTCCGGCTGATCCGGTTCTTTTCGCTGACCAGCCTGATCGGTATCGTCGTCGTGACGGCCTGCTTGTTCTGGACCTACCGTGAACTCACGGTGCGCCATCTGATCGAGCATGAAAGCCGCGCCAATGCCGACCTGACGCGCGCGTTCGCCAACTCGGTCTGGAACCGCTACCGCGGCTTCGTGCTCGACTCGCCCGGCCGCTCGCGCGATGCCTTGATGGCGGACCCGGCGATGGCGCTGCTGCGCGCCGAGGTCTCCGCCAAGATGAGCGGGCTGCAGGTGGCCAAGATCAAGATCTACAACCTCGCCGGCACGACCGTGTTCTCCACCGACGACAAGCAGATCGGTGAAGACAAGAGCAGCAACGCCGGCTTTCGCGATGCCCGAGCCGGCACAGTGGCCAGCAACATCACCTTCCGCGAAAAGTTCGATGCCTTCGAAGGCGTGATCAGCAACCGCAACCTGATCACCTCCTACGTGCCGGTTCGCGCCGCGCCGGACGCGCCGGTCGAGGGCGTCTTCGAGGTCTATTCGGATGTCACCGACCTGCTGCGCACGCAAACACGCGCCCAGTGGCAGGTGGCGGTCATCGTGCTGACATTGCTGTCGACGTTGTACGTGTTCCTATTCCTCGTCGTGCGCAAGGCCGACCGCGTCATCGCGCGCCAGGAGCAGGAGCGTGCCGCCAAGGAGGAGCAGGTCCGCCATCAGGCCTATCACGACATGCTCACCGGTCTGCCGAACCGGGCTTACTTTTCGGAGCGGCTCGGCGAGACTCTGTCGCTGGCCTCGCGCCACAAGCACATCAGTGCCCTGATGTTCATCGACCTCGACCGCTTCAAGATCGTCAACGACAGCCTCGGCCACCAGGCCGGCGATGTGCTGCTGCAGCAGATCTCGGGGCGCATCCAGGCCTGCCTGCGCGAGAGCGATCTGCTGTTTCGCATGGGCGGCGACGAGTTCACGATCATCCTGCCGCGCGTTGCATCGCCCGAAGACGCGGCCTTCGTCGCTCGGCGCATCCAGCAGGCGGTGATCAGCCCGGTGTCGGTCTATGAGCACGAACTGACGGTCGGCGCCACGATCGGCATCGCCGTGTATCCCGGCGACGGCGAAAGCGCCGAGGCCCTGCTGAAGAACGCCGACGCGGCGATGTACAGCGCCAAGCAGAACGGCCGTGGTTCGCATGCCTTCTACCGCAGCGAGATGAACCAGCGCGCCTCGCAGCGCCTGAACCTCGAAGTGGCGCTGAAGAAAGCCTTTCGCGACGGCGAGTTCACGCTCTACTACCAACCCAGGCTCGACGCCGCCACCCAGGGCGTCGTCGCGCTCGAGGCCTTGCTGCGCTGGATCAGCCCGTCGCGCGGCGTTGTGCCGCCCGGCGAGTTCATCGGCGTGCTCGAAGACACCGGCATGATGACCATCGTCGGCGAATGGGTGCTGCGCAGCGCCTGCGCGCAGGTCTGCCGCTGGCGCGACCAGGGCATGGCGCCGCTGCGGGTATCGGTCAACGTGTCGTCGCTGCAGTTCCAGTGCGCCAGCTTCGTGGCGATGGTGCAGCGCGTGCTGCGCGAGACCGGGGCTCCGCCGGAGCAGATCGAGCTCGAGCTGACGGAGTCGCTGCTGATCGCCAACGCCGAACAGGCTAGCGCCACGATCAAGGCGTTGAAGGCGCTGGGGCTGCGAATCTCGATCGATGACTTCGGCACCGGCTATTCGTCGCTCAACTACCTGCGGCACTTTGCGGTGGACTATCTGAAGATCGACCGCAGCTTCGTCACGCACATCGCCAGCAACGAGCGCGATCGCGCGGTCGTCGTGGCCATCATCGAGCTGGCCAAGGCGCTGGACATCACGGTCGTCGCCGAAGGCGTGGAAACCGAAGCCCAGGCGGCGTTTTTCACCAGCGCCCACTGCCACGAGCTGCAGGGCTTCCTGTTCTGCAAGCCGCTGCCGGTGGAGCGTCTGCAGCGCTATCTGGCCCAGGCGGCGCAGGGCCGCGGCGCGCTGCGTGCGGCCGGTTGGGACTCGACGCGCGGACTGCTGCAGACGAGCGCCAGCGGCGCGCTGCTCTGACGCCCGCGCTGCCGGCGAGCCAGGTTCAACCCAGGCGCAGGCGCCGGCACAGCTCGACCGCCAACGCCGACTGGTTGAGCGTGTAGAAGTGAATGCCCGGCGCGCCGCCGGCGATCAGCTTTTCGCACAGCGACGTGATCACATCGAGGCCGAAGGCGCGGATCGACGCGGCGTCATCGACATAGCCTTCCATCTTCATCGCCACCCAGCGCGGGATGTCGATGCCGTCGCGCTGCGCGAACTGGGCGATGCGGGCGTAGTTGTGGAAGGGCATGATGCCGGCCGTCACCGGCACTTCGGCGCCGAGCTTCTTCGTGGCATGGACGAAGTGGAAGTACGCGTCCGGGTTGAAGAAGAACTGCGTGATCGCGCCGCTCGCGCCGGCTTTGACCTTGTCGGCGTAGTGCTGCAAGTCCTTCGCGGCATAGCGCTGCGCCGGGTGGTACTCGGGGTAGGCGGCGACTTCGATCTGCCAGTCGGCGCCTTGCGATTCGCGGATGAAGCGCACGAGGTCGGCGGCGTAGCGGAATTCGCCGGCCGTTGCCGTGCCGCTCGGCAAGTCGCCGCGCAGCGCGACGATGCGATGGATGTTCTGCTCGCGGTAGGTGGACAGGGTCTCGGCGATGTTGTCGCGCGTCGAGCCGACGCACGACAGGTGCGGCGCCGCCTCGTGGCCCGCAGCGGCGATGGCCTGCACCGTCTTCAAGGTCTTGTCGCGCGTCGAGCCGCCGGCGCCGTAGGTGACGCTGAAGTACTGCGGCTTCAACGCGGCGAGGTCGGGCACGACTTGCGAGATCAGTTTTTCGTCGCCGATGGGGGTGTTGGGTGGGAAGAACTCGAAGCTGATCGGAACGCGGGGGATGCTCATGGTTTCTGGGCCCAGACAAAGTGTTCGCGGTTGCCGTCGCCGCCGGCCACCGTGCTTTCGAAATAGTCGCGCAGCACCAGGCCGCGCTTGACGCAAGCGGCCGTGCATGCGCGCCTTGACGTGGCCATGCGCGACCGGGTCGTTGACCAGGCCATGCTTGCCGATGTCGCCGGGCTGCAGCTCGAACTGCGGTTTGGCCAGCAGCAGCAGATCGCGCGCGGCCAGCGGCAGCAGCGCGTCGAGCACCAGCGTCAGCGAGATGAACGACAGGTCGGCGACCACCAGATCGAAGCTGGCGCGCGGCAGTTGCGCGGCCTCGAGGTGGCGCGCGTTGACGCCTTCGAGCGCCGTCACGCGCGGGTCGTCGCGCAACTTGGCATGCAACTGGCCGTGGCCGACATCGATGCCGACGACCGACGCCGCGCCGCGCGAGAGCAGCACCTCGGTGAAGCCGCCCGTGCTCTGGCCGACATCGAGGCAGTGCTTGCCTGACACTTCGATCGCGCAATCGCGTGAGCGCCGCGTCGAGCTTCAGCCCGGCGCGCGAGACCCAACGCAGCTCGGCGTCGTCGGTGACTTCGAGCTCGCAGCCTTCGGGCAGGTCTTCGCCGGCCTTCTGCGGGCAACGCCCAGCCCTTGGGCCCGAGCCAGCGCACGGCGCCGTGCTCGATCAGCCTTTGTGCGGCCGATCGAGTGGGTGCCAGGCCGCGTTGGACGATGAGTTGGTCTGCTCGCATGGGTGAAACCGTTCGCCCTGAGCTTGTCGAAGGGCAACGACCAAGCTCAGCCCGAACGGTGGGTACGGTCAGTACCGGTACGTGTCGGCCTTGTATGGGCCTTGCTTGGGCACGCCGATGTAGGCCGCTTGGTCATCCGACAACTCGGTCAGCATCGCGCCGACCTTCTTCAGGTGCAGGCGCGCGACCTTTTCGTCGAGGTGCTTCGGCAGCACATAGACCTTGCCCACGTCGTACGAATCGCTGTGCGCGAACAACTCGATCTGCGCGATCGTCTGGTTGGCGAACGACGACGACATGACGAAGCTCGGATGCCCCGTGGCGCAGCCGAGGTTCACGAACCGCCCTTTGGCCAGCAGGATGATCTTCTTGCCGTCGGGGAAGACCACGTGATCGACCTGCGGCTTGATCTCGTCCCACTTGCATTTTTCGAGCGCGGCGACGTCGATCTCGTTGTCGAAGTGGCCGATGTTGCAGACGATGGCTTCGTCCTTCATCGCCGCCATGTGCTCGTAGCGAATGACGTTCTTGTTGCCGGTGGCGCTGACGAAGATGTCGGCCTTGTCGGCGGCGTACTCCATCGTCACGACCTTGTAGCCTTCCATCGCCGCTTGCAGCGCGTTGATCGGGTCGATCTCGGTCACCCAGACTTGGGCGGAGAGAGCACGCAGCGCCTGCGCCGAGCCCTTGCCCACGTCGCCATAACCGGCCACGACGGCCACCTTGCCGGCGATCATGACGTCGGTGGCGCGCTTGATCGAATCGACCAGCGATTCGCGGCAGCCATAGAGGTTGTCGAACTTGCTCTTCGTCACGCTGTCGTTGACGTTGATGGCGCGGAACATCAGCGTGCCCTTGACGCTCATTTCCTTCAGACGGTGCACGCCGGTCGTCGTCTCTTCGGTCACGCCGATGATCTCGGCGCTCTTGCGCGAGTACCAGGTGGCGTCCACCGCCAGCTTGGCGCGGATCGCGGCGTAGAGACATGTTTCTTCTTCGCTCGTCGGCTTGTCGAGCAGCGACAAGTCTTTCTCGGCGCGCTTGCCCAGGTGCATCAGCAGCGTCGCGTCGCCGCCGTCGTCGAGGATCATGTTCGGGCCTTCGCCCTTGGCACCCTTGCCGGCGAACTCGAAGATGCGGTGCGTGTAGTCCCAGTAGTCGGCGAGCGTTTCGCCCTTGTAGGCGAACACCGGCGTGCCGGCGACGGCCAGCGCGGCGGCGGCATGGTCTTGCGTCGAGAAAATGTTGCACGACGCCCAACGCACTTGCGCGCCGAGCGCTTGCAGCGTCTCGACGAGCACGGCGGTCTGGATCGTCATGTGCAGCGAGCCGGTGATGCGCGCGCCCTTCAAAGGCTGCGACTTCGCGTACTCGGTGCGGATCGCCATCAGACCGGGCATCTCGGTCTCGGCGATCTTGATTTCCTTGCGGCCCCAGTCGGCGAGCGACAGGTCGGCTACATGGTGGTCTGAAGAGCTGGGTTTCAAAACGGCATTCATCTTTCGGGCTCCAATCGTTGAAGACCCTGCGCGAACGCTCGTCGATGTGATCTGCCTCACCTTCGACGACGGTCGAGCAGGTGAGCGCTGTTGCATGAAGGTTCCGAGCCTGGCCCAAATCCACTGCGGGATGGGGTTGCAACGCTCCTCGGAATGGCCGCGATTGTAGCGGCGAAGCCGTCAGCCGGGGGTGAGGGCGTTGCTGCGCCGCGGCAGCCACTGCTGCAACATCGCATACAGGCGCGCGGTTTCGACGGGCTTGGACAGAAAGTCGTTCATGCCCGCGGCCAGGCAGGCTGCGCGGTCTTCGCCGAACGCGTTGGCCGTCATCGCCACGATCGGCAGCGAGGGCGCCTGCGGCAGTGCGCGGATGGCGCGCGTGGCGGCCAGGCCGTCCATCTCCGGCATCTGCATGTCCATCAGCACCAGGTCGTAGCCACCGCTGCGCACGCGCTCGACGGCCAGCCTGCCGTTTGCCACCGCATCGACGACGAGCCCGGCGGCGGACAGCAGCGCCACACTGACCTCGGCGTTGACCGCGTTGTCTTCGGCCAGCAGGATGCGCGCGCCGGCGTGCCGCGCGCGCAACTCGGCCGCAGTGGTCACCGCGGCCCGCGCTGCCGGGGCAGCGCGCGGCGCCAGACCGAGCACCGCTTCGAGCTCGGCGGTGAGCGCACTGGCCGTCACCGGCGTCGGCAGCGCCAACCAGGCCGGCGGCATGTCGGCTGCCGGCCGAGCGCCGGGGTCGTCGAGCAGCCACACCGTCGGCAGGCCGGGCCAGCGCGCCGACAGCGCGTGCAGCGCCTCGGTGCCGCTGCCGGCGGGATCCACCAGCAGCACGTCCGGCCGCTGCTCGGCGACCAGACGGCCGGCGTCGTCGGCCGTGGCCGCGCGGCGGCACGGCATGCCGAGTGCGCGCAGCGTGTGTTCGAGCGCCGCAGCGGTGGCCGGCCGCGGCGCCAGCAAGACGATGCTGCGAGCGCCGAGCGCCGGGTGCAGCGACGGCACCACAGCCGGCGCCTCGACATCCAGCCAGGCGCTGAACCAGAAGCGGCTGCCGCGCCCGAGCTCGCTGGCCAGGCCGACCTCGCCGCCCATCAGGCCGGCCAGGCGGCGCGTGATCGCCAGGCCCAGGCCGGTGCCGCCGAATCGCCGCGAGGTCGAGCTGTCGGCCTGACTGAAGGCCTGGAACAGCAGCGGCTGCTTGTCGCTCTCGATGCCGACGCCGCTGTCCTCGACCTCGAAGCGCAACTGCACGCGCTCGGCTTGCAGCGACAGCGGCCGGCAGTGCAGCGTCACGTGCCCGGCGGGGGTGAACTTGACGGCATTGCTGAGCAGGTTGACGATGGCCTGCGACAGCCGCGTCGGGTCGCCGCGCAGCGCGTCGGGCGCCGGCTCGCGGGCGATCACCAGTTCGAGGCCGCGCGCCCGCGCTTTCGGCGCCACCATCGAGACGCTGCGTTGCAACAGCGCGTCGAGCGAGAACAGTATGTTCTCGATGACGACCCGCCCGGCCTCGATCTTCGTCAGGTCGAGGATGTCGTCCACCACCTGCAGCAGGTGCGACGCCGCATCGTCGATGCCGGACAGCCGCAAGCTCTGCGCCCCGCTCGGCTGCTCGCTTTGCAGCAGATGCGTCAGACCGAGGATGGCCGACAGCGGCGTGCGGATCTCGTGGCTCATGTTGGCCAGAAAAACGCTCTTGGCGACGTTGGCCGATTCGGCCGCCTGGCGCGCCGCCGCCAGCTCGGCGATGACTTCGCGCTGGCGCCGCTGCGCGCGCTTCATCGGCGTGACGTCGGTCGTCAGCACGAACAGGCCGCGCACCTCGCCCGCGGCGCTGTCGGGGATGTAGTGCACCCAGGTCGTGGCGCGGCGGCCGTCGGCGCTGGTCTCTTCGCGCTCGAACTGCTGCGGCTCGCCGGCCAGCGCGCGGCGCACGCGGTCGGCGCGTTCGGCAACGAAGTCGGCGTCGAAGATCTCGTCGATCGAGCGGCCGATCAGGTCCTCGCGCCGCAGGCCGAACCATTGGCAATAGACGTCGTTGACGTAGCGGCAGCGCATCTGCGCGTCCCAGTACGCGACGCGGCCCGGCGCGCGGCGCGTGATCAGCGCGCTCACCGCATCAGCCGTGCCGACCGTGCTGCGCACCTGCACCAGGTCGTCGATGCGCCGGCGGTGCTGCTCGAGCTCGACTTCGATGCGGCGCGTTTCGGTGACGTCGCGCGCCACGGCAAACGAGCCGACGCCCGGCCCGGCCTCATAGGGCAGCGGGCCGCGCACCACCTGCAGCGCGCGCTCGCCCTGCGGCCCGCCGAGGTGCTCCTCGAACTGCATCGCGCGGCCGAGGGCCTGCGCCTGCGCCTGGTGCGACGCGAACAACGCGGCGCTGGCGGCGTCGAACAACTCGCTGTCGCGCCGCCCGATCACGTCGGCCGCCGCGCGGCCGGTGAGGCGGCACGCGGCCGGGTTGAAGATGATGTAGCGGCCGTCCGGATCCTTGGCCGAGATGGCGTCGGGCGAGCTGTTGGCCAGCGCTTCGACCAGCGACAGCGCACGCACGCGCTGCGCCTGCTGGTCGCGCTCGCTGCGCACGCGGCGCAGCGTCTGACGCTGACGCAGCATGTTGGCGCCGCCGGCCGTGGCTGCCAGGCCGACGAGCGCCAGCAGCGCCGCCCAGCGCGCGCTGTCCCAGACCGGCGCCATCACGTCGTCGCGCTGCACCCGCGACACCAGCCACCACGGCGTGCCCTGCACCGGACGCACGACGCCGAACACGGCGCGGCCGGCGAAGTCGTCGGCGAAGTGCGCCACGCCCGGCGGCAGTTCGCCGCGCACCACCTGGCCGGCGAGCAGGCCGGGTCGCGACAGCGGCACCGGGTTTTGTGCGTTCGGTCCGAGCAGCATGTCGCCGCTGCGTTGCACGAGCTGTGTCACCACCGGCGCGCGCGAGTCGGGCCAGGCGTCGAGCATCGGCAGCAGGTCCAGCCGCGGATCGAGCCGCACCACGACCAGCCAGCGCGACGCCGCGCCGCGCACGGTCGGCGCGGCCATCGGCACGACGAAGTCCAGCCGCAGCTCGGGCGCGTCGCCGGCCTGGCGGTAGAGCTCGGACATCGCCGGCTGGCCGCTGGCGACGGCGCGGCGCACGGCGTCGCGGGTCGGCTCCGTCAGCACGGGCGGCGTGGCCTCGGTCAGCGCCAGCACGTGGCCCGCGGCGTCGATCAGCGAGACCGCGCTGTAGCGATAGCCTTTGGCGTAATCGCGCGTGCGCTCCAACAGGCGCTCGCGGGCCGCGTCGTCACCCTGGTCTTGCCAGCGCAGCAACAGCTCGGGCCACAGCGGCGTGCGGGCGAGGAACTGCAACTGCGCCCGGCGTTCGTCCAACCAGCCCGACACCTGCTGTGCACGCAGCGCCGCCACCGCCTCCAGCCGCACCGACTCGACGCCGATCTGGCGCTCGCGTGCCAGCCAGACGGCGAGCGTGGCCAGCGCGAGGATCAACGCGGCGGCGGCGCCGAGCCAGGGCAACAACGGCCGCCACGATGCACTGCGCGGCGCGGCCGTTTGAAGCGGCGGCGACGCAGCCGCGCGGCTGAAACCATTGCCAGTCATATCTGATCCGATCGACTGGGGGGACCGCTGCGGTCCAGGCCCGTCGCGCGCGCACAGTGCATCGGCCGATGATGCGCGCAACGCGCTCGGGTGTGCAAGTTGCGCATCGTCCTGCGCATGACACACTGGCGCGACATGAGCTCGCGGCCCCAACCTTTGTCGTCGTCGCCGCGCGCCGCCTGGTCCGCCGTGCTTGGCGTCTTCACCGACATCGACGACACGCTGACGAAGGACGGTGCGATCGAGCCCGTCGCGCAGGGCGCCTTGCTCGCCCTGCAGGCTCACGGCGTGCCGGTGGTGGCGATCACCGGTCGGCCGCGGGGTTGGAGCGAAGCGTTCGCGCGCGCCTGGCCGATCGCTGCCATCGTGCCGGAGAACGGCGCGGTGGCGCTGATTCGCGATGGCAGCCGCGTGGTCACCGAATACGCGCAAGACGAGCTCACGCGCAGGCGCAATGCGCTGCGGCTGCGCGAGGTTGCAGCGCGCGTGCTCGAACAAGTGCCCGGCACGACGCTGGCCCGCGACAGTGGCGGCCGGGTCACCGACATCGCCGTCGATCACAGCGAGTTCGCGCAGTTGGACGAGGCGACCGTCGAGCGCGTCGTCGCGCTGATGCGCGAAGAAGGCATGACGGCAACGGTGAGCTCGATCCACGTCAACGGCTGGTTCGGCGACCACGACAAACTCTCCGGCGCGCGCTGGATGAGCCAGCGCCTGTTCGGCCGCGCGCTCGACGCCGAGCGCTGGGTCTATGTCGGCGACTCGACCAACGACCAGCTCATGTTCGGCCACTTCGCGCTCTCGGTCGGCGTGGCCAACCTGCGCCGCTTCGCCGCGCAGCTCACCACCTGGCCGGCGTTCATCACCGAGGGCGAGCGCGGCGCCGGCTTTGCCGAAGTCGCTGCGCGCGTCATTGACGCCCGGGCCGGGTCGGCATGAGTTCGCCGTTGCGCACGGCGCTGTCGCTGGCCCTCGCGGCCGCCGTCTCGCTCGGCCTGGCGCGCTTTTCCTACGCGCTGCTGTTGCCGCCGATGCGCGCCGATCTGGCCTGGAACTACACGACCGCCGGCGCGATGAACACCGTCAACGCCGGCGGCTACCTGCTCGGTGCGCTGCTGGCGCCGCGCTGGCTGGCCCGCCACGATGCGCGCCGCGTCATGCTCATCGGCGGCGCTGCCGCGGCGTTGCTGCTGGCGCTGCATGCGCTGCTGCGCAGCGATGCCGGGTTCTATGCGCTGCGCTTCGCGCTCGGTGTGGCCAGCGCCGCCAGCTTCGTCGGCGGCGGCCTGCTGGCCGCGCGCCTGGCCAGCGGCGGCGGGGGCGCGATCACGGCGGGCAGCGTGCTCGGCCTGTACTACGGCGGCACCGGCGCCGGCATCTTGTTCGCGGCGCTGGTGGTGCCGCCGCTGGTCGAGGCCGCCGCGCCGCGCTGGCCGCTGGCCTGGCTCGTCCTGGCCGCGGCTGCCGCGCTGGCGACCGCGATCACGGCCGTGGGCACGCGCACGTTGCACGCGCCACCGTCGGTGCGCGCCGTCAGCGCAGGCTTGGCCTGGCGGCCGCTCGGCTTTGCGCTCGCCGGCTACCTGTGCTTCGGCCTCGGCTACATCGGCTACATGACCTTCATCGTCACGCTGTTGCGCGAGCAGGGGCTCAGTGCCGGCACGGTGACGCTGTTCTACGGCCTGCTCGGCGTGGCGGTGATCGCCTCGTCGTGGTTGTGGGCCGGCCTGTTGCAGCGCTGGCGCGGCGGCGGCGTGTTGGCGCTGTCGAACGCGCTGCTCGTCGTCGCCACGTTGCTGCCGGTGCTGTCGCCGTCGGTGCCGGCGGCGTTGGCCTCGGGCCTGTTGTTCGGCGCGGTGTTCTTGCAGGTGGTGGCGGCGACGACGGCGCTCGTGCGTCACAACCTGCCGGCCGCCGCGTGGCCGGCGGGCATCGCGGCGTTCACGATCGTTTTTGCGGCGGGCCAGATCGTCGGCCCGACGTTGGTCGGCCTGGTCGCCGACGGTGCCGGCGGTCTGCTGCGCGGCCTGACGTTCAGCGCCGCGCGCGCTCGCGCTCGGCGCCCTGCTGGCGAGCCTGCAACGGCCTTTGGAGAAACACGGCATGAAGCGCCTCTTGCTGCTCAGCGTTTCTGCCGGCGCCGGCCATGTGCGCGCGGCGCAGGCCATCGAAGCGGCGGCGCGCGCGCGTGGCGGCATCGAGGTCACGCACCTCGACGTGCTGACGCTCGTGCCGGCGTGGTTTCGCAAAGCCTACGGCGAGTGGTACCTCGACCTCGTCGAGCGCCACCCCAATCTGTGGGCACACCTGTACCAGAAGAGCGACCGCACGCCGGCCGACGCCTGGGAGCACAAGCTGCGGCGCGCCGTCGAGCGCGTCAGCACGCGCGAGCTCGGCGCGGCGTTGCAGCAGGCGCAGCCCGACGCGGTGATCTGCACGCACTTCCTGCCCGCCGAGCTGTTGTCGCGGGCGACGTTGCGCGGCAAGCCGCTGCCGCCGTTGTGGGTGCAGGTCACGGACTTCGATCTGCACCGGCTGTGGGTGCAGCCGGGCGTGGCCGGCTACTGCGTGGCCAGCGACGAGATCGCGTTTCGCTTGCGCGAGGCCTTGCCGGCGGTGCGCATCGAGGTCAGCGGCATCCCGGTGATGCCGGCGTTCGCGTCGCGCGCCCCACGCGATGAGTGCGCGCGTGAACTCGGCCTGCAACCCGATCGCCTGACGGCGATGGTGATGACCGGCGGCGCCGGCCTGGCCAGTGCCGGCGCGATGGTCGAGCGGTTGTTGCGCCTGCCCGGCGAGCTGCAGGTGGTGGCGATCGCCGGCCGCAACGCCGACCTGCTCGCGCGCTACGAGGCCTTGGCGCAGCAACACCCGGGCCGCTTGACGGCCCTCGGCTTCACGAAGACGATCGAGCGCGTGATGTCCGCCAGCGACCTGTGCATCACCAAGCCCGGCGGGCTGTCCACGTCGGAGTGCCTGGCGATCGGCCTGCCGATGCTGCTCATCTCGCCGATCCCCGGCCAGGAGGAGCGCAATGCGCAATACCTGCTCGAGCAGGGCGCGGCCTGGCTGGCGATGGATGAACTCGCATTGGCCTGGCGCATGCAGCAGTTGCTCGCCGCGCCGGCCACCTTGGCGCGCCTGCGCGAGCGCGCACGCGCGCTCGGCCGGCCGCAGGCGGCGCGGCATGTTCTCGACGCGGTGTTCGGCTCATGATCTCGCGCCGCCTGTTCCAGAGCGGCCTGCTCGCACCGGCGTTGGCCAAGGCCCGCCCGCTGCGCGCCGGCGATGAGGCCACGGTGTGGCCGACGCTCGTGCACCGCGCGGCGGACGGCACGCTGCAAGCGCGCATCGAGGCCTGGGTCTTCGAGCGCGAACGCAACACGACGCGCACGCGCCTGCTCGCGCGTGCGCTCGGCCTGGACTTGGACGAGATCGGCGCCGAAGACCAGCAGCGCTTCAAGCAGCGCGCAGCGCTGTTCGGCGCCGACGCGAAAGACGGCCGCGAACTCTCGGTGCACCTGTCGGGCCGCGACGCCGTGGCGCTGCCGGCCAGCGACGAGCAAGGCCGCGTGCGCGCCGTCGTGCCGCTGTTGCAAGGCGAGCCCGGCGCCGGCCGGTGGATCGACTGGACGCTGGTCTCCGGCGTGCGCCGCTTTGCCGGCCGCTCGCAGTGGATCGGCGACGAAGGTGTCTCCGTCGTCTGCGACATCGACGACACGATCAAGCACACGCAGGTGCGGCAGCGCCGCCAGATGCTGCTCAACACCTTCGCCCGCGAGTTCATCGCCGTGCCCGGCATGGCGGCGTGGAGCGAGGGCGTGGCGCGCAGCAATGCCGACACCGCGTTTCACTATGTCTCGGGATCGCCGCTGCAATTGCTGCCGCCGCTCGTGGCGTTCCTGCGCGGCAATGCGTTTGCCGACGGCAGCCTGCACCTGCGCAGCTTCTCGCTGCGGCCGTCTGCCCTGCTCGACGACGAGGCGACGTCGCGCCACAAGCACGCCGAGATCGCGCAGTTGCTGGCCGACCACCCGCGGCGGCGCTTCGTCCTCGTCGGCGATTCGGGCGAGCGCGATCCGGAGGTCTATGGCGAGATCGCGCGCGAGCAGCCGTTGCGCATCGAGGCGGTGCTGATCCGCGACGTCACCAACGAGCCCGCCGACGCCGAGCGCTACCAGCTAGCGTTTCGCGCCGTGCCGGCGCAGCGCTGGCGCCTGTTCGCCGACCCGGCGGCGCTGCCGCTGCGCTGGCGCTGACGCGCCGGCCGCCGCCTCGCGCAGCAGCACCAGCAGGCGCTCGGCCGCCGCGCTCTGCGGCCGGTCGCGGCGCACGATGCTGCCGTAGGGCTCCATCTGCTGCGACGAGGCGCAGCGGCAGCACGGTGAGCAGGCCGTGCCGGCCATGGCGCGCCGCCACCGACGCCGGGATCACGGCCACCATGTCGGTCTCGGCAATCAGGTCGAGCGTCGTCAGGATCGAGCCCGTCTCCACCGGCTGCGGCGGGCTGTCGATGCGCTGTTGCCTGAACTCCTGTTCGAGCAGCTCGCGCATCGGGCTGCCGCGCGGCTGCAGGATCCACGGCTCGCCGGCCAGGTCGGCCAGCGTCAGGCGGCGCACTTTGGCGCGTGGATGCTGCGGCCGCACGACGACGGCCAGCGCTTCGGCATCGAGGTCTTCGCATTGGTAGTCGGCGCGCGCATAGCCTTCGACCAGGCGGCCGATCACGACATCGAGCTCGCCGCGGTCCAGGCGTTCGAGCAGGCGGTCGCTGGTGTCGTTGACGATCGCCAGCGCCAGTTGCGGCTGCTCGTGCTTCAGCCGCGCCACCGCGCGCGTCAGCAGCACCGGCGACGAGGCCATGATGTGGCCGACCGCGAGGCGCCCACCGCCGCCTTCGCGCAGCGCCTGCAAGTCGCGAGACAGGGCGGCGATCGATCCGCGTAAACCATGAAAGTGCAGGGCGACGGCGCGCCCGGCGGCGGTGGGCTTCAGGCCGCGGCCCTGGCGCTCGAACAGCGCGATGGCGAGCGCACTCTCCAGCTCGTGCAGCATCTTCGTGGCGGCCGGCTGCGTCATGCCCAGACGTGCCGCGGCTGCGCGCAGCGTGCCGGCGGCCTGCAGCTCGAGCAGCAGCGCCACCTGGCGCAGCCGCAGCCGGTTGAGCAGTTGCGCGACCGCAGGGGCCTCGGCCAAACGATCACCTCCGGTTATCGAACCATCAAGGACTTTCAGTTTACGGGCATCGGTTGAGTGCCTAGAGTCTGTGGGTCGAGCCCTACAACAGGAGACAAACGAATGCACCGACTTGCCGCTGCCGCATGGGCCACAGCCCTGGCCTTGACGACGCTGGGCGCCCAGGCGCAGACCGCTTCGACAGGCGCAGGGCAGACCTGGCCAACGCAGCCGCTGCGCATCCTCGTCGGCTCGTCGCCCGGCGGCGGCACCGACGCGATGGCGCGTGCGGTGGCCGACAAGCTCGGGCCGGCGCTCAAGACCACGGTGGTGGTCGAGAACAAGCCGGGCGCATCGAACACGCTGGCGGCAGACGCGACGGCCAAGGCCACCGACGGCCACACGATGGTGATGGGCGTTTCGACCGCGCACGCGATCGCGCCGCACCTGTTGAAGCTCGCCTACAACAACGACAAGGATCTGGTGCCGGTGGCCTTCGTCGGCGCGGTGCCCAACGTGCTCGTCGTCAACAACGATCTCGGCGTGACGACGGTGGCGCAACTGGTCGAGCTGGCGAAGAAGAAGCCGGGTCAGTTGAACTTCGCCTCCAGCGGCTCGGGCAGCACGCAGCACATCGCCGCCGAGCTGTTCAAGGAATCGACCGGCACCTTCATCACCCACATCCCGTACCGCGGCAGCGGCCCGGCGCTGGTGGATCTGATGGCCGGCCAGGTGCAACTGAGCTTCGACACGATGGCGTCGGTGCTGCCGCACATCAAGAGCGGCAAGGTGCGCGCGCTGGCCGTGGCGTCGTCCAAGCGCAGCCCGCAACTGCCCGACGTGCCGACGATGGCCGAAGCGGGCGTCAAGGGCGTCGAGATGAGCGCCTGGTACGGGCTGTACATGCCGGCAGCCACGCCCAAGCCGGTGCAGGAGCGGGTGCAGGCCGAGGTGGCCAGGCTGCTCGCGCTGCCCGACACCAAGACGCGGCTGGACGCCATCGGCGCCGAGATCACGCCGCTGACGCAGGCGCAGTTCGCCGCCTTCCACGAGGCCGAGAACAAGCGCTATGCGGAAGTGATCAAGAAGCGCGGCATCAAGCTGGATTGAGCATGGACACGCACGCAAACCCGTGGTGGCGCTGACGCTCGGCGACCCGGCCGGCATCGGGCCGAGTTGATCGCGCGCTTGCTCGCGCAGCCGCAGACGACGCAACTCGCCAACGTGGTGCTGGTCGGCGATCCGTGGCTGTGGAGTGAAGGGCAGGCGATTGCCGGCACTGCCCATGAATTGCCTGCGGTGCGCTCGCTCGCCGAAGTGCGCTCGCGCGCCGACACGTCGCGCGCCGCCTTCCTCGCCGTGGAGACGGTGCCAAAGGAGCAGGTGCAGCGCGGCCAGGCGCAGGCGCGCCGGCGGCGCTTCGGTGCTCGCGGTGCTCAACCGCTGCATGGATGCGGCGAAGGCCGGCGAGGTCGATGCGATCACCTTCGCGCCGCTGAACAAGTTCGCGATGAAGCTGGGCGGCCTGAAGCACGAGGACGAACTGCACCACTTCGCCGAGCACCTCGGCGTGACGGGCTACTTCTGCGAGTTCAACACGCTGCGCGGGCTGTGGACCTCGCGCATCTCGTCGCATGTGCCGTTGAGGGACGTGCCGAAGTACATCGAGAAGCAGCGCATCGTCGATGCGACGACGCTGATCTACCGCTCGCTGCAGGCCAACGGCATTGCGCAGCCGCGCGTCGCGGTGGCGGGCTTCAACCCGCACAACGGCGACGGCGGCACCTGCGGGCGCGAGGAGATCGACGTCATCGCGCCCGCGGTGGCGGCGCTCAACGCGCAGGGCATGCCCGTCGTCGGCCCGTTCCCCGCCGACACGATCTTCCTGCGCGCGCGCGACGGCGAGCTCGACGCGATCGTCACGATGTACCACGACCAGGGCCAGATCGCGATCAAGCTGATGGGCTTCTCGCAGGGCGTCACGGTGCAGGGCGGGTTGCCGATTCCGATCACCACGCCGGCGCATGGCACCGCTTACGACATTGCCGGCCTCGGCAAGGCCAATGTCGATGCCACCGCCAATGCGTTCGCCATCGCGGCCCGCATGGGTCGCAATCACCGTTCGCCCTGAGCTTGTCGAAGGGCTTCGACAAGCTCAGCCCGAACGGATCAGTTCTCTCACAGGAAACTCATCATGAAGATCACCAACGTCCGCGCCCGCGTCTTCGAGTGGAAGGGCAAGACCGTGCCGCCGCAGGGCAACTTCTGCTCCAACGCGATGGACCTGCTGTACTCGCAAGCAGGAGACGATGAAGACTTCCGCTTCCACGGCTGGACCGTGGTCGAGATCGAGACCGACAACGGCCTCGTCGGCTACGGCAACGTGGCGCTGGCGCCGCGCATCAGCAAGGAGATCATCGATCAGTACCTGGCGCCGCTGGTGATCGGCCAGGACCCGTGGGACTACGAGTACCTGAGCCAGCGCATGATCCGCGCCACGCACGCCTGGGGCCGCAAGGGCGTGGGCATGGCGGCGATCTCGGCGGTGGACATCGCGCTCTGGGACATGCTCGGCAAGAGCGTCGACAAGCCGGTGTTCAAGCTGCTCGGCGGGCGCAC
Organism: uncultured beta proteobacterium; assembly: GCA_963816315.1. Lineage (GTDB taxonomy): Bacteria > Pseudomonadota > Gammaproteobacteria > Burkholderiales > Burkholderiaceae_C > CADEEN01. The sequence goes on from CAWFJZ010000025.1 coordinate 80,087, forward strand.
GAAGGAGAAGATCCCCTGCTACTACAGCAAGCTGTACCGCACCGACCTGAAGGAGATGCAGAAGGAGGCCGAGACCTACTCGAAGCAGGGCTTCACGATGTTCAAGATCGCGCTTCGGCTACGGCCCGGCGCACGGCACCAAGGGCGTGTCGGAGAACCTGAAGGCCGTCGAAGCGCTGCGCGAAGTGATCGGCTACGACAACGACCTGATGCTCGAGTGCTACATGGGCTGGAACGTCGAGTACGCCAAGCGCATGCTGCCCAAGCTGGACAAGTTCCAGCCGCGCTGGCTGGAAGAGCCGGTGATCGCCGACGACATCGACGGTTATGCCGAACTGAACGCGATGAACATCGTGCCGATCTCCGGCGGCGAGCACGAGTTCGGCCTCTACGGCTTCAAGCAGTTGCTCGAACGCAAGGCGGTGAGCGTGGTGCAGTACGACACCAACCGCGTCGGCGGCATCACGGTGGCGCACAAGATCAACGCGCTGTGCGAGGCTACTCGGTGCCGGTGGTGCCGCACGCCGGCCAGATGCACAACTACCACCTGACGATGAGCACGCTGGCCTCGCCGATGAGCGAGTACTTCCCGATGTTCGACGTCGAAGTCGGCAACGAACTTTTCTACTACATCTTCGACGGCGAGCCGGTGGCCGAGAACGGTTTCCTGCAGCTCGACGACAAGAAGCCCGGGCTCGGGCTGACGCTGAAGACCGAGTTCCTGGATCAGTTCAAGATCATCGAATGAAGCGGCCGTACCGCGGCGTCTTTCCGGTCGTGCCGACGACCTTCACCGAATCCGGCGAACTCGACCTGCGCGAGCCAGAAGCGCTGCGTCGATTTCATGATCGACGCGGGCAGCACCGGCCTGTGCATCCTGGCCAACTTCTCCGAGCAGTTCGTGCTCTCGGACGACGAGCGCGAGGTGCTGACGAAGGCCATCCTCGAACACGTGGCCGGCCGCGTGCCGGTGATCGTGACGACCACGCACTTCGGCACCCGCGTCTGCGCCGAGCGCAGCCAGCGCGCGCAGGACCTGGGCGCCGCGATGGTGATGGTGATGCCGCCGTACCACGGCGCGACGATCCGCGTCGGCGAGCCGGCGATCCACGAGTTCTATGCGCGGCTGTCGGACGCGATCCGCATCCCGATCATGATCCAGGACGCGCCGGTGGCCGGCACGCCGCTGTCCGCCGCCTTCCTCGCGCGCATGGCGCAGCGAGATCGAAAACGTCGCCTACTTCAAGATCGAAACCGCCGGCGCCGCGAGCAAGCTGCGCGAGCTGATCGCGCTCGGCGGCGACGCGATCGAAGGCCCGTGGGACGGCGAAGAAGCGATCACGCTGCTGCCCGACCTCGATGCCGGCGCGACCGGCTCGATGACCGGCGGCGGCTACCCCGACGGCATCCGCCGCATCGTCGATGCCTACGCCGCGGGCCGGCGCGACGACGCGATCGCCGAGTACACGCGCTGGCTGCCGCTGATCAACTACGAGAACCGCCAGGGCGGCATCCTGACCGCCAAGGCGCTGATGAAGGAAGGCGGCGTGATCGCCTGCGAAGCGCCGCGCCATCCGTTCCCGGCGATGCATCCGGCCGTGCGCGCGGGGTTGATGGAGACGGCGCGGCGGCTCGATCCGCTGGTGTTGCGCTGGGGGCAGTAGGCGACTTGATGGATGTGACCAGCCGCTCGGCGGCGATGCGCGCCAGCAGCGCACTCGCGGGTTCGTCGGTCGGGTCTTGCGGAACCAGCTCGCCGCGAAAGGCCTTGGCCAGCAACTGCGGCGCCAAGCGCTGGGCGTGGGTGCGAGCGGCGATGCAGCGGGCTTCGATGCGGTCGGCCAAGGCGAAGAGGGCTTCGACGCGGCGGACGATTTCGGTTTGTTGTTGAAGCGTTGGCAGCGGCAGTTCGAAGTCCTTGATCTTCGAGAGATTCAGGTTCGGCTGATTGCCGCCCTCGGCCATATCGCGCATGACAAGGTAGTTCGCCTGAAGCGTCATTTTGATGAATTGCCTTGAAGCCTTGCGCTCATCAACATTAATCGCGGCGCAGGCTTGGTTGATAGTCGCCGCGAGTCCCAACTCGGCTACCTGTCCTCTCGTCTTTCCTTCGCCATACATTGCCATCAGCAACGTGCCCTTCGGATAGATCTTCAGTCGGTGCGCGGCGATGGCCTCTGATGTCACGAACTCGTCTGCCCTTGTGATGATGCTGTTTGAGGTTGCCGCGCTCGTTATCCACGGCGTGCCCGAGGGGGCATAGAACTTCGCGGCCGAGCGCAGTGGCGTCGATCCCGTTCCTACGGTCGCAACATCTGCGAGTCGGTACGTTTGGGTGGGCAAACTATCGGGCACTCCGCCTTCCGCATACAGCTCGCCTGCCAAGGCACTTGTCAACACCGCCTGCCGAAAGCGCTTGAGCAACGCGGGGATGGCATCGAAGCGGTCGTTGCAGGCGTTGACGCGGGCGAGCAGGGTATCGTAGTTCGTCGGCGATGCGGTGCTTTCAGGCATCGGTGCAAGCTGGGATCTCACTGTCGGACAAGTAGCCCTTCGTCACCCCCTTGTGACCCACCGACCCGGTCATGGCCATCGCACCGTCGTGCAGGAACGCATGAGTTTTGAAGTACGCGTAAAGGTACTTTGGGTCGAGAACGCCAGATCGTGGTCGGCAAACAAAATATTCAGTGCTGCCGGCGCCGATCCCGTTGGGCAAGCCTGCCGCGACACCTGCCTTTCCGTTCTCGAAACAAGGCGTGATCTTGGCGAGCAGCACATCTCCATCTCGGAAGCGGGTGTAGCCCCCTTTGATCACAGCCCATGGGCGCGACTCGAAGCGGACTGGCTTCAACCAATTGGTTCCCAACAAAGCCATGGGCACAAACCCGGCGATGGTGTGGTCTTGAACTCCATCGACCTTCGGGTTCAGTTCAATCATTTCCCCTACACGAGCGAGAAACCAGCTATCGGGGAGTTCACTCATCGTCAGCCCCCCCCAGCAACACCCCACGCCGCGCCAGCCGCTCCCGCGCTTCCACCAGCGCTGCATGCAGTTGCCGCTCCAACTCTGCCTTGGGCGGCAGCTCGGTCCAGTACTCGGCCACGGTGATGCCGTCCTTGTGCATCTGCAGCAGCTCCACTTGTTCGCGGCTCGATTCCGCGCACAGGATCAGGCCGATGGGCGGCTCCTCGCCGGCTTGGCGTTCGTGCTTGTCGAGCCATTTCAGGTACAGCTCCATCTGGCCTTTGTGGGCGGCCTTGAAGCGGCCGAGCTTGAGCTCGATGGCCACCAAGCGGCGCAGGCGGCGGTGGTAGAAGAGTAGGTCGAGGTAGAAGTCCTCGCCGTCAATGACCAAGCGCTTTTGCCGCTCGACGAAGGCAAAGCCGCGGCCGAGCTCCAGAATGAAGGCCTCGAGCTGGCGCAGGATGGCGGCTTCGAGCTCGGCTTCATCGTGGCCCTGGCGCAGGCCCAGAAAGTCGAGGAAGTACGGGTCTTTAAAGACGAGGTCGGCTGGGGCGGCGGGTACTGCCACGTCGTTGGTTGGAGCGAGCACCTGGCTCAGCGCCTGGGTGAGCCCGGCGCCCTGGCTGCTGGCCAGCGCGGTGCGCTCGTAGGCCTTGCGCTCGATGTGTTGGCGCAGTTCACGCACGCTCCAGCGTTCGGTGACGGCCTGGTGCGCATAGAAGTGGCGGGCTTCGGTGGTTTTGAGCGGCAGCAGCTGCAGGAAGTGGGTCCAGCTCAATTGGCGCATCACTGATGCGACTATTTCGCGGTCCGGAAACGCCTGCGCAAACTGCACCATGCGGCGCAGGTTCTTGGCCTCGAACCGCGGCCGAACTCCTGCGCCAGTTGTTCGCCCAGGCGCGCCATCAGCTTGTCGCCATAGCGCGCCCGCTCGCCGCCCAACACCTCGCTGCGCAGGCGCTCGCCCACCGCCCAGTACAGCCGCGTCAGCTCGGCGTTGACGGCGCCGGCCAGGCGCTGGCGGCTGCCGGCGATGAGGGCACGCAACTCGGCGTGAAGAGCCTCGCTGACGGGTGCATCGGACACGTTGATCGGCACGGGTGGCTTGGCCGCCATCACGCGGCTCCGGCGGTGCGCACGGCTTCCTCGTCCGCGCCTTTCAACACCACATCCGGGTCTTCACCCAGCTCTTCCAGCAAGGCGCGCAAGTCGGCCATGGCACCGGTCAGCTCACGCATGACCAAGCGGGCCACCAGGGCGGGCTCGTCGCGCTGGGCCTCGGCCGTCTCGGCGTTGTCGTCCTTGAGCCAGCTGATGTCCAGGTTGTCGCCACGCGCCTTGATTTGCTCGCGTGTGAAGCGGCGCCAGCGGCCGGCCTCGCCGGTGTCCACACGCTGGGCCAGGGCGGCGGGGCCGCCGCAAGGGTCGGCGCCAAACACGTCTTCAAACTTGTCGCGCGGCACGCCCGGCTTGGCAGCGGCGGGGTCGGTGCGGAAGTAGTCGCGGGTGAAGGGCGTGCGCTTGCCGAATGCGGCATGTTGGCGCGCATGTCGTAGACCCACACTTCCTTGGTGTTGCCCTTGTCCTTCTTGCCGCGGGTGAAGAACAGCACATTGGTCTTCACGCCCTGGGCGTAGAAGATGCCGGTGGGCAGGCGCAGGATGGTGTGCAGGTTGCACTTGTCCATCAGGTCGCGGCGGATGTCGGTGCCGACATTGCTCTCGAACAGCACGTTGTCGGGCAGCACCACGGCGGCGCGGCCGCCGGGCTTCAGGGCGCGGTAGATGTGCTGCAGAAAGCAGAACTGCTTGTTGCTGGTGGGGTAGGTGAAGTCGTCGCGCGTCGGCAGGCCGCCGCCTTTCTTGGTGCCAAAGGGCGGGTTCGATAGGACAGCGTGGCCGGCGGCAGTTGGCGTGCCTTCATCGCCCAGGGTGTCGCCGAACTGGATGCCGCCTTCAATGCCGTGCAGCAGCATGTTCATCAGCGCCAGGCGGTGGGTGTCCTGCACAAGCTCCATGCCGTAGAAGGTGCTGCGGCGGTACTTGCGCTGCTGCGCTCGTCGGTCAGCGCATCGAGGTCGTTGTGCTCGCGCAGGTAGTGGTTGGCGGCGATCAGAAAGCCGCCGGTGCCTGCGGCCGGGTCCTGGATCACGTCGTCCAGCTTGGGCTGCATCACGGCCACGATGCTGTCGATCAGCCGCGCGGGGTGAAGTACTGGCCGGCGCCGCTCTTCTTCTCGTTGGCGTTGCGTCTCCAGCAGGCCTTCGTACAGGTCGCCCAGGTCTTCGCGCTGCGCGCTGTACCAGTCGAGCTTGTCGATCTCTTCGACCAGCTTGGACAGCGTGGCGGGCTTTTGATGAAGGTGCTGGCGTTGGCAAAGATCTCCTGCACCGTGCCGCGGCCATGGCTGCCTAGTCCAGCAGCAGTTCTTTGTAGAAGTCCAGCCGCTCCGGGGCCGAGGCCGTCATCAGGTCGGCCCAGCGGTGCCTTCTGCTTCTTGGCGGGTGCGCCGCTCTTGGGCGGCTTGTGGATGACGAGCCGGTCTTCTTGCTCCGTCTCCTTCACCATCTTCAGGAACAGCAGGTAGGTCAGTTCGGTGACGTACTGGTGGTAGGTGACGCCGTCGTCCCTCAGGACGTTGCACAGGTTCCAGAGCTTGCCGACGATGTCGTGACGCTGCGGGATTGGCATGGGTCATGATTGGCAGTGTGGTTGTCGCAGAAAGCTCAAGCGGCATGTTGGTCGTTGGCCCAGATGGCTTCGTTGAAGGCTTCCAGCACTTGCTGGAGTTGGCCGTCGAAGATTTTGTCCAGCCGCGCAAAGCCGCCGCCTTCGCGCTTGAAGATCAGGTCGGGTCGTCAAGCGCGGCGCGGTCGACCAGCATGTTGGCCTTGGTCTGCGCTGCGATGCGTTTCAGCCAGTCGCGCTGCGGCTGCGTCCAGGGCTTGCCGCCGGCGGATGAGCCAGCAGATCGCTGCAGGGCGCGGTCGACGCGCTCGGCATAGGGCACCAGGGCATCGCCGATGGCGGCCTGGCGGATGTAGCCGACGATGCGCGCGGCGATGTCCTGGTTGGTCAGCTCGCGCCAGGCGGTTGCAGATTGTTTCGGTGAAGCCGGCCTGGTCGAGCTCCAGCGCCAGTTCACGCAGCTGCTTGCGGGTGAGGTCGCGCGGCCGGGTCAGCACGGTCATCAGCGCCGGCATGTCGTTGCTGTGGCTCTTGATGAAGGCGCTGAATTCGCGCAGGTAGTCTTCCGGCTTCTTGGCCTTGCCGTAGCCGCGCTCGACGCTCGTGCAGCTCGTCTTCGTGGTCGGACATGAACACGGTCGCGCCGGCCCATCGCCCTTGCGATCGAGGATCTCGCCGAGGTCCGGGTTCTGCGATGAACCAGGCCGCCACTTCGCTGATGCGGCATGGCTGCGCAGCTTCTGCGATGAAGGCGTCTGGCGGCCATGCCGGCCCGCGTTTCGAAGTCCTTGGCTGGTCTCGTTCGACCAGGTGGCGTTTCTTGCGCTGCAGCTTGGCGAGAAACTGGTCGCGCGCCAGTTCGCGGCGCGTCGTCGTCTGTCGACGGTGGCCAGCTCTTGCGCGAGCTGGGTAAAGCTGATCTTCGGGTTGACGACCACCGGCTTCATCGCCGTCATGTCGCCGAAGGCTTCGAAGATCTGCACGGCGTCGAAGACGCGGAAGGTCTCCTTGCCTCGTCCCATCAAGTCGCACAGGCGCGTGGCGCGGCCGAGCATCTGGTCGAACAGGATGCGGCTGTTCACCCGGCGCAGGAAGACCAGGTTGCAGATCTCGGGCACGTCCATGCCGGTGGTGAGCAGGTCGACGGTGACAGCCACGTTGGGCATGCGCTCGTTCTTATAGCGGCGGATCAGTTGCAGGGGCTTGTCGGCGGCGCCGGTGATCTTGATGACGGCGTCGTCTTCGACGCTGCCGTACTGCGTCGGTGAAGGCCTCCTTGAGCAGGTCGCACCACCAGGTCGGCATGGGCTGTCGTTGACGCAGAAGATCAGCGTCTTGCGGCGCGATGGCCGGGTCCAGCTCCTGCGCCAGGTAGTCGCAGACGACCTGGTTGAAGGCCTCGGTGATGACCTTGCGGTTGAAGTCTTCGACCTCCAGCTTGATCTCGTCCGGCGCCTTGAACAGCTCGATCTGCTGGTTGCGCGGTGTCGTAGACCTTGACCTCTTCGCCGACCTTCCAGTGCGATGCCGCTAGTGGACAGCTCGGTGTTGATCTGGATCGGCGGCTCGTAGTCCACCAGGTAGCCGTCGATCACGGCCTCGCGGTAGCTGTAGGTGAAGACCGGCGCGCCGAAGATCTGCGTGGTGTGCAGGGCGGGCGTGGCGGTGAGGCCGATCTTGACGGCGTCGAAGTAGTCGAGCACGCGGCGGTACTTGGAGATGTAGTCCTCGAAGCCGCGGAAGGTCAGTTCGGTGTCGGACAGCTCGCGGTCGAGCAGGTAGCCGCGGTGGCATTCGTCCACCACGATGCAGTCGTATTGGTCGACCGGGGCGGTGCCGCGTCGTCGGCTGCGTAGAGCACGCGCTGCACCATGCCCTGCACGGTGGCGATGTGCACCGCGGTGTCGCTGTCGGGCGCTTGGTCTTCCAGTTCCTTGATGCCGAAGGTGTCGGCAAAGGTCTGCAGGCTCTCCATCCGCGTGTCCTTGAACGCGTTGGCGGCCTGCTCGCCCAGCGCCGAACGGTCCACCAGAAACAGGATGCGCCGGAAGCGCTCGGCCTTGAGCAGGCGGTAGATGAGCGCGATGCAGGTCTTGGTCTTGCCCGTGCCGGTGGCCATGGCCAGCAAGCATGGTCGCGTTGGCCGTCGCGATGGCCGCCTCGGCGGCACGGATGGCGTGCTCTGCTGGTAGTGGCGCAGGGCGAAGCCGTAGTTGAACGGCTCGTGCGCCAGCTTCTCGTGCGCGCTGGCCTCGTCGCGTTTGAGCAGGCGTCTGCAGCCCTCGGGCGTGTACCAGCCGTCGAGCGCGCGGCCCAGGTTGTCGGCACGGCGCAGATCGCAGAACCAGATGCCGCTCTTGGTGGCCAGCTGGCGCAGAAGGGGCGGCCGTTGGTCGAGAAAGCGAACGGAATCCGGAACGCCGCGTCGGCACCTAGTTGCCGGCCGGCAGTTCGACCTCCGGCGACGGCACTGAAGCCGCGGCTGTAGCGCTTGGCTTGCTGCAGGGCCGCCGAGACATCCATGTTCTTGCGCTTGGCTTCGACCACCGCCATAGGCGTCAGGCCGACGAAGAGCACGTAGTCGGCCGGGCCGTCTCAGTGGGCCACTCGGCAATCGCGAGGTTCTTGCCCCTCTGCGGGCGAGCGCCTTTGCGGAAGTTTCAGCGTCACCGTGTCCGCAGCCCAGCCGGCCGCGACAGTTGCTCGTCGATCAGCTTGCGCGTGTCGGCTTCGCTGATGTGGATGGTTGCGGCGGCCGTGTTGGCGGCCGCGACAAACTGGGTGACCGCTTGCGCCGGCTGTGAAACGGCTTGCGCCTGAAGCGCCTGCGAGATGCTCGGTGAGCTCATGCTTTGGCGGCCTCCGCCTCGGCCGCCATGCTCTCCCAGAACGCGCGCTCTTCCTGCGTCTGCTGAACCTGGGCCTTGGTTGCTTCGCAGAGATTGAGTTGCGTCCTGGTGCGCGGCCCGGAAAGCCGCAAGTTCGCTGCGCAGCGCATCCAACTCCGCCTTCAGTTCGGCGCTCTCGTCAGCGGGCGGTGTCGGCGGCAAGAACGGGCCCGACTTGAAGGCCTGGATCCTTGAACGTGCGGTGGAACCAGACGCTGAGCTGCCATGCAAGCCGCAGCGCAAACAAAGCGGTGCGATGGTCGTCCGCCAGCTTGTGATTCGCATCGTTGCCGGCCTTGCGAACCTCGTGGAACAGCGCCCCCACCTCGCGCGGCACGATGCCGTGATCCTGCAACCGGCGCAGCAGATCGACCTGCTTTTCTTCTGCCGATGTGTAGAGGCCAACACGGGAAGCCACCAACTGAGCGACAAACTCCGTGAGTTGTCGCAGCTTCAGCAGACAGGTGTTCGGGTCTTCCGCGAAATAGCGCTCCGCCAACAGCCCAAGGCGCACGAGTTGTTGATCGTGCGCCTTGAGGAACAAGAAATTGGACGGCCGCTCCGCGCTCATCAACTCCCCGGTATGCCAGCCGAACTACGGCAATTTGCCTTACGCGCTGTGGTCTCAGGATTCTGCCCGACCGCGCCCCCGCGCAGGCGCCTAGCCGTGAGCGCCGGGGTCGGCCACAGCGTTGCTTCTGTCCCGGACCCACCCCGCCACCGTGTCGAGCATCGCCTCCAGCGTCTGGCCATCAGTGCGGCCGCTGCGCGCTCTGACGTGGAACGCGTGGTCGGCATCCTCGAACAGCGCCAGCGTCGCTCGGTCACTCAAGCGCAGCAGCAGCGGCTGCAGCAGACTCCAGGGCAGCCAGTTCGTCGCGCGTGCCCTGCAGGAACAGCATCGGGCGATCGACCTCGAACAGGTGCGTGGCGCGCTCGTCGGCCGGTTTGCCGGCCGGGTGCAGCGGGAAGCCGACGAAGACCAGGCCGCGCACGCCCGGCAGCGGCGACAGCGCCTGGGCCTGCGACGTCATGCGGCCGCCGTACGACTTGCCGCCGGCGAACAGCGGCAAGCCGGGCAGGGACTGCGCGGCCTGTGCCACCGCGGCGCGCACGGCCGCGTGCGCCACCTTCGGCGCGTCGGGCCGCTTCGAGCCTTGCTCCATGTACGGGAACTGGTAGCGCAGCGTCGCGATGCCGCGCTCGGCCAGGCCGTTGGCGAAGCTCGTCATGAAGGCGTGCTCCATGCCGGCGCCGGCGCCATGCGCGAAGACATAGCCGGCCCAGGCATCGTCGGGCACGAGCAGCAGCGCCGAGACCGACATCGCGCCGGCGATTTCAACGTGCAGGCGTTGCGCCGAGGCATCTCCCCGGGTTGGCGAATCGAGGCCCATCGGGCTAGTATGAATGCCCCGCACGCCCAGTGAGGCCATAGATGGCAGCCGCCCGTTCGATCGCTTCGTTGACCCTGAGCTTCGGCCTGGTGTCGATTCCGGTGAAGCTCTACTCCGCGACCGAGACCGCCAGCACGGTCAAGTTCAACCTGCTGGCCAAGGACGGCTCGCGCCTCAAGCAGCAGTACGTGTCGGAGAAGGACCAGGCCGTGGTGCCGCGCGCTGAGATGGTCAAGGGCTACGAGTTCGAGAAAGACCGCTTCGTCCTGTTCTCGCCCGAGGAGCTGAAGGCGCTCGAAGAAGCCAGCAGCCCGACGATCGAGATCATGGCCTTCATTCCCGAGAAGTCGGTCGATCCGCTGTACTACGACAAGGCCTACCTGATCGCGCCCGACAAGCGCGGCGGCAAGCCCTACGCGCTGCTGGCCGAAGCGATGCGCAAGAGCGGCCGCTGCGCGCTGGCCAAGTGGGCCTGGAAGAGCAAGCAATACGTGGTGCAGGTGCGGCCGGTGGACGACGGCCTGGTGCTGCAGCAACTGCTGTATGCCGACGAGGTGCGTTCGCTGAAGGACTTGGGCATCGAGCCGGTGACGGTGACGGCGGGCGAGTTGCAGCTCGCGCTGCAACTCATCGACCAGATCTCGCAGGACGCCTACGACCCGTCGCAGTACGTCGATGAAGAGAGGAAGCGCATCCTGGCCGCGATCGACGAGAAGATCGCCGGCAAGGAAGTGGTGGCGTCGGCGCACGACGAAGCGCCGAGCACGGCGCAGGTGATCGACCTGATGGAAGCGCTGCGCGCCAGCCTGGGCAAGAAGTCGGCGGCAGCGCAGCCCGTGGTCGTGGAGCCGGCCGATGCGCCCGCGGCCGAGGCCAAGGAGCGCAAGGGCGCCAAGCGCGCCGCGGTGCCGAAGACCGAAGAGACGGCCGCCGCGCCGGCACGCAGCCGCGCCCGGAAGTGACCCGCGCCGGCGACGACCCCGCATCGACAACCTACACCTTGCGCCGCGTCCAGGCGATGCTGGGCTTGTCGCGCAGCATCGTCGCCGGGCTGATCGCCGAAGGTTTTGTCGCGCCGACGCGCGGCCCGCGCAACGAGTGGCGCTTCACCTTCCAGGACCTGATGCTGCTGCGCACGGCGCATGCGCTGCAGGCGTCGAAGATTCCGCCGCGGCGGATTCTGCGCTCTCTGGCGCGGCTCAAGGCGACGCTGCCGCAGGAGCTGCCGCTGACCGGCCTGCGCATCACCGCCATCGGCGCCGACGTGGCGGTGCGCTCGCCGCAAGGCCAGTGGCAAGCCGACAGCGGCCAGTTGCTGATGGACTTCGATGTCGCGCCCGTCGCCGGCAGCGTGGCCTTTCTGGCGCGCGATACCAACGCCGCGTCGCCGTCGTGGTTCGAGCGCGCGGCGGCTTTGGAGAGCACCGATGCGGCAGCGGCCGAGGCGGCGTACCGGCAGGCGATCGCGCTCGCCCCCGAGCTCGAAGCGGCCTACCTGAATCTGGGCGCGATGTTCGAGCGCCGCGGGCCGCTTCGCCGAACTGGTGGCGCTTCCGACGAGGCCGCTCGCGCATTGCGCGGCGTCGTCGCTGATCCACTTCAACCGCGGCGTCGCGCTCGACCATCTGGAGCGCCTGCCCGAGGCGATGGCGAGCTACGAGCAAAGCCTCGCGCTCGACCCGACGCTGGCCGACGCGCACTACAACCTGGGCCGGCTGCGCGAGCAGCTCGGCGACAAGCGCGGCGCGCTGCGGCACTTCAGCGCCTACCGCCGCTTGCAGCGCTAGGGCCGACGCATGGCGCAGCAGCAAGACCCGCTGCGCGCGACCCGCTGGCGCGATATTGGGCCAAGCGCAACTTCGCCGTCACCAGCGAGCCGCGCGGCGACGTCGCGGCCTCCGGGCACTGAACTGGCGTTCGTCATCCAGAAGCACCACGCCAGCCGGCTGCACTACGACTTCCGGCTCGAACTCGAACGGCGTGATGTTGTCGTGGGCGGTGCCCAAGGGGCCGAGCTACGACCCGAAGGACATGCGCATGGCGATCCACGTCGAGGACCATCCGCTGTCGTACAACAGCTTCGAAGGCACGATCCCGCCGAAGCAATACGGCGCGGGCACGGTGATCGTCTGGGACCACGGCACCTGGGAGCCCGCGGTCGATCCGCAGCAGGGCTTGAAGGACGGCAAGCTGGTGTTCACGCTGCACGGCCACAAGCTGTTCGGCCTGTGGGAGCTGGTGCGCATTGCCAAGCCCGGCGACAAGCAGGAGGCGTGGCTGCTGTTCAAGAAGCGCGACCGGCATGCGAAGCCGCGCACCGAGTACGACGTGGTCAGCGCGCTGCCCGACAGCGTGATCGCCAAGCCGCTGAAAGCGACGACGACGCAGCAGCGCCGGCCCGACGGGTGCGGTGAAAGCACCCATGCCGGCAACGCTGGCACCGCAACTCGCCAGCCTGGCCAGCGCCGCGCCGACCTCGGGTGCGTGGGCTTACGAGATCAAGCTCGACGGCTACCGGCTGATGGCGCGCATCGACGACGGCCGCGTGCGCCTCGTCACGCGCGGCGGCCACGACTGGTCGGCCAAGATGCCGGCGCTGGTCAAGGCGGTGCAGAGCCTCGGCTTGAAGAGCACGTGGCTCGACGGCGAGATCGTCGTCATCGGCAAGGACGGCACGCCGGAGTTCAACGCGCTGCAGAACGCGTTCGACCGCTCGCGCACCGAGAGCATCGACTACTTCCTGTTCGACCTGCCGTACTTCGAGGGCCATGACCTGCGCGCGACGCCGCTGGTGCAACGTCGTCAGTTGTTGAAGCAACTGCTCGACGACCATCCGCACGAGCATCTGCGCTTCAGCGCCGACTTCGATGCCGACGCCGCGTCGATCCTCGAATCGGCGCGGCGCATGGGCCTGGAAGGCGTGATCGCCAAACGCAAGGACGCGCCCTACGAATCGCGCCGCACCGAGACCTGGCTGAAGCTGAAGAACAAGCTGCGCCAGGAGTTCGTGATTGCCGGCTACAGCGACCGTTCGAGCGGCGAGGCCGAGATCGGCAGCCTGCTGCTGGCGGTGCACGACGACGCCGGGCAGCTCGTCTATGTCGGCAACGTCGGCACCGGTTGGAATGCGGCCACCGCGGCCGGGCTGAAGACGCAGCTGAAGAAGATCGAGGTCGCCGCGTCGCCGTTCGGCAGCAAACCGCTGCACCAGCACCGCTGGGCCGTGCGCGACCCGGCCGCACGGCACTTCGTCCGGCCGACGCTGGTGGCCGAGGTCGAGTTCTCCGACTGGACACCCGACAGCCAGATCCGCCACGCCAAGTTCCTCGGCCTGCGCCTCGACAAGGAGGCGAAGACGCGTCAAGCGCGAGAACGCCGTGATGCCCGAAGGCCCGGCGTTGGTGACCGCGGGCAGCAGCCTCGTCGGCGGCATCAAGGTCTCGCACCCGGAGCGCGTGATCGACGCCAGCAGCGGCATCACCAAGCTCGAACTCGTGCGCTACTACGAGTCGGTGGCGGACTGGATGCTGCCGCACCTGAAGGGCCGGCCGTGCTCGCTGGTGCGCGGGCCGAGCGGCGTCGGCGGCGAGCTGTTCTTCCAGAAGCACATCGAGTCGCTGCAGATCACCGGCATCAAGGAGCTCGACGCTGCGCTGTGGCCGGGGCATGCCTCGTTGCTCGAAGTGCCGACGAAGCAGGCGCTGATCGCCGCGGCGCAGATGAACGTCATCGAGTTCCACACCTGGAACGCGACTGGTGAAGAAAGATCGACCGCCCTGACCGCGTGATCTTCGACCTCGACCCTGGCGAAGGCGAACGCTGGGAGCGCGTGCAGGAAGCGGCGACGTTGCTGCGCGGCCTGCTGCTGGAGTTGGGACTGCAAAGTTGGCTCAAGACCAGCGGCGGCAAAGGCCTGCACGTGGTCGTGCCGCTGACGCCGCGCGACGACTGGGACACCGTGAAGGCGTTCGCGCAGGCGGCCGTGCAGCACCTGGCGCGCGTGATCCCGCAGCGCTTCACGGCCAAGATGGGCGCGGCCAATCGCGTCGGCAAGCTCTTCGTCGATTACCTGCGCAACAACCACGGCGCGACGACGGCGGCGGCGTTCTCGGCGCGGTCGCGGCCCGGCCTGGGCGTGTCGATGCCGATCGCCTGGGACGATCTGGCTGCGCTCAAGCGCAGCGATCAGTGGAGCGTGCGCACGGCGCGCGAGCACCTGTCGTTCCAGACGGCCGATCCGTGGATGGACTACGCGCGCTGCAAGCAGACGCTCGCGGTCGGGCTCAAGACGCTGGGTGTGTCGCCAGCAGCGCCGCCGCGTAGCCGGGCGCCGTCGGCTCGTGCATGAAATACGCGTGCACCTCCTGCCATTGCGTCGCCGCCAGCCGCTCGGCCCACGCCGCGAGATCGGCGTCGCTGTAGTTCTCGAGCCGCAGCCGCACGTAACCCCAGGGCGCGGTCTCCACCAGCGGCGGCGGCGTGCTGTCTTCGCGCTCGGACACGCACAGCGACGCGCTGGCGCTCTTCAGCAGGGCGTAGATGTCGTCGTCGAACCAGCTGTCGTGGCGGAACTCGAAGGTCGCGCGATGGCCCTCGGGCAGCAGTTGCAGAAAATCCTGCAACCGCGCCTGCATCCTTCTTCAGGAACGGCGGCAGTTGGAACAGCACCGGCCCGCGCTTGGCGCCGAGCGCGGCCAGGTTCTTGTAGAGGTACGCCACCGAATCGGCCGCCGCGTCGGCCGCCAGCCGCGCCACATGCGTGATGCGCTTGGAGGCCTTGATCGCAAATCGAAAGTTCTCCGGCGTCGCCTGTGACCAGCGCTCCAGCACCTCGACCTTGGGCATCTGATAGAAGGTGTTGTTGATCTCCACCGAGGGCAGGCGCTCGGCGTACCACGCCAGCATGTCCTCCGGCTTGATCTTCTCCGGATAGAAGCTGCCCTTCCATTCCTTGAAGGCATAGCCGCTGGCGCCGGCCCAGAGCTTCTGCGTTCCCATCGCGCACCTCCACGTGCTGAAGCTTGCTGCGACGGCATTCTGCGCCCATCTCGCCCGGCGCCAGCACACCGGGCTTGCCGCTCGCGCCGCCCTCAACCATCGTCGCTCCTGCCGGCGCTGAACTCGATGCGCAAGCCGATGCGCCGCCACAGCGACGCCAGCGTCACGAAGACCAGCGTCAGGCCGAGCGATCCCCACCATTCGGTCGCGTTCTCGATGCGGTCCTTCAGCGCCGGGCCGGCCCACAGACCAGCCAGCGCGTTACCCAGGCCGAGCGCGACGATCAGCGCCAACAAGACCAGCAGCACGCGTTCGTGCGCGCGCGGCAGGTGCAGTCGCGCATCGGCATGCAGGCGCTGCAGTGCGCGGCCGAGCAGCAGCATCGCCACGCAGGTGCCGCCGAAGTAAACCAGCGTGCCGTAGCGCCGCAGCCAGCGGTAGACCTGGCCTTCCGCGCCGAGGAAGCTGCCATAGAGCACGAGCGCGATGCCCGCCGCCACGCCGATCACCGCCAGCGCCCGAGCGCTGCGCTGCATGGCTGCACCGCCGAGCGCGGACAGCGCCTGCGCTTGGGCGAGCCAGACCAGCGCCTGCAGCGTCGCGGCAGGCAGCACCAGCGCACGAAACAGCAGGTTCGGCAGCTCATGCCGCGCGGCGCGGCTGATCGAGACGCAGCCGTCGATGAACGGGTTGCACGCCGGCACCAGGCCGGCATGGGTGGCGATGGCCCACGCGGCCGCCGACGCGATGGCGGGCAACACGCCTGCCAGCAGCGCCAGCGGCCACAGCGGCAGCGCCCGAGCGCTCGACGCCATCACGCCAACCCGAGAAACGCGTGCAGGCGATGCAGCTCGTCGTCCAGCGCTGCGGCGAACGCCGGATCAGCCAGGCGCGGCCCGAAGAAGCCGATGGCGGGCTGCAGGCGCCCTTCGCGCACGCTGATGTTGGCCCAGCCCACCACCTGCTCGCGCCACAACAGCGGCAGCGCGTAATAGCCGAGCTGGCGTCGCGGCGCCGGCGTGTAGGCCTCGAAGCGGTAGGGCCAGTGCCAGAAGATCTCGAAGCGCCGCCGGTCCCAGACGATCGGGTCGAACGGGGCCAGCAGGCGCGCCGCGTCATCGGGCTGAAATCGCTTCGAGGCCGGGTTCTCGCCCGCGGGCCAGACCCACGTCACGCCATCGACCACCGCGCTCGGCAAGCGCTGCTTGGCGCGCGCCAGCGCGGCCTGGCGCGCATCGCCCCACTGCGGCGCGGCGGCGCGCAAGTGCATGACCAACTGGCTGAACGACGCTGCGGGCAGCGGTGCGTATTTGGCGACGATCACATCGACCAACGCGTCCATCGCTGCGGCCACGTCGGTCGCGGCGTCGTGCGCCATCGCGCGCCGCATAACAGCGCGTGCCGCCCTCGCGCCGTGCCACGCGCAGCAGGCCGCGGTAGTGCATGCCGTCCAGCAACTCGGTGCTGGCATTGCTCGAGCCGCCGAACCAGTTCTGCGACTTGCCGTGCTGGAACTGTTGATCGACCTCGCGCGGATGCACCACGCCGCGCTCGCGCACGAAGGCCAGCACCTCGTGCGCCATCGTCCAGCGCGACTTCGGCCACACCGTGCGCGCCGTGCGCGGGTGCATCAGCCGGTGCAGATCGCGCGACACGAAACCGTAGTTGACGAAGAAGTCTTCCTCGATCGCCAGCCGCGGGTAACGCGCTTCGAGGTCGCCGGCTCGGTAGTCGACGCACGCGGTGGCGCAGCGTCAGGTCTTGCGCTCGCGCCGGCGCGCGGATCGGGTCGGCCTGCACGAAGCCGAGCTTGTCGATCGCCTTGGGCAGCGTGGTCGGTGTGAACAGCGTGCGCGCGACGGCGTGGCGGCGCAGCGCGTCGAGGGTGACAGCGCTCATATGGCGATGCGGAAGCGCAAGCCGGGCTTGCCGCCGAACGCCGCCGGTTGTGTGTAGTGCTCGAACAGCACGCCGCCGGCGTTTTCGATGACGCGTTGCGAGGCCAGGTTGTCTGGCTCGGTCGTGATCTCGACGAAGGGCAGGCCGAGCGCTTGCGCCTCGGGCAACAACTGCCGCACCGCGGCGGTGGCATGGCCGCGTCCGCGCTTCCACGGCACGACGGCGTAGCCGATGTGGCCGAGCACATGTGCCGGCAACGCGGCGGTCCCAGGTTGCCAGCGAAAGCCGATGCTGCCGCAGAACTCGCCGTCCCACATCCAGCGCACGAAGCCGGGGATGCGCCGGGCTTGGCTGCCGTCGGGCAACTTCACCGGCGGTCCTTTGGCCTCGCGGTCGTCCAATGAGGCCAGAAAGGCTGATGCATCCAACGCGATGCGCGCGAGCTGCTCTTCGGCCGCCACCACGCCACGGATGTTGTCGGGCGACCAGCCCGGCGCAGCGCCGCGATGTAGCTGTCGAGATGGGTGTTCGAGGGTTTGACGAGTTGCATGGCTGCCTCATGTCAGCGACTGTGTGACCCTGCCACCCGCGCCATCCAACAGCGGCGCCGGGTACCGAATCAGCATCTTGCGTGCAGCGCCGCAAGCTGCCTGTCATGCCAGCGCGACAGCAGTGCCACTGCCGCCACAGCACCGACGCCCGCCAGCGCCATGTCCTTCTGCGTGTCCCACGGATCGCCCTGCGTGCCGAGGAATTCCTCGGCACCTTGGCCGAGCGCCACGGCAGCGCCCCACTCGATCAGTTCATAGACGGCGCTCACGCCCAGGCAGGCCAGCACGATCACCACACCGAGCCAGGCGCCGCGCTGCAATCCGGTGTGGCGCAGCAGCAGTTCGCGCGCCGCGATGGCCGGGATGAAACCCTGCGCGAAGTGGCCGATGCCGTCGTAAGGGTTGCGCGCCAGGCTGAAGGCGTCGCGCATCCAGTCGCCGAGCGGCACGCGGGCGTAGGTGTAGTGGCCGCCGAGCATGAGGACGGCCGCGTGCACGAAGATCAATGCGTAGAGCAGCGGCGTCAGCGGGAAGCGCTGGTGGCTGAACCACAGCACGACGAGCACGATCACCACCGGCGCCACTTCCATCGCCCAGGTCGGCAGGTCGTGCGGGCGCCATGCCGAGAGCGCGAGCAACACGATCAGGGCAGCGCTGTACAGCGCAAGGTGGCGGCTGCGGATCGTCATGGCGCAATCATCGCATCGCCGCCACAACGAGCCGGCATGGCGAGCGACGCCCGCCGCGCACGCGCCGCCGCGCCGCCGCAACGGCTCAAGGCAGTGGCATGACGACCACGCGGTCCTCGGCCGCAAACGGCGCCGCGAAGCCGAACTGGCTGTCAACGATCAGCAGCCTGCCCTTGGCGATCTTGGCCGTGGTGAAGGTGCGGTTGGCTGGCGTTGGTGTCACGGAGACGAGCTTGCCCGAGTCCCAGTTGCCATCGAGCGCGAGTTCGCTGATCTGGCGGCTGAAGTTCTGTACCACCCACAGCGTGTGCCCGCGCAAGACGATGCCGTCGGCGTTGACGATCGACGCGGGCCCGAGGTCAACCGGGACGACCTCCTTGGTCGCCAGGTCGATTCGCCAGAGCCGCCCGGTGGTGCCCTGGGCCACCAGCAGGAAGCGGCCGTTGGGGGTGGCGACGATGCCGCCCAGGTTGAAGCCGGGCAGCACCACGGGGATCGTGCCCGTTGCATCCAGCCACAACGAGGCCTGCCATGCGCCGCCGGTGCCCTGGGCAACGCGCCAGATCCGAGGCTGGTTGGAGTCGGTGAAGTAAGCCGCGCCATCGGGCGCCACCCAACGTCGTTGAGGAACGTGCCCGCCGGCGTGGCCAGCGACGCCAGCGTCGCACCGTCGGGCGAGACGACCCACAGCCGGCCGCTCGGCCCACCGGCGATGAAGACGCGGCCCAGATCATCGACGTCGATGCCGCGCGCTGTGGTGCGGCCATCGACTCCGCCGGGCAGCCAGACTTCGAGCGCTTCCTCGTGAATGCGCCCGCGATAGATACGACCGCCATCGTTGACGCCGCTGACGTAGAACGTCTCGCGCTGCTTGTCGTAGCCGATGCCCTCGAGCAGGATGCCGGCGGCGGGCAGGTCGTAGCCGAAAGACGAGGCGTGGTGTGGGCGGTGCGAGTGATTGGACTGCGCAAGGCTCTGCGGTGCGGCCAACAGTGCGCTCAATGCGAGTGTCAGGACGCGTAGAGAGGTCAAGGTCTTCATGGGTGCTCCTGTTGCATGCGGCCGCACACCGGCCGTAGCGTCACTCTAGAAGTCTGAAGGCCTGTACGCCATGCGTGCCAACACGCGTGGACTGCGTAGATCTACGCAAGAGTGCGGCTTCGCCGCACTCTTGCGCGCGCCAGGCTTACAGCCCGGCCGCTGCACGCAGCGCTTGGGCCTTGTCAGTCCGTTCCCACGTGAACTCCGGCTCTTCGCGCCCGAAGTGCCCATACGCCGCCGTCTTCTCGTAGATCGGCCGGCGCAGGTCGAGCATTTCGATGATGCCGCGCGGGCGCAGGTCGAAGTGCTCGGCCACCAGCTTGCTCAGCTTGTCGTCGCTGATCTTGCCGGTGCCTTCGGTATAGACGGTGATGTTCATCGGCCGCGCCACGCCGATCGCATACGCCACCTGGATCTGGCATTGCCGCGCCAGCCCCGCGGCGACGATGTTCTTGGCGACATAGCGTGCGGCATAGGCGGCCGAGCGATCGACCTTGGTCGGATCCTTGCCCGAGAACGCGCCGCCGCCGTGCGGGCAGGCGCCGCCGTAGGTATCGACGATGATCTTGCGGCCGGTCAAACCGCAATCGCCTTGCGGACCACCGATGACGAAGCGGCCGGTCGGGTTGATCAGGTACTTCGTTTCCTTCAACCATTCCTTGGGCAGCACCGGCTTGATGATCTCTTCGATGATGGCTTCGGTGAACGAGGCCTTCATCTTCTTGGCGGTTTCGCTCTGGTCGGGGCTGTGCTGCGTGGACAGCACCACCGTATCGATCGAATGCGGCTTGCCATCGACATAACGCATCGTCACCTGGCTCTTCGCGTCCGGGCGCAGGAACGGCAGGCGGCCGTCCTTGCGCAGTTGCGCCTGGCGCTCGACGAGGCGGTGCGCGTAGTAGATCGGCGCCGGCATCAGCTCGGGTGTTTCGTCGCAGGCGTAGCCGAACATCAGGCCCTGATCGCCGGCGCCGGTGTTGAGCACATCGTCGCTGGCGTGGTCCACGCCCTGGGCGATGTCGTTGCTCTGCTTGTCGTAGGCCACCAGCACGGCGCAGCCCTTGTGGTCGATGCCGTAGTCGGTGTTGTCGTAGCCGATGCGCTTGATCGTGTCGCGCGCCACCTGGATGTAGTCCACGTGCGCGTTGGTCGTGATCTCGCCGGCCAGCACCACGAGGCCGGTGTTGGTCAGCGTCTCGGCGGCGACGCGGCTCACCGGGTCTTGCTTGAAGATCGCGTCGAGAATCGCGTCGCTGATCTGGTCGGCCACCTTGTCGGGGTGGCCTTCGGAGACGGATTCGCTGGTGAACAGAAAGTCGTTGCTTGCCACTTCGTAAACTCCACAAAAGAAAACAGGTTTCGCATCTCGGGCCTTGCGTGGCGCCGGACTCGAAACCTGGTGTGAGCTTGCGGCGAACGCTTTAGCAGGATTTTTGAATCGCCCCGCAAGTAGTTCATAACTCGGCGATGCCCCGATTATAAGAAACATGCTGCGTTGGCTGTCCCACCGATCTTTGGGGTTTCTGCACGCGTTGGGCGCGCTGTTGGGCTGGGCCGCGTTTGCACTGTCGGGCAGCTACCGCCGGCGGCTGCGCGGCAATGCGGCGATCGGCGGCGCGAGTGCGGCGCAGTGGCGCGCTTCGGTCGCGCACGCCGGCCGCATGGTCGGCGAGTTGCCGCGGCTGTGGCTGCGCCCGCGCGAACAGGCGCTGTGGCCACCGGCGCAATGGCAGAACGCAGAGCGCCTCGACCGCGCGCTCGACGCCGGCCGCGGCCTGTTGCTGTTGACGCCGCATCTCGGCGCCTTCGAAGTCATCGCGCAGGCTTATGCCGAGCGCTTCGGCGCACGCCAGCCGATGGTGGCGCTGTACCGGCCGGCGCGTCAGCGCTGGTTGCGCGAGCTCGAAGAGTCATCGCGCAACCGGCCGGGGCTGCTGACGGCACCGGCGTCGCTGGCCGGTGTGCGGCAAATGCTGCGCGCGCTGCGCCAGGGCCAGACCGTCGGCCTGTTGCCCGACCAGGTGCCGCCCGACGGCATGGGCGTGTGGGCGCCGTTCTTCGGCCAGCGCGCGTACACGATGACGCTGGCGGCCAAGCTGTCGTTGCAGACCGGCGCGCCGATGCTGCTGATGCTCGGCGAGCGGTTACCCAATGCGCAGGGCTGGCGCATCCATGTCTTCAACATGCCGGAGCCGTTGCCCGATGCCAAGGCCTTCAACGGCGATGACGAGGCGCATCAGGTCGCGTGCGCTGCGGTGATGAACCGCGCGATGGAGTTCCTGATCCGCCAATGCCCCGAGCAATACCTGTGGGGCTACAACCGTTTCAAAGGCCCACGCAAGTGACGGCCCCTGGCTCACTGCGTTCGCGTCCCCCGAGGGGCCAAGTGCCGCGGCTCCAAGCCCGCCTGCGCGGGCTTGGACGGCACGAGGGGGCGTTGCGTTTCGCGACGCCGCGGCCTGCAAGGCCGTCAGTACCTTGGGGCGGCCCGGCGGTACTGACATGAACCTCGGCGCACGACTCGCCATCGCGTTCCTGTGGCTCGTGCACTGGCTGCCCGCCAGCTGGCAATCTGCGCTCGGCGCGCTGATTGGCGCTGGCGCGTACCGTCTGGCGAGCGGGCGTCGGCGTGTGGCCCGGCGCAACCTCGAGTTGTGTTTGACCGAGCTGGATTCGAGCGCACGCGAACGGCTGGCGCGAGACCACTTCCGCTGGCTCGGCCGCAGCATCGTCGAGCGCGGCCTGCTCTGGTACGCGCCGCGCGAGCGCCTGATGCGTTTGATCGAGGTCGAGGGCGACGTGCACTTCGCCGAGCGCAGCCAGGCGCCGGTGATGTGGCTGGTGCCGCACTTCATGGCGCTCGAAGCGGCGGCCACGGCGACGCAGTTGTTCCAGTCGCGGCGCGGCGCGACGATCTATCAGAAGCAGAGCAGCGCCGTGTTCGACGCCGCGATGCGGGCCGGGCGCGAGCGCTTCGGCGACTCGGTGCTGTTCTCGCGCAAGGACAGCGCCAAGCCGCTGATCCGCGCCATCCGGCAAGACAAGCTCGGTTTCTTCAACCTGCCCGACATGGACTTCGGCCGCAAGGACAGCGAGTTCGTGCCCTTCTTCGGCGTGCATGCCGCCACGCTGATCGCGCCGGCGCGCATGGCCCGCATGCTCGGTATGGTGGTGCAGCCGGTGGTGGCCGAGATGCGCGAAGGCGGCGGCTGGCGCGTCACCTTTCACGAGCCGTGGAGCGGCTGGCCGACCGACGATGCGATCGCCGACACGCTGCGCCTGAACCAGTGGATCGAAGCCGAAGTGCGGCGCCATCCGGCGCAGTACCTGTGGGTGCACAAGCGGTTCAAGACGAGGCCGCACGGCGAGCCCGGCCTCTACTGACGCCGCCGCAGCGCGAGCAGGCTGCGCAGCAGCAGCGCCAACGCCAGCGCGATCAGCGTGTAGAACAGCGCCACGGCCGACCACGTGGCGGCGTCGCACGGCAGGCCCTTGACGATCACGCGCTCGCCGCTGGCAAAACACAGGCTGTCGGCAACGCCGTGCAGCGGCGCTGCGTACAACACCAGCAGACCCTGCAGCAGGTAGGCGGGAATCGCGAGAAACGCGCCCGGGATGTACATGCCCTTGCACAACTCGATCCACAGCGCTGCAAAGCCGGCCGTGGACAGCGGCACCGCCACCAGCAGCAGCCACACGGCGAGGAACCAGCCGAGTCGGCTGTTGAGCACGGAGGAGGGCTTGTCGAGCATGGTGCACGGCGATAATCGCATCATCATGCGATTGCCCTTCACCAAGATGCAAGGCGCGGGCAACGATTTCGTCGTGCTCGATGCCACGCGCACGCCCATCGAGCTCACGTTGCAGCAGGTGCAGCGCCTGGGCGACCGGCGCTTCGGCGTCGGCGCCGATCAGATCCTGGTCGTCGAGAACAGCAGCACGCCGGGCATCGACTTTCGCTACCGCATCTACAACGGTTTCTCCGGCGACGAGGTGGAGCATTGCGGCAACGGCGCGCGCTGCTTCGTGCGCTACGTGCGCGACAAGGGTCTGACCGACAAATCGACGGTGCGCGTCGAGACGGTGAACAACCAACTCGAGCTGCACTGGCGCGATGACGGGCGCGTGACGGTGGACATGAACAGGCCGCTGTTCGATGTGGCGCGTGTGCCGTTCGATGCGGGTGGCCTCGTGCCGCGCGAGGTCAAGGGCTTTGCGCTGTGGCCGCTCGACGTGCAAAGCCGCACCATCGAGGTCGCCGTGCTGTCGATGGGCAACCCGCATGCGGTGTGCCGCGTCGATGACTTGAACCAGGCGCCGGTGGCGACACTCGGGCCGTTGATCGAACGTCATGCGCGCTTTGCGCAGAAGGTCAACGCCGGCTTCATGCAACTGGTCTCGCGCCGCGAGATCGCGCTGCGCGTGTACGAACGCGGCGCCGGCGAAACGCTGGCCTGCGGCACGGGGGCTTGCGCGGCCGTCGTCGCCGGCGTACGCGCCGGCTGGCTCGACTCGAAAGTCGATGTGCACACTCACGGCGGACTGCTCACAGTCGAGTGGGTCGGCGGCGACTCGCATGTCTTCATGACCGGCCCGGCCGAAACATCTTTTGAGGGAGAGATCGAACTGTGACCACTGCCGTGCCGCAAGGCATCACCGAGAACGACATCGCCGACTACCTGGCCAACACGCCGGCCTTCTTCGAGCGCCACGCCGAGCTGCTGGCGACGATCCAGCTGCAAAGCCCGTTCGGCCAGCGCGCCGTCTCGCTGCAGGAGCGGCAGATGGAAATGCTGCGCGAGCGCATCAAGGGGCTGGAGAAAAAGATCGTCGAGATGATCCGCAACGGCCAGGACAACGTGGCCATCACCGACCGCCTGCACCGCTGGACGCGCGCGCTGATGCTGACCAATGAAGCGTCGCAACTGCCCGAGGTGCTGCTGCGCGAGTTGCAGCAGCAGTTCCTCGTGCCGCGTGCCGGGCTGCGCGTCTGGGGCGTCGATGCGACGCATGCGGGCCTGCCGCAAGCCGCCGCGGTGAGCGACGAGGCCAAGTCTTTCGCCGCCGATCTGGTGCAGCCCTATTGCGGCGCCAACACCGGCACCGAGGCTGTGCGCTGGATGAGCGCCGCCGAAGGCGACGCCACGCATGTGGCCTCGCTGGCGTTGGTGCCGTTGCGTCGCGCCAGCGCCGAGCCGGTGTTCGGCCTGTTGGCCCTCGGCTCGCCCGACCCGACGCGCTACAGCGCCGACATGGCGACCGACTTCCTCGCGCGGCTGGGCGAGATCGCCGGCGCGGCGCTGTCGCGCTTGCTGCCGCCCGCCGCGTGAAGAAGACGAAGGCGCGGCGACGCTCGCGCCCGCGCTGCAGGACTACCTGCGCCACCTCGACGTCGAGCGCCGCCTGGCGCTGCGCACGCGCGAGATGTACGCCGCTGACTTGCTGCGTTTGCAAGACAGCGCTCATGCCGACAGCGTGGCGCTCGAACAGGTGCAGCCGCACCATGTGCGCGGCTGGATGGCGCGGCTGCACCGCGGCGGCCTGGGGCCGCGCAGCATCGCGATGATGCTGTCGGCCTGGCGCGGCCTGTACCGCTGGTGGGGCGAGCAGGGCACGGTGGCGAGCAATCCGGTGGAAGGCGTGCGCGCGCCGAAGGCGGCCAAGCCGCTGCCCAAGGCGCTGTCGGTCGATCACGCGGTGGCGCTGGCCAATCACACCGCCGATGACGGCGATGCGCGATTGGCCGCGCGCGACCACGCCATCGTCGAATTGCTCTACGGCTGCGGCCTGCGCGTGGCCGAGTTGATCGGCCTGGATCTGCGTGCCGGCCGCGATGCGTCGGGCTGGATCGACAGCGCGGACGCCACCGCGCATGTGCTCGGCAAGGGCAGCAAACGGCGCAGCGTGCCGGTGGGCCGCTCGGCGTTGCAGGCGTTGGCCGCATGGACGGCGGTGCGCGACGAGCTTGCCAAGCCCGACGAGCCCGCGCTGTTCGTCAGCCTGCGCGGCACGCGCCTGGGCGCCGGGCAGTTGCGCTCGCGGCTGAAGCAGACGGCGATTGCCGCCGGCGTGCCGACGCATGTGCATCCGCACATGCTGCGCCACAGTTTTGCGTCGCACGTGCTGCAGTCGAGCGGCGACCTGCGCGCCGTGCAGGAGTTGCTCGGCCACGCCAACATCGCAACGACGCAGGTCTATACGCGGCTGGACTTTCAGCATCTGGCCAAGGTCTATGACGCCGCGCATCCGCGGGCGAAGAAGAAGCACGCGGCGCGATGAAGTCCGTTCGCCTGCGTGAAGGCAAGGAGCGCTCGCTGCTGAAGAAACATCCCTGGGTGTTTGCCGGCAGCGTGGACAAGGGCGGCGGCGACAGCGGCGAGACGGTGCGCGTGGAGGGCAGCGACGGCCGCTTTCTGGCCTGGGCGGCGTACAGCGCGCGCTCGCAGATCCGCTTGCGCGCGTGGAGTTTCGACGAGGCCGAGCGCATCGACGCGGCGTTCTTCGAGCGCCGCATCGCGTCTGCGGTGGCGATGCGCGCGCGTTTGGCGATCGAGAGCGACGGTGTGCGCCTGATCCACGGCGAGGCCGACGGCTTGCCGGGGTTGATCGTCGATCGTTATGCCGACACGCTGGTCGCGCAGTTTCTTTCCGCCGGCAGCGAGCGCTGGAAGCCGCAGATCGCCGATGCGCTGCTCGCCGCCACCGGATGCACGCGCCTGTACGAGCGCTCGGACTCCGGCGTGCGCAAGCTGGAAGGGCTGGCTGCGGTGACCGGCTGGTTGCGTGGCGAGGGCGACACGCAGGTGACGATCCGCGAGCACGGCTGGCAACTCACGCTCGACGTGGAAGCGGGCCACAAGACCGGCTTCTACCTCGACCAGCGCGACAACCGCGCGCGCTTTGCGCAGTGGGTGAAGCAGTTCGGTGCGCAGCGCGTGCTCAACTGCTATTGCTACACGGGAGGCTTTTCGGTGGCGGCGCTGGCCGGCGGCGCCACGGATGTCGTCAGCGTCGATTCGTCGGCGCCGGCGCTCGAACGCGCGCGGGCGCATGTCGCATTGAACGGATTCGATGCCGCGCGCGCCACGTTCGCCGATGCCGACGTCAACGCCTATCTGCGAGCGCAACTCGAAGCCGGCCAGCGCTTCGACGCCATCGTGCTCGACCCGCCCAAGTTCGCGCCGACGGCGGCACACGCCGAGCGCGCCGCGCGTGCGTACAAGGACATCAACCGCCTGGCGCTGAAGCTGCTCGCACCGGGCGGCCTGTTGCTGACGTTCTCCTGCTCCGGCGGTGTCGGCGCCGAGCTGTTCCACAAGATCGTCGCCGGTGCGGGCATCGACGCCGGTGTCGATGCGGCGCTGATCGCGCGCCTGGAAGCCGCCTGCGATCACCCGACGACGCTGTGGTTTCCCGAGGGCGAGTACCTCAAGGGCCTGGCGTTGTTGAAGCGCTGAAGTTAGCCCCCGAGCTTGCTTCGCTCGCGGCCCCCCGAGGGGGCGCTCGGTCGGCTCGGGAGCGGCCCAGCGCCGACCGAGGCTCTTACATCGATGCGCGGCTCGAACTTGGCGCGCTTCGTCGCAAAGAAAGTCTTCACGTTGCGCACGTTGGCCTGTTGCGTGAACAGGCGCGCCGCGGCGGCGTTGTAGGCCGCCATGTCGGCGATCCAGAGCACGAGCACGAAGTCCGGGCCGGGGCTGACGCGCCAGCATTGCTGCACCGCCGCGTCGGCCACGGCGATGGCCTCGTAAGCGTCGAGGTGCTCGACGCCCTGACGGTCGAGCTGCACTTCGACCAGCACCTGCAAGCCGCCGACCACCGACGGCGCGAGCAGCGCCACGCGGCGCTCGATCACGCCGGCTTCGAGCAGGCGCCGCACGCGCCGCAGGCCGGTGGCGGCGGACACGTTCACGGCAGCGGCCAGGTCCTGGTTGGACAGCGAGGCATCGGCTTGAAGCAACTCCAGCAAGCCGCAGATCGGTCTCGTCGAGTGAAATCATCGGATCGAAATTGATCGAACGAGGCAACTTATTGCGATCAACGGATGGCATGGAGAATTCTTTCATGAAAGTGCCGAATCTTGACGCATGCATTCTCTGGCAGCTTGCGTAGGCTTCGCTCCCGTCGTTCCACCTCACCAACGAAAGACACCCCACCATGTGCGGCATCGTCGGCGCGGTCAGCGCGCGCAACATCGTCCCGATCCTCGTCGAAGGCCTGAAGCGGCTCGAGTACCGCGGCTACGACTCCTGCGGCGTCGCCGTGCATCAGGACGGCCAGTTGAAGCGCGCGCGCAGCACGGCACGCGTGGCCGAGCTCGATGCGCAAGTCGCCGCTGAAAAGCTCAGCGCCGGCACCGGCATCGCGCACACACGCTGGGCCACGCATGGCGCGCCGGCGGTGGCCAACGCGCATCCGCACTTCTCGCCCGGCGCGCGCGCTGCGGCCGATGCGCAAGGCCGCATCGCCCTGGTCCACAACGGCATCATCGAAAACCACGACGAGCTGCGCGCTGAATTGCAAGCCAAGGGCTTCGTCTTCACCAGCCAGACCGACACCGAAGTCATCGCGCACCTGGTGGCCGATCTGTATGCCGGCGACTTGTTCGAAGCGGTGCAGCAGGCGGTGCCGCGCCTGAAGGGCGCGTTCGCCATCGCCGTCTTCTGCCGCGACGAGCCGCACCGCGTGGTCGGCGCGCGCGAAGGCTCGCCGCTGGTGCTCGGCGTCGGTGACGGCGAAACGTTCCTGGCGTCGGACGCGATGGCGCTGGCCGGCGTCACCGACCGCATCGTCTATCTCGAAGAAGGCGATGTCGTCGATGTGCAGATGGGCAAGCACTGGATCGTCGGCAAACAAGCCGACGGCAACCTGCGCCCGGTCGATCGCCCGGTGCGCGTCGTGCAGGCGCACAGCGGCGCCGCCGATCTCGGCCCCTACCGCCACTACATGCAGAAAGAAATCTTCGAGCAGCCGAAGGCGATCGCCGACACGCTCGACGCGGTGCAGGGCATCAGCCCCGAGCTCTTCGGCGACGGCGCGTACTCGGCCTTCAAGGCCATCGACCAGGTGCTGATCCTGGCCTGCGGCACCAGCTACTACGCCGGCCTGGTGGCCAAGCAGTGGATCGAGTCGATCGCCGCGCATGCCGACGCAAGTGGAAGATCGCCAGCGAGTACCGCTACCGCGACAGCGTGCCGAACCCGCGCACGCTCGTCGTCACGATCACGCCAGAGCGGCGAGACGGCCGACACGCTCGCCGCGTTGAAACACGCCCGCTCGCTCGGCATGACGACGACGCTGACGGTGTGCAACGTATCGACGAGCGCGATGGTGCGCGAATGCAAGTTCGCCTACCTGACGCGCGCCGGCGTCGAAGTCGGCGTCGCTTCGACCAAAGCCTTCACGACGCAGCTCGTCGGCCTGTACCTGCTGACCCTCGCCCTCGCGCAAACGCGCGGCCGCCTGACCGACGCGCAAGAAGCCGAGCAGTTGAAAGCGCTGCGCCATCTGCCGACCGCCGTGCAAGCCGTGCTCGCGCTCGAGCCGCAGATCGTCGCCTGGTCACAGGCCTTCACGAGCAAGGAGCACGCGCTGTTCCTCGGCCGCGGTCTGCATTACCCGGTGGCGCTCGAAGGCGCGCTGAAGTTGAAGGAGATCAGCTACATCCACGCCGAGGCCTACCCGGCCGGCGAGCTGAAGCATGGCCCGCTGGCGCTGGTCACGTCGGCGATGCCGGTGGTGACGATCGCGCCCAACGACAAGCTGCTCGAAAAGCTGAAGAGCAATTTGCAGGAAGTGCGCGCCCGCGGCGGCGAACTGTATGTGTTTGCCGACGCCGACACGCGCATCGAAAACGCGCCGGGCATGCATGTCATCCGCATGCCCGAGCATTACGGGCCCTTGAGCCCGATCCTGCACACGGTGCCACTGCAACTGCTGGCGTATCACACGGCGTGTGCAAGGGGCACCGATGTGGACAAGCCGAGAAACCTGGCGAAGAGCGTGACCGTCGAGTGATCAATCGCCTTTCAGCTTCTTGATCATCGCCGCGCCCGTGAGCAGCTCCAGGTGCGCCTCCAGGCGGATCACGCGGCCGGTGAGGTCTTCGATCTTCTGCTGCTGAACCTTCATCGCTTCCGACTGCCGGTTGACCTTGTCCTCCAGCTTGATCATCGAGGTCAGTGCGCCCCAGACCTTGTCTGTGACGCCCATCAGGCGGCCTTGCGGGCCTGCTTCGTGCGCTTGGCTTCCATCGCGGCGATGCGCTTGTTGCTCGCCGCGATGAAGTCGAGCGCGTCGTCGATCGACGCCCCGGCCCGGTCCGCGGCGGCCTTTGCGGCGTCGGCGAGGATGCCGGTCTCTTCGTCGATGGCGCTCGACTCATAGGCAAACGCGCCGCGCCGCATCAACTCCGAAATCGGGATGTCGAGCTTCTTCGCTTTGGCGGCGATCGCCTTCTTGTCCTGCGTGGTCGCCTGGACCACGATTCGTTGAACGGCTGCTGCCATGGCTGCGCTCCGGGAGGGGTATGGTGTACATGGACAGTATATGTACATAGATGGCTGAATGCCGGCTGAATCCCTCGACGCGCCGTGCCGCCCTGGCGCTGAGACACGCAAAGCCTGACTGTCACGGGCACGCCGCATCCACCTGACCGGCCCATCGCGCCGCTGATCGTCGCGCGGCCCTGCACCCGATACCCACAACCATCAGACTCGGGAAAACACGGGGCTCGTGGTGCAACGGCGTATCGCCCAATGCGATTGTTGTACCTGCCTCGCGGCGTCCAAGGCTTAAGGTTGCCGTGGTCGCCGCCTTCGATGCGGCGCACTCGAAACCTCACACCTCGCTTCCAGGAGACACACAAGATGAAGCTCAAGAACACGCTGGCGCTGACCCTGTGGTTGGGCCTCGCGGCCGGCGCAGGCGCCGCCACCGAGATCGTCGTCGCCACCGTCAACAACGGCCACATGATCGAGATGCAGAAGCTGACGCCGCAGTTCGAGAAGGCGTTTCCCGACATCAAGGTCAAGTGGGTGACGCTCGAAGAAGGCGTGCTGCGCCAGCGCGTCACCACCGACATCGCCACCAAGGGCGGCCAGTTCGACGTCATGACGATCGGCATGTACGAAACGCCGATCTGGGGCAAGAAGGGCTGGTTGAAAGAGTTGAAGACCGACGCCGCGTACGACGTCGATGACCTGCTGCCCGCCATGCGCAACGGCCTCTCGGTCGAGGGCAAGCTCTACGCTGCGCCGTTCTACGGCGAGAGCTCGATGCTGATGTACCGCAAGGACCTGGCCGACAAGGCCGGCATCAAGTTCGCCGAGCGGCCGACGTGGACCGAGGTCAAGGATGCCGCCGCCAAGATGCACGACCCGAAGGCCGGCGTCTATGGCATCTGCCTGCGCGGCAAGCCGGGCTGGGGCGACAACATGGCCTTCATCACGACGATGGCCAACAGCTTCGGCGCGCAGTGGTTCGACATGAGCTGGAAGCCGCAGCTCGAAAGCAAGCCGTGGAAAGACGCGGTGACGTTCTACGTCGATCTGCTGAAGACCTACGGCCCGCCGGGCTCGGCGTCGAACAGCTTCAACGAAATCCTGGCGCTGTACAACGAAGGCAAGTGCGCCATGTGGATCGACGCCACGATCGCGGCCTCGTTCATCACCGACCCGAAGCAGAGCAAGGTCGCCGACAAGGTGGCGTTTGCGCAGGGTCCGTATGCGGCCACGCAGAAGGGCGCGAACTGGCTGTGGGCCTGGGCGCTGGCGATTCCCGCCGGCACGAAGCACACCGAAGCGGCGCAGAAGTTCATCACCTGGGCGACATCCAAGGAGTACATCAACCTCGTCGCCAAGGAGAAGGGCTGGGCCGCCGTGCCGACGGGCACGCGCAAATCGACTTACGCCAATCCCGAGTTCGTCAAGGCGGCGAAGTTCGCCGACGCCGAGAAAAAGGCGATCGACAGCGCCAACCCGAACGACAGCACGCTGCCGAAGAGCCCGTATGTCGGCGTGCAGTTCGCGGCGATCCCGGAGTTCCAGGCGATCGGCATGGCGGTGGGCCAGCAGATGAGCTCGGCGCTGGCGGGCAAATCGACAGTCGATCAGGCGCTGAAGGCCTCTCAAGTGGCGGCCGACCGTGAGATGCGCAAGGGCGGCTACTACAAGTAGGTCGGCCTGAACCCCCGCCTGCGAACAGCAGGCGGGAGCGGACACCATCATGAACCGCACCCTGCCCCGGCTGATGCTGGCGCCGGCGGTGGTCACGCTCTTCCTGTGGATGATCGTGCCGCTGCTGATGACGCTGTACTTTTCGACCGTGCGCTACAACCTGATGCAGCCCGGCGACAAGGACTTCATCGGCCTGTCGAACTTCGAGTTCTTCATCACCGATCCGGACTTCAGCGCATCGGTGATCAACACGCTGGTGCTGCTCGGCTCGGTGATCGCGATCACGGTCGTGCTCGGCATTGCACTCGCGCTGCTGGTCAACGATGCCTTTCCCGGCCGCGGCATCGTGCGCGTGCTGCTGATCTCGCCGTTCTTCGTCATGCCCACGGCCAACGCGCTGCTGTGGAAGCACATGATGATGAACCCGGTCTATGGCGTGCTGGCGCAGGTCTGGATGTTCTTCGGCGCGCAGCCCGTGGATTGGCTGACCGACCACCCGCTGTTCTCGGTGATCGTCATCGTCGCCTGGCAGTGGCTGCCGTTCGCCTGCCTGATCTTCATCACGTCGCTGCAATCGCTGGACCGCGACCAGATGGAAGCCGCGGGCATGGACGGCGCGAATGCGCTGCAGAAGTTCTGGTTCCTGACGCTGCCGCATCTGGGCCGGCCCATCGCCGTCGTCGTCATGATCGAGATGATCTTTCTGATCGGCGTCTTCGCCGAGATCTTCACCACCACCGGCGGCGGGCCGGGCAACGAGAGCACGAACCTCGCGTTTTTGATCTTCAAGCAGGCGTTGATGAACTTCGACGTCGGCGTGGCCTCGGCGGGGGCTTTGTTTGCGGTCGTGCTGGCCAACATCGCGGCGGTGTTTCTGATCCGCATGATCGGCAAGAACCTCGATTGAGAGGCAACCATTCATGAAGCACCTCGCACTGATCTTTCGCACCTCCGCTGCCTGGGCGATCACGCTGCTGCTCGTCTTTCCGCTGATCTGGCTCGTGCTGACCGCGTTCAAGACCGAGCAGCAGGCGATCTCGATTCCGCCGGAGCTGTTCTTCACGCCGACGCTGGAGAGTTTTGCCGAGGTCAACACACGCAGCGACTATCTGCAGTACGCGAAGAACTCGGTCATCACGAGCGTGCTGTCCACCGTGCTCGGCCTCTTGATCGCCGCACCCGCTGCGTACTCGATGGCGTTCTTTCGCACCAAGAAGACACGCGACATCCTGATGTGGATGTTGTCCACCAAGATGATGCCGGCCGTCGGCGCGCTGGTGCCGATCTACGTCATGGCGCAGACCACGGGCCTGCTCGATTCGCTGACGGCACTCGTCATCGTCTTCACGCTGTCGAACCTGCCGATCATGGTCTGGATGCTGTACTCGGGCTTGAAGGACATTCCGCCCGACATTCTCGAAGCCGCGCGGATGGACGGCGCGACGCTGTGGGACGAGTTCGTGCAGGTCATCCGGCCGCTGGCGATGGGCACGCTGGCGTCCACCGGGCTGCTCTGCCTCGTGCTGAGTTGGAACGAAGCCTTCTGGTCGCTCAACCTCAGCGCCGCCAAGGCCGGCACGCTGGCCGCGCTGATCGCCTCGTACTCGAGCCCCGAAGGCCTGTTCTGGGCCAAGTTGTCGGCCGCGTCGCTGATGGCGATCGCGCCGATCGTCGTCGTCGGCTGGTTCAGCCAGAAGCAGTTGGTGCAGGGCCTGACCTTCGGCGCCGTCAAGTAAAGAGGAACGTCGATGTCGTACCTGCAATTGAAGCGCGTCGAAAAAACCTTCGGCAGCGCGCGTGTCATCAAAGGCGTCGATCTGACGATCGAGAAGGGCGAGTTCGTCGTCTTCGTCGGCCCGTCGGGCTGCGGCAAATCGACGCTGCTGCGCATGATCGCCGGCCTGACCGACATCGACGGCGGCAGCATCGAGCTCGACGGCCGCGACATCACCAACCTGCCGTCGTCGAAGCGCGACCTGGCGATGGTGTTTCAGAGCTACGCGCTGTACCCGCACATGAGCGTGGCCGACAACATGTCGTTCGCGCTGCGCCTGGCGCGTGCCGACAAGTCGGTGATCCAGCAGAAGGTGGCGCGCGCGGCGGAGATCCTGAACCTCACGCCTTATTTGCAACGCACACCGCGAGAGCTCTCGGGCGGGCAGCGCCAGCGCGTGGCGATCGGCCGCGCGATCGTGCGCGCGCCGAAGGTGTTTTTGTTCGACGAGCCGCTGTCCAATCTCGACGCCGCACTGCGCGGCCAGACGCGGGTCGAGATCGCCAAGCTGCACCGCGAGCTCGGCGCGACGACGATCTACGTCACGCACGACCAGGTCGAAGCGATGACGCTGGCCGATCGCGTGGTCGTGCTGCGCGACGGCGCAATCGAGCAGGTGGGCTCGCCGCTGGCGCTGTACGACCAGCCGGCGAATCAGTTCGTGGCGCAGTTCATCGGCACGCCGCAGATGAACCTGATCGACACCGCGGCGCTGCCGGCCGTCAAAACGATGGTCGGCAACGACCGCGCGCACGATGGCTTCGTCGGCGTGCGGCCGGAGAACGTGCTCGTGCGGCCCGTCGGCGAGGGCAGGCTGGCGGGCCGCGTCGAGCTGATCGAATCGCTCGGCGCCAACACGCTGATCTATACCAATGTCGATAACACGCAGATCGTCGCGGCGCAGAACACGCGCACGGCACTGCACCTCGGCGATGCGGTCGGGTTGGACATCGTCCCGTCCGCGCTGCATCTGTTCAATCGGCAGGGCCAAGCCGTGGCGCGTGCCGCATGAACACCATCCTGCACCTCGGCCTCGGCTCGTTTCACCGCGCGCATCAGGCGGTCTATCTGCACCACCTGCGCGAGAGCGGCGACCGCTCGTGGCGCATCGTCGGCGGCAACATCCGCGACGACATGGCCGACACGGTGGCCGCGTTGTCGGCGCAGGGCGGCGCCTACACGCTGGAGACGATCACGCCCGCCGGCGAGCGCCGCTACGAGCGCATCACGTCGATCGAGCAAGTGGTTCCCCACACGCCGGACCTCGCCGGCCTGATCGCCGCGGGCGCCGAGCCATCGACGCGCATCATCTCGTTCACCGTCACCGAGGCCGGCTACTACCTCGACGCCAAGGACCGCCTCGATCTCCAGGCGGTGCGCGGCCCACAGCCGGGCAGCACGATCTACAGCGCGCTGACTGCGATCCTGCGCGCACGCATGCGAGCCAACGCCGGACCGGTGACGCTGCTCAACTGCGACAACCTGCGCCACAACGGCGACCGTTCGCGTTCCGGTTTGATGCAGTTCATCGCCGCAGAAGGCGACGACGCCCTCGCGCGCTGGGTCGAAGCCCACACGACGAGCCCGAACGCGATGGTCGATCGCATCACGCCGCGGCCGACGCCCGACGTGGCCGAACGCGTGCACGCAGCCACCGGCCGGTCCGACGCCGCGCCGGTGATGGGCGAGAGTTTCATCCAGTGGGTGATCGAAGACCGCTTCGTCGCCGGCCGCCCGGCGTGGGAAAAAGTCGGCGTCGAAATGGTGGGCTCGGTGGCGCCCTACGAAGAAGCCAAGATCCGCATCTTGAACGCTTCACACAGCTGCATCGCCTGGGCCGGCACGCTGGTCGGCAAGACCTTCATCCACGAAGGCACGCACGACGACGTGATCCGCGGCTTCGCGCACGACTACGTCAGCGACGACGTGATTCCCTGTCTGACGCCGAGCCCGATCGACCTCGCGCGCTACCGCGACGTCGTGCTCGACCGCTTCGGCAACGCCGCGATCCGCGACACCAACCAGCGCGTGGCGATGGACGCCTTCTCCAAGATCCCGGGCTTCATCGCACCGACGATCCGCGAGCGCCTGGCACGCAATGAATCGATCGCCAGCGTCGCCATGCTGCCGGCGCTGTTCCTCGCCTACCTGCAACGCTGGCACCGCGGGCAGATCGCCTACACCTACCAGGATCAGGCGATGGATGTGGCCGCCGCGCATGCGATCTGTGAGGCCACCGACCCGGTGACCGCGTTCTGTGCGAACAGCGTGCTGTGGGGGCCGACCGCGAACGATCCAAAGCTGGTGGACGCGCTGCACGTCGCCAATGCCAGGGTCGCGCATTTCGTCGAGGAACACCGATGAGCCAACGTCTTGAAAATCGCCACGCGCTGCTGACCGGCGCCGCCGGCGGCATCGGCTTGGCCGTGGCCGATGCGTTCGTGCGCGAAGGCGCGCGTTGCACGATCGTCGATATCGGCAAGCAGCCGAGCGACGGCGCGAAGGCACTGATTGCCGCGCACCCCGAGCACGCGCATTACGTGCAGGCCGACGTGACGCAGAGCGCGTCGATCGCCGCGATGATGGCCGCGGCACGCCAACGCTTCGGCACCGCCCAGCTGCTGTTCAACAACGCGGCGGTGTTCGACCTGGCCCCGCTGCTGGACAGCGATGAAGCCAGCTACGAGCGCCTGTTCGCGGTCAACGTCAAGGGCATGTTCTTCGTCATGCAGGCGGTGTTGAAAGACATGGTCGCGGCGGGCGTCAAAGGTTCGGTCATCAACCTCGCCTCGCAGGCCGGCCGCCGCGGCGAGGCGCTGGTCTCGCACTACTGCGCAACCAAAGCCGCGGTGATCAGCTACACGCAGAGCGCGGCACTGGCGATGGCGCCGCACGGCATCCGCGTCAACGGCATCGCGCCGGGCGTGGTCGATACGCCGATGTGGGCCAGCGTCGATGCGCTGTTTGCGAAACACGAAAATCTGCCTCTCGGCGAGAAGAAAAAAGCCGTCGGCCTGGCCGTACCGTTGGGCCGCATGGGCCGGCCCGACGACATCGCCGGCGCTGCGGTCTTTCTGGCCAGCGACGAAGCGTGCTACATCACGGCGCAGACACTCAACGTCGATGGCGGCAACGTCATGTCTTGACCGACACTTCGGCCATGCCCGCGCGCGACCAGCACCTGCCCCGCCAGCGCCAGCCCGAGCTGGAGCACGACTACGCGCGCTCGCCGGCGCTCGGCTACGAGCCGGCCGAGGAAACCGGCTTCATCACCTGCCTGGCGCATGGCTTCCCGACGCCCTTGGCTCGTTGGCACTTTCACGACGAGTACGAGCTGCACCTGATCATCGCCACGTCGGGCAAGGCCTTCGTCGGCGACTGGATCGGCCCCTTCCAGCCCGGCCACCTCGTGCTCTGCGGGCCCCGCCTGCCGCACAACTGGATTTCGATGGACATGCCCGCGGGCGGCGTGGCCGAACGCGACCTGGTGATCCAGTTCGAGCACGAGCCGATCGCGCATGCGGCCGAGGCGATGCCCGAACTCGCCGAAGTCATGTCGCTGCTGGAACGGGCGCGCCACGGTGTCGAGTTCTTCGGTTTGGGCGAGCGCGCGGTGCAGCACTTCCATGCCGTCAAGGCCGCGCACGGCATTCAGCGCCTGGCCGCGTTCTGCGCCTACGTCGGCGACCTGGCGCGTTGCACCGACTTCCGGCTGCTGTCGTCCGTGCGCATGCAAGGCGAGGACGACGCCACCGGCACCGACCAGGTCAACGCGCTCGTCAACCGCATCACGCGCGATCTGGCGCAGCCGTTGTCGGCGGCGGACCTGGCGGCCGAGCTCGGCATGAGCGAGAGCCGCTTCTCGCGCTTCTTTCGCCGCGCCACGGGCAACACCTTCACCGACTTCGTCAACCGCATCCGCGTCAACCGCGCCGGCCAGTTGCTGATGGAGACCGACCGCCAGATCAACCACATCTGCTATGAGGTCGGCTTCAACAACGTCGCCAACTTCAACCGGCGTTTTCTCGAAGTCAAAGGCCTGACGCCGAGCGAGTTCCGCCGCCAGGCCGATCACCGGTTCGGCGGCTCGCGGGCTTGAGCGAACTGCTTGAATGAGTCAGGCGAGCTTCAACAACCGCATCGCGTTGCGCTTCAGGATCAGCGGCTTGACCGCGTCCTTGAAGCCCGCTTCTTCGAAATCCGCCAGCCAGCGGTCCGGTGTGATCAGCGGGTAGTCGCTGCCGAACAGGATGCGGTCCTTGAGCAGCGTGTTGGCGTATTGCACCAACTGCGGCGGAAAGTACTTCGGGCTCCAGCCCGAGAGGTCGATCCAGATGTTGGGCTTGTGCATCGCCAGCGAAATCGCTTCGTCCTGCCACGGCCACGATGGGTGCGCGATGACGATCTGCATGTCGGGGAAAGCGATCGCCACGTCTTCGAGCAGCATCGGGTTGCTGTTCTGCAAGCGCAAGCCGCCGCCGCAGCGCATGCCCGAGCCGATGCCGCTGTGGCCGCTGTGAAAGACGGCGGGCAACGCGAACTCGTTGATCACCTCGTAGATCGGCCAGGCCATCTTGTCGGCGGGCTCGAAGCCCTGCACCGTCGGGTGGAACTTGAAGCCCTTGACGCCGTACTCCTCCACCAGCTTGCGCGCCTCGCGCCCGCCCATCTTGCCCTTGTGCGGATCGATGCTACCGAAGGCAATCATGATGTCCGGATTCGCCAGCGCGGCCTCGGCGATCTCTTCGTTCGGGATGCGCCGGCGGCCCTGCTGCGACTCGGCATCGACAGTGAAGTTGACGAAGCCGATTCTCTTCTCGCGGTAGAAGTCGATCGTCTCCTGCATCGTCGGCCGCCGGCTCGACTTGAAGTACTTGTCGGCCGCGCGGTCGAACTCTTCGCCGTAGTTGTCGAACGGGTTGCGGCACGACACCTCGAGGTGGGTGTGCGTGTCGATGGCGATCAGGTTCGTCGTGTCCATGTGGCCTCCTTTATCAAGATGCGCTCTGCGAGTCGCCGTCGATCGGCAGGATCTGGCCCGAGATCGAACGCCCGGCGTCGGAAGCGAGAAACACCGCCAGCGCGGCGATGTCTTGCGGCGCCACCATGCGCTTGATCGACTGGTTGGCCAGCGCCGCGGCGCGCTCCTCGGTCACGCTGCGCCCACTGGCCGCGGCCCGCCCTTCGAGCACACGCTCGATGCGCGGGCCTTCGACGGCGCCGGGCAGGATGGCGTTGACGCGGATGCCGAACTCGCCGAGCTCGCGCGACAGCGTCTTCGTCAAACCAATGAGGCCCCACTTGCTGGTTGCATACGGGCTGCGGTTCGGGTAGCCGAAGCGGCCGGCCAGCGACGACATGACGAGGATCACGCCGTCCTGAGATCGCTTCAGGTGCGGGATCGCGTGGCGCGTGACGTTGAAGGTGCCGGTGAGGTTGACGTGCAGCACCGATTCCCAGGCGTCGGGGTCCATCTCTTCGACGCTGGCCGTCGGCCCGGAAACGCCGGCGTTGTTGACCAGCACGTCGAGACCGCCGAGCGCCGCAACGGCGTCAGCGACCAGGCGCAGGGTGGCAGCACGGTCGCCGATGTCGCACACCGACGTGGTGACGCCGGGCACTTGGGTGCGCAGCCCGGCCAACGCAGCGCTGTCGATGTCGCCGACGTGAACTTTTGCGCCCGCGCTGGCGAAGGCTTCGACGATCGCGCGGCCGATGCCGGCGGCGCCGGCGGTGACGAGCACGCGTTTTGCATTCGCCATCTCACGTCTCCTTGTTGAGCTGTGCGGCGAGGCCAACGAAGAACTCCAGGCTCGACGGGTTGGCCATCGAATCGGCGCTCGCCACTTTCTCACGCGCCATGCCGAGCAGCAACTTGCGCACCGGCACTTCCATCTTCTTGCCGGTCAGCGTGCGCGGGATCTCGGCGACTTCGTACACCTCGTTGGGCACATGCCGCGCCGAGGCCTTGCTGCGAATCTCCTGCGCGATGCGCGCCTTCAGCGCCGCGTCGAGCACGCAGCCCGGCTTCAAGCACGACGAACAGCGGCATGAACGATTCGCGGCCGAGGAATTCGAGATCGACGACCAGGCTGTCGCGCACCTCGGGCAGCTCTTCGACCACACGGTAGATCTCGGCCGTGCCCATGCGGATGCCGAAGCGGTTGATCGTGCTGTCGGAGCGGCCGTAGATGATGGCCGTGCCGCGCGGCGTGAAGCGGATCCAGTCGCCGTGGCGCCAAACGCCTTCGAAGGTTTCAAAGTAGCTTTCGCGATAGCGTTTCTGGCCGGCGTCATTCCAGAAATACAGCGGCATCGACGGCATCGGTTGGGTGATGACGAGCTCGCCGACTTCATCGACCACGGCTTTGCCCGCATCGTTGAACGCATACGCCGCCACGCCGAGTTCGGCGCACTGGATCTCGCCGGCCGTGACCGGCAGTGTCGGCGCGCAGGAGACGAAGCCCGAGGCGATGTCGGTGCCGCCGCTGATCGAGGCCAGCCACAACTCGGGTTTGACCGCGTCATAGACCCAGCGGTAGGCGTCGATCGGCAGCGGCGAGCCGGTCGAGTAGATCGCGCGCAATGAGTTCATCGGCGCAACGTCGCGCGGACGCAAGCCGTCTTTCATCGCGTTGATCAGAAACGCCGCGCCGCAGCCGAACGACGTGACGCGGTGCTCGTCCATGAAGCGCCACAGCGCCTGGCCGTCGGGCCAGGCCGGGTTGCCGTCGTAGAGCACGATCGACGCGCCGGTGAGCAGGGCGCCGAGCTGCAGGTTCCAGACGATCCATCCGGTGCCGCCGAGAAAGAGCATGCGGTCGCCGGGCCGCACGTCCTGCTGCAGGGCCAAGGTCTTCAGATGCGTCAGCACGATGCCGCCGTGGCCGTGCACCATGGCTTTGGGCATGCCGGTGGTGCCGGACGAATAGACGATCCACAGCGGGTGGCTGAAGGGCAGGCGATCGAAGACGAGGGCGGCATCGTCGCGCACGGCGTCGGCCCATGACATGCGATCGCGCCAACCGATGGCGCGCGTGGCTGCCAGCGGTCCCGGCACATGCACCACGGTCTTGATGCTGGGCAGTTCGCGCAACAGCTCATCGACCACGGCCGCGCGGTCTTGCGTCTTGCCGTTGTAGGTGGTGCTGTCGGTGGCCAGCAGCAGCTTGGGCTCGATCTGGCGCAGCCGGTCGAGCACGACGGTGGCGCCCATGTCGGGCGCGCAGCTCGACCAGATGGCGCCGATGCTCGCGCAGGCCAGGAACGCGACGACGGTCTCGGCGC
Source organism: uncultured beta proteobacterium (assembly GCA_963816315.1). Taxonomy (GTDB): domain Bacteria; phylum Pseudomonadota; class Gammaproteobacteria; order Burkholderiales; family Burkholderiaceae_C; genus CADEEN01. Next base: position 120,436 of record CAWFJZ010000025.1, read on the forward strand.
GGTTCGGCAAATACGAGGCCACGCGGTCGCCGGCGACGATGCCGAGCGCGCGCATCTTCGCGGCCAACGCGCCGGTGTCGCGCTGCAGGTCGGCCCAGGAGACCTCGCGCGTCGGCGCGTCTTCGCTGCGCGCGATCAGCGCCGGCGTCTGCGCGTTGGCGTGGCGAAAGACATGCTCGGCGTAGTTCAGCCGCGCATTCGGATACCAACTCGCGCCGGGCATGTCGTGCGAGGCGAGCACCGGTTCACGAGAACCCTCGGCTTGCACATCGAAGAAGTCCCAGACGGTCTGCCAGAACGCTTCGATGTGGTCCACCGACCAGGACCAGAGCGCAGCGTAGTCTGCAAAGCGCAGCCCGCGCTCGGCGGCCAGCCAGCGCTGATAGGCGGCGAGACGGCTGGCGTCGATCTGCGGCGGCGTCGGCCGCCAGAGCACGTCGCCTTCACCGGCCATCCTGTTCGTTTCCATGATCGTCTCCTTGGCGCCGCGGCCAGCCTACTCTTCCGACGAGAAGCCGGAAGCCTTGACGACAGGGTTCCAGCGCTCGAGTTCGCTCTTGATGATCTTGCCGAACTCGGCCTGCGACTCGCCACCCACATCGAACGAGGCCTTCTCCAACCCTTCGATCACCGGTTTGGTCTTCAGCGCCGCTCGGATCGCTGCATTGAGCTTGGTCACAACCTCGGCCGGCGTCTTGGCCGGCACGAAGACACCGAAGTACTCGTCGGCCGCCACGTCCTTGAAGCCGCTCTCGGCCATCGTCGGCACGTTGGGCAGGAACTTCGAACGCTTGGCGCCACTGACCGCGAGGATGCGAAGCTTGCCGGAAAGATGGTGCTGCAATACCTCAGGCAGCACGTTCACCCCGGATTGCACTTGGCCGCCGAGCAGATCGCTCACCAGCGGTGCGCCGCCCTTGAACGGGATGTGATTGAGCGGCACGCCCGCCGCCGGCTGAGCATGGTGCCGACGAAGTGCGGCGTGGCACCGGCCGCCGGCGAGCCGTAGTTGGCGTCCTTCGGGTTCGCCTTGGCCCAGGCCATGTAGTCGGCCACGGTCTTCACGCTGGCCGGCACGGCCGAGCTGACGGAAAGCGCAAAGGTCACGGTGGCCACCGAGCCCACCGGCGTGAAGTCGGCCAGCGTGTCGTAGCCGAGCTTCTTGTACACATGCGGATAGATCGTCAGGATCGACGCCGGCGTGATCAGGAACTGGGTGCCGTCGGCGTCGCCGGCCTTCACGGCCTGCGCGCCAATGCGGCCGCCGGCACCGGCCTTGTTCTCGACGATCACCGTCGGCGCATAGGTGCCGCGCAACTGGTCGGCCAGCAGGCGGGCAACGGTATCGGCGGAGCCGCCGGGCGGGAAGCCGACGACGATTTTCAGCGGTCTTGTCGATCGTGGTCTGCGCGTGGGCAAAGCGGCCCGAAGGCTGGGCGGCAATGCGGCGGCGGCGATGAGATGGCGGCGGTTCTGCATGGTGGGTGTCTCCGTGTCGGTTGAAGAAGCGGATAGCGTGCATCATTCGGCCAGACTCGGATCGCTACCGTCGGTTCGGCGACAGTTCGGGTCGGGGTAATCACTCAGAGGACCGCCAATGACCCGCGCCTTGCGGACCCCGTCCGCGTCGATCAGCATCGATGAGCTGTTGTCGCAGTCGCCGTGGTGGGCGGCCATCGGCGAGGCGGCACAACAGCAGGTGCGCAGCGACATCGGTGAACGTGCCATCGCCGCGGGCGCAGCGCTCGGCCATGACGGCCAGACGCAGCACCACTGGTACGGCGTGCTCGAGGGCTTGCTCAAATGGTCGATCAATGCGGCCGATGGCCGCACTGTGACGCTGGGCGGCCAGTCGGTGGGCAGCTGGTTCGGCGAAGGCACCTTGTTGCGCGGCCAGCCACGCCAGGCCGATCTGGTGGCGCTGCGGGCGAGCCGGGTGGCGATGATGCCGTTCGAGACCTTCGACTGGCTGCGCCGCACGCAGCCGGCGTTCAACGAATTCCTGCTGCAGCAGATCAACGAACGCCTGCACTGGTTCATGGGCAACTTCGCCGCGCACCGGCTGCTGGACGCCGACCGGCTCGTCGCCCGCGCGCTCCTCGGCCTGGTGCACCCGCTGCTGAACCCGCGCGGCGAGCGCTATCTGACGATCTCGCAGGAGGAATTGGCCAACCTCGCGACGGTCTCGCGCCAGCGCTGCAATGAGAGCCTGGTCGCGATGAAGCAAGAAGGCCTGCTGCAACTCGACTACGGCGCGGTCCGGGTGCTCGACCTCGACGCCTTGCAGCGCCGGGCCGGGTGAGCAGGGCGCCGGCTGCTCGCGCCTACTTGTACTTGGCGATCAAGGTCTTTGCCGTGGACAACAACTGCGCGCCCTTGTAGCCGCGCTTGTCCATGTCGGCCACCCACTCGTCGTCGATTTGCGCCGACAGCTTGATGAACTCGTCGCGCTGCGCCGCGGTGAACTGGTAGATCGTGTTGCCGCGATCGACCGCGGCCTTGCGGCCCGGGCGCGTCGCCGAGCTGCTGCTGCTTGCCCAGCCAGGCCGAGGTGTCGGCGCCGGAGTTGGCGTCGATGACCTTCTTCAGGTCGGCCGGCAGCGACTCGTACTTGGCCTTGTTCATCGCCATGACGAAGGTCGTGGTGTAGAGCGCGCCGCCGGTGTTGTCGAACTCGCTGTGGAACTTGGTCAGCTCGTGCACCTTGACCGAAGGCACCACTTCCCACGGGATCACGCAGGCTTCGATCGTGCCTTTGGACAGCGCATCGGGAATGCCCGGCAGCGGCATGCCGACCGGCGTGGCGCCGACCGAGCCGAGCATCTTGGTCACCTGGCGCGTCGGGCCGCGGACCTTCATGCCCTTGAGATCGGCCGCCGACTTGATCTGCTTGGTTGGCCGAATGGAACAAGCCCGGGCCGTGCACCTGCAGCGCGATGACCTGCGTCTCCTTGAACTCGTCGGGGCACTGCGTCTGGAAGTACTCCCAATACGCGCGCGACGTCGCCTCGGCGTTGTTCATCATGAACGGCAGCTCGAAGACCTCGATGCGCGGAAAGCGGCCCGCCGTGTTGCCGGGCAGCGTCCAGATGACATCGACCACGCCGTCGCGCGCCTGGTCATAGAGCTGCGGCGGCGTGCCGCCCAACTGCATCGCCGGGTAGGCCTCGAACTTGATGCGCCCGCCCGAATCCTTTTCGACCTTGTCCATCCACGGCTTGTGCATCGCCAGCCAGACGTTGCTCATCGGCGCCATGAAGGTGTGGAACTTGAGCGTGATCGGCTGCTGCGACAGGCCCGACAGGTGCGGTGCGCCGAGCGCAGCCGCAGCGGCGCCCTGGATCAATTGACGGCGTTTCATTTCAGAGGTCTCCTCGGGATGAGTGGGAACAACGTTAACGAATCGAGCACAGCGCGGTGCACGCGGTTTCCCCTTAGGCAATGAGCTTCACTAGCCACAGCGAAATGCCGGGAAAGAACAGCAGCAGCAGCGTGCGCAACGTGTCGCTGATCAGGAACGGCATCACGCCGCGGTAGCTCTCGCTGATCGGCACGTCCTTGGCCAGGCCGTTGACGACATAGACGTTCAGGCCGACGGGGGGCGCCAGCAGGCCGAAGCCGACCGTCATCAGCACCATGATGCCGAACCAGATCGCCACGCTCTCCTTCGGCATGCCGAAGTCCAGGCCGATCACCATCGGGAAGAAGATCGGGATCGTCAGCAGCAGCATCGACAACTCGTCCATCACCGCGCCGAGCACGACGTAGAAGAGCAGGATCGCGCTGACCACCATCAGCGGCGACAAGCCCCAGCCCTGGACGACGCTGGCCAGTTGCGCCGGCACCTGCGTCAGCGCCAGGGCCGAGTTCATCAGGTCGGCGCCGAGGAAGATCATGAAGATCATCGCCGAGCCTTCGGCCGTGGCGTAGAAGCAATGCTTGAACTTCTGCCAGGTGATCTCGCGTTTGAGCAACGCGGCGACGAAGGTCGCGGCGGCGCCGACGGCCGCGCCTTCGGTCGGCGTGAACTTGCCGCTGTAGATGCCGCCGAAGACGATCAGGAAGACGATCGCGATCGGCAAGATGCCCATCAGCGCATGCGCGGTCACCTGCGGCGCTTCATCGTGTTCGGGCGCATGGCCGGGCACGACGCGCACATAGATCGCAATCGCCACCATGTAGCCGAGCATGGCGATGATGCCCGGGATCATCGCCGCGGCGAACAGCTTGGCGATGTTCTGCTCGGCGAGGATGGCGTAGATCACCAGCGGCACCGACGGCGGGATCAGGATGCCGAGCGTGCCGCCCGCGGCCAGCGTGCCGGTGGCCAGGCGGCCCGAGTAGCCGTGGCGCTTCATCTCGGGCAGCGCGACCGACGTGATCGTCGCCGCAGTCGCCACCGACGAGCCACAGATCGCACCGAAGGCCGCGCAGGCGAGCACGCTGGCCATCGCCAGGCCGCCGCGAAAGCGGCCCATGACCGCGGCGGCGAACTCGAACAATGCTTTGCTGATGCCGCCTTGCGTGGCGAAGTTGCCCATCAGCAGGAACAGCGGAATCACCGACAGGTCGTAGCTCGCAAAACGTGCAAAGGCCTGCGTGTTGAGAAAGTTGGCCAGCGGCAGCCAGCCGGCCTGCGCGATGTAGCCGACCGTGCCGGCGACGAACATGGCGATCGAGATCGGCGTGCGCAGCGCCATCAGCACCAGCATCACGGCGAAGATCGCCAGGGCCAAGGTGATCGGCGTCATTCGGTGACCTCCGGGCCGAAGCCGCGCAGGGCCTGCATCAAGGCGATGGCCGCCGTCAGCGCCAGCGGCGGCACGATGCCGCAGTAGACGATCCACTCGGGGAAGCCGAGCATCATCGAGCCGGCTTGCGAGGTCCAGGCGTTCCAGCCGCCGATGCCCGAGCGCCAGGCCAGCAGCGCCATCACGACGGCCAGCAGCAGCGCACCCGCGCGGTCGAGCAGAGCTTGCGTGGCGGCGCTCGCTTTGGCGGTGAAGAAGTCCACGATGATGTTGCCGCGCCGCACCTGGCACCAGGGCAGGAACAGGGCGATCGCCGCGCCGGCCGCCGAGCCCGACAACTCGAAGTCGCCCGCGATCGTCCAACCCGTGGTGTTGCGGCCGATCAGGCTGACGCAGGTCATCAGCGTGATCACGGTGAGCAGCAGGCCGGCCGCGATGGCGCAGCCGCGCGCCAGCAGTTCGAGCAGTTTCATCGTCTCAACCCTCCTCGGTCTTGTCTTCAGTCACGCTGCAGATCGGCCCCTGCCGATTGCACCAGGGCCCGAACGCGCGCCGGGTCGCCGAGCTCGTTGGCCAGCAACAGCGCCAGCTTGGTCAGCATCAGCTCGGCGGTCCCCGCAGGCGCATTGTCGATAGCCTCGGCCAACAGGTCGTAGGTGGATTCCAGATCGGGCAGGCTCAGCATGCAACGCTCTCCATCGCGGTGGCTCGTGCGAGCGCCCCTCGCAGGCGCTGCGGCGTGACGTGCAGCCAGCGCGCGCAGACATGCTGGTCGGGGCGCACCAGCAGCGCCGCGGTCTTGCTCGGCAGACCGAGGCGCTCGGCCGCGTGGCGCGGCAGGCGCAACGTCGGCAGCGGCGCGATGTCGTCGGCATCGTCGCGCACGATCAGCGTGAAGCGCGCCGGCAGGTGGTCGAGCAGGAAGTCGCCGTCGGCGAGCAGCACGATTCGGCAGCGGCGCGCCGTTGGCCGGGCCGGCGGTGAACATGCGCGCTGTCGTCGTCAGCGGCGTTGAGCGGCGAGTCGAGGTAGTCGTGCGGGCGCGACGTGCGCCAGTGGTACAGCGGGCGCACGAACTCGTGCGTCAGCGACAGCGAGAGCACGGCGTCGCGCAGCAGCCGAAAGCCGCGGCTCGGCGGCGTCATGAAGCGCGTGCTCTTGCCCGCCTCGTCGATGATCTCGCGCGCTGCGGCCACGCGCTCATGGCTGTAGCTCGCCATCAACGCCGGGCCGGCCTGTCCGCGCAGCGTCATGCCGAGCTTCCACGCCAGGTTCTGCGCGTCCTGCAAGCCGGTGTTGGCGCCGCGCACGCCGAAGATCGGCAGCAGGTGCGCGGCGTCGCCGGCGAAGGCGATGCGGCCGTGCACATAGTCGGGCAGCGTCAATGCGCGCGCCGAATAGACCGAGCACCAGTCGAGCTGCCACGGCGTGCCGGCGTGGCCGATCATCGCCAGCTGGGCGTCGATGCGCGCTCTGCAGAGACGCCGGCGCCAGCGCTTCTTCCGGCGTTTCATCGGCCGGCAACTGGTAGTCGATGCGCCACATGTTCTCCGGCTGGCGGTGCATCAACACCGTGTTGCCGCGGTTCCAGTCCGGATCGAAAAACGCCAGCCGTTCGGTCGGCAGCGGCAACTCGATGCGGATGTCGGCGATGACGAAGCGGCCCTCGTAGGCCGCGCCTTCGAGCTTCAGGCCGGCGAGCGTGCGCAGTGTCGAGCGCGCACCGTCGGCAGCGACGGCCCATGGCGCCGTTTGCTCGTACGTGCCTTCGGGCGTCGCCACTTCGAGCGTCACCTCGCCGTCGTTGCGCACCAGGCGCGTCACCTTGTGGCCCCAGCGCAGCTCGATCAGCGGCTGGCGGCAGGTCGCGTCGATGAGGAACTGCTCGACGAATTGCTGCTGCAGATTGGTCAGCGGGCCGAAGCGGTCGTCCGGCGAGTGCGGCGACTCCATGCGGAAGACGCGCTGGCCGCGGTAGAACGAGTTGCCGCAGCGCCAGGGCAGGCCCTTTGGCGACGATGGCCTCGGCGACACCGGCCTGCTGCAGGATCTCCATCGAGCGCCGCGTGAAGACGATCGCACGGCTGCCTTCGCAGACCTGCAGCTCGGCGGCGAGAACGACGCAACGTACGCCTTGCTGCGCCAGGCCGAGCGCAGTGACCAGGCCGATCGGGCCGGCGCCGACGACCACCACCTGCACGTCGCGTGCATGCAGCGCCGGTGCCGCTGCATGCACGCGGTACGGGAAATACAGCGATGCGTGCGGCGTCGTTACCGGGTGGTGCGGTCCGCTGATGGTGAAACCTTCGCGCTGCGCGCTCCGGTGCGTGAGCGCTTCGGAGCGGCCGGGCGCGCTCACTGCCGCTGCTCGCGCCAGAAGCCGAGTTTTTCCTGGGCCACGCGGTCGGAGTACGAAAACAGCACGAGGTCGCTGTCGGCGTGCAGCGTGTAGGCCATCCAGCCAGGCACGACGATCACGTCGTGGGGCTCGATCGCAAACCGTTGTTCGCCGACATGCAGTTCGCCGCGCCCTTCGACGCCGACGAAGACCATGCTGTCGCTGGAGCGGTACGGCTGCGTCGCGAAGCCGTGCGGCAGCAAGCGGATCATCGTCGCCATCGTCGGCATCGCCCAACCCCCGTCGGCCGGGTTGACGTAGCGCATCAGGTGGCCGAGGTGGGTGTCCGCTGCGCCGGCCTTCGTCAGCGCATGAAGTGCTTCGCGCGTGCGGCTGTAGGGATAGTTGAAGACGGGTGAGTTCAGCGAGCCGTTGTGCCAGCCCACGGGCAACAGGCCGCTGCCGTAACGCGCCAGCGCGTCGCCGGTCGGGCGCGTGACTTCTGCGACCTCGGCTTCATGGTCTTCGCGGAACGTGCTGCCGAAAAAGTGTGTGATCGGGATGTCCAAACCATCCAACCAGACCATCGGACCGGCCGCGTCATGCCCGTGGTGATGCCAGGTCCAGCTCGGCGTGATGACGAAGTCCCCCGGCTGCATCAGCGTCTTCTCGCCATCGACCGCGGTGTAGGCGCCCGAGCCTTCGACGATGAAGCGCAGCGCGCTTTGCGTGTGGCGGTGCGCGGGTGCGACCTCACCGGGCATGATCAGTTGCAGGCCGGCATACAACGATTGCGTGATCTGCGAGCTGCCGACCAGCGCCGGGTTCTCGAGAATCAGCACGCGGCGCTCGGCCTCTTTCGCGCTGATGTGCGCGGCCGACTCCAACACGTAGGGCCGCACGTCGCTGTAGGCCCAGCGGTGCGGCACGCCGACGGGCGTCGGCTCCTTGGGCACGAGCGATTTCAGCCGCGTCCATAGCGGCGCCATGTGCTGCGGCAACAGGCGCTCGTAGTAGGCCTCGCGCTGTTCGGACATCTCAGTGGTCCATTGCGCTGCGCGCCACCCGCGACGCATGAAACGTTGCGGTAAATTGAGGTGCGGCGTCCGGCAACGAGGTCGGTTCAAACTTGGTGCTTCGAGCGCGTATCTCAGTGGGACCCGCGGCCTCACGAGCACCCCGCACTGTCGCCTGGGGCCTCGCGCCCTTGAGCACGCATCCTAGATTTCGATGACGTGGGCCGCACGCCGATGTCGCCGCGACACGGAGGCGATCATGGATGTCATCTGCCCGCGCTGCGCGGGACTGGACGTGCACAAGCAGACGGTAGTGGCGTGCGCGCGTATCGCTGGCAACGGCCCTGCGCTGCAGGAAGTGCGCACCTTTGCCACGACCACCTCGGGCCTGCTGGCTCTTGCCGACTGGCTCGACTGCTTGGGCGTCGAGCACGTCGCCATGGAGGCCACCGGCGTGTACTGGAAGCCGGTGTGGCACGTACTCGAAGGCCATTTCGAGCTCGTGCTGGCCAACGCCGCGCACGTCAAGAACGTGCCGGGGCGCAAGACCAACGTCAACGATGCGATGTGGCTGGCCGATCTGCTGGCGCACGGCCTGATCCGTGCGAGCTTCGTGCCGCCGGTGGCGGTGCAGGAGTTGCGCACCCTCACGCGCACGCGCAAGCAATTCGTGCGCGAGCGCACTGCGCACGTGCAGCGCATCGACAAGCTGCTCGAGGACACCAACCTCAAGCTGGGCGTCGTGTTCAGCGACATCCTGGGCAAGAGCGGGCGCGCGGTGCTGCAGGCCATCATCGACGGGCACACCGACCCCGAACGATTGGCCGCTTGCGTGACCACTCGCGTCAAGGCCAGCCGCGCCGAGTTGCTCGAAGCCATGCGCGGACACGTCAGTGCGCATCACCGCTTCATGCTCAAGCTGCACCTGGGCCACATCGACGTGCTGGACAAGGCCATCGCCGAGATCGAAAAGGAGGTGGGCCTGGGGCTCGACACATTTCGCAAAGCCGCCAAGCTGCTGAGCACGATGCCCGGTCTGAGCGCAGTGGGCTCCAACGTGGTGATTGCCGAGATCGGCATCGACATGTCGCGCTTCGCCACGCCGGGCCACCTGCTGTCGTGGGCCTGCATGTGTCCGCGCAACGACGAGAGCGCGGGCAAGCGCCGCAGCACCCGGCTGCGCCGCGGCGGCAAGTGGCTCAAGACCACCATGGTGCAGGCCGCCTGGGCGGCCGTGAAGGTCAAGGGCAGCTACCTGCAGGCTCAGTTCCACCGCCTGCGCGCAAGACGCGGTGCCAAGAAGGCCATCATCGCCGTGGCCGCCTCCATGCTCACTGCGGCTTGGCACATGCTGCGCAACGGAGCTGAATACCGCGATCTTGGCGCAGCTCACTTCGACCGCGCCGATGCTCACAAAACGGCCGTGCGCTTGGTCCGCAGACTCGAACTGATCGGCTACGCGGTGCAGCTCACGCCAGTTTGACGAGGTTGGTTTCATCCTAGTGGTCCATTGCGCTGCGCGCCACCCGCGACGCATGAAACGTTGCGGTAAATTGAGGTGCGGCGTCCGGCAACGAGGTCGGTTCAAACTTGGTGCTTCGAGCGCGTATCTCAGTGGGACCCGCGGCCTCACGAGCACCCCGCACTGTCGCCTGGGGCCTCGCGCCCTTGAGCACGCATCCTAGATTTCGATGACGTGGGCCGCACGCCGATGTCGCCGCGACACGGAGGCGATCATGGATGTCATCTGCCCGCGCTGCGCGGGACTGGACGTGCACAAGCAGACGGTAGTGGCGTGCGCGCGTATCGCTGGCAACGGCCCTGCGCTGCAGGAAGTGCGCACCTTTGCCACGACCACCTCGGGCCTGCTGGCTCTTGCCGACTGGCTCGACTGCTTGGGCGTCGAGCACGTCGCCATGGAGGCCACCGGCGTGTACTGGAAGCCGGTGTGGCACGTACTCGAAGGCCATTTCGAGCTCGTGCTGGCCAACGCCGCGCACGTCAAGAACGTGCCGGGGCGCAAGACCGACGTCAACGATGCGATGTGGCTGGCCGATCTGCTGGCGCACGGCCTGATCCGTGCGAGCTTCGTGCCGCCGGTGGCGGTGCAGGAGTTGCGCACCCTCACGCGCACGCGCAAGCAATTCGTGCGCGAGCGCACTGCGCACGTGCAGCGCATCGACAAGCTGCTCGAGGACACCAACCTCAAGCTGGGCGTCGTGTTCAGCGACATCCTGGGCAAGAGCGGGCGCGCGGTGCTGCAGGCCATCATCGACGGGCACACCGACCCCGAACGATTGGCCGCTTGCGTGACCACTCGCGTCAAGGCCAGCCGCGCCGAGTTGCTCGAAGCCATGCGCGGACACGTCAGTGCGCATCACCGCTTCATGCTCAAGCTGCACCTGGGCCACATCGACGTGCTGGACAAGGCCATCGCCGAGATCGAAAAGGAGGTGGGCCTGGGGCTCGACACATTTCGCAAAGCCGCCAAGCTGCTGAGCACGATGCCCGGTCTGAGCGCAGTGGGCTCCAACGTGGTGATTGCCGAGATCGGCATCGACATGTCGCGCTTCGCCACGCCGGGCCACCTGCTGTCGTGGGCCTGCATGTGTCCGCGCAACGACGAGAGCGCGGGCAAGCGCCGCAGCACCCGGCTGCGCCGCGGCGGCAAGTGGCTCAAGACCACCATGGTGCAGGCCGCCTGGGCGGCCGTGAAGGTCAAGGGCAGCTACCTGCAGGCTCAGTTCCACCGCCTGCGCGCAAGACGCGGTGCCAAGAAGGCCATCATCGCCGTGGCCGCCTCCATGCTCACTGCGGCTTGGCACATGCTGCGCAACGGAGCTGAATACCGCGATCTTGGCGCAGCTCACTTCGACCGCGCCGATGCTCACAAAACGGCCGTGCGCTTGGTCCGCAGACTCGAACTGATCGGCTACGCGGTGCAGCTCACGCCAGTTTGACGAGGTTGGTTTCATCCTAGTGGCTCCACCACGCCGTGCGCGAGCTGCGAGGCATCCAATGGGCTTCGGCTTGCGGCCCGTTGCGGTATTCGAAGTTCCGCTTAGTTGACGTGCGGGCGGGCGCCAAGCCGCGGGCGGGTGTGCGCTGGCGCGCCACTGCGGCGGTCGGCGCCAAAGGCGCGCCGACTGCGTTGCGGTGCTCGGCTTTCGGTCGCGCCGCATAACTCGCTGCACTCGCTGCACTCGCTGCACTCGCTGCGCTCGTTGGAGTGAACCCTTGATCCTGTACCACTTGGGCTCTCCAGAACTAAGCCGCTTGCTGGGCGAGTTGAGCTTCGAACTCGTTGGGCGGCACGTAGCCGATCGCGGAGTGAAGCCGTTTGGCGTTGTAGACCTCTTCGATGAACTTGGGCAAGTGCGCCGTCACGTCTTTGAAGCTCTCGTAGCCGGCCAGGTAGACCTGCTCGACCTTGATGGTCTTCATGAAGCTCTCTGCCTGAGCGTTGTGATACGGGTTGCCGGGCGAACTCATCGAGCCGCGCATACCCGCGCCCAAGAGCACCTGGCGGTAGCTCGCGCTGGCGTACTGGCTGCCTCGGTCACTGTGGTGGATGCAGCCCGGCAAGGGCCGTCGGGCGGTGATCGCAGCGTTCAATGCCGCCAGCGTGAGCTGCGTGGTGATGTTCTTGGAGATCGCGTAGCCCACGACCTTGCGACTGCACGCATCCAGGATCGCCGCCAGGTAGCAAAACCCCGCAGTGATTCGGATGTAGGTGATGTCGGCCACCCACACCAGATCGAGCCGGGTCGGGATCACGTTGCGGTACAGGTTGGCAAAGATCGGCTGATCATGATCGCTGTCGGTCGTGGCGATGAAGCGTCGGCGCGGCTTGATGCCCAGCCCGTTAGCTCTCATGAGCCTGGCTACCCGCTTGTGATTGACCGCGTGGCCTCGGCGGCGCAACTCGTGCGTCACGCGGCGATAGCCATAGCCCGCCAGTTCGTCCTGAATGCCAGCGATCAGCTCGACGATGCGCTCGTCGCTCAGCCCGCCAGCTTGGGCCGTGGAGCGGTAGTAGTAGGTGCTGCGCGGCAACTCGATCACTTCGCAGCCCCGTCGGATGGAGCAGCCTTGGGGCCGCTGATGACCGAGGAGCTCTCGTCGCTGCTCACGAGGCGCAGGCGTGGCGCTTTTTTTTGCAGGTCCAACTCCATGGTGAGCTGGCCCACCTTGCGCTCCAAGGCGGCGATGCGAGCCTCGTACTCGGCCACAAGCACAGGATCGATCCCCTGCATCTCGGTGTCTGCGCGATCGAACTGCGTCAGCCAGGTGTGGATGAGCGCAGCCGACAGGCTGTACTGCACCTGTGCGTCTGTGCGGCGTAGCTCGCCGCTTCGCAGCTGTCTGCAAAGCTGGAGCTTGAATTCCGGTGAATGCCGCCGGTACGGTGCTTTGGATGACATGAACCTTCTCCTGGTGAAGGCCCAGCCAGCGTATCAGTCTCAAGACCCCTGTCTGGTCCAGCATGAGGGGGTCACTCCACGTTGCGCTCGAACAGATGCGGCGAGTCAGTTCACGAAGCGCGCGGGTACGCGCGCCGACCGAAACCCTGTGCTCCTCGCCGCCGCACAGGCGCGCCAGCGCACACCCGCCCACGGCTTGGCGAGGCACCGACTGTTCTTTGTTGGAGTGGAAGGGCTCGAGCCGGGCATCGAGCCCGGCTGTCGCCCAGACGCGCGCCTGCGGCGCGCGGCCAGCCGCGGGCTCGATGCCCGCGGCTGGCCACTCCCCCTTAACCAAGCGCACTGTCCCCGCAAGGCTTGGGGCCGGCCGGTGCCGGGCTGCGTTGGCGACGGCGAGGAACGCAGCTCTGGGGTCGGCGCGCGTACTCGCGCGCTTCGTGATCTGACTCGCAGCATCTGTCCGAGCGCAACGAACGCAGTGAGTGAAGCGAGTTATGCAGCGCGACCCCAGGGCGAGTACCGCAGCGCACCCCGCGCAGCGGGGCGTCGCCTCCGCAGCCCGGCACCGGCCGGCCCCATGCCTTGCATTCAGCACATGACACGCGAAGCACTTGTATTTGCGGACAGTCGCGAACTCACCCAACGGGCCACAAGCGAACGGCGACAACGGCGCGAATTTCACCTCAGACCACCTTCACCTTGATCTCACCCAACCCGTCGATGCCACCCGTCATCGTCTGCCCACGCACCACCGCGTTCACACCTTCGGGCGTGCCGGAGTAGATCAAATCCCCGGGCTGCAGCTCGAACAGCGTGGACAGGTTCGCGATCGTCTCCGGCACCGACCAGATCAGCAGCGAGATGTCGCTGCGTTGGCGGTCGGCGCCATCGACCTGCACCCACAGCGCGCCCTTGTTCGGATGCCCGATCTTCGACGCCGGATGGATCGGCCCGATCGGCGCCGAATGGTCGAACGCCTTGCCGACTTCCCACGGCCGGCCCTGCTTCTTCATCTGCCCTTGCAGATCGCGCCGCGTCATGTCCAGGCCGACCGCGTAGCCGAACACATGCTCGTTGGCGTCGGCCGCGGCGATGTTGCTGCCGGCCTTGCCGATGGCGACGACGAGCTCGATCTCGTGCTGGTAGTCGCTGGTCTGCGCCGGGTAGGGCACCTCGACCGTCCGGCCCGGCGGGCAGACGACGATGGCGTTATCCGGCTTGCAGAAGAAGAACGGCGGATCGCGCTCGTCGGCGCCCATCTCGCGCGCATGCGCGGCGTAGTTGCGGCCGACGCAGTAGATACGGCGCACAGGGAACGACGCGTCGCTGCCGACGACCGGCACGCTGATTTGGGGTTCCGCGGGGAAGACGTGGTTCACGGGTTGGCTCCATCAGAAATTCAATGAATGACTGTCTCATCAATCGCCGCTGATGCCGTGCTGCTTGATGAACGCCGCCCAGGTCTGCTGCTCGTCCTTCAACGACGCCGCGAACTGATCGGGCGTGTCGAACACCGGCAGCAGCGCCTGTTGTTCGAGGCGCTGCGCGGTGGCCGGCTGGCGCATCGCGCGCGCCACCTCGTCGGCGATGCGCTTGACCAGGGCCGGCGGCACCTTGGCCGGCAGCATCACCGAGAACGAGGTGAAGGCCTTGTAGTTCGGCACGCCGGCCTCGGCGAAGCTCGGCACCGTGGGCAGCAGCGCGCTCTTGTCGGTGATCGCCAGCGCCACGAGCTTGCCGGCGTCGATGTGCTGGCGCACGCTGGCCAGGTCGGTCAGCATGAACTGCAGCCGGCCGCCGAGCAGGTCGGTGTAGGCCGGGCCGACGCCCTTGTACGGCACATGGCTGAATTTCGCGCCGCTGCTCTGCTCGAGCATGCGCACGCCGATGTAGAGCGGGCTGCCGGTGCCGGCGGTGCCGTAGAACAGCTTCTCGGGCTCGCGCTTGCCGCGTTCGATCAGCTCGGCCAATGTCTTCACGCCGGCGTCCGGATGGGCCACGACCACCATCGGCGCGATCACGCCGCGCGTCACCGGCGCGAAGTCGCGCCAGACGTCGTATTGCAGCGTCTTGTAGAGGCCGGGGTTGATGCCCAGCGACGAGTTCGACGCCACCAGCAGCGTGTAGCCGTCGGGTGCGCCTGCGCCGCCGCCGCAGCGCCGATGGCGCCGCTGGCCCCGGGCTTGTTATCGACGACGAAGGTCTGCTTCAACTGCTCGGTGAGGGCCTGCGCCAGGATGCGGCCGTAGGCGTCGGTGCCGCCGCCGGGCGACGACGGCACGATCACGGTCACCGTCCTGGCCGGCCATTCGGTCTGCGCCATCGCGCCGCCGGCCAGCGACAGGGCGACGATCGCCAGCGCGCCGCGGCGCACGAGGTTGAATGACATGCACAGACTCCTTGCCATGGATCGCGCAAGGGTAGTCGCCCATGACGGGCCAATTCAAGTGGAGATACGCTGAGACGATGGACTCTCCAGCACCCAGCGCGTCGCTCCTGGCCGACCTGGTCGATGCCAACCGCATCCTCGCCGACCAGGGCATCGTCGATGCCTTCGGCCATGTCAGCGCGCGCCACGACGGGCGGCCCGATCGCTTCCTGATGTCGCGCAACCTGGCGCCGGGGCAGGTCGCCGAAGCCGACCTCCTCGACTACGAAGTCGCCACCGGCGAGGCCGTGCAGGCCGACCCGCCACGCCTCTACCTCGAGCGCTGGATCCACAGCGAGATCTACAAGGCGCGGCCCGACGTCATGGCCGTCGTGCACAACCACTCGCCCGCCGTGCTGCCGTTCGCGATTGCGCGCGGCGCCCGCCTGCAGCCGGTGTGCCACATGAGCGGCTTTCTCGGCAGCGGCACGCCGCTGTTCGAAATCCGCGACCATGCCGGCGAGTCGAGCGACTTGCTGATCCGCAACCGGCCGCTCGGCGCCGCGCTGGCGCAGACCCTCGGCGCGGCGCGCGTGGTGCTGATGCGCGGCCACGGCTGCACGGTGGTCGCCGAGTCGCTGCGCGTGGCGGTCTATCGCGCCGTCTATACCGAGCTCAACGCGCGGTTGCAACTGCAGGCGTCGCTGCTGGGCGAGGTGCAGGCGCTGACCCCCGGCGAGGCCGACGCCACGCAGGCCACCAACGAAGGCCAGGTCGAGCGGCCGTGGAACCTCTGGCGCGAGCGCGCCCGCGCCGCGAACTGACGCTTCTCGGCATCGCGGCGTGACTTGCGCACGCCGCCGGACGGTCGTTCGGCGGCGCCGTCAAGTTCGCAGGGCCTGTGCCGAAATGTGTTCACCGTCCCGATCTATCGACGCCGTGAATTCCACCGCCCCCACCATCGCCACCGCCGAGCTGCAAGTCGGCATGTTCGTTCATCTCGACTTGGGGTGGATGTCGCATCCGTTCGCGCTGTCGAGCTTTCGCATTGCCGATGCGGCGCAGATCGCGTCGATCCGCGCGCTCGGTCTGGCCCGCGTGCGCTGGAGCCCGGAGCAGAGCGATGCGGCCGCCGCGCCGCTGCGAGCGCAGCTCGCCGACACGCAGCCGCGCGAAGCCGCCACGCTCCCGCCCGCCGCCACAACACCGCCGGCCGCCGCGCCTCATACCGCCGCCGCGCAACGCCGTGCGGCCAGCCTCGTCGAGCGCCAGTACGCCGAAGCCGCGCGCGACTGGCGCGCCACCGCCGACCTGACGGTGCGCGATCCGCTGGCCGCCGGGCAGCGCATGGCGGCGCTGTCGCAGGCGCTGGTGACGAAGATGCTCGGCGCGCGCGAGCTGTCGATCCGCGCCGTCACCGCCGCGCCCAACGAGGGCTCGCGGCACGCCACCAACGTCGGCGTGCTGGCCCTGCTGATGGGGCGGCTGTGCGGCCTGTCGCAGGCCGAGATGCAAGACCTCGGCGTCGGCGCGCTGGCGCACGACATCGGCAAGACCGAGTTGCCGCTGGCGCTGCACCGCGCCGACCCGCACCTGAGCTCGGCCGAGATGGCGCGCTACCGCGATCACGTCGCCCTCGGCGTGGCCCTGGGCCAGCGCATGGGCCTGTCGCCCGGTGCGCTGCTGGTCATCGGCCAGCACCACGAGCATTTGGACGACAGCGGCTACCCGCAAGGCATCGGCGGCCAGCGCATCAGCGTGCCGGCGCGCATGGTGGCGCTGGTCAACCGCTACGACAACCTGTGCCACGGCTCGGCGCGCACGCTGGCGATGACGCCGCACGATGCCCTGTCGCTGTTGTTCTCTCAGGGCCAGCGCCAGTACGACCCGGCGCTGCTCGGCGCTTTCGTGCGCATGATGGGCGTCTATCCGCCGGGCTCGGTGGTGCAGCTCACCGACGACCGCTATGCGGTGGTCGAAAGCGTCTCGGCCTCGCGCCCGCTGCGGCCCAAGGTGCAGATCCACGAGCCGGGCGCGGCACAGGACGAGATGCCGTTGCTCGACTTGTCGCAGCAGTGCACGCTGGGCATCCGGCGTGCGCTGGCGGCAGAACAACTGCCCTCGGCGGTGCGTGAACAACTGATGCCGCTGCGCCGCGCAGCCTGGTTCTTCGAAGCCAGCGAAGACGACAGCGAAGCGCGCGCCGCCGATTTTCTCGACACGTCATTGAGGCCTCTCAAGCCCGACGCACGATGGCTTGCGCGGCGTGGGATGCTGTGCCTACAGTCTGCGCCACAGCCATGAACCCGCTTGCCGCCGCACTCGAGAGCCGCATCGCCGCGCGCGCACCGACGATGGCCGTGCGCCTGCCCGGCGGCCGCTGGCTCGGCGCGGCCAACGCGCGCGTGCGTCTGGCGGCGCAGGGCTGGGCGCCGCTGGCGCATCTGGCGAGCGGACAGATCGGCCGCCTGGCCGAGGACCATGTGCAAGGCCGCATCGACCTCGCCGGCTCGATGCGCGATATCGTCGAAGCTGCCGCCGCGCTGATCGGCGCCGACCCGACGCAAACGCCCCATCGCAAGGGGTACGGCGGCTGGCTCGCGGCCGTGCGCTCCAGGCTGCGCCACACGCCGGCCGCCGACGCGCGGCAGGTGGAGTTCCACTACGACGTGTCGGACGACTTCTATGCGCTGTGGCTCGATCCGCGGCGTGTCTATTCATGCGCCTACTGGCCGGCCGGCGCGCACGACCTCGCGGCGGCGCAGGAGGCCAAGCTCGATCTGGTCTGCCGCAAGCTGATGCTGCGCCCGGGGGAGCGCTTCTTGGATGTCGGCGCCGGTTGGGGTGCGCTGCTGCTGTGGGCCGCCGAGCACTACGGTGTGCAGGCCACCGGCATCACCTTGTCGAAACATCAGTGTGCGCATGTGAACCGGCTGATCGACGAGCGGGGCCTGGCCGGGCGCGTGCGCATCCTGCTGCTCGACTACCGTGCGCTGCCCGAAGACGAGCCGTTCGACAAGATCGCCTCGATCGGCATGTTCGAGCATGTCGGCCGGGCGCGCCTCGGCACGTACTTCGAAAAGCTGCACCGCCTGCTCGCGCCCGGCGGCCTGCTGATGAACCACGGCATCACGGCAGGCGGCACGGCCAACCACCAGCTCGGCGCGGGCATCGGCGATTTTGTCGAGCGGCGCATCTTCCCCGGCGGCGAGTTGTTGCACGTGGCGCCGGTGTTGGCGGCGATGGCCGATGCGGGCTGGGAGATGGTCGATGTCGAGAACCTGCGCCCGCATTACGGCAAAACGCTGTGGGCCTGGTCGGACGCGCTCGAAGCGCAACTGCCCGCCGCGCGTGCGCTCACCTCCGACAGCGCGCTGCGCGCCTGGCGGCTGTACCTGGCCGGCAGCGCGATGGCCTTCGAGCGCGGCTGGTTGGCGCTGCACCAGGTGCTGGCGGCGCGGCCCACGGGGCGTGTCGAGGACGGTCTGATACGAGGGGCACAATCGGCCTACCCGTTCACGCGGGATCATCTGTATGAGGGTCGTTCATGCTCTACAAATTCAAGTCCAAAGCCGCCGGCGACGTCATCATGCTCGGC
Organism: uncultured beta proteobacterium; assembly: GCA_963816315.1. GTDB lineage: Bacteria > Pseudomonadota > Gammaproteobacteria > Burkholderiales > Burkholderiaceae_C > CADEEN01. Next base: position 138,931 of record CAWFJZ010000025.1, read on the forward strand.
CCCAACGGCGACCAGGTGATGCGCCTCGTCGGCCGCGAGCCGGCGGCCAAAGGAATTTTCGAAGTCAGGCGACATGCCGGCGTTGATCTCGACGCTCGAACAAGCCGTGGCCGCCGACGATGCCGCGCGCAAGCCCGACGACGACACCGAGGCGCCGGCCAAGGGCGACGGCGTGTCGTTGCGCCAGCGTGTCTGGCCGCTCGTTGACATGCTGCGCCGCTGCCTCTCGGCCAATGAGGTCATCACCTGGGGAGCGTGACGCGATGAAGCTGTGGAGCGACTCCTGGACCAACGGCGACCGCATCGCCGCCAAGTACGCGGCCGGCCGCCTCGATGAGAAAGGCGGCGTTGGTTTTTCCGACAACATCAACCCGCACCTGGCGTGGAGCGAATTGCCGCCGGGCACGAAGTCGTTGGCCCTCGTCTGCCACGACTTCGACGTGCCGTCGAAGGGCGATGACGTCAACAAGAGCCGATCGCGAAGTGCCGAGCGACCTGCCGCGCGTCGATTTTTTCCATTGGCTGCTGGTCGATCTGCCGCCGACGGTGACGCAGATCGCCGAAGGCGAGTTCTGCCGCGGTTTCACGCCACGCGGCAAGCCCGGCCCGGCCGCTGCGCACGGCGCGCGCCAGGGCTTGAACGACTACACCGGCTGGTTCGCCGGCGATGCCGAGCGCAGCGGCAACTACTTCGGCTACGACGGCCCGTTCCCGCCATTCAACGATTCGCTGGTGCACCACTACGTGTTCACGCTGTATGCGCTCGGCGTGGCGCGGCTGCCGGTCGAGGGCCACTTCAACGGCGCGCAGGTCCGCGCCGCGCTGGCCGGCCACGTCATCGACGCGGCGACGTATTCGGGCACCTACACGCTGAACAAGCGCCTCGCACGTTGAACGACACCTCGAAAAGGGTCGTGGGTTGAACGACGCGCTGACGCGCATCGTCGCCGTGCGTCACGGCGAGACGGCCTGGAACGTGCAGACCCGCATCCAGGGCCAGATCGACATCGGCCTCAATGCCCATGGCCAGCAACAGGCGCGGCGTCTGGCGCACGCCTTGGCCGACGAACGCTTCGATGCCGTCTATGCGAGCGATCTGCAGCGCGCGGCCGACACGGCGCGTGCGGTGGCCGAGCACAACGGCCTGCCCCTGCGCACCGAGGTGTCGTTGCGCGAGCGCGGCTTCGGCGAGTTCGAGGGCCTGACCTGGGCCGAGGTCGAACAACACCACCCCGACGCGTCGCGGCGCTGGCGCGAGCGCGACGCCGCCTTCGGGCCGCCGGGCGGCGAAACGCTGGCGGCTTTCTACGAACGCGCGGTGGATGCGCTGGCCACGATCGCGGCACGCCACCGCGGCCAGCACATCGCCATCGTCACCCACGGCGGCGTGCTCGACGTGCTCTACCGCGCGGCTTCGCGCATTGCGCTCGATGCGCCGCGCACCTGGCAGCTCGGCAACGCCGCGATCAACCGCGTGCTGCATGGCGAGCGCGGCTTCACGCTGGTCGGCTGGAACGACAACTTCCATCTCGAAGGCGACGAACCACTCGACGAGGCTTCGGCGTGAGCGCCGTGATCGACACACCGGCGCTGGTGATCGACCTCGATGCGATGGATCGCAACCTGGCCGCCATGGCCTCGTTCGCGCGCGAGCGCGGCCTGCGCTTGCGACCCCATGCCAAGACGCACAAGAGCGCCTGGATCGCGCAAGCGCAGCTCGCGCACGGCGCCGTCGGCGTCTGCGTGCAGAAGACGAGCGAGGCCTGTGCGCTGGCGGCACGCGGTGTGCGCGACCTCTTCATCAGCAACGAAGTCATCGACGAGCACAAGCTGGCCCGCGTGGCCGCGCTGGCGCGCGACGTGACGCTGGCGATCGCGGTGGACAGCGCGCTCGGCATCGAACGCCTGGCCGCGGCGCTGCAACGCGCCGGCAGCACGGCGGGCGTCTTCGTCGAGATCGATGTCGGACAGAACCGTTGCGGCGCGGCGCCGCGTGAAGCCGCGGCGCTGGCGCGCGCCGTCATCGAGCACGGCTTGCGCTTCGCCGGCTTGCAGGCTTACCACGGCCGCGCGCAGCACCTGCGCAGCGTGGCCGAACGCCGCGCGGCCATCGGCGCCTCGGCGCAAGCGGTGCGCGAGGCGCTCGCCGCGCTGACCGCCGCCGGCATCGCCTGCCCGCTCGTCAGCGGCGCCGGCAGCGGCAGCTTCCTGCTCGAAGCCGAGAGCGGCCTGTGGGGCGAGTTGCAATGCGGCTCCTACCTCTTCATGGACCGCGACTACGCCGACAACGAGGCGCTGCCCGGCGCGCCGCGCTTCGAGCACGCGCTGTTCGTCAAGAGCCAGGTCATCAGCCGTGCCGCGGACCACGCCGTGATCGACGCCGGCCACAAGAGCCACGCCATCGACAGCGGTTTGCCGCGTGTCTGGCGGCGCAGTGATCTGGAGTTCATCAACGGTGGCGACGAGCACGGCATCTTGCGCGCTGACGTTGCCGGGATGGCGCTGCCGGCGCTGGGCGATACGGTCTGGCTCGTGCCCGGCCACTGCGACCCGACGGTGAACCTGCACGACCGGATGTTCGGCGTGCGCGGCGGGCTCGACCAAGGCGTCGTCGAGCGTGTCATTGCCGTCGATGCACGCGGTTGCATCACCTGAGCAGCCAGGCGTAGAGTCGGCGCGTCGAGTTGCGAAAGGAGTTTGCTCATGGCCGTCAGACGCATGACCAAGGCCGATCACCCGCAGTCCTTCGGCGCCTTCAAGCCGGTGGGCCATGTCGTCGTGGCGATGCCCGACGACGAGCGCGCGGCCGCCGCGGCGAGCGCGCTGCGCGCCGCGGGCTTCGAAGCCGAAGACATCCTCCAATACACCGCCGCCGAAGAAGACGACGAGATGGACCGCATGCTCGCCGATGCCGATGCCAACGGCGTCGCCGGCTTCGGCTACGAGGTCAGCCTGATGCGGCGCTACCAGGAACTGGCCAAGGAAGGCGCGAGCTGGCTGATCGTCTTCGCCCCCGAGGACGACAAGGCCTCACGCGTCGCCGACGTCGCGCGCACGCATGGCGCGCTGATGGCGGAGAAGTACCACCGGCTGGTGATCGAGGACTTGATCTGAAGCTCAGGCTGCAAGTAGGTCGCGCACCCGATTCAGCAACTCGCCATCGCTGTACGGCTTGGTCAGATAAGCCGACACGCCGACCTGCTCGGCATTGCTGCGGTGTTTGTCGGTGCCGCGCGAGGTGATCATGATCACCGGCAGCGTGGCCCACGACTCGGACTGGCGCAGGCGGCGCGTCAGATCGAGGCCGTTGAGGTTGGGCATTTCGAGGTCGGTGAGCACGATGTCGGCTTTCTCGCGCGACAGCGCATCGAGCGCCTCGAAACCATCGCGCGCGGTACGCACGTCGTAGCCGGCATCGACCAGCAGTTGCGACAAGGTCTTGCGCACCGAGAGTGAATCGTCCACCACCAGCGCGCGGCGGCGCTCGGTGCGCAGGCGTTGGCGCAGCGCTTGCGCGGCGTCGGCGTTCATCGCCAGGCCGCTGTCGGCCAGCGCGTCGGTGTCGAGCATGAACATCACCCGGCCGTCGGTGCGCAAGGCGCCGCTGCCGACGCCGCGCAGGCGGCGCAGCAGACGGCCGGTGTCTTGCAGGATCAGCTCGCGCGCTTCGACCACCCGATCGACCCAGACGGCGATCTCTTCGCGGCCGCTGCGCACGACGATGGCCGGGCGCTGCTCGGCCGCGCCTTCGGCTTCCGGCAAGCCGAGCAATGCCGCCAGCGAGGCCACGCGCCAGCGCTTGTCGCCGAGTTCGAGGTGGCCGTTTGCCAGCGTGGCCTGGCCCGCAGCCAGGCCGGTGACGACCGAGTCGGTCGGCAGCGCGATGCGCTCGCCGCCGGCTTCGACCACCAGCGCATGCGCGGCGCCGGTGGTGGCCGGCACGCGCAAGGTGAAGCTGCTGCCTTCGAGCGGCGCGGTGGCGATGTCGAGGTGGCCCTTCATCGCGCGCAGGCGCTCGGCCACGACGTCCATGCCGACGCCGCGGCCCGAGACGTCGCTGACGGCGTCGCGTGTCGAGAAGCCGGGCAGGAGGATCATGCGCGACAAGGTATCAACGTCGATGTCGGCGTCTGCCGCCAGCAATCCGAGCGACACCGCCTTGGCATGGATCGCCGGCAGGTTCAGGCCGCCGCCGTCGTCCTTGCATTCGACGCGGATGGTCTGGCCGTCGCGGCTCACCGACAGGTGCACCGTGCCTTCGGCGGGCTTGCCGAGCAGCGCGCGGTCTTCGGCGTTCTCGATGCCGTGATCGACCGCGTTGCGCAACAGGTGCAGCAGCGGCTCGGTCAGGCGCTCCAGCACGTCACCGTCGAGCTGGATCTGCTCGCCTTCGATGATGAGCTGCACCGGCTTGCCGGTGGTGGCCGCGGTTTGCGAAACGTTGCGGCGCAGGCGCGCGGCGATGTGGCGGAAGGGCACCAGACGCGCGCGCAGCAGCTCGCCGTGCTGCGCTTTGAGCGCACGTTCGTGGTCGATCAGGTCGAGTGACGCGGCGCGCACGTCGTCGCGCGCGCTCTTCGTCAGGTCGTCGCTGTCGGCGGCCATCTCAGCCACGAAGCGCGTCAGCGCGTGCAGCTCGTTATAGCGGTCCATCTCCAGCGGATCGAACCCCGCTTGCTGCTCGGCTTTTTCCTGCAGGCTCACGCCCTGACGGTCGATCTGCACCGTCAGGTCGCGCAGGCGTGCCGACAGCGCCGCTTGCGCCGCGCCCATCGCCGCCAGCCGTTCTTCGAGACGTTTGATGCGGTCGGCCATGCGGCCGTGCTGCACCAGACTCTGGCCGGCCTGGCGCACCAGGCGATCGACGCGCGACGCCGGCACGCGCACTTGCGCTTCGGCGTCGGCGGCGGGCGCTTCCACGGCGGGCGCGGCGGCAGCCGCGCGAGGCGCTGCCGCGGCGGGCGCAGGCGCTGCATCCAGGCGCGCCATCACCAATTCGGGCCAAGTGCCATCGTCGATGGCGCGCCCCCAGTCGATCATCGCCGTCAACAGCTCGAGTGCGTCGGCCGGCGCTTCTTCTTCGCCGCGCAGCGCATAGATCATCTGGTCGAGCGTGGCCGCGGCGCGTTCGAGATCGCGCGCCATCGGCTGCGGCAGCTCGCCGTTTTCGCGCACGGCGAAGTCGAGCAGGTCTTCCATGCGGTGCGCCAGCTGGCCGACGCCGCGGATGCCGATGATGTTGCCGCTGCCCTTGAAGGTGTGCGCGATGCGCTGCGCTTCGACGACGCGCGCGCGATCGACCGGGCCACGCGCCAGTTCGCGGATCGTGTCGCCGAGCGCGGCCAACTGGTCCGGCGCTTCGGCGAGGAAGGTTTCGTACAGGCCGGCGTCGATGTCGTCGGGCATGGCGATCGACACGTCGTCGTCTTCGGCCGCGGCGAACGCGGTGGAGTGATAGTCGGCATCGACCGGCAGCTCGGGCGGCGTGCACAGCAGCGCGCGCAGCTCTGCCATCGATTGCGGCGATGGCGGCACGGGGCCGAGTGCCAAGTGATCGACGAGCGCCGCGGCGGCTTGCGCATCGCCCGGCTGCTCGAAGCAGGCGGCCAACGGCTCGCGCCACATCGCCAGCCAGGCCAGGCCCGCGGCCATGTCGTGTTCGTCGGACAGCGCGATCAGTTGCGCGGCGTCGCGCAACTGCTCGATCGCTTGCGCATGGCCTTCGAGCTCGACCATGCGCGAGACCTCGGCCAGCCGGCTGAAGGTGGCGAAGATCGGCTCGCAATGCACGGGCGCATTGGCGGGCTCGTCGCCCATCCAGGCGCCGAGCGCGGCGTCGATGTCGCCGGCGGCCTGCGCGAATTCATCGCGCAAGACCGCCAGGAGGTCTTCGAGACGCATGGTGGAACGATCAGGCGGTCTGCGGCAGCTTGAACTGGGCGACGGATTCGGCCAGGCGGCGCGAGAAATCCACCAGCGTCACCGTCGAGCGCGACTGCTCGGAAATCGCCGACACCGTCTGCTCCGAGCCCTTGTTCAGCTTGGTCACCGAGAGCTGCAGCTCGCGCGCCAGCAGCGATTGCTGCTCCGAAAAGTTGGCGATCTGCCCCACCAGTTGCACCAGTTGCGCCGTCGTCGATTGCGACAGCGTCATCTGCTCGCCGGCGCGCTGCGCCTGCTCCGACTGCGACACCACCTGCGAGATCAGGCGGTTCATCGTGTACAGCGTTTCGTTGGTTTCGAGCTGGATGTTCTGCACCAGCTGGCTGATCGTCGTCGTCGCCTGGCGCGAGCTCTCCGACAGGCGCTGCACTTCTTCCGCAACCACCGCAAAACCGCGGCCGGCCTCACCGGCGGTGGCGGCCTGCATCGAGGCGTTCATGGCCAGCATGTGGGTGCGTTCCGAAATCGTGTTGATCAGGCTCACCGCGGAAGAAATTTCCTGCGAGCGTTCGCCCAGGCGCTTGAAGCGCTTTTCCGTTTCGGAGATCGAGTCGCGCAGGTCGTCCATGCCGCGCACCGTCGCCGACACGGCGCGCAGCGCGCCGTCGGTGGCCGAGGACGCGCGCTCGGCGGCCTTGTTCGAATCGTCGGACAACTGTGCCACCTGCATCAACTGCTTGGTCGCGCGCTGCAGGTTGTTGGACATCTGTTCGAGCGAAGTGCGGTCGTCCTGCGCGCGCTCATCGACGCGGTTGGCCTGCGCGCTCACCGCTTCCGAGGTCTCGCGCACCTGGGTCGCGATCTGATTGACTTCGGCCAGCGTGCGGCTGGTCTCGTCCGAGAACTGGTTGATCGACGACGACAGCGTGCCGATCACGTCCTCGGTGACTTCGGCGCGCGCCGTCAGATCTTTGTTCGACAACTGGAACACGGTCTGCAGCAGCGAGATCACCGAGTTGTTGAGCTGTTCGTTTTCGCGCGCCGCCTTGTCCAGGCCCGCGATCCGCTCATCGAGCAGCTTGTCGAAGGCGTTGGAGAACGCGCCCAGTTCGTCGGCGCGGTCGAGCTTGGCACGGGCCTGCATGTCACCGGCGTTGACGCGGTCCACGACCGAGCGCAACGAGATCAGCGGCTGCGTGATGCGGCGGTACAGCATCACGCCGAAGACGGCCGACAGCAACGTGGCCGCGATGCCGGCGCCGGCCACCAGCAGCAGCGCGCGGCGCGAATGCGCGTTCGAGCGCTCCTGCGTCGCGCGCACCTGGGCCTCGATCTTGTCGCGGGTGGCGGCCTGCATCGACCTCCAGCTTCTCGAAGACCGCGATCACCTTTCAACGCCACGATCGGCGGCCGTCTGATCGCCGGCCATGTCCTTCAGCGCGAGTTGCGCTTGCGCGCCGTAGTCTTGCACCACCGGTTGCAACGCGCGCAAGTCAGCGTCGATGGCGGGTGACAGCTTGGCTTCAAGTTGGCCGCCAGCACGCTCTGCGAATTCCTTGTAGTGTTCCTCGGCGCTGCTTTGGCAGCCTCGGTCAAGGCCTTTGCGTCATCGGTCTTGGCCGCGAAGGCGCCCGCGAGCACGTCGCCGCGCAAGGCGTCGTGCATCATGTCGCCCTGCAAGTGGTTTCGAATCGCCAGCGCGTCGCGCGTGGTGTCGTCGAGCGCGCTCTGCAACTGCCGCACCGCGAACAGGCTGGTACCGCCGAGCAGCGCGATGAAGGTTGCGGCCAGGGCGCCGAACAGGATCAGCTGGCTCTTGATGGTGGCGAACATGGTGGATCTCGCTTTCTTTTTTCGATGGGCGCAGCGGGGCCGCTCAGAACTTGAACTTCATGCCCAGGCTGTACAGCGTCGTGCCGTCAGCGCGCCCGACGGTGCCGTCGAGCTGGATGTTCTTGGCGATGTCGGTGCGCGCGCCGATCTGCACGCCGGGCTTGCTGCCTTCGGCGCCGAACCATTCGATGTGCGGCGTCACGGCGCCGAACTCGTGTTCGAGCGCGATGCCCCAGGTGGTGACGGCGGAGACGCCGGAGACCTTCACCGAGCCGAGATTCACGTGCACGTTGCCCAGGCCCGTGCCGTTGCAGCTCATCAGGCCGGTGAGGGAGCCGCCGTTAACGCTTTCGCCGCCGCCGCTGGCGCGTGCCGCGCCGAAGGAGGCACCGAAGTTGCAGCCACTGTCCTTGCTCGGCGTGATCAGCCACTTCAAGCCGATGCCGCTGCCGTTGATCTTGTTGGTCGTGTCGCGCGACAAGGTGGCCGACACCTCGAGGCCGTCGGCGAAGGCATAGGCCGGCGAGACGTTGACGGCCGTCGCGCCGTCGCCGCGTGCGACCCAGGCTTCGACGTGGCCTTCGCCCGTGGCGTTGGTGCCGGCGTCATCGACCGCCAGCGGCCGGCCGGCGAGCGCCGGTGCGGCGGCCATTGCGGCCAGGGCGAGCACGGTCAGGGTGCGGGGGATATTCAGTTGGGTTGTCATGAGCTTTTCCTTCTTGGGGATCAATGAGGGGAAGGGGGGTCAGAGCGCGAGTTCGTCGATCAGCGCATCGACCAGGGCACGCGGGTCGATGGCCAGCACCGTGTCGTCGTGCACGGCCGCGCCGATGACGTACGGCGCGATGCGCGCGCCGCTGCGCAAGGCCTTGCGCTCGAAACTCACCAGGCGCGGCAGGCCTTCGAACAGCACGGCCACCGTGTCGTCGTCTTCGCCGCCGACGAGCAGGCGCACATCCTTGGCCTGCGGATCGACGAAACGGCCCGGCGTGTTCCATGCCATCAGGTCGATCACCGGCACGATGCGGCCTTCGACGTTGGCCGCGCCGGCCAGCCAGCGCGGCGCGCCCGGCACGGCAGACAGTTGCGCCTGCTCGACGGCGGTTCGCGCCCAGCCATAGGGAAAGGCGAACCACTGATCGCCGCAACGCACCGCTTGCGCGCGCTCGGCCGGCGCGTGGCCGGCGGGCACGCGTGCAGCGGCAGGCGGCGTGTCCGCCAGGGGCAGGTCGAAGTCGAGCACGGGCCGGATTTACAGGTTGGCCAGGATGTCGGCCGGCGCGTAGGGCTTGGTGACGTAGCCCTTGGCGCCGAGCATCTGCGCGAACACGCGGTCGGCCTTCTGGTCCTTGCTGGTCACGAAGACCACGGGGATGCCTTTGGTGGCCGGGTCGGCGCTGAGCTGGCGCGCGGTGGAAAAGCCGTCCATGCCCGGCATGTTGACGTCGAGCATGATCAGTTGCGGCTTCATCTCCTTGGCCTTGGCCACGGCTTCGGCGCCGCTGGTGGCGGTGATGACCACGGCGCCGGCGTCGCTGACGATGCGCTCGAGATTTTTCAGATCGACATTCGAGTCATCGACGACGAGGACTTTTTTCATTCTGTGGGCTCCTGGGGAACAAGGGTCAATGGGTGGAAAGAAGGTGGTGCGGGGTTCAGCGCGAGCGCATGTGCACGGTGTCGGCTTCCGCGACTTCGGTGACCAGGCGGTCGCCGATGACCTTCATCAGCTCGCCTTGTTGCAGCGGCTTGGTGAGGTAGGCATCGCAGCCGGCCAGCGTGCCGCGCATCTTGTCCACCATGCCGCCGCGGCTCGTCAGCATCACCACGGTCGGCGCGCGCCGGCCTGGCGGGTAGGGGCGCTTCTTGATCAGCTTGCAGGTCTGGTAGCCGTCGAGGCCGGGCATGGTCACGTCCATGAAGACGAATTCGTAATGCGCCTCGGCGATGCGGTTGAGCCCTTCTTCGCCGCTGCGTGCGAGGTGCACGTCGAAGCCGAAACGGCCGAGGCAATTGGCCATGAAGCGCAAGGCGATGTCGCTGTCATCGACCACCAGGATGTTGTCGAGGTGGCTGACGAGCAGTTCGCTGTCGGGGCCTTCACCCAGGTCGTGGTTCGGCTCCTGGTCTGCCGCGGGCGGCTTGGGGACGGGCCGGGGCGCGGCTGCCGCGCTGGGACTCGGCGGCGCTGGGTTCACCGCGGCCGCGGCAACAGGCACCGGTGCTGGGCCGGCGACCAATGCGGCCTGGGCCACGCAGCTGTCGAGCTGGCGCAACAGGGCCATCATGTTGATCGGCCGCGGCATGTGGCCGAGTTGGCCGTCGCGTCCCCGGGCACCGATGTACACACTGAGCACGGGCAGCGCGCGCGGATCCTTCATCGCTTCGGCGCTGTCTGAATCGACGAGCAGGATCTGCGCCTGGCTCGGATCGGCCACATGCTGGTACGACGGCGCACGCCGTGCCGCGAGGCGAAAGAAGGCATCCAGCGTCGAACGCTCGAACGCCGAAAAGCCGATCAACGAAACCCCATGCGCACCGGCCATGGCAGACCACCTTCATCGTGTTGGGCACCGCCGGCCGATCACCCGCGATCGGGCCTGTGGCGGTGCGCAAACGATTGTGGAAATAAATCGCCGGTGATTTGTGCGGTGGCACCTCGGTGCGCGCAGTCGTGCCGTGAACAAGTGCGCGCGCCGGCGCGCATTGATCTCTCAGCTGAAGAGGCTGCTCTCGTGCGACGGGGGCGGCGCCACGCCGAGATGCCGGTACGCGGCCTGCGTGGCGGCGCGGCCGCGCGGCGTGCGCTGCAAGTAGCCTTGCTGGATCAGGTAAGGCTCGATCACGTCTTCGATCGTGCCGGCCTCTTCGCCGATCGCCGCAGCCAGGTTGTCCAGACCGACCGGGCCGCCGTCGAAGCGCTGCACGATGGCTTCGAGCAGCTTGCGGTCCATCACGTCGAGGCCGAGCGGATCGACGTCGAGCATCGCCAGGGCGGCGTCGGCGACGGCCTTGCCGATGCGGCCTTCGGCCTTGACGTCGGCGTAGTCGCGCACGCGGCGCAGCAGCCGGTTGGCGATGCGCGGCGTGCCGCGCGAGCGGCGTGCGACCTCGCCGGCGCCGGGCCCGTCGATCGGCACCTGAAGCAGTCCGGCCGAGCGGTGGACGATGCGCGCGAGCTCTTCCGGCGTGTAGAACTCGAGCCGGGCGACGATGCCGAAGCGGTCGCGCAGCGGGTTGGTCAGCATGCCGGCGCGCGTCGTCGCGCCGATCAGCGTGAACGGTTGCAACTCCAGCTTGATCGAGCGCGCGGCCGGGCCCTCGCCGATCATGATGTCGATCTGGTAGTCCTCGAGCGCCGGGTAGAGGATCTCTTCGACCACCGGACGACAGGCGATGGATCTCGTCGATGAAGAGCACGTCGTGCGCTTCGAGGTTGGTCAGGATGGCGGCCAGATCCTTCGGCTTTTCGAGCACCGGCCCCGAGGTCTGGCGCAGGTTGACGCCGAGCTCGGCGGCGATGATGTGGGCCAGCGTCGTCTTGCCCAGCCCCGGCGGGCCGAACAGCAGCACATGGTCGAGCGCTTCGCTGCGTTTTTTCGCCGCGGCGATGAAGATCTCCAACTGCTCGCGTGCCTTGACCTGGCCCACGTAGTCGGCAAGCGCCTTCGGCCGCAGCGCGCGTTCGATGGCCTCTTCGTTCGGCGACGTGGCTGCCGCGCTGACGATGCGCCGCGCATTCGCCACCGGCGCGCTGCCAAGGTCATCGGTCTGGATGCTCATGCATCGATTATCCGGCCGCTACCATTTGCGCCATGAACCATCGCACCTTCACCACCCTGTCGGCGGCGTCGCTGCTGAGTCTCGCAGCCGCGGCATCGTTGGCTCAAGTCAAGGTCGAGCAGGCCTGGGCCCGGCCCACTTCGTCGGGCCAGCAAGGCGGTGGTGGCTTCCTGTCGATCACCAGCGCATCGGCCGATCGCCTGCTCGGCGGCAGCACACCGCGGGCCGAACGCTTCGAGTTGCACACGATGGCGATGAAGGGCGACGTGATGGAGATGCGCCAACTCGATGCGATCGAGCTGCCGGCCGGCAAGACCGTGGAGTTCAAGCCCGGCGGGCTGCACGTCATGTTCATCGGCCTGAAGCAACCGCTGGTGCTGGGCGGCAAGGTGCCGGTGACGCTGAAGTTCGAGAAAGCCGGCGACGTCAAGGTCGAGTTCGACGTCATGTCGCGGCCACCCCTATCGAAGTGAACGCGGCACAGCGCGTGTTTTCCCTTACGGAGTTTTCTGCGCCACAACTACCCCGAACAGGGGATTGAGGCCGTTCGCCCGCGTTACGAACATCGAGTTACGTTTCATCGCATTTCGTAGTGGCAATCTCGCCATTGCGGCATGAGGCGGGGGGTCTTCGATGTTTCTTCGCTCGCTGGCGGCCGCTCTGGCCGCGGTTTCGCTCCTCGTGTCGTGCGGCGGCGGTGGCACGCCGCGCCTGCGGCCGTGGCCGATGCACCGCCGGCAGGCACCAGCCGTGAACAGCCCAAGGCGTTGCCGCTGGGCACGCCGGTCAACATCGACGCGCATCTGAAGGGCCAGTTCGGGCCCCTGAAAACCTGGCCCGTGATCCCGATCCACGTCGCGCTGACGGCCGACGGCCGCGTGCTCGGCTACGGCAGCGACAACACCGGCAAGCAGACGGGCAAATTCCAGTACGCGGTCTGGAGCCCGGGGTCCGATACGGTGCCCGATGCCTTCTTGACGCTGACCAACGGCACCGTCACAGACCTTTTCTGCAGCTCGCAGATGCTGCTGCCCGCCAGCAACACGGTGTTCATCGCCGGCGGCGACAACTGGACCGGCACCGCCACCAACAACGTCGGCAACAACAACTCGAACCTGTTCAACGCCGCGACCAACGAGCTGACAGGCGCCGGCAACATGAACCGCCCGCGCTGGTACTCGTCATCGACGATGCTGCTCAACGGCGAGATCTATATCCAGGGCGGCGCGGGCGGCACCGACCGGCCCGAGATCCGCGCGGCCGACGGCAGCTTCCGGCTCTTGACCGGCGCCGACACGAGCGGCCTCTCCTACGACTTCCCGCGCAATTTCCCGGCGCCCGACGGCCGCCTGTTCGGTTTCGACACTGCCGGGCGCATGTACTGGGTCAACACCGCTGGCGCCGGCAGCGTCACGCCGGCCGGCACCTTTCCGAGTGCGACCACCGGCGGCGACAGCACCGGCGCCATGTTCCTGCCCGGGCGCATCCTGCAGTTCGGCGGCAACAGCAACAGCGCGATCGTCATCGACGTCACCAGCGGCTCGCCGAGTGTCACCGCCACCGGCGCGCTCGCCTACCAGCGCCGCCTGGGCGTGGCCACGGTGCTGCCCAACGGCCGCGTGCTGGCCACCGGCGGCTCGATCGAGTGGAACGTGATGAACAGCGTTGCCTACGACGCCGAGATCTGGAACCCGGCCACGGGGCAATGGGCTCTGGGTGCGACGTACACCCGCGCCCGCCTGTACCACAGCGTGGCGCTGCTGCTGCCCGATGCCACCGTGATGGTCGGCGGCGGCGGCGCGCCCGGCCCGCAGAACAACCTCAATCACGAAATCTTCTACCCGCCGTACCTGTTCAAGAGCGACCGGACCGAAGCGGTGCGGCCGACCATCACCACGGCGCCGACAGTGGTCGATCCCGGCCGCACGGTGCAGGTCAGCGTCAGCCACGACCGGCCGATCTCGAAGGTCAGCCTCGTCAAGAGCGGCTCGGTGACGCATGGCTGGAACATGGACCAGCGCTTCGTCGATCTGCCGTTCAACGCCCAGGGCGGCACGCTCAGCGTGCAGATCCCGGGCCGCGCCTCCGACGTGCCGCCGGGCATGTGGATGCTGTTCGTGCTCGACGACAGCGGCGTGCCGTCTGTCGCGAAGATGGTGCGCGTCAACGTCGCGCCGGCGCTGAACACGGCGATCGCGCCCACCATCAGCTCGCCTGGCAACCAGAGCAGCACCACGGCGACGGTGGTCGGTCTGCAGATCGCCGCCAGCGACCCCAACGGCGACCCGCTGACGTACTCGGCCAGCGGCCTGCCGCCGGGCTTGGCGATCAACGCGGGCAGCGACCGCATCAGCGGCACGCCGACGACACCCGGCACCTACAGCGTCAGCGTCGCCGCGAGCGACGGCTTGAACAGCGCCAACACCAGTTTCTTGTGGCAGGTGACGGCGGTCGCCACGCCGCTGGTGCTGACGCCGCCGACGCCGCTGGCGCCGACCGTCTCCGGCGCCAACGCCACTTTCAGCGCCAGCGCCACCGGCACCAACCCGCGCTACAGCTGGACCTTCGGCGATGGCAGTGCGGCCACCGCGCCTTCGCCCTCCGGCAGCGCGGCGCACACCTACGCCGCGCCGGGCGTGTACTACGCTACCGTCACCGTCAGCGACGACAGCGGCACGACGCTGTCGAGCACGCTGATGCACCAGGTGTTCTTGACGACGAGCGCGCAGGCGCCGTCGATCAGCGCCAGCATCGCCTATGAGGTGCGCAGCGGTGCGCCGTCGCGGCTGTGGGTGGTCAATGCCGACAACGACAGCGTCTCGGTGTTCGACACGACGACGCGTGCGCGTCTGGCCGAGATCGCCGTCGGCGCCGCGCCGCGCACATTGGCGATCGCGCCCGACGGCTCGGTGTGGGTGACCAACAAACAGGCGGCCAGCGTTTCGGTGATCAGCGCGGCGAGCCTGGCCGTGACGCGCACGATCGCGCTGCCGCGCGGCAGCCAGCCGTACGGCGTGGCGATGGCGCGTGCCAGCGGCAACGCGCTGGTCGCGCTCGAGGGCACGGGTCAGTTGTTGAAGATCGGCACCACGAGCTTCGCCACCACCGGCACGCTCGCCGTCGGTGCCAATGCGCGCCACGTCGCGGTCGCTGCCGACGGCAGCACCGCCTACGTCACGCGCTTCGTCACGCCGCCGCTGGCCGGCGAAGCCACGGCGGCGGTCAACACCGCCTCCGGCGGCGGCCAGGTGGTGGTCGTGGACAGCACGGCGATGAGCACGGCGAGGACCATCGTGCTCGCGCACAGCAACGTGCCCGATGCCGAGAACCAGGGCCGCGGCATCCCCAACTACCTCGGCGCCGCGGCGATCTCGCCCGACGGCACGCAGGCCTATCGTGCCGTCGAAGATGGACAACATCGCGCGCGGCACGACGCGCGACGGCAATGCGCTGAACTTCCAGAGCACGGTGCGCGCGATCAGCTCGCGGGTCGTGCTCGGCACCCAGGCCGAAGACCTGGCCGCGCGCATCGACCACGACAACGCGAGCGTGGCCAGCGCCGCGGCGTTCGACCCGCTCGGCGTCTATCTGTTCGTCGCGCTCGAGACCAGCCGCGAAGTGGCGGTGCTCGACGCGCATCGGCGCAACCAGATCCTGCGCATCGACGTCGGCCGCGCGCCGCAGGGCTTGTTGGTGTCGCCCGACCGGCGCACGCTGTACGTGCACAACTTCATGGACCGCAGCGTCAGCGAGTTCGACCTGCGCCCGCTGACCCTGCAGGCCCAGGCGGCGGTGGCGCCGGTGGCGACGCTGCCCAGCGTCGGCGTTGAGAAGCTTAGCGCCAACGTGCTGCAGGGCAAGCGTCTGTTCTACGACGCGCGCGACACGCGCCTGGCGCGCGACCGCTACATGAGCTGCGCCTCGTGCCACAACGACGGCGGCGCCGATGGCCGCGTCTGGGACCTGAAGGCCCAGGGCGAGGGCTTGCGCAACACCATCAGCCTGCGCGGCCGTGCCGGCGCGATGGGGCGCCTGCACTGGAGCAACAACTTCGACGAGGTGCAGGATTTCGAAGGCCAGATCCGCTCGCTCGCCGGCGGCACCGGCCTGATGAGCGATGCCACCTTCTTCGCCGGTACGCGCAGCCAGCCGCTCGGCGATGCCAAGGCCGGCTTGTCGGCCGACCTCGATGCGCTGGCGGCGTACGTCGGCTCGCTCAACACCTTCGATGTCAGCCCGAACCGGCCGAGTGCCGGCACGCTGTCGGCGCCGGCCGGCGAAGGCCGGCAGGTCTTCATCGACGCCAACTGCGCGTCGTGCCACGGCGGCTCGGCGTTCTCGCGCAGCGCGATCGACAACCCGGCGAACATCGGCACGCTGAAGAGCACCAGCGGCCAGCGCTTGTACGGTGCGCTGGCCGGCATCGACGTGCCGACGTTGCGCGACTCGTGGGCGACGGCACCGTACCTGCATGACGGCTCGGCCGCCACGATCGACGCGGCGATCACCGCGCACGCCGGCCACGGCCTCGGCGGCGCTGATGTTTCGCGGCTGGCGGCCTACGTGCGTGAGCTCGGCGGCGACGAAGGCGCGGCGCCGGCGCCAGCGCCCAGCGGCGCCGGCTTGCGAGGCAGCTACTTCGAGAACCTGACGTTGTCCGGCGCGCCGGCGCTGACGCGCATCGAAGGCGTGAACTTCAGTTGGGGCAGCGGCCGACCGTCGATCGGCGTGCGTGCGGACAACTTCTCGGTGCGCTGGAGCGGCACCATCACGATGCCGGTGGGCGGCAGCTACCGCTTCCAGACCAACACCAGCGACGGCGTGCGGCTGTGGATCAACGGCAGCCTGCTGATCAACGCCTGGGACCGTGGATCGGGAACCTACACCAGCACGGCCGTGTCATTCGTCGCCGGGCAGCGCGTGCCGGTGGTGCTGGAGTACTTCGACCGCGGCGGCCGCGCTTATGCGCAAGCGCGCTGGCTGCCGCCGGGTTCCACTTCGTACGTTGCGATTCCCAAATCAAGTCTGAACGCGGACTGAATCTGCCACGGCGCGCCGTGGCGCCACTACTTCGACAAGGCCTTCAGCGCGAGCTTGATGCCGTCGGCCACGGCCACCTCGGCCGGCAAGGCCTTGATCGCCGCGGCAGCCTCGCGATCGCTGTAGCCGAGCGCGACCAGGGCCTGCACGATGTCGGCCTGGGCATCGCTGACCGCCGAGGCCGGTGAGCCCAGGTCCGGTGCCAGCTTGCCCTTCAATTCGAGCAGCAGGCGCTCGGCCGTCTTCTTGCCGATGCCCGGCACCTTGGTCAGGCGCGCCGCCTGTTGTTGCGCCACGGCCTGCGCGAGCTCACTCACCGACAAACCCGACAGCACCGACAGCGCGGTGCGCGGGCCGATGCCGCTGATCTTCAGCACCTCACGAAACGTCGCGCGCTCGGCTGCGGTCAGAAAGCCGTAGAGCAGTTGCGCGTCTTCACGGACGACGAAGTGCGTCAGCAGCGTGATGCGCTCGCCGAGGGCCGGCAGGTTGTAGAAGGTGCTCATCGGCACATCGACTTCGTAGCCGACGCCGTTGCAGTCGATGAGCAAATGGGGCGGAGATTTCTCCGCGAGCAATCCGGTGAGTCGGCCGATCATGGGCGGCGATTATCTGCGCGGGCCAGCGCCGGGCCGCTCCCAAGCGTCCGGCCCGCGCCTTCCCTCGGGGGAGTGCTCGCGCAGCGAGCGAGGGGCTGTCAGTTATCGACGGAACAGTCCCAGACGTTGCGCTTCGAGCGCGGCTTCTGCGCGCGAGCTCACGTTGAGCTTGCGGTAGATCTGCTTGACGTAGTCGGCGATCGTGTGCCGCGACAAGCCGAGCTGCACACCGATCTCCGGCAGCGTGAAGCCCTTGGCCACGCGCAGCAGCACTTCGCTCTCGCGCTCGGTCAGCGAGACATGCGGCAGCGCATTCGCTTGCGGCTTGTTCTGCGCGGCGAAATAAGCGATGACGCGGCGCGCGATCGACGGCGACAGCGGCGGCTCGCCCTGGGCCATGCGCTGCAACTGCTCGATGATCAGCTCGCGCGCCTGCTCCTTCAGGATGTAGCCGAAGGCGCCGGCCTGCAAGGCGGGGAACAGGTGGTCGTCGTCGTCGTGGATCGTCACCACGACGGACTGGCATTCGCTCTGCGTCTCGCGCAGCTTCTCGACGACATCGACGCCCGAACCGTCGGGCAGGCCGAGGTCGATCAGCGCCAGGTCGAACTTGATGGCCGAGACGAGTTCGCGCGCGTCGTGCACGCGCGCCGCTTCCGAAATCTGCCCATCGGGGAACACGCGCAATACGAGGTCCTTCATCCAGGCGCGGATTTCAGGCAGGTCTTCGAGCAGCAGGATGGTTTTCATGGCGTGGTTTACCGAGACGGGGCTGGAGTCGATCGATGCTAGCAGCCGGGGCTGCCCGCATCACGCCGCGAGCGTGTGCTTTTCCAGCGGAATCGTGAGGCGGATCACGGTTCCGTAGCCCGGCCCCGACTCGACGAGGCATTGCCCGTGCAGTTGCTTGGCGCGGTGCTTCATGCTCGTCATGCCGTGGCCACGGTCCAGGCGGCCGTCGAGTTCGAGCGGGATGCCTTTGCCGTTGTCCTGGATCTTGAGGTGAAAGTCGCCGCTGGCGATGTGGCAGCGGATCGAGCAGCGCGACGCCGCGCTGTGCTTGATGATGTTGCTCACCGCTTCGCGCAGGATGCGCGTCGTCTGCACATAAGCGCGCGCCGACAACGTCTGCGGCAACTCGTCGGTGGGGGCCTGCCACTCGCCTTCGACGCCGGTTTGCGACAGCCGGCCGACGACCTCGGCGCGCCAGTCGCCGAGCGCGTCGATCAGCTTGACCGGCTTGCCGGTGAGGCCGCGCACCGACAAGCGCATCTCTTCGAGCGCTTCGCGGGCCAGCGTGGAAATGCGCTCGCTCTCGCTGGTGTGCACGATCGTCAGCAGCTTGGCGCCGAGGTCATCGTGCAGATCGGCGGCGATGCGCTTTCGCTCCTGTTGCGTCACCTGTTCGACGCGCAGCTCGGCCATCTGCGCATAGTTGCGCTCCATCGACGCGCTGCTGTCGCGGATGCGCGATTCGAGCGAGTTGCGCAGTTCTTCGGCGCTGCGCAGCGCGCGGCCGACCTGGTGCACGAGCAACAGGCCCATGCCGAGAAAAGCCAGCGGCGTGGCCACATGCGGCAGCGTGCGCCACCACGTCGGCAGCAGCAGACGCTGCCCAGCCAGCTCGATGCCGACCATCAGCACGGTGATCAGCACCAGCGACCCGATCGACCAGAAATCGCGCCGCTGCGCCGTGCGCGCGACACGCAGAAAGTAGCCGATCGCCAGCAGCGCTTCGGCGGCGAACAACAGGTACCAGGTGCTGGCCACGGCATGCACCTGTTGCGGCCCGGAGATCGCCAGCGACAGCGGCACGAGCAGGCTCTGCGCCGCCAGCAACCAGCTCACCTCGCGCCAGCGGCGGCGCGCGAAGTGCAGCAGGAACTGGATCGCCAGCAGCGCCACCAGGCCGATCAAGCTGACCAGGGCCGCCTCGGTGACGAAGCGGCCCCAACCCAGGCCATGCCACCACGGACGCAACGTCACCGCCGCCCAGGCGACCGACAGCGCGCCGAAGTACAGCAGGTGGCGCTCGCGGCGGTGCCACCAGCCGAGCACGAAGATCACCAAGCCCATCATCAGCAGCGCGCTCGACGCCAGTTGCGGCAGTGCGGTCTTGATCAATGCGGTCTCGCGCTGCTGCGCATGCAAGGCGTCGTAGGCGCCGACCTGCGGCGCGGCCAACCCCGCGGCGCGCTGGCGCGACGCCACCTGTTCGAGCGCGTAGCCGGCCAGGCGCAGATCGAGCGTGTTGGCGCTGTCTTGCAGCAGCGCCTGCGGCAGCGCCAGCAGCAGCGGCTGCTCGCAATCGAGCGCGATCGGGTCTTGCATCCGCCCCGCGGCATGCAGGGTCTGGCCGTTCAGTTGCACCGCCACGTTGCCGCAGACGCGCTCGATCAACAGGCCCAGCGCCGCGCCGCTCTGACGCGCGCCCGGCGCATCGAAGCGCAGCCGGTACCACAGCGGCGTGTCGATGCCCGGCCGCGACAGCGCCCAGTCGTCGGGCAGCGCGGTCACGCGCGTGCCCGCAGCCGCCGGAAAATGGTTGCTGCCGTCATCGTCTGCCACCAGCGCGTCGGCGAACTGCTGCACCGCCGACGGCTCTTGCGCCGATGCGCCGCCGCAGTGCAGCAGCGCGAGCATCAGCAAAGCACAGCGACAGAGAAGACGGTTCATGTGGCCGCAGATTGTGCAGGACGCATCCCTCGCGCCGGGCCGCCACAATCGCGCTTTCGTTGCATCCTTGGCATTGCCTTGATCCTTCGCCACGCCTTCACGCCGGCCGACAACAACCGCCTGGCGCATCTGTCCGGCGCGCTCGACGCGCACCTGCGCGCCATCGAGAGCGCTTTCGGTGTGCGCATCTCGCGCCGCAACGAGGCCTTTCGCATCGACGGCGCCAAGCCGATGGCCGAGCGTGCGCTGGCCTTGTTGCAAACGCTGTACGCCCGCGCGGCGCGGCCGATCGGCGAGCAGGCGCTGCACATGGCGATTGCCGACGCGGTGGGCCGCAGCGATGAAGCCGCCGACGACCCCGACGCCATCGTGCTGCGCACGCGCCGCACCGACCTCGAAGGCCGCACGCCGAACCAGCGCCAGTACCTGCGCCACATCCTCGGCCACGACATGACGTTCGGCATCGGCCCGGCCGGCACCGGCAAGACCTTTCTCGCCGTGGCCTGCGCCGTCGATGCGCTCGAACGCACGCAGGTGCAGCGCATCGTGCTGACGCGGCCGGCGGTCGAGGCCGGCGAGCGCCTCGGTTTCCTGCCGGGCGATCTGGCGCAAAAGGTCGATCCGTACCTGCGCCCGCTCTACGACGCGCTCTACGACCTGATGGGTCTGGAGCGCGTGACCAAGGCCTTCGAGAAGGGCACGATCGAGATCGCACCGCTGGCCTTCATGCGCGGCCGCACCTTGAACCACGCCTTCGTCATCCTCGACGAGGCGCAGAACACGACGACCGAGCAGATGAAGATGTTCCTGACGCGCATCGGCTTCGGCAGCCGCGCCGTGGTCACGGGCGACACCAGCCAGATCGATCTGCCCAAGGGTGCGACCAGCGGCCTGGTCGAGGCCGAGCAGGTGCTGCACGGCGTGGCCGGCGTGGCCTTCACGCGCTTCACGTCGGCCGACGTGGTGCGGCACCCGCTGGTGGCGCGCATCGTCGAGGCGTACGAGCGCGCCGGGCCGCCCCAAGCGCGAGACTCCCGCTCGGCGGGACCGGCCGAAGGCCGCAGGGTGCCCGATGAGCGCGCGCAGCAAGACGAGGTCTGAACTGCGGCTGTCTCTGCAGCAGCCCGATGGCCGCCATCGCAGCGTGCTCACGCGTTCTCGCGTCACGCGCTGGATTCGCGCCGCGCTCGACGCGCCAGCCGAAATCACGGTGCGTGTCGTCGATGTTGACGAGGGCCGCGCGCTCAATCACGGCTATCGCAAGCAAGATCATGCGACCAACGTGCTGACGTTCGACTACCAGCGCGAGCCCATCGTCATCGCCGACCTCGTGCTCTGCGCGCCGGTGATCGAACGCGAGGCGCGCGAGCAGAAGAAGCCGCTCGACGCGCACTACGCCCACCTGATCGTGCACGGCGCGCTGCATGCGCAGGGCTTCGATCACGAGCGCGCAGCCGACGCCAAAACGATGGAAGCCCGCGAGGTCGAGCTGCTGGCCGCGCTCGGCTACCCCAACCCCTACCGGCCCTGAGTGCCCAGGTAGCGCTTGCGCCAGAAGAACGCGCCCAGGCTGATGCCGACCAGCGCCATCAGCCCGAGTGTGACCCAGATGCCGGTCTTGTCGTGGACCAGCGGCATGGCGTCGAAGTTCATGCCGAAGAAGCCGGTGATCAAGTTCAGCGGCAGGAAGATCGCCGTCAGCACCGTCAGCGTGCGCATGATGGCGTTGGTGCGGTGCGACAGCGCCGAGAAGTGCATCTGCACCGCGTTCTCGGCCGATTGCTCGAGCCTTCGCACATGCGACAGCACACGCTCGATGTGCTCTTGCACGTCGCGCGAGCGCACGCGCAGCAGCTCGCGCTCGCGGCGCGCGGTGGCATCGGCTGCGTCGGGCCATTCATCGAGGGCGTCGATCCACTCCTGAATCGCAGCGCGCTGGTCTTCGCAGGTGTCTTCCAACTGGTGCAGCGCGTTGCGCGCGTCGAGCAGCAGCGGCCAATCGTGAAAGCGGCTGTGCGGGTTCAACAGCTCGCGCTGCACCGTGCCGAGTTGGCGCGTCAGCAGGCGGCGCAGGTCGAGGTAGCCATCGACCATGTGGTTGACCATGCGCAGCATCAGGTCGGCCGGGCTGGCCGGCATGCGCGAGGCGGCGCGGCCTTCGCTGCCGCCGGAGATGGTGGCCAGGCGATGCGCAAAGTACTCGCGGACCGCGCAGTCGCCGGGGTGAACGGTGATCAGCACCGTGTCGAACAGCGCGAAGCCGACCGGGCTGGTATCGACCGACGTCAGGGCCTCGCGGGCTTCGGCCATCATCGATTTGGCGCTGGCGCTGGTGGCGGCCACGCCGGACAGCAGCCGGCGAAAGACCAGCATGTCGTACCACGACGTGTAGTCGTATTGGCTCGGCAGTTGCGCGTTGAGCAGGTCGGAGACGTGCAGATCGACGATCGGACCGCCTTCCCAGGATTGCAGGCGCTCTTGGAGCTCGGGCAGTTGCGATTCGAACTCGGCGCGCGATGCGCCGATCCAGAAGAACCCGTTGGATGGTTTTTGTGAAGGCAGGCCTTGCAGTTCGGTGAACCTGTCGGCACTGACCTGAAACACACGCATGCGTCAGCCGCGCAACAAGCGCGCCGCATCCAACGCGAAATACGTCAGCACGCCATCGGCACCCGCGCGCTTGAAGGCCAGAAGCGACTCCATCATCACCGCATCATGATCGACCCAGCCGTTGGCCGCGGCAGCCTTCAACATGCTGTATTCGCCGCTGACCTGGTAGGCAAAGGTCGGCATGCGGAAGGTGTCCTTGACGCGGCGCACGATGTCCAAGTACGGCATGCCGGGCTTGACCATCACCATGTCGGCGCCCTCGGCGATGTCGAGTGCTACTTCGCGCAGCGCCTCGTCGCTGTTGCCCGGGTCCATCTGATAGACCTTCTTGTCGCTTTTCCCCAGGTTCTTCGCTGAACCGACCGCGTCGCGGAACGGGCCGTAGAAGGCGCTGGCGTACTTGGCGCTGTAGGCCATGATCTTGGTGTGGATGGCGCCGCTGGCTTCGAGCGCCGCGCGGATCGCGCCGATCCTGCCGTCCATCATGTCGCTCGGCGCGACGATGTCCACGCCGGCCGCAGCTTGCAATTGCGCCTGCTTGGCCAGCACGGCGACGGTCTCGTCGTTGAGGATGTAGCCGCTGTCGTCGATCAACCCGTCCTGGCCATGCGAGGTGAAGGGGTCGAGCGCGACGTCGGTCAGCAGCGCCAGTGGCGGGAAGCGCGCTTTCAACTCGCGCACGGCGCGTGGCACGAGTCCCTCGGCGTTCAGCGCCTCGCGGCCGTCGGCGTGTTTGAGCGCGGGGTCGATCACCGGGAACAGCGCCATCACCGGCACGCCGAGCGCAACACACGCTTCGGCCTGCGCGTACAGGCGATCGACCGACAGGCGCTGCACGCCGGGCATCGAGGCCACGTCCTGCGCCTGGTTCTTGCCGTCCAAGACGAACACCGGGTAGATGAAGTCCGACGGCGCCAGATGAGCCTCGCGCACCAGCGAGCGGATCGCCGCATCGCGGCGCATCCGCCGTGGCCGGCTGGCAGGAAAAGGCGGCAGCGGGGGCACAGGGCTCATGCGAAGGATCCGGCAAAGTCAAACAGGGTCGAGCAGCCGTGCCGCATCAGTGTTTCCGAGGCGTTACACAAGTCACGCACTCAGCTAAATTGGCCGGCGAATGATAGCCGCGAGGTCGTCATTCCCTGCTTTACCTCCCTGAGCAGGTGCCTTAGCGTGATGACAGCGATAAGGCATTGCAGCCCCAGCCGAAAGGCTGGGGCTTTTTTCTGCGGCGTCGGGTTTTTGATAATGCGCGCATGAGCACTGGGTATCTCTGGATCAAGGCCTTTCACATCGTCTTCGTGATGAGCTGGTTCGCCGGCCTGTTCTACCTGCCGCGCATCCTGGTCAACCTGGCGCAGGTCAAGGACGACAGCCCGGCCGAGCGCGAGCGCTTGATCGTCATGGGCCTGCGCCTGTACCGCTTTGCGTCGCTGCTGATGGTCCCGGCGCTCGCGCTCGGCGTCTGGCTCTGGCTCGGCTACGGCATCAAGGGCGGCTGGCTGAATGCGAAGCTGGTGGTGGTGATCGCCGTCATCGGTTATCACCATGTCTGCCGGTCGCTGCTGCGCAAGTTCGAGCAGCGCAGCAATGTGCGCAGCGAACGCTGGTTCCGCGTCTTCAATGAAGTCTCGGTGCTGTTGTTCATTGCTGCCGTCGTGCTCGTCGTCGTCAAGCCGTTTTGAGCAGCCACCGCAGCACCGCCTGGCCGCTGGCACTCGTGCTGGCCGCGCTGGTGGTGTATGCAAGCCTGTACCCGTTCGTCGGCTGGCGCTGGCCGCAGGGTCTGGTCGGAGCCGAGGGGCTGCTGCTGCCGTGGCCCAAGGAGCGGTTGCGCTTCGACGAGCTGTCCAACTTCCTCGGCTATGTGCCGATCGGCGCGCTGCTCGTCATCGCGGTGCTGCGCAGCGGCGGCAGCCGGGCGTTGGCCTTGGCCACAGCACTCGGCCTGTCGGCCGCGCTGTCGTATGGCGTCGAAGTGGCGCAGCAGTTCTTGCCGCCGCGCGTGCCGTCGGCGAAGGACTGCATGTGGAACCTCGGTGGCGCGGTCACGGGCGCTGCCGTGGCGATGGCGATTCACGCCGCCGGCTATCTCGAGCACTGGCACGGCATCCGTCTGCGCTGGTTCGAACGCGACAGCGCCTGGGCGTTCCTGCTGCTGCTGCTGTGGCCGGTGGCGCTGTTGTTCCCGGCACCGGCGCCGTTGGCCCTGGGCCACGTCTGGGGCGAGGTCCATGGCTGGCTTCAGGCGGCGCTGGCCGACACGCCGTGGGCCGCCGACGCGGCGCTGTGGTTTCCTGCGGCCGATGAATCGCGGCGCGCGCTGACGAGGCTGCAGGAGTTGCTGATCACGAGCCTGGGCCTGTTGGCGCCGTGTCTCGTCGCCTACGCCACGACGCGCGCCGGCTGGCACCGCTTGCTGCTGGTGGCCGGCGCGGCGCTGCTGGCGGTGGGCATGATGACGATGTCCACCGCGCTCAACTTCGGCGCCGACCACGCTTGGGCCTGGTGGTCGCCGCACACCGGGCCGGCGCTGCTCGCCGGTGCGGTGCTGGCGCTCGTGCTGGCCGGCATCGACTCGCGCTGGGCCGCGGCGCTGGGCGTGCTGGCGCTGGCGTTCTTCGTCGCGCTGGTCGGCCAGGCGCCGAACGACCCCTACTTCGCGGCCAGCCTGGCCGGCTGGGAGCAGGGCCGGCTGGTGCGCTTTCACGGCCTGGCGCAATGGGTCGGCTGGCTGTGGCCGTATGGGGCGATGGCGTGGCTGCTGGTGCGCCTCGTGCGCCCTGCACGCGAGTAGGGCCGAAAGTCCGCCACCTACAATTTCGGGCATGACCGACCCGAGCTACTACCAGCGCCACATCTTCTTTTGTCTGAACAAGCGCGACGGCGGCGAAGCCTGCTGCGCCGACCACGATGCGCAGGCGGGTTTCGACCGCTGCAAATCGCTCGTCAAGGCGCAGCGCCTGAACGGGCCCGGCGGCGTGCGTGTCAACAAGGCCGGCTGCCTCGACCGCTGTGCCGGCGGGCCGGTGGCGGTGGTCTATCCGGAAGCCGTCTGGTACACCTATGTCGATCAGAGCGACATCGACGAGATCGTGCAATCGCACTTGGTCGAGGGCAACGTGGTCGAGCGTTTGCTCCTGTCGCCTGACGTGGGCCGTTGAACCGAACCTCCGCAAGCACCCGCACAACAAAACTCCGATCCGATGAAAAACCTGTTTGCTCTGTTGGTGGCCACAGTCACCGCGCTCGCCTGTTCCATCACCCAGGCACAAGCCGTGCAGCCGCCCGAGATGGCGGCGCGCCAGTACCTGCTGATGGACCTGACCACCAACCAGGTGCTGGCCGAGCGCGATGCCGACAGCGCGACCGATCCGGCCTCGCTGACCAAGCTGATGACGGCCTACATCGTCTTCGGCGCGCTGCGCGACAAGAAGCTGACGCTCGAGCAGCCGATTGCCGTCAGCGTGCGCGCCTGGGAAGAGCGCAAGGGCGATCCGTCGCTGATGTTCATCGACACGACGATGCGGCCGACGGTCGATGAGCTGCTGCACGGCATGATCGTCGTCTCCGGCAACGACGCCTCGGTGGCGCTGGCCGAAGCCGTCGGCGGCAGCCTCGATGTCTTCGTCGGCATGATGAACCGCCAGGCGCAGGCCTGGGGCCTGAAGAACACGGTCTTCAAGAATGTCACCGGCACGACCGAGGCGGGGCACAAGTCGAGCGCGCGCGACATCGCCGTCGTGGCGTCGCACATCGTGCGCGACTTTCCGCAGTACTACCGCTACTACGGCTTGAAGGAGTACACGTACAACAAGATCCGCCAGGACAACCGCAACCTGCTGCTGCGCCGCGACGCCACGGTCGATGGCATGAAGACCGGCTTCACCGACGCCGCGGGCTACTGCCTCGTCGCCAGCGCGGCGCGCGAGTACCCGAACCTCGGCGCGGGCAACAAGCGGCGCCTGGTTTCGGTGGTGCTCGGCACGGCCAACCGCGACGCTCGCTTGAACGAGAGCCAGAAGCTGCTCAACTGGGGCTTCACCGCGTTCGACCCGGTGCGCCTGTTCGAAGCCGGCAAGCCGATCGTCACGCCCGAGATCTGGAAGGGCGTGCAGAAGCAGGCCAAGCTCGGCGCCGAAGGCTCGGTGGTCATTGCCGTGCCGCGCGGCGAAGGCGACAAGTTGAAGACCGAAGTGCAGCGCACTGACCCGCTGGTGGCGCCGCTGGCCAAGGGCCAGCGCGTCGGCACGTTGAAGGTCACCACTGCGGCCGGCGCGCCGGTGGCCGAGGTGCCGCTGGTGGTGCAGGAGGCGGTCGAGGAGGCGGGCCTCTTCGGCCGTGCCTGGGACTCGGTGCGGCTTTGGATCAAGTAGCACAATGAGCCGACATCAGGAGAGCGCGCAATGACCGATCGGCTGTGCTACTTGAACGGCGCCTACAAGCCCTTGTCGCAGGCGCAGGTCAACGTGCTCGACCGCGGCTTCCTGTTCGGCGACGGCATTTACGAGGTCGTGCCGGTGTATGCGGGCAAGCTGTTCCGCTTCGAAGACCACATGGCACGCCTGGAGCGCTCACTGGCCAAGGTGCGAATAGACAACCCGCTGTCGCGCGACGCCTGGCTCGAACGCTGCCGCAAACTCGCTTCGGCGCTGGCTGAAACCGAGGGCGCCGCCGACCAGGTGATCTACCTGCAGGTCACGCGCGGCGTGGCGCCGCGCGACCATGTCATGCCGGAAGGCATCGCGCCGACGGTGTTCATGATGAGCAACCCGATGAAGCCGCCCACGGCCGAGCAGCGCCACGGCGGCGTGGCCTGCACGACCGCGCGCGATTTCCGCTGGGAGCGCGGCGACATCAAGAGCATCTCGCTGCTCGGCAATGTGCTGGCGCGGCAGATGTCGGCCGACCACGGCGCGGTCGAAACGATCATGTTCCGCGACGGCTGGTTGACCGAAGCGGCAGCGTGCAACGTCTGGATCGTCAAGGACGGCGCCTTCCTCGGCCCGCCGAAGAGCGAGCATGTGTTGGAAGGCATCCGCGTCGAGCTGCTGCACGAGCTGTGCGAGGAAGAAGGCATTGCCTACAACCTCAAACCCATCAGCGAGGCCGATGTGCGTTCGGCCGACGAAGTCATCCTCAGCTCGGCCACCAAGGAAGTGCTGCCGGTGACCAAGCTCGACGGCGAGCCGGTCGGCCACGGCGCGCTGCGCGGCAAGCCGGGCCCCGTGTATGCGCGGCTGCACGAGGCGTACCAGCGGGCCAAGGTCACGCAGGCGACATGAGTCCGGACATCCCGCCTGAGCAGAGCCTGATCGAGTACCCGAGCGCGTTCCCGATCAAGGTCATGGGCACGCATGTCGAAGGCTTTACAGAAGCCGTCGTCTCGATCGCGCGGCAGTTCGATCCCGCGTTCGACGCCGCCACGATCGAGTCGCGGCCGAGCAAGGCCGGCAAGTACCTCGGCCTGACGCTCACCGTCACGGCCACCAGCCGCGAACAGCTCGACGAGCTGTACCGCACGCTGTCCACGCACCCGATGGTGAAAGTCGTGCTTTAGCTGGCCGGCTTGGCCGCCAGCCTGGCGTCGAGCTCCTTGACCTTCAGATCGGCGCCCGGTTCGCCGTTGCGCGCCGCGGCGGCGTACCAGTAGCGCGCCTCGGCCAGATCGCGTTCGACGCCCTCGCCGCTTTCGTAGAACGAGGCGGTGATGAACATCGCGCCGACATCGCCGCGCTGTGCGGCCAGGCGGTACCAGCGCGCCGCCAGCGCCACGTCCTTGGCGGCGCCGCGGCCGAGGTAATGCGCGGTGGCGACATCGACCTGCGCATCGACGCTGCCGGCCTCGGCGGCGCGGCGGCTCCACAGCACGGACTGCGCGAGATCGACCTTCAGCCCGGCGCGGCCGAGTTCGTGCAACTCGGCCATGCCGACCATCGCCGTGACGAAGCCCGCTTCGGCGGCGCGTGTCATCAGGCGCAGCGCTTCGCTGTCGCTGGCCGCCGGCATCTCGCGCTTCAGGTGCATCACGGCCAGGTTGTAGTCCGCCGCCGGCACGCCTTTGGCGGAGAGCTGCAGGAAGGCCGAGCGGGCCTGCGTCAGGTCGCCGCGCTGGTAGGCGGCGACGGCCGCGTCGAGCGTCGGTTGTGCCACGGCGGGCAGGCCGGCGAGGGCGATGAGCAAAGTCAACAACAGCTTTTTCATGCGACAACGATACGCGGTTTGGGCGTTGTCGGTGGCGGCGCGCAATCCTTGCAGCGGCGTGCGAGACTCGTTGCCGATGATGTTGAAGCGACAGCTGGGCCGATGCGATTGGGCCGCCACCGCCGAGGCGATGCGCGCCTTCACCGAATCGCGCGGCGCCGACACGCCCGACGAGCTGTGGCTGGCCGAACACGACTCGGTGTTCACGCAAGGTGTGGCCGGCCGCGCTCAGCACGTGCACGATGCGGGCGCCATCCCGGTGATGCAGAGCAACCGCGGCGGCCAGGTCACCTACCACGGGCCGGGGCAGGTGCTGGCGTACCCGCTGATCGACCTGCGCCGGCATGGCATCTATGTCAAGGAGGTCGTGTTTCGCATCGAGTCGGCCGTGCTGCGTGTGCTCGAAAGTTATGGCGTCACGGGGCACCGCGTCGCCGGTGCGCCGGGCATCTACGTGCGGCTCGACGACCCGTTTTCGCACGCTGCGCCGAGCGGCCCGGTCGATCCGCGAGAACCATTCAAGGGCCTGGGCAAGATCGCCGCGCTCGGCATCAAGGTCAGCCGCCACTGTGCGTACCACGGCGTGGCGCTGAACGTGGCGATGGACCTCGAACCCTTTTCGCGTATCGACCCCTGCGGCTACGCCGGGCTGGCCACCGTGGACCTCGCTAGACTCGGCATCGATACCACCTGGCGCGACGCAGCCGATCGGCTCGCGGCGCGCCTGGTGAGCCAATTCACACCATGACCGACGCTGCCTACGACCCCACCACCAAGCAAAAGGCGCAAGCCAAGACGGCGCGCATCCCGATCAAGATCGTGCCGGCAGAAGTCTTGAAGAAGCCCGACTGGATCCGCGTCAAGGCCGCGACGCCGAACTCGCGCTTCTACGAGATCAAGCAGATCCTGCGCGAGCACAAGCTGCACTCGGTGTGCGAAGAGGCCTCGTGCCCGAACATCGGCGAGTGTTTCGGCAAGGGCACGGCGACGTTCATGATCATGGGCGACAAGTGCACGCGGCGCTGCCCGTTCTGCGACGTCGGCCATGGCCGGCCCGATGCGCTCGATGTGAATGAGCCCACGAACCTCGCCAAGACCATCGCGGCGTTGAAGTTGAAGTACGTCGTCATCACGAGTGTCGATCGCGACGATCTGCGCGACGGCGGCGCGGCGCATTTCGTCGATTGCATCCGCCAGACGCGCGAGCTGTCGCCCGCAACGACGATCGAAGTCCTGGTGCCCGACTTCCGCGGCCGCGACGATCGTGCGCTGGAGATCTTGAAAGCCGCGCCGCCCGACGTGATGAACCACAACCTCGAAACCGTGCCGCGCCTGTACAGGCAAGCGCGGCCGGGCAGCGACTACGCCTTCAGCCTGAACCTGCTGAAGAAGTTCAAGGCCCTGTTCCCGCACATCCCGACCAAGAGCGGCCTGATGGTCGGCCTGGGCGAGACCGACGACGAAATCCTCACCGCGATGCGCGACATGCGCGAACACCACATCGACATGCTGACCATCGGCCAGTACCTGGCGCCGAGCGGCCACCACCTGCCGGTGCGGCGCTACGTGCATCCGGACACGTTTGCGATGTTCGAACGCGAAGCCAACGCGATGGGCTTCACGCACGCCGCCGTCGGTGCGCTGGTGCGCTCGAGCTACCACGCCGACCAGCAGGCCCATGCGGCCGGCGTCACCGCAGCCTGACGCCCTCGCTCGCGGGTTTTTGTCACGCGTCGGCGCGGCGCCGTTGGCTGCTGCGCCATTTGCTTGCAACTGGTGCCGCCTGCAAACGCGTTCGGCAGGCACGCTTGGCGGATGCAACTCCGTGTTCCAAGAATTGCCGCGGTCATGCTGGTGCTGGCGCTGCTGCAGGCGTGCGGCGGTGGTGGTGGCGACGACAACACCAGCGACGCCTCCGCCGCGGCGCCCAGCGCCGCGAGTGCGGCGGCGCCAGCCGCGTCTTCGCCGACGAGCAGTGCGCCGGCGGCCGACGCGACCTGTGGTTTGGCGAACTTCGAAGCCGATGCGCTGCGACTGGTCAACGCGCAGCGAGCGGCAGGCGCCACCTGCGGCGCTCGCGGCAGCTTTGCGCCCGCGGCGGCGCTGACGTGGAATGCGCGGCTGGCAAGCGCGGCCTACGGGCACTCGCGCGACATGGCCGACAACAACTACTTCAGTCACGACAGCCTCGACGGCCGCAGCATGGCGGATCGCATCAATGCCACCGGCTACACCTGGAGCACGATCGGCGAGAACATCGCAGCGGGCTATTCCAGCGTGCAGAGCGCGGTCAACGGCTGGATGGCCAGCGAGGGCCATTGCGCCAACCTGATGAACCCGCGCTTCACCGAGTTCGCGCTCGCCTGCGCGCGCAACGACGCCAGCCAATACCGCCTCTACTGGACGCAGAACCTCGGCCGACCCTGAAGGGCATGCCGGTGCTGCGGCAGGCGCTGCCGCCGTGGCGCGCCAGCCCTGGGTTGCACAACAACTCGCAGATCGGTTCGTGCGAGGTATAAGGCACGGCCGGCGCGCCTCGCGTCAGCTCCATTGGGAGACAGTGCCATGCAACGCCGTCAGTTCACGAATCAGGTGATCCTCTTGCCGATGGGCGCGTTTCCTGTCGTCGCCATCGCCGGCCTGTTCAGCGAGACCGATGCGGCGGCCGGTGTGCGCACGGCGCTGGAGCGCGGCGCCACGTCGGCCGTGTCCTTGCTCGGCCGCAGCGATGGCTTCCTCGGCAACCCCAAGGTGCGCATCGAGTTGCCGGGATTCCTGAAGGACGCGGCCAAGCTGCTCAAGGCTACGGGCCAGGGCAGGCGCGTCGATGAACTGGTGACGGCGATGAACCGCGCTGCAGAAGCCGCGGTGCCGGAAGCCAAGGCGCTGCTGCTCGGCGCAGTCAAGGCGATGTCGGTGGAAGACGCGACGAAGATCGTCAAGGGCGGCGAAACCTCGGTGACGAAGTTTTTCACCACCAAGACGCGCGAGCCGCTCGGCGGCAAGTTCTTGCCGATCGTCGAGAAGGCGACCGAGAAGGTGTCGCTGGCCAAAAAGTACGACGCGATGGCGGGCAAAGCGGCCGGCTTGGGCCTGATGAACAAGGAAGAGGCCAACCTCAACGGCTACGTCACCGGCAAGGCGCTCGATGGCCTGTACTTCATGATCGGCGAAGAAGAAAAGAAGATTCGCAAGGACCCCATCGGCACCGGCAGCGCCATCCTGAAAAAGGTCTTCGGTGGCTGAGTGCGCGGCTTGATCTGCTTCGGTCTCGCGCTCGCTGCCTGCACGCCCGCACTCAACTGGCGCGAGGTGCGCCCTGAAGGCAGCCGGGTGCGCGGGGTGTTCCCGTGCAAGCCGGCCAGCCAGGCGCGGCGTGTCGCGATTGCCGGGCAGGCGCTGGAGATGTCGTTGTGGGCCTGTTCGGCGGACGAGACGGTGTACGCACTGTCGTTTGCCGATGTGAAAGAGCCGGCGCGCGTCGGCGCGGCGCTCGACGAGCTGGGGCGTGCCGCGCAGTCGAACCTGCAGTCGCAGGACGGCGGCGCGGACTCGCAGCCGGTTGCGGTGGCGGGCATGACGCCGCATCCGCAGTCCGCGCAGTGGCGCTTGTCCGGGCGTCTCCCGGACGGCCGCGCGGTGCAGGAGCGCGTGCTGTTGTTCAGCCACGGCACGCAGGTGTATCAGGCGACGATGCTCGGTGCGCGTCTCGACGCCGAGGCCGAGGAGACGTTCTTCGGCGCCTTGCGCGTCGGCCCATGAACCTATCCACGGCGCCCACGCCGACACCGCCGCCGTCGCTGATGACCGTGGCGCGCACGGCGGTGGCGATGTTCTTCGCCTTCGCCTTCGCCTACTTTCTCTCGGCGCTGCTGCGCGCCGTCACGGCCACGCTGGCGCCGGCGTTCAGCAGCGAGCTCGGCCTGTCGTCGGCGGATCTGGGGCTGCTCGCCGGGGCCTACTTCCTCGGCTTTGCACTGACGCAGTTGCCGCTCGGGCGCGCGCTGGACCGCTTCGGCCCGCGACGCGTCGTGCTGGCGCTGCTGTCCGTGGCGGTGCTGGGGTGCATGGCCTTTGCTCTGGCCACGACGCTGGCCTGGTTGTGGCTCGCACGCGCGCTGATCGGCGTCGGTGTGTCGGCGTGTCTGATGGCGCCGCTGACGGCCTACCGCCACCGCTTCGGCGACATGGCACAACTGCGCGCCAACTCGTGGATGCTGATGACCGGCTCGCTGGGCATGCTCGCCTCGACGCTGCCGGTGCAGTGGCTGCTGCCGCTGCTGGGCTGGCGCGGACTTTTCTGGTGGGTGGCGGGCCTGTTGTCGCTGGCGATGGTGCTGATCGTCTGGCTGGTGCCGCGTGACGAACCCGTTGGATCAGCGACTCATGCGGACGCCGCTGCGGTGCCCGGCTATGGCGCCATCTTCGGCCATCCGTACTTCGTGCGCCTGGCGCCGCTGGCCTTCGTGTTGTATGGCGGCCTGGTGGCGGTGCAGTCGCTGTGGGCGGGGCCTTGGCTGACGGCCGTTGCCGGCCGCACTCCAGGTGAGGCAGCGCAAGGCTTGTTCGTGATCAACCTGGCGATGTTGTGTGCGTTTTTCTGCTGGGGTGTGCTGATGCCGCCCTTGCGCCGCCTTGGGGTCACGGTCAACGGATTGATCGCGCTGGGTGTGCCGGTGTCGCTGGGCTTGCTGGCCTTGGCCGTTGCGCTCGGCTCGTCAGCGGGTGCGGTGATCTGGGCCGCGTGGTGCGTGTCGTGCACCGTGGTATCGCTGAGCCAGCCGGCGCTGGCGCAGGTCTTCCCGCCGGGTTTGGCCGGACGCGCGCTCTCGGCCTACAACCTGGTCATCTTTGCCGGTGTCTTCTGCGTGCAGTGGGGCATCGGCTTGGCGATCGACGCGCTGGTGTCGTCCGGCTGGGGCCGCCCTGACGCGGTTCGCGCTGCGTTCGCCTTGTTCGGCCTGTGTGCGGCAGCGTCTTATGCCTGGTTCCTGCTGCGTCGCAGCGAACGCGGATAATCCGTCGCGCTGCCATGACCCGACTGCTCATCATCGCCCACGCTCCGCTGGCTTCGGCACTGGCCGAGGTGGCTGCGCACACTTTTCCCGATTGCGCGGCGCAGTTGCAGGCCCTGGATGTGCCGCCGCAGATGGCGCCGGAAGAAGTGCAGTCGCGCGCCGCTGCGCTGCTGCCGGCTGCCGAAGTTCAAGACACGCTGATCCTGACCGACGTCTTCGGCGCCACGCCCTGCAACGCTGCGCAGCGCCTGGCCGATGGGGTCCACGTCCGGGTCGTGGCCGGCGTCAATGTGCCGATGCTGTGGCGCACGCTTTGCTATGCCAACGAGCCGCTCGATGCGCTGGTGGCTCGAGCCATGGCTGGCGCCACGCAAGGCGTGATGCAGGCCAGCGCAACGCGGCCGCAACAACAGGCGCGCGGCGCCGGCCCCGAGGATGCAAAAGACCAAAGTCACCATCATCAATAAGCTCGGCTTGCATGCGCGCGCCTCTGCCAAGCTGACCAAGCTCGCCAGCGGCTTTTCGTGCGATATCTTCATGAGCCGCAACGGCCGCCGCATCAACGCGAAAAGCATCATGGGCGTGATGATGCTGGCTGCGGGCATGGGCACCGATGTCGAAATCGAGACGGTGGGCGATGACGAAGACAAGGCGATGCAGGCGCTGATCGGGCTGATCAACGAGCGCTTCGGCGAGGGCGAATGAGGGCCGCACCGTGACCGTTCAGATCTTCGGTTTGGCCGTGGCCAAGGGCGTGGCCATCGGCCGAGCCGTGCTCGTCGCCTCGGGCCGTGTTGACGTGGCGCACTACTTCATCGCCGCCGACCAGGCCACAGCCGAAGTCGATCGACTGGTTCGCGCACGGGACGAGGTGTCCACCGAGCTCGCCACGCTGCAACACGAGTTGCCCAGTGACGCGCCGCATGAGTTGTCGGCGCTGCTCGACGTGCATCTGATGCTGTTGCAGGACGAGCATCTGGTCCATGCCGCCGCGCGCTGGGTTCACGAGCGTCACTACAACGCGGAATGGGCCTTATCGGCTCAGTTGGAAGTGCTGGCGCGGCACTTCGACGAGATGGAAGACGAGTACTTGCGCGAGCGCAAGGCCGACCTCGAGCAGGTGACCGAACGCGTGCTGGCCACGCTGAAGCGACGCAGCGGCCGTGATGCGGCGCACGTTGCGGCACCGAAGCCGCAAGACTTCGGCGGCGAAGAGCCGCTGGTCCTCGTCGCCGGGGACATCTCGCCGGCCGACATGATCCAGTTCAAGCGCAGCGTCTTCAAGGGCTTCGTCACCGATGTCGGTGGTCGCACCTCGCACACGGCGATCGTCGCGCGCAGCATGGACATTCCTGCGGTCGTCGGCGCCCGCGAAGCGAGTCGCCTGATCCGCCAGGACGACTGGATCGTTATCGACGGCGATGCCGGCGTGGTCATCGTCGATCCGCCGCCGATCGTGCTCGAGGAGTACCGCTTCCGCCAGCGCCAGTTGCAGCTCGAGCGCGAGAAACTCGACCGGCTGCGTCACACGCCGGCCATCACGCTGGACGGCGAGTCGGTGGAGATGCTGGCCAACATCGAATCGCCCGAAGACGCGGCTTATGCGCTCGATGCGGGCGCGGTGGGCGTGGGCTTGTTCCGCACCGAGTTTCTGTTCATGAACCGCGGCAGCGATCTGCCCGGCGAGGACGAGCAGTTCGAGGCTTACCGGGCCGCTGTCGTGGCCATGAAAGGCCTGCCGGTGACCATCCGGACGGTGGACATCGGCGCCGACAAGCCGCTCGAAAGGCTGAGCGTGCACGAACTGCGGCATGAGCACTCGCTCAACCCGGCGCTGGGGCTGCGCGCGATCCGATGGAGCTTGTCCGAGCCGTCGATGTTTCGCGCGCAGCTGCGCGCGATCCTGCGTGCGAGCGCGTTCGGCAAGGTGCGAATCCTCGTGCCGATGGTGGCTCACCTCAGCGAAGTGCGGCAGACCCTTGAGGCGTTGCGGCGCGCCAAGCAGCAGTTGCGCGCCGCCGGCCATGCGTTTCTGGACGTTGAAGTCGGCGCCATGATCGAAGTCCCGGCGGCGGCGCTGATGCTCGACGCCTTGTTGCGGCACTTCGACTTCGTGTCGATCGGCACCAACGACCTGATCCAGTACACGCTCGCCATCGACCGCGCCGACGAACATGTTGCGCACCTGTACGACCCGTGGCACCCGGCCGTGCTGCTGCTGATCGCCACCTCCATCGACAAAGCGCACGCGGCAGGTCGCGCGGTCAGCGTATGCGGCGAGATG
>CAWFJZ010000026.1:0-253948 GCA_963816315.1 uncultured beta proteobacterium
CTCGCACACGGCGATCGTCGCGCGCAGCATGGACATTCCTGCGGTCGTCGGCGCCCGCGAAGCGAGTCGCCTGATCCGCCAGGACGACTGGATCGTTATCGACGGCGATGCCGGCGTGGTCATCGTCGATCCGCCGCCGATCGTGCTCGAGGAGTATCGCTTCCGCCAGCGCCAGTTGCAGCTCGAGCGCGAGAAACTCGACCGGCTGCGCCACACGCCGGCCATCACGCTGGACGGCGAGTCGGTGGAGATGCTGGCCAACATCGAATCGCCCGAAGACGCGGCTTATGCGCTCGATGCAGGCGCGGTGGGCGTGGGCTTGTTTCGTACCGAGTTTCTGTTCATGAACCGAGGCAGCGATCTGCCCGGCGAGGACGAGCAGTTCGAGGCTTACCGCGCCGCTGTGGTGGCCATGAAAGGCCTGCCGGTGACCATCCGGACGGTGGACATCGGCGCCGACAAGCCGCTCGAACGGCTGAGCGTGCATGAGCTGCGGCACGAGCACTCGCTCAACCCGGCGCTGGGGCTGCGCGCGATCCGATGGAGCCTGTCCGAGCCGTCGATGTTTCGCGCACAGCTGCGCGCGATCCTGCGCGCCAGCGCGTTTGGCAAGGTGCGAATCCTCGTGCCGATGGTGGCCCACCTCAGCGAAGTGCGGCAGACCCTTGAGGCGCTGCAGCGCGCCAAGCAGCAGCTGCGCGCCGCCGGCCATGCCTTCCTGGACGTCGAAGTCGGCGCCATGATCGAAGTCCCGGCGGCAGCGCTGATGCTCGACAGCCTTGCTGCGCCACTTCGACTTCGTGTCGATCGGCACCAACGACCTGATCCAGTACACGCTCGCCATCGATCGCGCCGACGAGCATGTTGCGCACCTGTACGACCCGTGGCACCCGGCCGTGCTGCTGCTGATCGCCACCACCATCGACAAGGCGCGCGCGGCAGGGCGCGCTGTCAGCGTGTGCGGCGAGATGGCCGGCGACACGCTCTTCACGCGGCTGCTTGCTGGCGATGGGCCTGCGCAGCTTCTCGATGCACCCTCGACAGATCGCGTCAGTGAAGCAGTCCGTGCTGCGAGCGGACTGCGCGCGCCTGTCCAAGCAGTCTGGCGCCGTCCTGCAAGCCGACGATCCGCAGGCTGCCGCACGTGCCGCGCTCGGCGAAGCGGGCGCATAGACGCGACGCATCTAGCGCCTGCGGCAAGCCGGCGAAGATGGTGCTATAGTCATAGGCTTCGCTGATCGAAAAGCGCCACGGCAACGACGCGGCACTCAGCGACAAGCAGCGAAGGAAGAGAAAAGCCAAGTGCTTGACACGGGATCAAAAAGCGATAGATAATCCCATCTCTTCGCTGACGAAAAGTCAGCAGCGCACAAGCAAAGCTCGGCGCTCAAGTTCTTTAACAACAAACAGCCGATAAGCGTGGGCGTTTGAAGGCGAGTGCCAAAGGTCGAAAGACCTGAGGCCGAAAGGCTTCGAACGCTCACGGATGAAGAAGTGAAGTTCACTTCAATTCCGTATTGAGCAAAATTCAAGATCGAACTGAAGAGTTTGATCCTGGCTCAGATTGAACGCTGGCGGCATGCCTTACACATGCAAGTCGAACGGTAACGCGGGGCAACCTGGCGACGAGTGGCGAACGGGTGAGTAATGCATCGGAACGTGCCCAGTAGTGGGGGATAGCTCGGCGAAAGCCGGATTAATACCGCATACGACCTAAGGGTGAAAGCGGGGGACCGTAAGGCCTCGCGCTATTGGAGCGGCCGATGTCAGATTAGGTTGTTGGTGGGGTAAAAGCCTACCAAGCCGACGATCTGTAGCTGGTCTGAGAGGACGACCAGCCACACTGGGACTGAGACACGGCCCAGACTCCTACGGGAGGCAGCAGTGGGGAATTTTGGACAATGGGCGCAAGCCTGATCCAGCCATGCCGCGTGCGGGAAGAAGGCCTTCGGGTTGTAAACCGCTTTTGTCAGGGAAGAAACGCTCTGGGTTAATACCCCGGGGTAATGACGGTACCTGAAGAATAAGCACCGGCTAACTACGTGCCAGCAGCCGCGGTAATACGTAGGGTGCAAGCGTTAATCGGAATTACTGGGCGTAAAGCGTGCGCAGGCGGTCTTGCAAGACAGATGTGAAATCCCCGGGCTCAACCTGGGAACTGCATTTGTGACTGCAAGGCTGGAGTGCGGCAGAGGGGGATGGAATTCCGCGTGTAGCAGTGAAATGCGTAGATATGCGGAGGAACACCGATGGCGAAGGCAATCCCCTGGGCCTGCACTGACGCTCATGCACGAAAGCGTGGGGAGCAAACAGGATTAGATACCCTGGTAGTCCACGCCCTAAACGATGTCAACTGGTTGTTGGACGGCTTGCTGTTCAGTAACGAAGCTAACGCGTGAAGTTGACCGCCTGGGGAGTACGGCCGCAAGGTTGAAACTCAAAGGAATTGACGGGGACCCGCACAAGCGGTGGATGATGTGGTTTAATTCGATGCAACGCGAAAAACCTTACCTACCCTTGACATGTCAAGAATCTTGCAGAGATGTGAGAGTGCTCGAAAGAGAACTTGAACACAGGTGCTGCATGGCCGTCGTCAGCTCGTGTCGTGAGATGTTGGGTTAAGTCCCGCAACGAGCGCAACCCTTGTCATTAGTTGCTACGAAAGGGCACTCTAATGAGACTGCCGGTGACAAACCGGAGGAAGGTGGGGATGACGTCAGGTCCTCATGGCCCTTATGGGTAGGGCTACACACGTCATACAATGGCCGGTACAGAGGGCTGCCAACCCGCGAGGGGGAGCAAATCCCAGAAAACCGGTCGTAGTCCGGATCGCAGTCTGCAACTCGACTGCGTGAAGTCGGAATCGCTAGTAATCGCGGATCAGCTTGCCGCGGTGAATACGTTCCCGGGTCTTGTACACACCGCCCGTCACACCATGGGAGCGGGTTCTGCCAGAAGTAGTTAGCCTAACCGCAAGGGGGGCGATTACCACGGCAGGGTTCGTGACTGGGGTGAAGTCGTAACAAGGTAGCCGTATCGGAAGGTGCGGCTGGATCACCTCCTTTCTAGAGAACTGCACTCAAATTCAAGCGCCCACACTTATCGGCTGTAGTTGACGACAGATCACATGGCGTGAGGGTCTGTAGCTCAGTCGGTTAGAGCACCGTCTTGATAAGGCGGGGGTCGTTGGTTCGAATCCAACCAGACCCACCATCCGCCTCCTGAGTGAGAACGCATTCGGGGGTGTAGCTCAGCTGGGAGAGCACCTGCTTTGCAAGCAGGGGGTCATCGGTTCGATCCCGTTCACCTCCACCATTCCTCTCTGTCGGACAGGCAAGCGATTGCACGATCGTTTGCCTGTCCGACCTTTGGTCGGCTGTCGTTCTTTAACAATTCATAGAGTCGAAATCAGCGTTGTCGGCGGAAACCCGTCATGGGGTTACCGTGCCGTCGGCAACCAGATGATTGCGTCACCAGACTTAGACTTCATGAGAAGTCGAAGAACGGCATAACGCGAATACTCAAAGCGATCCGGCGTTTAGTCATGCCGGGTCGGACAGTCCTTGACGATGCTTCTGCAGCGAGGCGTCAAAGTTATAGGGTCAAGTGACTAAGTGCATGTGGTGGATGCCTTGGCGATTACAGGCGAAGAAGGACGTGATAGCCTGCGATAAGCTGCGGGGAGCTGGCAAACAAGCTTTGATCCGCAGATTTCCGAATGGGGAAACCCACCCGCAAGGGTATCGCATGATGAATACATAGGCATGCGAGGCGAACCGGGTGAACTGAAACATCTCAGTAGCTCGAGGAACAGACATCAACCGAGATTCCGAAAGTAGTGGCGAGCGAAATCGGAACAGCCTGCACGTTTTAGCAGTCGACTTATCAGAACGGAATGGAAAGTCCGGCCACAGCGGGTGATAGCCCCGTATGAAAAAAGACGATTGTGGAACTGAGCGTGCGACAAGTAGGGCGGGACACGTGAAATCCTGTCTGAAGATGGGGGGACCATCCTCCAAGGCTAAATACTCGTAATCGACCGATAGTGAACTAGTACCGTGAGGGAAAGGCGAAAAGAACCCCGGGAGGGGAGTGAAATAGATCCTGAAACCGCATGCATACAAAAAGTCGGAGCCCGCAAGGGTGACGGCGTACCTTTTGTATAATGGGTCAGCGACTTACATTCAGTGGCAAGCTTAACCGAATAGGGGAGGCGCAGGGAAACCGAGTCCGAATAGGGCGTCCAGTCGCTGGGTGTAGACCCGAAACCAGGTGATCTATCCATGGCCAGGATGAAGGTACCGTAACAGGTGCTGGAGGTCCGAACCGACTAGTGTTGCAAAACTAGCGGATGAGCTGTGGATAGGGGTGAAAGGCTAAACAAACCTGGAGATAGCTGGTTCTCTCCGAAAACTATTTAGGTAGTGCCTCAAGTATTACCATCGGGGGTAGAGCACTGTTATGGCTAGGGGGTCATGGCGACTTACCAAACCATTGCAAACTCCGAATACCGATGAGTACAGCTTGGGAGACAGTGCACCGGGTGCTAACGTCCGGACACAAGAGGGAAACAACCCAGACCGCCAGCTAAGGTCCCTAATATTGGCTAAGTGGGAAACGAAGTGGGAAGGCTAAAACAGTCAGGATGTTGGCTTAGAAGCAGCCATCATTTAAAGAAAGCGTAATAGCTCACTGATCGAGTCGTCCTGCGCGGAAGATGTAACGGGGCTAAGCCAGTAACCGAAGCTGCGGATCGTGGCAACACGATGGTAGGAGAGCGTTCCGTACGCCTGTGAAGGTGGGTCGTGAGGCCTGCTGGAGGTATCGGAAGTGCGAATGCTGACATGAGTAGCGTTAAAGGGGGTGAAAAGCCCCCTCGCCGAAAGCGCAAGGTTTTCTACGCAACGTTCATCGGCGTAGAGTGAGTCGGCCCCTAAGGCGAGGCAGAGATGCGTAGCTGATGGGAAGCAGGTCAATATTCCTGTACCGATGTGTAGTGCGATGTGGGGACGGATCTTTGCAGGTTATCCGGGTGTTGGATGTCCCGGTTTAGGCGATGTAGGCGATGGGTAGGTAAATCCGCCCGTCACATACCGAGGTCGTCGATCGAGCGAGCTTGCTCGCGAAGTAACTCAATGAGGTCCCAGGAAAAGCCACTAAGCTTCAGCTACACACGACCGTACCGCAAACCGACACTGGTGCGCGTGATGAGTATTCTAAGGCGCTTGAGAGAACTCTGGAGAAGGAACTCGGCAAATTGACACCGTAACTTCGGAAGAAGGTGTGCCCTAGTAATGTGAAGCGAACAGCGGAGCATGAACGGGCCGCAGAGAATCGGTGGCTGCGACTGTTTATTAAAAACACAGCACTCTGCTAAGACGAAAGTCGACGTATAGGGTGTGACGCCTGCCCGGTGCTGGAAGATTAAATGATGGGGTGCAAGCTCTTGATTGAAGTCCCAGTAAACGGCGGCCGTAACTATAACGGTCCTAAGGTAGCGAAATTCCTTGTCGGGTAAGTTCCGACCTGCACGAATGGCGTAACGATGGCCACACTGTCTCCTCCAGAGACTCAGCGAAGTTGAAATGTTTGTGATGATGCAATCTCCCCGCGGAAAGACGGAAAGACCCCATGAACCTTTACTGTAGCTTTACATTGGACTTTGAACAGATCTGTGTAGGATAGGTGGGAGGCTTTGAAGTCGGGTCGCTAGATCTGATGGAGCCAACGTTGAAATACCACCCTGGTGTGTTTGAGGTTCTAACCTTGACCCGTTATCCGGGTTGGGGACAGTGTATGGTAGGCAGTTTGACTGGGGCGGTCTCCTCCCAAAGTGTAACGGAGGAGTTCGAAGGTACGCTAGGCACGGTCGGAAATCGTGCTGATAGTGCATTGGCATAAGCGTGCTTGACTGCGAGACTGACAAGTCGAGCAGGTACGAAAGTAGGACAAAGTGATCCGGTGGTTCTGTATGGAAGGGCCATCGCTCAACGGATAAAAGGTACTCTGGGGATAACAGGCTGATACCGCCCAAGAGTTCATATCGACGGCGGTGTTTGGCACCTCGATGTCGGCTCATCTCATCCTGGGGCTGTAGCCGGTCCCAAGGGTATGGCTGTTCGCCATTTAAAGAGGTACGTGAGCTGGGTTTAAAACGTCGTGAGACAGTTTGGTCCCTATCTTCCGTGGGCGCTGCAAGATTGAGAGAGCCTGCTCCTAGTACGAGAGGACCGGAGTGGACGCACCTCTGGTGTATCGGTTGTCACGCCAGTGGCATTGCCGAGTAGCTAAGTGCGGAAGAGATAACCGCTGAAAGCATCTAAGCGGGAAACTCGTCTCAAGATGAGTCTTGCCGGGGCCTTGAGCCCCCTGAAGAGTCGTTCGAGACCAGGACGTTGATAGGCCGGGTGTGGAAGCTGGGTAACCAGTTAAGCTAACCGGTACTAATTGCTCGTGAGGCTTGACCCTATAACTTTGACGTATTCGTCAATCGTTATGCCGGGTGCGCAATCATCTGACGCTGATTCGATTCTGTGAATTGGTCTGTTTGATCGTTTGATCAGACAGGCGACCAGTCAAGCCTGATGACCATAGCGAGGTGGTCCCACTCCTTCCCATCCCGAACAGGACAGTGAAACGCCTCTGCGCCGATGATAGTGCGGGTTCCCGTGTGAAAGTAGGACATTGTCAGGCTATTACCCAGAGAAGCCCGGCCAGAAATGGTCGGGCTTTTTGCTTTTCAGCGCAGCCCGGATGCCCGGATATCAGGGCGCCCGCAGTTCTCGGCGCAGAATCTTGCCCACATTGCTTTTCGGCAACTCGTCGCGGAACTCGATCGACTTCGGCCGCTTGTAGGCAGTGAAGTTGGCTCGACAGTAGCCGGCCACATCGTCTTCGCTGAGAGTGCTGTCTCGCTTGACGACGAACAGCTTGACCGCCTCTCCGGACTTCGCATCCGGCACGCCGATGGCAGCGCACTCCAAAACACCGGGGTGCAGATTGACCACCTGTTCGATCTCCGTCGGGTACACATTGAACCCAGACACCAGGATCATGTCCTTCTTGCGATCGACGATCTTCACGTAGCCTCGTACGTCCATCACACCGACATCGCCAGATTTGAAGAATCCGTCCGTGGTCATGACCTTTTCCGTCTCGTCGGGCCGCTGCCAGTAGCCGGCCATCACCTGCGGCCCGCGGATGCAGATCTCTCCTGGCACCCCTGCTGGCACATCACGGCCGCCCTCGTCGCGGATGGCGATCTCGGTTGATGAGATCGGTACCCCAATCGTGCCGCTGAAAGATTGGCTGTCCACCCGATTCGACGTCGCCACGGGCGAGGTCTCCGAAAGCCCGTAGCCTTCGACGATCGGACAGCCCGTGATCTTGAGCCACAGCTTGGCCGTTGCTTCTTGCACGGCCATGCCTCCGCCGTTGGAAACCACCAGGCCCGAAAAGTCGAGCCGTGCGAACGACGCGTCGTTGGCCAAGGCGTTGAACAAGGTGTTCACCGCGGGGAACATGTTCACCCGAAAGCCCTGCAGCGTGCGTACGAGCCCGGCAATGTCGCGCGGGTTCGGTATCAGCACGTTCAACATGCCCAGCC
Organism: uncultured beta proteobacterium; assembly: GCA_963816315.1. Lineage (GTDB taxonomy): Bacteria > Pseudomonadota > Gammaproteobacteria > Burkholderiales > Burkholderiaceae_C > CADEEN01. Next base: position 7,607 of record CAWFJZ010000026.1, read on the forward strand.
GTGCACCCATCAAGTAGCAAATCGTCAGCGCGAAGATGTGGTACATCGGCAGCGCGCAGACCACGGTCAATTGCGAGCCTGCCACCTTGTCGAGCATCGGCTTGAACCAGGTCTCAGTCTGGATGATGTTGGCGATGACATTGCGATGCAGCAGGGTCGCGCCCTTCGAGACACCCGTCGTGCCCCCCGTGTATTGCAGGAAGGCCACGTCGTCAGGCTGCAGATCGACGCGCCGCAGCGACAGCCGCGAACCCTGCTCGCATGCGTCGGAAAAACGCGTGACCGTGCGCCCCTCATCAAGCGGCAGCCGGTATTCGGGCACCATCTTCTTCAAGTGACGGACGGCGAAGTTGACGAAGCGGCCCTTCCAGAAACCCAGCAGATCTCCCATGCCCGCGAGCACCACATGGCAGACGCTGGTGCGTTCGATCACCTCACCCAGCGTCGTTGCGAAGTTCTCCAAGACAACGATCGCCTGCGCACCCGAATCGTTGAGCTGGTGTTCCAGCTCGCGCGGCGTGTACAGCGGATTGATATTGACGACGGCATAGCCCGCACGCAGCACGGCCGCGATGGCCACCGAATACTGCGGCAGGTTCGGCATCATCAGCGCCACGCGCGCGCCCCGCTCCAGCCCGCGCTGCTGCAACCACGCGCCGAGATCCTGCGACAGCCGGTCGAGATCCGCAAAGGAGAGGTGCTGCCCCATGCAGACGCACGCGTCGCGTTTGGCGTACTGGCGGAATGCCGCTTCGAGCACATCGACCAACGTCAAGCGAGGATCGATTTGCACCTCCGCCGGCACGCCCGCCGGGTACTCAGCCACCCAAGGCCGTGCAAGTTTGAAAGGGGCGCGATCGGCAACGGTGTCGTTCATGCTCGATGCTGAATGCAAGCCTCGCCACGCAGCTACGGGAGTTGTCCTAGCCGCACCACGTCGGTTGGCGCCACGCTGAACAGCGTCGTCGCCAGAGCCCGCTCGCGGCTACCGATCAAAGTCAGGAACTCGTCCGCGCCGCGCATGCCGCGAAAAGTGTCGAATCCGGATTCCAGGAACTGGTGCAGCGCGGCCAGGCCCGCAGCACGTGCCGGCCCGCGCATGGCGCGCAGGCTGTGCCGCAGCAACGCATTGCGGGTCAACGCATCGAGCGCATGCCCCACTTGCTCGAGCAACGCGATCTGCCGCTCGCGGCCTGGCACATCGCCGCACGCTTGCCACGCTGTCGCATAGCGAGCGGCATCGACGGGCCCTTCACTCACGGCCCGCCCCATCCGGCTGTCCAGTTGCTCGGACAATGCATGCAGTGCCGCAAGTGCCTGCACCGTGCGGACGACCTCGGCTGGAAACAGCCGCACCAGCGCGGGCACGATGCGCGCGAACTGCGCGTCGCGCTGCGTGAAGTCCGAAGGGCCGTAGAGCTCGTTCAGAAAAAAGTTGGACGCGCCGGCGTAACGCGGGTGGATCAGCAAGTCCGCGTAGGTCAGCTCGAAGCGCCGCTGCTGGTAGCGTTTGACAGCTTCGACGCGAGCAGCCCAGGCGGCATCGTCCGCGCGCAAGCCGCGCTCCGCACTCACCGCTGCCAGGTCTTTCAGGATTGCCGCGTTGGCCTCTTGTTTCATCGTCGGCCGTTAGTCGGCCGTCCCTAACGGCCATCAGCGCAATGATGCAACACTCGATGCATGCAACGACGTACCTTGCTGGGAATGGGCGTGGCCGCCGGTGCGCTGCTCGCGCTGGCCGGCGGCGGCGCTGCATTGCTCTACGAGCGCGCGTGGCACGACGGCAAGCTGCTGCCCGCCGGCCGCCACGTGCTCGCCGCGGTCGCGCGGGCCGTGCTCGACGGCAGCTTGCCCAGCGACAAAACGGCACAGACCGCAGCGATCGAGGCCCATCTGACGCGCATCGAAGCGACGGTCGCCGCGATGCCCGCGCACACGCAAGGCGAGATCGCCGATCTGCTTGCCTTGCTGGCCCTGCCGCCGCTGCGCGCCACCTTGGTCGGCCTGTCCGGCGCATGGGCGGATGCGCCGCTCGCCGATGTCCAGGCCGCGCTGCAATCGATGCGCCAGTCATCGCTGTTGCCGAAGCGCCAGGCCTACAACGCGCTGCGTGACCTGACGCATGCGGCCTACTTTGCCGACGCATCCACCTGGCCGCTGCTGCACTACCCCGGACCGCGGGCGCTGGCGTGAAGACAGCCGTGCCCAACATCGCCGCTGCCGACCCCATCGCCGAGGGCCTCGCGCGCGGCTGGCGCGTCCTCGGCGGTGCGCATGGCGCGCTGCCGCCCACGCTCGACTGTGATGTCGCCATCGTCGGCAGCGGCGCTGGCGCCGGCATCACCGCCGAGCTGCTGAGCGCGGCGGGCCTGAAGCTCGTCATCGTCGAAGAGGGCCCGCTCAAATCGAGCCGCGACTTTCGCCAACTCGAGTCCGAGGCCTACCCGACGCTGTACCAGGAGTCGGCGGGCCGCAAGACGGCCGACAAGGCGATCAACATCCTGCAGGGGCGCTGCGTCGGCGGCTCGACCACCGTCAACTGGACGAGCTCGTTTCGCACGCCGTCGGCCACGCTGGCGCATTGGCGCGAGCATTTCGGTCTGTCGGAGTTCACCGACGACGCGCTGTCGCCGTGGTTCCTGCGCGCCGAACAACGCCTCAACATCGGCCCGTGGCTGACCGCGCCGAACGAGAACAACGAGCTGCTGCGCAAGGGCGCGCTCAAACTCGGCATCGCCGCGGCGGCGATCCAGCGCAACGTCAAGGGCTGCTGGAACCTCGGCGCCTGCGGCCTCGGCTGCCCGACCAATGCCAAGCAGTCGATGCTGGTGACGACGATTCCCGCCGCGCTCGACCGCGGCGCCACGCTGCTCGTCGAGACGAGCGTCACGCGACTCGAGTTGCAGCAGGGCCGCGTCGCTGCGTTGCAGTGCGCCGCCGTGTCGCCCAACGGAACGCCGACGGGCGCGACGACACGCATCGTCGCCCGCCATGTCGTCGTCGCCGGTGGTGCGATCAACTCGCCGGCGTTGTTGCTTCGATCGGGCGCACCTGATCCGCACCGCCGGCTCGGCACGCGAACCTTCCTGCACCCGGTGGCGCTGTCGGCGGCCACGTTCGAGCACGAGGTTGCGGGTTGGCAAGGTGCGCCGCAGACGATCTACAGCGACCACTTTCTCGACGTGCACCCGATCGACGGCCCCATCGGCTACAAGCTCGAGGCGCCGCCGCTGCACCCGCTGATCTTCGTCACCTCGATCGGCGGCTTCGGCCGCGCGGCGGCAGCCAACTTCGCGCAGTTTCCGAACACGCACGCCCTGCTGGCGTTGTTGCGCGACGGCTTTCACGCCGAGTCACCGGGCGGCCGCGTCAAGCTGCGTAAAGGCGGCACGCCCGAACTCGACTACCCGCTGACGCCGTTCGTGATGGATGGTGCGCGGCGCGCGCTGTTGTCGATGGCCGAGCTGCAGTTCGCCGCCGGCGCCAAGCAAGTGCTGACGGGCCACGAGCTCGCCCCGGCCTACACGAGCTGGCAGCAAGCCAAAGACAGCATCGCCACGCTGCCGATGCAGCCGCTGCTGACCAAGCTCGTCAGCGCGCATGTCATGGGCGGCTGCGGCCTGGCTGCCGATCCGGCGCGCGGCGTCGTGCGGCCCGACGGCGTGCACTGGCAGATCGACAACCTGTCGGTGCACGACGGCTCGCTGTTTCCTACGAGCATCGGCGCCAATCCGCAGTTGTCGGTGTACGGCATCGTCAACAAGCTGGCGACGCAGCTCGCCCAGCGCTTGACGGGCCGCGAGGTCCATCTCGGCAGCGCTGCCTGATGGTCGCGCGGCTGCAACGCACGACGGTCTTGCTGCTCTGGACCGTGTCGCTGCTGTGGTTCGGCACGCGCGCCTTCGAGGGTCAATGGCTCGCCGCCGTCATCGGTGCGCTGCTGCTGCTCAACCTTCAGCAATTGCTGCTCGCGGTCGAGTTCTTCATCCTGATCCCGCTCGTCAACCGCGGCGACACCGCGCCGCGGCCAACCTTGCCGCAGCTACTGCGCGCCTGGCGGCGCGAGTCGCTGACGGCGCACAACGTCTTCGGCTGGCAGCAGCCTTTTCGCTCACGCGCCCACGACGACACGATCGACGCGGCCGCGCCCGGCCAGCGCGCGGTGGTGCTGGTGCATGGCTTCTTCTGCAACCGCGGTGTGTGGAACCGTCGCGTGCCGACGCTGCGCGCGGCCGGCGTGCCGCACATCGCCGTCTCGATGGAGCCGCCGTTCGCCGGCATCGACCGCAACGTGGCCACGCTCGACGACGCCATCGTGCGCGCCACGCGAGCCACCGGCGTTGCGCCGCTGGTCGTCTGTCACAGCATGGGCGGCTTGGCGATGCGTGCCTGGTGGCGCGCCCACGCGGCGTCGGCGGCGTCGCGCGTACACGGCGTCATCACCATCGGCAGCCCGCACCAAGGCACCTTCACCGCGCAACTGGCCAGCGGCGAGAACGCGCGCCAGATGCGGCGTGACAGCGCCTGGCTGCGCGAGCTGAGTGAGACCGAGTGCGATGGCCGCCAGCGCCACTTCACCTGCTTCTACAGCCACTGCGACAACATCGCCATGCCGGCCTCCACCGGCGCGCTGCCGGGCGCCGACAACCGCCACATCGAAGGCACGCCGCATGTCGCGCTGGCCCATGCTGCCGAGGTCTGGGCGGAGATCCTGCGCCGCGTCGCGGGCTGATCAGGACTTGGCGAGCACGCCGCGCCGCATCTGATCGAGTTCGATGCTCTCGAACAGCGCCTTGAAGTTGCCTTCGCCGAAGCCCTGATCGCCTTTGCGCTGAATGAACTCGAAGAAGATCGGCCCCAACTGGTTCTCGGAAAAAATCTGCAGCAGCAGCTCGCCGGCCTTGCCGTCGATCAGCACTTTGCGCTTCTTCAACTCGGCCACGTTCTCGCCGTGGCCGGGGATGCGTTGATCGACCAGTTCGTAGTAGGTGTCGATCGTGTCGAGCAGCGTCACGCCGGCCGCACGCAAGGCATCCACCGTCTTCAGCAGATCGGTCGAGCCGAGGGCGATGTGCTGGATGCCTTCGCCGTGGTACTTGTCCAGGTACTCCTGGATCTGGCCAGCCTTCTCGTTGCCCTCTTCGTTGATCGGAATCCTGATCTTGCCGCAGGGGCTCGTCATCGCCTTGCTCTTGACGCCGGTGACCTGGCCCTCGATGTCGAAATAGCGGATCTCGCGGAAGTTGAACAGCCGCTCGTAGAAGCCCGCCCACTCGGCCATGCGGCCGCGGTGCACGTTGTGCGTCAGGTGATCGATGTAAGTCAAACCATGGCCCGGCGTGCTGAGCGCGTCGCCGCTGACACCGGCCAGCGGTTCGAAGTCCACGTCGAAGAAACCGATGTTGCCGATGTCGCCGGGCTGCGCGCCGTTCTTGCCGCGCCACTTGTCCACGAAGTAGATCAGCGAGTCGCCGATGCCCTTGATGGCGGGGATATTCAGCTCGCCCGGCCCGGCCACGCCGGCATAACCCCAGGCACCGAGGGACAGCGCACGCTCGTAGGCGGCCTTGACATCGTTGACGCGAAACGCGATCGCGCAGATCGACGGCCCGTGCAGGCGCGCGAAGCGCTGCGCAAACGAATCAGGCTCGGCGTTGACGATGAAGTTGATGCCGCCCTGGCGGTACAGCACGACGTTCTTGTGGCGATGGCGCGCGATCGGCTTGAAGCCCATGCGCGCGAACAGCGCGCCCATGGCGGCCGGGTCCGGCGCCGCGTACTCGATGAACTCGAACCCGTCGGTGCCCATCGGGTTGTCCCAAGGAGTGAATTGCATGGCTGACCTCGCTGCCATCAGGCTGAGGCCGCCACTGTAGTCCAGCGCGCCAGCCTCAAGACTCGTCGATCTCGCGCAACAACTTCATCGCGCTGGCGACCGACAACTGCAACAGCGCCGCCACGGCGGCCACGTCGTCGGGCAGCGCGGCGTTGTCCCAGCCTTGCGTCGAGTGGCGGGCCACGCGCACCGCGAGCAGCACGTTCTTCACTTGCGACGATTCGGCGTGATCGTCGTCGTCGAGCCGGATCAGCAGCGACGGCAAGCGCCAGGCCTTCATCAGCGCTTGCTGCAGCGCCGACAACGACGTGCCGAGCACCGCCTGCTGCACGTCGCCGGAGCGCAGCGTTGCATTGGCTGCCTGCCGGCGGGCGATCTCCAACGCCAGGCCCGGCGCGTGGCACCACAGCAGCAACTCGGCGAAGTCGTGCAGCAGCGCCGCCTCATGCAGCACCGCGGCGTCGGGGTCGAAACGGTGCGCCGCAAAGCCGAGTGCAAAGCGCGCCGCGCGGTGCGAACGGTCGAGCACCGCGTGCGCGCCGGCCAAGGCTTCAGGCAGATCGCCGAGCAGGTCTTCGATCGTCAGCAGCGACGAGAAGGTGCGAAAGAACGGGCCCATGCCCATCAGCACCAGCGCCGCGGTCACCGTCTCGACCTCTGTGTCACGGCGGCTGACGGTGCCGACATGCGACAGCAGCTTGAGCGTCATCAGCGGATCGGCGCCGATCGACTCGGCAATCGTGTGCGCATCGACCGCGTCCTCGTGATCGATCAACTCGTCGATCGCCGCCGCCGTGCCTGCCATCACCGGGATCGGCATCGCGCGAAAGCGCGCCACCCAGGCGGCGAGGTTCGGCAGCGGGGCGTGCAGGCGCTGGAGGGCTGGGGTGTTCATGACGGCGGCTCGTTGGTCGTTATCGGCACGACGACGCCACCGCTTGAGCCGCCGCTCAGAAACTCAACATCAGCCCGCGGCTCGCGTCCGCGCGGCCGTGCAAGGTTTCGAGATAAGCCGCGCGCATCGCTTCAGCGCCGCGGCGTGATTCGATCGTCAGCCACGGCGCCGTGCTCGCGGTGGCACGGGCGATGAACTCGGTCCACGCATCGTCGATCTGCGCCAGCATGCCGGCGCGGCCGAGGCCCTGCGGCGGCGGCGCTTGCCGCTTTTGCATCTGCGCCGGCGCAAAGAAGAGCTGCGGCTTCGGCCCCGGCAGGCCGCCGCCGGAGCCGAGCGCATCGTGGTGCGTGCCGCCGACCGAGCAACTGTAGGCCAGGCGCTCGCGCCAATGCGTGTGCACGGCGCGGCGAAACGCAGCGTCGCCGGCAAAGTCGATGTAGAGCGTCGGCTCGGTGGCCGACAACGAGGCCAGTGCGTCGTAGTCGATCACGTCGTCATACAGACCCAGGCGCGACGCGAAGGCGTGCCGCGTCGGCGATGTCGCACCGACGATGCAGGTCGGCCCGGGCCGGCGCTTCAGGCAGAAGGCGGTGGCATACGCCGTCTTGCTCGACGCGCTCGACAGCAGCATCGTCGCCGCGCCGAAGTCGGCCGCCTGCTGCATGAAGTCGGCGATCAGCCATGCGGTGGCGAACAGCGGCCGCAGCACCGCGACCTCGCCTTCGCGCTCGGTGCCCATCGCCACCACGCGCTGGTAGCGGTTGTACACGGCAGGCAGGTCGGCGCGGTGCGCGCTGCCGTCGGTGAAGCCGTGATCACTGATCGCCGCCGGCTGCAGCAGCGCATGCGTGGCCATCGACCAGTAGCCGTAGAAGCGCTCGCCCTCGGCGATGCCGTCGCAGGCCGACGCTTCGACGACCGCAAAACCCCACACCGGGATGCAACCCCAGCCTTCGGCGGCGGGGAAGAAACGCCAGTAGTGCATCGAGTCGCCGAACACCGCGTAGGTGATGTTGTTGGCGGTGAAGGCGAAGTGGTCGATACGCAGGCGCACTTGGCCTGGGGCCGGTGGCGAGGTCGCATCAAGGCTGTCGATGCGCGTTTGCGACAAGTCGCCGCGCTGCACGAGGAAGGCTTGGCCGGTGGTCATGGCGGTGAGCTCCGAAGCGAGGTGCGGCCCTCGCGGCAAGCGTAACTCGCCGCGAGGGCCGCAACATCACAGTCGGCTTACGCCGGGCAGCATGCCGACGAGCTGGCCATCGACATACAACGCGCCTTCGAGCGCGCCGGCCTCGGCGTGGAACTCGACCTGAGGCACCTCGGCATCGGCGCGCCGCGAGGCAACGGGAACCAGCCGATGCGCGATGCGTTCGAGACTGACGCTGGCGCCGTACAGCACGGCGGCGGCAGCGAGGCGCAGATCGCTCGGTCGGATGGACAGGACAACATGGGGGCTCATGGCTTTTCTCCTGGCGGCACCGTGGCCGCGGTTCATGGATTCATCGGTGGTGGGGCGGCCGTTCCTTGACGGTCATGCGGTCGAGTTCGCGGCGCAGCTCGCGCGTGCTCTTCTGACGTTGCGCGCCGCCCGACGGGCCGTGCGCGCCGGCTTGTCGCAAGCGGGCCGGGCGCACGAGCGGGTTGCGTGGGGCGATGCGGGGCAGGGTGATCTTCATCGTCGAACTCCTGGTGATGGATTGATGTGCTCTTTGCAGGGGCTGTTGCGGTGTCACCGCCGCGCCTGCGCCACGCGGTTCTGCGTCGCTGCCGAAGCCGCGTCGGCGGCTCGGCGCAGGCAGGCATGGCGTTCAGAGCGCGGCGGCAGCGCGCGGCAGCGTTCCACCGCGGCCAGCGATGCGGCGTCGTTGCCGAAGTAGGGCGCGCTGCCGTCCACGGCGAACGGCGCCAGAACTACCCCGAAGACGGCGCACGCGGCGGCGACGGCGGCGACGGCCAGCGCCAAGCGCTGCCGACGGTTCGAGAATTCAAAGTGGTTCATCTGTATCTCCTTTGGGGGCGCAAAAACAAAACGGCCCGGGTGTCCCGGGCCGTTCTGTGATGCGCTGATACCGCGCTCGAAAGCATCGGTACCCTCATCCAGAAGCCCCAGGCGGGACGCTGCGATTCAGCGAAGAAGCCATGGCTGCTCGACCCATGGCGGCCGCAATCAGCGCGGCAGCGGGGGTGGAGCAGTTGCGGTTGAACATGAAGGGCCTCTGCAATGAACTAATGTTGCCCAGATGATAAACGATAGATTATCTTGCGCAAGGAGTGTTGATCCCTAAGACTAGGGATCAGCGCTTCTTGCGTTTCAGCGGCGCGACAGCGCTTTGCGTCTTCAGCCACAGCGCGTGCGCGTCTTCGTCTCGCTTGACGGCACGCGCGCTCGGCTCGGGTTGGGCCGGCGTGCCCGGCATCAGCACCTCGCCGAGCAGATCGAGCAGCCGCGTGCGCGCGCGCTGCGGATGGCGGCGGTAATACGTCAGCACGAGGCCGACGATGAAGCGCTCGTCGTCGTCCTGCGGCAGCGGGCTGTCTTCGGCGGGCTCGGGCGCCGCGGCGGTCGCCTTGCCGGGGGCAGCCGCGGCCGTGCCGTCGTGCGCCTGGTCCATCCAGCCATAGGGCTTGTGCGTCAGCTGCTCGAACTGCCGCGCCAGGCGCTCGCCGATCTGCCGCGAGCGGCTCTTGATCTGGCTCCAGTAGCTCGGCTGGATCTGCAGCCGCTCCGCAAAGCGCCGCTCCAGGCCGCGCAGCGTGGCGGCATCGGGGTCTTTGACGGTGGCACGAACGAATTCGTCGAACAGCCGCAAGGCGTTGTCCAGGCGGATCTGCGCGACGTCGCGCACGGCAGCAGGCATGCCCCGATGATAAAGGCGGCTTGCCCGTTGCAAGGCTCGGCGGGCGGCCTACGATGCGGCGCATGAACGCTGTCGGCCACTGGCCCGCGCTCGGTCTGGGCACCTGGCGAATGGGCGAGAACGCGCGCACGCGGCGCGCCGAGATCGCCGCCGTGCGAGTGGCGATCGATATCGGCTACCGCCTGATCGACAGCGCCGAGATGTACGGCGACGGCGGTGCTGAAGAAGTCGTCGGTGCTGCGCTGGCCGAGGCGCTGCGCGCCGGCGACTGCAAGCGCGAAGAGCTGACGATCGTCAGCAAGGTGCTGCCGAGCAACGCCAGCGCGCGCGGCGTGGTCGCGGCCTGCGAGCGTAGCCGCCAACGCCTGGGCATCGACATGATCGATCTGTACCTGCTGCACTGGCCGGGCTCGCACCCGCTGCGCGAGACCCTTCAGGGCTTCGAGCAACTGCGTGTGCAGGGCGCGATCGCGCACTGGGGCGTCAGCAACTTCGACCTCGCGGCAATGAAAAAGCTCGTCGCGCTGCCCGGTGGCGAGCACTGCGCGGCCAACCAGGTCTATTACTCGCTCAGCGAGCGTGGCATCGACTTCGACCTGAAGCCGTGGCAGCAGCAGCGCGCGCTGCCGCTGATGGCCTACTGCCCGATCGACCAGAGCGCGCTGGCCGGGAACGCCCGCGTGGCGGCGCTGGGCAAGCCATTGGGCATGACCGCGGCGCAACTCGCGCTGGCCTGGACGCTGCGCGACGGCAACGTGATCGCGATTCCGAAAGCAGTGCGCGAGGCGCACCTGCGCGAGAACTTCGCTGCCGGCAGCGTCGCGCTCGATGCGGCCACGCTGGCGGCGCTGGACGCGCTGTTCCCGCCACCGCACAAAGCGCAGCCGCTGGCGGTGACTTGAACGAGCGCTTCATCAAGGCGTGGTTGGCGCGCGGCGACGCCATCCACCGCCACAGCCGCGAGCGCCGCGACAAAGTAGCGTGACGGAAGTCGTTGCCGGCCCGCGCCGGACGCGCCGCAGGCCACGCCGGCAGTTAACCTGCGGCGCGTGGGATTTCTCGACGAACTCAAGGAACAGACGCGCGCCTTGCAGACGGCCGAAGCCGTGGGGCCGGACGCCGACACGCTGGCGCGCAACCGTCGCCTGGCCAATGGCGCCTGCCGGCTGGCGCACGACTACTGGAAAGAGCTCTGCGAGCAGTTGAATCTGATCCGCTCGCCCTGCGCTGCGCGCTATGTCGTCGCCGGCCGCGAACCGCTCGAAGGCCTGGTCTGCGGCAACTTCCGCGTCCTGCCGCAATTGAAGCTGCTGCCCGGCGGCGAGCCGCTCTATGAGTCGGTGCTGCTGGCCTGGCATGCCACGGGCGAGACCCTGCTGCGCATCGAGAAAGAACATCCGCACGACATCGATCGGCTGCGCGCCGCGCTGATGCAGGCCGGCATCCAGCCATCGGAAGCGCCGGTGCGCAATGCCGCGTCGGGCCGCTTGCAGGGCACGGCGTTTGCGTTCAAGCCCGCCGTGTCGGCGAGCGTGCGCGTGACGCCGCTGCCGGATGTCGGCAAGGTGCGCTTGTCTTTCATCAACATCGACCAGCTTGAGCGCGTCGATGGCGAGTACCCGGCTGCGGGTCTGCGCGCGCGCCTGCTCGACGAGATCGGCCGCTGGATCGTCGGCCAGCCGCACCGCGTGCTCGAGTACGCGGCCAACATCAAGCGGTTTCAACATTGAACAACGGCCTCTCGGGGCCGTTGTTCATTCTTCGTCCTTGACTTTGAACTGCGATGTGAGTTGCGTCTGCACCGTCGGCGGCACCGGGTCGTAGTGCGAGAGCGCCAACGCGTAGCGGCCTTGACCGCTCGTCATCGCATTGAGCCGCGATTGGTAGCCCGCCAACTCGGCCAGCGGCGCCTGGCCGCGGATCGTCACCGAGCCCGAAGCGCTGTTCTCGGTGCCGTTGACCTGCCCGCGGCGTGACGACAGATCGCCCGCGATGTCGCCCATCGCATGCTCGGGTGCCGTGATCTCCACCGACGCCACCGGCTCGAGCACGATCGGCCGCGCCGCACGCACCGCATCCATGAAAGCCTTGCGGCCTGCTGTCGCAAACGCGATGTCCTTGCTATCGACGCTGTGGTGCTTGCCGTCATAGACGATCACGCGCACATCGACCAGCGTGTAGCCGGCGATCACGCCTGACGCCAGCGCCTCGCGCACGCCCTTCTCCACGGCCGGGATGTACTGCCCGGGAATCGTGCCGCCCTTGACCTGATCGACGAACTCGAAGCCGCCGCCGCGCGGCAGCGGCTCGATCTTGAGAAACACCTCGCCGAACTGGCCGGCGCCGCCGCTCTGCTTCTTGTGGCGGTGGTGGCCTTCGGCATTCACCGTCACCGTCTCGCGATAAGCAATGCGCGGCGGCCGTGTGCTGACCTCGAACTTGTAGGTCTCGCGCAGCCGTTCGAGCAGCACGCGCAAATGCAGGTCGCCCAGGCCATAGACGATGGTCTCGTTGGTGGCGACCACATGCTCGACCTTCAAGCATGGATCTTCATCGACCAGCTTGCCGAGGATCTCCCACATGCGCTGCTCGTCGCCGTGGCGCTTGGGCTCGATCGCCAGGCCATGCACCGGCACCGGCAGGTTGAGCGGCTTCAGGTGGATGTGATCGTCTTCGGCGGCGTCGTGCAGCACGGCGTCGTAGTGGATCTCATCGACCTTGGCCACGGCCACGATGTCGCCCGGCAGCGCACGCGCCACCTCGACATGGTCCTTGCCCTGCAGCATGAACAGGTGGCCGACCTTGAACGGCTTGCGGCCGTCGCCGATGTAGAGCTGCGAGTCCTTCGTCACCGTGCCCTGGTGGACGCGGAAGACACCCATGCGGCCGACGAACGGATCGACGGTGACCTTGAAGACATGCGCCAGCACATGCGCCTTCGCATCGGGGCTGGCCTGCATCGGTTTCGCGTCGGCGCCTTCGCCGTTCAAGAACTCCGGCGGGTTGCCCTCGGTCGGGTTCGGCAACAGCTTCTCGATGATGTCGAGCAGCTCGGCCACACCGGCGCCGCTGCGCGCCGAGACGAAACACACGGGGATCAGGTGGCCCTCGCGCAGCGCCTGTTCGAGCGGCGCATGCAACTCGCCGGCGTCGATGTCGCCGTCGTTGAGGTAGCGATCGACGAACGCCGCATCGACCTCGACCACCTGCTCGACGAGCGCGCGGTGCGCCGCATCGACGCTGCCGAAATCGCTGTGACCCTCGCGGTTGTAAAAGCAGTCCACGACTTTCGTGCCGCCGCCGTCCGGCAGATTCAGCGGCAGGCATTCCTTGCCGAACGTCGCCTGGATGTCTTCGAGCAGATCGGCCAGCACAGCGCCCGCGGCGTCGATCTTGTTGACGATGATCAGGCGGTCGAGGTGCCGCTCGGCGGCGTAGTTCATCATCCGCACCGCCATCGCATCAATGCCGCCGACCTTCCACGTCGCCGCGTTGATGACCACTGCCGCGGTCTCCACCGCTTCCAACGCCGGCAGCGACTGGCCGATGAAGTCGGCCGCGCCGGGGGTGTCGATCAAATGGATGCGCGTGCCGGCATGGTGCAAATGCATCAGCGCGGCTTGCAGCGAATGCGCCATTTTGCGTTCGAGCGGATCCCAGTCGCTGACGGTGGTCCCGCGCTCCAGGCTGCCGGCGGCGCCGATCGCGCCGGCTTTCGCCAGCAGCGCTTCGGCCAGGCTCGTCTTGCCTGCGCTCTGCGGCCCGACGAGGGCCACGGTTCGGATGCCGGGGGTGTCGATGGCGTCACCGCCGGCAGGGGATGGGCTTGGCATGAGGGCTCTCCAGCGCCTGCACGCCCCTCGCTCGGCACGCCAGCGGGGGTGGGGCGCGCTTTTGACCTTACGGGCATTTGCACGCTGACACAAGGCGGGCCACCCGCAGCGTCGCTGTCCGTGAAGGAGTGCGCGAGCCGCCGCCGGAATCGCCGGTCGGCATCGACAACCGGTGCGCCAGCGTGATGCACGACATACCGGCAAGAGCGACAGTTGCAATCAAATGCAACTCATGGGCAATGCAGTCGAGCCCACAAGCAACCGCAGCCCTGCTGCCCACTTTGAGGAGTGATCGTCATGCAAAACCAGTCCCCCATCGCCGCCCCCGCCCTGTCGAAAGGCAAAGTCATCGCCGCTGCCGGCGCGCTGCTGATCGGCGCTGCCGTGCTGGCCTACGGCGTGCCGCGCACCGCCAACGCTGCCGCGTCGTTCACCGCCCAACCGGCGGCCGGAGCACGCATGCACGACGGCGTGGATTGGTCGCGCGTCGCTGCCGCGCCGGTGGACACCGGCGCCACCGTCGGCGCCTACGACCGCTGAACCGACCGTCGCTGACGCTGGCCGGGTCGGTCAGCGTCTAGCGATGCCACGTCTTCACCGCGGCACCGCGTGCTGCTGCCAGCCGTGCCTTTCGCCTTGGGCGCTACAACACCAAGCGAACAAGGCGTCATAGAGCACCAAGCCTTGGCGCAGCAGAGCCTCGTCGTCGCTATACAAACAAGACAGGCCGAGTGAGACGGCATACAGGCCGGCCGACTGCGGCATCAGGCCGAGCCGGTCGGTGTCGGCGCCGCGCACGATGGCCGCCAACCGATCGAGCGCCGGGTTGTCGCCCAGCGCGTACTCGGCCATGAAGGCGTCGAACGTGCAGCGCTCCCAGGCATGGGTCAACGCAACGCCGGGCACGTCGTAGGGCGTGGCACCGGTCTGTGCCGCCACGCGCAAGACGTCGGCCGCGGGCACGAAGAGGAACTCGGCCTCGCGGTCGATGAAACGCAAGATCAGCCAGGGGCAGGCCAGGCGGTCGATCTTCGGACGCTCGCGGGTGATCCACTTCATGATGCCGCCTCAGCCGAACCGCGCGACCGCTTGGCCGGCATCACGCCATGCCTCGATGCCGCCGACCAGGTGCCGTGCGTCGGCGCCCATCGCGCGCAGCGCCGCTGTCAGGCCCTGGCTGATTTCATGACCATGCGCGCAGTACACCACCACAGGCTGTGTCGTTGCCGCAAACTCGTCTTTCCAATCCAGCCACAGCGCCGGGTCGAGCCAGCGGCCACCGGCGATTTCATCGCCCTCGGCGCGGCGCTTTTGCGCGCGCCGCACGTCGAGCAAGGTGAAGCGAAAGTCAGCTGACTGCCAGAGCGCCAGTTCGGCGATGGTGAGGGTGCTCATGGAAGAGATCCTTTCAACGAAGAAGATGAACCACGAGGCCCATCACGGCACTGCCGGCGATGACCTCGATGACGCCGCGCTTGAAGCGGAACAGCGCCACCGCAGCGGCAAGCGCGATGACCGCGGAGGCGACATCGAAGCGCCCGCCAAAGCCCTGCGGCCACAGCACGTGGTAGGCGAAGAACAGCGCCAGGTTGACGATCACGCCGACCACGGCCGCCGTGATCGCCGACAGCGGCGCCGTAAAGCCGAGCTTGCCGTGCGTGGCTTCGACGAGCGGGCCGCCGGCGAGGATGAAAACGAACGATGGCAGGAAGGTGAAGAAGGTGACGACCGTCGCCGCCAGCGCCGCGCCGAGGAACAGCGACTCCGGTCCGAGCACGGCCTTGGCCCAGCCGCCGACGAAGCCGACGAACGCGACCACCATGATCAGCGGGCCGGGCGTGGTTTCGCCCAACGCGAGACCGTCGATCATCTGCGGGCCGGCGAGCCACTGGTGCGTTTCCACCGCGCCCTGATAGACATACGGCAGCACCGCGTAGGCGCCGCCGAAGGTGACGAGCGCGGCCTTGGTGAAGAACCAGCTCATCTGCGCCAGCGTGCTTTGCCAGCCGTGAGTGGCGACGACGGCGCCCATCGCACCGGCCCACAACAACGCGCCGATGGCGAGCACGCGCCACAGCATCGTGCGGGCGAAGCGCGCGTGCGCCGGCGGCGGCGTGTCGTCGTCGATCAGCGCCGGGCCATAGCCCGCTTTCGCCGCGCCATGGCCGCCGCCGAGCGCGAACACCTGCGGCGCGGCCTTGGCGCCGAAGTGGCCGATCAGCGCGGCGGCAACGACGATCGCCGGGAACGGCGTGTCGAAAGCAAAGATGGCAATGAACGCCGCCGCGGCGATGGCCCACATCCACCGGTTCTTCAACGCCCGCGTGCCGATGCGATGCGCCGCTTGCAGCACCAGCGCGGTGACCGCGGGCTTGATGCCATAGAAGATGCCGGCGACGAGGGGCACGTTGCCGAAGCGCACATAGACCCACGACAGCGCAATCAGGATGAACAGCGACGGCAGCACGAAGAGCGCGCCGGCGACGATGCCGCCCCAGGTGCGGTGCATCAGCCAGCCGATGTAGGTGGCGAGTTGCTGCGCCTCGGGGCCGGGCAGCACCATGCAGTAGTTCAGCGCATGCAGAAAACGTTTCTCGCTGATCCAGCGCCGCCGCTCCACCAGCTCGGCGTGCATGATCGCGATCTGCCCGGCCGGGCCGCCGAAGCTGATGAAGCCGAGCTTCAGCCAGAAGCGCAGCGCTTCGGCAAAGCTCACGGGTGCGGGTGCGTTGCTCATGACCCGGCTTCCTTGTCGAAGGCTTGGAACAAACCTTCGAACACGCCGGCCGCGGCGAGCATCAGCGCATCGTCGTCAGCGATCGCGTCGCGCATGCCGGCGAGCACGCGCTCGACGCCCGCCGCTTCGGGCGGCATCACGCCGCCGGCATCGAGGCCGTGCACCAGCGTGCCCAGGCGGTGCAGCGCCGGTGAGCCGAGATCGAAGGCGGCGACCAAGACCTCGAAGGTGACGCGCGTGCCGATGTGCGAGAACGTCGCGCCGTCGAAGTCAAAACCGACCGCGCGCCGCGGGCACTGCGCCACGTCGGCCAGCCAGACGAAGCGCGCCGCCGGGTCGATGAAGCGGCGGATCAGCCATGCGCTGGCCAGGCGATCGACCCACGGCCGGCGGCGTGTCGCCCAGACGCGGCCCTGATGGGCGGCGCGGTCGGCGCGGGTCACGGCGCGTGCAGCGGCTCGCGGCTCGCCCGGGTCTGCCGCCTGCGCGACATGTTGTTCGAGCTCGGCCACCGCCTCGGCCGCTTGGCGTTGCGCTTCACCAGGAAAGAAGTCGATGCCGGCGAGTTGATCGAAAGCCTTGCGCAGGCGCCGCGCGCTGCGCGCCGCGTCGGGCTGGGCGAGCGCAGTCTTGGCGTCTTCGACCAGCGGTGCGAAGTCGGCGCTGCGATCGAACAGCGGCTCGATCGGCTCTTCGGCGTTGACGTCGGTCATCAACCGCGCGTTGCCGCCGTTGGCGCGCACGTCGGCCGCCACCTCGCGCAGTTGCTCGCGCTGGGCCGTGCCGTCGGGCAGCACATAGACACCGTCGCGCAACACCACGGCGCCGCCGGCTTTAAGCGCGCGCCAGGCCCGCATGCGCGCGGCGGTGTTGTCGGTGGGCAGGGAGAGCACGAGCAGGCACCAAAGCATCAGTTGATAGTACTACCATCTTGTAGATATCACTACAAAGCCGTTTGCCCGTATCGGACTGAAGCTGGTGCTACAACGAAGTCCATGCAGCGACGCCGCGTGTTGACCTTCTGCCTCGCGGTGCCGTGGCTGGCGCGAGCGCAGCCCGCCGCCGCGGGCCTGTTGACCCGTGCCATTCCTTCCACTGGCGAGCGTGTGCCGGCGGTCGGTCTCGGCACCTGGCTCACCTTCGATGTGCCGCTGGGCAACGCGGTGGCCGTGGCGCGCCGGCGCGAGGTGATCGAGCGCTTCTTCGCCGGCGGCGGCCGCGTGATCGACTCGTCGCCGATGTACGGCCAGGCCGAGGCGCTGCTCGGCGAGGTGCTGCCGCGTGACGACAAGCGATTGTTCGCCGCGACCAAAGTCTGGACGGCGCTCGGTGCCTACGGGCCGACCCAGATGCGGCGCTCGCTGGCGCTATGGAAGCTGCCGCGCGTCGATCTGATGCAGGTCCACAACCTGCTGTCGTGGCGCTCGCACTTGCCGACGCTGCGCGAGTGGAAGGCCGAGGGCCTGACGCGCCTGATCGGCATCACAACGTCACATGGCCGCGACCATGACCTCGTGCAGCGTGTTCTCGAGACCGAGCGCGGCATCAACGTCATGCAGATCACCTACAGCCCGGCCGACCGCAGCGCCGAGCCGCTGCTCGACCTGGCGGCGCGCCAGGGCGTGGCGGTCATCATCAACCGGCCGTTCGATGGCGGCGAGTTGTTGAAGCGCCTGTCACGCGTGCCGCTGCCGGCGGTGGCTGCCGAACTCGGCTGCACGCATTGGGCGACGCTGGTGCTGAAGTGGGAGCTCGCGCATCCCGCGGTGACGGTGGCGATCCCGGCGACGACGAACCCCGAGCATGTCGAGCAGAACCTGGCGGCGCTGCGCGGGCCGCTGCCGGATGCGAAGCAGCGCGAGGCGATTCTTCGGGCGATGGGGTAGAGACGCGATGCGCGAGCGTGCAGGATGGTCGCAGGAGACGATGGCCGACGCCGCGGGCCTGCACCGCACCTACATCGGCGCGATCGAGCGTGCCGAGAAGAACCTGACCTTATCGACGCTGGAGCGCGTGGCGCAAGTGCTCGGTGTCAAGGTGGTCGATCTGCTGCGCGAACCGCGGGCTGGCCGATGAGCTGGTTCGACGACGTGCGCAACGCGGCAGCCGCAGCGGCCGAAACGCTTGCCGAGCGCGGCTGGCCCGTCGCCTTCGGCGGCGCGGATGACGCCGATGCGCCGATCAAGATTCCGCAACCCGCGCGTTCGGAGTTCCTCGAAAACCGCGCCCAGGGCGATTGGGCCGAGGTTTTGCTCGCGCAGGCGATCGGCAACGCCGGCCTGGCCGTGACGCACTACGGCGCCAGCGACGATATCCAGTCCGACGAAGCGGGGTTTGCCGAGTTCTTCAAAGCGCAGATTCGAGATGTGCGGGCGTTCGGCAAACGGCCCGACCTGTTCATTCGCAACGCAGCAACATCCTGGCCGGTGTCTGTGTCGCATCTGCCAGCTGCGCAACGTGACGCGTTCGTCGCACAGGCGCAGGCCAGCATCGAGGTGCAGTGGCCCGCGGGGCTCAAGCTCGAAAAGCCAACCAAGAGCCAGGGCAAGCCGACGATCTTCATTCCCATCACGTTCGGCGAGCAGGTGGGTGACATGCTTCAATCGCCAACTTTCAGCGCGGGCGTCAAGGAAACACCGCTCGGCCAGATCAATGCCTACGTGATGCCGAAGGGCGGCGAGCTACGCCTGGAGCGCGAGCGGTTCCTGCGCGTCGTGCTCGGCGAATAGGGCGGCCGTCGCTTCATCGATTTCGCGCAGCAGAGCAGCGCTTGGCGCACCCTGTTCTCGCCACCGCGCATCGAGCTCGGGCAGGCACCGCGCCAGGCGCATGAGACGCGCACGCGGTGCGGCCGGCAAGTCCGGCAGTTCGATGTCGAGCAGGTCAGCCGGCTCGACCTTCTCCAAGCCGGCACCGAAGACGCGGCGGGTACGCTCGATCGCGCGCACGGCAATGGACGATTGAAGCAGCACCGCCAACGCGTCGGCGAGCACTGGGTCGGCGTCGTGCGGCGTCAGGCCGTGGTAGGTGGTCAGGTGCGCCACACCCGAGCGGTTTCGGATGACACGCAACCCGCCGCGGCCGAAGACGCCGATCCAGATCGGCGCGGCGTTGACCTTTTCCATCGAGTACCACGGCTTGCGCTTGGACAGCAGGTAGCGCTGCGGCAACCCTTGTGCGGCACCTTCGCTCACGTAAGCCAATTCGCTGCGCGTTGGGCTCGTTGATACGGCCCATAGCAGGCACGGCTGATCGGCGGCATGAAGCGCGCCGTAGTCTTCGCTGTCGAAGACGGCGCCGCGCGCGTGGCGCGCGCCGCCCACACAGCGCACCAGATGGCCTGATTGCAGTCCCAGCGCTTGCGCGCGGCTGGGCCGCAGGTGGAAGAACTCATTGGCGCCGGTGGCGATGCCGCGCCGCGTGCTGCACCATTCGTCGAGCCGGCGCCAGCCCGGCGTGCGCTCGTGCAGCGCCTCGGGATGGCGCAGCAGGTAGTCCCACTTCTTCTCGCGCGACAGCCGTGCCACATCGAGCGTGGCGACTCGCACGTGCTCGCTGCTGCCGCCACCGTCGAGCGCGGCGCGCACCGCGTCGGCGCCGGCTGCGTCGTGCACATAGAGTGAACGAAAGGTCCGTTCGCGGCCAGCGTCGGGGCCGGGCTTGACGAGTTCGAGCACGGAGGCCGTTGTCATCGCATCGTCGAACAGTTCTTTGGAGTGTGCGAAGTAGATCAGCGTGCGCAGGCAGCCTTCGCGTGCCAGGAAACGCTTGAACGGCTCGCCGAAGTTCGAATTGGCCCACTCGCCCGGCACGAGGAACACCAGACGGCCGCCGGGCGCAAGGCGCCGGTACGCTTCGAGCAGGAAAAGCAGGTAGAGGTTCGAGAACTTCGACACCTCTTCGCCGACGACCGCGCCGAGCCGCTCATACACCTCGCTCGCGCACACGAACTGCTGGTACTTCAGGTAGGGTGGGTTGGCGATGATGCCGTCGAACATCGCGTCGCTGTCCCATGACAGGAAGTCGCCGGCCAGCGCATGCGTGGTGGAGTCGGCACGCCGGCTGTCCCGCAGGCAATCGACAGCGACGGCGTCGATGTCGATTGCGGTGAGCTTCGCGCCATGGGCAGCGCTGCGCTACATGGTCGATCAGCATGCCCGGCCCACAGGCAGGGTCCAGCAGGCGCGCGCCGGGCGCGGGGCGCAGCATGTCGGCCATCAGCGCGGCCACTGCGGGCGGGGTAAAGAACTGCGCGTAGCGGCGCCGGTGATCGGCATCGACGCTGGCGCTAAAACGGGCTTCCGGGCTCAGCAGCGGATCAGCGCCGACGATCGCACGGCGCTGCGAAAAGCTTGCGTCAAGCGGCGCCTCGAACAGAGCCGACTGCGAAGGGCGGCCGAAGAGGAGCTTGGGGCGCGTCATCGGCTCGCATTATCGCCATCACTGCGCGGTCCAGCCCGGCGCGATGCCCTCTTTGCGCGTCCTGGTCGAGTTCGATCGTCACTGAAACGCCACCTCGGCAAAGCTGCGCAGCTTGCGGCTGTGCAGCGACGCCATGCCATCCTCGCGCAGCAGCTCGATGGCGCGCATGCCGATGCGCAGGTGCTGATCGACACGCTCGCGGTAGAACTGATTGGCCATGCCGGGCAGCTTGATCTCGCCGTGCAGCGGCTTGTCGGACACGCAGAGCAAGGTGCCGTAGGGCACGCGGAAGCGAAAGCCGTTGGCGGCGATGGTGGCGCTTTCCATGTCGAGCGCGACGGCGCGGCTCTGGCTGAAGCGGCGCTCCGGGCCCGGGTGCGGCAGCAGCTCCCAATTGCGGTTGTCGGTGGTGGCGACGGTGCCGGTGCGCAGCACGCGCTTCAATTCGTAGCCGGAGAGCTGCGTCACGTCGGCCACTGCGCGTTCGAGCGCGACTTGAATCTCGGCGAGCGCCGGAATCGGCACCCACAGCGGCAGCTCTTCGTCGAGCACATGGTCCTCGCGCACGTAGCCGTGGGCGAGCACGTAGTCGCCGAGTTGCTGCGTGTTGCGCAGGCCGGCGCAGTGGCCGAGCATGATCCACGCATGCGGGCGCAGCACGGCGATGTGGTCGGTCATGTTCTTCGCATTCGCCGGGCCGACGCCGATGTTGACCATCGTGATGCCCGAGCTGTCGGGCCGCACGAGGTGGTAGGCCGGCATCTGCGGCAAGCGCGGCGGCGCGATGCCCTCGGTGGCGCCGCCGGGGCGCGTGATGACGTTGCCGGGCTCGACGAAGGCGGCGTAGTCGCAACCCGCCGCGCTCATCGTCTCGCGGCCGAGCTTGATGAACTCGTCGATGTAGAACTGGTAGTTGGTGAAGAGCACGAAGTTCTGAAAATGCTCGGGCCGCGTGTTGGTGTAGTGGCGCAGGCGGTGCAGCGAGTAGTCGACGCGCGAGGCCGTGAACAGCGACAGCGGGTGCGCCTCGCGCGGGCCCGGCTCGTGGCTACCGTTGGCGATGCCGTCGTCCATGGCGGCCAGGTCGGGCAGGTCGAACAGGTCGCGCATCAGCGCGCGGCGCTGCGGCGTCAGCGTGCCTTCGAGGTGGCCGTCTTCGGCGAGCGAGAAATGCACCGGGATCGGCTCGTCGCTGGCGCCGACTTCGAGCGCGACGGCGTGGTTGCGCAGCAGGAGGCGGAACTGCTCGCGGTAGTAGGGGCCGAAGAGATCGGGCCGCGTCAGCGTGGTCTCGTAGCGGCCCGGGCCGGCGACGAAGCCGTAGGCCAGGCGCGAATCGGCGCGCATCACCGTATCGACGCGCAATCGCACGTAGGGGTAGGTCGCGCGCACGCGATCGCCGGGCAGATGGCCGTCGAGGAAGGCCTGCAATTGCTGCCGCAGATGGGCCACGCCGGTGTCGTAGATCGTCGTGGCGTGGGCGAGCGCGGCATCGGGATCGTTGAACTCGCGGCGGGGGGCAACGTCGGGTGTGATCATGGTTGCGATTGTCGCTGCTTACACTCGCGCAGGAGGTTCGCATGAAGGTCTTGGTGCTGGGTGGCGGGGTGATTGGCTGTACCGCTGCCTACGAGCTGGCGGCCGACGGTCACGAGGTGACGCTGATCGAGCGCCAGAGGGGCCCGGCGCTGGAAACGAGCTACGCCAACGCCGGCGAGGTCTCGCCCGGCTACTCCGCGCCGTGGGCCGGGCCGGGCGTGCCGTGGAAGGCGGTGAAGTGGATCCTGATGAACCACCGCCCGCTCGTGCTGCGGCCGCACCTCGACTGGCCGATGATCGGCTGGATTCTGGCGATGCTGCGCAACTGCACGAGCGCGCGCTACGAGCTCAACAAGGGCCGCATGGTGCGGCTGGCCGAGTACAGCCGCGATTGCATGAAGGAACTGCGCAAGTCCACCGGCATTGCTTACGACGAACGCATGCAGGGCACGCTGCAACTGTTTCGCACGCAGCAGCAACTGGACGGCACGGGCAAGGACATCTCGATCCTCGACCGCTACAACGTGCCGTACCAGGTGCTCGACCGCGAGGGCTGCATCACGCACGAGCCGGCACTGGCGCGCGTCCGGGACAAGTTCGTCGGCGGCCTGCGCCTGCCCGGTGACGAAACCGGCGACTGCTTCAAGTTCACCAACCGCATCGCCGAGATGGCGCAGGCCAAGGGCGCAAAGCTGCGCTTCAACGAATCCATCAAGTCGCTGCTTACCGATGGCAAGCGCATCACCGGCGTCGTCACCGAGCAGGGCCGCGTGCAGTCCGACGCCTACCTCGTCGCGCTCGGCAGCCACTCGCCGAAGCTGCTGTCGCCGCTGGGCATCGAGATTCCGGTCTATCCTGTCAAGGGCTACTCGATCACCGTGCCGATCACCGATGCGCGCGGCGCGCCGGAATCGACGGTGATGGACGAGACGCACAAGATCGCGATCACGCGCCTCGGTGACCGCATCCGCGTCGGTGGCACCGCCGAGCTGGCCGGCTACACGCTGCGCCTGCATGAAGCGCGGCGGCGCACGCTGATGCATGTCGTCGCCGATCTGTTCCCCGACGGCGGCGACCTCGGCCGCAGCGAATTCTGGTGCGGCCTGCGGCCGATGACGCCTGACGGCACGCCGGTGGTCGGCGGCACCGACATGCCCAACCTGTTCCTCGCCACCGGCCACGGCACGCTGGGCTGGACGATGGCTGCGGGCACCGCGCGAGTGATCGCCGACTTGATCGGTGGCAAGAAGCCGGCAATCGACATGACAGGGCTGACGGCAGCGCGCTACGCTTGAGGTTTGTTCCTTCTCCTTCGCGACCATGAGCCAAAAACACACCCACGCCTTCCAAGCCGAAGTGCAGCAGATCCTGCACCTCGTCACGCACTCGCTGTACTCGAACAAGGAGATCTTCCTGCGCGAACTGGTCTCCAACGCCAGCGATGCCTGCGACAAGCTGCGCTTCGAAGCGCTCGACAACGCGGCGCTGTTCGAAGACGCTCCGGAGTTGCAGATCCATGTCTTCTTCGACGAAGCCGCCAAGACGATCACGATTCGCGACAACGGCATCGGCATGAGCGAGGCCGAAGCGATCGAGCACCTGGGCACGATCGCCAAGAGCGGCACGCGCGACTTCATCGCCAAGCTCGGCGACAAAAAGGGCGACGCCAATCTGATCGGCCAGTTCGGCGTCGGCTTTTACTCGGGCTTCATCGTTGCTGATCGCATCACGGTCGAGTCGCGGCGAGCAGGCCTCTCGGCCGCAGAAGGCGTGCGCTGGGCGAGCGACGGCTCCGGCCAGTTCGACGTCGAGACCATCGACAAACCCGTGCGCGGCACCGACGTGACGCTGCACCTGCGCGACGGCGAAGAAGACTTCGCGAAAACCTGGAAGCTGAAGTCGATCATCAGCAAGTACTCCGACCACATCTCGCTGCCGATCCTGATGAAGAAGGAGAAGTGGATCGCCGAAGATGCGAAGACGGTGCTCGAAGACGAGTGGGAAACCGTGAACAAGGCCGCGGCGCTGTGGACGCGGCCCAAGAGCGACATCACCGACGCCGAGTACCAGGAGTTCTACAAGCAGATCAGCTATGACAGCGATGCGCCGCTGGCCTACACGCACAACCGCGTTGAAGGCCGCAGCGAATACACACAGCTGCTGTACGTGCCGGCCAAAGCGCCGTTCGACATGTACAACCGCGACAAGCGCGCGGGTGTGAAGCTGTACGTCAAGCGCGTCTTCATCATGGACGACGCGCAGGCGCTGATGCCGGCGTATCTGCGCTTTGTCAAAGGCGTGATCGACTCGGCCGACCTGCCGCTCAACGTCAGCCGCGAGCTGCTGCAGGAAAGCCGCGACGTGAAGACGATCCGCGAAGGCGCGACCAAGCGTGTACTGTCGATGCTCGAAGACCTTGCCGAGAACCAGAAGGACAAGTACGCCGCGTTCTGGAGCGAGTTCGGCGCGGTGATAAAGGAAGGCGTCGGTGAAGACCATGCCAACGCCGAGCGATTGGCCAAGCTGTTGCGTTTCTCATCGACACATGCCGATGAAGGCGTCTCGTTGGCTGACTACGTTTCACGCATGAAGGAAGGCCAGGAGCCGATCTACTACGTCACCGCCGATACGCTGGCCGCGGCGAAGTCGAGCCCGCAGCTCGAAGTCTTCCGCAAGAAGGGCATCGAAGTGCTCCTGCTCGCCGATCGTGTGGACGAGTGGATGCTCGCGCACCTGTACGAGTTCGAAGGCAAGTCGCTGCAGTCGGTGGCCAAGGGCGCGGTCGATCTCGGTTCGTTGCAGGATGAAGAAGAGAAGAAGGCGATAGAGGCCGCGGCCGAAGCCTTCAAGCCGGTGCAGGAAAAACTGAAGGCGGCATTGAAAGACCGTGCGAAGGATGTTCGCGTGACGACAAGGCTGGTCGATTCCGCGGCGTGCCTCGTCGTCGAGGAAGGCGACATGAGCGGTCACCTGGCGCGCATGCTGAAGCAGGCGGGGCAGAAGGCGCCGTCGAGCCAACCGATCCTCGAAGTCAATGCGCAGCATGCGCTGGTCAAACGGCTGGAGAGCGATGACAAGCACTTCGACGATCTGGCGCATTTGCTGTTTGACCAGGCGTGGCTGGCCGAAGGCGGCCAGCTCGAAGACCCGGCGTCGCATGTGCAGCGCGTGACGCGCTTGTTGACGTCTAGCTGAAGACCGACAACTCGGCCGGCTCGCGCATCGCGTCGATCTGTTCGGAGAGCTGCATCGCCTGCTGCGACCAGTAGCTGCCGCTGCCGAACCACGGAAAAGCGATCGGGAACGCAGGGTCACTCCAGCGCTCGGCGATCCACGCGCTGTGGCAGATCATGCGCAGGGTTCGCAATGGCTCGACGAGGGCGAGTTCGCGCTCGTCGAAAGTCGTGAACGTGCGGTAACCCTCGAGCAGCTTGGCGATCTGCATGCGCATCGTCGGCGTGTCGCCCGACAGCAGCATCCACAGGTCTTGCACCGCGGGGCCGTTGCAGGCGTCGTCGAGATCGACCACGTGCGGGCCTTCGTCGCGCCACATGATGTTGCCCGGGTGGAAGTCGCCGTGCAGGCGCAGCGTGCGCACGGTGCCCACGCTGGCAAAAGCTCGTTCGATCAGCGCCAGCGCTTCGTCGCAGCGTGCCAGCCAGACATCGCGCTCACCTTCGGGAATGTGATCGCCGCGCAGCAAGCGTTCGCGCGCCGCCACCACCCAGGCCGGCCCGATCGTGCGCCGGTGCGCAAACGCCGAGCGTTGGCCCACGGTGTGCAGACGGCCGAGAAAACGGCCGAGCCATTCGAGCACGTTCGGGTCTTCCAGCTCGGGGCCGCGGCCGGCGTGGCGGTCGCTCGCGGTCACGCGATAGGTGACACCTTCCAGCGTCACATGCGCCAGCGTCGGCGGCGTGCCCATCAGCATGGCGGCCGGCTCGACGGCACGCAAGGCGCGCGGTGCGATCACCGGCACGTCGTCGGCGACCAACTCGATGGCGAACGCGTGTTCTTCGAGGATCTGCGCGTCGCTCCAGCGGCCCGGCCGATAGAACTTGGCGACGACGACGCTGCCGTCTTCCAGGTGCACCTGGAAGACGCGGTTCTCGTAGGAGTTGAGCTGCAGGAGGCGGCCGTCGCCGCGAAGTCCGAGCGCGTCGAGCGCTTCGAGCACGCGCGCCGGTTCGAGATCGGCGTAGCCAACGGGCGAGGCAGCAGAATCAGAAGCGCGCAATGTCATGCGCGCATTGTCGGCGTCTCAGTTGTGGGTGCCGGTGCCCGGCAAGCGTTGCCCTTCACCGGGCAGTGTGTCTTCGGCATCGTCCAGGCGCTCGGGCTCGCGCACGGGCAGCTCGAAGTCGAGTGCAGACGATGCGCGTGGCAGCTCGCCGGTGAGGCTGTTGTCGCCGCGCACATCGGGCGCGAAAAACGAATCCTGGAAGAAGGTCGAGTCTTGCCACAGCGTGGCGCGTTCGCGGCGCCGCATCGGCGTGACGGATGTCGGCGCCACCTCGTCGCGCGCGCTCGGGCGGCTCGGCGCCGGCTGCGGACCGCGTGACGACGACGCGCCTTGCGGTACCAACAACTGCAACTCGGCGATCGATGGCAGGTTGTCCACCGGGCAGCGCAAATAGCGAACGCGGCAAGCGCCGAGCACCGACTGCTTGATCTGCAGCACGCGGCGCGAGTTGCCGCGGTCGGTGTCGAGATCGATCGCCGCGAGCACGCGGCCGTTGGCGCTGCAGATGGCAAAGGTGACGTGGATCGCGCCGAGCAGGTCGTACCAGTAGCGCACCTCGTTCGGGTCCGCCGGCTGGCAGAAGCGCACCAGCGGCAGCTTCGAGAGCACGATGTGATGCGGCAGCGCTTCGCGAAGTTGGCGATAGACGCGCCGCTCGTCGGTTGAGAACACCGGCCGCGGCGCGAGCGCCCACTCAGAGGGCAGTGGCTGCGGCTGCGGCGCTTGGCGTCGCGCCATGCGCCAGGCGATGAGAACGGCCGCCAGAATGACCAGCGAGGCCAGCGCAACGATCCACGGCAGCAAGGTTTCCATGAGCGCCAGAGTACGGGGTCGCAGCGAAGATTCAGCGCTGGACGACCGAAGGTTTCGAGTGCCGCGATGGTAATCGCAGTGCCGCCGTCGCAGCCTTGGTGCACACCCCCGGTGCCGATGGAGAAACCCCTGCTACAGGGTCCTGCGCTGCTGTTTTTCAGTCGTGCGACGGGCGTGTGCTGTCGGTCACTGCGTTGGCGAGCTTGCCTTGCGACTTGAGGTGGTAGTCCACCTCGGCGGCGCTGCTTTCGAGAAATGCATCGAGATGCGAGCGCAGCGTGTCGGGTGGCAGACCCAAGCGCGCTAGCGCTTCGCCGCCCTCGCTTTCAACGCTGGCGCCGGCGCTGCGGGCGATGCGCAGCATCGGCGTGTTCTGCGTCAGTGCGTGGATCAGCAGCGTGTCGATGCCGCGGTTGCGGGCGTGCAGCACGGCGTGATCGAACAGCCGCGCGCCATAACCGCGGCCACGCGCCTTGGGCAAGACGGAAACGCCGAATTCGGCCTCGCTGGCGTTGGGCAAACCGGCCAGGTGCGCTTGTGCGATCAACTCGAGGCGGCGGTTGAAGACACCGAAAACTTCGTCGTGCGTGAAGTCGATCAAGTCGGCGTAGCGCGCGATCTGCGCATCGGACGCCGCGTAGCCGAAGCGCAGGTAGCGGTCTTGTGGCGGCAGCGCCAGCAGGTGTGCCAGGATGCGCGGGCGATGGCGCTCGGCCAGCGAGCGGATGGGGATCCAGCGCCGCGCGGGCGGACGTGACGCTGGTGCGGCGCGCTGGGCTGGCGCGCGCTCGGCGCCGGGCGGCGCGATCGAATCGGCAGGAAAGTTCATCGAGGACTGCTTCCTAGGGTTAACCCGAGTTTAGCTCCGGAAGCGTTTTCCCATTGGGCAGGCTACTCGAGGGCGCAGAGTGGTCGGGCGCTGATGCGATACACTCGCGGGCTTTCCCGGCGGCGGCTGGGAAATGCGGTGAGAGAGGCTGCACATTCCAAGCAGCGCCTCGGCCGGGTTCGAACCAAGTTCAAACCACATGCCGCCTGTTTTTTCTTTCTGTCGAAAGACCCTCATGAAGACCTTCAGCGCCAAACCGGCCGAAGTGAAGCATGAATGGTTCGTGATTGACGCCACCGACAAGGTGCTCGGACGTGTTGCCAGCGAAGTGGCACTCCGTTTGCGCGGCAAGCACAAAGCCATCTACACGCCTCACGTCGATACCGGCGATTTCATCATCATCGTCAACGCCGACAAGATCCGCGTTACCGGCAACAAGGCCGAAGACAAGATCTACTACCGGCACTCCGGCTACCCGGGCGGCATCTATGCCACCAAGTTCAAGGACATGCAGGCCAAGCATCCGGGGCGCGCCCTGGAAAAAGCGGTCAAGGGCATGTTGCCGAAGGGCCCTCTGGGCTACGCGATGGTCAAGAA
This sequence comes from uncultured beta proteobacterium, assembly GCA_963816315.1. GTDB lineage: Bacteria > Pseudomonadota > Gammaproteobacteria > Burkholderiales > Burkholderiaceae_C > CADEEN01. The sequence goes on from CAWFJZ010000026.1 coordinate 36,212, forward strand.
GCTGAAGGTGTACGCCGGCGCGTCGCACCCCCATACCGCCCAGCAGCCCAAGGCGCTGGCGATTTAAGGAGCGATGCAAAGATGATCGGCAATTGGAATTACGGCACCGGCCGGCGCAAGTCGTCGGTGGCCCGTGTCTTCATCAAAAAAGGCAGCGGCCAAATCATGGTCAACGGCAAGCCGGTACAGGAGTACTTCGGCCGCCAGACCTCGATCATGGTCGTCAAGCAGCCGCTGATGTTGACGAACAATGATGCGGCCTTCGACATCAAGGTCAACGTGCACGGCGGCGGCGAGTCCGGCCAGGCCGGCGCGGTGCGCCACGGCATCACCCGCGCGCTGATCGACTACGACGCGGCGTTGAAGCCCCCCCTGTCGCAGGCCGGCTTCGTGACGCGCGACGCGCGCGAGGTCGAGCGCAAGAAGGTCGGCCTGCACGGCGCCCGCCGCCGCAAGCAGTTCAGCAAACGCTGACTTTGTACTGCTGACAAGAACGCTTCGAGGCCGCAAGATCGCGGCCTCGTTCGTTTCTACCCATGCGCTGGAAACTCTTTCGCCGCCGCCTGTCGATCAGCGCTCCGCGCGTGGCCATCCGCAGCCACATGCCGTGGCCGCTGCGCTGGGTGGTGCTGGCCATCGCCTTTGGCTTTTCGGCCTCGCTGGCCTTGTGGGCGTTCGAGTTCGGCAAGGAGATCGCCGGCCTGGAGCGCACCAGCAAGGAAGAGGTGGCGCAGTTGCGCAGCGAGCTCGAAACGCTGCGTGCCGAGCGCGAGCGCGCGCAGTCGATCGCCAACACGGCCGACAGCCTGCTCAAGACGGAACGCGTGACCCAGGATCGCCTGTCCCAGCAACTGCGCCAGTCCGAGGCCGAAGTGCTGGCCTTGAAGGCCGACCTCGGCTTCTTCGAGCGCCTGTTGCCGACGGCCGGCGACGGCCTGGCGGTGCGGGCCTTGCAGGCCGAGCCGGTGCAGCCGGGGCAGTTGCGCTACCAATTGCTGATCATGCAAAGCGGCCGCGCGCCGGCCGAATTCAAGGGCCGCTACGAGTTCCAGTTGGCCGGCACGCTCGACGGCAAGCCGTGGACCTTCACGCCGCAACCGGCACAGCGTGCACTAGCGCTCAAACAGTACGCGCGCGTTGAAGGCATGCTCGATCATCCCAACACCGCCGTGGTAAAAAGTGTTCAGGTTCGTGTGCTCGATGGCAGTGGCGGTGTGCGCGCCAGCCAGACGGTCAAGTTGTGAAACCAGGACGCCCCATGAAGCTATTTTCGAAGAAGCAGCCCCCCATCCGCAGCTTGATCGGCGAGGGCACCGTCGTTCACGGCGAGGTCCGGTTCGAAGAGGGCTTGCGCATCGACGGCGAGGTGCATGGCGATGTCACGGCGGTCGGCGAAGGCCACACCTTGCTCGTCATCAGCGAAAAAGCCCGCGTCCACGGGAAGGTCAAGGGCAGCCATGTGATCATCAATGGGAGCGTCATCGGCCCAGTGGAGTGCGAAGGGCTGTTGGAGCTGCAACCGAAGGCGCGCATCGAGGGCGACGTGCGCTACGGTACGATCGAGATGCACCAGGGCGCCGGGATCGACGGCGAGGTGCGAACGATCAAGCCGAGCGAGGAGCGGCCGGCCTTGAAACTGGCCGCTTCGAGCCAAATGTGAGACTGAGCAAGGAACCGACACCATGAACGCCATCGCCGAACCCCTGACTCCCGCCGCCGGCGAGATGCCGATGCCGCTGGTCTTCACCGACAGCGCAGCCGACAAGGTCAAGCAGTTGGTGGACGAGGAAGGCAACCCCGATCTGAAGCTGCGCGTCTTCGTGCAGGGCGGTGGCTGCTCCGGCTTCCAGTACGGCTTCACCTTCGACGAAATCGTCAACGAAGATGACACACCGATGACCAAGAACGGCGTCACGCTGCTGATCGACGCGATGAGCCTGCAATACCTGATGGGCGCCGAGATCGACTACAAGGAAGATCTGCAGGGCGCGCAGTTCGTGATCAAGAATCCGAATGCGACCAGCACCTGTGGTTGCGGGTCTAGCTTCTCGGCCTAGCAGCAGTCTTCGCCTGATGCCAAAGGCCGCCTCGGGCGGCCTTTGTGTATTGCGCTGGGTACAGGGCGCCAAGCAGCCGCGGTCCGCGCGCTCCCGTGACTTCGGCGAGGTTGCCGGGCTGGCGTTCGACAAAGCGGTGCGCCAGCCAGGCGAAGGCCGCGCCTTCGACTTGATCGACCGGCACGCCGAGTTCGTCCGTCGTGCTGACGCGAACGTGCGGCAGACGCTGCGCGAAGCCGCGCATCAGATGCGCATTGCGGGCGCCGCCGCCGCAGACGAAAAGCACCGCGGTCTGCGGAGCGTGCCGTTCGAGATCGCGTGCCACGGACTCGACGGCGAGTGCGGCTAACGTTGCCTGCACATCGACTGCTGCTGACGCCGGCGACACGGGCGTCGAGCCAGGCCATGTTGAACAGGTCGCGCCCGGTGCTCTTCGGCGGCGGCAGATCGAAGTAGGGCTCGGCGAGCAGCGCGGCCAGCAACGGCTGTATCACGCGGCCGCTCGCCGCCCACTGTCCATCGGCATCGAAGGGCTGCTGCAAATGACGCTCGGCACCAGCCGTCGAGCAGCGCGTTGGCGGGGCCGCAATCGAAGCCGATGACCGGCTTGCCCGGTGCGAGCAGCGTCAGGTTCGAAATGCCGCCGAGGTTGAGCACGGCGCACGTTTCCTCGGCGTGGCCGAACACCGCCGCATGAAAGCCCGGCGCCAGCGGCGCGCCTTGCCCGCCGGCGGCGACATCGCGGCTGCGCAAGTCGCAGACCACGTCGATGCCCGTCAGCTCGGCCAGCAGCGCGCCGTTGAGCAACTGCGTCGTGTAGCCGGCCTCGGGCCGGTGGCGCACCGTCTGCCCATGCGCGCCAATGGCGCGCACCTCGCGCGCGACCGTGCCGGTGTCGAACAGCAGGGCGTTGACGACCGACGCATAGGCGCGCGCCACGCCAAGCGCTGCCAGCGACGCGCGGTGCAGCTCGTCGCTGCCGGGGGTGTTCAGCGCCAGCAGTTCATCGCGCAGCGAACCGACGAAGGCTTCATGGCGATGGCCGCGCAGCTTCAAGCTGCCATCGGGTCGATATCGACCAGCACGCCATCGACTCCATCGAGCGAAGTGCCCGACATGAGCCCGATGTAGCGCACTGCCTTACTCGGCGCGGCCGCGGGCACCGACCAAGGTGTCGGCCACGTCGAGCTGGGCCTGCAGCGAGCGGGCGAGCGCCGCGAACTCGGCCTTCGACGCGGGAGGCAGCGTCAGCGTCTCGCTGGCCTTGGCGATCTTCAGCGGATCCTGGTGCGCGCCGTTGAGGCGGAACTCGAAGTGCAGGTGTGGGCCGGTGGACCAGCCGGTGGAGCCGACCGCGCCGAGGCGCACGCCTTGTTCGATGCGCTGGCCTTGCCGCACGTCGATGCGCGACAGGTGCGCGTAGAGCGTGCTGCGATCGTTGGCGTGCTTGATCTGCACCACGTTGCCGTAGCCGTTCTGGCGGCCGGCGAACTCGACGACGCCGTCGCCGACGCTGCGCACCGGGGTGCCGGTGGGGGCCGCGTAGTCCACGCCGTTGTGCTGGCGCCAGGTCTGGTGGATCGGGTGAAAGCGCATCGCAAAACCCGAGGTCACGCGCGAGAACTCCATCGGGCTGGCCAGGAAGGCGCGCCGCTTGCTCTGCCCGGACAAGTCGAAGTAGGCGCCGCGGCCATCGCTGGCGCGGTACCAGACCGCCTGATGCGTCTTGCCGGCGTTGACAAACTCGGCGGCGAGCACGCGGCCCGTGCTCTGGCCCCAGCCGATCGCTTCGCCGTCGGCCGTCATCGACTCATAGACGACGCTGAAGGTGTCGCCGCGGCGCAGCTCGCGGTGCATGTCGATGTCAGCGGCGAAGATCTCGGCCATCTGGATGGCGATGGCATCGGGCACACGGGCCTCGTCGCTGGCGGCGAAGAGCGAACTCTTGATCGTGCCGCTGGCCAGCTTGACTTGCGATTGCAGCGCCGCTGCTTCTTCCTTGATGGCGAGTTGTCCGTCGGCGGCGCGGCTGACGACCAGGCGCGTGAATTGCGTGGCCGTCTGCTCGGCCGCCCGTGCGGGCGAGCGGCCGATCAACTCCTGCAGCGAACCATCGGCTCGCGTGCGCACCTGCACGCTGCGACCGCCGCGGCCGTCGAACAGGCGCTGCACGGCGGGATCGTTGCGCATGAGGGCGACGGCAGCGGCGTCAGTCACGCCGAGGCGGCGCAGCACCGACGCCAGCGAGTCGCCGGCGCGGATCGTGTCGTTGAAGAACAGGTCCACGCGATGCGCGGCCAGCGCTTCGAGCTGCGGCTCGGCGGCTTCCGCGAACACGGTTTCGGTGATCACGCGCTGCGGCAGCGTTGCTGCATCCGGTGCCAACGGCGCGACGGCGAAGGCGGCCACGCCGACGCCCGCCAGCAGCACCGCGGCAGCGCCGACGAGGGCGCGCTGATGTCGGGTCACGAAACCCTGTGCGGCGGCGGTGGTCTGTTCGAACGGTCCCAACGGCTTGACTCTCGAGTGCAGGCCACGGGGGCCGGACGCTGACAGGGCGAAAGGGGCCGGACAGCGCCCTTAAGATCGATGTCGCGGTTGCTTCGGTGTTTGCCCCGAGCACAAGCGCAACAAAAGTGACTCAATTCTACGGGCCGGCCTTGCTGCGCAGCCCGTGACAAAACCCCTTTGGCGACCACCACCATGTCAGCGAACGTGACAGAACCCAAGCCCGCGCATCCCGTCACAGACGCCGTGCGCGACGCGATGGTCGATCAGCCAGCGCGGCTGCGAGGAGTTGTTGCCGGAAGGCGAGTGGCTGGCCAAGCTGGCGCGCTCGGCGGCCACCGGCACGCCGCTGCGCATCAAGTTCGGCCTCGACCCGACGGCGCCGGACCTGCACCTCGGCCACACCGTCGTCTTCACGAAGATGCGCCAGTTGCAGGACCTCGGCCACACCGTGATCCCGCTGATCGGCGACTTCACCTCGATGATCGGCGACCCTTCCGGCCGCAACAGCACGCGCCCGCCGTTGACGCGCGAGCAGATCGCGGCCAATGCGCAGACCTACCTCGAGCAGATCGGGCTGGTGCTCGACATCGCCAAGGCCGAGGTGCGCCACAACAGCGAGTGGAGCGATCCATTGGGCGCACGCGGCATGATCACGCTCGCCGCCAAGTACACCGTGGCGCGGATGATGGAGCGCGACGATTTCTCGAAGCGCTTTGCCGCCGGCACGCCGATCAGCGTGCACGAATTCCTCTACCCGCTGATGCAGGGCTACGACTCGGTGGCGCTGAAGAGCGATCTCGAACTCGGCGGCACCGACCAGAAGTTCAACCTGCTGATGGGTCGCCATCTGCAGATCGAGGCCGGTCAGGAACCGCAGTGCATCCTGACGATGCCGCTGCTGGAAGGCACCGACGGCGTGGACAAGATGTCGAAGTCGAAGAACAACTATGTCGGCATCAGCGAGCCCGCGAACACGATGTTCGCCAAGGTGCTGTCGATTTCCGACGAGTTGATGTGGCGCTGGTACCTGCTGCTGTCGTGGCGTCCCGAGCGCGAGATTGCGTCGTTGAAGGTCGATGTCGCGCAGGGCCGCAACCCGAAAGACGCCAAGGTGATGCTGGCCAAGGAGATCGTCACCCGCTTTCACCGCGCCGCCGCGGCCGATGCTGCCGAACAGGACTTCATCAACCGCGCAAAGGGCGGCGTGCCCGACGACATCGCCGAGCTGACGATCGCCGGCGCGCCGCTGGCCATCGGCAACCTGCTCAAGCAAGCCGGCCTCGTGCCCTCGACCAGCGAAGCGATGCGCATGATCGAGCAGGGCGGCGTGCGCATCGACGGCGCGGTGATCAGCGACAAGGCGCTGAAGGTGGCGGCGGGGTCGTTCGTCGTGCAAGTCGGCAAGCGCAAGTTCGCTCGCGTCACCCTGGCGTCGTGAGGTAACGCGCCGCGGCGCTTCAGCTACTTTTCAGGTGCGATGCCTAGGGTGTGTTGTGACATTCAGATCGCCCCGCGCCGGGGTGGCCAAGGGCGCAAGGCAAGGCGTGCCTCGCCGCCTGGGGTAGGGCCCCAGGCAAGAGGCGCAACGCGGCCTTGCGCCCTTGGGTACCCCGGCCCGAAGGGTGAGGCCCCGGACAGCGCCCACTCGTCGTTGCAAATGCTCGTTGGGGCCCGACCCCAACTCCGCTTTGCGCCTAGATTGGGCGCTGTCTGGGGCCTCACGCGGGGCGATATGAATGTCAACACACCCTAGACTGCGTTGCCTGTCGCACATGGAGCTCCGATGATGAACTGCCGCTATCCGATCGTTGTTGCTGCCGTCTTTCTGCTCGCCGGCCCCGCCTGGGCCACCGGCGCCTGCCCGATCAAGGACGCCGTGCCCAAGGCCGAGTGGCAGGACAAGGATCTGCTGGAAAAGAAGCTCGTCGCCGCCGGCTGGCAGGTGCGCCGCATCAAGGTCGATGCGCAGTGCTACGAGGTCTATGGCGTCGATGACAAGGGTCAGCGCGTCGAGGCCTACTTCCATCCGAAGACGCTCGAGCCGGCGAAGCTGCAATGAGCCCTGAGGTGACCGTGTGGAGCCGCTTCGTTCGGCTCTTTCATTGGTCGCTGGTGACCACGGTGGCGCTGGCGTGGATCACGAGTGAAGTCGGCCGCGGCCTGCACGAGCCGATCGGCTGGGCGATGGTCGCACTGCTCGTGCTGCGCATCGTCTGGGGCCTGGCCGGCCGTGACCGGGCGGCGCGCTTCGTGTCCTTCGTTCGCGGGCCGCGCGCCGTGCTCGCCTACGCGCGCGGCGTGCTCGGCCAACGCGCACCGCGATTTCTCGGCCACAACCCGCTCGGCGGCTGGATGGTGATCGCGCTGATGCTGACGCTGGCCGCCGTCGCGCTGACGGGCTGGCTGCTGACCATCGACGCATTTTTCGGCAGCGAGATCATGGAAGAGGCGCATGAAGCGCTGGCCGTGACCCTGCTGGCGCTCGTCGCGCTGCATGTGGCCGGCGTGTTCTACGCCGGCTGGCACCAGCACGAGAACCTGGTGCGCGCGATGTTGACGGGCCGCAAGCGCGCGCCGGGGCCGCAGGACATCGACGCGTAGCCGCAGCGAGCGGCGCGCCACAATGGCGCGCATGCAGGTCAGCGCCTACCTCAAGCTGTCGATCGCGGTTGCGGTGGCCACGATCTCGCTGAAAACGGGTGCTTGGTGGCTCACCAACTCCGTCGGCCTGCTCTCCGACGCCATGGAGTCGGTGGTCAACCTGGCCGGTGCGACGTTCGCGTTGTGGATGGTCATCGTCGCCGCGCGGCCGCCCGACGAAGACCATCCGTTCGGCCACCACAAGGCCGAGTACTTTTCGAGTGGCTTCGAAGGCGTGCTGATCTTCGTCGCCGCGTTGGCGATCATCTGGGCGGCCGTCAGCCGACTGCTCGCGCCGCAGCCGCTGGAGCGCCTGTCGCTGGGGCTGCTGCTGTCGGTGGTCAGCTCGGCGATGAACGGTGCGCTGGCCTGGGCGATGCTGAAGAAGGCCCGCGAGCACCGCTCGATGGCGCTGGAAGCCGATGCGCGGCATCTGTTCACCGATGTCTGGACCTCGGCCGGCGTGGTCGTGGGCTTGGTCGCCGCCGCTGCCACCGGCTGGTTGTGGCTCGACCCGGTGATCGCGATTGCTGTCGCCGGCAACGTCGCGCGCGAAGGTTTTTCGCTCGTCCACCGCTCGGCCGACGGCTTGATGGACCGCGCGCTCGATCCGCAGGCGCAGCAGCAGATCGACGAGGTGCTGAAGAGCTTCGAGCACCCGACGACGCTGCGCTTCGACCACATCAACTCGCGCCGCGCCGGCCAGCGTTTGTTCGTCGATCTGCACATGCACATGCCGCCAAGCTGGTCGCTGCAACGCGCGGCGGCGCTGCGCAGCTCGGTCGAACAGGCGCTGATGGCCGCGGTGCCGGGGCTGCGGGCGACGATCCAGTTGCTGCCGATGGACGTCGAGGCGCATTTCGACGACAAGGCCGAGGTGACGCTGTGATAGCCCTCGTGCAGCGCGTTCGCGGCGCGCATGTCGATGTCGCCAACGTGCGCGTCGGCGAGATCGGCCACGGGTTGCTCGTCTTCGTCTGCGCCGAGCCGCAGGACGACGAGAGCGTTGCCGACAAGTTGGTGACGAAGCTGCTCAAGCTGCGCGTGTTTGCCGACGACGCCGGCAAGATGAACCGCAGTGTGCAAGACGTGCAGGGCGGGCTGCTGATCGTCTCGCAGTTCACGCTCGCGGCCGACACGTCAGCCGGCAATCGGCCGGGCTTCACCGGTGCTGCGGCACCGCCACTCGGCCAAGCGCTCTACGAACGTGTGATCGACACCGCGCGCTCGATGCACCCGCAAGTCGCGTCAGGCGAGTTCGGCGCCGACATGCAGGTGCATCTGGTCAATGACGGACCGGTGACGATTCCGCTGAAGGTTTCTTGAAAGCATGCGGACAGGGTGCCGAAGGCAGCCCTGTTGAACTCAGCGAAGCGTCCAGTTAGTCCGCATACTGACCGGCAGCCTTGATCGCGGGCCCCCACTTGTTGATCTCGGCCTCGACGAACTTCTTGTGCTCGGCCGGGGACACGCGCGAATCGGTGATGACCACGGCGCCCAGCGCTTCCTGGCGCTTGATGAACTCCGGGTCCTTCAATGCGGCAACGAGCGCGGCATTGATCTTGTCCTGCGCCGCCTTCGGCGTGCCCTTGGGGGCATACAGGCCGTGCCAGATCGAGACGTTGAAGCCTTTCAGGCCGGAAGCATCAAGGGTCGGCAGTTTGGCCAGCGCGGGCGTCGTCAGCGGCTTCATCGTCGTTACCGCAAACGCCTTGACCTTGCCGCCCTCGATCTGCTGCGAGGTGTTGGTGGTCTGGTCGCACATCAGATCGACCTGGCCGCCGAGCAGATCGGTCATTGCCGGCGCCGTGCCCTTGTACGGCACGGTCGTCATGTCGGTCTTGACCGCTTGCTGGAACAGCAGGCCGCACAGATGCGACGCCGAGCCGAGGCCGGCATTGGCGAGATTGATCTTGCCCTTGTTCGCATCGAGCCACTTCACCAACTCGGCGTAGTTGTTGGCCGGCAGCGTGGGCTTGCCGATCAAGGTCATCGGCACCTCGTTGATCATGCCGAGGTACTCGAAGTCTTCGAGCGTCTTGTAGGGCAGGCTGCGGTACAGGCCCGGCGACGTGGCCATCGCGATGTGGTGCAGCAGGATCGTGTAGCCGTCGGGCGCGGCCTTGGCCACCTTGGCCGCACCGAGCGTGCCTCCCGCGCCGCCGACGTTTTCGATGATCACCGTCTGGTTGTTCAGACCCTTGCGCAGCACTTCGGCGAAGTCGCGCGCCACCTTGTCGGTGGGGCCGCCGGCGGCGAACGGCACGACGATGGTGACCGGCTTTTCCGGGTAGTCGGCCAGGGCGGCGGAGGCGGCCAGCGTGGTGGCCAGGGCGATCAACGTGTGTTTCATCAGGAGTCTCCTTCGGGTTTCGAAATCGTAGGTCGTGGCTGCGTGTGATGCCTATCGGGAACTACTTAGTACCCGGTTTCACAATTACACCCACGAATGAAATCGATGCATTTCGGCTCAGGGCTAGGCGCAAACCACAGCGATGCCTCGTGGCATCGCGAGGATTTGCAACGACGCCATGAGTCGAAAGGCGCGACTTCATGTGGGCGTAATTGTGAAACCGGGTACTTAGTGCCGTCACTTCATGAAGCCCGGCAACCACAACGCCAGCGGCTGAAATTCGAGGACAACCGCCAGCGCGACGATCAGCGCGGCGACGAACATCCACACGCCTTTGAAGATCTGCGCCAGCGGCACGCTCTTGAGCAATGCGTTCAACACGAACAGGTTCATGCCCACCGGCGGCGAGATCAGGCCGATCTGCACGACGAGCACGATCAGCACGCCGAACCACACCGGGTCGAAACCGAGCTGGGTGACGATCGGGAAGAACACGGGGATGGTCAGCAGCACCATCGACAGCTCTTCCATGATCGTGCCGAGGATGACGTAGATCAGCATCATCGCGCCGACGATCGCCAGCGGCGGCAGGCCCAGGTGCAGCAGCCACTCCTTCAGATCGCCCGGCATGGTCGTGAAGTTGATGAAGCTGGAGAAGATCATCGCCGCGATCAGGATCGTGAACAGCATCGCCGTCGTGCGTGCGCTTTCGACCAGCACATCGAACAGCACGCGCCACGAGAGGGCCCGCCGCGCCAGAGCAAAAAAGAAGGCGCCTGACGCGCCGATGCCCGCGCCTTCGGTGGCCGTGAAAACGCCGCCGTAGATGCCGCCGAGCACGACGACGACGAGCAGCGCCACGCCCCAGATGTCGCGCACTGCGCGGATGCGGTCGGCCCACGAGGTGCGTTCGCCCGCCGGGCCGGCCTTCGGGTCGCGCCAGGTGATCCAGACCACCGCGCCCATCATCATCAGCGCGCACAACAGGCCTGGAATCACGCCGGCGGCGAACAGCTTTCCGATGTGCGTTTCGGTGACGATGCCGTAGATGACGAGGATCGTTGACGGCGGGATCATGATGCCTAGCGTGCCGCCGGCCGCGATGACGCCGGTGGAGAGGTAGTCGGCGTAGCCGAGCTTTCTCATCGCCGGGTAGGCGACTTTGCTCATCGTCGCCGCGGTGGCGATCGAGCTGCCGCAGATGGCGCCGAAGCCGGCGCAGGCCAGCACGGTGGCATGCGCCAAGCCGCCGCGCACATGGCCGACGAAGGCGTAGGCGGCGCGGAACAGCTCTTGCGCCAGGCCCGCACGGGCGACGAAGTTGCCCATCAGGATGAACAGCGGCACGACCGACAGGGTGTAGGCAAAGCCGGTTTCGTAGATCACCTGCGACGCGCTGGCCGCCGTGGCCGGCCAGCCGCGCATCACGCCGAGGCCGACAAAACCGACCGCACCCATCGCAAACGCCAGTGGGATGCGCAGCAGCGCCAGCACGAAGATGGCAGCAAAGCCGATCAGCGATTCCGTCATGACTCTTCGACGCCGATGTGGTGATGCACCGTCGGCGCCGCCAGCAGCAACAGGTGCACCAGCGCCGTCAGCGCGCACAACAGGCTCATCAGATAGACGAACGGCCCTTGCGTGATCTTCAGCTGTGCGGTCGTGTCGCCGTACCCGGTCATTTGGCCGGCCTTGACCCACATCAGCCAGGCCACGCCGCCGAGCGCCAGCGCGCACAGCAGATCGACCACGGCGTCCTGAAAGCGGCGCAAGCCTTTCGGCAGGTACGGATCGAGCGAGTCGAAGACCACATGCTCGCCGCGCAGGGAGACCAGCGGCAGCCCGGCGAAGATCACCACCACCATCAGCAGCTCGGTCAGCTCGAGCGAGCCGGGCACCGACGTGCTGATGAGTTTTCGGCCGCCGACGTCGATCAGCGTCAGCAACATGATGCCGAACAGCGCGCTCGCAGCGAGCGCGCTGCACAGGGCTTCGAGGAGCCTCTTGAGGTTTGGAATCACCTGCGGCCGGCCGCCGGGCCGTCCCAAGGGCGGCGTTCCCCACGGGGGACGGTGCGTGTAGCGCGCCTCGGGGCGGACATTACTTTTCCAGCTTCTTGATCTCGGCCCGGTACTCGGCGAGCACCTTCTTCGCATCCTTCAGCCCCTTGGCTTCGGCCGCCGCGGCCCACTTGTCTTCGACCGCGCCGGTCTTGTCCTGCACCGCCTTGACGAAGGCCGCATCGGCCTTGGTGAACTGCACACCCGCAGCCTGCATGAAGGCCATGCCGCGGCGATCGACCTTGTCCCAGCCGCGGCCGAACATGCGCGCCGCATACTCGCCGGAGAGTTCGTCGATAGCCTTCTTCACGTCGGCCGGCTGCTTGTCGTACGTGGCCTGATTCATCATGAAGACGAAGGCGGTGTTGTACAGGCCGCCGGGGAAGGTGGTGGCGTACTTGACCGTCTTGTCGAGCTTGAACGACTCGACCGATTCGGCCGGGAACAATGTGCCATCCATGACACCGGTGGACAGCAGCTCGTAGCTTTCGGGCGCCGGCTTCAGCGTGACGTTCATGTTCAGTGACTTCGAGATCTCGTTGACCATGCCGCCGCCGACGCGGAACTTGAGGCCCGCCAAGTCATCTGCCGTGGCGATCGGCCGCTTGGTGTTGAAGACGATGCCCGGGCCATGCGTGAACACGGCCAGCACCTTCACACCCTGGTGCTCGGCGGCGATCGCCGGGTACTTGGCGTACATGCGCTGAAAGGCCACCGAGGTCGGCTCCGACGCGTTGCCGAGGAAGGGCACCTCGGCCATCTGCGTCGTCACGAAGCGGCCCGGCGTGTAGCCATGAACTGTGAACGACAGGTCGGCCAGGCCGTTGCGCACCGCGTCAAAGGTGCCCGGCGGCGCCGACACGGCACGCGGAAGGATGTTGCACTTGACCTTGCCGGCGGTCTTCTTCTCCAACTCGCCGCACCACTCCTTCTGCGTCTCCGACAGGGTGTGCGTCGGCGCCAGCCAGCTCGACGCGGCGAGCACGGTCTGGGCCTGGGCCAAACCCGCCGTGGACAGAGCAGCGAAGGTCACGGCCGCGGCGCGGTACATCGGGGCAAGGTGCATGAAGAGGCTCCAACAATGATGGGAATGGGCGGACGCCCCCCGATGAGACCGATTGTCGAAGTCGCAACCGCCGCGGGCGCTTGTGGTTTTCCTTGACAGCCGAGCCTAGAGCAGCGGTGCTGCAACAGCGCCGAGTGTGGCCTCGATCGACAGGCCGATGCCGATCAGCCGGTCATCGCTGCCGAGCGGCCCGTCGATTTCCAGTCCCACCGGCAGGCCGGAGGCGGTGAGCCCGGCAGGGATCGACAGGCCGGGGATGCCGGCGTTGCTGCCCGGATCGGTGTTGCGGATGAAGGTGCCGAAGGTGTCGGCCGGCGGGCCGCCGTCGATCGAGACGGTGGAAGAGCCGTTGACGGCGTCGATCGGCGCAGCGGCCAGGATCGTCGTCGGGAACAGCATCGCGTCGAGCGCGTTGTCGGCGAAGTAGCTCGCGTACAGCGCCTGCATTTGCGGGCGATGGACGTTGATCGCGTCCGGGTAGGCGGCGCCGAAGGCGTCGGCGAGTATGGCGCCGAACGCGCCTTTGACGTCGGGGCTCGCCACTTGCGCGGCGATGTCGGCCACCGAGATGCCGGTGACGCTGGTGGCCGCGAGGTAAGCAGGGATGTCTGCGATCGGCTCGTGCAGTGCCACCTGGAACGACACCAGGTTGTTGAGCGCCGTGAGGCCGGTGGTATCGACATCGACGAAGACGACGCCGGCCGCGGCGAGCTTGCTGCGCGCTGCCGTCATCACCGTGGCCACCTGGCCCTCGAGGCCCGCCCAGAACGAGGCCGGCGTGCCCAGGCGCAGGCCGCGCAGGCCGATCGCGCTGGCCATCGCGCGGCCAGTGACCACCGAGTCGAGCAGCGCGATGTCGGCGACGCTGCGCGCCATCGGGCCGACGGTGTCGCGCGTGTGGCTGATCGGCACGACGGTATTCGTGTTCGTGTAGCGGCGCTGCGCACCGCCGTTGCCGACGGAAGGCCGCAAGCCGGCAATGCCGCAGAGGGCGGCTGGCACGCGCGTCGATCCACCCGTGTCGGTGCCCAGGCCGGCGGGTGCGATGCGCGCCGCGATCGCCGCGGCCGTGCCGCCGGACGAGCCGCCGGGAATGCGCGTCTTGTCGTACGGGTTTTTCACCGCGCCGGCGAACGACGTGAGGTTGGTGCTGGTGATGCCGAAGGCCAACTCGTGCAGGTTGGATTTGCCGAGCACGATGGCGCCGGCGTCGATCAGCTTCTGCAGGCTCGGCGCATTGGCCGTGGGCCGCACGTTGCGCAGCGCCGCCGTGCCGCCGGTGGTTGGCAGGTCTTTGGTGTTGATGTTGTCCTTGACGACGATCGGCAGGCCGGCCAGCGGGCTGAGCGCGGTGCCGGCCGCGCGCGCGGCATCGACCGCGCGTGCGGCCACCAGCGCACCGGCTTCGTCGAGCACGATCAGCGCGTTCAGAGTCCGACAGCGCTTTGGCACGTGCGATCAGCGTGCTCATGTAAGCCTCGGCGGAGACGCGGCCGTCGCGGATCGCGGCCACGGCCTGAGTCGCGTCGAGCTTCAGTTGCGCTTCGGTGCCGAGCCTGTCGTTGTCGTCATCGCCGCCGCCGCATGCGGCGAGGCCAGCGCCGAGCCAGGGTGCCGTGGCGAGAACGCCGGTGCGTTTGAGGAAGGCGCGTCGCGGTGTGACCATGTCGGTGCTCCTTGATATAGCGCCAGCGTAGGCGCGCTTGCCCCGCCGCGCCATCCTCGTGAAAGAGGATGTCTGGTTATCGATCGAGGCAGCGCGTCAGCGCAACGCGGTTGTTGACGCCGAGCTTGCGGTAGGCGTTGTCGATGTGCGTGCGCACCGTTGTCGGCGAGATGCCGAGCCGGCGCGCGATCTCCTTGTCGGCGAAGCCGGCCGCGGCCAGATGCGATACCTCGCGCTCGCGCGCGGACAAGCGCGCCTCGAGGCTCCGGCTCGGTGCCAGGCCGCGGCGCACGTGCCGCGGCTGCGCCGCAACGCCGCCACGAGCGCCGGCCGCACCAGATCGAGCAGCGCCAGATCGTCCTGCGTGAAATCGCCGCGCCGCCGGTCGCGCCAGATGCGCATGTCGCCAATGTTGCGCTCGCCGCTCCACGCGTACAGGTTCACACCCCAGTGCAGCCCGTCGCGGGCCAGGAAGTCGTTGAAGAACTCGGTGCGCATCAACTCGCGCTGCGGCATCACGTCGGTCACACGCACCGCGCTGCGGTGCTGCTGCAAGGTCAGCGTGATCGGATCGTGGAACTGATAGTAAGATTCGTAGCGCGCCAGGTTGGCGCTGTCCATGTGCAGTTGCACGCCGCTGTCGAAGCGCTGCTGATCGTCGTCCCAGACATAGCTGGCATAGAACTGCGCCTGCAGCAGATCGAGCATCAAGCTGCCAACGCGCTCGCGGATCTCGCGCTCTTCGTGCGGCTCGGCCAGCGTGGTCATGACACGCCCCAGCAGTTCGGTCTGGCGGCCGTTGAGGAACATCGGTGAGGCTCCCGGTAAGGTGCACTACGATTGTGCGCCGGACGAATCTAACTGCGCCGGCATCCGTCGCGCTGTCGCGCCGCGGTCACAGCGTACGTAACGACACCGTTTGTGCCGTGCAATCCATCACGATCGGGTTGCCGCGGCCACCTGCTCGCGGGACGGCCCCGCCTTTCGGGGGACGCCACACCGGAGGCCGCTGCCTAGCATCCGCTCCACTCCTTTGTTGCCGGACCCGCCATGCACCTCACGATGAACCAGAACAAACCAGAAGACCAGGCCCGCATCGATCTGCGTGCGGCCGTGTCGGCACTCGATGCCGCCGAAGCCGCTGGCGACCCGGCACAGTTGAGCCAGGCGCTGGCCGAAGTCAGCCGCTGCCACCGTGCCGTCGGCGCGCTGGCCGAAGCCGATTGGTATGCCAAGCGCGGCCTGGCCGTGGCGCGCACCATCGGCGCCGTCGATGCCAGCGTCGATGCGCTGTGCCACCTCGCCGAGCTGGCGCTGGAGCGCGCCGAGCGCCTCGACGAACAAGACGAGGCCCGCGGCGCGCACCGCCTGCGCGACGCCGTGCGCGACCATGGTTATGAGGCCGCGCAACTGGCGCGCCACACCGCCGACCCGCAGTGGGAAGTGACCGTGCTGCTGCGCGTGGCCGACCTGTTCGACCGCCTCGGCGACCACGAAGACGCGATCGCGTTGCAGTGCCGGGCGATGGGGTTGATGAGCGGCACGTCGGACGACTGCAAAGCCAGTCGCCGATGGCCAAGGCGGCCTGACTCAGCGAGCGCTCAGAGCACCGGCGCCAGCGCCGGCGCCGGTGTGCGTGCCGGCCGCGACGATCTGCTCCGGCGTGCCCGCCGCCACCACGCTGCCGCCGGCGGCGCCGCCTTCGGGGCCGAGGTCGATGACCCAATCGGCTTCGGCGATCACATCGAGATCGTGTTCGATGACGATGACGCTGTGCTCGCCATCGACCAGGCGGTGCAGCACGCGGATCAGGCGTTCGACATCGGCCATGTGCAGGCCGACCGTGGGTTCGTCGAGCACGTAGAGCGTGTGCGGCGGCTTCTGGCCGCGTCGCGTCACGTCGTCGCGCACCTTGCTCAACTCGGTGACGAGCTTGATGCGCTGCGCCTCGCCGCCGGACAGCGTCGGTGAGGGCTGGCCGAGCGTCAGGTAGCCGAGGCCGACGTCCTTCAGCAGTTGCAGCGGGTGCGCGACCGACGGCATCGAGGCGAAGAACTCGACCGCTTCATCGACTTCCATGCGCAGCACGTCGCCGATCGACTTGCCGCGCCAGCTCACCGCCAGCGTCTCCGGGTTGAAGCGCTGGCCGTGGCAGGACTCGCACGGCACTTTCACGTCGGGCAGGAAACTCATCTCGATCGTGCGCACGCCCTGGCCTTCGCAGGTCGGGCATCGGCCTTCGCCGGTGTTGAACGAAAAGCGGTTCGGCGCATAGCCGCGCGCTTTCGCTTCGAGCGTTTCGGCGAACAGCTTGCGGATCGCGTCCCAGAAGCCGATGTAGGTGGCGGGGCACGAGCGCGGCGTTTTGCCGATGGGGGTCTGATCGACTTCGAGCACGCGGTCCACGGCTTGCCAGCCGTCGATCGCCTCGCAGCCCGAGACGGCAGACTTGCCGCGCGACGAGACGAGCGCGGCGACGCTGTCGAGCAGCACATCGCGCGCCAGCGTGCTCTTGCCCGAGCCCGAGACGCCCGTCACCGCGACCAGGCGCTGCAACGGAAAGCGCAGGTCGAGCGCCTTCAGGTTGTGCAGCGACGCGCCCTTGACCGTCAGCGCCTTGTCCTTGCCGTTGATCGCGCGCCGCTTTTGCAGCGGGTGCTTCAACGGATGCGCGAGAAAGCGCCCGGTCACCGACTCGGCCGTCGCCGACAGATCACTCACCGTGCCTTGCGCGACGACGCGTCCACCGCGCTTGCCGGCGCCGGGGCCGATGTCGATGACATGGTCGGCGCGGCGGATCGTGTCTTCGTCGTGCTCGACGACCACCAGCGTGTTGCCCTGGCTGCGCAGGTGCGTCAGCGCGTCGAGCAGCACGCGGTTGTCGCGCGGGTGCAGGCCGATCGTCGGTTCGTCGAGCACGTAGCACACGCCTTGCAGGTTGCTGCCGAGCTGCGCCGCCAGGCGGATGCGCTGCGCTTCGCCGCCGGAGAGCGTCGGCGCGGCGCGGTCGAGCGTCAGGTAGCCGAGCCCCACTTGTTCGAGAAACTCCAGGCGGCTTTCGATTTCGGTGACGACGTCGCGCGCGATGCCGGCTTCGCGGCCGATCAGGTCGAGCCCCTTGACCCAGCGCCGCGCATCGCCGACCGCCCAGGCGGCGACGCTGCCGATCGGCTCGCCGCCGAAGGTCACGCCGCGCGCGACCTTGTTCAATCGCGTGCCGTCGCACTCAGGGCAGGGCGTGCCTGCGAGGCCTTCGACCTCGGCCTCCTCGCTCGGAAAACTTTGCTCGCGGCCACGCTCGTTGTCGTCGCGCACCGAATCGTCGAGCGCCTTGCGCTGCTCGCGCGTCAATGTCAGGCCGGTGCCGACGCAGCTCGGGCACCAGCCGTGTTTGCTGTTGTACGAAAACAGGCGCGGGTCGAGTTCGGGGTAACTCGTGCCGCAGGTCGGGCAGGCGCGTTTGGTCGAGAAGACCTTGATGCTGCCGATGCCGACGGTCGATGTCGCCGCTTCCATCGCGACCTGCAAGCCGTCGAGCGGCGCCAGCAGATGCATCACGCCCTTGCCGAGGTCGAGCGCCTTCGTCAGCAGCGTGCGCAGCTCGGCTTCGTTCGCCGGATCGACGATCAAGTCGCCGACCGGCAGCTCGATCGTGTGCTCCTTGAAGCGGTCGATGCGTGGAAACGGATCGACTTTCAGGAACTCGCCGTCGATGCGCAGGTGCGAATGGCCGCGCGCCTTGGCCCATTTCGCGAGATCGGTATAGACGCCCTTGCGGTTCACGACCAGCGGCGCCATCAAGCCCGACATGCTGGCCGCGGTGATCGCGCAGCAATTGCGCCGCGATGCTCTCGATGCTCTGCGGCACGACCGCGGTGCCGTCCTTGGCGCAATGCTGGATGCCGAGCTTGACCCACAGCAGGCGCAGGAAATGCCAGACCTCGGTGACGGTGGCCACCGTGCTCTTGCGCCCGCCGCGCGACAGCCGCTGCTCGATCGCCACCGTCGGCGGGATGCCGTACACCGCATCGACCTCCGGCCGCCCCGCCGGCTGCACGATGCTGCGCGCATAAGCGTTGAGCGATTCGAGATACCGCCGCTGGCCTTCGTTGAACAGGATGTCGAAGGCCAGCGTGCTCTTGCCCGAACCCGACACGCCCGTGATGACGGAGAACTTGCCGCGCGGGATATCGACATCCATCGACTTCAGGTTGTGCTCGCGCGCGTTGACGATGCGGATGACCTCTTCGCTTTGCGCACGCGCCGCACGGATCACGCTTTGCAGCGGCCGGCCTTCTTCGGCGCGCAGCGCGATGCCGAGCGCCACTTCGTAGTCCGTCAACGCCTTGCCGGTGTGCGAACTCGGATGCAGCTTGATCTCTTCCGGCGTGCCGGCGAACACGAGTTCGCCGCCGGCTTCGCCGCCTTCCGGCCCGAGGTCGATGACCCAATCCGCCGCGCGGATCACGTCGAGGTTGTGCTCGATCGTGATCACCGAATGCCCGGCGTCGAGCAGCTTGCGCAGCGCGCGCATCAGCTTGGCGATGTCGTCGAAGTGCAGCCCCGTCGTCGGCTCGTCGAACAAATACAGCGTGCCTTTGCTGGCGACACGTTGCCCCGGCCGCTCTGCCGCTTGCGCCAAGAAACCGGCGAGCTTCAGGCGCTGCGCCTCGCCGCCCGACAGCGTCGGCACCGGCTGGCCGAGGCGCACATAGTCGAGGCCGACATCGACGATCGGCTGCAGTTTGCTGATCACCTCGCGGTCCTCGGCAAACAGATGCACCGCTTCGCTCACGGTCAGGTCGAGCGTGTCGGCGACGCTCAGCTGTCTGATCCCCACGCACGATCTTCACGTCGAGGATCTCGGCGCGAAAGCGCCGGCCGTCGCAATCGGGGCAGCGCAGGTACACGTCGGAGAGGAACTGCATCTCGACATGCTCGAAGCCCGAGCCGCCGCAAGTCGGGCAGCGGCCGTCTCCCGCGTTGAAGCTGAACATGCCGGCGCCGTAGCCGCGCTCCTTGGCCATCGCTGCGTCGGCGAACAAGGCGCGCATGGCATCGAACGCGCCGACATAACTGGCAGGGTTCGAGCGCGCCGTCTTGCCGATCGGGCTTTGATCGACGAAGACCGCGTCCGACAACCAGTCCGCGCCGAGCAAACGCTCGTGCATGCCGGGCGTCTCGGTCGCCTTGCCGAAGGCGCGCGCGAGGGCAGGGTAGAGCACGTCCTGCATCAGCGTGCTCTTGCCGGAACCTGAGACCCCCGTCACCGCGACCAGGCGCTGCAACGGGAACTCGATCGTCACGCCCTTCAGGTTGTGCTCGCGCGCGCCTTCGAGCACGAGCTTGGGCGTCGCGTCGGTGACGAAGCGCTTGATGCCGCTGTGCACATGCTTCTTGCCGCCGAGGTAGGCGCCGGTCAGCGTGTCGGCGCGACGCACCGCGTCGGGCGTGCCGTCGAAGACGATCTGCCCGCCGCGCTCTCCCGGGCCGGGGCCCATGTCGATCAGGCGGTCTGCCGCCAGCATCACCGCCGGGTCGTGCTCGACAACGACCAGCGTGTTGCCGGCGTCGCGCAGGCGGTGCATCGCTTCGACGATGCGGTTCATGTCGCGCGGGTGCAGGCCGATCGAAGGCTCGTCGAGCACGAACATCGTGTTGACGAGCGAGGTGCCGAGCGCAGTGGTCAGGTTGATGCGCTGCACTTCGCCGCCACTGAGAACGTGCGCGACTGCCGATCCAGCGTCAGGTAGCCGATGCCGACATCGCACAGGTATTTGAGTCGCGTGCCGATCTCTTCGTAGAGCAGCTTCAGCGCGTCGTCGGTGGCGGTCTGCCGCGCGAAGAACGCGCGCAAGCGCAGGATCGGCAGCTTCATCAGGTCGTGCAGCGCCAATCCCGGCAACGCTTCGAGCTGCTCACGCGTCCAACCCACGCCCACCGGCATGAAGCGTTGCGACGCCGGCAACACCGCATCGGCATCCTCTTTCGACCCCAGCCGCCACAAAAGCGCTTCCAACTTCAGCCGCGCACCGCCACACACCGTGCACGGCGTATAGCTGCGGTACTTCGACAAGAGCACGCGGATGTGCATCTTGTAGGCCTTGCTTTCGAGATAGCCGAAGAAGCGCCGGATGCCGAACCACTGCTTGTTCCAGTTGCCCTTCCAGTTCGGCGAGCCTTCGATCACCCAATCGCGCTGCGCGGCAGTGAGGTGCGTCCACGCCGTGTCGCGCGGGATGCCGGCCTCGCCGGCGTACTTCATCAGATCGTCCTGGCACTCCTTCCACGCCGGCGTCTGGATCGTCTTGATGACGCCGCTGCGCAGGGTCTTGCGTTCGTCGGGAATGACGAGGCCCCAATCGACGCCGATCACGCGGCCGAAACCGCGGCAGGTCTCACAGGCGCCGAAAGCGGAGTTGAACGAGAACAGCGCCGGTTGCGGATCGGCGTAACGCAAGGTCGCTTTCGGGGCAATGCAGGCCGGTGGACCAGCGCCAGAGTTCTTGTGCCCCTTCGTCACCAGCGTAAACATTGATCCGCCCGCTGCCGCGCTTCAACGCCAGCTCGATCGCTTCGACGATGCGCACCTTCTCGGTGTTGGCGGCGCGCAAGCGGTCGATGACCACGTCCAGCACTTTCCGGTCGTTAACGGTGCGCTCGGAATGCACGCGCGTGAAGCCGCTCGCGGCCAACCACTGCTCGAGTTCTTCGGGTGTCGTCGATGCCGGCAACTCCACCGGCATCGTGATCGTCAGCCGCGGATCGCCCGCCGCCGCAGCACGCGCCATCAAGTCGAGATAAATCGTCTCCGGCGTGTCATGCCGCACCGGCAATGCCGTCTGCTGGTCGAACAAGGCCCCGGCGCGCGCATAGAGCAGCTTCAGATGATCGTTCAACTCAGTCATCGTGCCGACGGTCGAGCGCGAACTGCGCACCGGGTTCGTCTGATCGATCGCAATCGCCGGCGGCACGCCATCGACACGATCCACCGCCGGCCGGTCCATGCGATCCAGGAACTGCCGCGCGTAGGCCGAGAACGTCTCGACATAGCGCCGCTGCCCCTCGGCATACAGCGTGTCGAAGACCAGGCTCGACTTGCCCGAGCCGCTGGGCCCCGTGACCACCGTCATCTCGCCGGTGCGGATGTCCAGATCGAGATTCTTGAGGTTGTGCTGGCGCGCGCCGCGAATGCGGATCGCACCGCTCATGGAGGCTCCAAATACAAGCGAGCCGAAGATTCTAGGTGGCGGCTGCAAAGATATATTCACCGCAGATGCAAGACCTTTTGCCGCTGCCGCCGCCGATGAACAACGAGCTGCTCGAAACGCTCGTCGCTGCCGCATCGCCCGATGACCTGCGGCGCGCGCTGCGCATCGTGCTCGGCGCCGAGCAGGCGTACTGGGAGCGCGACTTTCGCAGCGACCAGATGTGGTACTCGCCGCCGTTCTTCAGCATCCTCGGCCTGCCGCCGACGCAGGACCGCGAGCGCATCAACGCGCGCATCCACCCCGAAGACCGCGCGCAGTTCGAAGCCGCATACGGCGCGGCGTTGCGCAGCGGCGGCACCTTTCACTACGACGTGCGCTACAGCGACGTCAACAACCAATACCGTTGGGCGCGCGCCTTCGGCCGCGTCTGGCTCGACGATCAGCACCGGCGCCCGCTGCGCCTGATCGGCACGATGATCGACGTGCACGCCGAGCGCCAGGCGCGCCTCGACGCCGACGCGCACGCCCGCCGCTACAGCCGCGCCCTCGGCGCCGCGAGCGAGGCGCACTTCGAGCGCACCGCCGGCCTCGACGACTTCTTCGTCAGCGACAACTTCGCGCAACTGCTCGGCCATCCGCCGGGCACGCCGGCGCCGGACAGCCAGGCCTTCCTCGACTGGGTGCATCCGCAGGATCTGCCGTTGCTCAACGCCGAGATCGCGCGCGCCTGGCGCAGCGCCGGCCCCTGGGCCGTCAACTACCGGCTGCGCCAGGCCGACGGCGGATGGCGCTGGTTCCGCGGCCGCGGCCGCACCGAAGTCGATGACCAGGGCCGGCTGCGCATGAGCGGCATGGTCGGCGACGTGCACCAGCAAGAGCTCGACCGGCAGGAGCTCGACGAGCACCGCCATCGCCTGCGCGCGATGGTCGCCGAGCGCACTGAAGAGCTCAATGCCGCATTGGCCGAAGCGCAGCGCCAGCGCGAGCAGGCCGAGCGCGCGAGCCACGCCAAAAGTGAATTCCTGGCCCACATGAGCCACGAGCTGCGCACGCCGCTCAACGGTTTGCTCGGCCTGACCGAGCTCGCCTTGAAGGCGGCCGAGCAGCCGGCGCAGCAGCGCTATCTCGAAGTCGCGCTGAGCTCGGGCCGCTCGCTGCTGCAACTGATCAACGAGGTCCTCGACCTGTCGCGCCTCGATGCCGGCGGCATCCCGCTGGCGCAGGAGCCGTTCGACCTGCCGGAGCTGCTGGCCGAAGTGCTGCGCGCGCTGATGCCGGCGCTCGGGCGCGGCGCTGCGGCCAAGCCAGTGTCGGTGCGCTTCGACTGGAGCGGCGACGTGACGCAGGTGCTGGGCGATGCGGCGCGCGTGCGCCAGGTGGTGACCAACCTGGCCGCCAACGCCATCAAGTTCACCGAGCGCGGCCATGTGACGCTGACGGCCGAACTCGTGGCCGGCGCCGACGGGCAGACGAGCGCCGTCGTGCGCATCGACGACACCGGCCCGGGCATCGAGCCGGCGCTGCACGAACGCATCTTCGATGCCTTCGTGCAGGGCGACGCCAGCCTGACGCGCCAGCATGGCGGCAGCGGCCTCGGCCTGGCGATCTCGCGGCGCCTGGCGCGGGCGATGGGCGGCGACGTCACGCTCGAACGCAGCAGCGCTGCCGGCAGCAGCTTTGCCTTCACCTGGCCGGTGCAGATCGACGCCGCGGCGCCGCGACTGTCCGCGGTAGCTCCCGGCACGGCCTGGCTGGTGAACCAGCAAGCCGAGCCCGGGCAATGGTTCGCGCGCCGGCTGATCCGCGCCGGCTGGCGCAGCGAGGTGCTGCCCAGCGTGGCTGCCGTGATCGCGCGCGCGCGCGCCGAACCGGCGCTGTCGTGGCCCGGCGTCGTCGTCATTGCCGAGCAGGCGCTGCAGGCCGACTCCGACTTCGTTGCCTTGCGCAGGGCGCTGCCCGATGCGCACATCGTCCTGCTGGTGCGCCCCGACTGGAACCAGCCGGCGCTCGAACGCGCGGCGTTGGCGCAGGGCGCAAGGCCGGTCGTGCTGCCGGTGACGCCGCACGCCCTCATCGCCATGCTGGCGGCCGCCCGGCGTGCGCCGGCGTCCATGGAAGCCGCACCGGCGGCGGCCGCGGCCTGCGCGCGCGTGCTCGTGGTCGAAGACAACGCCGTCAACCTGATGATCACCGAGGAGTTCGTGCGCCAGCTCGGCCATCTGCCCAGCGGCGCGACCGACGGCGCGCAGGCCATTGCCGCCTGCGAACAGCAGCCGCCGCAGCTGGTGCTGATGGACTTGCAGATGCCAGTGATGGACGGCCTCGAATCGACACGCCGCCTGCGCGCGCTGCAAGACGAAGGCCGGCTGCCGCGCTTTCCGATCATCGCGCTGACGGCGCATGCCAGCGACGCCGACCGCAAACTCGGCGCGGCCGCCGGCATGGACGATTACCTCACCAAGCCGATCCTGATCGACGCGCTGCGCAGCGCGTTCGAGAAATGGTTGCACTAGGAGATGACATGGCGGGTGCCACGCGAATCGATCAGGTGCCGATCAGCAAGTTGGGCTTGGCGCACTACATGCGCAACTACGACGAGTTTCTCGGGCCGCTGCGCGAGCGGCCGTTGCGGCTGCTCGAACTCGGCATCGCCGAGGGCGACTCGTTGCGCAAATGGGCCGAGTGGATGCCGCAGTCGTTGATCGTTGGGCTCGACATCCGGCCGCGCATTCCCGGGCTCGACAGCGAGCGCATCGTCACCTACCAGGGGGAGCAACAGGACCGGCCGCTGCTCGACCGCATCGGCCGCGAACAGGCGCCCGAGGGCTTCGACGTCATCATCGACGACGCGTCGCATATCGGACAGCTGACCCGCCTCTCGTTTTGGCACCTCTATGAGCACCACTTGAAGCCGGGCGGCCTCTACTTCATCGAAGACTGGGGCACGGGCTACTGGCCGCAGTATGTCGATGGCACGAAGTACCGGCCGCCCCAGCCAGACTTCCTGCCGCGCGAGCGCTGGTTGAAGTCACTGGCCGGCAGCCCGCTGGTCAGCGGCAATACGTTTTTGCGCAAGGCCGTCGGCTGGACGCGCTGGCGCGCGGTCAAGCGGCGCTTTCCGAGCCACCAGCGCGGCATGGTCGGCTTCATCAAGGAGCTGGTCGATGAATGCGGCATGAGCGACATCACGCACCCGCACTTCGGCATCGGCAACCCCAGGCCGTCGCGCTTCGAGTGGGTGCGGCTGTCGCTCGGCCACGCCATCATCAGGAAGCCGCTGGCCGGTGTGTGATCAGCCGCAGAACACCGACACCGCCTTGGTCACCAGGTACGCCTCGAGCGCCTCCGGCCCGCCTTCGCTGCCGTAGCCCGAATCCTTGACGCCGCCGAAGGGCATCTCCGGCGTCGGCAGCGCCGGCTGGTTGACGAACAGCATGCCGACTTCGACGCGCTGCGACAGCGCGTGGATGGTCTTGATCGACGTGCTGTAGGCGTAGCCGGCCAGGCCGTAGGGCAGGCGGTTGCTCTCGGCGATCGCTTCGTCGAGCGTGTCGAAGCCGCGCACCGCGGCCATCGGGCCGAACGGCTCGTCGTTGAAGACCTTGGCCGAGAGCGGCACGTCACTCAGCACCGTCGGGGCGAAGAAGTTGCCCGTCGAGCCGATGCGCTCGCCGCCGGCCAGCACCTTGGCGCCTTGCTTCACCGCGTCTTCGGTGAACTGCTGCATCGCGGTCAGGCGGCGCGGATTCGCCAAGGGGCCGAGCGTCGTGCCTTGCGTCAAACCGTCGCCGACCTTGTGCGCATTGGTCTGCGCGACCAGCGCTTTTTCGAACTCGGCGCGGATGCTGTTGTGGACCAGAAAGCGCGTCGGCGCGATGCAGACCTGGCCAGCGTTGCGGAACTTGGCTGAGCCCGCGGCCTTCACGGCCAGCGCGATGTCGGCGTCTTCGGCGACGATCACCGGCGCGTGGCCGCCGAGCTCCATCGTCGCCCGCTTCATGTGCTGGCCGGCCATCGCGGCGAGCTGCTTGCCGACCGGCGTGCTGCCGGTGAACGTGATCTTGCGAATGATCGGGTGCGGAATCAGGTAGCTCGAAATCTCGGCCGGGTCGCCGTACACGAGGCCGACCACGCCGGCAGGCACGCCGGCATCGACGAAGGCTTTCAACAGCGCTGCCGGCGAGGCCGGCGTTTCTTCCGGCGCCTTGACGAGGATCGAGCAGCCGGTGGACAGCGCCGCGCAGACCTTGCGCACGACCTGGTTGATCGGAAAGTTCCACGGCGTGAACGCTGCCACCGGGCCGACCGGCTCCTTCAGCACCAACTGTTGCGTCGCCATGTTGCGCGGCGGCACGATGCGGCCGTAAACGCGGCGGCTCTCGTCGGCGAACCACTCGATGATGTCGGCCGCGGCGAGCGTCTCGCCTTTCGATTCGACCAGCGGCTTGCCTTGCTCCTGCGTCATCGTCGCCGCGATGCTGTCGGCGCGCTCGCGCATCAGCGTCGCGGCTTGGCGCATCAGCTTCGCTCGCTCGACCGCCGGCATGGCGCGCCAAGTGGTGAAGCCTTTTTGCGCGGCGGCCAGCGCGCGGTCGAGGTCGGCGCGGCCGGCATGCGCCACGCGGCCGATCTCGGCGCCGCTGGCAGGGTTGACCACGGCCAGCGTGCGGCCGTCGGCGGCGTCGCACCACTGGCCGTCGATCAGCAGTTGCGTGGCAGGGTAGGCGGGGGTCGTGCTCATGGTGTCGGCGTCCGGTGGGTCTGCGGGGTGCGCATTGTCGCGCCAGCGCAAAGCCCACGGCGGCGTTGCGCCGCCGGCCGATCGCCTCTTCTTGTCTTCAGCGCGCGCTGCGTCGGCGCCGATCGTCGAGTTCGGTCGGCACGGCCAGGCCCTGCATCAACACGTCGCGCAGTGCGTTGACGACTCGCGACGACGGGTTCTGCGGCGTGGGCGCTACCGCGCGCGGCGCCTGTGCCTGCGGGCGCCTCGGCGTGCATTCGCATGCTCGAGCAGCCGCTTGCAGGTCGGTCTGCGGCAGCCGCGAACTCGGCGCCTGCGCCAGCGGGCGCACTGCCGTGCGGCGCAGGAAGAACCACAGCAGCATGCACAGCGCGCCCAGGCCGAGCAGCGCCGGCCGCGGCGCCAACAGCGCAGGCCAAGCCAAGAAGGGCGCCGAGCCCGACCAGACCTGCAGGTGCACGTCGCTGATGTCGAGGTTGTTGGCGTGGACCAGATTGAGCAGCGGCGACACCTGGCGCTCGCCGCGGAACGTCACCGGCGCGCTGACCGCGGTCAACGTCACCGGCGTACCTGCGAGCGGCCGGCCCTCGGGCTGCGTGCCCACACTCATCAGCACCTCGCGCGTGGCCGTGGCCGACTCGCGCACTTCCCAGCCGGCTTGCCAGCGGGCGCGGACGTCGTCGTTTGCACGGGCCACGCCGCTGACGGTCAGCACCATCGTGTACGGATTGCGGCCGATACCGACCTGTTGCAGCGGGCCGACCCAGACCGCGCTGTCGATCAGCGTCGTGCGCACGCCGGCCGCCGCGTCGTGCGGCGCCCCGGCCAGCGCGGCGTAGCGGGCGACAGCGTCGCCGGGCAGCTGGAACTGCGCCACCAGTTCGCGGCCATGGCTGCGCTTGTCGTGGCCCACCGCCGGCACGGCATAGAAGAATGCCAGCGCCGCCGCTACCACCAATGCCGCTCGAAGCGCTGAGATACCCAACCCTGCCTCCGTTGTCTTGCCGCTGCGAGCAGCAACTCGTGAGAAGGATTCTGGGTAATCGTCGTTGGCCGCGCGATCCTGGGAATGGGGGCCCGCGCAACGGCGACGCCGTTGCATTCAGCCCAGCGCGGTCAGCACCTCCAACAGCGCCTGCGGTGCGCTGACCATCGGGCAGTGGCCGGTGGCGATCTCGGCGATCTGCCAGCCCGGCTGCGAGCGCACGCGCGCGCGCATCGCGTCGATGGTGCGGTAGGCGGGCCGCGTGCAATCGACGAAGCAGCGCGGCACGCGCGCCCAGCGCTCGCCGTCGAAGTGCAGCGGCACGCGGTACATGGCGAACGGATGCGGCACCTGGCGGCGCAGCAGCCAGGCGCGGTCGTCGTCTTCGAGGCCGAAGTCGATCGGGTCCGGCGGCGGCAGCGCGTTGTCTTGGGCCCGGGCCAGCGCCAGCCGCGACTGCACGATATCGGGCGGATGGCCGGCGCCCCAGCCTTCTCCGGGCAGCGGCACCATCGCATCGATATACACGAGCTGCTTTAGCTGCCCCGGGCCGCGCGCCAGCAGCGCGTCGGCCACGCCGGTGATGACCATGCCGCCGTAGCTGTGGCCGACGAGCACGATGCCGCGCAACTCTTCGGCGTCGATCAGGCCGAGCACGTCGTCGATGTGGTCCTGCAGCGAGATGTCGGCGCGCCTCAGGTGGGCGCGGTCGCCGTCGCCGGTCAGCGTGGCCGCATGCACCTCGTGACCGGCGGCGCGCAAGGGCCCCAGCACGCGGCGCCAGATCCAGGCGCCGCCCCAGGCGCCGTGAACGAGCACATAGGTGCTCATGCTCGAGTCCGGACGAAGTTGGCTGCCATGCACAACAATGTGCCATGCAACTGCTGAGCTGGAACATCCAGTGGTGCCGCGGCGTCGATGGCCACGTCGATCCGCAGCGCATCGCGCGCACGATCCGCGTGCTGGCCGACGCCGACGTGATCTGCCTGCAGGAAGTGGCGCGTGGTTTCGACACGCTGGCCGGCAGCGACGGCGAAGACCAGTTCGCGCTGCTGGCCGAGGCCTTCGACGGCTACACGGCCATCGAGGGCATTGCCGTCGATGTGCCCGACGAACTCGGCGACCGCCGCCAGTTCGGCAACCTCTTGCTGTCGCGCCTGCCGGTGCGCCAGGTCTGGCGCCACCTGCTGCCCTGGCCGGCCGACGCCCTGCATGCCGACATGCCGCGCGTGGCGATCGAAGCCGTGATCGAAACGCCGGATGTCGGCGACCTGCGCGTGACGACGACGCACCTCGGCTACTACAGCGCGGCGCAGCGCCTGGCGCAGATCGAGGGCTTGCGCGCGCTGCACGCGGCGGCGCACGCGCAGCGGGCCGCGCCCGTTCGTGCCGACACGTCGCAGGGGCCCTTCCACTGGCTGGCTCGCCCTGCAGCGGGCATCGTCTGCGGCGACTTCAACTGCGAACCCGGCTCACCCGGCCACGCACGCCTGCTCGACCCCTTCGGTGACGGCGTGCCGACGTTTCGCGATGCCTGGCAGCTCGCCCATCCAGGCCAGCCGCACGATCCGACGGTAGGCCTGTACGACAGCGTGCAATGGCCGCGCCGCCTTGCCTGCGACTTTGCCTTCGTCTCCGAAGACCTGGCGCCGCGCGTGCAAGCGCTGCAGATCGATGCCGCCAGCGACGCGTCCGACCATCAGGCGTTGCTGTTGCGCCTGGGCTGAGAACGCTCAGGGAATCGTCTTCGACGCCTCGGCCGAGAAGGCGCTTTCGGTGCCGCTGCCGTCGTAGGCGGTGACCGCGAAGTAGTAGGTCCGCCCCGACGGCAGGTTGCGGAACGAGATAGCTCGTGCCCGCGCCCGCTGCGAGCGACTGCTGGTAAGTGCGTGAGGCCGTGCCCCAATAGACGCGGTAGCCGACGACGCGCGAGTCCGACGACGCGCTCCATTGCAGCGTCGCCGAGCCGACCGATGCTGGCGCTGGTGCCGGCGCCTGGGGAGGCGACGGCGACGGACCGGCTGGTGGCGGCGGCGCCGGTGACGGCCCGGGCGACGGCGGTGTCGGCGCGGGGGGCGTTGGTGCAGGGGGTGTCGGTGCCGTTCCGGGCGACGGCGACGGTGTCGGGCTCGAGGCGCCGACCGGCGCTGCCGCATCGATGGCTTCGGGTTCGGAGCCGCCGCCACAGGCGGTCAATGTCGCAACCGCCAGACTCAGCAGCGTGAGGTTTGCGAGGCGAAGGTGAGATGAGGCGGTCATGAAAAAGCAAGAAAAGAAACTGTTTCGGCCCCCCTATGTTGGGGGTCATCCTGGGGGTGTCTGTAACAAGTCGCCTTGGCAAGGATTGCCAGGTCGTGTGCCAGCGCGGCTGGCGCGAGCCCCTCTGTTACAAGCGGTCGCGCTTGCGCGGGCGCCGGTCCGCGAAGGCGGAACTTTTCGACTTCACGCCAACCTGCGCGCCCGCTAAGGCGCGCGACTCGCGTGTATGCGGGTCAGTCCCTGAGCGCAGCACGCGCCGCGTTGTCCACACTCTCGCCATGCCGCGCCAGATCCTGACCGAGTGCCGCCGCCTGCTGTCGGTGCGCGGCGAAGCCAACAGCCCCGTGCTCGCCGCGGCCATCGTGTCCCGGCTCGAAGCGCTGAACGAAAAGGAGCGCAGCCGCTTCTTCGAGCGCCTGGCCAGCGACTTCAGCCCCGACCCGAAGAAGGTGCTGGCCGCCGCACAGGCGTATGTCGGTGCGCCGGATGCCGAGCACCTGATCGAGTTGACGCATGTCGCCGAGCCGCCGCGCCAGGAGCTGTTCCGGCGCCTGAACCGCGCCCCCGGCGGCACTGCGGCGATCGTGCGCATGCGTCGCGCCTTGCTCGACCGCCTGCCCAGGCAGCCGGCGCTGGCGGCCGTGGAGGCGGACCTCTTTCACCTGCTGTCGTCCTGGTTCAACCCGGGCTTTCTGGAGATGCGGCGCGTCGATTGGAACTCGCCGGCGCAACTGCTCGAACAGATCATTCACCACGAGGCCGTGCACGAGATCGACGGCTGGGACGATCTGCGCCGCCGCCTGCGCCCCGACCGGCGCTGCTTCGCGTTTTTTCATCCGCAACTGCCCGACGAGCCGCTGATCTTTGTCGAAGTGGCGCTGGTGCCCGAGATGGCTGGGGCGATCGCGCCGCTGATCGACAAGCGCGCGCAACCGCTGCCGCCGGAGCAGTTCAAGGTCGCGGTGTTCTACTCGATCAGCAACTGCCAGCCGGGGCTGCGCGGCGTTTCGCTAGGCAACTTCTTGATCAAGCGCGTGGCCGAGCAATTGAAGCGCGAGCTGCCGCAGTTGAAGACCTTCTGCACGCTGTCGCCGATACCGGGTTTCATGGTCTGGCTGACAAAAACGCGGCCCGAATCGCTGTCGGCCAAGGCGCAGCAGGCGCAGGGTGAATTGCGCGCCGCCTGCGGCGACGATCTGGCAACGCTGACGAACGCGCAGCGCCTGGTGGCCTTGCCCGGCGCGGCGCATCATGCGCTGTGGCGCCTGGCGGCGCACTACCTGGCGCACATCTCGCCGTTGGCGCAGGGCGATCCGGTGGCGCAGGTTTCATCTCGACAACGGCGCGCGCCTCGAACGCCTGAACGCGCAGGCGAATTTGTCGCCCAAGGGCCTCAAACAATCGGCCGGCTTGATGGTGAATTACCTATACGACCTGGCGCGCATCGAGAGGCATCATGACCGCTTCGCGCGCGGCGAGGTCGTGGCCAGCCGCGCCGTCTCTGCATTGCTTTGAAGACAACACCAGGAGACCCCCCGATGGACCGCAGTCCGACTTTTTCTCGGCGCGCGTTGCTCGCTGCCGCGCTCGCCGCGCCGAGCGCGTTTGCACAAAGCGCGTGGCCGGCCAAGCCGGTGACGATCGTCGTGCCGTTTCCGCCCGGCGGCGGCACCGACGCCTTCGCGCGGCCGCTGTTCGCGCTGATGACGAAGAACACCGGC
The DNA here is from genome assembly GCA_963816315.1 of uncultured beta proteobacterium. GTDB lineage: Bacteria > Pseudomonadota > Gammaproteobacteria > Burkholderiales > Burkholderiaceae_C > CADEEN01. Next base: position 67,482 of record CAWFJZ010000026.1, read on the forward strand.
AAGCAGTTCATCATCGACAACAAGGGCGGCGCCGGCGGCACGCTAGGCGCCGGTCTGGCCGCGCGCGCCGCGCCCGACGGCTACAGCTTCTTCATGGGCGCAGTGCACCACGCGATCGCACCGAGCGTCTATCCGAAGCTCGACTACAACATCGAGACCGATTTCATCCCGGTGGGTTTGCTCTCGTCGGTGCCGCAGGTCATCGTGGTCAACCCGCAGCGCGTGGCGGCGAAGACTTTGCCCGAGCTGCTCGACTTCATGCGCAAGAACCCGGGCAAGTTGAACTACGGCTCGGCGGGCAACGGCACCTCGCACCATCTTGCCGGCGAACTCTTCAAGCTGCAGACCAAGACCTTCATCACCCACATTCCGTACCGCGGCGCCGGGCCGGCGCTGCAAGACCTGGTCGCAGGGCAGGTGGACATGATGTTCGACGGCCTGGCCTCGTCGGCCACGCACATCAAGGGCGGGCGCATCCGCGCGATCGCAGTGGCTGCCAACAAACCGGCGCCCGGCTTTGCCGACGTTCCGCTGGCCAAGGCCGGCGGCGCGCCGAACTATGAAGTGGCCACCTGGTACGGCCTGTGGGCGCCCAAGGGCACGCCGCGCGAACTCATCACGGCGATGCAGGGCGAGTTGCGCAAGGCACTCAACAACGACGAGATGAAAACCATCTGGACGGGCCTGGGCACCGAGACGCCGAACCTGTGGGGCGACGACTACGGGCGCTTCGTTTCCGCGGAAGTCAAGCGCTGGGCCGAGGTCGTCAAGAATTCGGGCGTGAAGCTGGACTGAGCGCGAGTTCGGTTCATGACGGGCTCGGTTCACTACACGCCGCCTGATGCGGCCGGCATCGCGCGTCTGACGCTCGCCAACCCCGGCAAGTTGAACGCGCTGTCGGTGGTCATGTGGCGCGAGCTGCGCACGCATGTGGCCAAGCTCAATGTGCACCCGGGCGGCGTGCGTGTCGTCATCGTCTGCGGCGAGGGCGGCCAGTTCGCGTCGGGCGGCGACATCGAAGAGTTCCCGCAGTTCCGCTTCGACGCGGCCACGCTGGCGCGCTTTCATGAAGAAGACGTGCGCCCGGCCTTGCAGGCGATGCAGGGTTGCGATCTGCCGCTGGTGGCGCAGATCGACGGCGCGTGCATCGGCGGCGGGCTGGAAGTCGCGGCCTGTTGCGACATTCGCATCGCCGGCAGCGGTGCGCGCTTCGGCGTGCCGATCGCCAGGCTCGGCTTTCCGCTGGCGCCGGCCGAGCTGGAGATCGTCGCTGCCGTGCTCGGCCCGACAGTGCTGCGCGAGCTGTTGATCGAAGCCCGCGTGCTGAATGCGCAGGAAGCGTTTGCACGGGGGCTCGTCACGCGCGTCGTCGCCGATGCCGACGTGGCGGACGAGGCCCGCACCGCCGCCGAACGCATTGCCGATCTGTCGCCGCAGGCGCTGCGTCTGAACAAGCGCGCCTTGCGCCAGTTCACGCATGCCGCGCACAGCAGCCACGCCGAGCGCGCGCCGCACTACGCCTACGCGGCCAGCGACGAGCACCGTGAAGGCTTGGCCGCCTTCAACGAGAAACGAAAACCGCGCTTCTGAGGGAGGCCCCTGATGCCCAACGACAACCTGTACGCCGTGCTGCGCGCCGGCTTTGCCGATGATCTCGATGCCACTGCGGTCGAGACCTGCGACACGCCGGCGCCGCTGTACTACTCATGGCGCGACCTCGATCGCGCGAGCGCGCGCATCGCCAATCTGCTGGATGGCCTCGACATCCCCGCGGCGTCTCGCATCGCCGTGCATGCCGACAAGAGCGTCGAGTCGTTGATGCTCTACCTGGCGGTGCTGCGCGCCGGGCATGTCTATCTGCCGCTGAACACCGCCTACCAGGCCGCGGAGCTCGACTACTTCATCGGCAATGCCGAGCCGGCGGTCGTCGTCTGCGCGAAGCGAAACTTTCCGTGGATCAGCAAGCTGGCGTTCGCCGCCGGCGTGAAGAACGTCTTCACGCTCGACGCCGACCGCAGCGGCACGCTGCTCGACCGCGCGGTGTTCATGAGCGACGAGCATGGGGTCGCCGAGCGCAGCGCCGACGATCTGGCCGCCATCCTCTACACCAGCGGCACGACGGGGCGCAGCAAAGGCGCGATGCTGACGCATCGCAACCTGTCATCGAACGCGCTGACGTTGAAGCGTTATTGGGGCTGGACCGACGGCGACGTGCTGATCCACGCGCTGCCGATCTTCCACGTGCACGGCCTGTTCGTCGCCATCCACGGCGCGTTGATCAGCGGCAGCAAGATGCTGTGGTTCGAGAAGTTCGATCCGCGCGCCACTGTTCGCGAGATGGCGCGCGCCACCGTGATGATGGGCGTGCCGACGCTGTACGTGCGCATGCTCGCCGAGCCGTCGCTGACGAAGCAGGCGGCGTCGAACATGCGTTTGTTCGTCGCCGGTTCGGCGCCTCTGCTGCCGGAGACTTTCGACGCCTGGCGCGAACGCAACGGCCACGCCATCGTCGAGCGCTACGGCATGAGCGAGACGGTCATGCTGACGTCGAACGCCTACCATGCCAAGGACGGCGAGCGTCGCGCCGGCACCGTCGGCAAGCCGCTGCCGGGCGTGCAGCTTCGCATCCACGACGACAAGGGCCACGCCTGCCGCACCGGCGATATCGGCCTGATCGAGGTCAAGGGACCGAACGTGTTCAAGGGCTACTGGCGCATGCCGGAGAAGACGGCCGAAGAGTTCACGACCGATCTGTGGTTCAAGACCGGCGACGTCGGCAAGGTCGATGAACACGGCGTCGTCAGCATCGTCGGCCGCAGCAAGGACCTGATCATCAGCGGCGGCTACAACGTCTATCCGGCCGAGATCGAGGGCTACTTGAACGAGCAGCCCGGCGTGGCCGAGAGCGCCGTCGTCGGCGTGCCGCACCCCGACTTCGGCGAGGCCGTGGTCGCCGTCGTCATCGCCAAGCCGGGTGCGGCGCTCGACGGCGCAGTGTTGATCGCGGCCATGAAAAGCAAGATCGCTGCGTTCAAAGTGCCCAAGCGCGTCTTCGTCGAGCCCGAGCTGCCGCGCAACCAGATGGGCAAGGTGCAGAAGAACCTGCTGCGCGAGCAGCATCGCGCGCTGTTCGGCGGCGCGGGTTGAATGCGCTGGCCGCTTATCGTGACGGCGGGGCGCCGGTCACCCAGCGCCCCGCTTCACATCAGCCTCAATCCGCTTGCGGCGGATGCTCCGGCCAGGTCAGCGCCGGCCGCGAGAAGTTGCCTTTGCCGCGCTGACCGTTGACCGACTCGGTGTTCATCGCGAAGAACAGCGTCGCGTAGGCCACCGCATCGGAATTGGTGTCGAGCGCGAAGTCGTTGTTGTTGGCGAAGGTGTCGCAGGCCTGGTGGTAGCACGGGTCATAGGCGACGCCCGCGGTGCCGCCGAACAATGCGGCCTCGTCCGCCGTCTTGAGGCCTTCAGCGCCGGTGAACAAGCCGCCCGACGGGATGTCCACGCCCATGGCGATGAACGGCCCGTAGTCGGAGCGGCCCGAGAAGTCGGTGCCCTTGAACGGAATGCCGCGCTCGGTGTAGAAGTTCTCGAACACCTTCTCGATCTGCGCCGACCCGGCCGGCCCCGCCGGCGCGCCCACGTTGTCGGAGTTGTCGCCGTCGTAGATGAAGAAGACATGGTTCGGCGAGCCGACCATGTCGAAGTTCAGATACAGCGCGATCTTGTCGCGCTCGGCCCGCGACAGCCCGACAACGTAGAACGTCGAGCCGACGAGCCCCGATTCCTCGGCGCCCCACAACGCGAAGCGCAGCTTGTTGCGCGGCTTGACCTTGGCCATCTGCACTGCGGTCTCGAGGATCGCGGCGCTGCCCGAGCCGTTGTCGTTGATGCCCGGGCCGGCGTTGACCGAGTCGAGGTGGGCGCCGACCATGACCACGTTGTTGGCGTCGCCATCCTTCGATTCGGCGATCACGTTGTAGGTGGTGGCGATGCCGCGGAAGGTGTCGGTCTTGACGCGCAGCACCAAGCCGGGCGTGGCCGCGAGTTGCTGGCCGAGGGCTTGCGTGATGCCGATCACGCCGATGTCGAGCGTGAAGCTGTTGCCCAGCGTGCCGGTGTTGAGCGGGCCGGCGGCGTTGTTGTAGATCACCACTGCGGACGCGCCGGCGTTGAAGGCGTTGGTGGCCTTGAGGGCAAACGTGCAAGCCACAGGGAAGCCCGGCGGCGCGCCGCGGCTGACCAAGGCAATGTTGCCGGCCGGAAAGCCGGCGAAGTCGGCCGCGTTGCAGCCGCGAAAGTCTCCCGACGGTGTGCTCACCGCCGCCGTGACGTCACCGCTGCCTGAGGACGAGAGGATGTCGTTGGCCAGCGTCGCCGCAGGCGCCGGCGAGACTTGCTGCAGCACGCTGGCCGAGAGCGAAATGAAGGTCTGGAACTGGAACGGCTGGATCGCGACCTCGTAGCCGGCGTCACGGAAGGTCTTCTCGGCGTAGGCCACCGAGGCGTCGTAGCCCGGCGTGCCGGAGGTGCGGATGCCGTTGTTCTGATCGGCGATGGTTTGCAGCGCCCGTTGGTGGCGGCGCACGCCGTCCAAAGTCACGCATTCGAGCAGCTTGTTGAACGTGTTGTTGACCCTCGATCCGCAAGAGGCAGACGAAGCCTGCGCAGACGCGCGCTCGTCCGGCGCGGCGGGGTCGCCGCCTCCGCACGCGGCCACTGCAGCGGCAACGGCTGCCGCTGCCAGGTGTCGCCACCTGGGGTTGTTCTGAGGGCGCTGACTTTCGATGGGATGCATGGTGGTCTCCAATCGTTGGTGGGTTCCGGGGCAAAACCGGTTGGACGCGCAAGCGCGCAGGTTGCCTGTTGGCGGTGGACGCGCGAATCAGCTTACTCCGGCACTCGTCTGCCGAGCAACACGATCTGCCGCGCAACCAGATGGGCAAGGCGCAGAAGAACTTGCTGCGCGAACAGCATCGCGCGCTGTTCGAGGCACAGGCCGATGCGCTGCTCGGCGAAGAAATCAGCACTGCGGCCAATGCATAAATTCGCTCACCCCTAACTCGGCGTCGGCCGCTTGACGAAAGGGGGTTCGTCGAGAGAATCGAAACGCATGTGGAGATGCCCGTCGGGTGTCGGCAAACCACGCGAGCACAGGCGACGAGGAGCATGTCTTTGGTCAGCATGCGGCGGAGCTCGGCCCCAGAGTCCGAGCGAAGGAGGTAGCCGTGCCACGTTGGCGATCGCGTACGACGCTGCGTGGGGCTGCCAAGCGCACGACGAAGGTGGGCTGGCTCAAGCGCATGGTCAAGGACTACTTGCATCACCTGCCGAGTGCGTTCTACGTGGCGTGGGTCGTGGCAAGCATCATCCACATCCTCAATGAGCTGGACCTGCCGCTGGAACTTCCGGCGACGATGTTGCTGGCCAACGTTGCCGAACTCTATGTGCCCGCGCCACCGAAGAGCAACGACGTGCGCCGTCATCTTGCCGTCGTCGAGATCGATGGCGAGCGTCATCGTCGTCAGTACGGCGGCACCTCGCCGCTCGATCGATGCCAGCTAACGTCCGACCTGAAGAAGTTGTTGCAGAACACGAACGTGCGTGTGCTGGCGATCGACTTCGACCTGTCGCCTGTCGATGCCGCGAGTTACCAGGAGGAGTGGGCGCGGGTCAGCAGCCAACGCCCCGGCGACAACAGCGCGGTGAGCAGGCCCCCGTGCCAGGCGATGCAAACGACGCAGGCGCAATGCCAATGCGAACTGGAACGGGTGCTGGTGGAGCCGGCCAACCACAAGCGCATCATCACGATCGCGCCGCTCACCCCCACCGAAGGACGGACCAAAGGCACGCCATGGGACAACCCCAAGGACTTTCCGGATGTCGAGTTCGGCGATCCGGTGCTCAACGTTCGTTTCGGCATGGTGCATGACTACGAATATCCGCCGCCGGGGTACGTCGGATCCCTCAGGTTGCCGCTTGCCGAGTTGATCGCAAGGCGGCTCTGCTCCGACACGGAGTTGCGCTATGAAGCTCCGCGCAGCCTATGGACGCCCGTGCTGGCTTGGGTTGCAGATAAAACGGGCCTGCCGCTGCCGGTCCCTGCCAATCGTTGCGACGATGTGTCGCCTCCCCAGCGGCCCGAGTCGAACCACCCGAGCCACAGGCAAGATGATCGGAAGTTCATCAAGCATCCGATTTCCTTCTTCGAGACTCGCCACTTGCATGACGGTGGCCGCCCCGTGGCCTTCGACGACCTCTGCTTGAGGGAACCTGTACCTTACCGCTCTGAAACAAGGCAGCAGCCATGCGACATCCGCCTGGTCATCTTTGGCGGCAGCTACGGCGTCGAGGACAGATACCTCACGGCACTGGGGAAGATCAGCGGTGTGCAGACACATGCTGTCGTTGCCGCGCAGTTGCGAGCCCACACATGGCATGGTTGGGGGTATCTGATCGACATTGCGTTGGGATGCGTGTTGTTCGGCCCCTTCGTGCACTGGACGTGGCGGCGGTATTTTCTGCAGAGCGCACAGGCCTCCACGCGCAGCGGTGCGCCGCGTGGGCCCCGGGAAGTGGCGTACCTGTGGCTTGTTCTTCTAAGTGTGGGGCTGGTGGGTCTCGTGGCCTTGTTGGTGGTCGGCAGTGCCTACGCTTATGCGTACACGGGCATCTGGATCAGTCCGGTGCCGATGGCGCTCGGCATGCTTGTCGAGGCGATGGTGAGCGGCAGCGTCCACGTCGCCACCAGTGTCATTCATGAAGTTGACTCCACCGCCCATGGCGCCGCGCCCACGACAACAAAGCCCACGGCGCTGAAGTCCACCAAACGGCAGCCCGAGAAGGTGGCGGCGGCTGTGATCGGCAAGCTGCCGACCGCAGCAGCGATCGGACTGATCCTTTACGCCGTCTATGAACTGTTCCACAGCCACTAGGAGTCGCGCGATGACAAGGACAAACGGATCGGTGTCGCTGGCACTCGTTGTCGCGGTCGGGTGTTGGCTCGGTTTGTCAGTCGCCGCACCGAGCAGTGCTGCCGCCGCGTCCGAGACGCCGTTGCAAGAAGGCTGTCGATCAGTTGAGTTCATCGCTGTTCGAGGCTTTGAAAACGGCCGTCAAGGGCGAGCAATGCAGCAGCGTGGTGCGCGTTTTGCTTGAACTGCAAAATGGCAAGAGTGCCGGCGGACGCAAGTTGAAGCCGGGTCAGTTCGACCGCGCCGCCGCTGAAAAAGAACTGGCCACGGCCCGAGCCGACCCCGCGTTCAACGACAGTCTGCGCACTGCGCTGAGCGGTGTCACCGACCCCGCCGCACGCAAGGTCGTCGAAGCGGCGGTGCTCGACGATGCCGGCTACTTCGGCGCTCGCGAGCTGCTGATGAACGAACTGTTCGAACTGTCGGGAGCAAAGTGATGGATTCGAGACTCGCCGTTTTGTTCTTGTTGGGCGCCACGTTGTCGGCAGGCGCCCGTGCCGACCTGCTCGAGAAGGCCCGCGGTGTTCTCGGCGACCTGCGCTCGAAGGCGGCGTCGGCGCCTGCGCCGGCCGCCGCGCCCGAACCGGCTGCGCAGCCCGCGGCCACTGCCGGCAAGGCAGCCAAGACCGAATCGAGCACGGTGATGGTCGGGCGCAAGCGCGTGACGCTCAGCAGCGCCGAACTCGACAAGCATTGCGACCGCGTCGTGGCGCCGTTTGCGCTCAACGCGAACCTCGCGGACCTGACCGCGATGGCGGCGGCCGGGGCGAGCGAATCGCTGCCGGGCTTCTTGTCCGGCGGCGCGAAGGACAAGCAGATGTCCGCCTCCAAGCACAAGGTGTCGCGCTCGGTGCGCGAGCGCGCGCTGAAGCTGAACTGGATGCCGATGTCGCTCGAGAAACGCTATGGACGCACGATCCACGACGAGGCCGTGGCCGCCGGCGATCTGGTCGAGCGCGGCAGCACGCTCGGCAAGGGCCTGTACCCGAAAGCTGATGCGCTGCTGAAAGCGGTGCTCGGCGGTGTCAAGCAAGACCATCCCTACAAGTTCGAGCTGCACATTCGCAAGTCGAACGAAGACAACGCGATCGCCTTGCCCGGCGGCATCGTCTATCTCGATGCCGGGCTGTTGCGCGACGCCAATCCGGCCAAGGCCCGGTTCGCGCTGGCGCATGAGCTCAGCCATGTGCTCAGGCGTCACGAGACGCGCATCGCGCAGGCCCGCATCATCGACACGATTTCACTCACCGGCTCGACATCGGATCTGGTGGGCCTGCTCAAGGACCCGAACGCCATCAGCGCCGGTGTGCTCAAGTCGGCGACGGTGGGCCACAGGGCGTTCCAGCAACACTACGTCGATCAGGAACTGCAGTCGGATTCCTGCGCGGTGCGGGTGCTCAACGATGCGCTCGACGACAGCCGCGATGTCGAGGCCGCCATTGCCAGCTTCATCGCCTCGCTGCCGGCCGATGGCTCGGCGCTGGCGTCACCCGCCGGCCAGAAAAAGCCGGCCGGGGCCGGCAACAGCGGCGTCGCGGCCATCGGTGATCTGGTCAAAGAAGTCAGCAACCCGATCGACCGCCACCCTTCGTCGCGCGAGCGTGTCGAGAACCTCAACGCCATGCGCGCGCTGATCCGCAGCCTGTCCGCGCAGAAAACAACCGCCGCCAAGCCGTAGTTGGCGCGGCCGTATCAGTCCTGCCCTGTCGGATCGTCCTGCACGATGCCGTGGTCGGGCATCGTCGATCGCGGCGCCGGCGCGCGGCTGCGGCCGCGCTTCGCCGGCGCCTTGCGCGGCGCGCGCACGGGCGCCGGCGAGAACAGCCGGCCCTCGGCGTCGAACTCGGCGCTCATGATGAAGGCCAGTTCGCTCTCGGTATAGCCCGGGTCCCAATGCGAGTTCTCCGGCACGTGGCAATGGCCGTAGTGGCCGCTCTGTTCGTCCCACGTGCGCTCATCGCGGTTGTGGCCGCCGGGGTCGCGGCCGTTCTTCGCCGGCAGCGGCACGCCGGCCGGCCAGACTTTGGGCACACCATGCGTGGCCTCGATCCAGCGGCACAGCCGCGCCAGTTGCGTCAGCGCGCGCGGGTCCTTCGGCAGGTGTGCAAAGCCGACGAGCTCGATCTGCACGGCCGAGTCGCGGTTGGTCTGCACGCCGCCGGGCGCGTTGCGCAGCGCGCGTGCGCCTTCGGCGGTATCGACGTGCTGCAGGATGCGCGTCGCATCGACCGTGAAGTGCGGGTCCGACTTGTTCTGTGCAAACGCCGCCAGCGCGCCGGCGGCGCGGCTGCCTTCTGTCGTGTGATGCACGATCTTGAACGGCCCACCGACATGCGGCCCCGACGAGCCGGAGATCGGTTGCCAGACTGCGAAAGGACAGCGCGCCATGTCATCGAACTCCCGTTGCTGCATGCCGAAGGTCACGGCGCCTTTGTAGCGAACCTGCCGCGGCGGCTGCATCCCTACTTCGAACGACGCCGCCGCGCCGCGAGGACTACACGGCCGCGTGCAGGCTGGCTTGGCATTGGCATGCGCCCTGGCGTTCGGCCATGCGCGCGATGCGGCCGCAGGCGCCGCAGCGTTGCAGGTAGGGGCCGATGCGCTGCGGCGTGAACACGCTCGTCACGCCGGCGCTGGCGAACTCGCCGAAGCGGCGCATGGCCTGCGCATGCGTGCCGCCGGACATCGCCGCGCGCATCGACGACGCCGAGTCCCACATCGACACCGTGGTCAGGCGCCGCCCCGCGGCCGCGCTGGTGAACCAGAGGAAGCCGGGCGACTGCAGGCTCTCGATCACCGTCTGCCGCGACAGCTCGCGCGCGCTTTGCACCGCCGCATCGCTGTCGGCGATCATCTCGGTGACCGCCAACACGCCAGGCGCTGCCGGCCGTCCGGCGCGCACGACGGTGCCGGTGCCGAAGTGGAAAGGGCCGATCTGCGGCGGCTGCACGATCACGTCCAGCCCGAGTTGCCGCGGCAGCTCGGCGCTGTCGAAGAAGCCGCGCACGCCGCGGATGCCGTCGGCGCCGAGATCGATCACGTCGATGCCGTCGAGCCGCACCGACTTGCCGGTCGGCGGCAAGCCGTTCAACGAACCGAGGTTGCAGCCCGTCATCGTCCACTGCCCGTGCACCTGAGAGTCGCCGGCGCGCTGCACCGCGCCGAGTTCGAACGTCAGATCGGGGAATGCCGCCCACAGGCGAGCGACATGCTCGCGCAGCGCGTCGCCGCCGATCGGCCCCGGCGTCGTCGGGTCGCGGTAGGTGCCTCCGGGCGAAAAGGCGGCCAGGATCGCCGTCATGTCGCGGCGCATCCAGGCCTGGAAGTAGCGGTTGCACAGCGCGATTGGGTCCATGGCATCGTCCTCTCGAGAAAGTCGCCTTTGGGCGCTTGGCTTGCAGGCAGGCTGCCCAGTCTTTGCGCATGCCGTGGCCGCAGTCTTGGACGTTTGCGACATCACGGCACGGCGCATCCGGCTGGCGACTGCAGAGGCCGGCGTGCACGCAACGCAGCGAGAGCCAGCGCCACGCAAACCGCGGCCACCGCGCCGTACAGCGCCATGAAGCCGGCCAGCGACAACCACGGCGAGATCACGCGCGCCACGCCGACGAACGACGCCGTGACCCAGCTCGCGCTGCTGATCGCGCCGAGCGCTGCGGCCGGCCAAAAGCTGCGATCGATGCGCACGGCCCCGCCCCACAGCCGCGGAAACACCCACGCGTGCAGTGCCCAGCCGTTGATCGTGAGCACGCCAACGACGATCAGCTTGGCTTGCAACTTGGTGCTCGGCAGCCACGGCCCGGCGCTCGTCGCCGCATCGATGGCGACGAGCATCAAGCCGCTGGCCCACAGCGCCGACAGGCCGATCGACACCGCGCGTGCGGTGTGCAGCAGGCGGTTGGCGTCGATGCGCTGCGTCTGCACGAGCCGCAGGTCTTCGCGCAGCACCGCCGCCAGCGTCATCGCAAAGACGATGACGATGAATGAACAGCAGCGCTTGTTGCAGCAGCGACAGCACAGTCATAAGACAACCTTCGCGCTACGCGCTCCGGTGTTGAGCGCTTTGGAGCGGCCACGCGCGCTCATCGGCCGCTCACTTGCACAGCGAAACGCCGGCCAGGATCGGCAGCGTGTTCGGGTTGGCTTGCAGCTTGCCGAACAGACCCTGCGTCTCCTTCTCCGGCCCGGCGGCGAAGTACATGTGGTTGGCTTCGCCGAGGCTGGCGCCGTTGCCGAACTGCAGGCCCCACAGGCCGTCGATGACGACCTTCTTGCCGCTGGCGTCGCGCACGTAGTCGAGCGCCACGCGGTATCGCGGATGGAACGCCACCAGCGTGCCATCGCCGAAGTTGCCGACGATCATGCAGCCCGAGTACAGCCCGAAGTCGTCGGGCGCCGGCGCAATGCCCCACGGGTAGTTCAGATATCCCCGACCGTGCCAACGCGCCACGAGTTTGCCGCTGGCGTCGAACTCGGCGAGTCGTCCTTGCGCGGGCGGAGGTTTGGTGGCATCGGGGGCGACGTGGCGGCCGTAGGTGACGAAGGTGCTGCGGCCCAGCGTCTGCACGTTGAAGGCCTCGAAGCCGCCGGGCTGCGCTGGCCCGCCGGCGCGGCGAAAAGGATTGGCCAGCGGCGCCTGCTCGATGAACGCCTGATCGAAGCGGCGCACTTGCGCGTCGGCGCCGAAGTCGGCGGCGTACATCGCGTCGGCATCCGGCGACACCGCGACGCCGCTGAACGACGAGCGGCGTGCGCTGCCATCGACGACGACGGCCGAGTCCCGCGGATGGTCGAAGCCGCCGTCGGCGCGCTTGCGCTCGGTCCATGCGGTGATGGTGCCGGAGAGATTGGCGAAGAAGAATTTCGTGCCGGCGGTGATGGCGCCGTTGGGATGCGGCTGCGTGATCGTGAAGCCGCTGCCGGGGTTGAACGCAACGCCGCTGACGGGGCCGAGCGTTTCGACGATGTCCAACTCATCCTGGAACAGCGGCGTGCCGCCGACATCGCCGACGTACTGGATCGACTTGCCCGTGCCGGCCGCGCCGACCCAGAAGTGGCCGCCGAGTCCGGCCGGGCGGATGGCGATGCCCCACGCGTTCTTCATCTGCGGCTCGACGATCTGCGGCTTGTACGCGGCCGTCGAGGCGACGAGGTTGGTTTGCGCCACGCCGGGGAAACCGTCGAAGCGCTTGCCGGTGGTCTGCGTCTGCTCTCGCGACCCGGCGTCGTAGAGCGACGGCAGGCCCTTGCTTTGCAGACGCTGCTCGGCCTGCGCATAGCTGCGTTTGGCTTGCGCGAGCGTGGCCGCATCGGCGTCGTCGTCGGCATCGGTCTGCGCTGCGCTCGGCAACGCGCGCGCGGCGTCGTCGTTGCCACCGCCGCAAGCGGCGAACACGGCGGCGGCGATGGCCACGGCGGCCAGGGCGTGGGGGGAGCGGGGAATGACATTCATCGGTGAAGACCTCGTGGGTGAAGAACTCAATGGCTGAGCGGGCTCGAACTCTCGTGGTTCGCGCCGCGCTTTTCTTGGAGATCGGCGACAACCTGTCGGCCGCGGCCATGCGGCAGCGCAAAGTCCACGCCGCGGTACGGCGGCACCACGCCCGAAGGGTTGAAACGCCGCATGCTGGTGAAGTACGACTCGCGCGTCAGCGCCATGTCCTGAGTGGCGGCGATGCCGGGCCACTGGCACAGCTCACGCGTGTAGCCGAGCAGGGCCGGGAAGTCGGCCAGGCTGTGCGCGTCGCAGCGCGCCAGCGTCCGATAGACCCATTCGAAGCGCAGCAGCGACGGCAGCAGCAGCCAGTCGGCTTCGTTCGGCGCTTCGCCGACGAGAAAGCGGTGCGTTGCCAGGTGCTCGTCGAGGGCGCGCAGTGCGGCAAAGAAGCGCGTCGATGCGGCGTCGTGCTCGGCCGGCGTGGTGGCAAAGAGCACGGCGTAGATGCCGCGGTTGACGTCGCGCTGCAGGCGCTCATTCCAGTCGTCGATGCGCGCGCGCAGCGGCAGCGGATAGAGATCGAGCGCGGCGTTGTCGGCCACGGCATCGAACTCGCTGCCGAGCATGCGAAACAGTTCGGCCGACTCGTTGTTGACGATCGTTTCGCGCTGCTTGTCCCACAACACCGGCACCGTCGGCCGGCCGGTGAAGCGCGCGTCGGCCATCGCATACAGCTCGCGCAGGAAGCGCAGGCCGTACAGCGGATCGGGCGCTTGCGCCGAGAACGCCCAGCCTTCTTCCTCGACCATGTGGTGGTGGACGAACGAGACGCTGATCGCGCGCTGCAGGCCCTTCAACTCGCGCACGATCAGCACGCGCTGCGCCCACGGGCAGCCGAGCATCGCGTAGAGGTGGTAACGGCCGGCCTCGGGTGGATGGTGCGCGCCGGCCTGGCGCGAGATGCGCTGGCGAAACGTCGTCACCCGGTGGATGTCGTAGGCGCTGTCTTTCGTGAACGGGGCGGTCATGGTGGGAGGGCCGTTGTGAACAGGGCAGCGACTGTCGCGGCTCGCTGCCGCACGCACAACGCGGCACAAGAAAGTGCCCGCGTCGCAAATCTTCAAGACCCGTTCGCTCTGGCATGCCCACACTGCGCGCCATGCTCCGACCTCACGACCCGCAGCGCTGCCCGGCCGACCAGGCGCTCGAGCTGATCGGCGGCAAATGGAAGCCGATGCTGTTGTGGCGCTTGTCGCGCGGCCCGCTGCGCCATTCGCAACTGCGGCGTGAGCTGCCGGGCGTGTCGCAGCGCATGCTGACGCTGCACCTGCGCGAGATGGAGCGCGACGGCTTGATCACGCGCAGCGTCCTGGCCGACCTGCCGCCGCATGTCGAGTACGCGCTGACGCCGGCGGCGCGGCGCCTGCTGCCGCTGCTCGAAGCCTTCGGCGCCTGGTGGCTCGATGCGCATGCGCAACTCAGCGCCGCGCCGACGCAGGTGGCTGCGGATGCGGCGACGAACGTGCGCGTGTTTCGCATCCAGCGGTGATCGCCGCGTCGCCTCGTCGCAATCGTGCAAGACGCCGGCACGACGGGCGAAGACGATGCGTCGATGAAAACACCACCCCCATCGCCGTCGGCCGCGCTGCACGACATCCTCTGACTCGCGTGCTCACCGCCTTGGCGTTCGCCGCAACCTGGCTGCGCACGCGCTGGCCCCACAGCGTCAGACCGCCATGCTGAAGCCTTCGAGGGCGACCCCCTAGAACGAACCGCGCCCGGCGGGGCCGTCGCCCTCGCTTCGGCGCGCCGCGTCGGCGGCAGCCGGCGTGGCCGGGACCACTGTCCCATTCGCGCTGCACGCAGTGCACGCGATGCTTCGTTCAGGGATGGGCAGGGGTCATGCGAGAACTCCAGGCCATGAATGAATCGATTCAGAGCGCCACGCCGCTCGAAGCCGTGCGCACGGTCCAGCTGCCGGTCAGCGGCGACCTGCGCCACCATGTCCGCGCGTTGGTCGGCATCGAGGCCAGCATCGTCGGCTCGCTGCCGTTGTCGATCGCGCCGCACGATGCCGTCGTGCTGGCCGTGCAGTTCAGGCGCAACGGCCAGGAGCTCGACATCAAGAGCGGGCTGGGGTCGAACACGCGCTTCACCGGCATCCGCCAGTGGACCGGCCGCTTTGCCGACACCACCGACAGTTGCCTGGCGCTGTTCGCGCTGCTGACGCCGCTCGGCGCGGTGCAGTTGTTGAACAGCCGCCGCCTCGATGCCAGCCCGCGCATCCGCGCGCCGCTCGAGCACATGCTCGACCTCGGCATGACGCGGCAGCTCGAGTCGCAAGTGGTGATGGCCGGTGACCTGCCGGCCAAGCTCGCCGCGTTCGGCGCCTGGTTGGAGCAGCGCGGCCACCAACGCGGCCTGCAGAACCGCGACGCGCTGCGCGCCGCGCGCGCTGCGATGCACCTGTGCGCCGAGCCGACGGCGGCGATGGACCGCGTGGCCGACGAGCAGCATGTCTCGCGGCGCCAGATCGAGCGCGACTTCTCGCGCTGGCTCGGCGTCTCGCCGCGCCACCTGTCGCAGGTGGCGCGCGTGCAGGGCGTGGCGCGGCGCGCGCACGCGGGTGCGTCGCTGGCCGATGCGGCGGCCGAGATGGGCTTTGCCGACCAATCGCACATGAACCGCGTCGTGCGCCAGCTCACGGGCGTGACGCCGCGCGAGTTCGTGCGCGCGCCGGCGTCGCCGATCGCGGCGGCGTTCCACGCTGCCACCGGCGGCGGCAAGGTTTATTTGTAGGACGCCGCTGCGCAAGCGCGTGAAGACGTTGGCCGCGAACAGCAGCACGGCCAGCGCGACCATCGTCGCGCCGGTGGCGATGAAGGGCACCGGCTTGGCGCCGGCGGCGACGCCCCAGGCGAACGAGCCCATGAAGACAACAAGCCCGATGGTGTGCAGCCAGTAGTGCGCGTGCGCCAGCCAGCCCTGCTGCAAGTGCGGGTGCAGGCGGTAGATCAGGCCGATCAAGGCGAGCGCCACCCAGCCGAGCAGGTTGAGGTGCGCATGCACGTGCACGAAGCGGAAGTCCTGCGTCGCGCCCATGGCGGTGCCGAGCGCGACGCCGACGACGAAGAAGGCGACGGCGGTGTGGATCAAGCGGGTGGCCAAGGCCATTCAGGCCTCCACCGTGACGAGGCTGTGCAACTCGACCACCTTGCGCTTGGGCCGCACGCCCGGCGGCAGGTTCGGCGCGACGAAGCGGGCAAAGAACTGGTCGGCCTGCGCCTTGGTCTGCCAGATTTCCTGCACCAGCCATTCGCCGCTCGGCGCGCGGTGGGCGCTGTGCATGACAAAGCCTTCGGCCTGCTTCAACGGCGCGGCCAGCGCCGACAGCATGCCGTCATAGAGTTGTTCGGTCTGGTTCTCGACCTGTGCGGTGACGAGGACGGGCATCTTGCGGACTCCTGAAACATGGGAGCGCGATGGTCGGCGTGTCGGCGCGCTGCGTCTTGTACGAACGCGACGTGCCGCGCGCAGCGCGTAGAGTGCTCGCCACAGGAGAACCGTTCGAGATGAAAGATGTTCTGCAACGCCAGCGCGAGGCCTATCACGCGCACCCCGTGCCGACGCTGGCCGAACGCCAGGCCGATCTGCGCACGTTGGAGCGCTTCGTGCGCGAGCAGCGCGACGCGATCTGCGACGCCATCAGCGCCGACTACGGCCACCGCTCGCGCCACGAGACGCTGCTCGCGGAAGTGGTGCCGGTGCTCGACGACCTGAAGAGCACGCGCAAGCACCTCGCCGAGTGGATGAAGCCGCAGCGGCGCTCGATCGACCGCCTGGTCTTCGGCCTGGCGAGCAACCGCGTCGTGCCGCAGCCGCTGGGCGTGGTCGGCGTCATCGTGCCGTGGAACTTTCCGCTCAACCTGAGCTTCATCCCGCTGGCCGCGATCTTCGCCGCCGGCAACCGCGCGATGGTCAAGATGAGCGAGAACTCGCGCCACCTCGCGCGCCTGTTGATCGATCGCATGCCGGCTTACTTTCCGCCCGAGAAGCTGCAGTTCTTCGACGAGACCGGCGGCGTCGGCGTCGAATTCTCGAAGCTGCCGTTCGACCACCTGCTGTTCACCGGCTCGGGCACCACCGGCCGCGCGGTGATGGCCGCGGCGGCGCAGAACCTGTGCCCGGTGACCTTGGAGCTCGGCGGCAAGGCGCCGGCCGTGGTCTGCGACGACTTCCCGCTCGCCACCGCTGCCGAGCGCATCCTCTTCGTCAAGTGCCTGAACGCCGGGCAGATCTGCACGACGGTGGACCATGTCTTCGTGCCGCGGGCGCAGGTCGATGCATTCGCCAAGCTCGCGGCGCAGATCGTGCCGCAACGCTATCCGCGTCTGGATTCACCCGACTACACGTCGATCGTCGATCAGCGTTCGTTCGACCGCCTGGTCGGCGCGATGGACGATGCGCGCTCGCGTGGCGCGACGCTGATCAACTTGATCGATGGCGGCCCGGCGCACGACCGCACGAGCCGCAAGATCGCGCCGCACCTCGTGTTGAACGCGCCGTGGGACAGCGAGCTGATGACGCGCGAAATCTTCGGCCCGATCCTGCCGGTGGTGGCCTACGACAATTGGACGACGTCATCGCGCGCATCAACAGCGGCCCGCGGCCGCTGGCGCTGTACCCGTTCAGCCATGACCACGCGCGCCTCGAGCGCCTGCTGACGCACGTGATGTCGGGCGGCGTGTCGATCAACGACGCGCTGTTCCACGTCGGCCAGCACGACCTGCCGTTCGGCGGCATCGGCGACTCCGGCATGGGCCACTACCACGGCCGCGAAGGGTTCGAGACCTTCTCCAAGCTGCGGCCGATCTTTCATCAGTCGCGGCTGTCGAGCGTCAGCCTGCTCGCGCCGCCGTATGGGCGGTTGGCTGAACGGATGTT
Organism: uncultured beta proteobacterium; assembly: GCA_963816315.1. Taxonomy (GTDB): domain Bacteria; phylum Pseudomonadota; class Gammaproteobacteria; order Burkholderiales; family Burkholderiaceae_C; genus CADEEN01. Next base: position 84,834 of record CAWFJZ010000026.1, read on the forward strand.
GGCGTTTTTGATGCGCTGATGGGAGGGGCGGGCGATGGCGTCCGTCGGCGGTGTGCGGACGGCCGCCAAGGGATCAATTGGGTCTGCCCATATAACGATCGCTTCTACTGCCTGGGAACGAGTCGATTCAGCGCGCCGAGCGTCCGCGATGTGAGGGCAGTGAACACTCGGGCGGGGAGTCGCGTGCGTCGCTGAACGGCCATCAAGGAACCGTCATCGCCGCCGGTCGAGCGCTCCCTTCAGACTGGCTGCTGCCGGTCAGCTTCAGCGGATGAACGACAGCTATTGTTGAAACGGCCGTTCGTCGTCTCACGCGACAGTCGTCACCTGCACTGGGGAGCGGCCGTTCATTGACAGCGTGTCGATCACACCGGCTTTCCACGGTGCGGAGTGCGGGCCAGCGGCAAGCTTCCACTGGCCGCGAACAGGGACTCCAGACTCTGGGTTACCCGGCATCGTGAGTAGATGACATGACCCTCCTGCTCGGCATGGACCACTTCCCACCCGATGGTCGCATCTCTAGGATGGCCCCGACATGACCCACCTTGATTCTCTACGGGCGGACTGGGGCGAGATCGATGCGCTGCTCGATGAGGCGCTTGCGCTGAGCCATGCCGACCGGGCTCGCTGGCTCGAGGCGCTTGACGGCCCGGGCGCGCTGGTTGAAGACCACTCTGCGCCAACTGCTGGCGACGCACGCACGCAGGCGAATCCAGCGGCTTCCTCGGCCACCCTGCCGCGGCTGGCCGACGCCGTGATGCAGGCCGTCGCACCTGCCGATGAGCCAGCGCCCGGCCTGCTAGTTGGCCCGTATCGGCTGGTGTCGGAGCTCGGCCGTCGGCGGCATGGGTGCGGTCTGGATGGCCGACCGGGCCGACGGCCAGCTAAGCGCCGCGTGGCGTTGAAGCTGCCGCGCCTCTCGTGGGGCTCGGCAGCTGGCCGAGCGGCTGGCGCGCGAGCGCAACATCCTGCGCCGCTCTCGAGCACACGAATATCGCGCGTCTGTACGACGCCGGCGTCGATGCGTTGGGCCGTCCGTACTTCGCGATGGAGTGGGTCGAGGGCCGACCGCTCGACGCATATTGCCGCGAGCGTAGGGTTGCCGGTGCGCGAACGCATCGGGTTGCTGCTGCAGGTCTGCAAGGCGGTTGCGCACGCGCACAGCCGGCTCGTGATTCACCGCGACCTGAAGCCCGGCAACATCCTCGTCACTGCCGACGGCCAAGTGCGGCTGCTCGACTTCGGGATCGCCAAGTTGATGGAAGGCGATCAGGTGCAAGAAACCGGCCTGACGCAGCGCGCCGGCCGCGCGCTCACGCTGGACTACGCCAGCCCGGAGCAGATCGCCGGCGCGCCGCTCGGCACCGCGAGCGACGTGTACAGCCTGGGGGTCGTTGCCTATGAGCTGCTCTCCAGCCAGCGCCCCTACCGCCTGAAACGCGGCAGCGCCGCCGAGCTGGAAGAGTCGATCACCGGCATCGACCTGCCGCGCGCCAGCGACTCCGCGGCAGAGCCGGCGCTGAAGAAGCGGCTGCGCGGCGACCTCGACGCGATCCTGAACAAGGCATTGAAGAAGTCGCCGGCCGATCGGTATCCGACGATGACAGCGCTGGCCGACGATTTTGAGCGCCACCTGCAGGGCTTTCCGGTGCTGGCGCGCCCGGAGAGCCGCGCCTATCGGGCGCGCCGATTCTTGCGCCGCCATCGCGTGCCAGTGGCCGCCGGCTTCGCGGTGGTGTCGGCAATGGGCATAGGGCTCGGCGTGGCGCTGTGGCAGTCGCAGCAGGCGCAGCTGCAGGCGCGACGCGCCGAAGCCGAACTGGTGGCGTCGGGAGACATCAGCCGATTCATGCAGGGCGTGTTCGCTCGCACCGCCGCCGATCCGGGCTTTACGGCGGCAGAGGGCCGCCGGGTCCTGACCGATGCGGTGCGCAAGGAGATCGCGCTCGCCGCGCCGCAGTTGCAGGACAAGCCCAAGACCCTGGGCGAGCTGTACGCCAACACCGGCGATCTGCTGGCGCGTCTGGAGGAGGCCCGCGATGCGCTGGACTTCAGGCTCAAGTCGATCACGCAGTTCGAACGCGCCGGCAACACCCCGATGTCAATCGCCGCGGCTCAGCTCGAGGTCGCAAGGTCGCACTACCGGTTGGACCAGCACTCGCAGGCGCAAGGAGAGCTGCAGTCCGCGCTTGCACGGCTAGCAGGCGATGACAGCGTTTCCGCGCGCTTAATGCGCGCCGGCCTATGGCGCCAGGCAGCGCGCAGCCACGAAAGCGTCGGCCGGTTGCGCGACGCGATCGCCGCGGCTCAGACCGCACGGCAGCTGCTGGAACCTGACCTGACGCTGCGGCCCTCCACCTACGCCGACATCAGAAGTGACCTGCTCCTTTACCAGCACCTGGTCGGCGATGACGTTGCGCCACTGGAGCAGGTCAAAGAACTTTCGCGCGCTGCACGACCGCAGCACTTCGCTAGCCGAGGACGCGGCCGTGGGACTGGAGATGGGCCACGGCTACGTGCTCCTCCAGTTGCGGCACTACGAGGAAGCGCTGCAACCGCTGCGCAAGGCAAGGCAGTTGCAACTCAAGCAGTTCGGAGCCGAAACACTCAACGCGAGCGTTTACCGGCTCCACGAGACGCGTGCACTGTTCGGCCTCGGCGACTTTCTCCGGGCGAAGACGGTGCTCGATGGCGCAAACGTTGATCTCGAAAGCGCTCCGGCGATCTAAGCCGAGTCGGCCTTCGAAGTGGCATTGGCGACGCAGGCGGACCTGTGCCTCGCCCAGGGGGACCTAGAGCGCGCACGAGCCGCCGTGGCCGCCCTGGCGCGAACGGCCGGGCCTGACGTCCTACAGCCTGGCGCTGGCGAAGATGGCATCGGCGAGAATTGCGTCGGCCAAGGGCGGCACGATGCAGCGCTCGTCTAGTTCTCCGCAGCGCGGGCGCTGGAGGAACAACACCGCGCGGGACATCAGCGCACGCTGAAGAGTGACGCCTAGTCGAAGCCGAGATCGAACTCGCTTCCGGGCGCTCCGAAACGGTCGATGCGCTGCTGGAGCAATGGCAGGCGCCCGAGGAATCGGCGACCGACTGGACGCGCTGGCGCGCCGCCGATCTCCGTGCGCTCGCAGCCTTGCAGCAGGGCGTTTTCGACGTCGCGTTCGGCGTGGCTTGCCTGTCTATTGGCACGTGTGCAAGGGACGCAGCAAATGCGGCGCAGCCCGCAAGACGAAGCGCAGGCGCGCATCGCCTACGGGCAGGCCCTGGCCATCCGCGGCGACACGGCAGCCGCGCGCGCCGAGCGCGACCGTGCAGCGGAACTGCTCGCAGGGGCTCACGAAGGCTCGCCGCTGCGCAAGGCGCTGCGCGCCGTCACCATCGAGTCCAGCGGCATCGGCGCGGCGCGCCGCTAAGCCCGCAAATGGCACCGTCTTGAAACCGGACGTCGAGCCCGACAGGTTGCTCGCGCGTGGATGTCCGAAATATGCCGAGACCGTGAGTTCACGGGTGCGGCCATCACTGAAAGCACCCGCTGCAAAGTGAACGCTCGTCAGCGAAGGTCGAACGCGTGCTATGGGTCGGACCCGAGATTCAACGATCACTTCGCGGACGCGCTCTCGCAATCGGCCTCGGCAACCCGCTGGTGCGCATAAGTCGCCAGCGGTCGCTGATGGCCCTGGCGATCGCGCGGATCGATGCGCTGAAGGCTGTGAACACCCGGTATAGAGGTTGCGGTTTCGTACGCGTCCGGACAACCCATCTTGACGCCACCGTGCAGTTGCGCTGGATGAGCGCTTCATTGCGGGCCCCGCAATGTTGTGGGGCGTTGCAGTGTCACTCGCGGTGGTCGCGGCGTTCTCCGACGTGCCAACGCATCCGGCCCTCGCGCAAGGCAGTGCCACGCAGGAGCTGTGCGAGACCGCGCGCGACGACTTCGCCGTTATGCCGGAGCAGACAGCCTACTGGCAGGTCCATCTGTTCAAAGCTCAGGTCGCAGTCGGCAGCGTGCGAACGGGCGTGGTGGGCAAAACGGCTCATGCTGACTTCTCCTGAGGCCCCCGGTGAGGTCCTCATCAGCAAGTACGCAACTCAGGCGTCCAACCGGACACGGTCGGCGCATGGCGGACGCACCGACAGTCAGGCTCATGCTTCTGTCCGCCTCCTTCCTTCAGATCGCAGCGCTACGTCAACCCCAACGGAAGGCGCAATCCGCGACACGCGCAGACGCCCTCCCACGCCACGGTGATGTCCGGATCAGGCACTCCGGCCCGTATTGATAAGCAGGCCTGGCAGTTTGCCGAGCTGCCGTCATCAACGTGCCTTTGATTGAGTAAGACTCACCAAATCTGGTCCAGGAGATCAACATGATCGTGACGAAACCATCGCCGTCTTTCTTCAATATTCGAGCGTGGTCGTTGATACCCCGTGTGCTTGATGTTGACCAGCTTGTTCGATGCCCAATAGGAGTTCGCGGTGACCGCGCGCGGACGGTCATCTCGACCAAGTGTTGGAGGTAATTGTGGCTGAGTCGGGGAAATTGGGTGAGGATGGGTTGAAGATTGCGCTCACGGCTGCAGAGGAGATGGACAAAATATTTGAGTCCGCAGCGACGGCCGCTAGTGTCGGATTTGCGGTAGGGGCTGTGTTGACGGGCGGTTTAGCAGCAGCAGTTGGTCTCGTCGTCGCGTTCATCGATCTTATGACTGGGGACGAGTCAACATCTCAGGCGTTGAAACAGCTACAGGCTCAGATTACCGTCATCCGCAATGCGCTGCAGCGGATTGATGAGCGTATGGAGGAATTGGTCGGCCAGGAGGCGGCAGAAACAAACCGACAGATCACGCGCGCTATCAATGACCTAGCGGACGAAATTCGGCTCGCCAATATTGACGCGGCAGCGCTTGGCGGCGATCTGGAACGAGCAGTCAGCCTAGCAAACAGAGCGGGCATTACGGCAGACAAGTTCTTGCGTAGCGACTTCGATTTGTGGCGATGGACGGATGTGGTGGTTGATGGGCAGGGTGCCTTGAGACAGGCACCGCTTCGGTTCAAGAGCTGGCCGACATTGCCGGTGTATGTGTCAGCACTCCTTTCTTGGTTTGCGGTGCGTGAGAAGGTCGTGCGCTTCGGTGCACGAGAGCGTCTTGATGACGATCAAAACCGAATCGCGCGCCATCTCGCTGCGGTTTCGGTACGGCCTTTCTTCGACAAGTACGCGCCATCACCAGACTCTACCCCGCGAACGATCACTGAGAACATTAAGTGGCGTATCCGCGGTATGCCTCTAGCAAGCGACAAGCACGCCCAGAATGGCGTTTGCAGGTTCTTCTTCGAAGTACGGAACTGGATGACCGGAAGGCGCGAGAGCGGCGACGGGTTCGATCTCGTGATGGCAGAGGAGAACGCACTCTGTACGGTCGATCCGACGTTGCACGGCGTCCCTGAATTGGAGCTCAATGCCGAGAGCGTCGCAGGCGTTGAGCATCTTCTCTTGATGGCCGACACGTTGGAACGACTGTCGCGGACGGGAACCCTCCGACAACAGTTCATCGGCGTCTTCCCGACGGGGCCGACGCACAAGCCAGCGACTTTCTATGTTGTTCACATCAACGGCAAGCTGAACTGGTACAAGAACTTCGAAGCCGCAACGCCCGGCGGATCGACGCATTGGGAAGGGCCCGTGGAGGTCGGCGAGGGCTGGAGCGGCCAACGAGCGGTCTTCAACGGCGGCGGTCGAGCGATGTACAACATCGAACCTTCCGGGCGCTTCGTCTGGCGTGGCCATGAAGGACACTTCAGCGGCGCGGCTCAGTGGCGGGGTGAGACCGTTCTGGCGCACGACTGGAATGCCTACGAAACCGTATTTCCCGGCGGCGAGTCCATCATCTACGGTATCAAGCCGAGCGGCGAGCTAGTCTGGAATCGACACGACGGGGCAATCACCGGTCGCAACGCATGGGCGCCCCCACAGGAGGCCGATCGGGCTGGACAGGCTTTCGGAAGGTCTTTTCGGGCGGCAGGGCGTGATCTACACCATTGCGCCTGATGGCAGCTCACGCGCCACGATCATACGGGCTATCTCGTGGGCACGTTTGAATGGGAGAACTCCAGGAAGATCGGCGACGGCTTTGATCGCTTTCTCGACGTGATCGCGGCGGCCGACGGCGTGTTGTACGCGTTCACTCACGATGGCCGCATCCTGCGCTACTGGTACGGCGACCGTCCTTTCCCGATCGGCGGCGGCATCGATCCGACTACTGGACAACCGGCACCCTCTTCGAGAGCCACTTCGTATTGGAAGGTCCGATCGAGATCAGGCGTGGGCTCCGCGCCATGAGTTTCGCGTTCAGCGCGATGGAGTCGGCAGAGGCTTTCATCGGGCCCAGCTAAGGGCGCAGCGCACCAGCGGGATCGTTCGCAAACACAAATTGGAGACTGTCATGAGAGTAAAGGTCGCTAGAAAAGAACTCGACAAATCAATCGCGCGCGACATTCTTGTCGCAGCCAGCGCACTAACTCTATTCGCGTTTATGACGCAAAGCCATGCTGGCGACAGGGGCGATAGCGGGGGCGACGGCGGCTCGGAGTTCAGATCGGAATGCCGTGCCCGTGCAGGCGAGGGAGTGGTAAAAGTAAGGGACGTCATCATCGGGTTCAACATGAGAAGTGGAAAGGCTCTCGACGCTATTGTGCCCATTTGCATCGCTCTCAACGAGCAGGGAAATGAGTGGTCGGGGAGGGCATACGAGCCGACACCATATAGGGGCGGCGGCGGGGGTGGCTATCAGAAGATTGCCTGCAAACCTGGTTACGCGGTGCGACATTTTCATGTATACACGGGCCCGTGGGGCGACAGCAAAATTGTGAAACATGTCCGCATGACGTGCCTAGGATCTAAAATCCGGCAAATGGTATGACGTTGTACCGGCGCATTTCGCTGGTACCACTACTGGGAATCAGCGGTACTCTTGCCCCAATTTTGAATGGGGAACCGGAATCTACGGAAAGTCCGGGGCTTTCGTCGATCGGCTGGGATTTGTGTGCAATGTTGTCCCGCAGTAGTGACTTCACTACCCTCCTACGTCTTCGGTAGAGGCAAACCGGCGGTTGGTTCTTCGGCGTGGATGCAGTCGTCGCTGAAAAGGCAGACCGTGCCAGGCAAGCAGTGCGGCCGCGTTGCTGACGTTCGAACACGCGGCGTCGAGCTCACCCTACGGGTCGAGCTCGCGATTCGACGCGTTGACTTGAACGATCTCGATATGAATGAAGGGAACGGTCACACGTCGGCGCTGAGCGTTCCTTCTGTCGCCATGGCAGTCATCGCCCGGCGCTGGTGAGGCTCTCAGGTGCGGCCAGGAGCGGGTGATCAGTTCGGCGCGCTGAGCCTCGGGAGCACGCTGAATGCGGCCCGCTGCCTGTCCGCTCAGGGGATGTGCTGCGCGTCCGCTGGCGGGACGACCCAACCGTGCATTCGCTCCTCGTAAACGGAGATGCTCGGCGCCGGAAAGCTCGGATCGGCGAACGCTCCGACAGGGATCGCAAGGTACTCCTCCAACCCTTCGAGCTCGTAGTACACCGTCGAGCCGCAGCGGGGGCAGAAGTGGAATCTGGCGCGCGAGCCTTCGTCACCGACCCGCACGTACTCGGTTGAGGCGCCCGACAGCGACACGTTCTCGCGACGAAACCGGGCCTGCTGGCCGAAGACGCTGCCCGTCCTGCGCTGGCAGGCCAGGCAGTGGCAGATGGAGACGCGTACGGGCTCGCCGACGACTTCGGCTGTGAGCTGACCGCAACTGCAGGATGCGAGGCGCTGTGACATACGTTCGAAGGCTCGTCGTGATCGGTGGAAAGACGATAGCAGCCGCCGCGGCCAAGAACAATGCGACGCCGGGCGCCCGCAGCCGCTTCGAACGGTTGCACGTGCAGGATGCGTCGGTCTTGCAACCTGCCTCAGTTTTCCGTCACTTTCCCACAATCGATGCCGACGACCGTGCGTCCCGAGGCCATGAACCCGGCCCAATGCACACGTCGTTGATCCATCAAGGGAATGCTGTGTTGAAAGCGCAGGGAGTTGAATTGCGTTGGCCCGGTTTTTGGGCGTTCACGTCGGCCAGCATCATGGCCGTCGGCCTGTGGCTGCTGCTCTGCGGCATCGCCGCGCGTGTCGATCCGGGGTTGAGCCGTGCCGACTTTGCCAGTCTGTTGGCCGTGATGTGGTTGTCGGTCGCCTTCACACGCTTGGGGCTGGACCCACGCAGCAGCTGGGCTGCTGCCGCGTTGCAGTTCGGCGCTTGCGCGCTGGCCGCCTTGTTGGTGCAAGCACTGCTTTAGCCTGCTCGCGGGACAGGCTACGGCGTGATCAGGTTGCGGTTGTTCTCGATGAAGGTCATCAGCGCGTCGAACTTGGGCGCCTGCTCGCGCGGCTGGGCCACATGCTCGAGCGAGCCGAACCAGCCTCCTGAGCCGGAGTAGCCCGAGATGTCGGCGAAGTGCGTCAGCAGATGACCGCCGGCATTGAACCAGTCGTTCAGGAACTGCGTGTAGATTGACTTCATCTCCGGATCGCGCTGAATCGAATCGAGCTTGGCGATCAGCTCGGTGTTGTTGCGCAACGCGAACGGCGGCCACAGGCTGTTGCCGCTCTCGAACGCGACCAGCTTGAGGTTGTACCTGGTCACGATCGTGACCGCCGTGTTCACGTTGCTCACCAGCCCGGCCAGCGCCTTGGTCCGGATCTCCTGGAACGCCTGCGCATTGGTCAGCGCGATGAAGCGCGCGGCGTCGGCGTCGGTGTTGAGGTCGCTGAAGTAGAAATAGGCGTTGATGCCGAGCGCGTCGGCTTTCAGGTGGGCTTTTTCGAAGCTGGTCACCACCTCGTTGAGGTAGGGGCTTTCCGCTTGGCCGCCGAGCACGCGCACCAGCCGCGAGTTGCCACCGAATACCGAGGACCAGATGTCGAAGATTTGCGGTGCGCGCCGCGAGTGGTAGTGGATGCGCGAGGTATAGAGATCGCCGGGCACCGCGATGCCCAGCGCCTGCGCCTGCTGTTCGGCGTAGGTGCCCGCGGGCACTTCCGGGTTCCAGGTCTCGTTGGAGTACTCGATGTACGTCTTCAGCGAGGGGCCGAGGCGGTCGCGCACCATCTGCGCGAAGGTGCGCACGTAGTCGTCGTTGGCCCGATGCGGGATGTTGAACCACGGGTAGGCATTGAGCCGGTTGGCCAGCTCGATCATCACCTCGAGCGGCACGCCGCCCTGGTCGTTCCAGCGCGCGTCGGTCAGCTGGGGGCGGTCGGCCCAGGTGCCGTTCTGGATGTCGAAGTTGGTTTCCATCCAGTCCATGTAGCGCAGCACCTTGTACTTGCGCGAGCGCTCGAGGAACAGCGGATTGAAGTACAGCGTCGAGTGCACCTGCTCGAAGCTGCGGAAGTTGCCGGCCGGGCACTCTGAAGGCGTCGCTGCGTGCACGAAGGCGTCGCTGCCGCACACGCCGCCGGGCAGCAGGACGCGGATGTTGCGCACGGGGTTCGACGGGTTCGTGCGCGTGATGAACATGGCGAAGTTGCCATCGGGCGTGCCGGCCTCGACGACGTCACGGCCGGGCGACGACTCGGCGGCCAACTTGCGCCAGCCGAACACGTACTCCAAGGTTCCGTCGCCCTCGTACAGCACCACGTATTTGCCGGTGGGGTACACACCTTTGCGCACCAGCATCAGCGTGCGCGCGATCTGGCCCGGTTGCAGCGACCGCACCCAGCCGTTGCTGTCGAGATCGATGCTGCGTCCGTCGTCCCACTCGGTGGTGTTGCCGGAGACCCAGGGCGCCGAGCTCTTGAACTGATCGATGAAAGGCACCTGCGTGGAGAAGTAGCTGAGCCCGCCGAGGTTGGTGCCCAGCGGCGATCCGTCGTTGGCCGTGTTGACCGGCGGCGGCGCCGTGGCCAGCACCTCGCAGCGCTTGACCACCAGGAACGCCGGGTCGGAGCCGAAGAACTCGTTGCTGCACTGGCCGCTGCCGGTGACGCTGCGCTGCACCCACTTCGTGTCTTGGCCATAGCGCACTGTCTGCGTGCCGTTGACCTGGAATGACTCGTACTCGTTGGCGATGAAGCTCCAGACTTCGGCCGGCGGCGGCGGCGGCGGCGGCGGCGGTGGCGGCGGTGGCGGTGGCGGCGCGCCGCTCAACACCTCGCAGCGCTTGACCACCAGGAACGCCGGGTCGGAGCCGAAGAACTCGTTGCTGCACCGGCCGCTGCCGGTGACGCTGCGCTGCACCCACTTCGTGCCTTGGCCATAGCGCACTGTCTGCGTGCCGTTGACCTGGAATGACTCGTACTCGTTGGCGATGAAGCTCCAGACTTCGGCCGGCGGCGGCGGCGGCGCGCTGCTCAACACTTCGCAGCGCTTGACCACCAGGAACGCCGGGTCGGAGCCGAAGAACTCGTTGCTGCACTGGCCGCTGCCGGAGACGCTGCGCTGCACCCACATCGTGCCCTGGCCGTAGCGCACCGTCTGCGTGCCGTTGATCTGGAACGACTCGTACTCGTTGGCGATGAAGGTCCAGACTTCGCCTGGCTCCGCCAGCGCGCGTGCCCTGCCTTGGCCGGCGGCGTCAGCGGCATCGAGGCTGACGCCGTCCGAGGAAGCCGACTGGCTGGGCGCGGCTGCTGCCTCTTCGGCCGTCGAGCCACCACCGCCGCAAGCCGCGACCAAGAGCGAGCCCAGCATCGACACGAGGAGCTTTTTCATCTTGTTCCTTGGGCGAACCGTCGAATCGAACGCGATGGCGAGCTCGATGCGCGTCATCGTGCGGCCGAGCGTGCCATGGCGGGTTGCCCAACGGATTGCGCGCCGTCAATGGCGCGCGTCTCGCGCGCAAGCCAGCGCTTGTCGTGCTGCGCGCTGGTGTGGCCCTGATGAAACGATCGGCCTTGGGTTAGCAGGTGGAGCGCGGGCCGGCGCCGTCGAGGCGGCGCAGACGTTTGATGCTTTCTTGATTCACCTCAGCTGCGGTCCCTGCGAAGCGTCGATGATTTTGATCGCCGACGAGTGCGAGCAAGAGACGGATCATGTTTGCCACTTTCGGATCGAACTCCGCATCCCGGCTGCTTTTCACCACGGTCCTTTGCAGTTCCTTGGCCGGGAAATGCGGCCGAACCATGGCTCACCCAGCGCTCCCTTGCCCCTGTGCGTGCCGCACGCGCCTGATCCCGCATGAGTGACTGCCTTCGCTGAGGGGAGCGATGGCGGCTCTGGGTCGAGCGCACGCCGTCAGCTGCCGCCACCCGCCACCGCGTGCTGCGCCATCCCTTCCAACGCCTGCACCAGCGCCGAGTGGTCCATGTCCGCCAAACCGGCCGCGGCGCAGGCCTGCATCAATTGCGCCGTCATCGCCGTGTTCGGCAGCGCCACGCCGAGCGCGCGTGCGCCTTGCAGCGCGAGGTTCAGGTCCTTCTGGTGCAGCTTGATGCGAAAGCCCGGGTTGAAGGTGCGCTTGATCATGCGTTCGCCGTGCACTTCGAGCACGCGGCTCGATGCAAAGCCGCCCATCAGCGCCTGGCGCACGCGCGCCGGGTCGGCGCCGGCCTTGCTGGCGAAGACGAGTGCCTCGGCCACCGCGGCGATGTTGAGCGCAACGATGACCTGATTGGCCACCTTGGTGATCTGCCCCGCGCCGGCCGGGCCGACGTGCGTGATGTTCTTGCCCATCAGCGCCAGTAGCGGCTGCAGGCGGGCGAAGACCTCGTCCTTGCCGCCGACCATGATCGTCAGCGACGCGGCTTTCGCGCCGACCTCGCCGCCGGACACCGGCGCGTCGAGCCAGTCGGCGCCGGTGGCTTCGACCTGCTTGGCGAATTCCTTGGTCTCGATCGGCGAGATCGAGCTCATGTCGATCACGGTCTTGCCTTTGCCGAGAGCAGACGCGATGCCGTTGTCGCCGAACAGCACCTTCTGCACGTCGGGCGTGTCGGGCACCATCGTGAAAATCACGTCGGCTTTTTTCGTCACTTCGGCGGGTGACGCGCACGCCACCGCGCCGGCGTCCTGCAATGCCTTCGGCACCGCGCTGCGCGTGTTGACGAACAGCTCATGCCCAGCGGCACGCAAGTGGCCCGCCATCGGCGCGCCCATGATTCCGAGACCGATCCAACCGAGCTTCATGATGCTTTCATCTCCTTGACGATTTGCTGCGAGCCGGCGATGAGGATGCGCGCGTCCGAGCTGATGGTGACGAAATCGAACCCCTTGGCGATGCGCGCGCGGGCCACGTCGGTGCGGCCGTTGTGCACCCCCGCGCGCAGGCCATGCGCCTTGGCCCGGGCGAGGATGTGGTCGATGGCCTGCGCGACCGGAGGATCGACATCGTCGAACACCGGCGTGCAGCCCAGCGACAAGGACAGGTCCGACGGGCCGATATAGACCGCGTCGAACCCCTCGACCGAGCAGATCGCGTCCAGATTGTCGAGCGCCTGCGCCGTTTCGATCATCGCGAAAACCACCACATTGTCGTTCGCCGCAGTGGCGTAATCGGCGCCGTGCACGAGCCCGGCACGCACCGGCCCGAAGCTGCGCCCGCCGCGCGGCGCGTAGTGCGTGTAGGCGACGAGGCGCTGCGCGTCCTCGCGCGTGTTGACCATCGGGCAGATCAGGGCCTGCGCACCAGCGTCGAGGATCTTCATCAGCGGCGCCGGGTCGAGCCACGGCGCGCGCACGACCGGCATCGCCGGCGTGGAGTGCAGGGCCTGCAGCATGGTGAGCAATGCGGCCTCGTCGATTAGGCCATGCTGCATGTCGATCGTCAGCGTGTCCCAGCCTTGCAGCGCCCATCACTTCGGCCGAGAAGCCGTTGGGGATGGCGAGCCAGCCGTTGATGGCGGGTTTGCCTTGCGCCCACAGCGTGCGCAGTTTGTTTTCTCTCATTTCATTTCCCTTCGTGTCATGTCACGGGTGCGGGGTTGAACAGCACCAGTGCGTTGTGCAGCTTCCACTGCTCGGCCCAGGTTTTTTTCCTGCCGCTGGCCACGTCGAGCATCAATCTGAAAAGCTCCCAGCCGACCTCTTCGATCGTCGCCGTGCCATCGGCGATCGTGCCGGCGTTGACGTCCATCAGGTCGTGCCAGCGCCGCGCCAGGTCGCTGCGCGTCGCCACCTTGATGACAGGGCAGGCGGCCAGCCCGTACGGCGTGCCGCGGCCGGTGGTGAAGACGTGCAGGTTCATGCCGGCCGCGAGTTGCAGCGTGCCGCAGATGAAATCGCTGGCGGGGGTGGCGGCGTAGGTCAGGCCCTTGTGCTTCAGCTTCTCGCCGGGCGAGAGCACGTTCGAGATCGGCGCCGAGCCCGACTTGACGATCGAGCCCATCGCCTTCTCGACGATGTTCGAGAGGCCGCCCTTCTTGTTGCCCGGCGTCGTGTTGGCGCTGCGATCGACGCTGCCGCGCTGGAGGTACGCGTCGTACCAGGCCATCTCGTCGATCATGCGCTGCGCGACTTCGGGCGTGGCAGCGCGTGAGGTCAACTGGTCGATGCCGTCGCGGACCTCGGTCGTTTCGGAGAACATCACGGACGCACCGGCGCGCACCAGCAGGTCGGTGCAGAAGCCGACCGCCGGGTTGGCGGTGACGCCGGAGAAGGCGTCGCTGCCGCCGCACTGCACGCCGACGACGAGCTCGCTGGCCGGCACGGTCTCGCGCTGTCGTGCATTGAGCCGTTCGAGGTGTTCTTCGGCGGTGGCCATGATCGACTCGATCATCGACAGGAAGCCGACATGCTTGTCGTCCTGCAGACAGACCACGTCGAGCTGCGCTTCTTCGCTCGCGCCGACGTCGGCGACGTTGCGCTCATCGACGATCGCGAAGCTTCCCGGCGGCAGCAGCCGCTCGGGCTGCAGCTTCTCGCAACCGAGGCTGACCACCATCACCTCGCCGCCGAAGTTCGGATTCAGGCTGATGTTGCGCAGCGTGCGGATCGGGATCTCGGCGCCGGGCGCGTCGATGGCGACGCCGCAGCCGTAGGTGTGTTCGAGGCCGATCACGTCATCGACGTTGCGAAACTTCGGCAGCAATTCGGCCTTGATGCGCTGCACCGCGAAGTCGAGCACGCCGGCGACGCATTGCACCGTCGTCGTGATGGCCAGGATGTTGCGCGTGCCGACCGAGCCGTCGGCGTTGCGAAAACCTTCGAACGTGTGGCCGTCGAGCGCGGGCAGCGCAGGCGGCTTGACGGTAGAGATCGGCAAGCCGTCCAGGCCACGCGCGTCGGGCATCTTCAACAAGCGCTCATGCACCCAGCTACCCGCCGCGATGGCTTGCATCGCATGGCCGATCGGGATGCCGTAGCGCAGCACCGGCGCATCGGCCGCGATGTCGGCCAGCGCCACCTTGTGCCCCTGCGGCACGCGCTCGCGCAGCACGAGCCTGGAAGGCAGCACAGCGCCCGGCGGCAGGCCGCCATCATTCGCAACGATCGCGACGTTGTCGCGCTCGTGCATGCGGATCGTCAGCGGCGCCACGTTCTCACTCGGGCTTGATGCCGCCGGTCTTGATGACCTTGGTCCACAGATCGATCTCGCTCTGCACGAACTTGGTGTAAGGCGCGGCGCCCGGGGCCGGCACGACGAAGCCCACCGATTCGAGCCGCTGCTTGACCTCCGGCAACGTCATGACCTTGCGCAGCGCCGCGTCGAGCTTGTCAACGATCGGTTGCGGCGTGCCCTTGATCACCGACATGCCCGACCAGGACAGTGCCTGGAAGCCGGGCAGCCCGCTCTCGGCGATCGTCGGCACGTCGGGGTAGAGAGGATTGCGCTGCAGGCTCGTCACCGCCAGCGCGCGCAGCTTGCCGGCCTTGACATGCGGCAGGGCCGTGTCCTGGTTGATGAACATCAGCGGGATCTGGCCGCCGAGCAGGTCTTGCATCATCGGCCCGCCGCCGCGGTACGGGATGCCGACCATGAAGAAGCCCTTGCAGTCCTTCGTGCCCGGCGGGCATTCGCTGGCGCGTTGCTTCAGCAGCTCCATCGCCATGTGGCCCGACGCGGCGTGCGTGTAGCCGTAGTTCAGTTTGCCCGGGTTGGCGCGCACGTAATCCACCAGCTCCTTGAAGCTCTTGTACGACGTGCTCGCATTGACGACGAGCACGTTCGGCCCCGAGTGCACCTGCGCGAGATGAACGAAGTCGCGCATGCTGTCGTAGCCGAGCTTCGGGTCCAGGCCGTGAGCGACGGCGTTCTGGCCCACGCCCGTCTGCACGAGGGTGTAGCCATCGGGCGCCATGCCTTTGGCGCGCAGGGTGCCGATGGTGCCGCCGGCGCCGCCGATGTTGTCCACGATGAACTGCTGCCCGAGCTCCTTGCTGAGCGCCTCGGCAATCATGCGCGCCATGATGTCGCTGGTGCCGCCGGCCGGGAACGGGCTGATCAGCTTGACCGGTTTGGTGGGCCATGCGTCTTGGGCTGCGGCGGGCAGACAGACGGCGCAGGCGAGGGCGCAGAGAAGACTTGCGATGAGTTTCATCGTTGATGTCCTTTGATATCAGTGATCGCGACGCTACGCATCACAAACGATGCGTGCGACGAGAGGGGCAACCGAGCGACCGCCGCGGAACTGGCTTTGCCAGGCCGCTGGCGGTGCCCCCTTGAGGGGGAGGCGCCGAAGGCGCTTCGGGGGTGGTTCATGTTCGCACCATGCACGGCCGCTTCGGGTCGAACGTCCAGTTCGGGATCAGGGACTGCATCGCGGTGGCGTCGTCACGCGCACCCAGGCCATGTTGTTGGTAGAGCTGGTGCGCCTTCTCGACTTCGGCCATGTCGAGCTCGACGCCGAGCCCGGGCTTCTTCGGCACCTGCACATGGCCGCCGACGATCTGCAGCGGGTTCTTCGTCAGCCGCTGCCCGTCCTGCCAGATCCAGTGCGTGTCGATCGCCGTCACCTTGCCCGGCGCCGCAGCGCCGACCTGCGTGAACATCGCCAGCGAGACGTCGAAGTGGTTGTTCGAATGCGAGCCCCACGTCAGGCCCCAATCGCGGCAGGTCTGCGCTACGCGCACGCTGCCGGCCATCGTCCAGAAGTGCGGATCGGCCAGCGGGATATCGACCGACTGCAAAGACAGGGCATGCGTGAGTTGCCGCCAGTCGGTGGCGATCATGTTGGTCGCCGTCGGCAGGCCGGTGGCGCGGCGGAACTCGGCCATGACTTCGCGGCCCGAGAAGCCGGCCTCGGCGCCGCACGGGTCTTCGGCGTAGGCGACGACGCCGCGCATGTCGCGCATCAGGCGGATGGCGTCTTTGAGCAGCCAGCCGCCGTTCGGGTCGAGCGTGATGCGCGCGTCGGGAAAGCGCTCGTGCAGCGCGACGATGGCTTCGCATTCGTCTTCGCCGCGCAGCACGCCGCCTTTCAGCTTGAAGTCGTTGAAGCCATAGCGCTCGCGCGCGGCTTCGGCCTGGCGGACGATGGCCTCGGGCGTCATCGCTTCGTCGTGGCGGACGCGGAACCAGTCGTTGTCGCGTTCGGCTTCTTCGCGGTAGGGCAAGCCCGGTCTTCTTCCTGTCGCCGACATAGAACAGGTAGCCCAACATCTCGACCGACTCGCGCTGCTGGCCTTCACCGAGCAGCGCCGCCACCGGCACGCCCAGGTGCTGGCCGAGCAGGTCGAGCAGGGCCGACTCGATCGCGGTGACGGCATGGATCGTGGTGCGCAGGTCGAAGGTTTGTTGGCCTCGGCCGCCGGCGTCGCGGTCGGCGAATTGCTGCTGCACCGCGCGCAGCACGGCTTGCACGTTGCCGATGGGCTGGCCCACCACCAACGGCGCCGCGTCTTCGAGCGTCTGCCGGATCTTCTCGCCACCGGGCACCTCGCCGACGCCGGTGTGGCCGTCACTGTCGGTGAGGATGACGAGGTTGCGCGTGAAGAACGGCCCGTGCGCGCCCGACAGGTTCATCAGCATGCCGTCGCGGCCGGCGACGGGGATGGCTTGAAGCTTGACGATCGTCGGTGTGGCGCTCATGGCAGTCGGCGGGGAGGTCGGATGAGTGGGGACAGGCCGGCACAAAACGGGCATTGCGGACAGTCATCGTACAACTTGGCTTTGGCTTGTCAAGCGGCCTTGCGGGCTTTGGCCGGGCTGCGCAGCGACTGCACCTGCGCCCGCCGCCGGCGCTCGCGGCTGTTGGCCAGGTGGGTGCGCATCGCGGCGCGCGCGGCCTCGCTGTCTTGCCCGGCGATGGCGTCGAAGATGCTTTCGTGCTCGGCGTTGACGCGGCGCAGGTAGTCGCGGCGCTCGGCGTTCATCGCCACCGGCGCATCGAGGCGGGCGCGCGGGATCATGCCGGCGCCCAGCGCGGCCATCAGCTCGGCGAAATGCGGGTTCTGCGTGGCCCGCGCGATCTCGAGGTGAAAGCGCACGTCGGCCGCCACGGCGTCGCGGCCGGCCTCGACGGTGGCCGAAAACTCGTCGAGCGCGGCCCGCATTTCACCCAGGTTCTGCGCGCTGCGGCGCTGCGCAGCCAGGGCGGCCGCTTCGGTCTCGAGGCCGATGCGCAACTCGAGCAGCGCGACCACGTCCTGCAGCGTCGCCAGTTGATCGGGCGAGATGCGAAACGGCGTCGCGTCGCCGGCGCCGACGACGAAGGTGCCGATGCCGTGGCGCGTGCGCACCTGGCCTCCGGCCTGCAATTTGGACAACGCCTCGCGCACGACGGTGCGGCTGACGCCGAAGGCGGCCATGATTTCCGCCTCGGTCGGCAGCTTGTCGCCGGCCGCCAGGCGGCCGTCGCGGATGCGGTCGCCGATGGCATCGACGACTTCGAGCGCGAGATTGCGGCTGCGGCGGGGGGCGGACGGGGGTACTGCGCGAGAGGTCATGAGGCTCGGTGTAAACCCTGAATCGAATCACTTGACGGTCGGTCGGCTTCCGGCAATCATGGTTGTACGACAACTGATGACTGCCCGAACGGCCCTGATGTTGCCGCATCCACCGCCACAGATCAAGCCCAACGCGCTGCCTTTGACATGCTCTCCACCCCTGCCTCATCGATTCGCTACAAACGCCTGCTGCTCACCGGCGCCGCGGGCAATCTCGGCCAGGAACTGCGGCCGCGATTGAAGGCCTATTGCGAGACGCTGCGCCTGTCGCACCGCAAGGCATTCGGCAATGCGGCGCGCGGGCGAAGAGATCGTGCTGGCGTCGCTCGAAGACAAGGCGCAGATGTATGCGCTGCTGAAGGACGTGGACGCCGTGGTGCACATGGGCGGCGTGTCCACCGAGAAGACCTGGGAGTCGATCCTCGCCGGCAACATCGTCGGCATGGTCAACCTGTACGAAGCGGCGCGTGCGAACAAGGTGCAAGCGCATCGTCTTTGCGAGCAGCAACCACGTCACCGGCTTTTATCGGCAGGACGAAGTGATCGTCGCCGCAAGACCCGGTGCGGCCCGACGGCTTCTACGGCCTGTCCAAAGCCTTCGGCGAGAACCTGGCGCAGCTCTATTGGGACAAGCATGGCATCGAGACCGTGAGCCTGCGCATCGGCTCGTCGTTCGCCGAACCCAAAGACCGCCGCATGCTCGCCACCTGGATGAGCTTCGACGACACCGAGCGCCTGATCGTCGCCGCGCTCACCGCGCCGGTCGTCGGCCACAGCGTCATCTACGGCATGAGCGACAACGCGACCGTGTTCTGGGACAACACGAGCGCCAAGCACCTCGGCTACCGGCCGCAGGACAGTTCGGACAAGTACCGAGCCGCCGCCGAGGCGCGGCAGCCGACCATCGACACCACCCAACTTGCCGCGCAATACCAAGGCGGCGCTTTCGTAACCCAAGGTCCATTTTTCGAGGAGACAAAGTGATGATCAAGACTCTGCTGGCCGCAGCGGCTGCCATGGCGCTGGCTGGCGCCGCCCAAGCCACCGAGTTCCGCTCGGCCGACACGCACAACGCCGACGACTACCCGACGGTGTTGGCGGTCAAGAAGATGAGCGAGTTGCTCGAGAGCAAGAGCGGCGGCAAGCACAAGATCAAGGTCTTCAACAAGGGCGCGCTCGGCAGCGAGAAGGAGACGATCGACCAGGTCAAGATCGGCGCGCTCGACCTGACGCGCGTCAACGTCGGCCCGATGAACCGATCTGCCCGCTGACGCAGGTGCCGACGATGCCCTTCCTGTTCGACAGCATCGCGCAGATGCGCAAGGCGCTCGACGGCCCGGTCGGCGAAGAGATCCTCAAGAGCTGCGAATCGGCCGGCTTCATCGGCCTGGCCTTCTACGACAGCGGCGCGCGCTCGATCTACGCCAAGAAGCCGATCAAGACCGTGGCCGACGCCAAGGGCTTGAAGATCCGCGTGCAGCAATCCGACCTGTGGGTGGCGCTGGTCAGCGCGATGGGCGCCAATCCTTCGCCGATGCCCTATGGCGAGGTCTATACGGGTCTCAAGACCGGCCTGATCGACGCGGCCGAGAACAACATCCCGTCGTTCGACACGGCCAAGCATGTCGAGGCCGTCAAGTTCTACTCGAAGACCGAACACTCGATGGCGCCGGAAATCCTGGTGATGAGCAAGATCATCTACGACAAGCTGCCGCCGGCAGAGCAGGCCATGGTGCGCGCCGCGGCCAAGGAGAGCGTGGCCTTCGAGCGCCAGAAGTGGGACGAGCAGGAAGCCAAGTCGCTGGCCAACGTCAAGGCGCAGGGCGCCGAGATCGTCGAGGTGGACAAGAAGAGCTTCCAGGCGGTGATGGGGCCGGTGTACGAGAAGTTCATGACCACGCCGGACATGAAGCGGCTGGTCAAGGCTGCTCAAGAAACCAAGTAAAGCCCCTCCACCATCCGTTCGGGAGCTCGCCATGTACACCCGCCTGTGCGCCGGACTGTCCAAGCTCTGCCTGATGCTCGCCGTCGTCGGCTTGATCGGCGTGATCCTGTGCGTGCAGTGGCAGGTCTTCGGCCGCTACATCATGAACGACACGCCGACCTGGGCCGAAGCGCTGGCGCTGCTGCTGGTGCTGTTCGTCACCGCGTTCGGCCTCGCGGTCGGCGTGCGTGACGCCGGCCACATCGGGCTGGAGTCGATGGTCGCGTTGCTGCCCGAGACCTGGCAGCGACGCATCGAAATCCTGATTCACGCGCTGGTTGCGTTGTTCGGTGGCTTCATGGTCTATGGCGGCTGGATCTGGGCCGTGGCCAAGTGGGACGAGAAGAAGCCGATGCTGCCGGTGACCGACGGCATCGACTACGTGCCGCTGATCATCGCCGGCGTGCTGATCGTGCTGTTCTCGATCGAACACATCATCGCCAACATTCAGGGCAAGGAAGTGGTGCCGGCATGGAACTGACCGTCCTCGCAGTCAGCTTCACGCTGCTGCTGCTCATTGGGGTTCCGGTCGCGTTCGCGATCGGCCTGTCGTCGATCGCCACCATCCTCGCCGCCGGGCTGCCGCTCGCCGTCGTCTTCCAGAAGATGGTCGGCGGCATGCAGGTGTTCAGCTTCCTCGCCATTCCGTTCTTCGTTTTCGCCGGCGAGCTGATGCTCTACGGCGGCATCGCCGAGCGCATCGTGCGCTTCGCCAACTCGCTGGTCGGCCATGTGCGCGGCGGCCTCGGCATGAGCAACGTGCTCGGCTGCACGCTGTTCGGCGGCATCGTCGGCTCGCCGGTGGCGGACGTGTCAGCGCGATGGGCAGCGTGATGATCCCACTGATGAAGAAGGAGGGCTACGACGCCGACTACGCGGTCAACGTCACGACCCACGCTTCGCTCGTCGGCGCGCTGATGCCGACCTCGCACAACCTGATCCTGTTCACGCTCGCCACCTCGGGCCTGGCCTCGGTGAGCGTGCTCGGGCTGATCCTGGCCGGCGTGGTGCCGGCGCTGATCCTCACGCTGTGCAACCTCGGCGCCGCCTACTACGTGGCGAGGAAGCGCGGCTACGCGACGCGCGGTGCCTTCCCCGGCTGGGGCGCGGTGTTCACCGCGTTCGCCGCCTCGCTGCCGGGCCTGCTGGTGGTCGTCATCATCCTCGTCGGCATCCTGTCGGGCGCCTTCACCGCCACCGAGTCGGCGGCGATCGCGGTGGCCTGGGCGTTGTTGATCACGGTCTTCGTCTATCGCAGCCTGAGTTGGCACAACTTCATCACCGCCTGTGCCAAGGCCTGCAAGACCACCGGCGTCGTGCTGCTGCTGATCGGCATCTCGGCCGCGTTCGGCTACTTCCTCGCGCTCTACGAAGTGCCGCAGAAGACCGGCGAGCTGATGAAGTCGATGTCCGGCGAGACCGTGGGTCATCTTCCTGATGATCAACATCCTGCTGTTCGTGCTCGGCACCTTCCTCGACATGGCGCCGACGATCCTGATCTGCACGCCGATCTTCATGCCGATCGCGCAGCAGTTCGGCATGGACCCGCTGCAGTTCGGCGTGATGATGCTGATCAACTGCGCGCTCGGCCTGAACACGCCGCCGGTGGGCACGGTGCAGTTCGTCGGCTGCGCGATCGGCGGGGTGTCGGTCGGCGAGGTCATGAAAAGCATCTGGCCGTTCTACGGCGCGCTCGGCCTGTGCCTGGCGCTCGTCACCTACGTTCCCGCGTTCTCGCTGTGGTTGCCGGGTTTGTTCAAATGACACGATGAGCTTCACACCGCCACTGCGCTATCCCGACCCGTCGATCGAAGTCCTCGACGACGCCTTCTTTGCACTGCGCCTGTACAGCGCCAATGTCGAGCAACTGGCCACAGGGTTTCGCTGGGCCGAAGGGCCGGTGTGGTTCGGCGATGGCCGCTACCTGTTGTTCAGCGACATTCCCAACAACCGCATCCTGCGCTGGGACGATTGCTCGGGTGCGATCAGCGTCTTCCGCGAACCGAGCCAACAACGCCAACGGCCACACCCGCGACCGCGACGGCCGCCTGGTCTCGTGCGAGCACCTGACGCGGCGCATCACGCGCACCGAGTACGACGGCCGCATCACCGTGCTCGCCGACCGTGTCGGCGGCAAGCGGTTGAACTCGCCCAACGACATCGTCTGCGCGCAAGACGGCAGCATCTGGTTCACCGACCCGAGCTTCGGCATCGGCGGCCATTGGGAGGGCGAGCCCGCGGCGCAGGAACTGCCGCATGCGGTCTATCGCCTGTCGCCGGCAGGCGAGTTGCGGCAGGTGCTGGCCGATCTCGCCGGCCCCAACGGCCTGGCGTTTTCGCCCGACGAGTCCGAGCTGTACGTCGTCGAGAGCCGCGCCGAGCCGCATCGGCGGCTGTGGGCCTACCGCGTCGGCGCCAACGGCGAGCTGACGAACAAGCGCCTGGTCATCGACGCGGCCGACGGCGGCGCGCTCGACGGCATCGCCATCGATGCCGAAGGCCACCTCTGGTGCGGCTGGGGCGGCAACGGCCGCGTGCCCTCCGAGCCGCTCGACGGCGTGCGCGTCTTCGACGCCGCGGGCAAGGCGCTCGGCCACATCCACTTGCCCGAGCGCTGCGCCAACCTGTGCTTCGGCGGGCCTAAGCGCAACCGGCTGTTCATGGCGGCGAGCCATTCGTTGTACGCGCTGTACGTCAACGTGCAGGGCGCGGCCTAGGGCGAGGCCCTGACACGGGACCCGTGTTACACTGATTCCGTGTTCTACGGAGGCGACCATGTCCAACCTCACCCTGGCCATCGACGACGCGCTGCTCAAGCAAGCGCGCATCAAGGCGCTGAACGACGGCACCAGCGTCAATGAAATCTGCCGCCGCGCGATCGAGCAGTACGTAGGGCGTGATGCGGATGTCGAGCGCCGCATTGCGCGCCTGCGCGCCAGCGTGGCCAGCGCGCAGTTGCGTCCCGCCGGGTCGCCTCCTGCCTGGCCCGGCCGCGAGGCGCTGTACGCCGAACGCATGGATGAGCTCGACCGGCGCCGGCGCAAGTGAGAGCATTCTTCGACACCAACATCATCGTCTATGCGCACGACCGGCGAGACGGCCGCAAGCAGGGGCGGGCGCTGGCTTTGATGGAGCAACACATCGGCGCCGGTTCGTTCGTGCTCAGCACGCAGGTGATGATCGAGGCCTACAACGCACTGCAACGCGCGGCGCTGTTGAAGAAGGAAAAGGCACTCGACATCGTCGAGTCGCTGGCCGACGAACACGTGGTGCCGGCCGATGCCTCTCTTGTCGTGCGCGGGTTGCAGCTCGCGCAGCGCCACCAGCTCTCGCATTGGGATGGTCTCGTCGTGCAAGCCGCGCTCGACGCCGGCTGCGCTGCGCTTTACAGCGAAGACATGCAGGCCGGCATGCGCTTCGGCGATCTCGAAATCGTCAACCCGTTTGCCGATGCCGCGCATGAACCTCGGCCGGAATACGCCTCGCGCGGGCGCGTCGCGCCTGCGCCACGCAAGCTCGGCAAGCGCGCGGCGTCTCCTGGCCAGGCACGCCGCAAATGAACGAGAAGCTCGCGCGCTGCCCGCGCTGCGGTGGTGACTTCGCATGTGGCGCCGCTGACCTCAGGGCGCCGTGCGCCTGCAAGGCCGTGGCGCTCGACGCACCGACGCTGGCCGCATTGCGCGAGCGCTACGCGGGTTGCCTGTGCGTGGCCTGTTTGCGCGACATTCAACGCGGCGCTTCGCGCGCCGAAGCGCCCAGCGCGTGATGCAGCACGGCGCCGGCTGCGGCGCCTGCGACTTGCGCCAACACGAAGGCCGGCACGCTGGCCGGTGCGATGCCGGCAAACGAGTCGCTCCACATGCGACCGAACGCCGCCGCAGGGTTGGCAAAAGACGTGCTGGCGGTGAACCAGTAGGCCGCGCCGATCCACGACGCCACCAGCGGCGCCACGCGCGCGCTCGGTGCGCGCAGGATCGTCAGCAGCAGGCCGGCGGTGGCAACGGCCTCGGCGACCCATTGACCCAGGCCCGTGCGTTGGTGGCTCGACCACTGCACGATCGTCATGTCGAACATCGCATGCGCGAGCCACGCCCCGAGCATCGCGCCGATGAGTTGCACCGCGACATAAGGCATGAGTTCGCGGCGGGCGAGCGCGCCGCGCCAGGCCATCACCGCCGACACGGCCGGGTTGAAGTGCGCGCCGGAGACGGGGCCGAAGAGTTCGATCAGCACCCACAGGCCGGCGACGGTCGCGGCCGTGTTGGCCAGCAGCGCAACCGCCACGTTGCCGCCGGCCAGGCGTTCGGCCATCACGCCCGAGCCGATGACGATCGCCAGCAGGAGCAGGGTGCCGACGCCTTCGGCCAACAACCGGCGCGGCAACGGCGCCGTCATGTCGCGGCGATGGCGCGCAAGGCGTCGCGCAACGTTGCCGCATCCATGCGCTCGATCGGCAGCGCCAGCAGTTGCAGCATGCGGTAGCCGAGTGCCTGTCGCGTCAGATCGAACGCACGTCGCTTGCCGTCATCGCCGCCCTCGGCGTGGCTCGGGTCCGGATAGCCCCAATGCACCTGCACGGGGGCGCCGGGAAAGTACGGGCAGGTTTCCTTGGCCGCGCTGTCGCAGACGGTGATGACGGCGGCCAGCGGCGCTGCACCGGGCGCCGCAAACTCGTCCCAGCTTTTGCTGCGCGGCGCAAGCACTTCGACGCCGGCCGCAGCGAGCGCTTCGAGCGCGAACGGGTTGATCCGCCCGCTCGGCGCGCTGCCCGCGCTGTGCGCGACGACATCGCGGCCGAGCTTTTTCGCCCAGTGGTTCAGCATGCCCTCGGCGAGCACGCTGCGCGCTGAGTTGTGCGTGCACAGGATGAGGACGTGCATCAGCAGCAGGCCGCCTGCGGATCGGCGGCGCGAGCCGGGCAGCAAGCGGTAGCGCTCTTCACGGCGGGCGCACCGAAGGTCATGGACTGCGCCATCGTGTGGAAATGCTCCCAGGCAATGCCTTGCGGGTCGGTGATCCAGTGCTTGTCGCTCTTGGCGTAGCAGCAGGTGGTGCTGCCCTCGACGGCCATCGCCAGATCGGCCGCCTTGGCCTGCGCCCGCATCGCGGCCAGCTCGGCCGGGTCATCGGTCTGCAGGCCGAGGTGATCGATGCCGGTGGCCGCGCCGCGCGTGGAAATCGCGAAGTTCAGCTTCGGGTCGTCGAGCATCCACTTGGCGTAGTCGATCTCGCGGCGTGCGGGTTCGGCGCCGAACATCTTCGAGTAGAAGCCGATGTTTTGCTCGAGGTCGGCGACATGCAGGTGAACGTGGAATCGCTTGCTCATGCTTTTCTCCTGGAGGGGTTGGGGGTGCAGCAGTTGCTGCCTTCGCAGCAGTTCTCGGTGAGGTAGGCCAAGAGGCCGTTCATGCGCTCGAAATCGGCGCGGTAGATCAGGAAGCGGCCGTCGCGCTGCTGCGTGACGAGGCCGCTGGCCATCAGCTCCTTCAAGTGGAAGGACAGCGTGGCCGACGGCACGCCGGCGCCTTCGCTCATCGCGCCGGGCGTGAGGCCGCGCGGGCCGGCGACGACGAGGGCGCGGAACACCTTCAGCCGCAACGGCTGGGCCAGCGCGGCCAGCGAAGCGACGACGTTCTGTTCTTCCATATTTCCAGAATAGTCGAAATATACAAGAGGCGCAAGCGCCGGCTGCACAATGCCTGATGGCCGAGACGTTCACCCTGACCCGCCCCGACGACTGGCATCTGCACCTGCGCGACGGCGCGGCGATGGCGGCGGTGCTGCCGGCCACCGCGGCGCAGTTCGCGCGGGCGATCGTCATGCCCAATCTGAAGCCGCCGGTGACGACTGCCGCCGTGGCGCTGGCGTACCGCGAGCGCATCGTGGCCGCGCTGCCGCAAGGCGCCCGCTTCACACCGTTGATGACGCTCTACCTCACCGACAAGATGCCGCCCGACGAGATCCGGCGTGCGCAGGACGCCGGTGTCGTGGCCATCAAGCTCTATCCGGCCGGAGCGACGACCCACAGCGACGCCGGTGTCACCGACATCCGCAAGACCTACGCCACGCTCGAAGCGATGCAGCGCCAGGGGTTGCTGCTGCTCGTGCACGGCGAGGTCACCGACAACGACGTCGATGTCTTCGACCGCGAGGCCGTTTTCATCGAGCGCGTGATGCAGCCGCTGCGCCGCGACTTCCCGGCATTGAAAGTCGTCTTCGAGCACATCACGACGAAGGAGGCCGCGCAGTACGTGGCGGCGAGCGACGCGCACACCGCGGCGACGATCACCGCGCACCACTTGCTCTTCAACCGCAACGCCCTCTTCAAGGGCGGCCTGCGCCCGCACTACTACTGCTTGCCGGTGTTGAAGCGCGAAGTGCATCGCCAGGCGCTCGTGCAGGCGGCCACGAGCGGCAGTTCCAAATTCTTCCTCGGCACCGACAGCGCGCCGCACGCCGCCGTGCTGAAAGAAAACTCGGTCTGCGGCGCGGGCTGCTACACGGCACCGGCGGCGATGGAGCTGTATGCCGAAGCCTTCGAAGCTGCGGATGCACTCGACAAGTTGGAAGCGTTCGCGAGCTTCAACGGCCCGGACTTCTACGGCCTGCCGCGCAACCGCGACAAGGTGACGTTGAAGCGCGAGCCGTGGACCGTGCCCGAGAGCGTGCCTTTCGGCGATGCCACGCTCAAGCCCTTGCGCGGCGGCGAAACCCTGAACTGGAAATTTCAATGACGACAGATCGCGTGATGCTGCTGATCGACGCCGACAACGTCTCGCTCGACGTCATCGAGCAGGCCGTGCCCTGGGTGCATCAGCACTTCGGCGGCCCGCATGTGCGGCGCGCCTACTGCACGGCCGAGAGTGCGGTCAAGCACCAGGCGGCGTTCAAACGCCTGGGCATCCGACCGATGGTGAACCTGGCAGCCGGCAAGAACTCGACCGACATCGCGCTGGCGGTCGATGCGCTCGATCTCGCGATCGCAGAGCGTCCGCAAGTCGTGGTCATCGCTTCGTCGGATTCCGATTTCGCACCGCTCGTCTCGCGCCTGCGCGAGAAGGGCTGCCGCGTCGTCGGTGTCGGCCAGGACGGCAAGACCGGCGACGAGACGATCGGCGTGTACGACGACTACGAAGTGATGTCGCATCGCAAGGCCGCTGCACGCGCCACTGCACCCGTGAAGGCGCCCGCCAAGAAACGTGCAGCGAGAAAAGCGCCGGCGAAGAAGACCGTCGTTGCGGCGATCCCGGACAAGGCGCAGGCCATCTTCGACGCGCTGCCCGCGTTGGCGGCCGGCGAATCGGTCGAGCTGCGCGTGGCCGCCGAGAGGCTGCGCGATGCGCAACTGCTGTCGAGGAGTGGTTCCTCGACCAAGCTCTTCGGCCAGTTCCCCGAGCTGTTCGAGTTGCGGCCCGAGAAGCAGCCGAACCACGTGCAGCGCCGCATGGCCCGGTGACGACGACGGCGCTCGACTGGCGCCAGCCGTGGCTCGCGCCGCTCGCCGAGGCGGGCTCGCAGCCGGCGCCGGTGCGTTTCGTTGCCGCCGACGCATTGCCTGATGGCGAAGCCTACGAAGCCTTCATCGCCCGCACCGGCTGCGTGCCGACGCGCGACAACCTGCACGACCACTTCAATCGCCTGATCTGGCATCGACATCCGCGGATCAAGCAACGCCTGAATGAGTTGCAGGCCACCGAGATCGCAGCGCGCGGCATCGCCGCCACGCGCGGTGCGCTGCGCGACGCGCTGACGCTGTTCGACGAAAACGGCGCGCTATGGCCCGACGCGCCGCCGCGGTTGGCGCAAGCGCTGGCCGCGCGCGACTGGCACGCGCTGTTCGTCACCCAGCGCGCGCTGTGGCATGGCCATGGCTTCGAGGTCTTCGGCCACGCGCTGGTCGAACAACTGGCGACCGCGCCGCGCAAGGGCCTGACCGCGCATGTCCTGCTGGCCGATCCGCTCGTGTTGACACCCGCGCAGTGGGCCGCCAAGCCCTTCCTGCCGCTGCCGGTGCTCGGCATCCCCGGCTGGTGGCCGGCCAACGAAGACCCGGCGTTCTACGGAGACCCTCAGGTCTTTCGCCCGGCGGTCTTGAAGGGCGCGACAAAGCCCTAACATCCTGCGCGTTGCGGGGCCCTTCGCGCGCCGCGTCATCGACGCCATGAAACGCATCGTCCTGTTCATCGTCACCAATCTCGCCGTCATGCTCGTGCTCGGGCTGGTGGTGAATATCTTCGGCTTGAACCGCTTTCTCACTGCCAACGGCCTCAGCCTGCCGGGCCTGCTGGCGTTCTCCGCCGTCATGGGCTTCGGCGGCGCGATCATCTCGCTGCTCATCAGCAAGCCGGTGGCCAAGTGGAGCACGGGCGCCCAGGTCATCAACGACTCCGCCGACGCCACGCACCAATGGCTCGTCATCACCGTCAAGCGCTTTGCCGATAAGGCCGGCATCCGCATGCCCGAAGTGGCGATCTACGAGGGCGAGCCGAACGCGTTTGCGACCGGCGCGTTCAAGAACTCGGCGCTCGTCGCCGTGTCCACCGGCCTGCTGCAGGGCATGAACCGCGACGAAGTCGAAGCCGTCATCGGCCACGAGATCGCGCACGTCGCCAACGGCGACATGGTGACCATGACGCTGATCCAGGGCGTGATGAACACCTTCGTTGTCTTCCTGTCGCGTGCTATCGGCTACGTGGTCGATAAGGTCGTGCTGCGCAACGACCGCAGCGGCCCCGGCATCGGCTACTACGTCACCACCATCGTGCTCGACATCGTGCTCGGCGTGCTGGCCGCGATCATCGTCGCCTGGTTCTCGCGCCAACGCGAGTTCCGCGCCGACCGCGGCTCAGCCGACCTGATGGGCAATGCAGTGCCGATGCAGCACGCGTTGGCCCGCCTCGGCGGCCTGCCGCCCGGCGAGCTGCCGAAGAGCGTGCAGGCGATGGGCATCACCGGCGTGCCGAGCGGCTTCGCCAAGCTGTTCTCGAGCCACCCGCCGATCGAAGAGCGCATCGCGGCGCTGCAAGCGCCGCGATAATGCACGCGTGAAGCAAGCCAGACCGCCGCTGGTGCAAGGCCCGAAAGGGCGCACTGGAGGAAGGTCCGGACTGCACAGAGCAGCGTAGGAGCTAACGGCTCTCCACCGCGAGGTGAGGATCAGAGCAACAGAGACGAGTCTTGGTGAGCGAGAGCCCGCCAAGGGTGAAACGGG
Organism: uncultured beta proteobacterium; assembly: GCA_963816315.1. GTDB lineage: Bacteria > Pseudomonadota > Gammaproteobacteria > Burkholderiales > Burkholderiaceae_C > CADEEN01. The sequence goes on from CAWFJZ010000026.1 coordinate 113,887, forward strand.
CAATCTCTACGCGCAGCAACACCAAATAGGCCGGCATTGAGGTGGCTCGCGGAGCCGGCGGGTAGGTGGCACCGAGCCGTTCAGTGATGAACGGCCCAGATGAATGGCGGTCACGGTGGGGGTCTCGCAAGAGGTTCGCACCGCACAGAATCCGGCCTATCGGCTTGCTTCACATTTTCTTCAGCGCAGCGAGTCGATCCACGCCGAGAGCGATTGCAGGCCTTGCTCGTCGACCAGCGTCGAGCCCAGCGGCGGCATGCGCGTTGACGTTGTCGAGGTGGCGCGCCGCCACAGGTCGCTGTTGGCATGGTTGCCCGGCGCGATGCGCAGTGCGCCGCTCACCGTGGGAATGCCGGCGGCCACACCGACGATGTTCATCGCCGCCACCGCGGTGCCGTAGCGCAGGTCCATGTTGACCGATGTCGGCCCGCCCGGCTGGTGGCAGTTCGCGCAGTTGCTTTCCAGGTAGGCCTTGGCGCGGCTTTCGAGCGACGCCTGCGTGCTGCTTGGGTCGGGCATCGCGCCGTACTGCGCCGCCGAGCCGATGTCGCCGCCGAACAGGCCGATGTGGTTCAAGGTGCGCAGTTGGTTGTCGGCTCTGCCGCTGCTCTGGTAGGTGTGGTCACGGTTGAACTGCAGTGTGTTGACGCCGAGCACGCGGCCGCTGGCCTGGGTATGGCAGTTCATGCATTGCGCCTGGCTCGGAAAAGTCCAGGTGATGCGCGTGGCGCCGCCGGTGGCCGGGTTGATGCTGTCGTAGGCGGCCGTGGCGCCCGTGGTCAGCAGATCGGCGTCGCTCTGGTCGGCACGCCAGCGGTAGGTGTAGCCGGTCCAGCCGTCGGCGCGGTTGACCATGACGCGCGTCTCCACGCGCGTCGTGCCGCCGCCGGGCAGCGGCAGCTCGAAGTGCTTGACGGTGATCGTGCCGAGCGGGAAAGACCATGCCCCGTCGGCGGCAAAGCCGATCGTCGCGCCGGCGGGCACGACCAGCCAGCGCTGCTTGCGCGCGCCGTCGGACCAGAACGGCGCATTGACCTCGTAGTCGATGACACCGGGCGACGGCGTCAGTGGCGCCAGATTGCTGAACAGGCCGGTGGCCGACAACGTGGCCGGCATCGTCACCGCGGTGCTCGGGCTGTTGACCGCTTCGAACCGGTAGATGATGCCGGGCTGCGAGGCGGCATAGATCTCGCCGGCCTCGTCCTCGCCCATCGAATAGACGATGTTCGCGCCGCTGGCGGCCACGGTGTTGCTGGCCACGTTGCCGCTACCGTCGAACTGGATCGACCACACGTTGCCGCTGCCGCCGGCATCGGCGTAGAAGTAGCGCCCCACCTGCGACGGCAGCGCGCTGCCGCGATAGACGTAGCCGCCGACGACGGCCACGCCGACCGAGTGGTCGTACTGGACCAGCGGCGGCTCGAAGTCTGAATACGGCCGGGTGCTGGGCGAAAACGGCTGCGAGCCTTCGAAGGCCGGCCACCCGTAGTCGAGGCCCTTCTTGATGCGGTTGACCTCCTCGCGCGAGCCTTCGCCGACGTCGCCGCAAAACAGATCGTGGCTGCCACCGCGATCGAAACTGCAGCGCCACGGGTTGCGAAATCCCAGCGCCCAGACGGCGTTGCCGAAGGGGTTGTCGCTGGGAATGGTGTAGGTGCCGGTGTTGGCATCGACGCGGATGCGCAGCACCTTGCCGAACAAGGTCGCGGTTTCGCCGGCGTTCGTCTGGTTGCCGCCGTCGCCGTGCGAGATGTAGAGCATGCCGTCGGGGCCGAAGCCGAGCCAGCCGCCGAAGTGATAGCCGTTGGCATGGTCGATCTCGAGCACGATCTTCTCGGAACTCGCGGCGGCGGTGTTGGCGCCGCGGCTCGTGTCGCGGAAGCGCGAGATGCGCACCTTGCGTTGGCCCGCGGTGACGTTCACATAGTTGACGTAGAAGTAGCCGTTGGTCCTGTAGGCCGGATCGAACGCCAGGCCGATCAGCCCGGCCTCACCACCATTGCTGTCCACGCGCGAGCTGATGTCGAGGAAGGTCGTCGTCTGCGTCGCATTGCGGTCGTTGGCGAAGACGGTGATCGTGCCGCCGCGCTCGGGCACGAAGAGGCGGTTGGTGCCGTCGCCGGAATGAGTGATGTAAGTCGGCCCAGGCACGCTCAGATTCGGAAACGCGTTGACGGCGCGCAGTTGCCTGCTGTCGCCCGCGCCCGTCGGGATCTGCACGCTGCTCGGTGCGACGCGCGCATCGAGGCCATAACTCTGGCTGTCGCTTGCCGCCGCCACCACCGCCACAGGCCGTGAGCGCAAACAACAGCGGCAGAAAAAACGCGCGGAGGTTCAGCATGCAAGACTCTCAAGTTGGGCACGGGGCAACGCAACCCTTGTGCCACGGATGCCAGTGTGCATGGGTGGCAAGTGGTTACGGCGGCACATGCAGCACCGACGGGCCCCTCGAACCGGGTGCCGTGTCGGCGAGCGGCCGGCAGAAATGAGGCGGGCTCACCGTCGCACACAATGTCTTGCATGCCCACGCGACGCCGTCTCGATGAATCCTGATGCACCGTCGCTGTGGCGCGGCGCGCGCTGGACGCTGGCGCTGATGCTCGCCGGCCTGGGCACGCTCGGGCCGTTTTCGATCGACACCTATCTGCCGGCGTTCGACGGCATCGCGCGCACGCTCGGGGCCACGCCGCTGCAGATGCAGCAGACGCTGTCGGCCTACCTGTTCGGCTTTGCGGCGATGAACCTGTTCCACGGCGCGCTGGCCGACAGCTTCGGCCGCCGGCCGGTGGTGATGGTGGGCCTGGCGCTGTTCACGCTCGCTTCCGTCGGCTGCGCGCTGGCGCCGACGATCGGCTGGCTGATTGCGTTTCGCGCCCTGCAGGGCATGAGCGCCGGCGCCGGCATGATCGTCTCGCGCGCCATCATCCGCGACATGTTCCCGCCGGCCGACGCGCAGCGGGTGATGAGCCAGGTGACGATCTACTTCGGCATCGCGCCGGCGGTGGCGCCGATGGTCGGCGGCTTCCTCTTCGCGCATGCCGATTGGCACGCCATCTTCTGGTTCCTCGCCGCCGTCGGTGCGCTGCTGCTCGTGCTCAACCTGCGCCTGTTGCCCGAGACGCTGCATGCCAGCCAGGTGCAGCCGTTCAATGCGCGCAACCTGATGCGCGGCTACGCGCAGCTCGGCGCCGACCCGCGTTTCTTCGCGCTCTGTCTGGCCAGCGGCGTGCCGTTCAACGGCATGTTCATCTACGTGCTGTCGGCGCCGGCGTGGCTGGGGAATTTGCTGCAGCTCGCGCCGACGCAGTTCTTCTGGTTCTTCTGCCTGTCGATCGGCGGCATCATGGCCGGCGCCTGGTGGTCCGGGCGCTCGGCCGGCCGCGTCGATCCGCGCAAGCAGATCCGCCGCGGCTTGAACATCATGGTGCTGGCGACGGTGATCAACGTCGCGCTCAACGCCGTGCTGGCGCCGCCGCATTGGGCGTGGGCGCTGCCGCCGGTGGCACTGTTCTCGTTCGGCTGGTCGTTGATGGTGCCGGCGGTGACCATCAAGGTGCTCGACCTGATGCCCGCCCGGCGCGGCATGGCGTCGTCGATGCAGGCCTTCGTCGGCAGCGTCGCCAACGGCCTGGTGGCCGGCGTGATCTCGCCGCTGGTGATGCACTCGGCGCTGCTGCTGGCGCTGACGTCGGCGGGGTTCCTGGTCATCGGCCTCGTGGCGTGGCAGTGGGTCAAGAAGCGCGTGCCGTAGCCAAACTACGCGCCGCTGTCGAGCGCGCGCGCGGCACCCAACAACGCCGGCGCCGGCGCCGTGATCACCCACACCGGCACCGCCTCGACATACGAGCGGAAGCGCCCCTTGTCGTCGAAGCGCGAGCGAAACGGCAGCGCCGCAAAGCGCTCGCCCAGACGCGGCACGATGCCGCCGCCGATGAACACGCCGCCGCGCGCGCCGAGCGTCAGCGCCAGGTTGCCCGCCACCGTGCCGAGCAGCGCCGCAAAGGTCGTCACCGCCTCGTCGCACTGCGTGTCGTGTTCTGCAGCGCCGGGCCGGCTGCGCGTCAGCACCTCGGCCGGCTGCAACGCCGACGGCGTTTCGCCGTCGAGCAGGCACGCCGCCTCATAGAGATTGACCAGGCCCGGCCCGGACAGCGCGCGCTCGGCCGAAACATGCCCGAAGCGCTCACGCAGCACAGCCAGCAACGCAGACTCGCGGGCGTTGCACGCCGCCAGCGTGACATGGCCGCCTTCGCCGGCAACGACGCGCCAGCCGCCGCTGCCGTCGTTGACCAGGCCCGACACGCCCAGGCCGGTGCCGGGGCCGATGATGGCCAGCGTCGCGCCGGGCACTGCCGCGCCGCCACCCACGGCCTGCAAATCCGCGGCCGGCAGCACCGGCACGGCATGCGCCAGCGCTTCGAAATCATTGAGCACGCGCACGCGGTCCGCACCCAGGCTGCGGCGCAAGTCCTCGATCGAGAACGACCACGGGTGATTGGTCATGCTCACCGTGTCGCCGCTGACGGCGGTGGCGATGCCGAAGGCAACGTCCCGCGGCTGCGGCAGCGCGTGCTGTTTCAGGTAAGCCGCGATGCAGTCGCCGATCGACGCATGCTCGCGCGCTGCCAGCGTGCCGACATGCGTCAGCGGCGCGCCCGCCGCGGCTTGCCACGCCCAACGCGCATTGGTGCCTCCCACATCCCCCAACAGTCTCGGAAAACCGCCTGTTCGATGACTCACTACCCGTGCTCCATGCCGATGTAGTTTGACTGCGATCGACTCTAGCAGAGCATGCTGTGACCCACGAAAACGGCCGGCGCAACGCGCGCTGAACTTCTCAATCGGGAATCAGCAACGTGCGTTGCTCGAACGAGATGCGATCGGAGTCGAGCGGCGCCGCCGACCACGCCGGCACGTTCGCCGCCGTGATCGCCGGCGCGCCCGCGCCGCGCGGCACGGTGCGCACCACCTGCGACGGCGGCAGCGCCGCGCCCTGCGTCAGGTGCGCGTGCATCGCATTGAGCGAGCGGATCAGATAGACGTGCAGCGGCACATAGCGCTCGGGATAACCGGGCAACGACAGGAAGCTGTCGAAGTGCTGCGCGTTGGTGACTTCGATGTAGCGCGCTGCGCTGCGCCCGCGCCCTTCGGCCAGCTGGTGCGCGCCGTAGTAGGCGCGCGAAGCGTGGTTCACCGGGATCAGCGCGTCGGCGCGGCCGTGCACGATCAGTGTCGGCTTGCCGCGCAGCTTGCCGTCGAGCAACACGTCCTCGACGTTGCGCTGCACGCGCCGCGCCACGGCGTCGCTGCCGGTGACGAGTGCGCGTTGGCAGAGCGCGCCGTCGAGCGCCAGGTCGAGCGCGCCGGTGGACGGCGAGGCCGCGAGCAGATCGCGTTTGCCGGCGCCGGGCGTGGCGGCGTTGGCGGCGTCGTTGTAGATCAGGTTGACGCCGACCGTCGGCGGCACGCCGTTGCCGTTGGCAGAAGCTGCCGGCTTGGGCCGTGGCCGACAGCGCCACCGGGTCGCCCGTCGCGCATTCGTCGCCGCCAGGCTGAAGCCGCACAGGTTGTCGGCCACGCTCGCCCGCGCATAGGTGTTGCTGTAAGTGACGGCGATCGCCGGCGTGGCAAAGGCGTAGTGCGAGAGCTGCAGCGGCTCGCTGTCGGCCAGCCAGCCGTAGGCGCGCAACTTGGCGCGCGCATCGGCCGATTGCTCAGCGGTGGTTGCGCCGCTGACCAGGCCCTTGGCTGCGAGGCTCGCGCAGCGCACGGCGCCTTGCGAGATCACGCTCGGCGCGACCAAGGCCACGAAGGCGTAGCCGGCGCTGTCGGTGGCCGCCAGCGACGCCGCCGCGCAAGGTTGCAGCAGCGTGGCGAGGCTGAAGTAGTCCATCAACGGCTTGCCGATGTTCGTTTGCTCGACACCGCCCTGCACGATGCGCAGGTGGCGGACGCTGCGCGGCTGCGCGTTCGGCTCGGTGACGGCCACGCCGTCGATCAGGCCGTTCACATCCTGCTCGGCCGCGGCCAGCGCCGCGGCGGCGCCGTTGGAGATGCCCGAGGCGATGACGATCGTGTTCTTGCGGTCGAGCACGACGCGCTTGCGGCCTTCGCTGCCGACGCGCCCGTACTCGCTCGTTCAACACATAGAACGCGAAGCGGATCGCCTGCAGCGTGTTCTTGCCCCAGTCCTGCTCCGGGTTGCGTTGCGAGTGCGCGTGCTTGTAGGCGATGCGGTTCGGCGTCGCGGTGTTGAACGCGGTGCGCTCGGCGTCGGACAGTGCGGCGGTGAAGTGCGACGCGCTGCCGGCGGCGGCCGCATCGGCGCGCACACCGTCGATCAGGCCGACCGTGTTCGTCGTCAGGTCGTGCAGGCCGTTGCCGGTGCCCTTGTCGGTGTAGGCCACCGCGCAGCCCTGCTTCAGGCCCCACTCGCCGGACGCGCCGATGGCGCCATAGACGCCGCGCGAGCCCGATGACGTGGCGGTGACGATGCAGGCGCGCTTCGGCATCGAAGCTCGCCGGCACCTGCACCATCAGCGTCACGTTGCCTTCACCGGCGTACGCGATGTGCTCCCAGCCGGCGATCTTGCCCTGGCCGGCGCTGACGATGCCCTCGTTGCTCACGTTCGGTCCGTACAGCGTGCCGTAGCCGCCGGCCGGCAGGATGTCGAGCACGGCGCGGTAGTTGACGTGGATGGCGTTGCGGCGCAGCTCGGCTGCCGTCGGCGCGAGCGGGTCGGCGAACGCCGGTGCGGCCAGGAACAGGCCGGTGGCGCCGAGGCCAGCGGTGAGCAGATCGTTGCCCGCTTCGCACCACGAGCCGGCCGGCGTGCAGTCGCCGGCGCCGTAGTAGATCGACGAGATCGGGCTCGAGATGAAACGCGGTTTGACGTTGTGCGCGCCGAAGTGGCCCACGTGGTCTTCAGGGCCGTCGTCGTGGGCGCGCGCGCCGACGGCGCACAGCGCGAGGGCAGCGGCACAGGCGATCAGCGTCGCGTGGGCAATGGGCGGTCGGTGCATGGCAAGTCTCCCGTGGTTGTGCAGGCATTCTGAGCAGCGCGTGCGCGCTGTCTGCCCGGGACAACCTCCACGTGAAATGACGTAAGGGTGGGGCCCAGTGCAGCGCGCTTGCGCGCTGCGTGTGTGGGAACTGCCGCCGCGGTAGGCACAGACCCTCACCCCGACCCTCTCCCGCACCGCGGGAGAGGGAGCCGTTCACCCCCTCTCGCGTGCGGGGAGGGCCGGGTGAGGGTGTTTGCGACCCGCTACCTCATCGCAGCCGCGATGGCCGCACCTGGACGAAGATCGCGCGCAACCCGGTGCTCGAACCGGGTTCGTCGATCGCTTGCGCGCGCACATCGACGGCGGCTTCGCGCCCGAGGAAAGTCAGCATCGGCGCCTGAGCGTTCACGCTACTTGCGGTTCTCGTTCGGCGACAGGTGGCGCCGATCGAAGTCGATGCCGCGCTGCACCTGCGCGATCGCGCGGTCCACGGCCTGGATCGCATCGACGCGGTGGCCGCCCTTGTCGTGCGTCGCGTTGGCCAGGTGCGCGCGAGCTTCTTGCAGGCTTTGCAGCGCGGCCTGCATGTGCGGCTGGTCGGCGCGGGTGGTCGTCGATGCGCAGCTGACGGCCGCGAGCGCGCACATGATCATCAGGGTCGCTATCAGTTTCATGGTGAGCTCCTTGGGAAGGTTCAAGCCGGTTTGAAAAATCCGAGATCGCGGGTCGTGTACTCGCCGATATTCGGCAACACCGTGCTCAGCTTGTCTTCGGGCACGCCCATCCAGCGCGCCAGCGTCGCGCCATGCTGATCGACGCCGATGGCGGGCAGCAGTCGTCCGCCGCCGACGTTGTCGGCGCCTTCGGTAACCGACATCGCCGGCAGCGCGCCGACCCATGTCCGCGGCTTGACTGCGCCGCCCATGACGAAGTGGTGGCTGCCCCAGCCGTGATCGGAGCCGTCGCCGTTGTTGGCCAGCGTGCGGCCGAAGTCGGCGCCGGTGAAGGTGGTGACGAGGTCCTGCACGCCCATCGCCACCGTGGCGGCGTAGAAGTCGCTCATCGCGCCGGCGACGTTGCCGAGCAGCTCGGGGTGTTTTTCGATCAGATCGTCGTGGTTGTCGAAGCCGCCTTGCGAGACGAAGAACACCTGGCGTTTGACGCCGAGCGCCTGGCGCGCGGCGATCAGGCGGGCGACGATCTTCAACTGCGCACCGAGGCCCGTCGGCGGGAAGGTGGGCTCGGCGATGCCGGCGAGCGCAGCGCGCACCTTGGCATCGGCGGCGATCGAGCGCCGCGCGATCACCGCATGGTCTTCTTCGAACAGGTGCGTGCTGGTGCGCTGCATCAGCCGCTTCACCGCGTCGGTGGACGCCGCCGAGCCGAAGAGCGGATTGATCTGGATCGAGCCGCCACCGCTGACCTGGTACTGCACGACGTCTTTGCCCGACATGAAGACCGCGTTGCCCGCCGCCGAGATGCTGGTGAAGGTCGCCGCATCGCCGTTGCTCGCTGCCAGCAGATCGGCCATGCGGCCGCCCCAGCCGGTAGCGGCACCTTCGGCGAGCGACGATTGCCAGACCGACTGCTGGTCGTTGTGCGAGAACAGCTTGGGCGGCAAGCCGCGTCCGGCCTTGTAGTCGGCCAGCGTCGTGCCTTCGCGTGTCAGCGTGCCGAGGTTCATCGCCAGCGCCAGGTGGCCGGTGTCGAACAGCGTCTTCAGCGGCGCGAGTGCGGGGTGCAGCGCCATCTGGCGGCCGTCGGTCCACGCATTGGCCGGCACGATCTCGGTGGCGGCGAGGTCGGCGCGCGGCAGCGCGATGCTGGTGCGGATCGCGGCGTACTGGTCGTAGGTCGCTTGGTCGTACGGCACGACGGTGTTGTGGTTGTCGTTGCCGCCGTACATGAAGACGCAGACGAGGGCGCGGTAGTCCTCACCGGCGGTTTGCGCGGAAGCAGCGGCCGACGCGGCGAGGTTCAGGGCCCAGGGCGCCGCGGCGCCCATCGCGGAGAAGGCGCCGGCGCGGCGCAGGAACTCGCGGCGTGACGCGGCGCTGTGAATGGTTTTCATCTTCGGCTCCTTATTTCTGCACGATGTATTCGGGCGAGGCCAGCGTCATCAGGATCGCCGTGCGCACGCGCGCCAGGTTCTGCGCTGCGGTGCCCGTAGGCAGCGCCGTCACCGTGGCCACGATCTCTTCGCGCGTGGCGCTGCTCATCGCGGTGTTGGTCAGACGCCGGTCCAGCCTCGCCACGAGCGCCGCGGGATCGCCTGCGAGAGCGATCTCCGCTTCGTAGTTGTAGGCCAGGCCACCCGTCGGCGCGACGAGCTGCTTCTGCATGAAGTTCACATAGCCCGGCAGCGACGTGTCGGTGCTGATCTGGAACTCCGGCGCCACCAGCGTGGCGCGTGCGATGCCGGTGTTCGGCGGCACATAACCCGGGCGGTAGAAGTTGAACACCGAGGGCGAGCGCAGGGGGCTCTGGCCGAGTGTGGTGGCCGGGTCCGACAGCGAACCGATGCGCCAGATCTCGCCGTTGAACGTGCCGCCGAAGTTGCGCGCGAACGTCGTGTAGCGCAGCACCGGCTCGCGCAGCTTGCCCCACGACGGCACGGGCTGCGTGATGTTGCGCGGCGTGCGCGCTTCGGTGTCGTTCAGGACTGCTTCGACGACGGCCTTCATGTCGCCGCGCACGCCTTGTCCGTTGTCGGCGAACTTGGCGCTGACGCGGCCGACGTAGGCCGGGCTCGGGTTGCTCGTCACCAGGCGCTGGATCAATTGCCCGCTGATGAACGGCGCGGTGTTCGGATGGTTGAACAGCGTGTCCAGCGCGATGCGCAGGCTCGCCGGGCCGTCGGTGTTGGCAGGGATGGTGACGCCGAGGAAGCTCTTCTCTTCGAGCGAGTGCCGCGAGGCGATGTGTTGCATCGGCGTGCGCGGCCAATCCGGGTTGTTGGTGCGCGAGACGAAGTCCCAGCCGGTGAAGACGCGCGCCAGGCCACGCACGTCGGCTTCGCCGTAGGTTTCTTTCGGCTGGCCGCCGGTGAGCTCGCGTGTGCCGTCGGCGTTGAGCTCGACCAAACCGATCGTGAAGAGCTGCATCACCTCGCGCGCATAGTTCTCGTCGGGCACGCGGGTCGGCGGCTTCGTCGTGTCGCCGCCCGGGTAGTCGGCCTTGCGGTTGCCGCGGTGCGAGAGGTAGTAGCCCATCGCCGGCGACAGCGTCACGTCTTCGAGCAACTGGCGAAAGTTGCCGAAGGCGCCTTTCTCCAGCACATCGACGTAAGCCGCGGCCAGGCGCGCGTTGTTGGTGCCGCCGGAGGCGAACCCTTCCATCGACACCACCATGATCTGCGACAGCGCGTAGCCGACGCGCCTTCTCAGCTGGTCGGGCGCGCCGATGTAGGCCTCCCACACCGACCAGTCCCAGACCGCGCTCGGCAGGTTGTTCGGGTCGCGCGTCGGCTCTTCGGCGAGGAGCGCGGCCTGATCGGCGGTGACGCGGTCCCAGTGCGTGCGCTCCACCGCCAGCGCGAACTGCGCCTGCAGCCAGCCGGTGCGCCACTGCGCCTGCGCCGCCGCGGTGTCGGCTTCGGTGCTGCCGAAGGTGGCCTGATTCAAGAAGCGCACCGCCGAAGCCTCCGGCAATTGCACCGGCAGCGACGCGACCGGCGTGCCGGCCGCAGTGGCTTCATCGACCTGCTCGGCCAGGATCTTGGCGTCGGCATTGGCGCCGGGCAGCGTGCTGTAGTCGGTGGGCGGCGGACCGCTGTTGCCGCCGCCGCTGCTGCTGCCGCCGCCGCAGGCGGCGAGGGCAGCCGCCAGCACGACGGCCAGCGCGCTGACGGCGTAGCAAGGGGTGGGGCGCGAGTTGGGGCGAGGCGGGTTCATCGGGTCTCCTTCGGCTGCTGCTTGTTTCATAGAAGTGCATTTCACACTTCCAGACTAGCTGCGGCCTGTCGTGCCGCGCAAGCGGCTTTGCATGTCTTTACGGCGCCCGGGCCGCGAATGTGCAGAATCCGACGCCTCGCCACCTGTTCACAGGGCTTTCCCTTGTGCGACCATATGGGCGGAATGCACTTCTCATGAGCACCACCGCCACTTCCGACGACGCCGACCGGGCCACGCTCGACGCCGCGCTGGCCGTGCTCGAGCCGCTGGCCGGGCTGCTGCTGTCGCGCGGCTTGCGCCATGCGCGCGCCGAAGAGCTGTTGAAAGCGGCGTTCGTGCGCGCCGGTGCGCGCGCGTTCGCGGCGCAGGGCAAGCTGCCGTCGGTGAGCACGCTGAGCGTGGCCACGGGGCTGCGGCGGCGCGAGGTGCAGCGCCTGCTCGACGGTGAGACGGGCGCCAGCCCACCGCCCAAGATCTCGCTGGCTGCGCAGGTGCGCGCTCGCTGGACGAGCGACGCGCATTACCTCGACGCGCAAGGCCAGCCGCGGCGCCTGCCGCGCACCGCGCCAGAAGGCCAGCCGAGCTTCGCCAGTCTGGCTGCAGCGGTGTCGAAGGACGTGCACCCGCGGCCGTTGCTCGACGAGCTGGTGCGCATCGGCGCGGCCGAGGAGGACGGCGAGCATGTGCTGCTGCGCGGCCGCTTCAATGCGCCCGACCGCTCGTGGGACTCGCTGGTGGCGATCGGCGGCGCCAACGTGGCCGACCATCTTTCGGCGGTGCTGGTGAATCTGCTGACGCAGCCGCGGCCGCTGTTCGAGCAGGCGCTGTTCGCCGACGGCCTGACGCAGCAATCGGCACGGCGCGCGGCCGACCTGGCCAAGCAGATGTGGCTGCAGACGGCGCCGGCGGTGACGAGCAAGTTGCAGACCCTGGTCGATCTGGACGACAAGGCGCCGGACAACGGCTGGCGCATGCGCATCGGCCTGTTCAGCTACATCGCGCCGGCCGAACAAGGCCAGGCGCCGGTGCGTGTGCGCAGCGCGAAGAGAAAGCTGCGCGCCAAGACAGTGAAGGAGTAGGCGCGTGAAGTCGATGATGCAGACGTTCTTGCTGGTGTGTGGCCTGTCCGTGGCGGCGCTGATGGTGTCCTGCGGCGGCGTCGGCGCCGACGGCACCGGTCCCTCCGGCAATGACGGCAATGACGGCAACGCGGTCAACGTCGGCGTGGCCACCGGCATCACCGAGACCACGGTCACGGTGGGCGGCGTGTCGTACGACCGCCGCAGCGCTCGACGTCACCGACGGTTTCGGCAAGCCGATCGGCGCCGATGACTTGCGCCTGGGCATGTGGCTCGAGGTCAGCGGTGTCGTCGATGAAGCCAGCGCTGCGGCCACCGCGCAGACGATTCGCGTGCGGCCCGCCGCGCGCGGCGTCGTCAGCGCGGTCGATGGCAGCGGCTTCACGGTGACGGTGCTGCAATCGACGGCGCGCTACGACAACGCGGCGACGGTGGTCGAGGGCGCCGACTCGGCAGCCGCGATCGTTGCCGGCGACGTGGTCGAAGTGCATGGCCCCCTCGGCGTGGACTCGGGCACCGTCGAAGCCAGCCGCATCGAACGCTTGGTCGTTGGCGTGCGCAAGCCGGTCGAACTGCGCGGGCGCGTGAACGGTATCGACACCGCTGCGCGCACGCTCACCGTCGGCCGGCAGGCGGTGCGCTACGACACGGCCGCGCTGACGCTGCGCCAGGCGCTGGCCAACGGCCAGGTGGTGCGCGTATCGTCCGCGGCGGCGCCGGTCGCCGGCCAGCCGTGGAGCGTGGAGCGCATGACGAGCGATCAGCCACTGCCCGACAACCTCGGCTTCGCCTATGCGGAGGGTGTGACCACCGATTGGGTCAGCGGCCCGACGTTCACGCTCGAAGCCGTGCCCGTCAACGCCACCAGCGCCAACAACCGCGGCGCGGTCACGAACAACGGCCAGCGCGTGGCGGTGATCGGCTCGCTCGTCGCGGGCACGCTCAACGCCAAGTCGGTGGCACGCAGCCTGCCGGGGCAGCCGGTGGTGTTCGTGCTCAGCGCGGCGTTGACCGACTACCAGTCGATCGCCGACTTCCGCGTGCGCGGCGTGACGATCGATGCCACGTCGGCGGTGTTCGTGGGCGGCGCGCCGACCCTGCTGGCCAACGGCCGCCGCGTCAAGGTGACCGGCAGCGTCAGCGGACGCAAGCTGATCGCGACGACGGTGGAGTTCCTCAGCGCCTGAACTGCTCCGTAGTTCGGTCTACTGAACCCGTTTGTAGTTGCTGTACCCGCCGGATGTCGTCAGCTGCGGCTTCAAGACCAACGCCGTCTGCGGCGGCAACGTCGTCTCGACCATCGAGCCTTGCAGTTTGCAGGCGCCGCCGCCGATCTGGTCGATCAGGTTGTCGCCGTCCATCAGCTTGGAGTTCGCAACCAGCACCGTCGTCTGCATTGCGGTCGATGCCGGATTGATCAGCACCAGCACCGTGTCGCCCGCCTTGTCGGTGAAGCGCTCGAAGGCGATCACGTTGCCGCTGGCCTCCGCGGTGCGGAAGTCGCCGATCCGCAGTGCGCGGTTGGCCTTGCGCATCGACACGAGCTGCTTCGTCCACGCGAGGTCCGGGTGATTCTCTGCAACGCGGTCCCAGCGCATCGGGGCGCGCATCTCCGGGTCGTCGCCGCCTTCCATCGCCACCTCGGTGCCGTAGTACAGGTTGACCGCGCCGGGCAGCGTGAACTGCAGCACCTGCGCGAGCCGGCGCGCCTTGGCGTCGGGCACGGTGGTGGCCAGGCGGGGGGTGTCGTGGTTGTCGAGATAGAGCCAACTCTTGAGCATGTGCTCGTAGTCGGCGTCGCAGATCATGCGCGCGGCCATGCGCGTGAACGTCGGGCCGTCGATGTCGCGATTCGCCAGCGCGATCATCAGCTTGCGCAGGCCGAAGTGCATCACGCCATCGACCGATGGAAACCACTCGCGCGGGTAGTTCGGGATCTCGCCGACGACGAGCGAGCCGGGCTTCTCGGCATGCGCGGCTTTCGTCAGCGCTTCGAGCGGGTTGAAGCCGATGTCGAAGGCGACGTTGAGGCGCCAGCCATCGACACCGTCGCGCAGGTAGCCGCGCACGACCGAATCTTGCGCGGCCCAGAGGTGGTCGCTGACGGCTTTGTTCTCCAGGTTCAGCTCGGGCAGGTTCTGTGCGTTCCACCAGGCGCGCGCGCCGCCTTTGTATGGCGTGCCGAAAACAAACCACTCTCTGTACGGGCTGTTGACGTTGGCCTCGGCGTCCTTGAACTTCGGCGAGTTGCGGCCCATGTGGTTGAAGACGCCGTCGAGCACGAGCTTCATGCCGCGCTTCTTCGTTTCGGCGGCGAGGTGCTTCACGTCGTCGCGCGTGCCGTACTCGGGCGAGATGGCGTTGTAGTCGAGCGCGTCGTACTTGTGGTTGGTGTAGGCCAGCACGACGGGGTTCAGGTAAAGCACGTCAGCGCCGAGTTGCTGCAGGTGGTCGAGCTTGGCTGCGGTGCTGGCGATGTCGCCGCCCCAGAAGTCGATCTCGTGGCTCCAGAGTTTTTCCTTTTCCAGGTACGTGCCGCGCCTGGGTTCTTCCTTCCAGTCGCGCAGTTTTTTCGGCGCCGGATACAGCGCGCGCTTGGCGTCGAGGTTCGCGCTCGGCGCAAACCGATCGACGAGCACCTGATAGACGATCGCGCCGTTGCGCCAGTCGGCCTCGCGTTTTTCGTAGAGCCCGGCAACTTGTTGGTCGAATCTGTTGGCGTGGTTCATCTTCGGTGGTGCCGGATTGTGGGCTTGAGTGCTATGAACTCACCGTTGACTCGCTGTAGGATGACTGCATGGTTTCGAAGTCAAAATCCATCGTTGTTGCTCCCGCACGCGCGGCCGTCAAAAAGGTGGCGCCACGCCGGGCCCCGGCCGCCTCGCGGCCCATCACCGATGATCACCGCATGACCTCCACCATCAAGAAGTCCCCTGCCAAGCTGGCCAGCGCTTTTGCCCAGATCGTGCAGCGCGAGCTCTCGCAGCGTGCCGATGCAGGCGATGTGCCTTCCCCCGAAGCGCTGTTGTGGGCGGCGGCGCACGCCAGCCGTGAGTTGCTCGCCGAGCGCTGGGCCGTGACGCAAGCGGCCGATCGCGCCAACAAGACCGCGCGCCGCGTGCATTACCTGAGCATGGAGTTCCTGATGGGCCGCGCGCTCGGCAACGCCGTCGCCGCGCTCGGCCTCGACGGCGCGCTGCGTGAATCGTCCGCACAAGCCGGCACGCCGCTGCCCGACGTGTTGGAGCGCGAAGCCGACGCGGCGCTCGGCAACGGCGGCCTCGGCCGGTTGGCCGCGTGCTTCCTCGACAGCTTTGCCACGCTCGGCCTGCCGTCGTTCGGCTACGGCGTGCGCTACCAGTACGGCATGTTCGCGCAGCAGATCGCGGGTGGGCGGCAAGTGGAAACGCCGGACGATTGGTTGAAGCGCGGCAACCCGTGGGAGATTCATCGTCCCGAGCTGCGCTGGTTCGTCGGCTTCGGCGGCCGCGTGCAGGCCGACGGCGCGGGCCGCCGCTGGGTGCCTGCCGAGCGCGTGATCGCCACCGCGTTCGACTTCATCGTGCCCGGCCACGGCACCGAGCGCGTGAGCACACTGCGCCAGTGGCACGCACAGAGTGAGCAGCCGATCGACTTCGCCGCCTTCTGCCGCGGCGAGCACCTCGCGTCGGGCCGCGAGCGTCTCTCGGCCGACATGCTCAATTGGGTGCTGTACCCCGACGACAGCACGCACGCCGGCCGCGAGATGCGGCTGAAGCAGGAGTTCCTGCTCGTCAGCGCGTCGTTGCAAGACATGCTGGCGCGCCACCTGCGCGAAGGCCGTGCGCTGCACGACTTCGGCCGCCAGAACAGCGTGCACCTGAACGACACGCATCCCGCGCTGGTGCCGGTCGAGCTGATGCGCCTCTTGATCGACGAGCAGGGCCTGGCCTGGGACGACGCGTGGAGCATCACGCAGCAGGCGGTGAGCTACACCAATCACACGCTGATGCCCGAAGCGCTCGAGACCTGGGCGGTGCCGCTGTTCGAGGGGCTGCTGCCGCGGCACATGGAGATCGTCTATGAGATCAACCGCCGCTTCCTCGAAGAGATTCGTGCGCGCTTCCCCGGCGATGCCGATATCGTGCGCCGCCTGTCGCTGATCGACGAAAACGGCGACCGCCGCGTGCGCATGGCGTCGCTCTCGGTACTCGCGTCGCACAAGGTCAACGGCGTGAGCGCGCTGCACTCCGACCTGATGGTCAAGACCATCTTCGCCGACTTCGCCAAGCTCTACCCGGACCGCTTCACGAACATCACCAACGGCGTGACGCCGCGGCGCTGGCTGACGCAGGCCAACCCGGCGCTGTCTGCCGTGATCGATGCGCAGATCGGCGACGGCTGGCGCGCCGATGCCGGCGAGTTGAAGGCGCTCGACAAACACGCGCACAAGAAGGCGCTGCACACCGCGTTCGGCAAAGCCAAGCGCGCCAACAAGGAGCGCCTCGCGGCGCTGGTGCGGCGCGAACTCGGCGTGGTGATCGACCCGGCGAGCCTGTTCGACGTGCACATCAAGCGCATCCACGAGTACAAGCGCCAGTTGCTGAACCTGCTGCACGTCGTCTCGCGCTACCAGGCCATCGTCGCGCATCCCCACGCCGATTGGGTGCCGCGCACGGTCATCTTCGCCGGCAAGGCCGCAAGCGCCTACCAGACCGCCAAGGCCATCGTCAACCTGATCCACGACGTGGCGCGCGTCATCAACAGCGACCCGCGCGTCGGTGACAAGTTGAAGCTCGTCTTCCTGCCGAACTACAGCGTCTCGCTGGCCGAGATCATCCTGCCCGCGGCCGACCTGTCCGAACAGATCAGCACGGCCGGCACCGAAGCCTCGGGCACCGGCAACATGAAGTTCGCGTTGAACGGCGCCCTGACCATCGGCACCTGGGACGGCGCCAACATCGAGATGGCGCAATCGATGGGTGAAGACAACCTGTTCGTCTTCGGCCTGCGTGCCGACGCCGTCGCCAAGACCAAAGCGCTCGGCTACGACCCGCGCTTGTACGTCGAAGAGAACCATCAATTGAAGCGCGTGCTCGACGCCATCGCGCATGGCGACTTCTCGCCCGGCGAGCCCGAGCGCTACCGCGGTTTGATCGACGGCCTGCTGAACCGCGACACGTACTTGCTGATGGCCGACTTTGCCGACTACGTGGCCACACAGGGCCGAGTCGATGCGCTGTGGCGCGACAAGGCGGCGTGGGCCACGTGTGCGATCAAGAACGTCGCGGCGATGGGGCCGTTCTCGTCGGATCGGACGATCCGGGAGTATGTGGAGAAGGTTTGGACGGCGCCTAAGCGGCGGTAGGGCTGCAAGATGGCTGAACGGGCAGAGCATCATTGGTACTTCTAATGTGCGGCGACTGAAGAATGCTCAACCAAGAATCAACCAATCGCCTGACTGGAGCCCGGTGTGGCGATCCCTTCGCCGTGCTCGGCATGCACGCCGACGCCGCCGCTAAGCTTTGGCTGCGCGCGATGCTGCCCGGCGCCACGAGCGTGGTCGTCATCGACGTCGCCACCGGCAAGCGCGCCGCCGAACTTTCCCTGCGCGACCCTGCCGGACTGTGGGAAGCCGTGATCCCGCGGCGCAAGAACCGCTTCGACTACCGCCTCGCGGTGCAATGGGCCAACGGCGACGAAGGCGTGTATGCCGACGCCTATGCCTTCGGCCCGCTGATCCCCGACGCCGATCTGCATTTCTTCGGCGAGGGCTCGCACCTGCGGCCCTACACCTTCCTCGGCGCGCACCCGATGGCCGTGGGCGATGTCGAAGGCGTTCGCTTCGCCGTCTGGTCACCGAACGCCAGCCGCGTCTCCGTCATCGGCGACTTCAACGCCTGGGACGGCCGCCGCCATCCGATGCGCTCGCGCGGCGGCGGTGGCGTGTGGGAAATCTTCATTCCGCATGTCGCGGCCGGCGACCGCTACAAGTTCGAGATCCGTTCGCGTGAGGGCCACGTGCTGCCGGCCAAGGCCGACCCGTATGCGCGCGCGGCCGAGTTGCGGCCGGCCACGGCGAGCATCGTCGCGCCACCGCTGCGCGAAGCGCGTCCGTTGCCCGCGGGCCGCGCCGAAGCCAACGCGCGCAACGCGCCGCTGTCGATCTACGAGCTGCACGCCGCGTCGTGGCGCCGCCATCCCGACGGCCGCCTGTACTCGTGGGACGAGCTCGCCGCACTCGCTGCCCGCCTACGTCGCCGACCTCGGCTTCACGCACATCGAGCTGATGCCCATCAGCGAGCATCCGTTCGACGGCTCGTGGGGTTATCAGACGCTCGGCCTGTTCGCTCCCACCGCACGGCATGGCGAACCGGAAGGCTTCGAGCGTTTCGTCGCCGCCTGCCACGGCAAAGGCATCGGCGTGCTGCTCGACTGGGTACCCGCGCATTTCCCGAACGACGCACACGGCCTGGCCCAATTCGACGGCACCGCGCTGTACGAATACGCCGATCCCGCGCGAAGGCTTCCACAAGGACTGGAACACGCTGATCTACAACTTCGGCCGCCATGAGGTGAGGAACTTTCTCGTCGGCAGCGCGCTGTACTGGATCGAGCAGTTCGGCGTCGATGGCCTGCGCGTGGACGCCGTGGCCTCGATGCTCTACCGCGACTACTCGCGCAACGCCGGCGAGTGGATCCCCAACGAATTCGGCGGCCGCGAGAACCTCGAAGCCATCGCGTTCCTGAAGCGCACCAACGAAGTCATCGGCATCGAATGCCCGGGCGCATTCACCGTCGCCGAAGAGAGCACCGCCTTCCCGGGGGTCAGCGCGCCGACGTACCACGGCGGCCTGGGCTTTCACTTCAAGTGGAACATGGGCTGGATGCACGACACGCTGGAGTACATCCAGCAAGACCCGGTGCACCGCCGCTGGCACCACGACAAGATGAGCTTCGGCCTCGTCTATGCGTTCAGCGAAAACTTCATGCTGCCGCTGTCGCACGACGAAGTGGTGCACGGCAAAGGCAGCATCCTCGGCCGCATGCCCGGCGACGAGTGGCAGCGCTTCGCCAACCTGCGCGCCTACTTCGGTTTCATGTGGGGCCACCCCGGCAAGAAGCTGCTCTTCATGGGCCAGGAGTTCGCGCAGGGCACCGAGTGGAACCACGACATCGAGCTGCCGTGGTGGCTGCTGCAGTACGAACTCCATGCGGGCGTGCAGCGCCTGGTGCGCGACCTGAACAAGCTCTACCGCGAACAACCGGCGCTGCACGCACTCGACTGCGACGGCGCGGGCTTCGAGTGGATCGACGCCCACGACGGCGAGCGTTCGATCTACTCGTGGGTGCGCAAGGACGGCCAAGGCGGTCAGGTCATCGCTGTCAGCAACATGACGCCTGTACCGCGCAAGGCCTTCCGCCTCGGCGTGCCCGAAGGCCCAAGCGCATGGCGCGAAGCCCTCAACACCGACTCCGTCTTCTACGGCGGCAGCAACCTCGGCAATGGCGAAGCACCGCTGAAAGTGCAAGCCGCCAGCAGCCACGGCCGTGCGCAGTCGATCGAGATGACGATCCCACCGCTGGCCACGGTGTTTCTCATCCCGGCATGATCGACGCCGGTGCTAGCATCGACTCACGATGATCGACTGGTCCTCTTGCCCCGTGGTGGAAAGCGACGCCGATCGTGTCGGCGGCGCTTGGGTGTTTCGTGGCACGCGGGTGCCGGTGGCGGCGTTGTTCGAGAACCTCGAAGACGGCGTCACGCTCGACCAGTTCATCGAGCTGTTTGCCGGCGTGTCACGGGACCAGGCGCGTGCCGTCCTGGAACACGCCGCGCGCAGCGCGTTGGTCACCGCCTGAGCCGGCTGCATGCGCGTGCTGTTCGACCAGGGCACGCCGCTGCCATTGCGGCGCCTGGTGCTACACCACGAAGTGCAGACAGCCTACGAGCTCGGCTGGTCGCAACTGAAAAACGGCGAGTTGCTCGACGCTGCGGAGCGTGAGGGCTTCGACCTGCTCGTGACCACCGACATGAACCTGCGCTATCAACAGAACCTGGCCTCGCGGCGCATCGGCATCGTGGTGCTGCGCACGACGAGTTGGCCGCGCATCGAAGCCGCGGCGGCGGCGGTCATCAGCGCCATCGATGGCTTGACTGCTGGTGGCTACGTGGAAGTTTCGGTGCCATGACCACCATGCGGCTGCTTTGGCTGCTCGGCCACGCGAAATCACAATGCCTGCAGGCACGAGGGCGCGGGCTCGCCGGAGACGATTCCGTTATCCCATTGAGGTCAACTTCGACAACGATCCCGAGTGGTCGTATTGGCTTGGCGTCAAGGAAGGCATCGAAGAAAGGCGAAACGTCGCTGGCCGAGCGTCTGCGCGTTCGATCACATTGAAGCTCCCAGAACAAATCCAGGAAGGCCGCACCGAACCCTTCGGCGCCCTGGCCAGAGACAACGGCGTCAACTTCGCCGTCTTCTCCGACCACGCCACCAAGATCGAACTCTGCGTCTTCGATTCGAGCGGCGCGCGCGAGCTGAAGAAGTACGCGCTGCACGGCCCCACCGACGGCGTCTTCCACGGCTTTGTCGAAGGCGTCGGCCCCGGCCTGATCTACGGCTTGCGCGCTCACGGCCCGTACCAGCCCGAGCACGGCCACCGCTTCAACCACCACAAGCTGCTGCTCGATCCGTATGCGCGCGAGATCGTCGGCCGCTTTGCGTGGCGCGCCGAGCACCATGGCTACGAGCTCGGCCATCCTGATGGCCCGCGCTCGTTCGACACGCGCGACAACGCGCTGTCTGCACTCAAGGCGCGCGTCGCGTCCGCACCGCAAGTGGCAGCGGGTGCGCAGAACGCGCCGCGCATTGCGGCGCGTGACCAGGTGCTCTACGAACTGCATGTCAAGGGCTTCGGCAAGCTGCTGCCCGGCTTGCCGCCCGAGCTGGCAGGAACGTATGCCGGCCTCGCGCACCCGGCGTCGATCGCGCACTTCAAATCACTCGGCATCACCACGCTCGAACTGTTGCCGGTGCACTACCACCTCGACGAGCCGCACTTGCACGACAAGGGCCTCGTCAACTACTGGGGCTACAACACTCTCGGTTTCTTCTGCCCCGACCCACGCTACGCCGCGTGTGACCGCAGTGACCCCACGGCGGTGACGGAAGAGTTCCGCGCCATGGCGGCCACGCTGCACGAGCATGGCCTCGAAGTCGTGCTCGACGTGGTCTATAACCACACGCCCGAAGGCAGCGAAACCGGCCCGACGCTTTCGATGCGCGGCCTCGACAACGCCGCGTGGTACCGCCTGCCGCACGACGACAAGAGCCGCAGCGAGAACTGGACGGGGTGCGGCAACACGATCAACGTCGCGCACCCGCGCGTCACGCAGTTCGTGCTCGACTCGCTGCGCTTCTGGGTGCAGGAGATGGGCGTCGATGGCTTCCGCTTCGATCTGGCCACCGTGCTCGGCCGCACGCACCAGCATTTCCATCCGCACGCGCCGTTCTTCACGGCACTGGCGCAAGACCCGATCCTGTCACGCGCGCACATGATCGCCGAGCCGTGGGACTCGGGCCCCGACGGCTACCAGGTCGGCCGTTTCCCCGCACGCTGGCTCGACTGGAACGACAAGTTCCGCGACACCGTGCGCCGCTATTGGTTGAATTGCAGCGTCAGCCGCGGCGAGTTCGCGCGCCGCTTCACCGCCAGCAACGATCTCTTTCACCATGGCCGGCGCGGGCCGCTGGCCAGCGTCAACTTCATCGCCGCGCACGACGGCTTCACGACGGCGGACTTCACCGCCTTCGACAAAAAACAGAACCACGGCAACGGCGAGAACAACCGCGACGGCCGCGACGACGAGTTGGCCGCCGTCATCCCGCAAGCCGAGCGCGCCCGCGTGCGCCGCGCGCTGCTGGCCACGCTGCTGCTGGCGCAAGGCACGCCGATGTTGCTGGCCGGCGACGAGTTCGCCAACAGCCAAGGCGGCAACAACAACGCCTACAACCAGGACAACGCCACCGGCTGGCTTGATTGGGCGAATGCCGACCGCGAGCTGATGGCGTTCGTGCAATGCGTGCTGCTGCTGCGCCGCGAAGAGCCGGCCCTGCGCCACGAGCGCTGGTTCGAGCATGTGCCGGCGAAGGCAGGCGAGCGCAGCGTTGTCTGGCTGGCGCCGAGCGGCCACGACATGCAGGTGCATGACTGGCACGACGCTGCGATGCATGCGTTTGCGTGCCGCATCGACGCGTCGCCGAAGAGTGCGTCCGATGCCGTGCGCGCCAACGGCAGCGGCTGCCGGCACCTGCTGATCGCCTTCAACCCCGAGACCACACCGACGCTGTTCGCATTGCCGCCCGGCGATTGGCAGATCGCGCTCGACAGTTCGGGCGAGTTGACGGCCGTGCGGCCGCACAAACCTCTGTCTGTTCCCGCGCATTCACTGATCGTGTTGCGTGACCTCTCCGATTGACATGAACCTCGCCGAACGCGCCGCTGGCGTCCTGCTGCACATCACCTCGCTGCCCGGCCCGCATGGCATCGGCGACTTCGGGCCCGACGCTTACCGCTTCGTCGATTGGCTGCACAGCGCCAGGCAGACGCTGTGGCAATGGCTGCCGACCACGCCCGTCGGCCCTGGCGATTCGCCCTACCAGAGCCCGTCGGCCTTTGCCGGCAGCCCGTTGATGGTGGCGTTGGAGCCGCTGGTCGAGCGGGGTTGGCTGGAGCGCATCGAGCTGCCCGCCGAAGGGTTCTCGAACACGCGCGTCGATTTCCCGCGCGTGATCCCGTGGCGCGACGAGCAGTTGCGTCGCGCGGCGCAGGGTTTCTTTTCGCGTGCCGACGCCAACGATCGCGCCGCCTTCACCGCGTGGTGCCAGCAAGAAGCGTCGTGGCTCGACGAGTACGCGCTGTTCATGGCGCTGTTCAACGCCCATGGCATGAAGCCGTGGTGGGAGTGGGCCGAGCCGCTGCGCTTGCGCAATGCCAAGGCGCTCGTGCAAGCGCGCACGCAACATGCGCAGGAAATCGACTTCTGGCGCTTCGTGCAGTGGTGCTGGGACGATCAGTGCCGCGCGCTCAAGACCTACGCCAACGAGCGCAGCATCTCGCTCGTCGGCGACATACCGATCTACGTTGCCGACAACAGCGCCGACGTCTGGTCGCGCCCCGACTTGTACGAGCTCGGTGACGACGGCCTGCCGACGGTGATCGCCGGTGCTCCGCCCGACGACCTCGGCCCCGACGGTCAGCGCTGGGGCAACCCGATCTACCGCTGGGACCGCATGAAGAAAGAGAAGTACGTGTGGTGGGCCGAGCGCGTGAAGCGTGTGCTCTCGCAGGCCGACGTGGTGCGCATCGACCACTTCCGCGGCTTTGCGGGCTACTGGGAAATTCCGGCGAGTTCACCGACGGCCAAGGTCGGACGCTGGGCCACCGGGCCGGGCTTGCCGCTGTTCAAGGCGATCGAAAAACAGCTCGGCAAGCTGCCGATCATTGCCGAAGACCTGGGCCTGATCACGCCCGACGTGGTCGAGCTGATCGAAGCCTGCGGCTTCCCGCGCATGAAGGTGCTGGTCTTCGCCTTCGGCGGCGACGGCACGCACGAGTACCTGCCGCACAACTATGCGCCGACCACGATCGTCTATACGAGCACGCACGACACCGACACGGCGCGCGGCTGGTGGAACAACGCCAACGACAGCGAGCGCCACTTCGCGGGCAGCTACCTGGCGTGCGGCGCGCACGACTTTCACTGGGCCGCGATCCGCGCCTGCATGAACTCGGTGTCGGCACTGGCCGTGTTCCCGCTGCAAGACGTGCTCGGCCTGCCGACCGAGCACCGCATGAACCTGCCCGGCACGCTCGGCAGCGCCAACTGGAGCTGGCGCTTCGAGTGGCCGATGGTGGGCGACGAACCTGCGCGGGTGTTGGCGCTGATGGCGCACACGAGCGGGCGTGCGAAGGTAGCCGCCTGAGAAAACTGTCCTGCTTGCTTGACATAGTAGCTTCTTCTATGGCGAAATGTCCGGAATGCAGGACATCCAAACCCTCGCTGAACTGGGCCGGGCCGTTCGTGACGCCCGGCTGGCCGCGCGCCTGACCACCGTCGAGGTTGCCAGGGACAGCGGCCGCAGCCGCGACGTGCTGCATCGCCTGGAGAACGGGCACGATGTGTCGGCGAGTTCGCTGCTGGCGATCCTTGCCGCGATCGGCCGGCGCATCGAACTCGCTGCGGTGACGCGGCCGACCTTGAGCGACATGCAGCGCCGCTTCGCGCATCTGCAAGATGAGACCGAGCCGCCGGCTGCCGACAAGACCAGGGCATTGAAGCGAAGCCGTGGCCGCGGATGACGATACTGCGCTCGGCTTGCCCGAGCGCATCAAACGCCTCGCGGTCACGGTCAACAACCGCCGCGTGGGAGAGCTGCTGCGCGAGAGCCGCTACGGTTTCTGGTACGCAGAGGTCGAGCCGGGCGACGCGATCAGCCTGACGATGCCGACGGCGCAGACCGAGTGGGCCGACGGTGACCTGTTCCCCGTCATGGACATGAACCTGCCCGAGGGCTACCTGTTCCAGCGCATCGTCGAGCGCAGCGGCAAACGCGCCTTGACCAAGATGCACCTGCTGGCGCTGATGCGCGACAACGCCGTCGGCCGGCTCGGCTACCGGCAGGGCATCGACACGGCACCATCGCCGATCGCGCCGGTCTCGCGCGACACGCTGATGCGCAGCGCGGCAAGCAAGGTCTTCGAGCAACTGGTCGATACCTACATGGGTCAGAGCATCGGCGTGGCCGGTGTGCAACCCAAGTTGATGCTGCCCTCGCGCGCGTCGATTCCGGTGCCCGACCTGATCGTCAAGACCGCGGGCGCCGAGTTCCCGGGCCTGGCCGCCAACGAGTACCTGTGCCTGTCCACCGCCAAGGCCGCAGGCCTGCAAGTGCCGGTGTTCGCGTTGAACGACGACGCGTCGATGCTGCTGATCGACCGCTTCGACCTCGGCAGCGATGCAACGCAGCGCCTCGGCTTCGAAGACATCGCCGCGCTGATGGGCCTGCGCGTGCATGACCGCTTGAGCAATCGCAAGTACCAAGGCAGCTACGAAGACGTGGCCGAGGTCGTGCGCCTGATGGGCGGACGCCACGTCAAGGACAACCTGGCGCGCCTGTACGAGCAGATCGTGCTCTCGGTGATGGTGCGCAACGGCGACGCGCACCTGAAGAATTTCGGCCTGCTCTATGACGACCCGGCGCACCCGTGGCTGTCGCCGCTGTTCGACGTGGTGACGACGCCGATTTACCGCATCGAGCGGCCGGGAGGCTTTGCGGATGTCGATCGCACGATGGCTCTGAAGCTGCGCCGCGGCAAGCGCGGTGCGAGCCGTGCGTATCCGACGACGGAAGAACTTGTCGCGTTCGGCCGCGAGTGCTGCGCCGTGCGCGAACCGATGCCGGTGATCGAGCGCATCGCCGAGGGCATGCGCGAGACGCTGGTCGCAGCGGCGAGCGATCCCCGCATCGGCCGCGAGCTGTGGCAGTCGATGCGCGAGCAGTGGTTCATCGGCGTGGCGCATGCCTCAGCGCCTGCCTGATCGTGTTCGGCCCGCGGCCACCGCTGACGGCGAGCGCTGCCCGCCAACTGCCGCCGACGCCAAGTCGCGCGCGGCCATCCTCGTCGAAGGCTGGAGCGATCAGGCCGCCGTCGAGACACTCGCGCAGCGACGCGGCTGCGACCTTCGCGCCGAGGGCATCATCGTCGTGCCGATCGGCGGCGTGACCAACCTCGCTCATTTCATCGACGCGCTCGGCGTGCGCGGCCTGGGCCTGACGCTCGCGGGCCTCTACGACGCCGGCGAGGAGCGCCACGTGCTGCGCAGTCTCGAACGCTGCGGCCTGGGCAGCGGCCTCACGCGCGCATCAGCGCAAGCGGCGCGCTGACGCAGGGTCGGGTGCCTCGCGTGCTCGACCATGTGCTCGCGCATGCCATGACTTGATTCGTTCGATGCGCGCCGCGCAACGGCCGACGATCAGGAGCGTGTCTTCAACCCCGCATCGGCCTGCGCCCACGCACGTTCAACGCGCTCGCGCATCGACACCGCCTCCGCACTTTTGCCCTGCGCCGCGAGCGCGCGCGCCAGGCCTTGCAGCGCCCAGCCGCTGTCGGGCCGTGCCTCGAGTTCGCTGCGGTAGGTCGCCTCGGCGTCGGCCGCGCGGCCGAGCGCGAGTTGCATGTCGGCCAGCGCGAGCGTGGCGCCTGCCGCCAGCATCGGCGGCTCGGCATCGTCGGCGCGCTTGGCGGCGGCCACCGCGCGGGCTTGCTCGGCCAGTGCGTCGTCGCCGCGTTTCTCGGCGAGTGCGATTTCGGCGCGCAGGCGCGCTGCGGCGCCGCTGGCCATGTCGCGCAGCGCGATGTCGAACTCATCGTCACCGGCATGCGCGGCGTGCACCTTCATCACCGCTGCTTCGGCGTTGACGAGGTTTTGCTTCGCCTCCGCGATGCGCCCCAGCCGCGCCTGCGCCGCGCCCTGCGCCTGGGCACCGAGCGCCTGCGCCATGCCGCGCTCGCCGCCGGGCATCGGCTCGGTGAGCAGCGCGTCCCAGCGCTCCAGGCGCAGCAGCGTCAGCAGCGGCAGGCTGCGCATGAGCTCGGGGAAGGCATGGTCGCGGCCCTTGGCACGCTCGGCCAGTGTGCGTGCGGCGGCGAGTGCGGTTTCGCTGCGGCCCTGCATCAGCGCCGCGTACCAGAGGAAGTGCGTGTTGTGGCCGCGCCAGTCCTTGCTGATCGAAAAGCCTTGCGCTTTCTGCACCTCGTCGAGCGCGGCGTCGGCGGCCAGGGCTTTTTCGTTGACCTGCGCTGCCTCGGCATAACGACCGATGCGCGCGTAGATGTGCGACGGCATGTGCACCAGGTGCGGCGCGTTCGGCGCCAGCGCGGCCATGCGCTCGGCCGCGGGCACGGCGCGCGACGCGCCCGCGGCGGAATCCGCCGCATGGATCATGTAGTGGTTCAGGCCGGTGTGGTTCGGTGCGCGCACCAGCGCACGTTCGAGCCGGTCCACCATCTCGCCGATGCGCGGCGCCGGCTTGCCCGTGGCCTCGTCCCACCAGTCTTCCTTGGTGACGATCATCGCCGCCTCGGCCCACAGCGAGAGCAGGTCGGCGTCGTCGGGGCTGGCGAGCAGCAGCGCATGCAGGCGCTCTGCGTAGGCGGTGTCCAGCGGGTCCGCGGCTGGCTTGCCGCCTTTGCTGCCGCGGCAGACATCGCCTTCGCCGGGGCCGGCAGCCGCCGTGCTGGCGCGCTCGCCCACGCCGTAGCGCACCGCCATGGCGTCGATCAAGCCACGCTCGCGCGCGCTCGCGGCGGCGGCGTGGCGCTGCGCGTGCACGACGTACTGCCGCGCCTCCTTCAAGTCGCCACGGTCGGGCGCGTTGATGTTCGGCCCCAACTGCCAGGCCACGCCCCAGGCGCACAGTGCGCACGCCGGGTCGGCGGCCAGCGCGGCCTTGAACTGCCGGACCGCCTCCTTTTCGTTGAAGGCATAAGCCTGCAGCACGCCTTGCTGGAACAGCCGCCGCGCGGTATCGCTGCCCGTCGTCATCGGCACGTCGATCGCGCCGAAGCCATCGAGCGTGGGTGCGCGCGCCGTCAGATCCGGCTGCAACGGCGCGAGTGCGCAGGCGGCGAGGGCGGCGGCCGCCACCGCGCCGAGCGCGCGACCGTGCCGCGCCTTCATGGCAACTGCACCGCCACTTCGACGCGTCGCGCTTCGGCCGGCCCGCCGCTGCCCGTAGTCACCTGCGGCTTTTGCATGACGATGCGCTCGCGCGCGATGCCCGCCCGCTCCAGCGCACCGCGGGCGGCGCGGGCGCGGTTCAGGGCCAGCTCCTCGTTGCGAGCTTTCTTGCCGGTGGGGTCGTGAAAGCCGGAGACCGAAGCCTTGGCGCCCTCGTTGGCCTTGAGGTAGGTCACCACCGGCAGCAGCGCAGCCACGGTGTTCTGCGGCAGCGCGATCTTGTCGAGTGCGAAGTACAACTTGGCCGCCGGTGGCGGCGCAGCGAGTGCAGGTGCAGGTGATGTTGCGGTGGCCGTCGTCGGCGGCGCACTCGGCGCCGCGGCCACCGCAGCAGCAGCCGCCTTCGGCGCTTCGGCAGCCGCAGGCGGCTTGGCCGCGGGTGCTGCGGCAGCGCGCGGTGCCGCTGTGCTGGTTGCCGCCAGGCCCGGAATCTTGCAAGCGCGGCCTCCGGGTCCAAAGCCGGCGACCCAGCTCATCAGCAGCAGAAAGGCGAGGATCGCGGCGATGGTCCAGTACACGCGCTGGAACGACGACCACGCGGGCGAGACAGAAGTTGAGTTGTTCATGGTGTTGTGCTCCTGCTTCGCGTCAGGCTTTGCGGTTGCCCGCGGTCAAACCGTCCTGCATCGCCTTCAGCGCCGTCCAGCGGTTTCGCGCCGCGAGGTCGGCCTGGTCGGGCCAGGTTTCCGGGTTGGCCAGGCGGAAGTTCGGGCCGGCCTCGTTCAGCATCGGCTGGATCTGTGCCGGCGTCATCGCCGCAAGCTGAGCAAACGTCTTCACGCCTTTGGCATGGAAGAGCTCGGCGAGCTTCGGGCCGATGCCTTCGACGATTTCCAGATCGTCTGCGCCCTTGATCGACGAGAAGCCGGCGGCGCGCGCTGCTGCCAGGTCGATCGGCGCGCGTGGTGCGCAGGCGCTTCAACTGGCCTTCGAGATCGGCGATGCGCTGCGTGGCGTCGCGGCTCGCACCCGCCTGCTGCGCCTTCGTGTCCACGCGCACGCCGGCCACGAGCACATCGCACAGCGCGCGCAGCGCGTCCCAGCGGTTGTGCGCGGCCAGCAGCGCCTGCTCGGACCAGGTGCCCGGGTTGGCGACGCGGAAGGTCGGCCCGGCCTTGTCGAGCATGGCCTGGATCTGCGGCGTCGGCGTGCGCGAGAGCTGCGCGAAGGTGCGGATGCCATCCTTGTGGAACAGCTCGGCGATCTTCGGGCCGATGCCTTCGATGATCTCGAGGTCGTCGGCACCCTTCACCGCAAAGCCCGCGGCCTTGGCGGCGGCGAGGTCGATCGCCGCATCGGGCCGCTCGATCTGCTTCTCGACGATCTTTTCGACGATTCGCTCCACCGGCTTCTCGACGATCTTCTCCACCACTTTCGGCGGCGCCGATTCGAGCAGCGCGAGACGGCTCTTCAGCGTGGCCAGCGTCGCCACTTCGGCGGTCAATGCCGCAATGCGCGCGGCTTGTGCAGGGTTGTCGATGGTTTTTTCAACCACCTTCTCGACGATCCGGTCCACCGGCTTTTCGACGACTTTCTCGACGACACGATCGACCGGTTTCTCGACGATCTTCTCGACCACTTTCTCCACCGGCGGCTGCGCGCGCAGCGTCGCCATCTCGGACGTGAGGCGCTGCATGTCGCGGTCTTTGGCGGCGAGCGCGCCGGAGGCATCGGGGCCACGCAGGAACTGGCGTGCGAACCATCCGCACAGCAGCCAGCCTGCCAGCAGAGCAGCCAACAGCGGCCACCAGGTGCACAAGGGATGCGACAACATGTTCTCAACTCCTTCTTCTGTTGCGTTGTTCGGATCGCGCCGCCTCGGTGCCGGCAGCACAAATGCGCGCGCAGCGATGCTAGGCAAGGTCTTGCAGCAAGGGAAGGGCTGCGGCCTGGGTTTCGCAAGCAAAACCTTCTGGGCGCGGGTTGACCATCACGCCACCTCTCACTCGCGACACGCAGCGTCGCTTCGTCGCATGCACAAAGAGGGCTTCGCGCGCCGCAGTTAAGCTCCCTGCCTGCCTGCGCCGACCCCCGCGCACCACACGTTCGTCGGAGATCCCGAGATGACTTTGTTTCGCCTGGCCGCGCTGTGCGCTGCCGCTTTTTTGTTCACGGCCTGCGGCAAGCCGGGCGCCGATGCCGCCAAGAGCGCAGCCGGCGCCGCCTCTGCCGCGGCCGTCGCGCCGGTGGCCGATGCCGCAGCGGCGCCGGTGTTGCTGTTGGCGGCCGAAGATTTGCGCACCGTCTCACTGGCCGGCGCGGGCGGCGGGCCGGTGATCACCGGCTCGGTGCAGCCGGAAAAGCGCGCCGACCTGCGCGCCGAAGTGGCCGCCGTGGTGACGCAGGTCTTGAAGGACAACGGCGAGCCGGTCAAGCGCGGCGAGTTGTTGATGCGCCTCGATGACACGTCGATCCGCGAATCGCTGCAATCGGCCGATGCCGGCGCGCGCGCCGCGTCGCAGGCCTTCGAGCAGGCGCAGCGCCAGGTCGAGCGCCTGAAGACGCTGCAGGCCCAGGGCATGACGTCGGCGCAGGCGCTCGACGATGCCGAGGGCCGGCGCAACGCCGCGCAGAGCGAGCTCGTCGCCGCGCGCGGGCGCGTGGTGAGCGCGCAGCAGCAACTGCGCCGCACCGAAGTGCGCGCGCCGTTCGACGGCGTGGTGAGTGAACGCAAGGCGTCGGTCGGCGACACGGCGGGCGCGGGCAAGGAGCTGGTCAAGGTGATCGACCCGCGCGGCATGCGCTTCGAAGGCATGATCTCCGCGGACCGCATGGACGACGTCAAGGCCGGCCAGCGCGTGACGTTTCGCATCAACGGCTTCGGCGACGAAGAGTTCGCCGGCACCGTCAAACGCATCGACGCCACCGCCAACGCAACGACGCGCCAGGTGGAAGTGATGGTGGCGTTTGCCGATGGCGCCAAGGCGCCGCGCGTGGCCGGCCTGTACGCCGAAGGCCGCATCGCCGGCGGCGGCGCGGCGGTGGCGCGCATTGCCGAAGCCTCCATCGTGCGCAGCGGCAGCAACGGGCAGAGCGCGTTTGTCTGGCGCGTCAAGGACGGCCGCATCAACAAGGTGGCGGTGCAGCTCGGCGCGCGCGACGAGCGCAGCGGCGAGTTCGAGTTGAAGGGCGGCTTGGCCAACGGCGACGTGGTGCTGCGCAACCCGGGCAGCACGCTGGTCGATGGGCAGCGTGTCGAGATGGCGAAGGCCGCCGCCTCGGCGCCGAAATAGGAGACACGCGATGTTCCTCTCCAACTTCAGCGTCAAGCGCCCGATCGCGATGGTCGTCGTCATCATCGCCTTGATGGGCATGGGCCTGCTCGCGCTCACCAAGCTGCGCGTCAACCAGTTCCCGGACATCGAGCCGCCGCTGCTCGTCGTCACGATCATCTACCCCGGCGCGTCGCCCGACACCGTGGAGCGCGAGATCGTGACGCGGCTGGACAAGCTGATGCTGTCGATCTCCGGCGTCGATCGGCTGCAGGCCACGGCCAAGGAAGGCAGCGCGCAGTTCCTGGTCTTCTTCGCCTTCTCGAAGAACCTGATCGAGGCCGCCGACGAAGTGCGCAACGCCATCGGCAGCGTGCGCCACAAGCTGCCGACCGAGATCCGCGAGCCGGTGATCACGCGCGCCGACCCCGGCGCGCAGCCGATCATGCAGCTCTCGTTGCGCAGCAGCGCGCAAAGCCACGCCGAGATCTCGCGCCTGGCCGAAGACATGCTGGCCGATCGCTTTCGCGGCCTGCCGGGCGTCTCTACCGTCAACGTCAACGGCGCGCTGCGGCGTGAACTCTCGGTGCTGCTGCACGCCGAGAAGCTGCGCGAGTTTTCGATCTCGGTGGCCGAGGTGGTGAACGCGCTGCGCGCGCAGAACACCACCGCGCCGGTGGGCAAGGTGCGCGGTGCGCTCGAAGACCAGAGCATCCGCCTGGTCGGCCGGCTCGAAACGCCGGCCGAGTTCGAGCAGATCGTCGTCCGGCGCCGCGGCGGCGAGCTGCTGCGGCTCGGCCAGGTGGCGACCATCGGCGACGGCTTTGCCGAACTCACCGGCTATTCGTTTCGCAACGGCCGGCCCAACGTCAGCCTGTCGGTCGCGCGCTCGCGCGATGCCAGCACCGTCAGCGTCGCCAACGAGGTGCGCAAGACGGTCGAAGACGTTCGCAAGACGTTGCCCGCCGGCACCACGCTCGAAGTGACGCAGGACGGCGGCGTTGACGCACAGAACAGCCTGAACAACGTGATTCATGCGCTGGTCTTCGGCGCGGGCCTCACGGTGCTCGTGGTCTATGTCTTCCTCAACTCGTGGCGCTCGACGCTGATCACCGCGCTGTCGTTGCCGACCTCGGTGATCGCGAGCTTCATCGCCGTCTGGCTGGCCGGCTTCACGCTCAACTTCATGAGCCTGTTGGGTCTGTCGCTGGCGATCGGTGTGTTGATCGACGATGCGATCGTGGTCCGCGAAAACATCGTGCGGCATCTGGAGCGCGGCGCCGACCGCATCAGCGCGGCGCTCAACGGCACGGCCGAGATTGGCCTCGCGGTGGCAGCCACCACGTTCTCGATCGTCGCCGTCTTCGTGCCGGTGGCCTTTATGGACGGCATCTCGGGGCAGTGGTTCCGGCCGTTCGCGATCACGGTGGTGGCGTCGGTGGCGGTGAGCCTGTTCATCAGCTTCACGCTCGACCCGATGCTGTCGGCGTACTGGGGCGACCCGCCCGGCCACCACGAGGCGCCCAGGCGTGGCATCAGCCGCGTGCTGCAGCGCTTCAACACCTGGTTCGATCATCAGGCCGATCGCTACGGCAACGTCATCGCCTGGGCGCTGCACCACCGCGTGTGGATGTTCCTGTTCGCGATCCTGACTTTCGTCGCCGCGATCGGGCTGCACATGTGGAAGGGCGGCTCGAGTTTTCTGCCGGCGTCGGACGCCGGCGTGCTGGCGGTCGAAGTGCGCACGCCGGCGTCGTCGAGCCTCGACTATGCGAAGCTCAAAGTCGAAGCTGCGGCGACGCTGGCCCGCACGATGGGCGAGACCCGGGCCACCAACAGCTATGTCACGCCGAACGGCGGCCGCGTGTACGTGGAAATCGGCAAGAGCATCGACCGCGAGCGCACGCACGTGGCGATCGCGAAAGACCTGCGCGCGCTGATGGCGCGCCTGGTCGGCGCCGAGTACGTGGTGCTCGAAGACTTCAACATGGGCGCGCAAAAGCCGGTGCAGATTCGCTTCACCGGCCCCGACTCGCGCAAGCTGCTCGAGATCACGAGCGAGTTCATGGCCAAGCTGCGCCAGGTGCCGGGCGCGGCGGACGTCGGCCTGTCGGAGCAGGACCCGCAGAACGAACTCAAGATCGAGTTGCATCGCGGCCTGGCCAACGCGCTCGGCATCTCGGCCAACGATGCGGCGCAGGCGCTGCGCGTGGCCTTCGCCGGCGTCGAGGTCGGCGACTGGGTCGATCCCGCGGGCGAGACGCGCGACGTGGCGGTGCGCCTGGCGCCGGAAGACAGAGTCGATGCGAGCAACATCGAGCGCCTGCCGGTGGCGGTGGGCGGCGCGAATCAGATCGTGCCGCTGGAGCAGATCGCCACCATCACCATCGGCAAGGCGCCGAGCCAGATCCAGCACAGCGACGGCAAGCGCCAGATCACCGTCTCGGCCAACGCGCAGGGCCGCGCGTCGGGCGAGGTCACGGCCGATGCGCTGAAGATCGCCAAGGCCATGACCTACCCGCCGGGCTACGGCGTCGAGCTGGCCGGCGGCTCGCGCGACCAGCAGGAGGTGTTCGGCCGCATGGGCGTGGCGCTGGCGGCAGGCATCGGGTTGATGTACCTGATCCTGGTCATCCAGTTCGGCTCGTTCACCGCACCGCTGCCGGTGATGCTGTCGCTGCCGCTGTCGCTGATCGGCGTCGTCACCGCGCTGCTGCTGACGAAGAACACGCTCAACCTGATGAGCTTCATCGGCGTCATCATGCTGATGGGGCTGGTGGCGAAGAACGCGATCCTGCTGCTCGACGCCGCGCGCACCGAAGAGCGCGCCGGCGTCGATCGCGAAGAGGCGCTGATGCACGCCGGCCGCAAACGTTTTCGCCCGATCCTGATGACGACGTTTGCGCTCGTGGCCGGCATGATGCCGGTGGCCGTCGGCGTCGGCGAAGGCGGCGAGTTCTACCGGCCGATGGCGGTGGCGATCATCGGCGGCACGATCACTTCGACGCTGCTGACGCTGCTGGTGATCCCGAGCTTCTACGACTCGATCGAGATCTGGCGAGAAAAGTTCGGAAGGCTGGTGGCGCGGTTGCGCGGCAAGGCGGCGGCTGCGGGAGAGGTGATCAGCGCGAAGTAGCGGGCGCGGACTGTCGTGCGCGCAAGGCCCGAGGACTGCGGTGTGCTTGTTCGTGGTTGTTGGAGAGGTCAACAAACGAGGCAAAGACCTACACGACTGACGGTGACGCTGTTCCGCGCATCGTCGGCGGCAACACGCATGACACTTCCCACGCCCTGACTTGCGGCGTATGTACAAAGTGCGTACATTCGATCCATGCTCAGATTCGACTGGGATTCCAAGAAAGCAGCAGCAAACCTGCGCAAGCACGGGGTGAGCTTCGAAGACGCGCAGACGGTCTTTGCCGATGAGAACGCCAAGCTCATAGACGACCCGGATCACTCTGAAGAAGAAGACCGCTTTGTCCTGCTCGGCCTGAGCAGCAGCCTGAGATTGCTCGTGGTCTGCCACTGCTACCGATCCGAAGGCAATGTCATCCGCATCATCACAGCTCGCAAAGCCGAAAGCCACGAGCGCCAGTTCTATCCTTGAAGGTGTTTTCCATGCGCAAACAATATGACTTCTCCGCTGCTCGCAAGAATCCATACGCCGCGCAGCTCAAGCAGTCCGTGACCATCCGCCTCGACCAAGGCGCAGTGACTTACTTCAAGTCACTTGCGGACGAAACGGGTATCCCCTACCAAAGCCTGATCAATCTTTATCTGCGCGACTGTGCGGCGTCGAAGAAGAAAATTAATCTCGCCTGGGCATAGAACAGGCGGAAGGTCGCAAGGTGCGATCAGGCCGGCTGCACCTCGAGCCGCCCGCCGCGATCGGCCAGCGTCTTCGTCAGCAGCGCCGTGGCCGCGTAGATCGCATCGATCGTCGGTGTCGGCGTGTCGGTGATGCGTGCCAGCTCGACGACGCTGCCGACCAGCGCTTGCAACTCGAGTGCGCGGCCGTGCTCGACGTCTTGCAGCATCGACGTCTTGTGCGCACCCACGCTCTCGGCACCGGCGATGCGTTGATCGAGCGAGACCTTGAATTCGACGCCGAGTTTTTCGCCGACCGAGCGGGCCTCGCTCATCATGCGCGCGGCCAGGTCGCGGCTCGGCGGGAAGCGGCAGATGTCTTCGAGCGTGGCGTGCGTCAGCGCGCTGATCGGGTTGAAGCTCAGGTTGCCCCACAGCTTGACCCAGATCTCGCTGCGGATGTCGCGCGACACCGGTGCCTTGAAGCCCGCGGCCATCATCGACTTGCTGAGAGCCTCGATGCGCGGCGTGCGCTGGCCGTCGAGTTCGCCGAGCGTGAAGCGGTTGCCTTCGATGAGCTTCACCACGCCCGGCTCGACCAGTTCGGCCGCCGGATAGACGATGCTGCCGATGATCCGTTCGACCTCGATGCCCGCGGCCAGCGCGCCGTCGGGATCGACGCTGGTGAGCGTTCTGCCGTCAAACGCGCCGCCGAGTCTCTGAAAGTACCACCACGGCACGCCGTTGATCATCGTCACGACAACAGTCTCTGGGCCGAACAGCGCGCGCAGGCCGGGCAGCAGATCGCGCACCTGATGCGCCTTGGTGGTCAGCAGCACAACATCCTGCGGGCCGGCGTCGGCCGGGTCTTGCACCGCGCGCACGGTGCTCGCGTGCAGCGTGCTGCCATCGGGCAACAGCAGACGGAAGCCTTGCGAATGGATCGCCGCCAGGTTCTTGTTGCGCGCGATGAACGTGACCTGCTCGCCGGCGAGGGCGAGCTTGGCGCCGAGATAACCGCCGATGGCGCCGGCGCCGACCACTGCGTACTTCACGTCAGAACTCGCCGGCGACGAACGAGCCGAAGCCCAGCCCGATGCGCTGCGCCAAGCCAATGCGCTGCAACTTGCCGGTCGCGCCTTTCGGCAGTTCCTCGACGAACAGAATCTTCTTCGGCACCTTGTACGTGGCCACGCGCGCCGCAACGAACTGCTGCAGCTCGCGCTCGCCGCACTCGTGGCCTTCGTGCAGCACCACCATCGCCGCCACCTCTTCGCCGAGCCGCTTGTGCGGCGCGCCGAAGACGATCACCTGTGCCACGGAGACATGGTCGAGCAGGATCTCGTCGATCTCGCGCGGGCTGACCTTCTCGCCGCCGCGGTTGATGATCTCCTTCAAGCGCCCGGTGATGCTGAGGAAGCCGTCGGCGTCGATCACGCCCTGGTCGCCGGTGCGGAACCAGCCATCGACGAAGGCCTCTTCGTTGGCCTTCGGGTTGCTCTCGTAGCCTGCGGTGACGCTCGGCCCGCGGATCACGACCTCGCCGATCTGTCCGGCGCCGAGCATCGCGCCGTCTTCGCCGCGGATGCCGATCTCGGGGCCGGCCGCGCGGCCGACCGAGCCGGGTTTGCGCTGCTGCGGTGGCAGCGGGTTCGACGCCATCTGGTGCGCCGCCTCGGTCATGCCGTAAGACTCGATCAACGGCGCCTTGAACATCGCTTCGAGTTCCTGGATCAACTGCGGCGGCATGGCCGACGACGACGAGCGCACGAAGCGCAGCGGATGGCGCGACAGCACCTCGGCGTTGTGCTTGCCGCGGCTGGCGATCGCCAGGTGCATCGTCGGCACGGCCGTGTACCAGGTGGGGCTCGCCTCGTCCATCCACTTGAAGAAGCGCAGCGCGTTGAAGCCCGGCGTGCAAAAGACCTGCGACCCCGCCGACAGCGGCGCCAGCAGGCCCGCCAGCAGGCCGTGAATGTGGAACAGCGGCATGATGTTCAAGCCGCGGTCTTGCGGCGTGAATTGCAGCGTCGCCGCGATCTGCCGCGCCGAGGCGCACAGGTTGGCCACCGACAGCGGCACGCGCTTGGGCCGCGAGGTCGTGCCCGAGGTGTGCAACACCATCGCCACGTCTTCCGCCTTGGACGGGCCACCGTGGGCGCTGGGTGCGGCGGCCGCCGCGGCGAGCGTGAACTGGCCGGCAGCAGCGCCCTCGGCGACCACCAGCTCGATCACCTGCACGCCGAGTTTCTTCGCCGCTTCCACCGCCGGCGACGTGCTGGCGCGATCGACGATCAGCGCCTTGGCTTGCAGATCGTCGAGGTAGAACTCGAACTCGTCGCCGCGGTAGGCGGGGTTCAGCGGCGCGCTGGTGGCGGCACGAGGCACAGGCCAGAAAACACGTCGCCATCTCGGGGCCGTTGGGCAGCACGATGGCGATGCGGTCGTTGCGGCCGAGGCCGGCGGCATTGAGCGACGCGGTGGTGGCAGCCACCAGCGCGCGCAGCCCGCGGTAGTCGAGCGGCGCGCGGCCCGGCGCGGCAATGGCGATGGCGTCGTCGGCGCCGGTTTGCAGGAGATCTTGAAGTGTCATGATGGAACTGCTTGAAAAAACTGCCGAGCCTGATTCTTGCCGATGCCAGACCTGCCCGCCACCGACGACAACCGCTGCGTTCAGAATAGCCCGCGCGCTGCTCGACGGCTTCGACCGCCATTACCGGCTGTTCAGCGAGACCAACCGCGCCGCCAAGCAGCGCTTCGAGCGCGCCGACTGGCATGGCCAGCAGCGCGCGATGCGCGAGCGCATCGCGTTCTACGACGAGCGCGTGCGCGAAACCAGGAGCCGCTTGCAGATCGAGTTCGACGCCGAGGTGCTGCCGACGGAGGTCTGGCAACAGGTCAAGCTGCTCTACATCGGCCTGTTGATCGACCACCGGCAGCCCGAGCTGGCCGAGACCTTCTTCAACTCGGTGACGACGAAGATCCTGCACCGCAGCTACTTCCACAACAGCTTCATCTTCGTCCGGCCGGCGATCTCCACCTCCTACATCGAGATCGACGAAGCGCTCGCGCCGACCACCTACCGCGTCTATTACCCGACGCTGGAGACCTGGCGCGAGACCTGGGTGCAACTGGTGCGCGACTTCGATCTGCAGCTGCCGTTCGAGGATCTCGAGCGCGACGCCGCCGACGTGGTGGCCGAACTGCAGCGCCGGCTGGGCGACGTGCAGCCGCGCACCAACTTCCAGATCCAGGTGCTGTCGAGCCTGTTCTTCCGCAACAAGGGCGCGTATGTGGTCGGCAAGATCATCAACGGCGGCCAGCAGACGCCGATCGCGTTGCCGCTGCTGCACACCGCCGGCGGCAAGCTCGACGATCGACACCGTGCTGCACACCGAGGACGACATGGAGATGCTGTTCAGCTACGCCCGCGCGTACTTCCTGGTCGATATGCCGGTGCCGAGCGCGTATGTGCAGTTCCTGCGCACGCTGATGCCGCGCAAGCCGCGCGCCGAGATCTACAGCGCCGTGGGGCTGCACAAGCAGGGCAAGAACAGCTTCTACCGCGACCTGCTGCACCACCTGCGCCACAGCAGCGACAAGTTCCGCATCGCGCCGGGCATCAAGGGCACGGTGATGCTGGTCTTCGACCTGCCGTCGTTCCCCTATGTCTTCAAGCTGATCAAGGACTTTTATCCGGCGCACAAGAAGACGACGCGCGAACAGATCAAAGGCAAGTACCAGCTCGTCAAGCGTCACGACCGCGTCGGCCGCATGGCCGACACGCTCGACTACAGCAAGGTGGCGCTGCCGCTGGCGCGCTTCGAGCCCGAGCTGATCGACGAGATGCAGCGCTTCTGCGCCAGCATGCTGGAGATCACCGGCAGCAGCGGCGCGCAGGAGATCATCGTCATCGAGCACGCCTACATCGAGCGCCGGATGATCCCGCTGAACCTGTTGCTGAAAGACGCCACCGCGGCCGGCGACGATGAAGCGATCGAGCGCGCGACGATCGAATACGGCAACGCGATCAAGGACCTGGTGGCGGCCAACATCTTCCCCGGCGACATGCTGTGGAAGAACTTCGGCATGACGCGCCAGGGCAAGGTGGTGTTCTACGACTACGACGAGATCGAGTACCTGAGCGACTGCAACTTCCGCCACGTGCCGCCGCCGCGAGGAGGGCGCGGCAACGGCAGAAAACGAAGTCTGGTTCGACGTTGGTCCGAAGGATGTCTTCCCCAAGACCTTCGGCCCCTTCCTGCTCGGCAACGCACGCGTTCGCCAAGCGTTCCTGAAGCATCACCCCGAGCTGCTCGACCCCGACTACTGGAACCTGCACAAGCAGCGCATCCAGGCCGGCGCCATGCTCGACGTGTTTCCCTACGAACCGCAGCGCCGCTTCGTCAATCAGCGGCTCAGCGAAGGTCGAAGACCTGAACCGAGCGCGGCGCGACCGTGATCACGGGTTAGCGGTCAACCCGGCGCTTACCTGCCAGGTCATCGACACCTTGATCGCCACCGGCCAAACTGCGATCGATCCCACGACACCGCATCATCATGACCCACATCGACCTCCTGCCCCTGGCCGTGGCTTTGCTCATCGGCATCCCCGCTTTCGGCTCGTGCATCGGCATCGGCCTGGCGACGATGAAGTTCCTCGAAGGCGTGGCGCGCCAGCCCGAACTGGCGAGCGAGCTGCAGACCAAGTACTTCCTGTCGGTCGGCGTGACCGACGGCGCCTTCATCATCGCCACCGGCATCGGGCTGTGGTTCGCCACGGCCAATCCGTTCGCTCGATAGAGTCAGGTGCATGCATCTCGCTCAGCCTGCGGCGGCCACGCGAACGACAGTCGGCGATTTGCTGCGCGCCTGGCGCGCCAAGCGCCGCCTGTCGCAACTCGAAGTCGGCCTGACCGCGGGCGTGTCGGCGCGGCATCTGTCCTTCATCGAGACCGGCCGCGCGCGCGCCAGCGCCGAGCTGCTGGTGGCGCTGGCCGACGTGCTCGACATGCCGCTGCGCGAGCGCAATGCGCTGCTGCTCGCCGCTGGCTTTGCGCCGCGCTACAGCCGAAACGCAGCTCGACGCGCCCGACATGGCGGCGATGCGGCAGGCCATCACGCGCGTGCTCGACGCGCACGACCCGTACCCCGGTGTGGCGCTGGACCGGCACTGGAACATCGTCATTGCCAACGCCGCCGCGCAGCGCATGACGGCGGTCGTGCCGCCTGAGTTGCTCGCGCCGCCGCACAACATCTTCCGCCTCGGCCTGCACCCGCGCGGCATCGCGGCCCACACCGCCAACTTCGACGAGTGGGGCCGCTACATGCTGCGCGAGCTGCAGCGTCTGGCCGATTCGGCGATCGATCCCGCACGCGACCGCACTGCAGGACGAGGTGCGCGGCTACCCGAACGTGCAGGCGCTGTTGAAGACGCCGCCCAAGGAGGGTGCGCCGTCGAACCCCATGCTCGTGCCCTGCGTGCTCGACATCGCCGGCCAGCGCCTGTCGCTGTTCACCACGCTGGCGACCTTCGGCTCGCCGCGTGACGTGACGCTGGCCGAGTTGACGGTGGAGCTGTTCTATCCGGCCGATGCGGCGACGGAGGCGGCGCTGCGCGCGATGGCGTGAGCTGGTGCGTAGATGAGACGCGACAGTGCGTGCTGATCCGCGCTGTCACTCCACCTTGCCGATCTTCTTCACCGCCTCGGTCATCAGTGCCGCGTCGGCGTTCCAGTAGCTCTGGAACTCGGGCGCGTCGAGGTATTCGATCGGGCTGCCGGCGCGGTTGATGGTCTGCACCACCGCCGGGTCGGCAGCGACTTTCTTTGCGGCGGCGCGCAGCTTGGCGACGATGTCGTCCGGCGTGCCGGCCGGCACGAACAGCGCCGACCACTGCGCGAAGGTGGTCGCGTAGCCGCTCTGCTTCAAGCTCGGCACGTCGGGCAGCGACGACAGCGGCTTGTCGCCCCAATGCGCCAGCGCGCGCAGCTTGCCGGCCTTGATCTGCTGCGCCACGGTGGACGGGCCGGTGGCCACCGCATCGACCTGGCCGCCGAGCAGCGCCAGCAGCGGCCGGACCGGCGCCGGTGTAGGGGATGTGCGTCATGCGAAAGCCGGCGCTCGTCTTCAACATTTCCATCGGCACATGCATCGTGCCGTAGTTGCCCGAGCTGCCGTAGTTGAAGCGGCCGGGCTGCGTCTTCAGGTCGGCGACGAACTCGGCCAGCGTTTTCCACGGCGCATCGGCGCGCACGACGAGCACCGTCGGGTCGGCGGTGAAGCGCGCGATCGGTTTGAACTGGTCCAGGGTGAACGCGGGTTTGCGTTCGAGCAGCTTGTCGGCCTCGGGCAGGATCGAGATCGACGACAGCGACAGCAGGATCGTGTAGCCGTCGGGCGCGGCGCGCGACGCGGCGCCGATGCCGGTGGCGCCGCCGGCGCCGGCGCGGTTCTCGACGATCACTTGTTGCTTCAACTCGCGCGCCAGCGCTTCGGCCACCGGCCGCGCCACCGTGTCGGCCACGCCGCCGGGCGGGAAGGGCACGATCATCGTCATCGGCTTGGCGTCGGGCCAGGTGCTTTGCGCGTGAGCGGTCAGTGCAAGGGCGCAGAACAGCGCGGCGGCGAAGCGATGCATGGCAAGTGTTCCGCAGAGCGGGTGTACGCGCATTGAAGCGCAAACCCTCCTCAGTGCATACCGCATTGACCCGACGCCGCTGCGCCGCCTAGAGTCCGCGCGATGAAATCCATCGTTGTCTGCTTGGCGGCCCTGCTGATGAGCGTGGGCGTGTCGGCGCAGGAGTGGCCGAGCAAGCCGCTGCGCATCGTCGTGCCGTTCGCGCCCGGCGGCTCGGCCGATGTCTTCGGCCGCGCGGTCGCGCAGCATCTGCAGGGCGTGCTCGGGCAGAGCGTGGTCATCGACAACCGCCCCGGCGGCGGCTCGGTGATCGGCACCGACGCCGTGGCCAAGAGCGCGCCCGACGGCTACACGCTGCTGCTGATGTCCAACGCGCACACGGTCAACGAATCGCTGATCCCGAACAAGCCGTTCGCGCTGATGCGCGACTTCGCGCCGATCGCGCCGATCAGCTATTCCGACCTCGTGCTCGTCACCAGGCCGGGGCTGCCGTTCAACACGCTGGGCGATCTGATCAAGGCCGCCAAGGCCAAGCCGGGCGGCATGAGCTACGCCTCGTCGGGCCCGGGCACGCCGTACCACATGGCCGGCGAGTTGTTCAAGGCGATGGCCGGCGTGTCGATCGTGCACATCCCCTACCGCGGCAGCGCCGGCGCGCGCAGCGACGTCATCGGCGGCCAGTTGGAGATGATGTTCGACGCCATCCCGACGATGAGCGAGCAGATCAAGGCCGGCAAGGTCAAGGCCATCGCCACCACCGGCTTGCAGCGCTCGGCCATCCTGCCCGACGTGCCGACGATCGACGAGGCCGGCG
This sequence comes from uncultured beta proteobacterium, assembly GCA_963816315.1. Classification (GTDB taxonomy): domain Bacteria; phylum Pseudomonadota; class Gammaproteobacteria; order Burkholderiales; family Burkholderiaceae_C; genus CADEEN01. Next base: position 156,124 of record CAWFJZ010000026.1, read on the forward strand.
TCAAGGGCTACGAGGCCACGCTGTGGCTCGGCCTGATGGCGCCCAAGGGCACGCCGCCGGCGGTGATCGCGCGGCTGAACGCCGAACTCGCCAAGTTCACCGCCAGCGCCGACACCAAGCGCGCCTGGGGCGCGCAGGGCGCGACGCCGATGACGATGGGCGTCGACGAGTTCGCGCGTTATGTCGATGCCGACATCGCCAAGTGGGCCAAGGTGGTGAAGTTCTCCGGGGCCAAGGCCGAGTGACGCTGCACCTGTTGTCGGCGGGCGCTGCGCAAGGGCCTGGCGCGCGCGATCGAGCCCGCGTTCACGGCTGAGACCGGCGCGGCGTTGTCGGCGCGCTTCGGCGCCGTCGGCGCGATGCAGCAGCGCTTCGATGCCGGCGAGCCCTGCGACGTGATCGTGCTCACCGCGGCGCTGATCGATGCGCCTCGTCGTCCGCGGCGTGGTCCGCGGCGAGACGCCGCGCCACGCTCGGCCGCGTGCGCACCGGCATCGCCGTGCGCACAGCCGATCCGTCGCCCGACGTGAGCCACGCCTGACGCCTTGCGCGCCGCGCTGCTCGCCGCCGACGCGATCTTCGTGCCCGACACGGAGCGCTCGACCGCAGGCATTCACATCGCGAAGAGTGCTGCGCGAACTCGGCATCGATGCCGATGTGCGCGATCGCCTGCGCGCCGTTTCCCAACGGCGCGACGGCGATGCGCGAACTCGCGGCCAGCGTGAGCGCGAAGCCGATCGGCTGCACGCAGCACACCGAGATCCTCTACACGCCGGGGGTGCGTCTGGTGGCGGCGCTGCCGCAACAGTTCGAACTCGCCACCGAGTACGTGGCGGCCGTCACTGCGCGCGCTGCCGATGCGGCGCTGGCCGCGCGCTTCGTCGATGCGCTGGCCGGCGCCGACGCGCAGGCGCTGCGCACCGCCGGCGGCTTCGAAGCGTGAAGGGCAAGCCGCCATGCAACGCCGTCATCTGATCGCCGCATCGCTCGCGCTGCCGGCGCTCGGGCCGCGCGCAAAGCGATTACCCCGCGCGGCCGATCCGCGTCATCGTGCCGTTCTCGCCGGGCGGCGCGGTCGATGGGCCGATGCGCGCCATCGCCGAGCAGCTCGGCCGGCGCCTGAAGCAGCAGGTCATCATCGAGAACAAGCCCGGCGCCGGCGCGACGATCGGCAGCGAGCTGGTGGCCAAGAGCGCAGCCGACGGCTACACGCTGCTGCTGGCCTCGCAGACCAATGCCATCAGCGCCTCGCTCTATCGGCAAGCTATCCTTCAACCCGATCGACGACTTCGCCGGCATCTCGCTGCTCGGCCGCGAGCCCGGCGCGCTGGTGGTGCACCCCTCGCTGCCGGTGAACACCGTGGCCGAATTGGTGGCGCTGGCCAAGGCCAAGCCCGGCGAGCTGAATTACGCCTCGTCGGGCAACGGCAGCGGGCAGCATCTGTTCATGGCCCTGTTCGCCTCGATGGCCGGCATCAAGCTGACGCATGTGCCGTACAAGGGCAGCGGCCAGGCCGTCACTGACCTGCTGGCCGGCACGGTGCCGATGGCGCTGCCGGGCGCCGCGGCGATGGTCAAGCATGTCAAGGCCGGCAAGCTGCGCGCGCTGGCCACCACCGGCACGCAGCGCGCGGCGCAAATGCCGGACGTGCCGACGCTGGCCGAGTCGGGCTTTGCCGGCTACGCGGCCTACGTGTGGATGGGTCTGCTCGCGCCCAAGGGCACGCCGAAGGACATCGTCGACAAGCTGCATGCCGAGCTCAAGGCCACACTGGCCACGCCCGAGGTCACGGGCTACATGAGCGAAGCCGGCATCGAGAGCGTCGGCTCCGCGCCGGCCGAGATGGATGCGTTCTTCCGCGAAGAGCGCGAGCGCTGGGCGCGCGTGGTCAAGGACACTGGCGCGAAGATCGATTGACGACAGGCAAGCACATGGTCACCGGACAAGAACACTGGACGACGAAGAAAACACCCGACGGCGACGTGAAGCTTTTTCTGTGGGAGAAGTTCGTCGGCTCGCCCGACGACAAACCGGCGCTGCTGTTCGTGCACGGCTCGTCGATGGCGTCGCAACCGACCTTCGACCTGACGGTGCCCGGCCGCCCGCATTCGAGCGTGATGGACTGGTTCGCCGAGCGCGGCTTCGTCTGCTGGTGCGTCGATATGGAAGGCTACGGCCGCAGCGCCAAGCACCGCGACATCTACTGCGACATCGCCAATGGCGCCGACGATCTGGCCGCGGCCACCGACTACATCTTCGCCACGCGTGGTGTGCGCAGCTTCCTCACCTATGGCATCAGTTCGGGCGCGTTGCGCGCCGCGCTGTTCGCCCAAAACCATCCCGATCGCGTGGCACGCTTGGCACTTGACGCCTTCGTCTGGACCGGCGCCGGCGCGCCGACGCTGGAGCAGCGGCGCAAGAAGCTGCCCGAGTTCCTGGCCACCAAGCGGCGGCCGATCGACCGCGCCTTCGTGCATTCGATCTTCAACCGCGACCACCCGGACTGCGCCGACAAGGCGACCGTGGAAGCCTTCGCCGACGCCATCCTCGCGCTCGACGACTCGATGCCCAACGGCACCTACATCGACATGTGCAGCAAGCTGCCGGTGGTCGATCCGGCGAAGATCACCGTGCCGACGGTCGTGTTGCGCGGCCAGTTCGACGGCATCGCGTCGATGGCAGGACCTGATCGACTTCTTCGTCCGCCTGCCCTCAGCGGACAAGCAGTTCACGATGCTGAACGGCATCTCGCACGCCAGCTTCCAGCAGAAGAACTACCTGATGGTCTATCAGATCCTGCACGCCTACTTCACGCAGCCGGCGCCGGCGTACACCGCGGACGGACATTGAGCGGTGGGAGCGAGATTGGTGTTGAGTGCGTCTGCTTTCGACCCGATGGAGTCGTTCGCTCAGGGTGAACAGCAGTCGGTCACAATTTGCAGGGCCCGCCAAGAGCAGTTCTGACGACGGACTGCTTCATGGAGGTTCGGTTCGGTGGAGGCTGCCTCTGCCAGTTGCCGCGCCATTGATCGGCTGTGGCCTAGCCTGCGATCGACTCCGCCAGATTACCAAGGCGCTCGGCTCACGTCGGATACCGTCGCGAGCGGTGAAGACCGAAGCGGTAGCATCCGCCCGATGACCACCCAGTCATCTACACCAAGCAGTCAAATGCTGCGCGGTGTCGTCGAACCGAACCCCGAGAGACAGCCCGGCAGAGGTGATTGGGAGCTGACCATCAAGCCAATGCTCTTTCCGATCGAGGCCGCGCAAAAGCACTTCGCGGTGAACAACTGGGGCATCTTCGCGGGTGCCGTACTGGCCGTGGCTTTTCCTGCGCCTGATCGAGCGAATATGTATGGGTCAGCAGTTCTCGTGGCTCCAGGAATCGCCATCGGGGCAATGCACGTCTTCGACGAAGCCCGACAACGGGTGATGGCGGCGGAAGTAGGGGCAATGTGCTTCGGGGTATGTGAAGACCGCATCATCATTTGGCGCATAACGCAGGTGACTTCACACGCCGGTGACAGATCGGATTTGGCGATTTTTTCCCTTGAGCTTGCGTCGGAGTTGCCGCCAGATCAGACCTTCACCGTCGCCATACTTAGCACCCGTACGCCAGCGATCGGAGAGCGCCTCACCATCGTTGGTTTTCGTCACAGCAATGCCGAAGAATTGTCAGCGGGTCCCGAAAGAGAGCTTCACCTGCAATTGCTCTATAGCGCTGGGCCAGTTGTTCACCAGTATCCGCAGCAGCGGGACAGCTTCGGCCTACCTTGTCCGTGCGTGGAAGTGGACTGCCATGCGCCCGGGGGCATGTCGGGTGGACCTGTTTTTGACCCCCAGGGGCGCCTTGTGGGGATACTGTCTAGGGGCCTGGATCAAGGCCCGTCCTGGGTGCTTTTACTTTGGCCCGCGCTGGGATGGTCATTTGGCGGCGGATGGCCAGCCCAGGTGATGGTTGGCGAGCGACGGCTTGTCGATTTGAACGACGGCCGGTGCACTATCGAAAGACCAGACGCGGTCTCCATAGAAGGCGACGTTGCAAAGCTACGCTACGAGCAGTGGACAGTAAGCGCGCGGTGAACCCGTCTTGACGACGGTGAGTTGATCAGGTTGTGGCGATAGCGCTCCATCGATGCGGCAGCAACTCGCCGATGCGACTGGCCGGCTGCGTGGGCAGCCGCTCGAGCACGTCCTTCAGGTACGCATGCGGCTCATGCCCGTTCAGCCGCGCCGAGTGCACCAGGCTCATGATCGCTGCGGCGCGCTGCCCGGCGCGCAGTGAGCCCGCGAACAGCCAGTTCGAGCGCCCGATGGCGATCGGCCGGATCTGGTTCTCCACCCAGTTGTTGTCCGCCGGCAGATCGCCGTCGTCGATGAACCGCGTCAGCGCCACCCAGCGCTTCAAGCTGTAGTCGATGGCCTTGGCGGTGGCAGACCCTTCGGGCACCTTCTGTCGCTGCTGCGTCAGCCACAGGTGCAGCGCATCGGCCACCTGGCGCGAGTCTTCCTGCCGTCGTCGCTTTCGTTCGTCAGGTTGGACGTTGCGGACGTCGCGCTCGATGTCATACAGCTGGATGAAGAACTTCAGCGCCTGCTCGCCGACGCTGCTCTGGTGGTTGACCCACAGCTCGTGGAACTTGCGCCGCGCGTGCGCCAGGCAGCCGGCTTCGGTGACGCCCAGCTCGAAGCAGGCCTTGTAGCCGCTGAAGTCGTCGCACACGAGCTTGCCGCGCCAGCCTTCGTCGCCAGGCAGCCCGAGGAAGGCGCGGGCGTGCTGCCCGCCACGGCTGTCGGCGAAGTCGAACACCACCGCGCGCAGTGCGTCGTAGCTCGTTGTGCAGTAGCTCCACAGGTAGGCACGGTGCGTCTTGCCATCGCGCAGGTTCGCCGGCTTGAGCATCGCCACCGGCGTCTCGTCGGCGTGCAGCACACCTCGGGTGAGCATCTCGGCCTTGAGCGCTGCCACCAGCGGCTGCAGCTGCACGCCGCACTGCCCCACCCACGCCGCCAGCGTCGAGCGCGCAATCGCCAGGCCGGCGCGTTCGAAGATGCCCTCCTGGCGGTACAGCGGCAGGTGATCGAGGTATTTGGCCACCAGCACTTGGGCCAGCAGTCCCGTGGTCGGGATGCCTTTGTCGATGATGTGCGCGGCCACCGGCGCCTGCACCAGCGTCTGGCACTTCGCGCACACCCACTTGCCGCGGATGTGGCGCTCGACGGTGAACACGCCGGGGACGTAGTCGAGCTTCTCAGCCACGTCCTCACCGATGCGCTTCAATTGGCACCCACAGCCGCAGGTGGTGCTCGCGGGCTCGTGGCGGTGTTCGGTGCGCGGCAAGTCAGCCGGCAGCGCGGCGCGCTTGGGTTGCTGCTTGTGGGCGTTGTCTTGCTTGGCCGGCTGGCGCTGCTCGATCTCTTGGGCCAGCGCGGCCAGGTCGGCGTCGATGGTCTCTTCGATCAGGCTTTTTTGTTCGGCGTTGAAGGCTTCGCCGTACTTCTCGCTTCGGGCGGCGAACTTCAAGCGCTTGAGCACGGCTATCTCGTGCGTGAGCTTGTCGATCGTCGCTTGCTTGAAGGCAATCTCTTGACTCTTGGTCGAGACGACAACCATCAGCGAGCGCACGGCGTGGCGCAGTTGCTCTGTGCTCAGCGTGTCGATGGACTCTGCGGCGATCACGGAGCGTGATCGTGCCGATGCACGCGCCGTTGCGCATCGGCAGTTTCGGCAATTGCCAACAGCGAGCTACAACACCGTGATGACGCCTGCCTCGCCGATGCGCTGCCAGGGCAGGCCCAGGACGAGCGCATCGAGTTGGGCGCGCGTGAGCGTGAGCGTGGGTGCGGCGTCGCGCGGCCAGACGAACTTGCCCTGGTTGAGCCGGCGCGCTGCCAGCCACACGCCGATGCCGTCGTGCACGAGCACCTTCATGCGGTTGGCACGCCGGTTGGCGAACAGGTAGGCGTGGTGCGGCCGGGCGGCGCCGAAGACGTGAACCACGCGTGCCAGCGCGGCGTCGGTGCCGGCGCGCATGTCCAGCGGCTCGACGGCCAGCCATACGCACTCGACACGGATCACCGCAGCAGCTCGCGCAGCCAGGCCGCACAGTCGCTGGCTGCGGCCAGCGGCCACGCGACGTTCACGGCCATCGCACCGCGGCGCAGTTCGATGCGGATGTCGGCCGCCGGCGTTGTTGTCGCCGGCGCGGCGCTCTGCGCCATAGTCAGTGCGATGAATGCATCGCGTGGCCCAGTCGGCACGGCAGCGTGAGCGCCACGGTCCGTCATGCGGCGCCACTTGTGTACGAGGTTGGCGTTCAGGCCGTGTGCCAATGCAACCTGCGCCACTGACGCGCCTGGCTTGTCGCACGCGGCGAGAACTTGTCGCTTCAGCTCGCCACTGTGGCGTCGGCGAGGAGTGCGATTGGACTCTGGCATGGTGTCCACCTATTTGTTTGGTGGACACCATCGTTGCGCACAGCCATGATGGGCTCAAGACGGGTTCGCCGGACGCTTACAGTGGACATGAAGCGACGGGTGCCGCACCCCGGGTGCGAGTTGACGGACCTCCGGGCAAAGTAGCGTCACTGGCCGATGATTAGCCGAGACTCAGTGTTCCGTCGTTTGCCTCCGGGGCTGGAGCGTCGGCAGGCGCTCTTCTTCGACGGCATCCGCCACTGCGCGGAGATCGCTGATATGGCGTACCGACGCTTGGCGACGACGTTGACGACGATGGCACTAAACGCCCATCAACTTTCAGAAGACGAGGCCAGGGACGAGCGACTACGGTCAATCCCGGCGGCCTTCCTAGACGCGTGGGCCACTGTCGATGCTATCTATCGCTTCCGCGGCCTAGTGAAGATCTACCCGCATCAGCGCGAGGGGAAGGTTGACATCCCTGGCTACAAACAGATGCTTGAAAACATCTCCCATGTACGAAACGTGTCCGATCACTTGGCCGTAAAGATGCCGCACGTCGAAGCCTACGGTGCGCCCGCGTTGGGCATTCTGTTGTGGCTCACGACAACCGACGGCAGGCGCTTCTATCGGTGTGCCATCTATCCAGGCTCTCTCGCCGACGCTCGGATCGCCCTGAGTCGGCTTCCTCCTGGAGGTTCCATGATTACCGGACCGACGACCGCGGTTGAACTGCAGGCAGGTAAGCACAAAGTCAACCTCTCGGCAGCGATTGAGCTCTTTCGACAGCGAGTAGCCAAGATTGAGACTGAACTGGCGGCTCAAGTGCGAGAGGCGAAACTCGATGAGTTCAGTGCAGGCAGCGATCTCTTCGTGCAAATGACGCTGGACGCAGCCTGGCAAGACGACGAGTTACTGGGGCAGCAGCGATAGCGGCTGAAGAACCCGAGGACAGAGCGGTGGGTGAACAGTAACCGGCCCCGCAGCCAGCAACGGCGGCCCTTGCCAGACTCTGACTCATCCGAACCAATAGCTCCAGTGTCTGCTTTGTTGCGGTCTGCCCCCATCCTTTAAGGTCAACTCAGGGTCGTTGCGACGTTGTCAGCGACCGCTGACCGGCGCCGCCTGCCGAACATCTCTGGTGCGCGCGCATACCTGAAGTTGCGGCAGACGCTTTGGAACGCATGGTTTGCGCATTGAGCGCAACTCCAGGCGCATTGGCTGCGCCAATATCAGCACAAGGCCGCGTTCAACCGAACGGCCGCACGCCGATCAGCCAGCCGTGCGCCCAGAACGCGAATACGGCCCACAGCACGCACGCCGATCACAACCGTCAGCACGGTGCGTGACGCGCTGCCCGGTGGGTAGCTCTTGCCGCCGCGCGGTCACGGCGGCGCGCGCTGGCGAAGAGCACGATCGACCAGACAGGAAGCCCCCGAACAGCAGCAGGTCGGCCAGCGTGTTGTTGGCGATCAAATGTGCGAAGGCCCAGACCTTGACGCCGAGCGTCATCGGGTGGTGCAGCTTGGCCTTGATGCCGTTGCCCGGTACATACGCGGCGGTCACCAGCACGAAGGCGATCAGCGTCAGCAGCGCGGCGACATGCCGCGTCCACAGCGGCGGCGCCGCCCACAGCTCCGTCGGTTGTTGGCGCGCCAGACCGTAGCCCCACACCACAAGCGCAAAGCCGGCCAGCGAGAGCACGGTATACAGGCCCTTCCACGCATTCGCGCCGCGCTTGGCGATGAACGCGCTGCGTGGGCCGTCGGCGACGATGCGCGCCGAGTGGATGCCGAGAAAGAGCACGAGGCCGAGGATCAGAGCGGTCATTGGAGGGCACCGGAGTGAAGAGTCCAACGAAGATTATCGTAATCACCTACAATGCGATCCGCGGCTTCGGAAGACCTCCGAAGCCGCTTTCGTTCATCCCCTCTGACCTTCTCTCGCGCCGGCACCTCGCAGCGCTTCTCGAATCTCGGTTGGCGGCGATGCCCCTGGTGCAGCGTTGGTGCTGCGCCAATCCCGAGTCAGAGAAAGTCATCGATGAGCTTCGAATCTTTGGGCCTGCCCGCTGCCCTGGCGCGCGCTGTTGCCGACAGCGGCTACACCCAACCCACCGACGTGCAAACGCGCGCCATCCCGCCGGCGATGGCCGGCAGCGACTTGCGCGTGTCGTCGTCCACCGGCAGCGGCAAGACCGCGGCCTTCGTGCTGCCGGCGTTGACCCGCGTGCTCGCCGCGCGGGGCGATGCCTCCAAGCGCCGCGACAACAAGACGGTGCACGGCCCGCGCGTGCTCGTGCTGACGCCGACGCGCGAACTGGCGATGCAGGTTGCCAAGGCCACCGACACGTACGGCCGCCACATCCCCGGCCTGCGCGTGGCCACCATCGTCGGCGGCGTGCCGTACCACGCGCAGTTGAAAGCGCTGCGCGGCCCGCTCGATGTGCTGATCGCCACCCCCGGCCGCCTGATGGATCACATGGCCAACGGCAAGGCGGTGCTCGCCAACGTCGAGATGTTCGTGCTCGACGAAGCCGACCGCATGTTGGACATGGGCTTCATCGACGACATCAAGCACATCGCGTCGTTCCTGCCCGAGCAGCGCCAGACGGTGATGTTCAGCGCCACGTTCGCCGGTGAAGTCGGCCAGCTCGCGAAGAACATGCTGAAGGCCGATGCGCAGACGATCGCCGTCTCCACGCACACCAGCACGCACGAGAACATCGAGCAGCGCCTGCATTGGGCCGACGACGGCAAGCACAAGCATGCGTTGCTCGAGCAGTTACTGGCCGGCCGCGAGATCGACCAGGCGCTGGTCTTCACGAGCACGCAGCGCGACGCCGACTGGCTGGCCGACAGGCTGGCCGAGATCGGCCACCGCGTCGCCTCTCTGCACGGCGGCATGCCGCAGGGCCGGCGCAACCGCGTGCTGCAGGGCCTGCGCTCGCGTGACCTGCGCGTGCTCGTCGCCACCGACGTGGCGGCGCGCGGCATCGACGTGCCGAGCATCAGCCATGTCATCAATTACGGCTTGCCGATGAAGGCCGAAGACTATGTGCACCGCATCGGCCGCACGGGCCGGGCAGGTCGCGCCGGTCTGGCCGTGACGCTGGCCGAGCGCCGCGACGCCGGCATGATCCAGCGCATCCAGCGCTTCACGACGCAGCGCATTCCTGTGGCCACGATGGTGGGCCTGGAGCCGCGTCTGCCCGAGCCGCGTGAGTACAGCGCACCGCGCGGTGCCGCGCCGGGCCCGCGAGGTGGCGGTGGCAAGCCGTTTGCGCCGCGCCGTCCGCCTGGCGCTGGTTTTGGCCGTGGTGCGCCGCGCAATGCGGGTCCGCGTCGATAAGACCGACTGAAAACGCTGTTGCTCCATCCAGGGCCGCTCGCAGAGCGGCCCTGTGCTTTGGGGCGCGCGTTTTTGAGCGTTTTCGGCGGTTCCCTCCAGTTTCAAACGATCACAAAAACTTTGAGTTGATGCATCGCTTTCAATGACTTCGGCATGTCTATGTTTTTACAATGATTTGACAGCCGAAGTTGCCTCAAAATGCGGCTCTAAGTGCTTGATTTGATTGATTTTTCCGTCAGATAACCGTTGACGCCCTGAATCACCGCCGCTACAGTGGAGTTTGGTGGGGATTTGTGGGATTCTACGGCCGTGGCTGAGCTGATTCTGGATGGTGGACCGATCCTTTTGCTCGACGGCAAAGGTCGCGTCACGATCCCCACACGCTCGCGTGACGTGCTCAAGGCGCTATGTGAGGACAAACTCACAATCACGAAAAGCCTGCGTCGCTGCCTGACGATTTTCCCACGGCCGCTGTACGAAACCTTCCGCGCCAAGATCCTGGCCTGGCCGATGGACAACGACGACTGGCGCCGCCTGTTCGTCGCCGGCTCGGCCCCCGTCGAGATCGACAGCGCCTCGCGCGTGCTGGTGCCGCCGGAGCTGCGCGAGTGGGCCGGCATCGAGCGCGACGTGTACCTGTTCGGCATGGGCCAGCGCTTCGAGCTCTGGGACAAGGCGCGCTACGACGCACACGAGGCCGGCGTGATGGCTTCGCGCGCGCCGGAAGAGCTGCGCAACATGGTGTTGTGAGTGACGAGCGCATGGCAACACCGCACCGTCCTCCTCACCGAAGCGATCGACGCGCTGGTGACGGATGCCGCCGGCGTGTACGTCGATGGCACGTTCGGCCGCGGCGGGCATTCGCGTTTGTTGCTGTCCAGCCTCTCGCCGCAGGGCCGCGTGATCGCGCTCGATCGCGACTTGGAAGCGGTCGCGGCAGCGAGCGAATTGCAGGCCAGCGATGCGCGCTTTCACATCCTTCACGCCAACTTCGCAGAACTGCGCGACGCTCTGACGTCGATGGGCATCACCAAGATCAACGGCGTGCTGCTCGACCTGGGCGTGAGCTCACCGCAGATCGACAACCCGGCGCGGGGTTTTTCTTTTCGCTTCGATGCGCCGCTGGACATGCGCATGGACACATCGCGCGGCGAGAGCGCGGCAGATTTTCTGGCGCGTGCTGACGAGCGCGTTCTTACCGAGGTGATCAAGGACTATGGCGAAGAACGGTTTGCTCGACAGATTGCAAAGGCGCTTGTGGCTCGGCGCGAGAGCGGGCATGCCATTCGCACGACCGCAGAGCTTTCCCAGCTCGTGGCTCGTTCGGTCCGCACCCGCGAAGCGGGCCAGGACCCTGCAACGCGCACGTTTCAGGCTCTTCGGATTCACGTCAACGCCGAGCTTGAGGCCCTCGACGAAGGCCTGAAAGCTTCGCTCGATCTGCTCGCACCAGGTGCCCGTTTGGCCGTGATCGCCTTTCACTCTCTCGAAGACCGCCGGGTCAAGGAATTCATCGCCCGCGAAAGCCGCGATGTGGTCGATCGGCGTGCGCCGTTTGCGCCGCCGAAGGCGATGCGTCTGGCCGCGATCGCACGCATCAAGCCGAGCGCCGCAGAGATCGCGGCCAATCCGCGTGCGCGCTCGGCGATCTTGCGCGTGGCCGAGCGGACGGAGGTTGCATGACAAGACTCAACACCATCGTCGTTGTCGCGCTCGTGTTCAGCAGCCTGTACCTCGTGCGCACCGCGTACGACTCGCGGCGCCTCTTTACCGAGCTCGACCGCGCGAAGAACGAGAGCGCCAAGCTCAACGTCGAATACAAGCGCCTCGAAGCCGAGCGTCAGGTTGCTGCCACCAACGCGCGCGTCGAACGCACCGCGCGCGAGCGGCTGGCGATGCGCACGGCCACGCCGGCCGTCACGATCTACGTGCCGGACGTGTCCGCTTCCGGAGTCACCCAATGAAGTGGCTCAAATCAAAGGTCAAGGCGAAGGTGAAAGCCGGCGCCGTCAGCCGCAGCGTCACCTACTCGACGAGCCCGCTGCTGGCTTCGAAGACACCGCCGTGGCGCAGCAAGTTCGTCGTCGCGCTGGTCGGCCTGGGCTCGTGCGTGCTCGTCGCTCGCGCGGTCTCGATCCAGATCGTGGACAACAAGTTCTACCTTGACCAGGGCGAGAAGCGCTACGCCCACCAGCAGGATCTGCAAGCCAGCCGCGGCCGCATCACCGACCGCAACGGCGCGCTGCTGGCGACTTCCGTGCCGGTGCCTTCGGTGTGGGCGATTCCCAAAGACGTGCAGGCCACGCGCGAGCAGAAGCGCGAACTGGCGCGCCTGCTCGGCGTTCCGATGGCCGACATCGAGAAGAAACTCGGCGACCGCAACGCCCGTTTCGCCTGGCTGAAGCGCCAGGTCGATGACAAGACCTGGCAGCAGGTCAGCAAGCTCGGCATCAAGGGCATTCACGAGTCGCGCGAGTTCCGGCGCAAGTATCCGGAAGGCGAGGCTGCGGCGCACGTGATCGGCTTCACCGACGTCGATGACCACGGGCAAGAGGGCGTCGAGCTGTCGTTCCAGGACCATCTGCAGGGCAAGGACGGCTCGCGCATGGTGGTCAAGGATCGCCTGGGCCGCGTCGTCGAGGACATCGGCGACAAGGTCGCGGCCACGGACGGCCGCGATCTTCAATTGACGATCGACGCCAAGGTGCAGTACTTCGCCTACCAGCACATCAAGCAGGCGGTGCTCGACAACAAGGCCAAGGGCGGCAGCGTGGTCGTGCTCGACGCGCAGACGGGCGAAGTGCTGGCGCTGGCCAACTACCCGAGCTACGACCCGGCGGAGCGGCGCAACATCAACGTCGAGCAATTGCGCAACCGCGCCGCGATCGACATCTTCGAGCCCGGCTCGACGATGAAGCCCTTCATCGCCGCCATCTCGCTCGACAGCGGCCGCGTCACGCCCGACACCGTGCTCGACACGTCGTCGTTTGCCGTCAGCGGCTACCCGGTGACCGACATCCATCCGCACGCGCAGTTGTCGGTGACGCAGATCGTGCAGAAGTCGAGCAACGTCGGCGCCGCCAAGATGGCGATGCAGTTGCCGGCGCAGGAGATGTGGCAGCTCTACGACGCGCTCGGCTTCGGCATCAAGCCGTCGCTGCCGTTCCCCGGCGTGGCCAGCGGCAAGCTGCGGCCGGCCAAGGCGTGGAAGCCGGTCGATCAATCGCGGCTCGCGTATGGCTACGGTTTGTCGGCGTCGCTGTTGCAGATGGCGCGCTCGTACACCGTGTTCTCGCACGACGGCGAAGTGATCCCGGTGACGATGGTCAAGCAGACCGCGCCGCCGAAGGGCGAACGGGTCTTCAAGGCCGAGACCGCGCGCACGCTGCGCGGCATGCTGCAACTCGCCGCCGGCCCCGAAGGCACCGCGCCGCTGGCGCAGACGATGGGCTACTCGGTCGGCGGCAAGAGCGGCACCGCGCACAAGCAGGAAGGCGAGGGCTACGCCCGTGACAAGTACCGCTCGTGGTTCGTCGGCCTATCGCCCATCGACGCGCCGCGCGTGATCGTCGCCGTGATGGTCGATGAGCCGAGCGCCGGCAAGCATTACGGTGGCGCTGTTGCCGCGCCTGTGTTCTCGCGCGTCGTCGCGCAGACGCTGCGCGCGCAGGGCGTGTCGCCGAACCTGGATGTGAAGCCGCAGATCGTGGCCGGGCCCGCCGTGGGAGAAAACTTCTGATGGCCGTAACGGCCTTGAAGTCCCCCGAAGCCGCCGCGCGCTGGTTGCGCTCGTGGGTCACGGGCACGCTCGTCACCGACAGCCGCAAGGTCACGCCGGGCGATGCCTTCATCGCCTGGCCGGGTCAGGCGGCGGATGGCCGGCGCTTCGTGCCCGCGGCGCTCGCGGCCGGTGCGACGACCTGCGTCGTCGAACAAGACGGCATCGCGCCGTATGGCTTCAACGACGCGCGCATCGCTTCGCTGCCGAACCTCAAAGCCGAAGCCGGCGTGATCGCCGACGCCTTCTTCGACCACCCGAGCGCCGCGCTCGACATGCTGGCCGTCACCGGCACCAACGGCAAGAGCAGCACCGCGTGGTGGTGCGCGCAGGCGTTGACGCTGCTCGGCCGCCGCGCGGGTGTCGTCGGCACGCTCGGCATCGGCGAGCCGCCGGTGAATGGGCGTGAATCGACCGTCGAAACCACGGGCCTGACGACGCCCGACCCGGTGAAGCTGCATGGCGAGCTGCAGCGCTTCGTCGCCGCTGGTTTTGCCGCGTGCGCGATCGAAGCCTCGTCGATCGGCATCGAAGAGCAGCGCCTGGCCGGCCTGCGCATCACCGTGGCGATGTTCACCAACTTCACGCGCGACCACCTCGACTACCACAGCACGATGGAGTCGTACTGGGCCGCCAAGCGCAAGCTGTTCTCGTGGCCGGGGCTGAAGGCCGCCGTGCTCAACATCGACGACAAGCGCGGCGCCGAGCTGGCGCGCGAGTTCTCGCAGGTGCTGGCGCCGAATCCGCTCGACGTCTGGACGGTCTCGGCCGAGCGCGAAGCGCGGCTGGTGGCACGCGACATCGGCTACCGCGACGGCGGGCTGTCGTTCACGCTGCACGAAGGGGTCGCACAGCGCGCCGGTGACGAGCACGCTGATCGGCGACTACAACGCGCACAACCTGCTCGGCGTGCTCGCTGCGCTGCGTGCGCTCGGCGTGCCGCTGGCGGACGCCGCAGCGGTGGTGCCGCGGCTGACGGCGGTGCCCGGCCGCATGCAGCGTGTCGGCGACGGCGCCGGTGCGCCGCAGATCGTGGTGGACTATGCGCACACGCCCGACGCATTGGAAAAAGTGCTCGGCGCGTTGAGGCCGCTGGCGGCCGCACGTGGCGGACAGCTCGTTTGCGTGTTCGGCTGCGGCGGCGACCGCGATGCGACGAAGCGGCCGTTGATGGGCGAGATTGCCGCCAAGGGCGCCGACCGTGTGCTCGTCACCAGCGACAACCCGCGCGGCGAGAACCCGGCGTCGATCATCGCTGGCATCGTCGCCGGCATCGTCGATCGCTCGCATGCCGAAGTCGTCGAAGACCGCCGCCTGGCGATTGCGCAAACCGTCGTGGAGGCCTCGCCGCGCGATGTGATCGTGCTCGCCGGCAAGGGGCATGAGGACTACCAGGAGATCGCCGGTGTGCGCTATCCGTTCTCGGATGTGATCGAAGCGACGCAAGCGCTGATGCAAAGAGGTGCGCGGCGATGATGACCTTGGCGCAAGCGCACGCGATGCTGCCGGACTCGATGCTGATCGGCGATGGCGCGCTCCAAATCCTGCGCGTACACAGCGACACGCGCACGCTGCAAGCGGGCGATCTGTTCGTGGCGTTGAAGGGCGAACGCTTCGACGCGCACGACAAGCTCGCCGAAGCGAAAGCCAAGGGTGCGGTGGCCGCGCTGGCGCAACGCGGCCTCGCCGAAGCCGGCCTCGCAGGCGTGCAAGTGGCCGATTCCGAACGCGGCTTGCAAGATCTCGCTCGTGCCTGGCGCGCCCGCCACCACCTGCCGCTGATCGCGATCACCGGCAGCAACGGCAAGACGACGGTGACGCAGATGATCGCGGCGATCCTGCGCGCCTGGCATGGCGACGGCGCGTTTGCCACTGTCGGCAACTTCAACAACCACATCGGCGTGCCGCTGACTCTTTTGCGCTTGCGGCAAGACGATGAGACTTGGCACCGTGCCGGCGTCGTCGAGCTCGGCATGAACCATCCGGGCGAGATCGGGATGTTGGCGAAGATCGCGCAGCCGACGATCGCTCTCGTCAACAACGCGCAGCGCGAGCACCAGGAGTTCATGGCCACGGTCGAAGCCGTCGCGCGCGAGAACGGCGCGGTGATCGACGCGCTCGGCCCGGCCGGCACGGCGGTGTTTCCGGCCGACGATGCCTACACATCGTTGTGGCAGTCGATGGCAGGCGAACGGGCGCAACTGACGTTTGTGCTGCAAGGGTCGGCGCCGGGCCGCTCCCAAGCCGACCGCACCCCCTCGGGGGGCGGCGCCGGTACGCCGGCGCCTGGGGGTCGACATGAAGCCGATGTCACGGCCGAGTCGATGTGGCTCGACGACCATTGGGCGCTGACGCTGCACACGCCCGCCGGCGCGGTGCCGGTGACGTTGCGCATGGCAGGGGTGCACAACGCGAAGAATGCGTTGGCGGCTGCCACTTGCGCATTGGCCGCCGGTGCGCCGCTGGCCGCGATCCGCAAAGGTCTGGAGAGTTTCGAGCCGGTCAAGGGCCGCTCGCAACTGAAGACGATCACGCTGCACGGCCAGAGCGCCGCGCTGATCGACGACAGCTACAACGCCAACCCGGATTCGGTGCGCGCTGCGATCGACGTGCTGGCGACGATGCGCGCGCCGCGTGCGCTCTTGCTCGGCGACATGGGCGAGGTCGGCACACGAGGCCCCGAGTTTCATGCCGAGGTCGGTGCCTATGCGAAGGAGCGCGGCATCGAGCAACTCTGGTGTGCGGGGGCGCTGTGCGCGCATGCCGCGCAAGCCTTCGGCGCGACGGCGCGCCACTTCGTCGATGCGCCAGCGATGGTGGCGGCGATCGGCGAGCTGCCCGCCGTTGCTTCACTGCTGATCAAGGGGTCGCGCTTCATGCAGATGGAGCGTGTGGTGACGGCAATTCAAGAACAGAAGAACAACTGACCATGCTGCTCAGCCTCGCCCAATGGTTGCAGTCGATGTACCCCGAGGAACTCGGCTTCCTGCGCGTCTTTCAGTTCCTCACCTTTCGCGCCGTCCTGGCCGCGATGACGGCGCTGCTGATCGGCCTGGCGTTCGGGCCGTGGGTGATCCGGCGTCTGGCCGAACTCAAGATCGGCCAGCCGATCCGCGAGTACGGCATGCAGTCGCATCTGGCCAAGCGCGGCACGCCGACGATGGGCGGCGCGCTGATCCTGATGGCGATAGGGGTATCGACCGTGCTCTGGTTCGACTGGAGCAACCGTTTTGTCTGGGTGGTGATGCTGGTCACCTTCGGCTTCGGCACGATCGGTTGGATCGACGACTGGCGCAAGGTCGTGCGCAAGGACCCGGAAGGCATGCGCTCGCGCGAGAAGTACTTCTGGCAATCGGTGATCGGCCTCGTCGCCGCGTTCTACCTGACCTTTGCCGTCAGCGAGAACACCAACCTGCGTGTGCTCGAACTCTTCATGCGCTGGATCACCAGCGGCTTTTCCACCGGCCTGCCACCGAAGGCCGATCTCTTCGTGCCCTTCTTCAAGACGGTGAGCTACCCGCTCGGCGTCTGGGGGTTCATCATCCTCACGTACCTCGTCATCGTCGGCGCGAGCAACGCCGTCAACCTCACCGACGGCCTCGACGGGCTGGCGATCATGCCGGTGGTGATGGTCGGCTCGGCGCTCGGCGTGTTCGCGTACGTCGTCGGCAACGCCAACTTCTCCAAGTACCTGCTGTTCCCCTACATCGCCGGTGCCGGCGAGCTGTTGATTTTCTGCGCCGCGATGGCGGGTGCGGGGCTGGCGTTCCTGTGGTTCAACGCCCATCCGGCGCATGTCTTCATGGGCGACGTGGGTGCGCTCGCGTTGGGCGGCGCGCTGGGCACGATCGCGGTGATCACGCGCCAGGAGATCGTGCTGGCGATCATGGGCGGCATCTTCGTCGTCGAAGCGCTGTCGGTGATGGTGCAGGTGATGTGGTTCAAGTACACGAAGAAGAAGTACGGCGAGGGTCGGCGCATCCTGCTGATGGCGCCACTGCACCACCACTACGAGAAAAAAGGCTGGCCCGAAACGCAGGTTGTGATCCGGTTTTGGATCATCACGATGTTGCTGTGCCTGGTCGGTCTGGCGAGCTTGAAGCTCAGATGAAACACTTGCACGGCCTTACCGTCCTCGTGCTCGGCCTCGGCGAGTCGGGCTTGGCGATGGCCGAGTGGTGCGCGCGCCAGGGCGCCACCGTGCGTGTCTGGGATTCGCGTGAGCAGCCACCGAAAGCACAAGCGTTGGCGTTGGCGGTGCCGGCGGCGACGCTCGCCACCGGCGAGCTGTCGGTCGAGGCGCTGCAAGACGTGCGGCTCGTGCTGAAGAGTCCCGGGCTGTCGCCGCGAGACGAGCGCCTCGCTGCAGTGTTCAAGGCCGCGCGCGATCAAGGGCTTGCGGTTCAAGGTGAGCTCGACTTGTTCGCGCGCGCTCTGGCCGATCTGAAAGAAGAGCGCGCCTACGCACCGCAAGTCGTCGCCATCACCGGCACCAACGGGAAGACGACGACCACGGCGCTCACCGCGCTCTTGGTCGAACGCTGCGGCCGTCGCGTCGCATCGGCCGGCAACATCGGGCCGACGATGCTCGACACGCTCGCGGCGGCGCTCGATGCCAAGGACGAAGACGGCGAGGCCGCGCCGCTGCCGGAAGTCTGGGTGCTCGAGCTGTCGAGCTTCCAGCTCGATGGCGTGCGCGACTTCGAGCCCGCTGCCGCGACCGTGCTCAACGTGACGCAGGACCATCTCGACTGGCACGGCACGATGGATGCGTATGCCGGCGCGAAGACGCGCGTCTTCGGCCAGCACGGCGCGATGGTGTTGAACCGCGACGATGCGCTCGTCGCCGCGATGGCGCCGCGGCCGGTGCTGGTGAAGGGCAAGACGAAACCTGCCTCGCGCCGGGCCGCCCCAAGCGAGGCGAGCGCCCCCTCGGGGGGCCGCGCGCGAAGCGAGCTCGGGGGCCATTTCCAGCGTGACGTGACGACCTTCGGCCTCGATGCGCCGCAGAACGCCGGTGACTTCGGCCTCGTCGTCGAAGCAGGCATGGCGTGGCTGGTGCGCGCGGTTAGCGACGAGCAGCCCGGCACGCGCAAGCGCGGTCAACCCGTGCAGCCCGACGAGCTGCATCTGCAGCGTCTGATGCCGGCCGACGCGCTGCGCATCCGCGGCCGGCACAACGCCGGCAAATGCACTGGCCGCACTCGCGCTCGCGACGTGCCATCGGCTGCCCGCTGGCGCCGATGCTGCACGGCCTGCGCGAGTACCGCGGCGAGCCGCACCGCGTGGCCTTCGTCGCCAGCGTCGGCGGCGTCGAAGCGTTCGACGACAGCAAGGGCACGAACGTCGGCGCGACGGTCGCTGCCTTGAACGGCCTCGGTGCCGACAAGTCGCCGGGCAAGCTGATCGTCATCCTCGGCGGCGACGGCAAGGGTCAGGACTTCGCACCGCTGGCCGCACCGGCATCGCAGCATGTGCGTGCCGCAGCGCTGATCGGCAAGGACGCTGCGGCGATCGAAGCGGCGCTTGCCCACAGCGGCGTCGCCCTGCAACGCCACGACACGCTCGACGCTGCCGTCGATTGGTGCTTCACCGTCGCGCGCGAAGGCGACGCCGTGCTGCTGTCACCCGCCTGCGCGAGCCTCGACATGTTCCGCAACTACGCGCACCGGGCGGACGTGTTCGTCGCGGCGGTGCAAGCACGCGCGCGCCCAGCAGGCGAGGTGAGCGTGTGATCAGCGCCGATGCCGCACACCGCTTCGAACAACTGCGCCTGCGCTTCGCCGGCGAAGCCGAAGCCCCTGCCGTGCCGATCCGTGACTGGACCGGCACGCAATCCGGCCGCGCGCAACGTGTCTCCGACATCGACCAGCCGATGCTGTGGGTCATCTGCGGCTTGGTCGTGCTCGGCCTGGTGATGGTCTATTCGGCCTCGGTCGCACTGCCCGACAACCCGAAGTTCGCGCGCTACTCGCCGACGTACTTTCTCTCGCGCCATGCGATCTCGCTGGCGATCGCGTTTGCCGCGTCGCTGGCCGTGCTGCAGGTGCCGATCGCGCTCTGGGAAAAGTACGCACCGCACATCTTCGTCGCCGCGCTGGCGCTGCTGATCGTCGTGCTGATCCCCTTCATCGGCAAGGGCGTCAACGGTGCACGTCGCTGGATCCCGCTCGGCCTGATGAACTTTCAGCCGAGCGAACTGGCCAAGCTCGGCATCGCGCTCTACGCCGCCAACTACATGGTGCGCAAGATGGACACGCGGGAGAATTTTTTCCACGCCGTGACACCGATGACGATCGCGCTCGGTGTCATCGGCGTGCTGCTGCTGCTCGAGCCCGACATGGGCGCGTTCATGGTCATCGCCGCGATCGCGCTGGGCATCCTTTTTCTCGGCGGCGTCAACGGCCGCATGTTCCTGCTCGCGGCGACGGTGCTCGTCGGCGCCTTCGTGCTGATGATCGCGCTGTCGCCTTGGCGCGCCGAGCGCATCTTTGCGTACCTCGATCCGTGGAACCCGGCGTACGCACAGGGCAAGGCCTACCAGCTCACGCATTCGCTGATCGCCTTCGGCCGCGGCGAGATCTTCGGCCAGGGCCTGGGCTCGTCGGTGGAGAAGCTGCACTACCTGCCCGAGGCGCACACCGACTTTCTGCTCGCGGTGATCGGCGAGGAACTCGGCTTCATCGGCGTCTTCGCCGTCATCGCGGCGTTTTTCTGGCTGACGCGGCGCATCTTCATGATCGGCCGGCAGGCCGTCGCGCTCGATCGTGTCTTCGCCGGCCTGATGACGCAGGGCGTCGGCATCTGGGTGGGAGGACAGGCCTTCATCAACATGGGCGTGAACCTCGGCGTGCTGCCGACGAAGGGCCTGACCTTGCCGCTGATGTCGTACGGCGGCTCGGCGATCCTGATGAATCTTGTCGCTCTCGCCATCGTTCTCCGTGTGGACATGGAAAACAGATCGCTCATGCGAGGCGGCAAATGAACCACCTCGTCATCATGGCCGCAGGCACCGGCGGCCACGTCATCCCCGGCATTGCCGTCGCGCAGGAAATGCAGCACCGCGGCTGGACGGTGAGCTGGCTCGGCACGACGCATGGCATGGAGAACCGCCTCGTGCCGAGTGCCGGCATCGTGCTCGACGCCATCAACTTCTCCGGCATGCGCGGCAAGGGCATCGTGCACACGCTCACCGGCGGCGTGCGCATGTTGAAAGCCTTCTGGGATTGCCTGGGCATCTTGCGTCAACGCAGCGCCAGCGCCGTGCTCGGCATGGGCGGTTATGTCTGCTTCCCCGGCGGCCTGATGGCCTCGCTGCTCGGCAAGCCGCTGGTGCTCGTCAACGCCGACGCATCGATGCTGCTGTCCAACCGCGCGCTGCTGCCTGTTGCCGACCGCGTGGCGTTCGGCTTCGACGGCGCCGCGGCCGCGAAGACGAAGAACGCCGTCGTCACCGGCAACCCGGTGCGCGCCGAGATCGAATCGATGGCCGAGCCGCAACAACGGTTTGCCGAGCGCAGCGGGCCGCTGCGCTTGCTCGTCGTCGGCGGCAGCCTCGGCGCGCGCGTGTTGAACGACACGCTGCCGAAGGCGCTGGCGCTGATCGAGCCGTCACAGCGGCCGCAGGTCGTGCATCAAACGGGCGCGCTCAATCGCGACGACGTGAAGGCTGCGTATGCCGCGTCCGGCATCACGATCGACGGCGATGTCGAAGTGCTGCCCTTCATCGACAACATGGCCGAGCGCCTGGCCACCTGCGACGTCATCCTCTGCCGCGCCGGCGCGGTCACGGTGAGCGAACTCTGCGCGGCCGGCGTGCCGTCGGTGCTGGTGCCGCTGATCGTCAGCACGACTTCGCACCAGCGCGACAACGCGATGTTCATGGCGCAGCACGGCGCGGCGCTGCACCTGCCGCAGGCCGAGATGACGCCCGAGAAGCTGGCGGAGGTGTTGCGTGGTCTGGACCGCGCATCGCTGATGGCAATGGCCGACAAGGCGCGCGCGCTCAGCCGACCGCGCGCGGCGGCCCGCGTCGCCGACGAAATCGAATCCTTGGTCAACAAGCAGCGATGAGCGCCGTGCCGTCCTCCACCCCACCCGTTCGGCGCGCACCGCACCTCGGCGTGCTCGACGGCTGGCGCGGCCTGTCGCTGCTGCTGGTGATGTTCGGCCATTGGTTCCCGTTCGGTCCGTCGCACTGGGGTCTCAACCAGGCGGTGGCGACGACGGGCATGGTGATGTTCTTTGCCTTGTCGGGTTTCCTGATCGCGAGCTTCCTCTACACGCGGCCGAGCCCCGTCGAGTTCCTGCTGCGGCGGCTGTTCCGCATCGTGCCGCTGGCCTGGCTGTACATGGCTGTCGCTCTCGTGCTGACCGGCGCCAACGCGCAGCAGTGGGCTGCGCATCTGCTGTTCTATGTCAACGAGCCGCCGCAACCGTTCACACAGGCCACCGAACACTTGTGGAGCCTGTGCGTCGAGTTGCACTTCTATGTCGGCGTGGCGCTGGTCGTGGGCCTGTTCGGCCGGCGCGCGCTCTGGTGCCTGCCGCCGCTGTGCGTGGCGGTGACAGCGCACCGCGTGGCCAACGGTCAGGTCGATGGCATTCAGACGCAGTTCCGCCTCGATGAAATTTTGAGCGGGGCAACGGTGGGGTTGCTCTACCAGCGCTGGGGCCAGGCGGTGCGCCGGCCGCGCCTGGCCACTGTCGGCATCGTGCTGCTGGCGCTGCTGTTGCTGGCCTGCGGTCACCGCTTCTCCGCAACGCTGCAATACGCGCGGCCTTACGTGGCCGGGCTGCTGATGGCACTGGTGCTCTCGGATCAGGGTTCGGCCATCGGCCGCCTGCTGAAGAGCCGTTTTCTCGGCTACATCGCCAAGATTTCGTATGCGTTTTATGTGCTGCACATCGGCATGCAGGCCGCTTGGCTCTCGAGCAGGGACGGCTGGCCGGAGTACGTCAAACGACCGTTGCTGATTGCTGCCACCTGGGCTTTGGCGCATTTCTCGACGTTGACCTTCGAAGCGCGCGCGATTGCGGTCGGCCGCTCGCTGGCGCGCCGCTATGCGCAGAGGAGCGCTGCATGAAACACGCGTCAAGCATCTTGCACTTCGTCGGCATCGGCGGCTCCGGCATGTCCGGCATCGCCGAGATCCTGCACAACCTCGGCTACAAGGTCAGCGGCAGCGATCAGAGCGACAGCGCGACGCTGGCAGCGATTGAAGTCGCTCGGCATCACGACGTATGTCGGCCACGCCGCCAAGCACATCGCCGGCGCCGGCGCGGTCGTCACTTCGACCGCCGTGCCCGGCAGCAACCCGGAAGTCATCGCCGCCCGCGCCGCGCGCGTGCCGGTGGTGCCGCGCGCCGTGATGCTGGCCGAGCTGATGCGCCTGAAGCGCGGCATCGCCATCGCCGGCACGCATGGCAAGACGACGACGACCTCGCTCGTCGCCAGCGTGCTCGCCGAAGCCGGGCTCGATCCGACCTTCGTCATCGGCGGGCGCCTGAACAGCGCCGGCGCCAACTCGCGGCTCGGCTCGGGCGAGTACATCGTCGTCGAAGCCGACGAGAGCGACGCCTCGTTCCTCAACCTGATGCCGGTGCTGTCGGTCGTGACCAACATCGACGGCGACCACATGGAAACCTACGGCCACGACTTCGCGCGCTTGAAGGCCGCGTTCGTCGATTTCCTGCACCGCATGCCGTTCTACGGCGCGGCGATCGTCTGCGGCGACGACCCCGGCGTGCAGTCGATCGTGCCGATGGTGTCGCGGCGCGTCATCCGCTATGGGCTGGACGCCGGCTGCGAGGTGCGGGCGACGAAGGTCGAAGCGCTGCCCGGCGGCCAGATGAAGTTCACCGTCGAGCGCCGCAACGGCGTGACGATGAAGCCGCTGGCGATCACGCTCAACCTGCCGGGCGAGCACAACGTGTTGAACGCGCTGGCGGCGATCGCGGTGGCGACCGAACTCGAACTGCCCGATGCACCGATCGTCGCCGCGCTGGCCAAGTTCGCCGGTGTCGGCCGCCGCTTCCAGCGTTATGGCGAGGTCAAGTCGCGCGATGGTGCGGGTGCTTTCACCGTGATCGACGACTACGGCCACCACCCGGCCGAGATGGCGGCGGTGATCGCCGCCGCGCGCGGCGCCTTCCCTGGCCGCCGCCTGGTGCTCGCCTTTCAGCCGCACCGCTACACGCGCACGCGTGACTGCTTCGAAGACTTCGTCAAGGTGCTCGGCAGCGCCGATGCGGTGCTGCTGACCGAGGTCTATTCCGCCGGCGAGCCGCCGATCGTCGCCGCCGATGGCCGCACGCTGGCGCGCGCGCTGCGCGTGGCGGGCAAGGTCGATCCGGTGTTCGTCGATGAGGTCGATGGCCTCTCGGAAGCCGCGCTCGAACACGCCAAGGCCGGCGATGTGGTGATCGTCATGGGCGCCGGCTCGATCGGCAACGTCGCGCCGCGCATCGTTGAACTCGGAGGTGCTGTCGCATGAAAAATGAATCGAACGCCGTCAGCGCTGCGCGTTATCCTGAAGCGCCCCGACGACCTGAGCAACCTGCCGGTGCTGACCGACGTGATCGTGGCTTCATCCGACGCCAACGGCCGCACCTTGTGGCTGGCCTGGGACGACAAGCGCGTGCCGGTGCTGACGCAAGCCGTCACGCCCGTCGAAGAGCCGGCGCTGCCGCGCTGGGCGAGGAAGCGGATATGAGCACGCGCCAGAAAACCTTCGGCAAGGTCGCGGTCTTGATGGGCGGTGCCAGCGCCGAGCGCGACGTCTCGCTGATGAGCGGCGGCGGTGTGCTCGCGGCGCTGAAGAGCCAGGGCATCGACGCCCATGCGTTCGACCCGTCCGAGCGCGATCTGGTGGAGTTGAAGCGCGAAGGTTTCGAGCGCTGCTTCATTGCGCTGCATGGCCGCCACGGCGAAGACGGCACGGTGCAGGGCGCGCTCGAACTGCTCGGCATTCCGTACACCGGCAGCGGTGTGATGGCCAGCGCGATCGGCATGGACAAGGTGATGACCAAGCGCGTCTGGCAGACGTTCGGTCTGCCGACGCCGCGCTCGTTGACGCTGGACGCCGCGCAGCAGACCAAAGAGCGCCTGCGCACCGTGCCCGACGAGCTCGGCCTGCCGCTGATCGTCAAGGCGCCGCACGAAGGCTCGTCGATCGGCGTCGTCAAGGTCAACGGCTATTCCGACATGCAGGGCGCCGTCGCCGAGGCGATGAAGTACGACAGCGTGGTGCTGATCGAGGAGTTCGTCAGTGGCGACGAACTGACCTGCCCGATCCTCGACAACAAGGCGTTGCCGGTGGTGAAGATCGTCGCCCCCGAAGGCAAGTACGACTACCAGAACAAGTACTTCACCGATGACGTGAAGTACCTCGTGCCGTCGGGTCTGCCGGCCGCGGAAGAGACAGAGATCCAGCGCCTCGCGGTCGAGGCCTTCAACGCCATCGGCTGCCGCGGCTGGGCGCGCGCCGACTTCATGGTGCGTGCCACCGATCGCAAGCCGTACCTGCTGGAGATCAACACCTCGCCGGGCATGACGAGCCACTCGCTGGTGCCGAAGTCGGCGGCCGCCGCGGGCATCGGCTACGAGGCGCTGTGCGTGCAGATCCTGTCGCTGGCGCGGCTGGACGGGAAAAGCTGAGATGGCAACGTCGCGCAGGCCCAACGTCAAGTCAGCCGCCGTGCTGCCGGCCGACGTGCGCCTGATGAACGGCGTTGCCGCCGTGATCGTCAGCGCCGTGCTGTTGGCGCTGGCGTGGCAGGCGGTGAAGTGGGCCACGCGCTCGCCGGTGTTCACGGTGCGTGCGATCGCGCTCGACGCGCGAGTTGGAGCGCAGCAGCGTCGCGGGCGTGCGCGCCACGGCGTTGCCGCGGTTGTCGGGTAACTTCTTCAGCCTCGATCTCGATGCGGCTCGCGCGGCGTTCGAAGCCGTGCCCTGGGTGCGCAAGGCCGTCGTGCGCCGCGTCTGGCCGAACCGCCTGGCGGTGTCGCTCGAAGAGCACCAGGCAGCAGCCCTTTGGCAAAGCGAGGGTCAGCGCAAGGAGCGGCTGGTGAACACACATGGCGAGGTCTTCGAAGCCAACGTCAGGGACGTTGCCGAAGAGGCGCTGCCGACGCTCGCCGGCGCGGACGCGAACTCGGCGCAGATGCTGCTGCTGCACCAGCGCCTGAACGCCTCGCTGGCGCCGCTGGCGCAGCAGGTTGAGACGCTGCGTTTGTCGAGCCGCGGCTCGTGGCACGCCGAGCTGGCGAGTGGCGCCAGGCTCGAACTCGGCCGCGGCACGGATGACGAGGTGCTGGCGCGTGTCGATCGCCTGGTGCGCACGCTGGCGCAAGTCAGTTCGCGCTTCGGCGACAAGCCGCGCGCGCTGGTGGCGGCCGATCTGCGCCACCCCGACGGTTATGCGCTGCGGCTGGCGGGCATCACGACCGCGGCGCAGCAGAACAACAGTACTCGATAGCGAAGAGGGAGCATGGCCACCAAAGAATTCAAGGACTTGATCGTCGGCCTCGACATCGGCACCGCCAAGGTGATGGCGGTGGTGGCCGAGGTCTTGCCCGAGGGCGGCTTGCGCGTCGCCGGCCTCGGCACCGCGCCGGCGCATGGCTTGAAGCGCGGCGTCGTCGTCAACATCGACGCCACGGTGCAGTCGATCCAGCAGGCGCTGAAAGAGGCCGAGATGATGGCCGACTGCAAGATCACGCGCGTCTATACCGGCATCACCGGCAGCCACATCCGCGGCCAGAACAGCACCGGCATGGTGATCGTGCGCGACAAGGAAGTGACGCCCACCGACGTGGCGCGCGTCGTCGATACCGCCAAGGCGATCAACATCCCGAACGACCAGCGCCTGCTGCTCGTCGAGCCGCAGGAGTTCGTCATCGACGGCCACGAGGTCAAAGAGCCGGTGGGCATGAGCGGCGGCCGGCTCGAAGTCAAGGTCCACCTGGTGACCGGTGCGCAGAGCGCGGCCGAGAACATCGTCAAGTGCGTGCGCCGCTGCGGCCTCGAAGTCGAGCAGCTGGTGCTGAACCCGAGCGCGTCGAGCGCCGCGGTGCTGACCACCGACGAGAAGGAACTCGGCGTGGCGCTGGTCGATATCGGCGCCGGCACGACCGACGTGCAGATCTACACCGGCGGCTCGGTGCGCCACACCGCGGTCATTCCGATCGCCGGTGACCTGATCACGAGCGACATCGCGATGGCGCTGCGCACGCCGACGAAAGACGCCGAAGAAATCAAGGTCGGCTACGGCGTGGCCAAACAACTGCTCGCCGATCCGAGCGACAACCTCGAGGTGCCGGGCCTCGGCGACCGCGCGCCGCGTTTGTTGTCCCGCCAAGCGCTGGCCGGCGTGATCGAGCCGCGCGTCGAAGAGATCTACTCGCTCGTGCACCAGGTGATCCGCGAGAGCGGCTACGAGGAGCTGCTCAGTCCGCGGCATCGTCATCACCGGCGGCTCGGCGGTGATGCCGGGCATGGTCGAACTCGGCGAAGACATCTTTCTGAAGCCGGTGCGTCGCGGCAACCCGACGTACCCCGGCGCATTGCACGACATGGTGGCCAACCCGCGGTCGGCCACCGTCATGGGATTGCTCGAGGAGGCGCGGCTGTCACGGCTGCGCGGGCACAAGGCTGCGGCGCAGGCGGGGTCGGTCAAGACCCTCGTCGGCCGCGCGAAGGATTGGTTCTTGGGAAGTTTTTAGTTGGTTTGGTTTGTTTGGTATCTGATTGAGAGCACGACGAGGCTCGGGTTTCTTTTTTTCATTGGACGGCAACTGCTTATCTTTCAAGGAGAGACACCATGGCGATCGAGATGATTGAGGAATTCGAACAAGGCACCCGCATCAAGGTGATGGGCGTGGGCGGCGGCGGCGGCAACGCGGTCGAGCACATGATCTCGCGCGCGGTCACCGGCGTGGAGTTCATCTGCGCCAACACCGACGCGCAGGCGTTGAACCGCAGCAGCGCGCACAACGTCATCCAGCTCGGCCACTCGGGCCTGGGCGCCGGCGCGAAACCGGAGGCCGGCAAGCTCGCGGCCGAAGAGGCGATCGACCGCATCCGCGAGGCGATCGACGGCGCGCACATGCTGTTCCTCACCGCCGGCATGGGCGGCGGCACCGGCACCGGCGCGGCGCCGGTGATCGCGCGCATCGCCAAGGAGATGGGCATCCTGACGGTGGGCGTGGTCACCAAGCCGTTCGACTTCGAAGGCAACCGCCGCATGAAGTCGGCCGAGATCGGCGTGGCCGAACTCGAAGCCAACGTCGATTCGCTGATCGTGGTCTTGAACGAGAAGCTGCTCGAAGTGCTCGGCGACGACGTGACGCAGGAAGACGCGTTCGCGCATGCCAACGACGTGCTGCGCAACGCCGTCGGCGGCATCAGCGACGTGATCCACGTGCCGGGCCTCGTCAACGTCGACTTCGAAGACGTGAAGACGGTGATGAGCGAGCCCGGCAAGGCGATGATGGGCACGGCGCAGGCCGGCGGCCCGGACCGCGCGACCAAGGCCGCCGAAATGGCCGTGGCCTGCCCGCTGCTGGAAGGCATCGACCTGTCGGGCGCGCGCGGCGTGCTGGTGTTGATCGCGGCGGCGAAGAGCAACTTCAAGTTGTCCGAGAGCGCGCAACGCGATGAACACGATCCGCCGCTACGCCGCCGACGACGCGCATGTGATCTACGGCACCGCGTACGACGACACGCTCGGCGACCAGCTGCGCGTGACCGTCATCGCCACCGGTCTGTCGCCCGCGCACCGCAAGCAGAGCACGCCGATCCAGGTCGTGCACAGCGCGCCCGTGCAGCGCACCGGCACCGACAACCTGCCGATCATGTCGCACCAACCGCAGCACGTGCCGCAACAGCAGCAGCCGCAGCAGCAGCCGCAAGGCACCGGCCAGGACTACAGCCAACTGGCCACGCCGAGCGTCTGGCGCAACGCGCGCACGCAGGCGGCGGCGAAGGTCGATGCGCTGGCGAGCAATGGGATGGACGAGATCGAGATTCCGGCGTTTCTGCGCAAGCAGGCAGATTGAGCTCACTGATCGGGGTGATTGAAGCCATGTCCCGCAGCCGCTCTCCGGCTGCGGGACAATTCGCCATGCTCCAGCAACGCACCCTCAAGTCGATCACCCGCGCCGTAGGCCTGGGCGTTCACGGCGGGCAGAAGGTCGAGCTGACTTTCAAGCCGGCGCCGGTGGACAGCGGCATCGTCTTTCGGCGTGTCGATCTGCCGCAGCCGGTGAACATTCCCGTGGCGCCGGAGACGGTCAGCGACACGCGCATGGCCACCACCATCAGCCCCGGCGGCGACCCCGGTGGGCCCAAGGTGCAGACCATCGAGCACCTGCTGTCGGCCTGCGCGGGACTCGGCCTGGACAACATCGTGATCGACATCAGCGGCGAGGAAGTGCCGGTGCTGGACGGCTCGGCGGCGAGTTTTGTCTATCTGCTGCAGAGCGCCGGCATCGAGTTGCAGAGCGCGCCGAAGCGCTTCATCCGCGTCAAGAAAACGGTGGAGATCCGCGAAGGCGAGGGCGCCGCGATGAAGTGGGCCAAGCTCGAACCGCACCACGGCTACGTGCTGACGTTCGAGATCGAGTTCGACCACCCGGCCGTCAACGCCAGCGGCCAGCGCGTGTCTTTCGACATGGGCTCGGGCCGCTACAAGAGCGACATCGCGCGCGCCCGCACCTTCGGCTTCTCGAAAGACGTGGAAGCGATGCGCGCGCACGGCTTGGGGCTTGGCGGCAGCATGGACAACGTCATCGTGCTCGGCGACACGCGTGTGCTGAACGAAGGCGGCCTGCGCTACGACGACGAGTTCGCCAAGCACAAGATCCTCGACGCCATCGGCGACCTGCATGTCGCCGGCAAGCCGATGCTGGCGCACTACACCGCCTACAAGAGCGGGCACGCGCTGAACAACAAGCTGCTGAGGAAGCTGCTCGCGGATCGCGATGCGTTCGAGATCGTCAGCTTCGACGATGCGCGCGACGCGCCGGCGGGGTTTGCCGAATTGGCTCCCGCCTGGTGAATGGTGCCGCAAGATGCCTGCGCATCGTCCGGCCTGCTGCTCGCGGCAGGCCTGATGAGTTTCGCGATTACGTGGCCAAGGCAACGGTGTGGCGGCAGCGAGGCTTCGTCATCGTCAAGAGAAAATGACATGGGCTCGGGCCGCTACAAGAAAGACATCGCGCGCGCGCGCACCTTCGGCTTCTCGAAAGACGTGGAAGCGATGCGCGCGCACGGCTTGGGGCTTGGCGGCAGCATGGACAACGTCATCGTGCTCGGCGACACGCGTGTACTTGAACGAAGGCGGCCTGCGCTACGACGACGAGTTCGCCAAGCACAAGATCCTCGACGCCATCGGCGACCTGCATGTCGCCGGCAAGCCGATGCTGGCGCACTACACCGCCTACAAGAGCGGGCACGCGCTGAACAACAAGCTGCTCAGGAAGCTGCTCGCGGATCGCGATGCGTTCGAGATCGTCAGCTTCGACGATGCGCGCGACGCGCCGGCGGGGTTTGCCGATTTGGCTCCCGCCTGGTGATTCCGGTGCACGCTTGCTGATCCTGCGCCTCGTCTTCGGCCTGCTGCTCGCGGCAGGCCTGATCAGCTTTGCGATCTACGTGGCCACCGGCAACCCCGCGTGGCGGCAGCGCGGCCTCATCATCGTCAAGTGGACGGTGATCGCCGGCCTCGGCGCGGCGGCCATCCTCGTGCTCGAAGAACTGGCGGTGCTGCTGTGATGACGACGACGAGGAGGAGGCGGGCGTGACGTACTTCTACTGGACGATGGCCGTGCTGACGATCAGCACCTTCATCCCTTCCGCGTTCTTCGTCGTGCTCTTCGCCGCCACCGGCGAAGAGGGCTGCATGCGCCGCGCCAGAACGCTGTGGCGCTTCGCCAAGCTGTTCGGCCTGCTCGGCTTCAACGTCGGCATCTGGGGGCATGTGGTGGTGGCGCTGTGGAACATGGTCTTCTGATCGCAGCGGGCGCCGCATTGCGCACGCGGTGAATAGAGCCCACAATCTCCGCATGAAACGCGGAGAAAGTCACCGCTACCTCTGGCAATCCGGCGCTTGGCCCGCGCTGCGCTACGACCTGTCAGTGCTGGCGCCCAGACTCGCCGAGGTCAGCCATGCGCAGGGGCTGCTGTTGGGACGGCTGGCCGATGTCGGCATGCCGCTGCGTGACCAGGCCAGCCTCAGCGCGATCACCGAAGACGTGCTCAAAACCAGCGAGATCGAGGGCGAGTTGCTGAACGAGCAGACGGTGCGCTCGTCGGTGGCGCGTCGGCTCGGCGTGGACATCGGCGCGTTGGCACCCGCGGATCGGCATGTCGATGGCGTGGTCGAGATGGTGTTGGATGCGACCCAGCGCTGCGATTCGCCGCTGGCGGCCCAGCGCTTGTTCGGCTGGCATGCCGCGCTGTTTCCCACCGGCTACGGCGGCCTCACGCGCATCCGCGTCGGTGCGTGGCGCAACGATGCCAACGGGCCGATGCAGGTTGTCTCCGGGCCGGCGCACCGGCCGCGGGTTCAATTCGAGGCGCCGCCGGCCGATGACCTGCGCGCCGAATGCGCGCGCTTCTTCCAGTGGGCCAACGCCGCCACGCCGGAGCCGGCGTTGATCAAGGCCGGCTTGGCGCACCTGTGGTTCGTCACGCTGCACCCGTTCGACGACGGCAACGGCCGCATCGCGCGCGCCATCGGCGACCTGTTCCTCGCCCGCGCCGACGGCAGCCCGCAACGCTTCTACAGCCTGTCGGCGCAGATTCAGCGCGAGCGCAAGGACTACTACGACATTCTGGAGCGCACGCAGAAGGGTACGCTGGACGTCACCGAATGGCTGTCCTGGTTTCTCGGCGCGCTGCACCGCGCGGTGGGCAGCGCGCAGGTCACGCAGGGTGCCGTGTTCGCCAAAGCGCGTTTCTGGC
Source organism: uncultured beta proteobacterium (assembly GCA_963816315.1). Lineage (GTDB taxonomy): Bacteria > Pseudomonadota > Gammaproteobacteria > Burkholderiales > Burkholderiaceae_C > CADEEN01. The sequence continues at coordinate 187,640 of CAWFJZ010000026.1, forward strand.
GGCAGTGGGCAACGACGCCGCTCAACTCGCGCCAAGTGCAGATGTTGAACCGCTTGCTCGACGGCTTCGACGGCAAGCTGACGAGCAGCAAGTGGGCGGCGATTGCCAAGTGCTCGCCGGATACGGCGCTGCGGGACATCAATGATCTGTTGGCGCTGGGTGCCCTGCGCCATGCCGCCGGTGGCGGGCGCAGCACGGGCTATGAGCTTGGCGAGCAGCACTCTGCGTAGGGGAGCTACGGGCGAATCGCGCTTCGACTCTGTTCCGCGCCCGTTGGCGAGAAGAGGATGCGCGTGTCGAGGCCGCCGTCGTTGTCCGTATCGACCTCCGTGCTGACACGCACGCCGAGCTTGAAGCGCTCGATCCTGACGGGGCGCCCGCTCGTGGCCAGGATGGTTTCGACCGTCGCCAGCACGCCGTTTTCGTAGGTCCATCGCACATTGGGAATGCCGTTGCCGTCGCTGTCGGTTTCGCTGACGTCGTTGTTGCCATTGCGATAACGGTGGCTCGACTCGAAAGAGCCGTTGAAGTCATCGTCGGAGGTCGCAGACTCGATGTTGCCGCGGGCGTCGTACTGCTGGATGAAGTCGATCTTTCCGTCGAGATTGCGGTCCGCCTCGTACTTCACCGGCGCACCGCTGGCCGAGTAGTGCCATCGCTCGTCGAGTGCGCCATCGTGGTTGTGGTCGACGCCGCTGACGCTGATCGGGACACGGAAGAACGCATAGCCGAACGCAGCCCCGATCAGAATGCCCAGGCCCAGGAAGTGCAGACCACTGAACCGCGATGCAGCCCTCGACTCAGCGGGCGCTTGTGCAGGCTGGCTCGTCTCCCACGCGTCGATCACGGCGCGCGCCCTTGCGTGGTCTTCTGGTGCGATGACCAGTCGCACGAGGCCCCCCAACGGCAGTTCCCCCATGGCGCCCGGCAGATGCGCACCGTGCACTTGAGCCGCGAAGCCTTGCTGCTTCAGCAGATCGACCAGCATTTGCGCTTCGACCGCATTTGATGCTTCATACAGCGTCTTCAGATCGCTCAAGGTTGCCTTCTTTCTCAGTAAGCCCGCCCGCGCTTGAACTGCGCATGCTGCCTTCGCGCCAGCGGCGCCACGCGCTCCAGCGCCGCCATCGACGCGCCTGCATGCGCATGCGTGATGGCGATGCCCAGGGCGTCGGCGGCGTCGGTGCCCGGCGCGGCGCGCAGAGACAGCAGCCGCGTAACCATCGCCTGCACCTGCTCCTTCTTCGCATGGCCGCTGCCGACGATGGACTTCTTCATTTGCAGCGCGGTGTACTCGGAGACGATGAGTTCGCGCGACACCAGCGCTGCCAGCGCCGCGCCGCGCGCCTGGCCGAGCAGCAGCGTGCTCTGCGGGTTGACGTTGACGAAGACGATCTCCACCGCAGCGCATTGCGCTTCGTAGCGCTGCGCGACCTCGCAAACGCCGTCGAAGATGATCTTCAATCGCCCCGGCAGGTCGCCACGATCGGCGGCCGCGGTCTTGATCGTGCCGCTGGCCACGTAGCGCAGGCGCGGGCCGTCGCAGTCGATGACGCCGAAGCCGGTGGTCTGCAGGCCGGGGTCGATGCCGAGGATGCGGGTCACGGCATCAAACTTTGAAGTACCAACGCACCGAATGAAAAAACACCGGCGCCGCGAAACACAACGGCGCGATGCGGTCGAGCAAACCCACCGCGCCGGTGACGCCGGCGCGGTTGCCCCACTGGTGAACGCCGGCGTCGCGCTTCAGCGCTTTCATCACGAACTCGCCGAGCGTGCCGCAGGCCGCGGCGATGAAGGCCACCACCAGCGCCTGGCCGGCCTTGAACGGCGTGATCCAGTACAGCGCGGCGCCGAACAGCGCGGCCACCAGCGCGCCGATGAACCACGAGCGAAAAGAAAACGTGCGGCTGATCTGCCGCGCCAGTGGCCGACGCCGCAGCCAGCGGCTGGCCAGTTCCTGCGCCAGTTGCGCGATCACGGTGACGGCGACGAGGAAGAACAGCAGGAAGGCGCCGCGGTCTTCGTAGTTGTCGAAGTCGAGCAGCAGCAGAGCCGGCGCATGCGACAGGCCATAGACGCAGACGACGATGCCCCATTGGATCTTGGCGTTGCGCTCCAGAAAGCGGTGCGGGTCGCCGGCCAGCGCGCTGACCACCGGCACGGCGAAGAACACATAGACCGGGATGAAGACGGTGAACAGGTCGAAGCGTTGCAGGCCGACGATCAGGTACTGCAGCGGCAGCACGATGAAGAACGCCAGGATCAGCGTGCGGTGGTCGCTGCGCCGCGTGTGCTGCAGCGTGATGAACTCGCGCAGCGCCAGAAACGAGAACAGGCCGAAGAAGATCGTCGAGCCGATCGGCCCTGACAGCCAGGCCAGCCAGAACAGCACGGTGCCGACCCACAGCGCACGCAGGTCGCGCTTGAAGCGCACCCAGTTGTCGCTGCTTTCATCGTGCGTGCGCAGGGCATAGACCACGGCGCCGAGCGTGACCAGCAGCAGCGCGCCGAACAGGATCAGGAACAAGAGGCCGACTTGTTCGTCGGGCGTCAATCGCTTGAGTGCGCCCATCAGGTCACCCGCGGCCGCAGGCCGACGACAGCGCTGCGCGCCCGATCCAGAAAACCGCGCTTGTCTTCGCTCGGCTCCAACTTCATCGGCGCGCCGAACGTCACCGTGCACAGGATCGGCACCGGCACCACTTCGCCCTTGGGCATCACGCGCTGCACGTTGTCGATCCATGCCGGCACGAGCTGCACGTCAGGGAACTGCTCGGCCAGGTGGTACAGGCCGCTCTTGAAAGTCTGCGGGTCGCCCTTGTTGCTGCGCGTGCCTTCGGGAAAGATCACCAGCGAGTCGCCGTTCTTCAGCGCTTCCACCAAGGGCTCCAGCGGGTCCTGATCGTCGGTGCGCTGCCTGGCCACATACACGGCGTTGAACACCTCGCGCGTGATCCAGTGCTTGAACGGGCTCGACGTCCAGTAGTCGCGGGCGGCGATCGGCCGCGTCTTGCTGCGCAGGTCTTTCGGCAGCGCCGCCCAGATCAACACCCAGTCGAGGTGACTCTGGTGGTTGGCGAAGTAGATGCGCTGCTCGGCGGTCGGAGGGCAGCCCTTCCAATGGCCCTGCGCGCCCGTGATCAAGCGGGCGATGAAATTGAGCAGCAGCCCCATCAGGTCGGCACGGGTCATCAGCGACGAATGCTAGCTGGTGTCCCCCAATCAGCGCATCGGTGGAAATGAGCTAGGGTTTGGACATGGATCGATCGCCACGACCTCATCTCGTCGTCATCGGCGGCGGCTTCGCCGGCCTGTGGTGCACACGCGCGCTGGCCTCGGCGCCCGTGCAGATCACGCTCGTCGATCGTGCCAACCACCATCTGTTCCAACCGCTGCTCTACCAGGTGGCGACCGCCGGGCTGTCGGCCGGCGACATCGCCGCGCCGCTGCGTCATATCCTGGCCAACCAGCGCAACGTCACCGTGCGCATGGGCGAGGTCACGGCCATCGACACCGCCGCACAGCGCGTCACGCTCGCCGACGGCCTCGCGCTGCCTTATGACCATCTGCTCGTCGCCAGCGGCGCCACGCATGCCTACTTCGGCCACGACGAGTGGGCGCCGCACGCCCCGGGGCTGAAGACGCTCGACGATGCGATGACGCTGCGCCGTCGGATCCTGTTGGCCTTCGAGCAGGCCGAAAACGCGACCAACGATGCCGAGCGCAAGGCTTGGCTGACGTTTGCCGTCGTCGGCGCCGGCCCCACCGGCGTCGAGCTGGCCGGCACGCTGGCCGAGATCGCGCGCCACACGCTGAAGAACGAGTTCCGCCACATCGATCCGGCACGCGCGGTGGTGCAGCTCATCGAAGCCGGGCCGCGCGTGCTGGCGAGCTTTGCGTCCGTGTTGTCCGAGAAAGCAGCGGCGCAATTGCAGCGCCTGGGCGTGCAGGTGCTCACCGGCAGCGCGGTGCAGCACATCGACGCCGAAGGCTACACGCGCGGCGGCGAACGCGTGCCGGCCAAGACGGTGCTGTGGGCGGCCGGCGTGGCCGCGTCGCCGCTCGGCGCCATGCTCGGCGCGCCGCGGGACCGCGCCGGCCGTGTGCAGGTCGAGGCCGATCTCACGGTGCCCGGCCTGCGCAACGTCTTCGTCGCCGGTGACCTGGCCACGCTGGCGCAGGCCAACGGCAAGCCGGTGCCCGGCGTGGCGCCTGCCGCCAAGCAGATGGGCGTGCATGTGGCCACGCTGATCCGCGCGCGCCTGGCGGGCCGCAGCGACAACACACCGTTCGCCTACCGCGATTGGGGCAACCTGGCGACGATCGGCCGCATGGCCGCGGTGGTGGACATGCCCGGCGGCCTGAGATTCTCGGGCGCGATCGCCTGGTGGTTCTGGCTGGCCGCGCACGTGTTCTTCCTCATCGGCTTTCGCAACCGCCTGGTCGTGCTGATGAACTGGGGCTGGGCTTACACGACCTACGCGCGCCATGCGCGTGTCGTCTTCGGCGCCGGCGATTCGCATGACATGCCGTTGCAGGCGCTGCGCCGCGATCCATCACAATCGATGCCGTAGTTTGCGAGAACAACAACGATGAAGAGACTCTTCGCATGAAGCGGCGACACCTCGCCGCGGCCCTGGCTGCCACGCCGCTCTGGTCGGCCTGCATCAGCCGCCGCCAGGAGGCGCCCGAGCCACCGCCGCGCGCCGGCCGACTGGTCGATCTCGGCGAGATCGCATCGGCCAACGCCAAGCTGCTGCCGCGCTCCGTGGCGGTGTGGCTGCCGCCGGGCTACGACCGCGAGCGCTCGCGCCGCTACCGCGTGCTCTACATGCACGACGGGCAGAACCTGTTCGACTCGCGCAGCGCGTTCGGCGGCGTGCCCTGGGGCGTGGACGAAGCGCTGGCGGCGCTGATCGGCCTGGGCGACGTCACGCCGACGATCGTCGTCGCCGCCGGCAACACGGCGCAGCGCTGGTACGAGTACGCGCCCGAAGCGGCGTTGCGCACGCTTCCGGCCGACGTGCGCGCCGCCGCCGACGCCGAAGTTTCGCTGGCCGGCGCCGACTTGTCGGCTGAAGCCTATGTGCGCTTTCTCGCCGATGAGTTGAAGCCGCAGATCGACCAGCGCTTTCGCACGCTGCCCTCACGCGCCGACACCTTCGTCATGGGGTCGGGCATGGGCGGCCTGGCCTCGCTGTACGCGCTGTGCCGCAGGCCCGACATCTTCGGCGGCGCGGGTTGCATGTCCACGCACTGGCCGGTGACGCGCATCGCCGGCATCCACGACAACCCGGGTGCACCGCCGATGATCGCGCTGGCGGCCGGCGTGCTCGGCTGGTTCGACGCCAACCTGCCGCGCGCAGGCGCGCACCGTTTGTACTTCGATCACGGCGCTTTGGGGCTCGACCGCCTCTACCACCCGTACCAATCGCGCATGGATGCGATCGGCGCGGGCAAGGGTTATGTGGCGGGCAAGGACTGGCTGTCGAAAGCCTCCGCGGGCGCGGAGCACAACGAAGCGGCGTGGAACGCGCGCCTGCCGGCGGCGCTGGGGTTCTTGCTGAAGGCCTGAATCGCTTTCGAACGCCGCGGGCTCAATGCCTGAAGTGGCGCACGCCGGTCAGCACCATGGCGATGCCGCGCTCATCCGCCGCGGCAATCACTTCGGCGTCGCGCATCGAGCCGCCCGGTTGAATCACCGACGAAGCGCCGGCATCGACGACAACGTCGAGGCCGTCGCGGAAGGGGAAGAACGCATCGCTGGCCACCGCCGAGCCTTGCAGCGTCAGGCCGGCGTTGTGCGCCTTGATGCCTGCCATGCGCGCGCTGTCGATGCGGCTCATCTGCCCGGCGCCGACGCCGAGCGTCATGCCGCCGGCGCAGAAGACGATGGCGTTGCTCTTGACGAACTTGGCGACCTTCCACGCGAACAGCAGATCTTGCAGTTGCTGTGCCGTGGGTGCCTTCTTCGTCACGACCTTGACGTCGGCGGCTCCGAGGTTCTTCGCGTCGGCCGATTGCAGCAGCAGGCCACCGCCGACGCGTTTCATGTCGAGCGTGTTCATCGCGCGAGTCAGCGGCACTTCGAGCAGGCGCACGTTCTGCTTGGCGGCGAACACCTCGCGCGCTTGCGGCGAGATCTCGGGCGCGATCAGCACCTCGACGAATTGCTTGGCCACCTGCTCGGCCGTCGCGCCGTCGAGCGGCGCGTTGAAAGCGATGATGCCGCCGAAGGCCGACGTCGGGTCGGTTTTGAAGGCCTTCGCATAGGCCTCGCCGACGTTGGCGCCGACGGCCACGCCGCACGGGTTGGCGTGCTTGACGATGACGCACGCGGCGACGGAGGCGCCGCTTGCCGATCGCGGCGCTGTCGGTGCCGAAGCTCTTGACGCACTCCCACGCCGCGTCGGCGTCGGCGATGTTGTTGTACGAGAGTTCCTTGCCTTGCAGTTGCGTCCAGCCGGCGAGCAGGCCGCGTGCCACGCTCGTCTCGCGATAGAAGGCCGCGCTCTGGTGCGGGTTCTCGCCGTAGCGCATGTCCTGCGTCTTGACGAGCTGCAGGTTGAACACCGCGGGGTACTCCGCGCGCGCCGGCACGTTCGCGCTCGCGTTCTCGGCGCCGGCATCGAGCGCGGTCAGGTAATTGGTGATCATGCCGTCGTAGGCGGCGGTGTGAGCGAAGACCTTCTTCGCCAACGCGAACTTGGTTGCGCGCTGCACGCCACCGGCTTTCAACTCTGCGAGCACTTGCGCGTAGTCGGCCGGCTCGATCACCACCGCCACGTCCTGCCAGTTCTTCGCCGCCGCGCGCAACATCGCCGGGCCGCCGATGTCGATGTTCTCGATCGCATCGTCGAGCGTGCAGTCGGCCTTGGCCGTGGCTTGCGCAAACGGGTAGAGGTTGATGACGAGCAGATCGATCGTGCCGATGCCGTGTTCTTTCAGCGCCGCCATGTGCGCGGGATCGTCGCGCCGCGCCAGCAGGCCGCCGTGGATGCGCGGGTGCAGCGTCTTCACGCGGCCGTCGAGCATTTCCGGGAAGCCGGTGACTGCGCTGACTTCGGTCACCGGCAGGTCGTTCTGCGCCAGCAACTTTGCGGTGCCGCCGGTGGACAGCAGCTTCACGCCGGCCTGGTGCAGCGCGCGCGCGAAATCGACGATGCCGGTTTTGTCGGAGACGGAGAGCAGTGCGGTGGTCATTTGATTAACTTGTGATCGACCAACTTGCGGCGCAGCGTGTTGCGGTTCACCCCCAGCCACTCCGCGGCCTTGCTCTGGTTGCCCTCGGCGTGCTTCATCACCACTTCGAGCAGCGGCTTCTCGGCCGCGGCGAGGATCATGTCGTGCAGCGAATGCGGCTCGGCGCCGCGCAGATCCTTGAAGTACTGCTCCAGGCTGTCGCGCACGCAGGCGTCGATCTGTTTCTTGGTCATGCCGTCAACTCGATCAGGTCATCGTTGGCCGCCGCAGCCGTGACGCGCGGCAGGCGTTGATGTCGTTCGCCGAGTTGGGCAAACCAATCGGCCACCGCGCGCAGTTGCGCAGCGCAGTCGTCGATGCGGTTCATCTCGGCGCGGAAGGCTTCGCCGCCCGGCAGCTCGCGCAGCGCCCAGCCGATGTGCTTGCGCGCGCTGCGCACGCCGGTGAACTCGCCGTACAGCGCGTGGTGGTCGTGCAGGTGCGCCGTGAGCCACTGCGCGGCTTCGGCCACCGTCGGCGGCGGCAGGTGTTCGCCGGTCGCCAAGTAGTGCGCGACCTCGCGGAAGATCCACGGCCGGCCTTGCGCCGCGCGGCCGATCATCAGCGCGTCGGCCTGGGTGTGCGCGAGCACCGCACGCGCTTTGTGCCGGCGAGTCGATGTCGCCGTTGGCCACCACGGGAATGGAGAGCGCAGCCTTCACCGCAGCGATCGTGTCGTACTCGGCCAGGCCCTTGAAGCCCTGCTCGCGCGTGCGGCCATGCACGGTCAGCAACGCGATGCCGGCCGACTCTGCGGCCTTCGCGATCACCAGCGCGTTCTTCTCGCTCTCGCAGCGGCCGGTGCGCATCTTCAGCGTCACCGGCACGTTGCGCGGCGCGCAGGCCGCGACCACGGCATCGATGATGCGCATCGCCAGCGGCTCGTTGCTCATCAGCGCCGAGCCGGCGAAGACGTTGCACACCTTCTTGGCCGGGCAGCCCATGTTGATGTCGATGATCTGCGCGCCGCGGTCGATGTTGTACAGCGCCGCGTCGGCCATCTCGCGCGCATCGACGCCGGCGATCTGCACCGCGATCGGCCCCGGCTCGCCGCTGTGGTCGGAGCGGCGCGAGGTCTTCAGCGACGACCACAACGCGCGCTGGCTGGTCACCATCTCGCTGACCGCGTGTCCCGCGCCGAGCTGCCGGCACAGCATGCGAAACGGCCGATCGGTCACGCCCGCCATCGGTGCGACGAACAGGTTGTTCGGCAGCTCGAATGCACCGAGTTTCATAGGTGGGGTGGGGGCATGCTGCTGAAAAAAGAGGCGCAAGTATAGCCACGCACCCGTCCGGATAATCGGTTCCCGATGGACAGTTGGATCCCCACGCTGCTTGCGGCACTGGCGCTGCCGAAGTTCGGCCTGACGACGGTGTTCGTGGTCGCGCTGATCTCGGCCACGCTGCTGCCGATGGGCAGCGAGCCCGCGGTGTTCGGCCTCGTCAAGCTCAATCCCGATCTGTTCTGGCCCGCCGTGCTGGTGGCCACCGCCGGCAACACCGTCGGCGGCGCGATCACGTGGTGGATGGGTTACGGCGCCGAGGTGGCTTACGAGCGCGTCAAGCATCGCAAGCCCTCGGAGCGCAAGGCGCTGCAATGGCTCGAACGCTTCGGCGCCAAGGGCTGCCTGCTGGCATGGCTGCCGATCGTCGGCGACCCGCTGTGCGCGGTGGCCGGCTGGCTGCGACTGCCCTTCTGGCCCTGTGTGGGCTACATGGCCATCGGCAAGTTTGCGCGCTACTTTTCGATGACGGCGGCGGGCCTGTGGTTGTTCCCCGGCGCCTTCACACCGTAGCGGTGAGCCCCAAGCTCGCTGCGCTCGCCTGAGAGGAAAATGGGTCCATGAACACCCCCAGCTACGACGAGCTCAGCGCCCACTTCATGCGCCTGCACCACTACGCGCATCTGGGCTCCATCGTCAGCTGGGACCGCGCGGCCAACATGCCGCCCAAGGGCAACGAAGCGCGCACCTCGGCGATGGCCGAGCTGGCGGCGCTGATGCACCGCCTGCGCACCGAGCCGACGCTCGGCGATCGCATCGCCCGCGCCGAGCAGGAGCCGCTGTCGGAGCACCAGCGCGCCAACCTGCGCGAGATTCGCCGCGAGTGGCTGCAGGCCACCGCACTGCCGGAATCGCTGGTGACGAAACAGGAACTGGCCTCGTCGCGTTGCGAACACGCGTGGCGCACGCAGCGCCCGGCCAACGACTGGGCGGCCTTCTTGGGCAACTGGAAGCCGGTGGTGGCGCTGGCGCGCGAAGAAGCGGCACTGCTCGCCGAGCGCACGGGCCTGTCGAAGTACGACGCGATGATGGACCGCTTCGAGCCCGGCATGAGGAGCGAGCAGGTCGGCCGCGTCTTCGGCGCGGTGCGGCAGTGGCTGCCGGATCTGATCGATCGTGTGGTCGAGCGGCAGAGCAAGGACACGTTGATCGCCGCCCGCGGCCCGTTCGCGGTGGCGGCGCAACAAGCGCTGTGCCAACGCGTCGTCACGATGCTCGGCTTTGATTTCAACGCCGGCCGCCTGGACACGAGCACGCATCCGTTTTCCGGCGGCGTGCCCGAAGACGTGCGCATGACGACGCGCTACCGCGAAGACGAGTTCCTGCCGGCTCTGATGGGCACGGTGCACGAAACCGGCCACGGCCGCTACGAGCAGAACCGGCCGCGCGAGTGGCTCGGCCAGCCGGTCAGCGAAGCGCGCTCGATGGCGATCCACGAGAGCCAGTCGCTGTCGTTCGAAATGCAGCTCGGCAGCCACCCGGGGTTCGCCAAGGTCGTGTCGCCGTTGCTGGGCGCGGCCTTCGGTGGGCAGCCGGCTTTCGAGCCCGGCAACCTGTGGCGGCTGATGACACGCGTCAAGCGCGGCCTGATCCGCGTCGATGCCGACGAGGTCACGTACCCGGCGCATGTGATCCTGCGCTACGAGATCGAGCGGCCGCTGATCGAAGGCGAGATCGAGCCCGAGGACGTGCCGGCGTTGTGGAACCAGTTGATGGCCGAGCTGCTGCACCTCGACACGCGCGGCAACTTCAAGGACGGCCCGATGCAGGACGTGCATTGGCCCGAATCGCTGTTCGGCTACTTTCCCTGCTACTCGCTCGGCGCGATGTACGCCGCGCAATGGTTCGCGGCGATGCGGCGTGCGATGCCGGACCTCGACGAGCGCATCGGCCGCGGCGATTTCGCGCCGGTGTTCGACTGGCTGCGCGACAACATCTGGCATCAGGGCTCGCGCTGGAGCACTGACGAGCTGGCGCTGCGGGCCAGCGGCGAGGTGTTGAACCCGGCGCACTTCAAGGTGCACCTGGAGTCGCGGTACCTGGCGTGAGAGCGCGTTGACGCGAGCTGCCAGACGCGCCGCAGCCGCGAGCCAGGGCGACTCAGCGCCGCGCGTTTTCCAGATCGGCGAGCGTCTCTTCCAACTTCTTCAGCGCACGAGCGGTGCGCGCGCCGCCGCGGCGCGCCTTGCCGAGCAGCAGCCGCCGCTCTTCGTCGTCGAGCGCGGCGTGGTCGATCGTCACGCCGTGCTGCGCCAGTTGCGCCGCGATCGTCGTGCGCTGCGAGCGCAGCATCTCGCGCGTGCGCTGGTAGGCATGCTCGGCGAGTGCATGGCGCTGGCTCCAGCTGAAGGTGTTGGCCAGGAACAGCTCGGCGTCGCGGTGGTCGGGTTCGAGCAGCAGGATGTCGGTCTGCGGGTGCGTTTGCGCGTAGCCTTTCATGCCGAGTTCGAGGCGCGAGTGGATCAGGGAGCGAAAAGTCTGCGACAGCACGACCGGCAGGCCGCCGTCGATCAGGCGGGGAATCCGTTCCTCGTTGCTTCCCAGCACGCTATGGCGCGGCGCATGTGTGGCATCGAACGGCACGAGTGGATTCAGGCAGATCAACAGATCGAGCCCTTCGTCGAGCAGCACGCTGGCATGCAGCGTTTTCTTCAGCGCGCCATCGACGCAGGTGCGGCCGTTGATCTCCACCGGCGCGTACAACCCCGGCAGCGCGGCGCTGGCCTGCACCGCGAGCGAGATCGGCACGTCGTCCAGGCCCGGCTCACCGAAAGGCACGGCCTCGCCGCTGTCGAGATCGGTGGCGACGAGCACGAGCTTGCGCTTCAGCTTTCGAAAATCATTCGTGCGGCCAGGCTCGCTGAAGATGTGCGCCAGCCGCTCCTGCATCGCCTGACCGCTGAAGAGGCCGGCCGGCAGCGCACGCCCCAGGCGCTCGAACGCAGCCATGCGCGAGCGGCGCTTGACGAAGTACTGATAGGCCGCTTGCGCGACTGAGCGAAGGCAGCGACGCGGCGCGCTTGAAGTATTCGTCCCACGCCGGCTTCATCAGCAGCGACGGGCTGAACAGATCGGTGTTCTGCGACGTGTTCTCGATGAAGCTCGCGCACAGATCTCGCGGCGTCATGCCGTTGGCCAAACCGGCGGCCACGAAGCCGCCGGCCGAGACGCCGACGTAGCCGCAGAGCTGCGTCAAATCGATGCCGACGAGCGCTTCATCGAGCGCGCACAGCGCACCGATTTCGTAGATCGCGCCGAGCGGTCCGCCACCCGCCAACGCAAGGCCGATCCTCGGCCTTGCACTTGATGGTTTCTCGAGGCCGATCCTCGGCTTGCGCAACGCAGCAGGGGCGCCGCGGCGCCCCTGTGTCGCTCTGTTGGCAGGCTTTGCGCTCAAGCCGTCTTGCGCCCGGCGCGCTTGACGGGCGCCTTCTTGGCCGCAGCGCGCACGGTCTTGGCCGCGGTTTTTGCCGGCGCCTTGGCGCCCACCTTGGCCGACAGCTCGTCGATGCGCTTGATCAACGCATTGATGTCCTTGCGCGAAGGCACGCCCATCTTGTTGAGCGCCTTCTCGACGCGCGCTTCGAAGATCGACTCCAGCTTGTCCCACGACGCGCCGGCCTTCTCGCCGACGCCGCCGGCCACGGCGGTCATCTTGCTCGTCACCGAGCCGATGCGCTCTTCGGCCAGGCCTTGCGTCTTCTTCTGCAGCGTGGCGCCTTGCTTCATCAACTGCTCGAAGGCCTTGCCGCCTTCGGCCTGCGCCTTCGAGAACGCGCCCATGCCGGCCAGCCAGATGTGCTCGGCCTGTTCCTTGACGGCGGCAGCGATCGGGTTGTCGAGCAAGCCCGCCGGATTGGAGGCTTTCTTCTGGGCCATCTTTTGCAGCTTCTTGACCATGTGCGTTTCCTTCGAGTCGGAGGTGATGAATGCGGTGCAGGAACTATAGGAGTGGCAAGGGCGCTTTCCTAGTGAGCCGTGTCTATGGCGTTCCTTCGGGAAAGCGCGCGTGTGGCCCTGTGGGTTTGGCCTAAGAATGGCCGCTCATTTGCCTGACCGCACCAGGAGAACAACATGCAGTACTTCGTCACCGGCGCCACCGGCTTCATCGGCAAACGCCTCGTCAAGACCTTGCTTGCGCGCAAGGGCGCCACGGTCTATTTCCTGCTGCGCAAAGAGAGCGAGCGCAAGGTGCCGGAGCTGCTCGAATACTGGGGTGTGACCAAGGCGCGCGCGGTTGCGGTCTTCGGCGACCTGACGAGCAAGAAGCTCGGCGTCGCCGCCGACGACATCAAGGGCTTGAAGGGCGAGATCGACGCGCTGTTCCACCTCGCCGCGGTGTACGACTTGAAGGCCGATGAAGAAACGCAGATTCAGGCCAACATCGAAGGCACGCGCAACGTCGTCGAGTTCGCCAAGGCGATCGACGCCAAGCACCTGCACCACGTCAGCAGCATCGCCGCGGCCGGCCTCTACGAAGGTGTGTTCCGCGAAGACATGTTCGACGAGGCCGAGAACCTCGACCACCCGTACTTCAACACCAAGCACGAGAGCGAGAAGATCGTGCGCAAGGAGTCGAAGGTGCCATGGACGGTCTATCGCCCGGCCTTCGTCGTCGGCGACAGCAAGACCGGCGAGATGGACAAGATCGACGGTCCGTACTACTTCTTCAAGTTGATCCAGCGCATGCGGCAGTTGCTGCCGCCGTGGTTCCCGTCGGTGGGCCTCGAAGGCGGGCGGCTGAACATCGTGCCGGTGGACTTCGTGGTGGCGTGCATCGACCACATCGCGCACAGCAAGGCCGACTTGAAGGGCAAGTGCTTCCAGCTCGTCGATCCGATGGGCCACCGCGTCGGCGACGTGCTCGACATCTTCAACAAGGCCGCGCACGCGCCGAAGATGAACCTGTTCGTCAACGCCGCGCTGCTCGGCTTCATTCCGAAGAGCGTGAAGAAGGGGCTGATGGCGCTGGCGCCGGTGCGCCGCATCCGCGGCGCGGTGATGAAGGACCTGGGGCTGCCCGAAGACATTCTCGAATTCATCAACTGGCCGACGCGCTATGACCGGCGCGACCTCGACGCGGCGTTGAAGGGCAGCGGCATCGAGTGCCCGAAGCTCGAAGACTATGCGTGGCGGCTGTGGGACTACTGGGAGCGACACCTCGATCCGGATCTCTTCATCGACCGCTCGCTCAAGGGCACGGTGGCCGGCAAGGTGGTGCTCGTTACGGGCGGCTCGTCGGGCATCGGCCTGGCCGCGGCGCACAAGTTTGCCGAGGCCGGCGCGGTGACGATCATCTGCGGCCGCGACCAGGACAAGCTCGACGAAGCCTGCAAGGAGGCCAAGGCCAAGGGCTATTCGTTCGTTGCCTACTCGGCCGACATCGCCGACATGGCCGATTGCGACCGCTTCACGACGCTGTTGAACGAAAACCACGGCGGCGTGGACTTCCTGATCAACAACGCCGGCCGCTCGATCCGCCGCGCCATCGAGTCGAGCTACGACCGCTTCCACGATTACGAGCGCACGATGCAGCTCAACTACTTCGGCTGCTTGCGCGTGACGATGGGCGTACTGCCGGGCATGGTGCGCAAGCACAAGGGCCATGTCGTCAACATCAGCTCGATCGGCGTGCTGACGAATGCGCCGCGCTTCTCGGCGTATGTGGCGAGCAAGGCGGCGCTCGACGCGTGGACGCGCTGCGCGTCATCGGAGTTCGCCGACCAGGGCATCACCTTCACGACGATCAACATGCCGCTGGTGCGCACGCCGATGATCGCGCCGACCGCGATCTACAAGAACGTGCCGACGTTGTCGCCAGAGGAAGCCGCCGACATGGTGGCGCAAGCCTGCATCAGCAAGCCGGTGCGCATCGCCACGCGGCTGGGCATCGTCGGCGAGCTGATGCACGCGCTGGCGCCGCGGGTGGCGCAGATCTCGATGAACACCAGCTTCAGGATGTTCCCGGATTCGTCGGCGGCCAAGGGCGACAAGTCGGCGAAGCCGCAGTTGTCTGCCGAGGCGGTGGCGATGCAGCAGTTGATGCGCGGCATCCATTTCTGACAAAAGCGGACACCGCGTGCGCGCCGAAGGCGCGCGGCGGAGCCGCTTGTTGTCGCCGGCCGTTCGAGACTTCGTCTCAACGCCCGGCATGCGCGCGTTGGAGCGGACACGCTCTCGCGTGCCGCTCAACTTGCGCTGGGGGAGTCGTCCAGGGTGGACACCGCATCCCGCCAATGCGCCGCCATCACGCCGTCGATCCATTGATTGCCCGGCGCGGCGCTGATCAGCATCGACTGGCCGCGTTTGGCGGCCGCGGCATGTCGTGCCCAGGTGTGCAGCCCGTTCAGCCACTCGCGCTGAAACGTCGCACCCGACTTGAACTCCAGCGGCCACAGCGTGCCGGCGCGCTCGATCAGGAAGTCGATTTCGTTGCCGATGTTGTCGCGCCAGAAGAACAGGCCGTGGTTCAAACCGAGGTTGCGGCAATGCTTCGCGTACTCGCTGAGCAGCAGGTTCTCGAACAACGCGCCGCGCATCGGGCTGGCGTTCATCGCATTGGCATCGTTGATGCCGAGCAAGTGAGCGGCCAGGCCCACGTCATGAAAGTAGAGCTTGGGCGTTTTGACCAGGCGCTTGCCGAAATTGTTGTGGTACGGCGGCAGGCGAAAGACGATGTAGCTGGCTTCAAGCACCGCCAGCCAATCGCGCGCCGTGGTCTGGGCCACACCGAGGTCATGCGCCACCGCGTTGAGGTTGAGCAACTGACCGCAGCGCGCAGCCATCAGGCGCATGAAGCGCTGGAACTGCAGCAGGTCGGCCACGCGGCTGATCTGGCGCACGTCGCGCTCGACATAAGTGGCGAGGTAGCTGGCGTGCCACTCGCTGGCGGGGATCGGCCGGTCGTGCAGCGCCGGGTAAAAGCCGGTGGTCAGCAACGAGTCCAGACTGAGCGGTGCAAAGTGCTTCGGCGCCTCGGCATACGCCAACGGCAGCAGCTCCACGTAAGCCGCGCGGCCGGCCAAGCTTTGGCTGACCTGGCCCGAGAGCAGCAAGTTCTGCGAGCCGGTGAGAATGAAGCGGCCCATGTCGCGGCTGGCATCGGCTTCGGTCTGCAGGTACGAAAGCAACTGCGGCACATGCTGCACCTCGTCGATGACGACGCCGCCGCGCCAGCGTTCGATGAAGCCGCGCGGGTCAGCGCTGGCCTGGGCGCGTGTGTCGAGTTCTTCCAGCGACACATAGGCGTGGCCCGGAAAGGCGCTGCGTGCCAGCGTGGTCTTGCCCGATTGGCGCGGCCCGGTGAGCACGATCACCGGGAAGCCAATTGCCAGCCGCAGCAGGCGGGCCTGCGCCAGACGCGCGAACGCCGGCGCGGGGAAGGGTTGGGCGGTCATTGAATTGCTGTTTCAGCTTTTGAAGCTGAAATTGTAAAGCCTGGCTGAAGCGCGTCAATCGGGTCGGGCCGTCCCTCGCGGTGCCGTGGTGTTGCTACGCCGCCGGCGCAAAGCGCTCTGAACGAAGCGGCGCACCGAGCTGCCGGCTACTTGATCCGGCTGCGGTTCGGCGCCGTTGAAGGAGCCTTGACAGGACGCGATCCACCGCGCGCCGGCACGCTGTCACTGCTGCATCAGGAAGCGCAACACCGCTTCGCTAAACGCCTGCGGCTCGTCTCCAGGCCACAGGTGGCGAGCGTTCGGCACGATGATGTGCTGGCTGCCGCCAACGCATTTGGCCGCACCGTCGGCCATGAGGCGGTACGACGATCGGGTCCGTTCACCGCGTGCGATGGCGACAACCGGCTTCAATTGGCCGAGCTGCGCACAAGTAATCAGCGGCGCCGGGGCCGAATCGAAAAACTCCAGCGGCAGCGTGCGGGCGTTGTCCATCGCCACCGCCTGCACCGCCGGCGGCCAGCCGTCGAGCGCACCGCTGCGGTTGTCGACGGCGTCGAGCACCCTGCGCAAGGCGGTCGCGTTATCGCCGGCGCGAACGGCCTCGACCGCCGGGCCGAACGCCGCGGCGCGATCGTCGGCAATGGCCTGGCGGTCATTGCTGTCCGTGACAACGCTCGCAAGAGCAGGCTCGTATGCAAACGCGCTCTTCACCAGTTCGGGATGCTCCAACGCCACGTTGATCGCCACATTCGCTCCGGACGACCAGCCGACCAGGTGCACTGGGCCGGCGCGCATGCTGCGAATGAACGCCGCCAGGTCGTCGGACTGCACCGGCACGCCGATCTTCGGCCAGCCGGGGCTCCAGGGCTCAGTGCCGAAGTAGCGCTGGCTATAGGCAATGACTCGGTAGTGCCGGGCCAGCGCTTCGCGTTGCCGGTCCCACGTGCGGTAGTCGGACATCGAGCCATGCACGAGCACGACCGGCGCGCCGTTGCCCTGCTCGACATAGGCGAGGCGCGCTCCGTTGACGTCAGCGTGGTGAACCGTCGCAGGTGTGCGCGAGGGGCCTGCGCAGCCGACAACGACGACGAGTGACACCGCCGTGAAAGCGGCGATGGCGAATCTCCATAGACGTGCAGACATGGTGTGCTCCGTTCGTGCCGGGCATGGCACGACGGTCAAGCTACGCGCCGCGGGCGTACGAGTCTTTAGAGCACGGTGATATTTGCGTGACGAAAAGCTCAAGCCCGGTCAAGCAGTCGAGGCCAACGTCAATGCTTTTGCGTGCCGACGACCCGCAGTGCTGCGAAGCCGGTGCGGCTGTTCGGGGGGCGCGGCGCAACCGTCGCGGCGCTGTCGCCGAGTACGAACTCGTCGATCAGCCGGTTCATCAACGCGAACGCTGGCTCGCCGCACAGCGGCACATGGTTCTGGCTCTCGAACGGCACCAGCCGCGCGCCGGCGATGCTCGATGCGATCAGCCGGCCTTCCTCGAACGGAACCATCGCGTCGTGCGGGTTGTGCAGCACCAATGTCGGACACCGCACCTGACGCAACTCCGCCGTGGCATCGTAGTCAGCGATCACGCGCCGGATGTTCGCCGCCTCCTGCGGCGTGCAGGCGACGCGCTGCATGTCGTTGAACGAGCGCATCTCGTCGGCGTTGGCGCCCGGGTACATCTGTGAGGTCATGATCTGACGAAATGCCGCGTTGTCCTGCGCCCAGCCTTCTTTGACGAGCCGACAGAAAGCATCGAGATGCTGAGCCGTGATTGACGCCGCGCCGCGATGCAAACCACCTCGCGCGCAGCCGCCGACCAGTACGAGGTGGCTGACGCGCTCGGGGTGCAACGCTGCATAGCGGATCGAGATTGCCCCGCCGCCCGAAACGCCGAGCAGCGCGAAGCGGCGGAGCCCGGCCGCGTCTGCCACGGCCGCCATGTCGGATGCAGAGCGCTGCAGCGTCGCCGGCGCCACGCCGCGGTCGGACAAGCCCCAGTTGCGGCCGTCGTAGCGAACAAACCTGAAGCGCTGCGACAAGCCTTCGATCCACGGCCCGTAGACGAGACTGCGCCAGTCCCACTCGAGGTGCGTCATCCAATGCGGCGCGCGCAACAGCACGGGGCCAGCGCCACTGGCTGCGTAGGCAATGCGCGCGCCATCATCGCTTGTGGCGAAACCGATCTCCTGCTCGAAGCCGCGCCCCGCGGCGGGCGCGGCCGTCGATAGCGCGCTGTCGACAACCAGCCGGTAGCCGCGTTTGGGCGCTGTCTGCACGATGCGATGCGCGGTATCGCCGAGTGCAGTCCGAATCTCGTTGATGCACTGCGCGAGGCTGCCATCGGTGACCACCACGTCGCGCCACACGGCGCGCATCAGTTCGTCGCGGGTGACAACGTGTCCGCGCTGGTGGGCCAGGCAACCCAACACGGCCAGCGCTTGCGCGCGCAACGCCACCGGCGCGCCGGCGGCATCGCGCAGTTCGAGCCGCGCAGCTTCAAAGGTGAAGCCGGCCAGCGCAATTGGCGCGTCGGTGGGGTCGCTCGACATCGCATCGCTCCGCTACGGCGCCGCCGGCGCGAATCGCTTCACGGCATCGAGCAGCGGCCCGACGATATCCATTGGCAATGGAAAGACGATCGTCGAGTTCTTGTCGGCGGCGATCACCGTCAGCGTCTCCAGGTAGCGCAGCTGGATCGCCCCCGGCTGCCGGCCCAGGATCTCGGCGGCCTGCGCCAGCTTCTCGGCGGCCTGCAATTCGCCCTCGGCGTGGATCACCTTGGCGCGGCGCTCGCGCTCGGCTTCGGCCTGGCGGGCGATGGCGCGGATCATGGTTTCGTTCAGGTCCACATGCTTGATCTCGACGTTGGTGACCTTGATGCCCCAGGCATCGGTCTGGCTGTCGAGGATCTTCTGCAGGTCGAGGTTCAGGCGCTCGCGCTCCGACAGCATCTCGTCGAGCGTGTGCTTGCCGAGCACCGCGCGCAAGGTGGTCTGCGCGAGCTGGCTGGTGGCGTCGAGAAAACGCTCGACCTGGATCACCGCGCGCTCGGGATCGACGACGCGAAAGTACAGCACCGCGTTGACCTTGAGCGTCACGTTGTCGCGCGAGATCACGTCCTGGCTCGGCACGTCCATGACCACGATGCGCAGGTCGATGCGCACCATCTGCTGGATGCCGGGAATGAGGATCACCAGCCCCGGGCCTTTGACGCGCCAGAAGCGCCCGAGCTGGAAGACCACGCCGCGCTCGTATTCGCGCAGGATGCGCAGCGAGCTGGCGGCGATCAGCGCCAGCAGGACGAGCGCGGCGACAAAGCCGATGGGAAAGATCATGGTGAGACTCCTTCGTGGGCCGACTTCACTTCCAGCACCAGGCCGTCGATGCGCGTGACGCGCACGTGTTGGCCGGCTCGCAACATCTCGCCGGCGCGCACCTGCCAGCGCTCGCCGTCCACCAGCGCCCAGCCGTGGCCGCTATCGAACTCGATCACCGTGGCCGACGCGCCGAGCAGGCGCGGCGTGCCGCTGACCAGCGGCCGCCGGCGCGCCTTGGCAGCCATGCCGGCGATGCCGATGACGAGCAGCGCCGAGGTCAGCGCCAAGCCGCCGATCAGCGACAGCGGAATGCCGAAACCCGGCAGCTCGCTGTCGATCAGCAGCAGCGCACCGAAGGCAAACGCCGCGATGCCGCCGAGGCCGAGCACGCCGTAGCTGGGCACGAAGGCCTCGGCGACGAAGAAGCCGATGCCCAGCAGGATCAGCGCCAGGCCGGCGTAGTTGATCGGCAGCATCTGCAAGCCCCACAGCGCAAGCAGCAGGCAGACGCCGCCGATCACGCCGGGCGCGACGAAGCCCGGGTTCATGAATTCGAACAGCAGGCCGTAAACGCCGATCATCATCAGCACCAGGGCCAGACTCGGGTCGCTGATCACCGCGAGCAGGCGGCCGCGCCAATCGAGATCCACCGCCACCACGGCGGCGCCCGCAGTGGCCAGCGTCAGCACCGTGCCGCGCGCATCGCCGAGCCTCACCATGCGGCCGTCGAGTTGGCGCCGCAAGTCGGCCACGTCCACCGCGATCAGATCGATCACTTTGCGCGCCAGGGCGTCGTTGGCGGCCAGGCTCACCGATTCACGCACCGCCTGCTCGGCCCACGCCACATCGCGGCCGCGCAGTTGCGCCAGGCTGCGGAGGTAGGCCGTGGCATCGTTGATGCGCTTGGCGGCGAGCGTATCGTGCCCGGCCTCGGAGCCCGACGCCGCGCTGGCCGGTCGCGTGGGGGGTTCGGCACCGCCCCCGGGTGACGGCATGCCGATGGCGATCGGCGTCGCCGCGCCGATGTTGGTGGCCGGCGCCATTGCCGCGATGTGCGCGGCGTAGAGGATGTAGGTGCCGGCGCTGGCGGCGCGCGCCCCCTGCGGTGAGACGAAGCCGGCCACCGGCACGGGAGAGGCGAGGATGTCCTTGACGATGCTGCGCATCGCGGTGTCGAGGCCGCCGGGCGTGTCCATCTGCAGCACCACGAGTTGCGCATGCTCCTGCGCCGCGCGCTCCAGCGTGCGATGAACATGGTCGGCCGTCGCCGGGCCGATGGCGCCGTCGATGCGCAGCACGAAGATCGGCGGCGTGTCAGCCGCAGCGATCGGTGCCGCGACAAGCGCGAGCACCAAGAGCAGCCAGGCACGCCAGCCCATGATCGGATCAAGCCTCGATGCGAAAACCCACTTTCACCGTGACCTGGAAATGCGCCACCTTGCCATCGACGACATGGCCGCGCGTTTCGGTGACCTCGAACCAATCGACGTGGCGCAGCGTGCCGGCTGCGGTTTCGATGGCCTTGCGGATCGCATCGTCGGTGCCGGTGGCCGACGAGCCGACCACTTCGACGAGTTTGTAGACATGGTCAGCCATCGCAGACTCCTGGTGATGCCTGCCGGCGCCCGATCGGTCAGGGCCCGCTTGCGAACATCCCGGTGGCGCCGCGCAGTGCCTGCCCTGTACGAGTCCAGCGTACACCCGCAGGCCGCCAACTGCCAGCGACGCGTCGGCCCCCTTCAGCGATAAAACGGCTCGACCTTGCCCTTCAGCTTGATCAGCAGCGGCTTGCCCTTGCGATCGACGGTTTTGCCGGCCGGCACCTTCACCCAGCCTTCGCTGATGCAGTACTCCTCAACGTCGAAGCGCTCCTTGTCGTTGAAGCGGATGCCGATCGCGTGCTCGGCCACCGCGGCAACGTGATGCGGGCTGGCGGCGTCAACCGAGAGGCGGTCGGGCAGCGCAGGCACGGGCTTGCTGGTGTCGTTCATGGGCGGCCTCGGTGGCGTTGCAACGGTATGGATCGCGATTGTCGATCATGGCTGCCGCGCCGCGTCCGCTACGCAGCTGCGAGCCGCGCGTCGATCCAGCGCTTGATGTCGGCGATCACCACGTCCTTGCCGATGTCGTTGAGCAGGTCGTGCACGTGGCCCTCGTAGAGCTTGAGCGTCTTGTCCTCGGAACCGGCCTTGTCGTGGAAGAGCTGGCTGCCGCCCGGCCGCGTGACCTTGTCGGCCGTGCCGTGCAGGATCAACACCGGCAGCGTGATCAGCGAGAACTCTCTCTTCAGCCGCTCGTCGGCACGCACCAGCTCGGCCACCGTCTTCGTCGGCTGCGTCTCGTGCGCGATCAGCGGGTCGGCGTTCATGGCGTTCACCACCTCGGGGTCGCGCGAGAACTCTTCGTTCTTCAGATGCAGCACCTGCGCATGCGGCGCGAGGTGGCTCAGCCCCTTGACGACGGCAAGCGCAAAGTCCGGCGCCGCCACCTGGAAGGCGAAGCTCTCGCAGATCAATCCGGCCAGCTTGGCCTGATGTTCGAGCGTGTAGATGCACGAGACCACGCCGCCGGCGCTGTGGCCGAGCAGGAACACCGGCAGCCCCGGCTCGCGCGATGTGGCGAGCGTCACCAACGCATCGACGTCGTACACGTAGTCGTCGATCGACTCGAGATAGAAGCGCTCGCCGTCGGACCGGCCGCGGCCGTGCAGATCGAGCGCGTACACCGCGAGCCCACCGGCAGCGAGCTGCTCGGCCGCCCACGCGTAGTAGCCGCTGTGCGAGTTGACGCCATGGCAGATGGCCACAACGCCGCGTGCCTTGCCGGCCGGTTGCCATGAGCGCACGAACAAGCCGAGGTTGCGCGCGCCTTCGATCTTTTCTTCTCTGGGTGAGGCCATGATCATCTCCTACGATTGAATGAACGCCAGCAGATCGTTGTTGATCAGCTCTTTGTGGGTGGTGCACATGCCGTGCGGCAGGCCGGGATAAACCTTCAGCGTCGCCTTGCGCAGCACGCCGTCGCCCGTGGTGATGGTGTTCATTGCCCGACTCCTTGCTGCGGTTGCGGAAAGGAAATCTTCGGCGAGCACCGTCCGCTTTGCTACGTAAAAACGGCAGACTCGCGACGCTTTGCAGACAGCGACTCCGACGGCAACTCGCCGAACCGCTCGCGGTACTGTTTTGCAAAGCGGCCGATGTCCCAGATGCCGAACTTCGCGCATATGTTCGTCACGCTATCGCCCGGCCCCGATCGATGCAGCGCTGAGCGAATGGTGTGCAGGCGGCGCAGCATCAGGTAGCGGTGCGGGCTCATGCCGAGGTAGTCGTTGAACACGTTGCGCACCGTGCGCTCGGAGGCGCAGGCCGCGGCACTGAGGTCTTGCATGCAGACCGTCATCGACTGCGGCGAGTCGAGCAGCTCGAGTGCGCGCTCGAGGACGCGCCGACGATCGAGACCACGGCGCTGCGATGGTTCGCCGGACCCGACGGGACACAACACGCGAAACACGATTTCCATGACCTCGGCGCGGGCCACACGTTGAGCAGCGATCGTATGAATGTCTTCGGGTAAATGGGCGTCGATCTGAAACAAGCGATGCGCGAGCCGGATCAGCGGCAGCAGCCCGGTGGAGGCATGGCGCACCAGATTGCGGCTGAGCAACGAAAAGTCGAACTCGTCGGCGTGGGTGCGGGCCCAGTCCAGCACGATCTCGCACGACATCGCCACGGTCAACCAACTGCCGGGCCGACCGGCGTCGATGTGGAACATGACGTTGGGCGCCATCCAGCTGATCTTGCGGCGATCGAATCGCACGCCATCGACGACAGTGAACTCGTGCGCACTCAGCGGCACGAAGAGGTTGAAGGTGCCGGGCAGTCCGATGCCGTTGTAAACGGTGCCCGCGCCCTCGCGGCCGGCCATCAGCGTGACGCCATCCAGATCGACGATGCGAAGCCGCCAATCGCGTTGTTGCCGCGTGCGCAGCACGTAGCGGCCTTGCACGCCGTACAGCGCTTCTTCGAATGCGTCGAACTCGGTGCAAGTCAGGCGTGTCATGGTCCACGACGAGTAGCGCCCGTGCTGAACTCAGCCCCCGCGCGCGCGAGCGTACGCCTGCGTGTCGGCTTGTCAACCCGCGCGGTGGAACAAGTGATCAGCTCGCCTGCGCATCGGCCACCTTCAACACCAGCTTGCCGAAGTTCTCGCCCGAGAACAGCTTGTTCAGCGTGTCGGGAAAGGCCTTGACGCCGCCTTCGACGACGTCTTCCCGGCTCTTCATGCGGCCGTCCTTCAGGTAGCCGGCCATCTCGGCGACAGCGACGGGGTAACGGTCGGCGTAGTCGAAGACGACGATGCCTTCCATGCGCGCGCGGTTGACGAGCAGCGACAGGTAGTTCTTCGGCCCTTGCACCGCCGTCGTGTTGTTGTATTGGCTGATGGCGCCGCAGATGATGATGCGCGCCTTGCGGTTGATGCGCGTCAGCACGGCGTCGAGGATCTCGCCGCCGACGTTGTCGAAATAGATGTCGATGCCGCTCGGGCAATGTTCCTTCAAGCCGTCCTTGACTGGGCCGGCCTTGTAGTCGATGCAGGCGTCGAAGCCGAGCTCCTTCACCACCCACGCGCACTTCGCAGCGCCGCCGGCAATGCCGACGACGCGGCAGCCCTTGATCTTGGCCACCTGGCCCACGGTCTGGCCCACCGCGCCCGCGGCGCCGGAGACGACCAGCGTCTCGCCCGCCTTCGGCTGCCCCACGTCCATCAAACCGAAGTAGCCGGTCATGCCGGGCATGCCGAGCACGTTCATCCATTGCGACAGCGTGCCCAGCCGCGTGTCTATTCTGAACATGCCGACGCGCTTGATCTGATCGGCCGCGAACAGCGCGTACTCCTGCACCCCCGTGCCGACGCTGACGAAGTCGCCAGCCTTGAACGCCGCGTTCTTCGACGCCACGACAACGCCGATGCCACCCGCGCGCATCACCTCGCCGATGCCCACCGGCGGGATGTAGCTCTTGCCTTCATTCATCCAGCCGCGCATGGCGGGGTCGAGCGAGATCAGCAGCGTCTTGACGAGCACGCCGCCTTCCGCTGGTTCGGCCACGGGCTCGGTGGTGTGCTGCCAGTCGCTGGCCTTGGGCAGGCCCTCGGGGCGCGCGGCCAGGCGCACCTGGTGGTTGGTGAGGGCGGTTGTCGTGGTGCTCATGAGCGGTTCCTTGGGGGTCAGCCGCACAGCCTACGCCATGCGCGGGCTGCGTTGCGTCAGCCAGGCGACGCTGCAGCGGCCTGGCAGCGATGCACCGCAATCGTCGTGTGCTTGAGCGCCTTCACCTCGCGCAGCCGCTGCTCGTAGCGCGCACAGGGTTGCGGATCGTCGGCCACGATCGACAGCGCTGCCGCGTAGGCGCCCGGACCGACCTGCCAGACATGCAGGTCGGCGAGCTTGGCATCGCCATCGCCTTCGATCAGCACGCGGATCTGCGCGGCCAGCTTTGGCGGTGCGCTTGCATCGACCAGCGCGCCCGCCGAATCGCGCAGCACGCCGACGGCCCAACGGCCGATCACCACCGCGCCGATCAGGGCCACCGCCGGGTCGAGCCAGCCCAGGCCCCACCACAGCCCGCCGGCGAGCGCCGCAATCGCCAGCAGCGACGTGAAAGCATCGGCCAGCACATGCAGATAGGCGGCGGCATAGTTGTG
Source organism: uncultured beta proteobacterium (assembly GCA_963816315.1). Lineage (GTDB taxonomy): Bacteria > Pseudomonadota > Gammaproteobacteria > Burkholderiales > Burkholderiaceae_C > CADEEN01. The sequence continues at coordinate 212,585 of CAWFJZ010000026.1, forward strand.
GTCGCGGTGCTGATGATGGTCATGGCCGTGCGCGTGATCACGGTCATGGCCGTGTTCATGCCCGTGATGCGCATGTCCGCCCGCGCGCGCCAGGATCAGCGCGCACACGGCATTGACCACGAGGCCGAGCACGGCCACCACGATCGCCTCCACGTAGGCCACGCGGCGCGGCGCACCGAAAGCGGCCACCGCATCGATGGCGATCCACACGCCCACCGCCAGCAGCAGCAGGCCGCTGGTGTAGGCCGACAGCACCTCGATCTTCCAGCCGCCGAAGGTGAAGCGCGCCGAGTTGCGCACGCGGCGCGAAAAGTGCGCCGCCAGCGCTGCGCCGCCGAGCGCCAGCGCATGCGTGCCCATGTGCCAGCCGTCGGCCAACAGCGCCAGCGAGCCGCTCCAGTAGCCGGCGACGAGTTCGAGCGCCATCGTCGCCAGCGTGATCCAGGTCACCCACCACAGCGCACGCTCGCGCGTCGGCGCCGCGTCGTCGCTGAAGTGGTGGCTGTGGCGGAACGGCGCCAGGTCGTGCTGGTGTGCCGGCGAAGTCATGGTGCGCAGTATCGCGCTCCGGCCGTCAGGCTTTCAGCCGCTCGTTCTGCGGGAACATCGCGCGCTTGGCCTCGTCGTCCATCTCGGTCTTGAAGGCGTGGCGGTCTTTCAGCGCGGCGGCGCGCTGCGCCGCGGGGCGCGCGTTGACGGCGTCGAACAGGCGCTTGACGTTCGGCAGTTGCTCCCAGGCCTGGTCGCCGAGCGCAAACGGCACGGCGCGGGCCCAGCCCCACAGCGCCATGTCGAGCAGCGTGTAGCGCTCGCCGACCATCCACGTCTTGTTGGCCAGGTGCGCGTCGAGAATCTTCCAGTGCCGCCAGGCCTCGAAGTCGTAGCGGTTGACCGCATAGGCGATCTTCTCCGGCGCGTAATGCTTGAAGTGCACGCACTGGCCGGTGAAGGGCCCGATGCCCGAGGCGATGAACATCAGCCACGACAGCGTCGGCCCGCGGTCTTGCGGCGCCGGCAGGAACTGGCCGGTTTTCTCCGCCAGGTACAACAGGATCGCGTTGCTGTCGAACACGGTCGTCGCGCCATCGACGATCACCGGCACCTTGGCGTTCGGGTTCAGCGCCGTGAACGCGGCGGCATGCTGCTCGCCCTTGCGCGTGTCCACCGGGATGGCTTCGTAGGGGAGCGCGGACTCTTCGAGGAAGAGCGCGACCTTCATCGGGTTGGGGGCGAGGGAGTAGTAGAACTTGAGCATGGTGGGGGCCTGAACGGCTGTTGGGGTCAGCGGATTGTGGCTTGATGGGATGTGCGTGGCACGCTCGGGTTACCTCATGCCGTTCCCCGGTTCGCGCTGTCCAGAATGCAGGTATGTGAGCAGGAGGCCGCCGAGGCGCCGTTGCCTGGGCACGGAAGCAGTTGTCTTGACACACGGTCCTGCTTCGACATCGACTTCGGCATCGTTGATTCGATCAGCATTACGCTGTCGCTACAACCAACAGCTCGGAGGTCACTTTGGGAGGATTCCTTAGCAGCCCGTGGAACAACGCGGTCACTTATCTGCTTCCTTCGTATGGGGATCGCGCGCTCTCTGATGCCAGTGGCTTCTTCTGGCTACATGAGGGCAGGACCTACCTTGTCTCCAACTGGCATGTGTTCGCGGGGCGGCGAACGGACCGCGCTGGCTCGAACATCCGCGACACGGCAGGAACGTCGATATTGGAGCCATCGATGTGACGGAGATCGTGGCCGGCGGTCAGGTTGACCATGTCAACGTCCTTGAAGCAGATGCTGTGCTTGCTCCGCATGTCTCGCAAGACGTTCTTCATTGTGGGCTATCCCTTTGGGCTGATTACTGGATCACCCTCGCCTGTTTGGAAACGAGGAACCCTTGCTATCGACCCCACCTACGACCCGCATGACGTACCGAAGACCTATGTTCAACGCGACGACCCGGCCAGGAATGTCAGGGTCTGTCGTAATCGCGCGTCACGTTGTTGTCATGGCCGACTACATGAAGAAGGATGGAACTCTAGCTGAGACGATGCTGTATGAGGAACTGCACCTGGTTCTGGGTTTGTATTCAGGCCGCGTTGACGACAAGCTTGAGCAGGCTCAGCTCGGGATTGTTTGGAAGCGAAACGCGATTGAAGAAACGCTTGCCGCAAGGAAGGTTCACGTCCCTGTGTAGTTCAAGCACGATGATCCGCCACGTCTCCAGCAGGATCTCGGTGAGGCCGTCCCAGGCCCGCTTCAGGCACAGCTATGAAGCGGATGATCAGTGTGAAGGGCACAACGACCTTCAACTTCGCAGTTGCGCCGCGGCGCCGTCAAGCGCTCGAAGGCGCCTGCGGCTCTCACGGCTTCGGGGCGGCGGAGAGGCCCTCAGGCCGCGTCGAGCTCCAGGTGCACCCGCCGGCCCAGTGCGCTCGCGATGTTCACCAGCGCGTCGAGCGAAAACCGCGACACGCGACCGCGTAGCAGATCGTTGATGCGTGGCTGCGTGACGCCACAGCGCTCGGCGGCCTCGACCTGCTTCCAGCCGTTGGCCTCGATCAACTCCGCGATCTGGCGCATGAGGTCCGCCCGCGCACGCAGGTTGGCCGCCTGCTCGGGCGTGTCTGCCAGCGCGTCCCACACGCTCGCGTAGGTGTCTTTGCGTTGCTTCTTCATCTCTGTCCTCGCATCAGTTCCGTGTGCCGACTCTTGGCGATGTCGATGTCCTGCTTGCTGGTGGCCCGGGTCTTCTTCTGGAAGGCGTGCAGCACGACCACTGCATCCTTCAACCGGGCCAGGTAGATCACCCGATAGGTTCCGGCGTCGTCCCAGACCCGCAATTCCTCAACGCCTTTGCCCACCGTGGGCATGGGCTTGAAGTCGCTCGGCTGCTTGCCGCGCTGAACCTGATCGAGCTGGTAACCCGCGTCTTGCCGCGCGTCGTCGGGAAACTCGCGCAAGCACGCCAGCGAGTTGCCCATGAAGCGGATGGCCTTCATGCTCCGACTATACCGAAACGGATATACGCGTGGAAGATGGTAGAGCAGGCCCACCCCGCCTTCTCATCAACAACCACGCCGCCGGAACGACGAACATCGACAGCAGCGGTGCGCTGACCATGCCGCCGATCATCGGCGCGGCGATGCGGCTCATGACTTCGCTGCCGGTGCCGCCGCCGAAGAGGATCGGCAGCAGGCCGGCCAGGATCACGGCCACCGTCATCGCCTTGGGGCGCACGCGCAGCACGGCGCCGTCGCGGATGGCATCGATCAATGACTCGGCTCGGCCATTCCACGCCTGCTTCAAGTACAGCAGCATGATGACGCCGAACTCGGCGGCCACGCCCGCGAGCGCGATGAAGCCGACCGCGCTCGCCACCGAGAGGTGGTGGCCGAGCGCCCACAGCAGCCACACGCCGCCGACCAGCGCGAAGGGCAGGGTGGCCATGATCAGCAGCGCTTCGTCGATGCGTTTGAAGGTGAGGTAGAGCAGCACGAAGATGATCATCAGCGTGAAGGGCACGACGAGTTTCAGTTGCGCCGCGGCGCGTTCGAGGTACTCGAACTGGCCCGACCAGGCCACCGACACTCCCGCCGGCAGCGCCACCTTGTCGGCCACCGCGCGCTGCATCTCGCGCACCGCGCCCGCGAGGTCGCGCTCGCGCACATCGACATAAATCCAGCCGGCCAGGCGCGCGTTCTCGCTGCGCAGCATCGGCGGGCCGTCGCTGATGCGGATGTCGGCCACGTCGCCGAGCACCAGGCGCGCGCCGCGCTCGCTGACGATCGGCAGGCGCTTCAGCTTGTCGAGCGAATCGCGCAGCTCGCGCGGGTAGCGCACCGAGATCGGAAAGCGCTGCGTGCCTTCGACCGTCTCGCCGATGTTCTCGCCGCCGATGGCCGATGACACGACCGATTGCACGTCGGCGATGTTCATGCCGAAGCGCGCAGCCTTGTCGCGTTGGATGTCGATGTCGATGTAGCGCCCGCCGGTCAAGCGCTCGGCGAGTGCGCTCGACACGCCGGGCACTGCCTTCACCGCCTGCTCGATCGCCACCGCGGTGCGGTCGATGGTGGCCAGGTCCGGCCCCGCGACCTTGATGCCGACGGCGCTCTTGATTCCTGTTGCCAGCATGTCGATGCGGTTGCGGATGGGAGGAACCCAGATGTTGGTCAGCCCCGGCACGCGCACCGTGCGGTCGAGTTCGACGATCAGCGCTTCAGGCGTCAGGCCGGGCCGCCACTGGTCACGCGGTTTGAATTGAATCGTCGTCTCGAACATCTCCAGCGGCGCCGGGTCGGTCGCCGTCTCGGCGCGGCCCGCCTTGCCGTGCACGCTCTGCACTTCGGGCACGGTGCGGATCAGACGGTCGGTCTGCTGCAGCAACTCTGCCGCCTTGCCGGCCGACAGGCCGGGCAGCGCGCTCGGCATGTAGAGCACGTCGCCCTCGTCGAGCGGCGGCATGAACTCGGCGCCGAGGCGAGTCAACGGCCACGCACTCAGCACGAGCAAGACAGCCGCGATCACCAGCGTCACCTTGGGCCACTTCAATACCGTATCGAGCAGCGGCCGGTAGATCGCGATCAGCGCGCGGTTGAGCGGGTTCGCGCGCTCCTCGGGGATGCGGCCGCGCACGAGGTAGCCCATCAGCACCGGAATCAGCGTCACGGCCAGGCCCGCGGACGCCGCCATCGCATAGGTCTTGGTGAAGGCCAGCGGCGCGAACAGCCGCCCTTCCTGCGCCTGCAAGCTGAACACCGGCACGAAGGACAGCGTGATGATCAGCAGCGAGAAGAACAGCGCGGGGCCGACCTCGACTGCCGCATCGCCGATCACGCGCCAGCGTTCTTCACCGGCCAGCGTCTGGTTCGGGTGCTCGTGCGCCCAGCGCTCCAGCTTCTTGTGCGCGTTCTCGATCATCACCACCGCGGCATCGACCATCGCGCCGATGGCGATCGCGATGCCGCCGAGCGACATGATGTTGGCGTTGACGCCTTGATGCTTCATGACGATGAAGGCGATCAGCACGCCCAGCGGCAGCGAGACGATGGCGACGAAGGCTGAGCGCAGGTGCAGCAGGAACAGGCCGCAGACCAGCGCGACGACGACGAACTCCTCGATCAACTTGTTGCGCAGATTGGCGACGGCGCGCTCGATCAGCCTCGAGCGGTCGTAAGTGGTGACGATCTCCACGCCCTTCGGCAGGCCGGGCTTCAAGGCTTCGAGCTTGGCCTTCACCGCCGCGATTGTCGCCAGCGCGTTCTGCCCCGAACGCATCACGATCACGCCGCCGGTGGCCTCGCCCTGGCCGTCGAGCTCGCCGATGCCGCGCCGCATCTCGGGGCCAACCTGGATGCGCGCCACGTCGGCCAGACGCACCGAGACGCCGGCGTCTGTCGTCGTCAAGGGCACGGCACGAAAGTCGTCGAGCGAGCGCAGGTAGCCTGAAGCGCGCACCACGTACTCGGCCTCGCCGAGTTCGAGCACCGCGCCGCCGGCCTCCTGGTTGGCGCGTTTCAGCGCGTCGATGACGCGGTTGTGCGACAGGCCGTAGGCCGCCAGGCGATCCGGGTCGAGCACCACCTGGTACTGGCGCACCATGCCGCCGACGCTCGCCACTTCGGCCACGCCTTCGACCGTCTTCAGCTCGAAGCGCATGAACCAGTCCTGCAGCGCGCGCAACTGGCCCGCGTCCAACTTTCCGCTGCGATCGACCAATGCGTACTGGTAGATCCAACCGACCCCCGTCGCATCGGGCCCGATCGCGGGCTTGGCGTTGGCGGGCAATCGCGACGTCACCTGGTTCAGCACCTCGACGACGCGCGAGCGCGCCCAATACAAATCGGTGCCGTCGGCGAACAGCACATAGACGAACGAGTCGCCGAAGAACGAGTAGCCGCGCACCGTCTTCGCGCCGGGCACCGAGAGCATCGTCGTCGCCAGCGGATAGGTCACCTGGTCTTCGACCAGCCGCGGCGCCTGGCCCGGCCACGGCGTGCGGATGATGACCTGCACGTCCGACAGATCGGGCAGCGCATCGACGGGCGTGCGCATCAGCGACACGACACCCCAGGCGCTGACCATCGCGGTGGCCAGCAGCACGAGAAAGCGGTTGGCGATCGACCAGCGGATCAGGCGCGCGATCATGGCTTGTTGCCCTCGCTGCGGTTCAAGCGTGTCTCGATGGCTTTCAGGCTCGCTTCGGAATCGATCAGGAACTGCGACGAGACGACGACGCGCTGGCCGGCTGTCAATCCTTTGCGGATCGCCGTCTGCCCGCCGCTCTCGATGCCGGTCTCCACCTCCACGGGGCGGAAGCGCCCGCCGGCTTCGGCCACCATCACCACCGAGCGCGTGCCGGTCTGGATCACCGCGTCGCTCGGCACCAGCAGCACCTTGTCGGTTTTCAGATCGGCGAAGCTCATCGACACCGTCATGCCGGGCACGAGGCGCATGCCGGCGTTGGCGAGTTCGACGCGCGCCTTGATCGTGCGCGTGGTGGGGTTCACTTCGGGCAGCAGCGCTTGCACGCGGCCCGTGAAAGCCAGGCCCGCCAACGCCGGTGTCGTTGCGCGCACCGGCGTGCCGGGCTTGAGCAGGGCGGCCTGGCTCTCCGGCACCTCGGCCTGCGCCCACACGGTGCTCAGGCCGGCAATGCGCACCAGCGGCGCGCCTGCGGCCACCGCCATGCCCTCGCGCGCCATCACCTCGGCAATCAGGCCGCCGATGGGCGCGCGCACGGTGGTGCGCGCCTGCACACGGCCGGCTGTCTCGACCTCGACGATCTGCGCCTCGACCATGCCGGCCAGGCGCATGCGCTGGCGCGCGGCCTCGATCAGCGGTGCCATGTCGGCGGACGTTGAGCGCCGCAGCGACAGGAACTCTTCCTGCGCCGCCACCCAGTCGGGCACGAAGAGATCGGCCACCGGCGCGCCAGTGGCGATGCGATCGAATTGCGCTCGCGCGTAGAGCTTTTCAACGACGCCCGATGCGCGCGCAGCGACGACAGCCTGGTCGCGCTCGTTCCAGGCGATGTTGCCGACGGCCGTGACCTTGGGCGCGATGATGCCTTCGCTGACGACGGCGGTGGCCAGGCCGAGGTTCTGCTGCACGCGCGGACTCACCGTCACGGTCCCCGTGTCGCCGCCGCCCGCACCGGCATACACCGGCACCAGCATCATGTCCATGAACGGCGACTTGGCCGGCTTGTCGAACTTGCTCGCCGGCACCATCGGGTCGTGGTAGTACAGCACCTCGCGCCCGGTGGCCGGGTCCATGTCGCCGGCTTTCAGGCCGTCCTTGATATGGCGCCTGGTGGCGGCTTCGCCTTGCGGGATGGTCCACGCCGAGGGGTCGGCGGAGGCTGTTGACGTGGCGGTAGGCGCAGCGGCCATGTTCCAGCCGCGGTTCATGCCAAAGTAGTAGGCGCCGATGCCGGTGCCGACGAGAACAGCCAGCAGGGCTGCGGTGATCGACGCAGTGTTCGATTTCATGGCGTGGCTCCGGCAAACACGGTGTTGAGTTGCGCCCATGCGCGCGCGGCGTCGGTGTCGAGCTGCAGGCGATCGATGCGCGCGCCGAGTTCGGCGCGGCGCGCCTCGAACAGCGCGGCCAGCGTGCCGCTGCCGGCGCGGTAGGCGGACAGTGCCAGGCGCGTGCGCTCCTCGGCCAGCGGCAGCAGTTCTTTCTCGTGCCGCGCACCGCGGTCGAGCGCGCCGAGCCACTCGGCTTCGAGCGCGGCGCGGCGCGCACGTTGCTCGCGCCGCGCTTCGTCCTGCTCGGCGCGCGCGCGCGCCAGGGCGGCGCTGCGTGCGGCCACCTCGCGGTCCTGCCGATCAGTGCTCGACGTGGCGAGCGGCACCGACAGCGTGACGCTGACCATGTTCGAGTACTGCGGCCCGCGCTGGCTGAACATCAGCTCGGCGCTCCAGTCGCTGCGGCGCTCGCTGCGCGCCGCGGCCACGTCGGCCTCGGCACGCGCGATGTCGCGCGACAGTGTGATCAGCATCGGCGTGGCGTCGATCGACACGTTCGGCCGCGCGGGGCTTTTCACGTCGGGCCGCTCGCCGAGGGCCCACTGTGCGGCATCGGCGCCAACGTAGCGTTCGAGCATCGCCTGCGACTGGGCGATGCGCGCCTGCACGCCGGCCATGCGGTCGGCGTGCGTCGCGAGCTCGGCGCGCGCAGCCAGCACGTCCGCCAGCGAGCCGCGTCCGCCGCGGTACGCCGCTTCGGCGGCTTCCAGCGCCAGCCGGTTCTGCTCGTGCTGTTGCGCCAGCAAAGCGTACAAGCGTTCGAGGTCATGCCGTTCGAACCAGGCCAGGGCGACGGCCTGGCGCAGCGTGGCCTGCCGCTCGTCGCGCTGCGCCAGTGCGACCCCGGCCTCGGCCTCGAAGCCGGCGGCACGCGCGCGCCGCTTGTCTTCGCGCGTGAACTCGCGCGCGATGCCGATGTTGCGCATCGTCATGAAGTCGCGCGTCAGGCTGAAGCGGTCCGGTCCGTCGATCGGCAGGTTGGCGACGCCGACGCGCAGCACCGGGTCAGGCAGTTGCGCGGCGGCGGCGGCGCGCTCACGCGCTGCGCTGGCCACGGCGTCCTGCGCGCGCAGCGCGGGCGCTTGTTCGGTGGCGCGACGCAGCGCGTCCTCGAAGTTCAGGCGTGGCGATTGCGCCGCCGCGCCGGCAGCCAGCAGGCTGATGAGCAGCGCCAGCAGCGCGCGCCGGCAAGACAGGGATCGTTGCATGGTGGTTCCCGAGAAACGTCGCCGCCTCGCGGCGGCAAGCCAGGCGCACGGCTCACGCCGGCGCCCGCGCGACGGTCAGGAACGATTCAATCCCGGTAGCGGCCGAACGTGATCCACAACGGGGGGGGCCGCGTGCGCAGCGATGCACTGCGCGCCGCCGCACGGGCGCGCGGCGTCGGCAGCTCGATCCACAGCACGAGCGCGCTCAACTGCGGCGCAACGGCGGCGAAGTCGATCGCCAGACGCTTGCCGTCCAGCCCCTGCGCGTCGCCTTGCACGAAGGCCTTGCACAGCGCCGGCGAGGCTGGGTCCATGTCTTCGCAAGGCATCTTCTCCACTGCCGCCGCGCTGTTCGTCAACTGCGGGCAACGGTAGAAGGCGAGCGCGGTCTGCGCGCAGAGCAGGGCGGCGAGCGCCAGCAGGATCACCGTCGCACGCGAACGGCGCAGCGCGCAGAAAACGTTGTTGATGCCCGGCACGTGCGTCATCTTTCCAGATGCGACGCCGCCAGACCGCGCGCGATCGGGCCGAGGTGGCGCGCGCCATCGGCGGCGGCGTAGAGCGCGGCCACCGCCGCGAAGGCGCAGGGCGCCCACGGCGCCCAGTGCAGCGCGGCCAGCAAGGCGGCCGGCGCGCCGAGCGCGGCGACCGCATGTGGCAGCGTGACGTCGCGCCACGCCAGGCCACCGAGCGCCACGACCGGCGGCAACACCCAGGCCAGCATCGGCAGGCTCGTTTCGCCGCGTGGCCACCAGCCGAAAAAGACGCTGCCGGTATGGGCTGCGAGCAGGCTGCCGGCCAGCAGCAGCAGCGCGCCACCGAGCATGCAGCGCAGCCAGGCGTGGGCACGATCGGGCATGGCATCGAGCCGGTCACGGTGTCTGGCGCACAGCAGCAGGACGCCGGCCGCGAGCAGCGCGCAGTCGCGCAGCGCCATGCCGGTGGCGAGCAGGATCGCGGCACGGACCGTGTTGTTCATCAGAGAGGTCGGACTCAGGCGTGGTTGGCAAAGACGGACACGCTGCCGTCCCTGCGCACCAGCAACACATCGTAGCGGTCGCGTCGGCCGCCGTACGCCGGCCCGTCCATGCCCGGCGAGCCGATCGGCATGCCCGGCACCACCAAGCCCACGGCCGGTGGCCGTTCGGCGAGAAGGCGCTGGATGTCGCGCGCCGGCACATGTCCTTCGATCGCATAGCCGCCGACCAGCGCGGTGTGGCATGAGCCGAGTTGCGCCGGGACGCCCAGACGGCCGCGCATACCGGTGTTGCCGGCGTCGTTGACCTTGACCGCGAAGCCGCTGCTCTCGAGGTGCGCCACCCAGTCCTTGCAGCAGCCGCAACTCGGGCTCTTCCAGACTTCGACCAGCGGTTTGTTCTGCGACCAGGCCGCAAACGGTGCGGCCAGTGCAGCGCCTGCCAAGGCGCCGAGGACATGTCGCCGTTGTCGAGTGTTCATCGTGGGATCCTCACGTCAGGAGTCAGTCTAGTGGATGGCGATTCGTTGCAGGCGAAGCGCGTTGAAGATCACCGAGGCCGAACTCAGGCTCATCGCCAGCGCGGCGATCATCGGCGACAGCAGCCAGCCGGTGGCCGGGTAGAGCACGCCGGCGGCCAGCGGCACGCCGAGCGCGTTGTAGATGAAGGCGAAGGCCAGGTTCTGCTTCATGTTGGCGACGGTGGCCACCGACAGCGCGCGCGCCGTCGCGATGCCGCGCAGGTCGCCCTTGACCAGCGTGACCTGCGCACTGTTCATCGCCACGTCGGTGCCGGTGCCCATGGCGATGCCGACATCGGCCTTGGCCAGCGCCGGCGCGTCGTTGATGCCGTCGCCGGCCATCGCGACGATCCGTCCTTCGGCTTGCAGTTGCGCGACGAGCTGCAACTTGTCGGCCGGCTTGACTTCGCCATGCACCTCCGTCGAGCCCCAAGCGCTGGCCAACGGCGCGCGCGGTGGTCAGGCCATCGCCGGTGGCCATGACGATGCGCAGGCCGGCGCTGCGCAGTGTGGCCAGGGCGGCCGGTGTCGTCGCCTTGATCGGGTCGGAGACGGCGAGCAGGCCGGCGAGTTGCTTGCCGACGGCCAGGTGCATCACGCTCGCGCCTTGAGCGCGCAGCGCCTCGGCGTCGTGCGCCAGCGTGGACACGTCAACGCCGAGCTGCTGCATCAGCGTGGTGTTGCCGAGCGCGAGCGAGCGGCCGGCGACAACGCCGCGCACGCCGATGCCGGATTCGGAGTCGAACTGCTCGGGCTTGTCGAGCGCGAGCCCCTGATCGCGCGCCGCGCTGACGATGGCGGCGGCGAGCGGATGTTCGCTCCCCTGGTCGAGGCTGGCAGCCAAGCGCAGCACCTCGTCTTCGCTAAAGCCGGCGCTGCCGACCGCGCGTTCGAAGCTCGGCCGGCCTTCGGTCAGCGTGCCGGTCTTGTCGACGATCAGCGTGTCGATCTGGCGCAGCTTCTCGATCGCGGCCGCGTCGCGGAACAGCACGCCGTGGGACGCGCCGCGTCCGCTGGCGACCATGATCGACATCGGCGTGGCCAGCCCCAGCGCGCAGGGGCAGGCGATGATCAGCACCGCCACCGCGTTGATCAGGCCATAGACCCAGCGCGGCTCGGGACCGAACAAGCCCCAGGCCGAACAAGGTCAGCAGCGCGACCGCCACCACGCCGAGGACGAAAACACCGGCCACCTTGTCGGCCATGCGCTGCATCGGCGCGCGCGAGCGCTGCGCCAGCGCCACCATCTGCACGATCTGCGCGAGCACGGTGGCCGAGCCGACATGTTCGGAGCGCATCACCAGCGCGCCGCTGGTGTTCAGCGTCGCGCCGATCAGCTTGTCGCCGATGCGCTTGGTGATCGGCAGCGGCTCGCCGGTCAGCATCGATTCGTCGAGCGCGCTGCTGGCCCTCGACGACAACACCATCGACCGGCACCTTCTCGCCCGGCCGCACGCGCAGCCGGTCGCCGACATGCACGTGCGCGAGCGGCACATCCGACTCGCTGCCGTCGGCTTCGATGCGGCGCGCTGTCTTCGGCGCTAGGCCGAGCAGCGACTTGATCGCCGCCGAGGTCTGCGAGCGCGCCTTCAACTCGAGGATCTGGCCGAGCATCGTCAGCGAGATGATCACCGCCGCGGCCTCGAAGTACACGGCCACGCGGCCCATCGACAGAAACGACGCCGGGAACAGACCCGGCGCCACGGTGGCGACGACGCTGTAGGCGAAGGCCGCGCCGGTGCCCAGCGCGATCAGCGTCCACATGTTCGGACTGCGGTTAACGACCGACTGCGCGCCGCGCACGAAGAACGGCGCGCCCGTCCACAACACCAGCGGCAGCGTCAGCACGAGTTCAATCCAGCTCTGCGCGGCCATGTCGAAAACCAGCCCAGCCGGTGACCGAACATCGCCAGCAGCGTGACGACGACCGTGAACGGCAGCGTCCACCAGAAGCGGCGCTGGAAGTCGACCAGCTCGGCGTTCTCGCCCTCTTCGAGCGTCGGCAGCACCGGCTCGAGCGTCATGCCGCACTTCGGGCAATTGCCCGGCCGGTCCTGGCGGATCTCCGGGTGCATCGGGCAGGTGTAGATCGTCGCCGCGCCGGGCGGCGTAGCGGCGGTGGCCGCGGTGGTGTCGTGGTCGGGGTGAGTTCGCGTGTCCATCGGGGCCTCAGGCAGCCGCGCCGGCGCCGATCACCAGCGCGTTCTCGGCAACGAAGCGATGGGGCGGCACGGTGAGGTTGGTCGGCGCCGGCACGTTCTTGAAGACGCGGCCGGCAAAGTCGAACTTCGAGCCGTGACACGGGCAGAAGAAGCCGCCCGGCCAGTCGGCGCCGATGTCTGCCGCGCCCGCGGTCGGGCGAAACGTCGGCACGCAGCCGAGGTGGGTGCAGACGGCTTCGAGCACCGCGATCTCGGGGCGCAGCGATCGCGTGGTGTTTCGTGCGTCGCCGGGTTGCTCCGAGCGCCGCGATGCCGGGTCGGCGAGCAGGCCGTCGTGCCGGTTCAGCGCAGCGAGCATGGCCGACGATCGGTGCAGCACGAAGACCGGCTTGCCGCGCCACTCGACCGTGCGCAACTCGCCCGGTTGCAGCGCCGACAGATCGACCTCGACCGCTGCGCCCATCGCGCGCGCGCGTTCGCTGGGGGCCAATGAGGCAACGAACGGCACAGCGCTGGCGGCCACGCCGGCACCGCCGACCAGCGAGGCGCTGGTCAGCCAGAAGCGGCGCTCAACGTCGATCGCTGTAGTGGCAGACATACTCGTCGTTTGCTCAGGTGCTCAGGGTGTGCGTGCGCAGCGCCGGCACGAAGCGTGGCGTGCGCGCGGCATAGGCTTCGAACGCAGCGCCGAAGCGTTGCCGCATCTCGGCTTCCTCGGTGATCGCCAGGCGCGCATACATCCCTACCAGGATCGGGAACATCACCAGCGTCAACAATGTCGGCCATTGCAGCAGGAAGCCGAGCAGGATCAGCACGAAGGCCACGTACTGCGGATGGCGGATGCGGGCGTACGGTCCGGCCGCGGCCAGCGCTTGGCGGCGCTGCGCGTGGTAGAGCACGTTCCACGAACTCGACAACAGCCAGAAACCGCCGATCAGCAGCGCATAGCTGGCCAGGTGCAGCACACCGAAGGTGTGGATCGCCTTTCGATCCCAGCAGCGTCGCCCAGAGGTGGCCGGTGTCGTGCGACAGGAGGTCCAGGCCGGGGTAGCGTGTTTGCAGCCAGCCCGACAGCAGATAGATCGTCAACGGAAAGCCGTACATCTCGACGAACAGCGCAACGATGAAGGCCGCGAAGGCGCCGAAGCTGCGCCAATCGCGTGCCGTCTGCGGCCTGGAAAAGCTGAAGGCAAAGATCAGAAAGACGGCCGAATTGAGGATGACCAGGGTCCACAGGCCGTAGGCAGGGGTGTCGTGGCTCATCTCCGATCTCCTTGTTTGGCATGCCCATGGCCACCGTGCCCGCGGTGCATGAAGACATGCATCAGCGGGCAGGCCAGCAACAGCAGGAACGGCAACGCGCCGAAGACGTGTGCCCGGTGCTCGGTCAGCAGGAAGTACGCGGCAATGGCGCCGAGCACGACGAGACCGATGGCATAGCGCGAACGCCAGAAGCCGTTGGGCTCAGGCTCATGTTGCGAAGGGTCGTGATCCATGAGTTTCTCCATTCGTCGAGCATTGCTCAGCGCGCCAGCAGGTCGCGCAGCCACGCGAAGAACGTTCCTGCCAACAAGGCCCAGACGCTCAGCACCAGCAGCGCCACCGCGAACCCCGACCAGGCGAACGGCTGCGGCTTGACCATGGCGCTGAAGTCCATGCCATGGAACAGGCTGTTCATGAAACTGAGGAACGGTCCGGGCGCCAGCGCCCAGACCAGCGTGCACAGGGCGTAGAACAAACCGACGGTGATGGCCAGCGCGATGCCGGCGCGAATCGGTACGGTGGTCATGGCGGCCTCACTTGATAGGTGACTTCTCGACCCTGCGATCGATCACTTTTGCTCGGGCTCGGGCTCCGTGACTTCGATCAGCTTGCTGCCGGCGAGCTTGAAGTGGAACTTGGTGCTGGCCGGCTGCATCCACAGATCCTTGTCCGCGCGTGCGCGACCGAACGCGGGTACGCCGACCGTGATCGTGGCCTCGTACGTGCCATCACCGGCGAGCGGGCTGTTGACCGCGTAGTGCAAGCCGCTGCCGCCCCACATCGGGTGCAGCCTGCCGGACACCTGCTTCTTGTTGTCGCGATTGACGGCGTTGAACTTCACGTCGGCATAGGCGATGCGCGTCTTCGACTTGGGATCGACCGGCTTGACCTCGACGTGAAAGGTCTCGCCCTTTGCCACCGGATGCTCCACCCACTTCAGCGGATTTCCCATCGGCATCCACATGCCCTTGGCGGCTTCGAGCTCGAAGATGACGATCATGTTGGCGGCGGAAGTGCGTCCGATGAGGACGGTTTTCTGAGTCGCGTCCTCCGCTGCGGCGAGGACTTTGACCTTTGGCTCGGCGGTCTGGGAGAGAACGGGGGCGGCGCTGACGAGCGCGGCGAGCAACATCGTTGGAAGTTTTGCGTTCATGGGGTAGTCCTTGAAGGATTGCGTCTCACCGGGCGGGCGCCGCGGGCATGCGGTCCATCATCATCTGCATCATCGACTGCATCATCTCCATGCGCTTTTCCATCATCTGCTGATGGCCCGCCATGTCGCCCGGCATCGCGCCCATGCCGCCCATACCGCCCATGCCCTTCATGCCGCCGGGGACCATGCCGCCCATCATCGCCATGCCGTCCTGCATCAGCTTCATGTGATCGGCCATCAAGGCGTTACGTTCCTCCGGCGTACGCGCGCGGGCCATCTTGTCGTGCATCTCGCTCATGGCTTTCATGTGCGAGTCCATCTTCGACATGCGCTCGGCCATGGCCGCCGGCGGCGAGGCCATGCCGGGCATCGGCGCTGAAGGGTTCTGGGCGCAGGCGCTCAAGGCGGCAACCAGCGCGGTGGCGAGCGAAATCGTGCGAATCGAGTTCATTGGGGGGCTCCTGATCGTGAAGGGAGTGACAAGGGGACGAGCGAAAGGCCGTCGTGACGCCGACGCGCCGCAACCCGAGGCCGGGTCGCACGCCGGCGGGGTCGAGGCGCTACAGCGTCAGCCGCAGGAATCGCAGGACCAGCGGAATGTCCGGCGGCGAAATCCTGGGTTGCGGGACCTCGTTGCGAGAACCGCGGTCGAAGTCCCACGACAGTGCGACTGCGTGGATCGCGGGTGGCCACGCCGTGCCGTCCAGGGCGCGTGGCGATTCCACCTTCGGCACGACGCCCTGCGGCTCGTCGCACGCGGCCGCACAGCGTTCCTGCTCGGCGCTGCACTCAGGCAGGCCGGCATCGCCGGGCCTGTGTTGCGCATGACCCGCTTGCGCGTGCGCACCGGCGTGTTGGCCCGGCTGCTCAACGATGCAGGCATGGGCCCAACCGATCACGAAGCCGAACAGACCGAGGCAGAGCAAGGCCTGGGCGGCCCAATGCGTGCGGGGGCGGCGACGCGTGGCAAACATGACAGGCGCAATGTTAGGCCTGGCATCCGAGCACTGTTTGACCTCCGTCAACACATGACGCGATGGGTCAGCGAACGACCTGCAGGTCGGTCACCGTGTACTTGCCGGCCTCGTTGACGGCCTTGAACTTCACCTTGTCGCCGGGCGATAGCTTGTCGAGCATCGCTTGTCCTTGACCTGAAACACCATCGTCATGCCGGGCATGTCGAGGTTCTTGATCTCGCCATGCTTGAGCGTGATCTTCGATTGCGCCTTGTCGATCTTGCTCACTTCGCCTTCGCTCATGTCGGCGTCTTGCGCCAGCGTCGAAGCCGAGAAGGCGACCAGCGCCGCCAGGCCAACAGGCGTTTGAGGGAAACGGTCATGATGTTCCTTTGAAGAAAAAGAGAGGTCGTGATCACGCGCTGACGACGATCTTGCCGTCCATGCCGGCCTCGTAGTGGCCGGCGATCAGGCAGGCGAACTCGAACTTGCCGGGGCGGTTGAACTTCCAGATGATTTCGGCCTTGCTTGCCGGCCGCCACATGCGCCATGCACGGCTCGTCGTGTTCCATGTTCGGGAACTTCTTCATCAGCTCGTAGTGCGCGGCGTGCTCTTGCTTCGTGCCGATGACGAACTCATGCAGCACCCGGCCGTTGTTGCGGCGGTGAAGCGCAGCGTTTCGTTGAGCTTGACATCGACGCGATCGGGGCTGAAGCGCATCGCGTCGAGCATCCTGCAATCGATCGTGCGCTTGGCATCCTTGGCGTCGCCGGCGATGCCCCAGTCCTTCTGTTCCTTTTTCGCCGCGGCGGCCTTCTTGGCATGCGTCTTCTCGCCATGGGCGGACGCCGCGCGGCCAAAGGTCACCAGACCCACCGCGAGCGCCGCGCCGAGCATCTTGCGTTTACTGTGCTGCTTCAGTGTTTTCTCCTGTTGAAGCTCAATGACCGGCATGGCCTTGCGGTTTACGCACGCGCACTTCGATGTCGCGCTTCGGTCGCGGGCTGTTCTCTGTCTTGGCGCGCGCCGGTTCGGCCAGCGGCGCCTGTCCATTCGGCAGCCAGCGTGCCGGCCGGGTGCTTGAACCAGCCCGGGTCCTTGTAGTCACCCGCCTTCTGATCTGGCACGCACCTTGACGACGCTGAACATGCCGCCCATGCCGACGGCGCCGAAGGGCCCCGTGCCGGTCATCATCGGCGCGGTGTTGTCGGGCAGCGGCATCTCCATCTCGGTCATGTCGTGCATGCCGCGCTCGCTCATCGCCATGTAGTCGGGCACGAGGTCGGTGATCTGTTTGACGACGCCGCGGTGATCGACGCCGATCATCGTCGGCACGTTGTGGCCCATCGCGTTCATCGTGTGATGGCTCTTGTGGCAGTGCAAGGACCAGTCGCCTTCTTCGTCGGCGACGAACTCGAGCTGGCGCATCTGGCCGACGGCGATGTCGGCCGTCACCTCGGGCCAGCGCGAGGCGCGCGGCGTCGGCCCGCCGTCGGTGCCGCTGACGACGAACTCATGGCCGTGGATGTGGATCGGGTGGTTCGTCATCGTCAGGTTGCCGATGCGGATGCGCACCTTGTCGTTCTTCTTCACCACCAGCGGATCGATGCCGGGATAGACGCGGCTGTTCCAGCTCCACAAATTGAAGTCGAGCATCGTCATGATCTTCGGCGTGGCGCTGCCGGGCTCGATGTCGTAGGCGTTGAGCAGAAAGCAGAAGTCGCGGTTCACCTCGTCGATCAGCGGATGTTTCTGCTTCGGGTGCGTGACCCAGAAGCCCATCATCCCCATCGCCATCTGCACCATCTCGTCGGCATGCGGGTGGTACATGAAGGTGCCTGGTCTTCTCGCGACGAACTCATAGACGAAAGTCTTGCCGGGCGCGATCGGCGGCTGCGTCAGCCCGGTCACGCCGTCCATGCCGTTGGGCAGGCGCTGTCCATGCCAATGCATGCTCGTCACTTCGGGCAATCGGTTGGTGACGAACAGGCGCACGCGGTCGCCTTCCACCACCTCGATCGTCGGGCCCGGGCTCTGGCCGTTGTAGCCCCACAGGTGCGCCTTGAAGCCGGGCGTCATCTCGCGCACGACGGGTTCGGCAACGAGATGGAATTCCTTGACGCCGTTGTTCATGCGCCAGGGCAGCGTCCAGCCGTTGAGCGTGACGACCGGGTTGTACGGCCGGCCGCTGTTGGGCACGAGCGGCGGCATCGTGTCGGGCTTGTCTTGCAGCACCGGCTCGGGCAATGCGGCCAGCGCGGCTTTGCCGACCGATGCGGCGGCGACGGCGCTGCCGGCGGCGAGCCAATGTCTTCGTGCGATGTTCATGGTCTTGCTTTCAGTGCGCGTCGCCGGCGGCGGGCATCGTCGATGCGGCGCCGGCCATCGGCGAGAGCATCGGTTTGCCGACGAGCGCGCGGTCGAGGTCGGTTTCGGCGAGCCAGAAATCGCGCTGCGCCTCGATCGCGTTTTTCACGCTCGCGATCTGCAGGCGCGCGTCGGCGAGCAGATCGAAGACCCCGATCAGCATGCCGTTGTAGCGCAGCACGTTCTGGTCGAGCACCAGTTTGCGCAGCGGCACGATCTCTTCGCGGTGGTGCTTGGCGATGTCGTAGGCGCTGCGGTAGGCGCCATAGGCTTCGCGAACTTCGGAGCGCGCGTCGATGGCGGTTTGCGTGGCGCGCTGCGCGGCCTGCCGCCAGCGATGTTCGGCCGCGGCGTTTTTTGCGCCGCCCCAGTCGAACAACGGAACTTCGAAGCCGAGGTCCCAGCCGCGCTGCGTCGGTGCCTCGTTGCTGCTGTTGCGCTCGAGGCCGACCTCGAGGCCGCTGGCGATGCGCTCGGCACGCGCGGCGCTTTGCTCGCCGGCCAGTATCGCCGCTTCGCGCCGCGCGGCCTGCAAGTCCAGGCGCTGCGCGATCGCGGTGCGCTCCACGTCGGGCAGGTTACGCGCCTCTGCCGGCAAGTCCGGCAGGCGCTCGGGCAGGAGAAAGCTCGTCTGCGCACCCCACAAGCCCAACAGCCGCGTCAGCTTTTCGCGCGCTGCGCGCTCGGCTTGTTCGGCGCGCGCCACGTCGAGCGCCGCATCGGCGTAGAACGCCTGCTCGCGCGCGCGTTGCAGCGCGCTGAAGTTGCCCACCTGCTGCATGCGCTGCGCCAGTTCGGCGCCGGCTTCGGCCGCGCGCATCACCTGCCGGCTGTAGCGCACGCCTTCTTGCGCGGCCACGGCCTGCACCCAGGCGCGGCGCGCGTCGGCGGCATGGGCGAGCACGGCACCGGCCACCTCGGCTTGGGTGGTCGCGAGGCGCCGTGACGCCGCCTCGCGCCGCCACGGCATCGTGAGGATGCGCGCCAGGCTGAAGTGCCAGCTGCGTTCGATCTCGCGCTCGTCGCCGCGCTCGAAGCGGCCGAACGAAAAGCCGGGGTTCGGCAGCCGCGTCGATTGCACGAGCTCGGCTTCGGACAGGCCGATGTCGTGAAACTTTGCTTGCAGGCCGCGGTGGTTCAGCAACGCGAGCTGCACGGCGTTGTCTGCCGTCAGCGGCGCCGCCAACAGCTCGGCCACGCGCGTGTCGATGCGGTCCTGCAGGGCGTCGCTGCGCGCCCACGCGAGGTCTTTGTTCAGGTGCTGCGTGGCGGCTTGCTGCACGGGGCCGAGGCCGCCGTCGGCGCTGAAGGTGGCGCAGCCGGCGAGCGTGGCGGTCGCGGCCAGGAGAGCGAGTGTTTTCATCATCGCCCCCGCTCAGTGGCGATGCGCCGGAGCCGGCGCCTTCGGCACGCCCATCGTTTCGGCTGCGCTTGCGGCGGGTGCCGGCGCCGACGCCGCTGCATTGGCCTCGCGCGCATACGCACGCCAGCCGCCGATGCGCTCGACGTTCTGATTCGCGGCCTTCCAATCAGCAGCCGGCGGCTCCGACAAGCGCTTGTAGCCGCTGAAGGCCGAGCGGTAGGTCAGGGGCGGCACGGTGGCTGCAGCGTCAGCGGGATGCGCGGGTTGGGCCGACGCGGGTGCGCCGAGCGCCAGCGCAGCGCCGAGCGCCAGCGCGCAGCGGATGAACGAACTGAACATGACAGCAGAGCCTCGCAATGGATTTCACGGCGTCACGCTTCGCGCGCAACGGTGACCCGCGGCGCACGAGCGCCGCGCAGCGAGAACTCAGCGAGGGGGCCTGAAGAGACCGTCGGGCGCCACGCGGCCGTGCGGCGACAAGGGCCTCATGGCGCGTTCTTGCACAGCCGACGCGAGCGCAAGGGCCGACGGTTCGGGCGCGACGGTCACGCCCGCATGGCACAGGTCGCACAGATTGCACACGTGGTGCATCGGCGCGCCGTTGCCGGCCTCATCGGCTGCATCGGCCGGCATGCCGTGGCAAGGCAGCGCGTCGGCCGCCGCACTCGCCGCCGACGCAGCGGCGATGTCCGGCGACATCCAGCCCGCAGCCACCACGCGCAGCGGCAGCAGCGCGATGGCCAGCCACAACACGGCGGCGACGAGGCGACAGGAGGGCCGGAACATGAAGCAGAGGATAGCGTCTTGTGGCTGGACCTGCGCAGCGCAATGAAGTTCCCCTTCCTACAATGCGGCGCCATGCCGAACGCCAAGGAATCCGCACCATGACCACGCCCGTTCACCAAGCCGTCGATGTCAGCCAGATCGCGCCGCGCGAGAAGGCCGAGATCCTGTCGCAGGCGCTGCCCTACATCCGCAAATTCCACGGCAAGACGCTGGTCATCAAGTACGGCGGCAATGCGATGACCGACCCGTCGCTGCAGCAGGACTTTGCCGAAGACGTGGTGCTGCTGAAGCTGGTCGGCATGAACCCGATCGTCGTGCACGGCGGCGGGCCGCAGATCGACGAGGCGCTGACGCGGTTGGGCAAGAAGGGCACCTTCATCCAGGGCATGCGCGTGACGGATGCCGAAACGATGGAAGTCGTCGAGTGGGTGCTCGCCGGCCAGGTGCAGCAGGACATCGTCGGCCTGATCAACTCGGTCGGCGGCAAGGCGGTGGGCCTGACCGGGCGCGACGGCGGGCTGATCCGCGCCCACAAGCTGAAGATGGCCGACAAGGATGACCCGAAGAAGATGCACGACGTGGGCCAGGTCGGCGAGATCACCGGCATCGACCCGAGCGTCGTCAAGGCCTTGCAGGACGACCAGTTCATCCCCGTCATCAGCCCGATCGGCTTCGGTGACGAGGGAGAGAGCTACAACATCAATGCCGATCTGGTGGCGAGCAAACTCGCCACCGTGCTGCGCGCCGAGAAGCTGATGCTGCTGACGAACACGCCGGGCGTGCTCGACAAGGAAGGCAAGCTGCTCACCGACCTGAGTGCGCGCCGCATCGACGAGCTGTTCGCCGACGGCACGATCTCAGGCGGCATGCTGCCGAAGATCGCCGGTGCGCTCGATGCCGCGAAGAGCGGGGTCAACGCCGTGCACATCATCGACGGCCGCGTGCCGCACGCGATGTTGCTGGAGATCCTGACGGATCAGGCGTACGGGACGATGATCCGCTCGCATTGAGCGCACACGCACAAAGCAATGTGCCGGCTCGCGCCGGCACATGTTCAATCCAAGGAAGGGGTTTTCTTCTTACTTGGTGGTGGCGCCGATCAGGCGCGCGTCTTTCATCTGCGCCGGCGTCAGGCTGTCGGTCGAGACGACTTTCAGCGAGCCGTCGGCCGTGCCGGTCTTCGGCGCGTCGGCGTCGAGCGACTGGCTGACCGTCTCCGGCAGCACGTACATCGCGCCGGTGACCGGGTCCACGGCGAGCATGCCGATCAAGCCGCCGAAGAGGATGTTGCCGATGTACCAGCCGCTCATCGAGCCGCTGATCGTCATTTCCTTCGGCGCGAAACCGGCCTTGGCGTACTTGATGGTGTACGACTCGGACTTGAAGTAGCCCGCGCCGCGCTTCAACGTCAGCGTCACCGGCGTCACGCCGGTGTGGATCTTCTCGCCGGCGCTGTTGGTCACCGACACGTCGGCGCCATCGGGCACGCTGTTGATCGTCACGGGTTGCGTCGAGCCGTTGAAGATGCTGGCGCAGCCGGTCAAGGCGAAGGCGGCGATGGTGGTGGCGATGGCTTTCTTCATTTCCCTCTTTCTCTGTGCGATGTTGGGTGGAGGCGAGCGATGCGCACGTCGCGCAACGGCCGGCAGATTGCCATTGCAAGCCCGCGTTCGCGGTGGGTGACTCAGCGCGCGTGAGAACTTGCCGCGAAGGAAGCCACTCTTTGCGGCTGGCGCGTCATCGACGCAGCCGCGGCGCAACGCGGCTCAGCCGCCCGACTTGCCCAACCCGTTCTCTCGCCCCATCACGATCGCCTGCGAGCGGTTCTCGACTTCGAGCCGGTCGAACAGCGCGGTGATGTGGTTGCGCACGGTCTTCTCGGACAGGCCGAGCATGGCCGCGATCTGCGCGTTGTCGCGGCCTTGGGCCATCAGGTCGAGCAGGCTCAGCAGGCGCGGTGTGAGGGAGGCGATGCGTGGGTCGGCGCCCGGGGCCGTGCCGGCGGGCAGGAAGGCTTCGATGGCGGCCAGCGCGCGCTCCCAGCCCGGCTCCGAGCCGAGCAAGAGGTGGTTGCCGCTGTCGATCGGCACGTACTGCGCGCCGGGGATGCGCGTGGCGATCAGGCGGCCTTCTTCGACCGGCACGCGCGCGTCGCGCGTGCTGTGCAGCACGAGCGTCGGGCAGCGCACGCGCTCCAACAGCGCCGTGACGTCGATGGTGTCGAAGGCGCGCATGAAATTGGCGGCGTTTTGCGGCGAGGTCGAAATGCGCTCCAGTTCGTTGAACCACTGGTGCTGTTCGCTCGTGCCGCCGGGAATGAACTGCGTGGTGAAGAACTGGCGAAATGACGTGTCCGATTTGCCCCAGCCCATTTCCGCCAGCCGCGCCATCATCTCGGCTTCTTCCATCTGCTGCGGCGTGCTGCCGCGGATCAGTCGGCCGCGCGCATAACCGCCGTGCAGCACGAGGTGCGTCACGCGCTCCGGGTGCTTGACGGCGTAGGCGATCGCGATCGACGCGCCCTGCGACAGGCCGAGCAGCGCAAAGCGCTCGGCGCCGGTGGCATCGACGACGGTTTCCAGATCGCGCACCCAACTGTCGAAGGTGAGTTCGGGCACCTCCCAGTCCGAGAGGCCGCAGCCGCGCTCGTCGTAGCGCACGAGCTGCCAGCGCAGCGACAGCTCTTGCAGCAGGTGCCGCCAGACCGGGCTTTCCCAATCGTGCTCGAGGTGCGACAGCCACGTCGCCGCCTTGATCAGCGTGTGGCCGCGGCCGCTGGCAGCGTAGGCCAGGCGCACGCCGTCGTGGCTGCGGGCAAAGCGGATCTGCTGCGTGGGTGCGGACATGGCGAGCCCGCGATTTTGCGCTGATCCCTCGCCGCGGCATAGACAAACGGGGCCGCAGCCCCAGTGCCTGCATGGACAGTGCGTTGCGCAGGCACGAGTTGGGGCCGGCGCCCGCTGACACGCACGCGCCGGCGAGCAACAGTCCATCCCTATGTCCGCTCGTTTGCTTGTCTTGCGCAATCGCTTGCGGTCGCTGTTTTGCGTCAGCGTGGCGGCTGTCGCGCTCGCCGCTGCCGCCGTCTGCATGCTGGCGCCCGCGGCGCTGACGCTGCTGCTCGGCACGCCGTGGCCGCCGCTGCATGCGCGCTGTATCGGTGCGATGGCACTCTCGCTGGCCGTGGCTTTGCTGCTGGCGCGACGTGCGTTCGACCCCGCCGCCACGCGCATGCCGCTGCTGGCGTTGGCGGCATGGTGTGGGTCGGCCGCTGCGCTGGCGTGGACCAGCAGCGTCAGCGCGGCCGTGGTCTGGCCGTGGGGCGTGGCGTTGTTGGGTGGGGCCGCGCTGGTGTTAGCGCACATCGACGGCGACCCGCCGGCGCCGGCGCAGCACGCCGACGTCGCTTGGCGTGTCTTTGCGCTGCTGGCGTTGATGCTCGCGTCGGCACTGCTGCTGTGGCCCCGCATCGGCGTGATGCCTTGGCCCTGGCGCTTGCCCGCGCCCTTCATGGCCCAATACGCGCCGCTGTTTCTGGCCTGGGGCTTGGCGGCCTGGCTCGTCTCGCGCGAGCGGCGGCGCTACGTGCGCGCTCCCGTGTTGTGGGGGCTGCTCGTGTGGGCGGCGGGTGTGCTCTTGGCTTCGGCGTGGCATGCCGCGGCATTTGCGCGCAGCAACCCGCTGGCGTGGCTGTGGTTCGCGGGCTTTGCTGTGTTGGCCGCGCTGGCCGCGCACCGCCTGTGGTCGGCGTGGCCGCAGCGCTTGCGCCGCGCCCTGGGACTGGTGTCCCGTGACAGCGGGACAAAGCCGCCGCGACAGTGAGCGCCGTGGCAACGCAGTTCACCGCCGCACGGCCTCACCAACCTTGACTCTCTCACCGAGGACTCTCTTCATCATGAAAAGCTCTTTCTCGCAGCTGGCCAACATCGCTGCCTTCGCCACGCTCACCGTTGCACTGCTCGCCGCGGCCAGCGCCTTTGCACAAACCACCGACAGCGGCGGCCTGCTGCGCGACAAGGCCGGCAAGACGCTCTACACCTTCGACAAGGACGCTGCCAGCGAGAGCCGCTGCTTCGACGGCTGCGCCGCCGCCTGGCCGCCGTTCATGGCGGCCGACGGCGCGCAGGCCAAGGACAAGCTGACGCTGGTGGCGCGCAAGGGTGGCGGCATGCAATGGGCATGGGGCGGCAAGCCGCTGTACTACTTTGCCGGCGACGCCAAGGCCGGCGACGTGAGCGGCGACGGCTCGGGCGGCGTCTGGCACGTCGTCAAGGTCGGCGCGGCCGAGAAGCGCGCGGCGGCGCCGGCGCCGGGCTACAACAGCAGCACTTACTGAAGCCACTGCGTCGTATCGACGCGGGGCGGGCAGCATCCCGCTGCCGGCGCTTTTTCTTGGGCGGTGAGAATCCGCCGATGGGCACACCGCGCGTCTGGCTGTTCGATCTCGACAACACGCTGCACAACGCGTCTCACGCGGCGTTGGGCGGCATCGACGAGAGCATGACGGCCTACATCGTCGAGGCACTCGGCGTGAGCCCGGAGGAGGCTCATGCGCTTCGCCTGACCTACCTGGTGCGTTATGGCGCGACGCTGCTCGGACTGGTTCGCCACCATGGCATCGACGCAGCGCACTTTTTGCACCACACGCACCTGCTGCCGGGCCTGGAGGGCCGGGTGCATGGCCACCCGCACGACTTCGACGCGATCGCGCGTCTGCCCGGGCGCAAGGTCGTCCTGACCAACGCGCCGCGGGCCTATGCCCTGCGCGTGCTTGGTTCGCTCGGCATCGGGATGTTGTTCGACAGCGTGCTGTCGATCGAAGACATGGCGATGTTCGGCCATCTGCGGCCCAAGCCCGACGCGCGCATGTTTCGCTGGATTGCGGCGCGCCTGCGCGTGGCGCCGTCGCGCTGCGTGCTCGTCGAAGACACCTTGCAGCATCAGAAGGCGGCGTTTGGCATCGGCATGACCACGGTGTGGATGCAGCGCTGGATGCGCATGGCGGAAAAAGATCGCACTGCTGCCCGCAAAGTTGGTGTTTACCTGCACCGCAGGCCCGCGTACGTGTGTGCCAGAATCTTTTCGCTGAGGGAACTGAGAAGACGCTTGCCGTGAATGCACTGACCGACGAGCCGGACGCTGAACACAGCGCTGCGGCCACCACCAAACCGGAGAAGACGCGCAAGCGTCCGAAACCCGGCGAGCGCCGTGTGCAGATCCTGCAAACGTTGGCGCAGATGTTGGAGCAGCCGGGCGCCGAGCGCATCACGACGGCGGCGCTGGCGGCCAAGTTGAGCGGTCAGCGAAGCGGCGCTGTACCGCCACTTCGCCAGCAAGGCGCAGATGTTCGAGGGCCTGATCGAGTTCATCGAGTCGAGCGTGTTCACGCTCGTCAACCAGATCGTCGAGCGCGACGATCCGAGCGCGGCGCAGGCCGGCAAGATCGTCGCCGTGGTGCTCGGCTTCGGCGAGAAGAACCCGGGCATGGTGCGGGTCATGGTCGGCGACGCGCTGGTCTTCGAGCACGAACGTTTGATCGCGCGCATGAACCAGTTCTTCGACCGCGTCGAGTCGCAACTGCGGCAATGCCTGCGTGCCGCTGCGGAAAGCACCGGCTCGGCGCAGCCGACGGTTGAGAGCAATGCGCAAGCGTCGGCGCTGACGGCGTTTACCGTCGGCCGCCTGCAGCGCTACGCGCGCTCGGGCTTCAAGCGCAGCCCGACCGAGCACCTCGAAGCAGGCTTAAGACTCTTCGTTTGAACGCGACGGCAGTCGAGGTCGGCGGCGTCGCGCTGCAGCTCCTGGCCGGCAAGGCCGCCTGGTGGTCCGCAGAGCGCACGCTGTTGGTCGCCGATGCGCACATCGGCAAGGCGGTCAGCTACCGCAAGCTCGGCGTGCCGGTGCCGGAGGCCACGACCGGCGGCAACCTCGATGCGCTCGATGCGCTGCTGGCGGTGCACGACGCCAAGCGCATCGTCTTTCTCGGCGACCTGCTGCACTCACGGCACTCGCACGACCGGGCGACGCTCGGCCTGTTTGCCACGTGGCGCGAGCAGCGCTCGCAACTCGAACTCGTGCTGGTGCGCGGCAATCACGATGACCGCGCCGGCGATCCGCCGCCGTCGTGGGGCGTGTCGTGCGTCGATGAGCCGTTCATGCTGCCGGCCGCGCCGCAACTCGCGCTGTGCCATCACCCCGAGCTGCGCCGGTCCGCGTACGTGCTCGCCGGCCACCTGCACCCCTGCACGACGGTTGGCCGCGGCATCGATCGGTTGCGCTTGCCGTGCTTTCACTTCGGCGCCGGCGTCGGCGTGCTGCCGGCCTTCGGCGCGTTCACCGGCATGCACCCGATCGAGCGCGCTCCAGGCGACCGGGTTTTCGTCGTCGCCGACAATGCGGTGCACAAATTGCCATGACGACCAAGCCCACTGTTGAATCGCTGATCGAGCGCGCCGACGCTTTGCTGGCGCGCCTCGAAACCGTGCTGCCGCGGCACGCGCCGGCCACCGATTGGGCGGCCGGGGCGGCGTTTCGCTACCGCAAGCGCGGTGGCGCCGGTGTCATCGAGCCGGTCAAGCATGTGGCGACGATCCGCCTCGCCGAGCTGAAGGAGGTCGATCGCCAGCGCGACCGCCTGATTGCCAACACGCAGCAGTTCGTCGCCGGCAGGCCGGCCAACAACGTGCTGCTGACGGGCGCGCGCGGCACCGGAAAAAGCTCGCTGATCAAGGCCTGCCTGAACGAGTACGCACCACGAGGCCTGCGCCTGATCGAGGTGGACAAGGCCGATCTGGTGGACCTGACCGACATCGTCGATGCCATCGCCGAGCGGCCCGAGCGCTTCGTCATCTTCTGCGACGACCTGTCGTTCGACGAAGGCGAACCCGGCTACAAGGCGCTGAAGTCGGTGCTCGACGGCTCGGTGGCGCAGGCCAGCGAGAACGTGCTGATCTACGCCACCAGCAACCGCCGCCACCTGCTGCCCGAGTACATGAAGGAGAACCTCAGCTACACGCACACCGAGGACGGTGAGGTCCATCCGGGCGAGGTCGTCGAGGAGAAGATTTCGCTGTCCGAACGGTTCGGGTTGTGGCTGTCGTTCTATCCGTTCACGCAGGCCGAGTACCTGGCGATCGTCGCGCAGTGGCTGCATCACTTCGGTGAAGTCGATGCGAAGCGGCTCGAAGCGGCGCGGCCCGAGGCGCTGGTCTGGGCGCTGGAGCGAGGCTCGCGCTCGGGCCGCGTGGCGTATCAATTCGCGCGGGACTGGTGTGGCCGAGCGTGACCCCGTCGATGTCGCGGTCGGTGTGTTGATCGACGCCGACGGCCGATTTCTGCTGACCTCACGCCCCGAGGGCAAGGTCTATGCAGGCCACTGGGAGTTTCCGGGCGGCAAGGTCGAAGCCGGCGAGAGCATCGAACAAGCCCTGCGCCGCGAGTTGCACGAAGAACTCGGCATCACGATCGGCGCCGCCGAACCTTGGCAGGTGACGCTGCACGACTACCCGCACGCCCTCGTGCGCCTGCATTTCTGCAAGGTCTTTTCGTGGACAGGTGCCTTCGAGATGCGCGAGCAGCAGCAGATGGCGTGGCAATCATTGCCTGCCGACGTGACGCCGCTGCTGCCGGGCACGCTGCCCGTGCTGGCATGGTTCGCCGAAGAGCGCGGCTTCCGAGGGCCGACCCACTAAACTTGGGCGCATGGACGCTTGGCTCGACGCCATCAAGTGGGACCGCGACGGCCTCGTGCCGGTGATCGCGCAGGAAGTCGGCAGCAACGACGTGCTGATGTTCGCCTTCATGAACCGCGAGGCGCTGGCCAGGACCGTCGAGACGCAACGTGCCGTCTATTGGAGCCGCTCGCGCAACAAGCTCTGGTTCAAGGGTGAAGAGTCGGGCCATGTGCAGCAGGTGCACGACATCCGCCTCGACTGCGACCACGATGTCTTGCTGCTCAAGGTCACGCAGCTCGGGCATGAGCCGGGCATCGCGTGCCACACCGGCCGCCATTCGTGTTTCTTCCAGACGCTCGACAGCGGGCAATGGAAGACGGTCGAGCCGGTGCTCAAAGACCCTGAAAGCATTTACCGATGAGCAACGACACCTTGGCGCGTCTGGCCGCCGTCATCGAGTCACGCCGCAAGGCCGACCCGGACAAGAGCTACGTCGCCCGCCTGTCCGCCAAAGGCATCGACGCGATCCTGAAGAAAGTCGGCGAAGAAGCCACCGAAGTCGTCATGGCCGCCAAGGACGGCGACCGCGCGCGCATCACCGCCGAAGTCGCCGACCTGTGGTTCCACTCGATGATCGCGCTGGCGCACTTCGGCTTGACGCCGGCCGACGTGCTGGCCGAGCTCGAGCGCCGCGAGGGCCAGTCGGGTCTGGAAGAATTCGCGCTGCGCAAAGCCGATCAACGGGACACCGAGGAGGGTGCGTGATGGAAAGAACAGCGGAACAACTCGCCAGCCTGAAGACCCTGACGATGGTGGTCTATGCCTTGCAGGTGCTGTCGGTCTTCGTCGGCATCACGGCCATCGTCGGCGTGATCATCAACTACGTGAAGCGCGAGGACGCCGCCGGCACGCTGTACGAGAGCCACTTCGACTGGCAGATCCGCACCTTCTGGTGGGGTCTGCTCTGGTCGGCGATCGGCTTCGTTCTGCTGTTCGCCTTCGGCCTCGGCCTGCTGGTCTGGTTCGTCGCCGGCATCTGGGCGCTGTACCGCGTCATCAAGGGCTTCCTGAAGCTCAATGACAACCAGCCGGTGGTTCCGGCTTGACTGCCATGGACGCCAACTGCATTTTCTGCAAGATCGCCGCCGGGCAGATCCCGGCGAAGAAGGTTCATGAAGACGACGAGATGGTGGTCTTTCACGACATCCACCCGTGGGCCCCGGTGCACATCCTGATCGTGCCCAAGCAGCACATCGTCTCGATGGCCGAGGTGACGGCCGAGCACGCGCCGCTGTTGGGCCGCATGATGGCCCTGTCGCCGCGCCTGATGCGGGAACTCGGCGTCAGCAACGGGTTCAGACATGTCATCAACACCGGGCGAGACGGCAGTCAGGAAGTCATGCATCTGCACATGCATGTCATGGGCGGCCCGAGGCCCTGGGCCAAGGGCTGACAACGGTGCTGACCTAGAATCGCTCGCAGTTCCTTTCACAGGAGAACGTCATGGGATCTTTCAGCATCTGGCATTGGCTGATCGTGCTGCTCGTCGTGGTGCTGATCTTCGGCACGAAGAAGCTGAAGAACATCGGCTCCGACCTCGGTGGCGCCGTCAAGGGCTTCAAGGACGGCGTCAAGTCCGGCGGCGAGTCGGCCGCGGAAGGAACGCCGCCGTCGCAGGTGACGTCGCAGCCGAAGAGCACCGACGCCAACACCGTGGACGTCGAGGCCAAGACAAAAACTTGAGCGCCCACAGCCCGTCGCAGAACGGGCGCCGTCCATGATTGACTTCGGTTTCGACAAGATCGCGCTGATCGGTGCGGTGGCGCTCATCGTCATCGGGCCGGAGAAACTGCCGCGCGTGGCGCGCACCGTCGGCCACTTTCTCGGCAAGGCGCAGCGCTATGTTGCCGACGTCAAAGCCGAAGTGAACCGCACGATCGAACTCGAAGAGCTGCAGAAGATGAAGTCGCAGTTCGAAACCGCGGCGCGCGATGTCGAGACCAGCGTCAACCAGGAGTTCAATGCGACGACCAGCGAGCTGGAGAGCAGCTGGAAGTCGGGCGACGTGGACAGCGCGGCGCGCGCGCTCGAAGGCCTGTCAACGCCGAATCCGGAGTACAAACATCCGAAGAAGAACTGGCGCCTGAAGCGCGGCGCCACGCCGTCTTGGTACAAGCAGCGCGCCGGCATCCGCACCAAGGCGCTGTCGGGCGCGGCGCGCGTGGCGCGCTTTCGGCCCAAATCAGCGCGATGACCGGGCCCGCGGACAAAGAAGACGAACTCGCCGGCACCGAGCAGCCGTTCGTCTCGCACCTGATCGAGTTGCGTGACCGGCTGATCCGCGTCGTCATCGCGCTCGGCCTGGTCTTCGGCCTGCTGTGCTTCTGGCCGGGCATCAATGTGCTCTACGACTTGCTGGCCGCGCCGCTGACGCAGAACCTGCCGCCGGGCACCAAGCTGATCGCCACCAACGTCTTCTCGCCGTTCCTCGTGCCGCTGAAGATGACGCTGATGACGGCTTTTCTGGTGGCGCTGCCCTATGTGCTCTACCAGGTGTGGGCTTTTGTCGCGCCGGGGCTGTACTCGCACGAGAAGAAGATGGTGCTGCCGCTGGTGGTGTCGAGCACGGTGCTGTTCTTCGTCGGCGTGGCGTTCTGCTACGGCATCGTCATTCCGGCGCTGACGTCGTTCATGGTCAAGGTGGCGCCGAGCTCGGTCAACGCCGCGCCGGACATCGAACAGTATTTCGGCACCGTGCTGTCGCTGTTTCTCGTCTTCGGCATTGCCTTCGAAGTGCCGGTGGCGGTGGTGGTGCTGGCGCGGCTGGGCGTCGTCACGATCGAGCAATTGAAGGCTTGGCGCGGCTACTTCATCGTCGGGGCGGCGGTGGTCTCGGCCGTCGTCACGCCGCCGGACGTGATCTCGCAGCTCTCGCTGCTCGGGCCGATGATCATCCTCTACGAGATCGGCATCGTCGCGGCGCGCATCTTCATTCGGCACACCAAGGCGCCGGAAGAAAACGCCGAGAAAGCTACTTGACGGTCTTGACCACCGCGTAGCGCTGCAGCGTCTTCGCGCGCGCCTCGTCGTGCTGCACCACGGGCGGCGGGTAGTGCGTGCCGATCTCGACGCCCGCCGCGGCGAGATCGACCGGCTTGGCCAACCACGGCGCGTGGATCAGGTTGTCGGGCAGCGCCGCGAGTTGCGGCAGGTAGCGGCGGATGAACTTGCCCTGCGCATCGAACTTCTCGCTCTGGTTCACCGGGTTGAAGATGCGGAAATACGGTTGCGCGTCGCAGCCGGAAGACGATGCCCATTGCCAGCCGCCGTTGTTGGCGGCGAGGTCGAAGTCGTTCAGGTGCAGCGCGAAATAGGCTTCGCCGCGCCGCCAGTCGATGCCGAGATCCTTGGTCAGAAAACTCGCCACCACCATGCGCAGGCGGTTGTGCATGTAGCCGGTCTGATTGATCTGGTGCATGGCGGCATCGACCAGCGGGTAGCCGGTGCGGCCCTCGCACCAGGCGGCGAAGTGGGCATCGGCGTGTTTGCCGTGTTCCCACTTGATGGCGTCGTACTCGCGTTTGAAGCTGTGGCCGACGACGCGCGGGTGGTGGTGCAGCACCTGGTGGTAGAAATCGCGCCAGATCAGCTCGGACAGCCAGACTTGCGCGCCCGCAGAGCCGCCCTGCACGCGCCGCCAGGCCTCGCGCGCGAGCTGGCGAATGGAGATCGTGCCGAAGCGCAGGTGCGTGGACAAATAGCTCGGCCCCTTGACGGCGGGGAAGTTGCGCGTCTCGTCGTAGCCGTCGATGCGCTGCAGGTAGTCGGCGAACATCGACTGCGCGCCAGACGGGCCGGGGGGCATCTTCAGCGTCGCCAGGTTCGTCGTCTCGAAGCCGATGTCGGCCAACGTCGGCACGCCGGCGGCCACGCCCTGCGGCGGCGCGGCCAGTGCTGCGGCGTGCCGTTCGACCGGGTAGGCCTTCAAGAAGAACCCATCGAGCTTTTTCAGCCACGCGTTCTTGTACGGCGTGAAGATGCCATAGACGCCGCCGGACTGCGTCAGCACCTCGCTGCGCTCGAAGATCACATGGTCCTTGCTCGTGTGCAGCGCGATGCCGGCGCCGGCCAGCGTGCCGCGCACGGCGGCGTCGCGGGCTAGCGCATAGGGCTCGTCGTCGTGATTGCAGTACACCGCTTGCACGCCCAGCTCTTGCGCCAGGCGCGGCAGCTCTTCGGCGCTGGTGCCGTGGCGCACCAGAAGGGCCACGCTCGGCATGCCGGCCCGTTCGGCCACGTCACGCAATTGCGCTTCGAGCCCGACCAGGCTTTCGCGGATGAACTCGACGCGGCGGTCGGCACGCGGCAGCGCGTCCAAGATCGCTCGGTCGAAGACGAAGCCGACCCAGACTTGCCTGGCGGCGGTGAGCGCGTGGTACAGCGCCGCGTTGTCGTCGGCGCGCAGGTCGCGGCGCAGCCAGACGAGGGCGCGGGTCAGCGGCTTTTCGGGTGAGGACGGCACGCCGCGAGCTTAAGCCGGCAAGCGCTGCGGTGTTGCCATCGGCTCGGGCAGCCAGCCGGAGATCGACTCGGTGCGCAGCCAGGCCCAGCGCGTGCGCGTCAGCACCATCTGCATCAGCGGCACGTCGTAGCCGCCTTCATGCGCCCGCGGCGCTACGCCGATCGGCTCCAGGCCGCAGCGGTCGAGCAGCTTCAGCGAGGCCTTGTGGGCCGGTTTGGCGCAGGCCACCACCGCCTCCAGATCGGTCTTCACAAAGGCCTGCTCGATCGCCAGCCGGGTCACCTCTTCGCCATGGCCGGCGCCCCAGAACGCCGGATGCGACCACAGGCCGAGCTCGGCCCAGGTCGCTTGCTCGCGCGGCTCGAAGCGAAACAGCGCCGCCCAGCGGCCGCTGGCGCGGTCGATCGCCGAGAAGGCGGCGCAGGCGCCAGCCGCCGCGCGGTCGATGACGCGCTGCACACGCTGGCTCACGGCAGCCAGGTCGGGTGGCGCATGCCACATCAGGTGTTCATTGAACGCCGGGTGCTGCGTTGCCTCGAAGAGGTCGATCGCATCGCCCAGCTGCGGCTCGCGCAGCGTCAAACGTTCACTCTTGGCGCCTACCAGGCGCGCGCGCAGGCGCTCGGGCTCGAAACTCATTGTTCTGATCGCTACCGCTGTTTTGTTCACGCGGTGTCCCCAACGACCCGCGACCACACTCTGACCTACGCACTGGCCCTTGGGCCGTGCACCCCTCATGCACGGTGGGAAAAGCGTGCGTGAATTTCACACGGGTGGGCAGGACGCGGCCACTAGAATTGCGCCATGCCCAGTGCCTCAGGCGCGAGCCGCATCAACCTCACCAATCAGTTCCTGATTGCCATGCCGGGCATGGCCGACCCGACGTTTGCCGGCTCGGTGGTCTATCTGTGCGAGCACACCGAAAAAGGCGCGCTCGGGCTGGTGATCAACAAGCCGGTCGATATCAAGTTGAAGAACCTGTTCGAGAAGGTCGAACTGAGCCTGAACCGCGACGACATCGCCGACACGCCGGTGTACTTCGGCGGCCCGGTGCAGACCGAGCGCGGCTTCGTGCTGCACGAGCGCCAGGCCGACCACGTGAGCCCGTACAACTCGACGCTGTCGATCGCCGGCGGCTCGCTCGACATGACGACGAGCAAGGACGTGCTCGAAGCGCTGGCCGGCGGCGCAGGGCCGAAGCGCATGCTGATCACGCTCGGCTACAGCGGATGGGGCGCCGGTCAGCTCGAAGACGAACTCTCGCGCAACGGCTGGCTGACGGTGGATGCCGATCCGAGCGTCATCTTCGACACGCCGATCGCTGAGCGCTACGACAAGGCGGTGTCGCTGCTCGGCATCGACCCGCGCATGCTGAGCCAGGAGGCGGGGCACGCATGAGCGGCGCGCGGCCGTTCCGGAGCCGCTCGCTCCCCCTCCGGGGGAAAGCCCGAAGGGCTCAGGGGGCTGCATGAGCGGGGGGGACCACGCCGTGCAGCCTCAGTCCTTTCTTTCTTTCGATTTCAGCCTCAACCGCGTTGGGGTCGCCTCGGGCAACAGCCTGACGAAGAGCGCCACGCCGCTGCGAACGATCACGGCGGAAGGCGACGCGCGCTTTGCTGCCATCGCCGCGCTGATCGCCGAATGGCAGCCGTCGGCGCTGGTCGTCGGCGTGCCCTTTCACCCCGACGGCGCGGCGCACGACAATACGCGCCGCGCACAGCGCTTCGCACGCCAGCTCTCGGGCCGCTTCGGCCTGCCGGTGCATGAAGTCGATGAGCGCTACACGACCACCGAAGCGCGTGCGCAGGGTGAGCGTGACGTCGATGCCGCCGCGGCGGCGCTGATCCTCGAACAGTTCCTACGCCAAGCATGAGCACCACCTCACTCACCCTCGACGCCGAAGCGCTCTACGGCGCTTTGCGCGACGGCGTGCGTCGCCTCGTCGCCGAGCGGCCCGACGCGGCGCTGGTCGGCATCTGGTCCGGCGGCGCCTGGCTCGCCGCGCGGTTGCAGGCCGATCTGAAACTGCCGGAGGAGGCCGGCGTCATCACCAGCACACTGCACCGCGACGATTTCGCCGAGCGTGGTCTGGCCGCCGGCGCCGGCGCGACCAAGCTGCCGTTCGAGATCGACGGCCGGCACGTGATCCTGATCGACGACGTGCTCTTCACCGGCCGCACGATCCGCGCGGTCTTGAACGAGCTGTACGACTTCGGCCGCCCGGCGAGTGTTTCGCTGGCGGTGCTGGTCGATCGTGGCGGGCGCGAGCTGCCGATCCAGCCGACGTTCACCGCCGCGCGCGTCACCGTCTCGCCGCAGCAGCGTTTGGCGCTGGCGCAAGGCGAGGGCGGCACGTTCGCCTTTGCGGTCGAAAACAAGGGCGACTGATGTTGTCCAAACGCAATCCGCAACTCAACCAGCACGGTGAGCTGATCCATCTGTTGTCGATCGAGGGCCTGCCCAAAACGGTGCTGACACAGATCCTCGACACCGCGGGCACGTTCCTTTCGGTCAACGACCGCGATGTGAAGAAGGTGCCGCTGTTACGCGGCAAAAGCGTCTTCAACCTGTTCTTCGAAAACAGCACGCGCACGCGCACGACGTTCGAGATCGCAGCCAAGCGGCTGAGTGCGGACGTGATCAACCTCGACATCGCGCGCAGCAGCACCGCCAAGGGCGAGAGCCTGCTCGACACGATCGCCAACCTGTCGGCGATGCATGCCGACATGTTCGTCGTCCGCCACAGCGAGAGCGGCGCGCCCTACCTGATCGCGCAGCATTGCGCGCCGCATGTGCATGTCATCAACGCCGGCGACGGCCGCCATGCGCACCCGACGCAGGGCCTCCTG
Organism: uncultured beta proteobacterium; assembly: GCA_963816315.1. GTDB lineage: Bacteria > Pseudomonadota > Gammaproteobacteria > Burkholderiales > Burkholderiaceae_C > CADEEN01. The sequence goes on from CAWFJZ010000026.1 coordinate 247,914, forward strand.
GACATGTACACGATCCGCCACTTCAAGGGCGACTTCGCGCAGCTCACCGTGGCCATCGTCGGCGACATCGTCAACTCGCGCGTCGCTCGCTCCGACATCCATGCGCTGACGACGCTCGGCGTGCCCGAGATCCGCGCCGTCGGCCCGAAGACGCTCGTGCCGGCGGACCTCGCCGGCATGGGCGTGCGCGTCTGCCACGACATGGCCGAAGGCATCCGCGACGCCGACGTCATCATCATGCTGCGCTTGCAGAACGAGCGCATGAACGGCGCCGTGCTGCCGAGCGCCGGCGAGTACTTCAAACGCTTCGGCCTCACGGCGGAGAAGCTCGCACTCGCCAAACCGGATGCCATCGTCATGCATCCGGGGCCGATCAACCGCGGCGTCGAGATCGATTCGACCGTCGCCGACGGCCGTGCCAGCGTGATCCTGCCGCAGGTGACGTTCGGCATCGCGGTGCGCATGGCGGTCATGAGCACGATCGCGGGGAACGTCGCATGAAGCTGTTGATTCGAAACGGCCGCCTGATCGATCCCGCGAGTGGCCTCGATCGCACCGGCGATTTGGCGATCGCCGGCGACCGCATCGCCGCCCTCGGCGACGTGCCGCGTGAGTTCGAAGCCGAGCGCACGATCGACGCCACGGGCCTCGTCGTCGCGCCGGGCCTGGTCGATCTCGCGGCGCGATTGCGCGAGCCGGGCCACGAGCACGAAGGCATGTTGGAAAGCGAACTCGCCGCCGCCGCGGCCGGCGGGGTGACCAGCCTCGTCTGCCCGCCCGACACCGACCCGCCGCTCGACGAGCCGGGCCTGGTCGAGATGCTGAAGTTCCGCGCGCGCAAGCTCTCGCGCTGCCGCGTCTTCCCGCTCGGCGCGCTGACGCGCGGCCTCGCGGGTGAAGCGCTGACCGAGATGGCCGAGTTGACCGAGTCGGGCTGCGTCGGTTTTTCGCAGGCCGATGCGCGCATGACCAACACGCTGACGCTGCAGCGCGCGTTGCAGTACGCGGCGACTTTTGGCTTCACGGTGTGGCTGCAACCGCACGATCCGTGGCTCGGCAACGGCGTGGCCGCCAGCGGCGCGGTGGCGACGCGGCTCGGCCTGGCGGGCGTGCCGGCAGCCGCCGAGACGATCGCGCTGTTCACGATCTTCGAGCTGATGCGCGCGACAGGCGCGCGTGTGCACCTGGAGCGGCTGTCGAGCGCGGCCGGCGTCGAGCTCGTGCGCCGCGCGAAGGCGGAAGGTTTGCCGCTCACCGCCGACGTCAGCATCAACTCGCTGCACCTGACCGACATGGACATCGGCTACTTCAACTCCGCATTGCGCCTGACGCCGCCGGTGCGACAGCAGCGCGACCGCGATGCGCTGCAGGCCGCGCTGGCCGACGGCACGATCGACGCGCTGGTGTCGGACCACACGCCCGTGGATGCCGACGAGAAGACGCTGCCGTTCGCCGAAGCCACACCCGGCGCAACGGGCCTGGAGCTGCTGCTCGGCCTGGCGCTGCATTGGGGCGAACAACGCGGCCTGGCATTGCCGGCGACGCTGTCGCGCATCACCAGCGAGCCGGTGCGTGTGCTCGGCGGTGCGATCGGTACGCTGTCGGCGAGCGCAGGACGCTTGATCGAAGGCGGCGTCGCCGACATCTGCGTCTTCGATCCGCAAGCGCGCTGGCAGGTCAGTGACGCGACATTGGTCAGCCAGGGCAAGCACACGCCGTTCGCGTTTGCGACCAGCGGCTTCGAAATGCCGGGCCGCGTGCGCACGACGCTGGTGGCCGGCAGCGTCGCCTACGAAGCCGCTCTGCAAGCGTGATGCGCAGCCTCGTCGGCGCGTGGCGCATCGCGCGCCTGCTGGTGCATGGCCTGCACGGTCTGGCGATCATCCTGCTGCGCTTCAGTGCGTACAGCGCGGCGCAGCGCCATGCACGCATCCAATGGTGGTCGGCCAAAGTGCTGCGGCTGATCGGCATCACGCTGCATGCGCAGGGCACGCCGCGGCCGGGCGCCAAGCTCGTCGTCTCGAACCATGTCTCGTGGCTCGACATCGCCGCCATCCACGCCGTGATTCCCGAAGCGCACTTCGTCTCCAAGGCCGACGTCAAGCAGTGGCCGCTGATCGGCAAGCTCGTCGCCGGCGCCGGCACGCTGTTCATCGAACGCGAGAAGAAGCGCGACGCATTGCGCGTCGTGCACCAGATGGCCGAGGCGCTGCAGGCCGGCGACACCGTGGCCGTGTTCCCTGAGGGCACGACGGGCGACGGCCGCACGCTGTTGCCGTTTCACGCCAACCTGCTGCATGCCGCGGTGACGACGGCCACACCGGTGCAGCCTGTCGTCTTGCGCTTCTTCGATGCCGAGCACGCGATCAGCCCGCTGGCCGAGTTCCTCGGCGAGACGACCTTGGCGCAAAGCGCATGGCATTTCGTCTGTGCGCGCGGCTTGAACGTCGAGGTGCGGGTGTTGACAGCGCAAGGCACTGCACACGCCGATCGGCGCGCGCTGGCCGCGCATTTGCGCGAGACGATCGCGGCCGAGTTGCCGCGCGGCGAGTAGCTAAGCCTGCTTGCCCTGCGCCGCGACCGCCGCAGCGGCCTTCGCCGCCGCCTCCGGATCGCCGAGGTAGTAGTGTCGGATCGGCTTCAGCTCCGCATCGAGTTCATAGACCAGCGGAATGCCGTTCGGAATGTTCACACCGACGATCTCGGCGTCGCCGATGCCGTCGAGGTACTTCACCAGCGCGCGGATCGAGTTGCCGTGCGCGGCGATGACCAGGCGCTGTCCGCTCCGAATCGCCGGCGCGATGGTGTCGTTCCAGCAGGGCATCACGCGGGCGACGGTGTCCTTCAGGCATTCCGTCAGCGGCACCTGCGCCGGCAGCGAGCTTGGCGTAGCGCAGATCGCCGCGTTCGCTGCGCGGATCGTTCGCATCGAGCAGCGGCGGCGGCACGTCGTAGCTGCGGCGCCAGATCAGCACCTGCTCGTCGCCGTACTGCCTGGCCATGTCGGACTTGTTCAAGCCTTGCAGCGCGCCGTAGTGGCGCTCGTTCAGGCGCCAGTCGTTGCGCACCGGCAGCCAGGTGCGGTCCATGACATCGAGCGCGTGCCACAGCGTCCAGATGGCGCGCTTCAACACCGACGTCAGCGCGAGGTCGAACTCGTAGCCGGCCTCTTTCAGCAGGCGCCCCGACTCGCGCGCCTGCGCGACGCCGGTGTCGGTCAGCGGCACGTCGGTCCAGCCGGTGAAGCGGTTCTCGAGGTTCCAGGTCGATTCGCCGTGGCGGATGAGGACGAGCTTGTGCATGGCAGGAGCAAGGGGTCTCGAAGGGGGCGGATTGTATGATTCGCGCCCCTTGCCATCTGCGTGATCTGCCGTGCTCGAGTTCCTGCTGAAGAATTGGATGTTGGTCCTGACCGCGCTGGTGTCGGGCTTCTTTCTGGTCTGGCCGCAAATCAAGGGCAAGGGCGGCGCGGGCAGCATCGGCACCAACGAAGCGGTGCGCTTGATCAACCGCGAAAAGGCGGTGCTGATCGACGTCAGCGAGCCCGAGGAGTTCGCCAAGGGCCACCCGAACGGCGCGCGCAACGTGCCGCTCTCCAAACTGGAAGGCAAGCTCGAAGGCGCGAAGGAGTTGCCGAGCAACAAGGCGTTGCCGCTGGTCGTCGTCTGCCCGACGGGGTCGCGTGCGTCGCGTGCCGCGGGCTGCTGCGCAAGGCGGGCTACGAGAAGGCGCAGCCGCTGGCCGGCGGCCTCGGGGCGTGGCGCGAAGCCAACTTGCCCGTGGAGAAGTCCGCAGCTTGAGTCAGGGCAGATCGCACGCCGCCAGCGGCAGGCGCGAACTCACGGACAATTCAGCGCATGAACACCGTGCGCATGTACACCACCCAGGTCTGTCCCTTTTGCCAGCGCGCCAAGGCGCTGTTGAAGCAACGCGGCGTCGAGGCGATCGACGAGATCCGCATCGATCTCGATGCCGTGCAGCGCGACAAGATGGTCGAGACGACCGGCCGCCGCACTGTGCCGCAAATCTTCATCGGCGAGACGCACGTCGGCGGCTGCGACGACCTGATCGCGCTCGATCAGAAGGGCGGCTTGATGCCGCTGTTGCAGCCCGCGGCCTGAGCCCCGCGGCCGTGATAATCCTGCCCGCACAAACCCGCTGACCCCAGCGGGTTGATCACTTTTGGACGCACCCACCATGGCCGACGCCCCGGACACCAACCCCGTCTTCAACATCCAGCGCATGTACCTGAAGGACCTGTCGCTGGAGCAGCCGAACTCGCCGCAGATCCTGCTCGACCAGCAGCAGCCCAACGTCAACATCAACTTGGCGATCTCCGCCGAGACGGTGGCCGAGGGCATCTACGAAGTCTGCGTCACCGCCACCGTCACCACCAAGCTCGCCGAGCGCACGCTGTTCCTGATCGAGGCCAAACAGGCCGGCATCTTCGAGCTGCGCAACCTCGGCGAGCAGACGCAGGCCATCCTCGGCATCGCCTGTCCGGGCATGGTCTATCCGTACTTGCGCGCTATCGTCTCCGATGTCTGCACACGCGCCGGCTTTCCGCCGGTGACGTTGTCGGAAGTGAACTTCCAGGCGATGTTCGAGGCGCAGCAGCAGCAACTGGCGGCGCAGGGCAACGGGGCGACGACCGTCAACTGACCTCTCATGAACGTCACGCTGCTCGGCGCCGGCGCCTGGGGCACGGCGCTGGCGGTGCAGGCGGCCTCGCGCCATGCGGTGACGTTGTGGGCGCGCGATGCGACGCTGCCGCATGGATGCCGCGCGCGAGAACCCGCGCTACCTGCCCGGCGTGACGTTGCCGGCGCCGCTCACGATCAGCGCCGATCTGAACGCCGCGTTGCAGCATGCCGACGGCGGCCTCGCCGTCATCGCCACGCCGATGTCGGGCCTGCGCGAGATGCTCGCCGCGGTGCCCGGCAACGCGCCTGTGCTCTGGCTGTGCAAAGGCTTCGAAGCCGGCAGCGGCCTGCTCGGCCACGAGATCGCACGCGAGTTGCGTCCGCGCGCCGCGTGCGGCGTGTTGTCCGGCCCGAGCTTTGCCGAAGAAGTCGCGCGCGAGCAGCCGACGGCGCTGGTGGCCGCGAGCGCCGACGAAGCGCTGCGCGACGCCGCGGCCGAGGTCTTTCACAGCGACGTGCTGCGCATCTACACGAGCAGCGACCCGATCGGCGTCGAAGTCGGCGGCGCGGTGAAGAACGTGATGGCCATCGCGACCGGCCTGTGCGACGGCCTGCAAGCGGGCCTGAACGCGCGCGCGGCGCTGATCACCCGCGGCCTGGCCGAGATGACGCGGCTGGGCATGGCGCTCGGCGCGCGCGCCGAAACCTTCATGGGGCTGTCGGGCCTGGGCGACCTCGTGCTCACCGCCACCGGCGACCTGTCGCGCAACCGCAAGGTCGGCATGCGGCTGGCGCAGGGGGTGCCGCTGGCGCACGTGCTCGCCGAACTCGGCCATGTGGCCGAAGGCGTGTACAGCGCGCCGGTGGTGCTGCAGCGCGCCGCGCGCTCGGCATCGAGATGCCGATCACCGAGGCCGTGGTGCGGTGCTCGAGGGCCGCCTGCAAGCCGCGGACGCGATGCGTTGCTGATGGGCCGCGAGGCGCGCAGCGAGACGTGATCAGTCGCCGCCGGCGTAGCCGCACTGCCGCCAGGCTTCGAACACCGCCACGGCGACGGCGTTGCTGAGGTTGAGGCTGCGCTGGCCGGCGCGCATCGGCAGGCGGACGCGGTGGCGTTGTCGAAGCTGTCGCGCAAGCTCGTCGGCAGGCCGGCGGTTTCGCTGCCGAAGACGAGCCAGTCGCCGGCTTGCCACGCCACGTCGGCGAACGGGCGGCTGCCGCGCGTGGTGAAGGCGAACATCCGTTGCGCGTCGGCTGCGTGATTGCACGAACGCGGCCCACGACGCATGGCGCTGTACGCCGCGTACTCGTGGTAGTCGAGGCCGGCGCGTTGCAGTTGTTTGTCGTCCATCGAGAATCCAGCGGTTCGATCAGGTGCAACGCACAGCCGGT
>CAWFJZ010000027.1:0-49128 GCA_963816315.1 uncultured beta proteobacterium
CCAACAGAGTCGATCGATTGCGGCGCCTTCGGGCGCCGTTTTCATTGCCGACACGCGCTTGTCACGTGGCGCACCTATCGTGCCGTGATTCCCACACAGCAACGAGAGGTTGCTCATGTCGTACCTCACCGATCGCGCCCGCGCGGCATCCAGCAACCAGGCTTGCGAGCGCGAAGCGCCGGGGCAGATGTTTGCCGATGTGCTGAACGCGTCGCCCACCGATCGCCGCATGGTCCTGCGCGGCGGGCTCGGTGCCGCGTTGGCGTCGGTGTTCGGCGGCGGTCTGCTCGCGGCGTGCGGTGGAAGTGACGGCGACAACGGTGCGGCGAACGTCAGCTACGAAGTCAAGTTCAGCCGCGTCGCGCGTGGCACGGCCGATGGCGTGACGCTGCCCGAGGGCTACACCGCCGAGGTCTTGTTCGCCGCGGGCGATGCGGTGCTTGCGGGCGCGACGGCGTTCACGAGCACCTTCCTCACCTCCGCCGACACCGAGCGTTTTGCCGGCGGCAACCATGACGGCATGCACTTCTACGCGCTGCCCGGCGTGGATGCCAATCAGCGCGGCCTGCTGGCGATCAACCACGAGTTCCCGGACTTCCTGATCCTGCGCTCGACGGAGTACGTCGCGGCCACGGCGAGCGATGAAGACAAGCGCGTGGCGCTGTCGGCCGTCGGCGTCTCGGTGATCGAGGTCGCCAAAGACGCGACTGGCAAGTGGGCCGTCGTCGCCGGCTCACGCTACAACAAGCGCTACACGGGCAACACCCGCTTTCGCGTCAGCGGGCCGGCGGCAACCGTGGTCGGCGACAGCGTCGTCGGCACGCTCAACAATTGCGCCAGCGGCATGACGCCGTGGGGCACGTACCTGACATGCGAAGAGACGACCGACAACTACCTCGACCCGACGCAGCCCGAACGCGGCTACGGCTGGGTGGTCGAGATCGACCCACGCGCCGAACTCGCCGGCATGCCGGTCAAGCGCACCGCGCTCGGCCGCTTCGACCACGAGAACACCGCGTACCGACTGGGCAGTGACGGCACGGTTGCCATTTACATGGGCGACGACAGCACACCGGGCTGCATCTACAAGTTCGTGCCGAGCGCCAAGGTCAATGCCAGCGATCGCGCGGCCAACACCAACCTGCTCGATGCCGGCACGCTCTACGCGGCGCGCTTAAAGGCCGACGGCACGGGGCAATGGCTGGCGCTCGTGCAGGGCCAGAACGGCCTCGTCGCCGGCGCGGTCGATCCGGGCAACGAGACACAAGGGCCGCAGGCCGACGTGGCGATCGACTTTGCGACGCAGGCCGACGTCCTGCTCAACACCAAGGCCGCGGCGCGCGTGGCCGGCGCGACGCTGATGGACCGACCGGAGTGGATCACCGTCGCGCCCGACGGCGCCGTCTATTGCACGCTGACCAACAACTCGAGTCGCGCCGTCGCCGATGCCGCCAACCCGCGCACTCAGAACCGCCACGGCCACATCATCCGCTTCACCGAAGAGGGCAGCATGCCCGACGCTGCGGCCTTTGGTTGGTCCGTCGTGCTGCAGGCCGGCGACCCGAGCCTCACCAGCACCGCAGGCAACCTCACCGGCACCATCAACGGCGACACGTTCTCGTCGCCGGACGGCATCGACATCGATCCGCAAGGGCGCCTGTGGGTGCAGACCGACATGTCGATCCCCGGCAGCTCGGGCGTCAGCGGCAAGACCAATGTCGATGTCTTCGGCCACAACGCGATGTACCACGTGGACGCTGTCAGCGGCGCCTCGACACGCTTTCTCGTCGGCCCCGTGGGCTGCGAGATCACCGGCCTGACCTACACGCCGGACCTGAAGACTTTCTTCATCAACATCCAACACCCGACCGGGCAGTGGCCGTCGAGCGTGCAAGGCAACACGCTGCCGCCGCGCTCGGCGACGATCGTCGTGCGTCGAACCGACGGTCAACCCGTCGGCGCGTGACAATCAGTTGCGCTTCTCCAGCCGCATCACGTCGTTCTCGCGCTTCATCTGAAAGCGCATCAGGAAGCTGTTGCCGAGCAGCGCGCCGCGCATCGGCGCGGGGATGACGGCGGCTTCGACGTTGGCGACTTCGACGTCGCCGATGCGCACGGCACTCAGCGTGATCAAGCGGAACGGCGCGACGCCATTGGCGGTGCTGGCCATGCCGGTGGGCGCGTTCTTGTAGTCGAGGCCGAGCCGGTCGGCGTCGGCCTGGCTGATGACGACCGAGCTGGCCCCCGTATCGACCATGAACTCGATCGACTTGCCGTTGATCTGGCCCGTGGTGCGGAAGTGGCCGTTGGTGCCTGCCGTGAGCACGATGGCACTGCCGCTGTTGACGGTGCCGGCGTTGGCGCGCACCGCGCCGGCGCCGAGCGCCAACGTGCGTCGCGTTGCGGCCACTTCGACTTCGGCCTGCGCATCGGTCAACGACAGCAGCCGCACGCCGCGCACCGTCGTACCCAGCGTTACCGTGTGCGGCTCGCCGTCGATCACGAGCAGCGCTTTTTGCGTGCCGATGTGGCCGTTGAAGGTGACGGTCTGCGCAGCCGCAGACAGCGTGACCAGGGCAAGCAGGGCGGCTACCGTCATCGATGCGAAGTTCATGGCCGGCAGCTTATGCCAGCGCGGCGCTAAAGCAAACCCGCCCGTTTGACGGTGCGGTAGCGGTTGACAAGCTCGACCGCCAGGCGCTCGGGTTCGGCATCGACCATCAGCGCATCACGTTCGGCCAGGCGGCGGAAGGCATCGCGTCGCGCTTGCGCGAAGAGGTGCGCGCCGGCGACTTCGACGGCGTGATGCGCGGCCTTCAGCGGCTGCTCGGTGATCTCGCGCAGCACGCGCTCGCGCAACGACGCCAGCAGCACGAGGTGGCGGCTGCGCAGCAGTTTCAGCGCGGCGTCGAGCTCGGGCGCGTCTTCGTCGCGGAAGTTGGTCAGCAGCACGATCAGCGCGCGCTTGGCATGCACGCGCATCAGGTCGCGCGCGGCGATCAGGTAGTCGGAGTGCGTGGCCTCGGGCTGGATGTCGTGCAGCAGCACGGTCAGCGCCGACAGCGTGGCCATGCCTTTGCGCGGCGCGAAGGCGCGCTTGTGCTCAGGCGAGGTGCCGAAGGTGATGGCGCCGACCTCGTCGCCGTCTTTCAGCGCCACATGCGCCAGCAGCATCGTCGCGTTCAGGGCTTCGTCGAAATGGCTGCCGTGAACGGTGCCCTCATCGGCGCGCATGCGCCGGCCGCAGTCGATGAGGAAGATCACGCACTGGTCGCGCTCGTCCTGGAACTGGCGCACGATCGGCCGCGATTGTTTGAGCGTGGCCTTCCAGTCGATGTGGCGGATCGAGTCGCCCGGCCGGTATTCGGCGAGCTGCTTGAAGTCGGTGCCTTCGCCGCGCTGCACCTGCGTCTTGATGCCGATGGCGGCCAGCCGCCGGTCGGTGGCCAGCCAGGAGTAGCGCGAGACCGAGGCGAAGTTCGGGAACACCGGGCGCGTTTCTGCGGCGCCGATGCGCCATTGCAACTCCAGGCTGCGGCCGAGGCTCTGCACACGCACGTCGGCCGGCTCGAAGGCGACACGGCCACGGCGGCGCGGCTGCACGGTGTAGCGCAACTGCGCTTGTGCGTTGGCGCGCAGGTCGGCGGTGACCGGCAGGCCCTGCGGGTCGAGATCCGGGTCGGCATGGTCGAAGAAGGCGACGCGCCAGCGATGGCGGCCGGTGTTGACGAGCGTGCCGTCGATCGTGCGTTGCACGCCGAGCGCGAAGGCGTCGGGTAGGCGGCGCGTCCATTGCGGCGGCGCGGCGCGCCAGGCGCGGCGGGTGAGCCAGAGGTCGATCGCCGTCCACGCACAGCGAGCGCGAGGGCGACGAGCACGGCCCAGCCAACGTCGGCGGCGGGAACGCGCAGCAGCAAGGCGAACAGCGCCGCCGCCGCGAGGACGAGCAGCGCGTAGATGGCGGTGCGCGAGGGCAGCAGCTTCACGAGTGGGCGGCGATCAAGAGTACAGCCTCGGCGCATCGACGCCTTCGAGCAGCGACGACAGCAGCTCATCGACCCGCCGTCCTTCCAACTGCGCATCCGGCGCCAGCAGCACGCGATGGCGCAGCGCGGCGATGGCAAGGTGCTTCACGTCATCCGGCGTGGCGAAATCACGCCCCGCCATCAGCGCCGAAGCGCGCGCTGCGCGAATGAGCGCGATCGCGCCGCGAGGCCCTGCGCCGTTGCTCAAGCCCGGCGCGCCGCGCGTCGCGCGCACGATGCGCACGGCGTAGTCGATCACCTTGCCATCCACACGCACGGCAGCGGCCATGTTCTGCAGCGTGATGACGTGGCGCTCTTCGATGCGCTGCGTCACGCCGTCGAGCGGCAACTGGTCGCCGGCCTGGCCCTCGGTGCCGCGCACGACGATGGCCGTCTCTTCGTCGTGCGGCGGGTAGCCGATGTCGATCTTGAGCAGGAAGCGGTCGAGCTGCGCTTCGGGCAGCGGGTAAGTGCCTTCGGTCTCGAGCGGGTTCTGCGTGGCCATCACCATGAAGGGTTTGGAGAGCGGCAGCGTCTGGCCTTCGAGCGTGACCTGCGCCTCCTGCATCACTTCGAGCAGCGCGGCCTGCGTCTTCGCCGGCGCGCGGTTGATCTCGTCGGCGACCAGCAGGTTGGTGAACACCGGGCCGCGCAAGACGCGCAGCGTGCCGAGCGAGTTGCCTTCGCCGCGTGTGTTGGTGTCGAGCACGGCGTGGCCGGTGATGTCCGACGGCATCAGATCGGGCGTGAACTGCACGCGCGCGACCTGCAGCGACAGCGACTTGCCGAGCGCGCGCGCCAGCAGCGTCTTGCCCAGGCCGGGCACGCCTTCGATCAGCACATGGCCGGCGGCGAGCAGCGCAACCAGCAGCTGATCGACGGCGGCGCGCTGGCCGACGACGGCCTTGCCGATTTCGTCGCGCAGCGCTTGCAGCACTTCCTGCGCACGCGTCACATCGGCGGGGTTGAGCGACATGGTTCGTCCTTTGTGGTCATGTGTTGAAGGCCAGGCGGCGCCGCGTCTGTTCGATCACGGCGAGCTTGTCGGCGAGCGCGCGTCTGTGCGGCAGTTGAGGATCGAGCGCGCGCGTCAGCACGTCGGCGGGCAGGCCGGTCGGTTGGCGCAGTGCCTCGACGCGCTGGCCCATCGTCATGCGGTCGTAGCCGGCGATGCGCTGCCGCGCGGCGTCGTCGAGCGCGCGCCGCGCGGCGGCCAGCAGCGCCGCGCCGCCGCCGCGCAGCACGAACGCGGCGGTGCCGCGGATCTGCTCGGCCACCGAGCGCCGCGCCAGCGGCGCTTGCGGCAGCAGCGGGCCGAAGCGCCGCGCGCCGCGCCACAACGCCAAGCCAACCGCCAGCAGTGCCAGGCCGATGGCCGGGCCGGCGCGGTGCCAGAGCCACGTCAGCAGCGCGTCGCGCTTTTCGTCGATGACGAACCAGAGATCGTCGCCGGAGTGCAGGTCGAGCATCGCGATCGCGGCCTGCGCGTGGTCGCCGGTGAAGACGCTGCGGTTGTCGAGGAAGCGCCACGCGCCCATCGCCGTGACGCGCCCGTTGCCGAGCGTAGCGCGCAGCACCGGCGCGCCCCGGCGGCCGACGAGGGCCCAGGCCTCGGCCGTTGCCGGCGTGGCTTCGAGGTTGGTCAGCCAGTCGCCCTGGCAGAGGCGAAAGCGCCGCAGCGGCTCGGCTTCGGCATCGCCGCCGACGCGCTCGGCGAGCGTCGGGCAGGGATCGCGCGGGCCATCTTGCGGGCCCATAAACCGCGGGTCGGGCAGGCGTGGGCGTGACGGCGGCGGCGCTGGCTTGGCGTCCTTGTTTGCTTCGTCGTCTTCGTCATCGTCGTCGTGATCGTCGTTGCCGGTGCCCGGCGCGGGGCAGCTCAGGTCGGCGCCCTTGGCGCGCTTCTTCTCGCGCAGCGGCAGCCAATCGATCGTGGCGCCCGTCGTCGAGAAACTCGGCAGCACGAGGTGGCCGCCATGGACTTCGACCCACTCGCGCAACTGCTCGCTGCGTCCGGGCAGAAAGTCCCACTCGTTGGACTCGAGCACCAGCGTCGCCCCGGGCGGCGGCAGGCGGTCGAGGTTGTCGGGCGACGTCACCTTGGCGCCGAGTTTTGCCGCGATCTGCTTGATCGCGTAGTGGCTGTCACGCGCGGCTTCATTGCGCTGCGGTGTCGGCCGCCAGACATCGACCCACTCGGTGGCGAACAGCAGCCAGAGGCCGAGCGCGGCGATCGCGGCTGCCGCGAGCAGGTTGACGGTGACTTCGGTCGAGGGACGTTTCATGGCGCGCCCGCCGCCGCTGTCGCCACGCGCCGCGGCAGGCGCGCATCGAACTCGTCGCAGACCGCCAGCACCGCGCTGCCGTCGGGCAGGCGCGCGCCATAGACCGCGAGCTGCCACAGGCCGATCAAGCGCGCGACGAAAGCGCCGCGTTCGGCGTCGAGATGGCGTGCGGCCAGCGTCGCGCACTCGCCCTCGGTGCTCGCCGCGCGCACCGGCACCGCGTGCTCGTGCACCAGGCGCGACAGCGCGCCGCGGTAGAGCAGCGACAGCGCAGAGCGCGACTCGCCGCGCTGCCACAACTCGCGCACGGCAGCGGGCAGATCGTCGGGCAGGCTCTCGGGGCGTATGTCGAGATCGCGCACATGGCTCGGCAACGCGAGCGCGCGGCCGCCGGCGGCCTCCCCGCGCACGGCGATCCAGCGCCGCAGATAGACGATCACCAGCGCCGCCAACGCGGCCATGCCGAGCCACATGAGCCAGCGGCCGGCTTCCGAGAACCAGCGCGCGAGGTCGCGCAGCCAGCGCAGGTTGGGCGCCGCGTCCGGCTCCTTCGGTTGCTCGCGGTTCTTGAAACGCAGTTCGCGGTCGGCCTTCAGGCCATGCAGGTCAGGGTCGTTGTACACGGCTTCGGTAGCGTCGTGCACTTCCTGCGGCGTCGGCGGCTCGGCGGCGTGCGTTGACAGCGCGAACACGAGGAGCGCGAGCGTGAGCAGCTTATGCAAAAGCATGGCGAAACTCCTGCTCGATGTCCCACGCTTCGAGCTCGACGCGGCGATTGAGGTACATCGCAAATCCGGCAGCGACATAGAACGGTTCGAGCGCCAACACCACCACACCGTAGCCGAATGCAAACGCCGCCTGCATCCATGCCGATTCGCCTTCGCTGTACAGCCGCCACAGCTCGCTGCGCAACGCGTCGGGCAGGAACCAGGCGACTAGCGCGATCAGCGCGGCGACGAAGATCATTTCGAGGTTGGCATAGACGAACTGCAGGCCCATCACGGCGCCGCGCTGGCTGCCGAGCAGCACCGCGCGGCGCTTGCTGCGCGCGGCGCCGCGCTGGCCTTCGAGCTGGTCGATGGCCTGCGTGAACGATCGCCACGGCGACAGGCGCGCGATCGTCAGCGTGCGCCACAGCGAGCGCGTGAAGACCTCGCGCCGCGCCGCCCACAGGTCGGACCAGCGTGTGGCTTCGCCGAAGACGGCGCGCGAGAGCACGAAGAGCAGGCTGCGGTCGAGCCAAGGCTTCAGCCAGAAAATCAGAAAGGCCCGGCAGCCAGCCGGCGATCTCGACCGTGGCCAGCGACAGCAGCATCACCGCCGCCCACACCGGCCAGTAGCAGCGCCACACCGAGCGCGCATGCACCTGCACCAGGCGCTGGCCGAGATCGGCGGCCTCGCTCATCGGCCGCGGGCGCAGCGTGATGGCCAACGCTTCGATGCGCATCAGCTTGTCCTAGTCCACTGAATCACTGAAATCGGATCGGTGCTGTCCACGCGATACGGGCGCGCTGCGGCGTTGCAAATGCTCGCGATGCCTATGGGCATCGCTGTGCTTTGCGCCTTGTATCGCATCCCGTCTCGCATGTCCCTCACCGCCCATTTCGATGATTCAGCGGACCGGCCCGGCCTTGCCAGCCCAGCCAGCCGATGACGAGCAGCCAGCAGACCGCGCCGACGCCGTACTTGACTTCATGCGGCACCCAGCGCGCCGACGACCAGAAGGCTTCGACCACCGCGGCGACGACGAGCAGTGCGAACACGCCGTAGAGCACCGGCACGACGCGCGTCGCCGCGTCGCGCAGCGCACCGGCGCGCGTGTTGCGCCCGGGCGCGAGCAGGGCGTGGCCGATGGCCAGGCCCGCGGCGCCGGAGAGCACGATCGCCGTCAGCTCGAACGCGCCGTGCGTGATGACGAACGAGTAGAAGTTGCCGCCGAGGCCACGCGACGTCAGGTGGCCTGCGATCGCCCCCGCATACAGGCCGTTGAAGACGAGCACGGCCAGCGCGCCGATGCCGGCGAACAGGCCGCCGGCAAAGGTGCGAAAGGCGATGCCGATGTTGTTCATGATGTAGTGGCCGAGCATCTGGAAGTCGCTGTCGGCGCCGCGCTGGCGGCCGTAGGCGGAGGCGTCCTTGCCGTACATGTCTTCATAAGCGCGCAGCGATGGCGCGTCGTGAAGCATCAGCGCAAAGCCGGGTTCGAACGCGGCGCCGACCGCCGTGCCGATCAGCGGCAGCGCAAACGCCAGCGTGGCGACGAGCAGGTACCAGCGATGCGCACGCACCGCCTGCGGAATGCCGACGAGGAACATGCGCGCCACGCGGCCAGTGGCCGCCTCGGCGCGGTGGTAGATGCGCTGGTGCGCGCGGTGCGTCAGTTGTTCCAGGCGCTCGACGAGGTGCACCGGGTAGTCGCGCGCACGTGCCAGCGCCAGGTGTTCGCAGGCGCTGCGGTAGAGGGCGGCAACGCGGGCGGCGTCGGTGGCCTTCTTGTTGATATCGCCGATCTGCTTCTTCTTCGGCTTTTCGCCGTCGAGCTGGTCGAGCGCGGCTTCGAGCTCGCTCCAACGCGCGCTGTACAGGGCCTCGAATTGCAGAGGCGTCATGTCAACGCCGCCGGGCCGCCCCAAGGCGATGACGCTCCCCTCGGGGGAAGCGAACGAAGTGAGCAAGGGGTCGTCATCTTTTTCCCATCAACCAGTTGGCCACAGAGAGCAATCGCAGCACGGCGTCGCGCGAGGCCGCGTTGACGCCGGTGACCGGTGCGGCGAGTTGCGCCAGCTCGGCCAGCCGCGCTTCGGTGATGCGTGTCGATCGCCCTGCCCACGCGATCACCGCGGCTTGCGCGCGCGGTGTCAATGGATGCGCTGGCGCCGCAGGTGCGGCTTCGGGCAACGCGCCGTGCAGCGTCGCGCGCTGCACATGGACGACGATCGTGCCGGCAGCGATGTCGCCCAGGCGCTTGAAGTCGCGGCGCATCAGCACCGTGGCCAGGCCCAGGCCGTAGGCGAAGGGCAGGAAGTCGGCGGTGCGCAGCAGGTTGCGCAGCAGCGAGGCCGCCGGCGTGATCGGCAGGCCGCTGTCCATCGTCACGCGCAGGCCGAGCGCGCGCTTGCCTGGCGTGGCGCCGCCGGGCAGCAGCTCGAACAGCACCGGGTAAAACCATTCGAGCGCGAACCACAGGATCAGGGCCAGGCCCGAGCCGAAGCGCCCGAGCGGCGTTGCCACCATCGACACGGCGAGCATCAGCGCGCCGCGGATCAGCAGATCGATCGCGAACGCACCGGCGCGCGCGACCACACCCGCCGGCCGCAGCGCCAGCGCGATGCCTTCCGGGGTTTCTGCGCTGGTAAGGGTGTCGAGGCGCAACAGCAGGTTCAGGTCTTGACGACGATCGTGTCGGCGATCATGTCGTGCACGCAGCGGCGGTCGGCGCGAAAGATCAGCAGGCAATCGAGCAGCGCGTAGACCATGCCGACGACGGGCAGGGCGCTCAGCAGCCAGCCGACGGCGTAGCGCAGGCCGATGATGCGCCCGGGCGACGCTGCCGAGCCGTCCGGGCGCACGATGCGCATGCCGAGCAGCATCTTGCCCACGGTCTGCCCGCGCGTCATCAGCAGGTAGCCGTTGACTATGGCGAACAGCAACAGGCCGAGCAGTTGCATGCCGAGCAGCGCCACCATGCCGGCCTCGGCCATCTGCGGCGAGAAGATGTTCCACGGCGTCACCAGGCCGACGACCCACCACAGGCCGAGCAAAATCACGCCGTCGATGATCGCGCCGCCCAGCCGCGCGCCGCGGCCGGCGAGCTGCGTCTGCCCGCTGGCCGAGACATCGGCCACCTCGGATGCGGGCGGTGCATAACGTTGCGACGGTGAAGGGGTGTTGTGGTCGTCCATGCGCTGTCTCCTCCGCGTGACGTCACGCGCCGCGATGGTAGCGCCGGGCCTGGCGGTGATCGGGCCGTTCGACCCGCAGCGACGCCGATTTCAGGGGGAGGATGGCCCGATCGGCGGCGCCGGGGCAGCGAAACAGTCGGCGTACATCAGGTACAGCGAGACGTAGAACACCACCGAGAACATCAGCACCGCCGGCGGCAGCAGCACGGTGATCAACTCCGGCGCTGCGCCGAGCAGCGTGACCAGCACGCTGGCGACGATGCCCAACGCCGTTGCCAGTCCGATCCAGACGAGCATGTTGACGACGAAGGCGCCGCGGTTGCGCCAGCAGGCCAGCGTGCTCGAGAACAGCGATTGCGCCAATCCCTGACCGTCCCACCAGACCAGCATCGGCGCATGCCAGAAGGGCACCGACAACGCCGCCAGCATCGTCACGCGCAAGAGCATGCCGCCGGCCAGCCGCGGGTCGGCGAGCAGGGCGTCGATCTGCGCCTTGTTGTCGGCGCTGCGCTCGGCGGCGAACAGGATCTGCAGGCGCTCGAAGCTGCCGCCGTCGATGGCTTGCGCCAGCAGCATCACCACGGCGGTGGCGGCGGCGTACAGCAGGCACAGGCGCAGCAGGGCAGCGCGGCGCCCTGCGTCGGCTTTGCCTTTGAAGGGCTCGAAGAGCAGGCCCGCATGCACGGCCTGGCCGCGCTGCGCGGCGCGCGTGGCGGCGGCAAAACCGAGCGTCAACAGCGGCATGGCAGCCAGCAGCAGCAGCGCGCCGACGAAGGGCAGCGCCATCAGCAGCAGCGCCACGACGAGAAACAGCATGAACAGCAGCGAGAAAGCGAACGGGCTCTTCAGAAAGAGCGCAAAGCTCTCGCGCACCCAGGCCACGCCGCGCTGTGACGGCACCTCGGCAATGCGCAGACCGACCGAGCCGCTGTCAGCCATGCCAGGGCGTGGCGATGCGCGCGCAGAGCACGCGCTCGAAATGCGTCGGATCGTGCGGCTTCAAGATCGTCGCTTCGCGCGGCAGGTGAAAGTCCCACAGCCGCGACAGCCAGAAGCGGAACGCAGCGGCGCGCATCAGCGCGGGCAGCAGGCGGCGCTCGTTGCCTTCCAGGGCGCGCACGTCGCCGTACGCGGCGACGAAGGCCTGCGCGCGGTCTTCGGCGAGCTCGCCGCTGGACAGATCGATGCACCAGTCGTTCAGGCAGACGGCGATGTCGAACAGAAACGTGTCCACGCCGGCGAAGTAGAAGTCGAAGAAGCCGCACAGGCGCTCGTGGCCGAGGTCACCGGGCTCGAACATGACGTTGTCGCGAAACAGGTCGGCGTGGATCGGGCCGCGCGGCAGCGCGCGGTACGCTGCCGACGACGACACCTGATGTTGAAACGCCAGCTCGACCTGCAACAGCTCGCGCTGCGCCTGGCGTCACATGCGGCAGCACCTGCGGCACCGTCTCGTCCCACCACGCCAGACCGCGCAGGTTCGGTTGCGTGGACGCGAAGTCGCGCCCGGCCTCATGCATGCGCGCCAACATCGCGCCGACCTGCGCGCAGTGATCGACGTCGGGCGCCAACTGATGACCGCCGGGCAGCCGATCGACCAGCGCCGCCGGTTTGCCTTTGAGCGTGTGCAGCAGCGCGCCGCTGTCGTCGGCCTGCGGCATCGGCACCGGGATGCCGCGCTGCGCGAGGTGGCGCATCAGCTCGAGATAGAACGGCAGTTGCAGGGAGGTCAGGCGCTCGAACAGCGTCAGCACCCAATGCCGCGTCGTGCCTTTGTCGTCGAGCGTATCGACGAAGAAGTTGCTGTTCTCGATGCCGGCCTGGATGCCGCGCAGGCCGACGAGGCGGCCGACCGAGAGGCGATCGACAAACGCGCTGGCCTCGTCGCGCGAGACTTCGGTGAAGACGGCCACTGTTCGTCGTCGGATCTAGAAACGCAGCAGGTTCCAGACGCGCTGGCCGCCGGCGCCGGCCTGCTGGTTGGCACGGTTCTGCGACGGGTCGCGGCCACCGACGGGGGCGACGACTTCGTACTCGGCCGCGTTCTTCGGCTTGACGACGATGCGCTGCACCTGGCCGCGCACACGCAACTCTTCGATGCGCGCGCCGTCGTCTTGCACCACCGTGCGCTGCACATTCGGCTCGGCCGCGTCCTTGACCTGCGCCAACGCTGCAGCGCCGAGCATCAGTGCGACGATGGCGAGCAGGCGATTTCATGAAGACGATTCTAGCCGTCGCACAATGCCCACATGGACAACAGAACTGCCTGTGCTGCTGTTGGTCGATGGCTCGAGCTATCTCTACCGCGCCTATCACGCGATGCCCAATCTCACCGGACCCGGCGGCGTGCCCACCGGCGCGATTCACGGCTTCATCGCGATGCTGAAGAAGCTGCGCGCCGACAACCACGCCGAGCACGCGGCCTGCGTCTTCGACGCCAAGGGCAAGACCTTTCGCGACGACTGGTACCCGGAATACAAAGCCAATCGGTCACCGATGCCCGACGACCTGCGCACGCAGATCGAGCCGATCCATGAAGCGGTCAGGCTGCTCGGCTGGCCGGTGCTCGAAGTGCCGGGCATCGAGGCCGACGACGCGATCGGCACGCTGGCCAAGCGCGCGGCCGCAAGCGGCCACCGCGTCATCGTCTCAACAGGAGACAAGGACCTGGCGCAACTCGTCAACGAGCGTGTCAGCCTGATCAACACGATGAGCAACGAGGCGCTCGACGTGGCGGGCGTCAAGGCCAAGTTCGGCGTGCCGCCCGAGCGCATCGTCGATTACCTGGCGCTGGTCGGCGACACGGTGGACAACGTGCCGGGCGTGGACAAGGTGGGGCCGAAGACGGCCGTGAAGTGGCTGGCCGAACACGACTCGCTCGACGGCGTGATCGCCGCGGCCGACAGAGTCGGCGGCGCGGTCGGCGAGAACCTGAAGAAGGCGCTCGACTGGTTGCCGCTGGGCAGAAAGCTCGTCACCGTCGCCACCGATTGCGATCTGAGCGGGCACGTGCAGGGCTGGCCGTCGCTCGACGCGCTGGCGTTGGCCGAGGTCGATCGCAGCGCGCTGCTCGACTTCTACACGCGCTTCGGCTTCAAGGCGTTCAAGCGCGAGTTGGAAACCGAATCAACCGCTCGCCCTGAGCCTCGAGCATCCCGATCGTCCTGAGCTTGTCGAAGGGCAGGCTCAGCCCGAACGGAGTGGGGCACGGGAATTCGAATACGAAACCATCCTCACCCAAGACCGTCTCGATCACTGGCTGGCCAAGATCAAGGCCGCGCCGCTCGTCGCCTTCGACACCGAAACCACGTCGCTCGACGAAATGCAGGCGCGCATCGTCGGCATGTCCTTTGCCGTCGAGCCCGGCGAAGCGGCCTACGTGCCGCTGATGCACAACTACCCCGATGCGCCGCAGCAGTTGCCGATCGATGCCGTGCTGGCGCAACTCAAACCCTGGCTCGAAGATGCGAAGGCGCACAAGGTCGGCCAGCACATCAAGTACGACTGCCACGTGCTCGCCAATCACGGCATCAGCGCACGCGGCTTCGTACACGACACGCTGCTGCAGAGCTACGTGCTCGAAGCGCATCTCAACCACAGTCTGGAAAAACTCGCCGAGCGGCATCTCGGCCGCAAGGGCTTGTCGTACGAAGACCTGTGCGGCAAGGGCGCGCACCAGATTGCGTTCTCGCAGGTCGATATCGACAAGGCGGCGCAGTATTCGGGCGAGGACAGCGAGATGACGCTGGCGGTGCACCAGGTGTTGTGGCCGCAGCTCGAAGCCGATGCTAAACAGCGCTTCATCTACGAGCAGATCGAGATGCCGGTCGCCGCGCTGCTGCTGCGCATCGAGCGCCATGGCGTGCTGATCGACAGCGCGCTGCTGGCCGCGCAGAGCAAGCAGTTATCCGAGCGCATGGTGGCGCTGGAGCAGGAGGCCTATGCGATCGCTGGTCAACCCTTCAACATGGGCAGCCCGAAGCAGATCGGCGAGATTCTCTTCACCAAACTCGGCCTGCCGGTGAAGAAGAAGACCGCCACCGGCGCGCCGTCCACCGACGAGGATGTGCTTGCAGAGTTGGCCGCCGACTACCCGCTGCCGGCGAAGATCCTCGAACACCGCAGCTTCTCGAAGCTGAAAGGCACCTACACCGACAAGTTGCCGCAGATGGTCAATGCCGGCACCGGCCGCGTGCACACGAGTTATGCGCAAGCGGTGGCGGTGACGGGGCGGCTGTCGTCGCAACGATCCGAACCTGCAGAACATCCCGATCCGCACGCCTGAGGGCCGGCGCATCCGCGAGGCGTTCATCGCGTCGCCGGGGCACGTGATCGCCAGCGCCGACTACTCGCAGATCGAGCTGCGCATCATGGCGCACATCAGCGG
Source organism: uncultured beta proteobacterium (assembly GCA_963816315.1). Taxonomy (GTDB): domain Bacteria; phylum Pseudomonadota; class Gammaproteobacteria; order Burkholderiales; family Burkholderiaceae_C; genus CADEEN01. The sequence goes on from CAWFJZ010000027.1 coordinate 14,600, forward strand.
CGACGAAGGCTTGACACATGCCTTCACGCAGGGCCTCGACGTGCACCGCGCGACGGCCAGCGAGGTCTTCAACACCCCGCTCGACGGCGTGACGTCGCAGCAGCGCCGCTACGCCAAGACGATCAACTTCGGCCTGATCTACGGCATGGGCGCGTTCGGCCTGTCGCAGGCCCTCGGCATCGAGCAGAAGGCGGCCAAGGACTACATCGAGCGCTACTTCGCGCGCTTCGCGGGGGTGAAGCGCTACATGGACGAGACCAAGGCCAGCGCCGCGCAGAAGGGCTACGTCGAAACGTATTTCGGTCGCCGCATCTACCTGCCCGAGATCAAGGGCGGCAGCGGCCCGCGCCGTGCCGGCGCCGAGCGCCAGGCGATCAATGCGCCGATGCAGGGCACCGCGGCCGACCTGATCAAGCTGGCGATGATCGCCGTGCAGGCTGCGATAGACCGCGAGCGCAAGGCGACGAAGGTGATCATGCAAGTGCACGACGAACTGGTGTTCGAAGTGCCGGCTGCCGAAGTCGATTGGGTGCGCGCCGAAGTGCCCAAGCTGATGGCCGGCGTGGCGCAGTTCAGCGTGCCGCTGCTGGCCGAGGTGGGCGTCGGGCCGAACTGGGATCAGGCGCACTGACGATGACGACGGGTTGAGCGCCGTGTACTGCGCGATCGATTTCGGCACGTCCAACTCCGGCATCGCGGTGCCGGCGCCGAACGCGCCCGACGGCGCCGTGCAGTTGCTCGAAATCGAACCCGGCCGGCCGACGATGCCGACGGCGGTGTTCTACGCCGTCGAAGGGCTGGCTCGGCACGAGGAGCCGCGGCGGCTGTACGGCAGCGCGGCGATCGCCGCTTATGTCGAAGGCACCGAGGGCCGCCTGATGCGCTCGATGAAGAGCATCCTCGGCTCGACGCTCGCCCTGCGCCGCACCGATCTCGGCGGTGGCCACTCGGTGGCCTACCTCGACGTGGTGGCCGGCTACCTGCGCCACCTGAAGCAGCAGGCCGAGGCGCGTGTGGGCACGCCGATCGAACGAGTGGTGCTCGGCCGGCCGGTGTTCTTCGTCGATGACGATCCGGCGCGCGATGCCAAGGCCCAGGCGGCGCTCGAATCGGCGGCGCGTGCGGTCGGCTTTGCCGACGTGCGCTTTCAATACGAGCCGATCGCCGCGGCGCTCGACTACGAGCATCGCGCCACACGCGAGCAGCTCGTGCTCGTCGCCGATATCGGCGGCGGCACGTCGGATTTTTCAATGGTGCGTGTCGGCCCCGAGCGGCGCGCGCGGGCCGAGCGCCGTGACGACATCCTTGCCAACCATGGCGTGCACGCCGCCGGCACCGACTTCGACCGCCACATCGAACTGGCCTGCATCCTGCCGCTGTGCGGCTACAAGAGCTTCGGGCCGAGTGAGCATGGGCGCAGGCCGCGCGAGGTGCCGAGCGCGGTCGTACTTCGACCTCGCCACCTGGCACCTGATCAACACCGTTTACGTGCCGCAGCGCCTGGCCGAGCTTGCGAGCATGCGCGGCTTCTACGCCGACACGCGGCTGCACGACCGCCTGATGACGGTGGTCGAGCAGCGCCTGGGCCACGCGCTGGCCGCGCAGGCGGAGCAGGCCAAGATCGTCGTCGCCGACGGCGGCCGGACGCGCCTGGCGCTCGACGCGATCGAAGCCGGCCTCGCGGTCACGGTGACGCACGAGCAGGCGATGGGTGCGGTCACGATCGATTTCGAGCGTGTCGTCGCCGCGGCGCGCGAAACGCTGCGCATCGCGGGCCTGGCCAGCGACGCGGTGGACGTGCTCTACCTCACCGGCGGCTCGACCGGCCTGTCGCCGCTGGCGCAGCGCCTGGCTGCCGTGTGCCCGTCGGCGCTGATGGTGCGCGGCGACCGCTTTGCCAGCGTGGCCCAGGGCCTGGGCCTGCACGCACAGCGCTGCTTCGCGGCCTGAGGCGGCGCTCAACGCTGCAAAGCGCTGGATCGCATCGTCGTTCTCGACCTCGGCGAGCGTGCGCACGCCGGTCTCCTTCGTATCGAGCAGTTGGTTGATCCAGCAGACGACGTTGGGCCGGCCGATGTCGGTGTGGTCGCGGATCAGTTGGCGGTTGACCTCGGCGACGATGTAGGGCGAGTTGAAGACCTTGCCGTCGCGGCGCCGTTGCACCACCACCTGCGAGTCGGGGAAGGCATCGCTGCCGTCGGTCTGGTTGAGCAGGCGCCACATCCGTGCGCCGTCGAGCGCCTCGCACTGCTCGGTGAGCTTGGCCGCGATCGGCGTGTCGGGGTCGGCGGCGCCGGCGGACAGGCGCAGCGGCTCATGCGTCTGGAAGCCGGCGAAGTTGCCGACCGTGTCACGGTCCAGGTTCCACTCGCTGTAGGAGCCGTCCGCGGTCACGCCTTGTTCCGACGAGACGCGCGAATGCGCCTCCAGCGCCGTCGAGACAAAACGTGCGGCCGGGAAGGCGATGCGCGTGGCCACGTCGCCGCGCGACGACAGGATCACCAGCGCCGGCCGCGTCTCGAACGAAAAGTCCACGCGCGGCGGCGCCGTGCGCTGGCCGTAGTACTCGATGGCGCTCTGGAACGGCATGTAGCGCATGGCCTCGATGGCCGGGTTGATGAGCACGACGAGATCGCCGTAGCCGCGAAAGCGCGGCTTGCTTTCCTGCGAGTGCGCGCCGTCGAGAAAGCGCTGCAGGTAGGTGTGCGCCAGCGCATTGAACGTCACCGAAGCGCCGAAGCTGTGGCCCACCAGCAGCAGCCGGTTGCGCCCGTTCGAGCCGTTCTTCACGCCGCGCTCCAGGCGCAGCAGAAACTCGAGCAGGCCGCCGCGGCCGACTTCGTCGCTGGTGTTCTTGCGGTCCCAGAACGTGATGTAGCGCAGGCCGGGCACCGGCAGCGAGTCGCCGCGCCAGCCGACGTAGATGCCCTTGATCTTGCGGCTCTTGTTCCAGCGGCTCGACAGCGCCAGCGCGTCGTAGAAGCCCTGCACGTTGCCGTCGGTGCTGCTCGCGTTGTGGTGCCAGCCATGCACGAAGACGACGACGTATGAACCCTCGGGCTCGTCGATCGACGCGTTGGCGATCGCGTCCTCGGCCTGCGCGCGGCTGGCCAGCATGCCCTGTTCGTCGATCTCGACGAAGTTCATCGAGAACGGCACCGGCTTGGCGACCTGCACCTGCCAACTCTGAGCGCAGGGCCTGCGTCCGTCGTCCGTGGCCTCCCAATCGAAGCCGCCTTTGTCGTTGCGCTGCGGGCGGTCGATCTGGCACGCCTGGCCCGAGGTGCGGTACGGCGTGAAGGCGCAAGCGCCGAGCATCGACGCCAAGGCGAGGGCGCACAGCAGCCGGCAGCAACGCCAGGCGGAAGCGCGATCACGGGTCACGGGTCGATCGTTCATGGCAGGCCCCTGTGGTGTCGGCAGTGTCGGCCGCGGCTGCCGAAAGTTTCATCCTTCCAGGTGGGGAGCGGCCGCCCCATGTCCCGCCTGACGCCACGTGAAGCTAGGGGTCGGCGCGCTGTCATGTTGCCGTCGCAAAAGGTTCATAAACTAAATCAATGAACGACATGGCGGCCCTGAGCCCCGCGCCGCCCGCAGCCGACAAGCCGGTACGGGCGGTGCCGCCCGCTCACGCCCCGCTCGACCGCGAGCAGGCCATCCTCGACTTCAACCGCCGTGTGCTCGCGCAGGCCGAGCGTGCCGACGTGCCGCTGTTGGAGCGGCTGCGCTACGTCACCATCGTCTCGTCGAACCTCGATGAGTTCTTCGAGGTGCGTTTTGCCGACTACATCGATGCGGTGCGCGAGCGCGACACCGATGCGGCGCGGCGCGAACTGCAAGCGCTGGCGGTCAGTGCGCATGCGCTGATCGACGAGCAGTACGCCCTGTTCAACGACAAGGTGATGCCGGCGCTGGCACAGGCCGGCATCGTCGTCGTCAACCACGCTCAGCGCACCGCGGCACAGCGGCGTTGGGTGGCGGAATTCTTCGAGCAGCAGGTGCATCCGCTGCTGGTGCCGGTGGGGCTCGATCCGTCGCATCCGTTTCCGCTGGTGGCCAACAAGAGCCTGAATTTCATCGCCCGCCTGTCCGGGCGCGATGCCTTCGGGCGCGAGAACGGCATTGCCATCGTCAAGGTGCCGCGTGTGCTGCCGCGGGTGATCCGCTTGCCCGATGCGCTCTGCAAGAAAGGACAGCAGGGCTTCGTGCTGCTGTCGTCGGTGATCCGCGCGCATCTGGAAAGCCTGTTTCCCGGCCGCCGCGTCGAGGCGTTCTCGCAGTTCCGCGTGACGCGCGACTCGGAGCTGGCGGTGGATGAGCGCGAGGTGACGAACCTGCGCCAGGCCTTGCGCAGCGGCCTGTCCACGCGCCACTTCGGCGAGGCGGTGCGGTTGGAGGTGGTCAGCACCTGTCCGCCGGAGTTGTCGCAGTTCTTGCTGCAGCAGTTCGCACTGCCCGAGGCGGCGCTGTACCGTGTCAACGGGCCGGTGAACCTGGTGCGCCTGGCGCAACTGATCGACCAGGCCAGCGAAGCCAAAGACACGCCGCAACTTCGCTTCGCAGCGTTCGAGCCGGTCTGGCCATCGAAACGCGTGCCACGCGAGCGCTCGATCCTCGACGCGCTGCGCGACGGCGGCGACATCCTGCTGCACCACCCGTTCGAGAGCTTCGAGCCGGTGGTGGCGTTCCTGCGCGAAGCCGTGCACGACCCGAAGGTGCTGGCGATCGCGCAGACCATCTACCGCACCGGCGCCGACAGCGTGCTGATGGAGCTGCTGCTCGACGCGGCGCGGCGCGGCAAGGAGGTGATGGTCGTCGTCGAGCTGCAGGCGCGCTTCGACGAAGAGGCCAACATCAACTGGGCGGAGCGGCTGGAGGCGGTGGGCGCGCAGGTGGTGTACGGCATCGTCGGCCTGAAGACGCATGCCAAGTTGCTGCTGGTGACGCGGCAGGAAGGTACGGTGTTGCGGCGCTATGTGCACCTGTCCACCGGCAACTACAACCCGCGCACGGCGCGGCTGTACACCGACGTCGGTGTGCTGAGCGCGGACGCGGCGCTCTGCGACGATGCGCTGGCCGTGTTCCACCAGCTCGCCAGCCAGACGCGCGCGCGGCGGCCGCAGCGTCTGGTGACCGCGCCGTTTTCACTGCACCGTCGGTTGGTGCAGCACATCGAGCAAGTGACCGAAGCCGCGCGCGCGGGCCGGCCGGCGCGCATCGCCGCCAAGTTCAATGCGCTCACCGATGCGGGATTGATCGACGCGCTGCAAGCGGCGGGCCGCGCCGGCGCGAAGATCGATCTGATCGTGCGCGGCGCCTGTCTGCTGCGGCCGGGCGTGGCGGGTGTGTCCGACAACATCCGCGTGCGTTCGGTGGTCGGCCGCTTTCTCGAACACTCGCGCGTGATGTACTTTCGCTGGGGCCCGAGCGACGACGACGAGGTGCTCTACCTCTCGTCGGCCGACTGGATGGGCCGCAACATGTTCCGCCGCATCGAGCTGGCCTGGCCGGTGCGCGACGCGGCGCTGCGCCAGCGCGTCATCGACGAATGCCTGGTGCCCTACCTGCACGACACGCGCGATGCCTGGGAGTTGCACAGCGATGGCCGCTACCGGCGGGTGTCGGAGGCGGGTGTCAGCGCGCAGCAGGCGTTGATGGTCAAGTACGGATGGACCTACGGATGGACCTGATCCTGTGGCGCCATGCCGAAGCGGTCGAGTCCGGCGAGGCGGCGGATGATCTCGAACGCCCCCTGACCTCACGCGGCGAGCGCCAGGCCGCGCGCATGGCGGCGTGGCTGAACCAGCACCTGCCGGCAACGACGCGCATCCTCGCCAGCCCGGCGCGGCGCACGCAGCAAACGGCGTTGGCGCTGGAGCGCAAGTTCCGTACGCTGCCGGCGCTGGCGCCCGACGCTTCGGTGACGGCGGTGCTCGAAGCCGCGCGCTGGCCGGATGCGAAAGAGCCTGTGCTGGTGATCGGCCATCAACCGACGCTCGGCCTCGTCGCGGCGCAACTGCTGTCGGGTACCGAGCAGCCGTGGGCAGTGAAGAAGGGCGCGGTGTGGTGGCTGCGCAGCCGCGAGCGCGAGGGCGAAGGCCAGGTCGTGCTCGTCAACGTGATCTCGCCGGACCAGGTCAGAACTTGATGCGGCCGAGCCAGATGTCGCGGTACATCGCCCAGTCGCCGATGAAGCTGTAGAGCGGGCTCAACGGCGCGTCGTACGAGACGGGCTATCTAGAGCGGGCGTATGGAGTGACCGTCGAGCGGCATCGAGAAGGTCGCCGTCTCGTGGCAGTCCGGACACGGCAAGCACTTCACTGGCATGTCTCAGCGCATCCCGGGCTTGTTCATGGTGGCCGGCCGCCCCGAGTGCGCGAGCCTGCCATAGCAGTGCCAGACCGAAATCGCGTCCCGCCGCGTGGAAGGTGCGCCAGAACGCGAGGGCTTTCTCGTGCGTCGAGATCGCCTGCTGCACCTGTCCCGACGCCAGTTGCGCGCGCGCGAGGTAGGTTTGAACCGCCGCGCTGGCTGGGGATCCCTGGGCGTGCGCGCGCTCATACAGAGAGCGTGCCTTTTCCAGCGTCTCCAGCGCTTGCTGCGCCTGTCCCGCCTCGAGCTGCGCTGCGCCCAGCGCAGACAACGCGTTGGCTTGGTAGTAGATCGGCGCAGAGGCAGCAGTCAGTTCGGCGGTGCTGCTTGTCAGCAACTCGATGGCCTCGGCATGCCGACCTTGCAACGAGCGCAGCGCGCCCAGGCGCAGCTTCATCGATGCAGCCTCCAGCGGATGAGCAAAGGGCTGTTGCATGGCGCTTGCGAGCAGCTTGTCGCCTTCGGCAAGGCGGTGCGTGCGCGCAAGCAGCATGGCGAGGTTGCTTCGTGCGAGGCGGGCGTACGCTGGGTTCGCGTCCGGGACGGCGTCGAACGTCGTAACCGCTTGCCGGAACTCGCGCTCCGCCGCAGCAAGGCGGCGTGCATCAGACAGGGCGCCGCCGAGATTGAGGTGCTGCAACGCCAGTTCTTGCGTCGGGCGACCGCCGCTGTCAGCACGTGCAATGCGAACCGCTGCTTCGAAGCTGTCGATCGCAGTCAGCGGATCGCCTGTTGCAAGCGAGGCCAGACCGATTCGCTGGTGAGAGAAGGCAACACTGACGTGATTGGCGCCGAACAGCTCAGCCTGCTGAACTAGCAATGCCTTGAGCTCGGCAATGCCCTGTGTCGATTGGCCCTCGTTGATCAGCGCGTAGGCGTACTCGGAACGGGCCGATAGCACCAGTGGCGTGGGGCGCCCGCCATGCAACTCGCGCGCGAGGACGTAAGCCTTGTTCGCAGCCTCGGCGCCTCCCGGCCGGGCAACAACTGTCAACGCATTGGACAACGACCGGTAGGCGTTCAACAATTCCTGTTTGTCGCTGGACGCCAACTGCGTTTCTGCGATCGAGAGTGCTTCCCGCGCCAAGATGATCGCCTCCTCGAACCGGCCGGTGTGGGACTGAAGATGCGATTTCCATCGCAGGGCGGCCACAAGCCCTGGCATGTTGCCAAGCCGCCGCATTTCGATCTCAACGGCATCGAGCAGCGGCACCGCTTCAGCGAATTTTTCCTGCGTTACGAGCAGTTCGCCGAGCTTGAGGTTGACGTCCGCGGTTGCCGCATGGCTCATGCCGAGTTCGTTGCGTGCCAACTCTAGTGCCTCATCAAGCACCTGTCGCGCTTGCGCGTGCTCGCCTTGTCCGATCATGCTGTAGCCAACGGCAGTCAGGACTTCAGCTCGTGTGGCGGGGTCGCTCACAGGTGAGGCTGCGAGCCGGAGGCGAGCCTGTTTCAAGAGGTCGACTGCGCTGGTCTTTCGGCTGCTGCCCGCATCGCTGTCGGCGTCGCGAAAGATGGACAGGATGAATTGCTTGACTTCTTCTGCACGTCGCGCCTGTTGACGAGCCTGTTGCGCCTGCCATAGCGCCAATCCTGCGCCGACGATCAAGGCGCTGACCACCAGCACGCTGGCCGCTGCCTGGAAACGGTAGCGGCTGACAAGCTTACGAAAGCGGTACCAGAGGCGATCGGGCTGCGCTAACACGGGCCGCTGGCCTAGGTGACGCGAGAAGTCATCGGCAAAGGCGGCGACCGTTGGGTAGCGCTGGTCCGTCTGCTTCTTCAACGCTTTGTTGAGAATCGCGTCGAGGTCGCCGCGCAGATGCTTCTTCAGCGCCAGCTCAGCGGCTGAGTCGCTGGCCACGCGGCGGGTCTGCGCTGGCGATGGCTTCTTCGAGCTCGGCCGCGCTGCCGCGCTTCAACCGGTAGGGCCGCGTGCCGGTCGAGCAACTCATAGGCAACGACGGCGAGGCTGTAAACATCGCTGGCCGTGCCCAGAGGCTTCGCCACGAATCTGCTCCGGACTCGCATAGTCCAGTGTCAGCGCGCGGCCTGACAGCCGCGTCAGCGCCGTCTCTTGCGCGCTGTCGCCTTCCATCAGTTTGGCGATGCCGAAATCGAGCAGCCGCACCTGGCCATCCGCCGTGACGAGGATGTTCGACGGCTTCAAGTCGCGGTGCACCACCAGCCGTGCGTGCGCGTGCGCCACCGCGTCGCAGACCTGCAGCAGCAGCGCGATGCGCGCGCGCAGCGGCAATGAACGCTCGCGGCAATGGACGTCGATCGGCTGGCCTTCGACGTGCTCCATCGCCAGGTACGGCCGGCCGTGCTGATCGACACCTGCGTCGTACAGCCGTGCGATGTTGGCGTGCGCCAGCGAGGCCAGGATGTCGCGCTCGCGCGCCAGCCGCTCTGCCAGGCCGCTGCCCCACGCCAAGCGCGGCAGCTTCAGCGCCACTTTGCGTTTGGGCTGTCCGTCGGTGCGTTCGGCCAACCACACCGACGCCCATGCCGCCTTGACCGAGTTCGGAGATCACGGTAGGGGCCGACGCTGTCGCCCGCTGCGGCTCGGCGTCGGCCGCGCGCATGACGGCCGATCGATTCGAGTTTCGGCAGCGTGCCGAGGAAGTCGCCGGTCTCCACGCCTGCGTGCGTGGCCAGCAACCCGCGCAAGGTGTCTTTCCATTGCGCCTGGTCGCCGCTCAGATGCGCCGAGCCAGGACTGCACGCTGCTGCCGCAGGCAGTGCCAACGCCTCATCGAGCAGGGCGCTGACTTCCGGCCAGCGCGGCGACAGCTCGCGCAGTACGGTCATGGCCGGCGGTCCCTTTGCGGCGCGGCGCGTCAATCTCTTCAGCGCGCTGGCCAGCAGCAACCGCGCCTTCTCCCAATCGCGCCGAACCGTGCGGTCGGTGAGGCCGAGCGCGGTGCCGATGTCTTCGTCTTTCATGCCGCCGAAGTAACGCATCTCGACGACACGCACCAGGCGCGGATCGAGCTTGCCGAGTTCGTTCGAACGCGGCGTGCACATCGAGAATTTCGTCTCTCGGGCTCGGCCACGGCTTCGGCCACGTTGGTGTTGAGCGTCACATGCTGGGCGTCGCCGCCGCGGCGCTGGGCCAGGCTGGCGCGAGCGGCATCGACAATGATCGAGCGCATCGCCGAGGCCGCGTAGGCCAGGAAGTGCACGCGGTCGCCCGGCGTCAGGCGCTCGGCTTGCGCGAACTTGAGATAACACTCGTGCACCAGCGCCGTGGTGTCGAGCGCGGCGTCCCGCACATGGCCCGACAGGCGGGCATGGGCGATGCGGCGCAGGTCCGGGTAGAGCAGCGTGAACAGGCGGTCGAAGGCGCCTCGATCGCCTTCGCGCGCCTGCGCGATCAATTGCGTGATGTCGCCCATGACCAGGCTCCAACGAACGTCGAATGCCGACGCTCGATCGTAGCCAGCGCCACGTCGGCGCGCACCCCCAATATGACGATGCGCCGGTGCGGTGTTGAGGCATCACGGCGTGCGGGCGCTGCGGTTGCTCCAGGCTCACGGTGTCCTTCTTGCGGCCAACGCCGTGGCCAGGCGTCGCCCATGCTCGGCCGGCTTGTGGGCCTGCCACCAGGCCAGAAGCTGATCGAGGTCGCCGCCGAAGCGGCGCTGCTTGAACTCGTCGGTCCACAGGGCGCACTGGGCTCCTTCCTGCGCCGGCAGCACGTGCGTCGTGGCGAGAACGTCGCAGGTCCAGAAGCGGTCTTCGAGTTGCGCCATGGTGAGCCGGGCACCATCTGCCCAGGCACCGAGGCTCAGACTCCAGAGCGCCGCGGCGCACAACAAGAAAAGACGGGCGCTGGCACGGTGCTGCACCGGCGACAGGTTGCGATCGAGCTGCATCGAGGTCTCCTTTGAGCGGGTTTGGTGTTCAGCGGGCGCGTCGCTTCAGCGCTCGTAAGCCGCGATCGACGCGCCTTCAGACTCGGGCGCGCGGTCGATGTGGCGCCAATCGACGCCGTGGTGCAACGGCTCGGCGGTGCTGCCCGGCGATGCGCTGTCGGCGCTGATCTCACGGACCGGCGCTGCGGGGTGCACGTCTGTTGGCGCGGTTTGCACCAGGGTCAGCAGGCCGGCGATCACCGCCGCGGCGATGCTCACGGCCAACGCACCGGCACCCCACGGCAGCGTGCAGCGGTAGCTGTGATCGGAACGAACGGGTGAAGTCATGACAGTCTCCAGTGGGAAAGGGTGTTGGCGCTGTCGTGGCGCGTTGCGCAACCACAAGACGCGCTTGCTCCTGAGGAAGTACGAGGTATCCGCGCGCCTTCGGACATCACCAGGCGCTTGTTGTCCGCTCGGCGTAGGAAGTGATGAGACGGGCGCCCGACAATCTCGTGGCGCGCCGTGCGCGGTCGAACGAGCCGAAGATCAGTTCGGCGCCGAGCACTGCGCGACGAACCGCCTGTCCGAGAAGCCAGACAGTTCACGCCGCCACCACGCCGAACAACCAGAACCAGGCCGGCGCCATCACCAGGCCCAGTGGAACACCCAGGCCGACCATCATCGACACCAGCCTTGGTGACAGGTTGGCCTGTGCCGCCACGACCGCAGCGCCAATCATCGGCGGCATGGCCGCTTCGATGACGCTGACGCGCGAGGCCATATCCGGCGCCGCATCCGCGGCCCACAGCCAGGCGACGACCAGCGCCGGGCAGACCAGCAACTTGTAGCCCAGGCCCAGGCCGAGCAGGCGCGCATGCTCGCGCAGCGTATCCAGGCGCAGCTGCATGCCGACCGACAGCAGCGCCAATGGCGCCAGCGTCGCACCGATGCGCTCCAGCGTGTCGTTCAGCAACGGCGGCCACGGCTGCGGCGACAAGGCCAAGGCAGCGACGAGGGCGATGAACGGCGGAAAGCCGACAACCTTGCGCGCCATCTCGCGCACGCTTGCGCGGCCGTCGGCGGCGTACAGGGCGGCTGCTGCAACTCCCAGCGTGCTCAGCGCCAGGTACGAACCGAGCTGGTCGATCACCAGGCCCAGGCCGAGGCCGTCGCGGCCATGCAGCGCCTCGATCATCGGCAGGCCGACGAACGAGGTGTTGCCAAAACCACCGACGAGGGTGAGCGCGCCGACCTGCGCCGCCGACAGCCGGAGCACGCGACCCAAGCCGCGGAACAGCGCCGCCCCGAGCAGGAACAGCAGCCACGGCATGAGCACCGGCAGCACGTGCTGGGCGTCGAAGTCGAAGCCGTGCAGATGGCGCAGCGTCACCGCGGGCAGCGCCAGATAGACAATGACGGTGTTGATCGCCTTGTGGGCGTTGTCCGGCACGTGGCCGCTGCGCTGCAATAGCAGGCCCGCGACCAGGCAGACGATGAGCATCAGGAAGTTGGACAAGGCGGCTCCTGCTGGGGTGGTGTCGCTAGGCGCATGCAGTGTTGAAGCGTCGGGCCTTGCCGTCTTGAACGATTGCGACGGCCGCAGGCAACGTCAGCGGGCGAGTCACGTGGGTGGTTCAAGAACGGGTGGGTGACAAGGCAGTTGCGTCGCCTGAGCGCGCCTTGGCGTTGCGCAACGCGGCGCGCTTGGCCAGCGTCATCAGCACGATGGCGGCGCAGCACAAGGCGTTGGCGGCATTGACCAGCGTCAACACCGGATCGCGCCATTGCGTCCAGGCGTAGAGCGCAGTGGTGGCGTTGGCGGCCGTCCACAGGTTCCAGCTCAGGCAGGAGATCGCTTGCGCACCGCCACGGTCGCGCGCGACGGACCAGAGTTGCGGCGCGTAGGACAGCACACGCAGCGCGTTGGAGATGCTGTAGGCGATGACGATCGCGTCGTCGGCGTTCATCGCGTGACGAGGAAGACGCGCGTCAGGCCCTGCTCGCTCAGGCGATCGACCAGTTGTGCGGCGGTCGCAGCGATGTCGCCGGAAACGAACACCGGAGCGTCGTCGGCGAGGTTGTCGGCGGCCAGCATGCCGGCGACATGGCCCTGCGCCTGTTCGAGCGCTGCGCCGCCGCAGCAGCCGACATCGACCCAGACCACGTCGCCGCGCAACTCGCCGGCCAGCGCGTCGGCCTGCTCATGCGTGACGTAAGCGCCGCTGCGCGTGCGCACGCCGGCGTCGGCAGGCAGCAACTCCGCCGCGGGCGGTGGCACATGACCGAACGGCGAAAGCAGGAAGGGCGCGCGACCTGGCGCAGCCTGTCGGCGCCGCGCTGCGTCGCTGTTCGCGGCAACGGCGGCGGGGTCGGCGACGCTGTCGGCAACGGCGCGCAACGCGGCGGCACCGTGAACGAGGCCCGGCGCTTTGTTGTTGGCGGACAGGGCGGCGCCGAGGGCAAGCAGCAGCGCGGCGGCGGTGAGCGGGACGAAGAACTTGCACATGGCGGGCTCCTTAGGTGAGTGCGTTGCGCACGGGTCTTGTCAGGAGTACGAGACGCAAGCAGGCGCGCGGACATTGCGCCGGGCTGCGCGTCGTTCTTTTGGGGGAGGGATTGCGCCGGGCAGACTGCGCGGCGAAGGGAGCGAGAAGCCGGTGTTCGGCTCCCCAACCCATTGCGGGTCGAGTGGCTAGAAGTTAGGCGCAGGCGGGCGCTGTGTCAACCGAGTGCGCGGCGCAGCACCCCTAGAACCGCATCGGGCGATTCCTGCATCAGGAAGTGCCCGCCCGGCACGGTGTGCACCGTGGCCTTCAACGCCGCCCCGATCTCGCGAGCGCTGCGCGGTGGTGTCATCTGGTCGGCCGCACCGAGGATCAGGTGCGATGCGCAACGCACGCGCTCTGCTGCCGCCAGGCCGCCCTCATAGGCGTTGCACGCAGCGAAGTCGGTGTGAAAGAGCAGCGGGTCGCCGCCATGCGCCAACACCTGGCGCATCAGGCCGCGCGCGCTGCCGCGCAGCCAGACGCCGGGGCCGGGGTACGAGGGTTTGGCGGCGAGGGTGGAGAACGAATACGTGACCACCATGTCGATGGCTTTGTGCGGCGCATCGCGCGAAGCGCCGAGCAGCGCATCGGTGACCGGCATCGGCACCGTGGTGCCCAACATCAGCAATCGCGTGGCGCGATCGGGCGCACGCGCCGCGGCTTCGAGCGCGACGAGCGAGCCCAGGCTGTGACCGGCGAACACGGCGCGTTGCACGCCGGCCGCGTCGAGCGCCGCGAGCAGCCAGTCGGCCATCGCTTCGACGCTTTTCAACGCCGGTCCGGCGCTGCGCATGTGGCCGGGCAGATCGAGCGCGAGCACGCCGAAGCCGTGGTGCGCGGCCCAGCGCGCCAGCAGCGTCCAGACGCTGTGGTCGTTGAGCGCGCCGTGCACGAAGGCGATCGTCGGCAGTGAGGGATCGAAGGGCTTGCCTCCCGTGTAGGCGTAGGCCTCTTTGCCTTGCACCGTGAGCTTCATGACCGCTCCGCCACCTTCAGTGCACGCTTCAGATCGTCGATCAGGTCGTCGGCGTCTTCGAGCCCGATCGACAAGCGGATCGTGCCCGGCCCGATGCCCGCCGCCGCGAGCGCGGCGTCGTCCATGCGGAAGTGCGTCGTCGAGGCCGGGTGGATGACGAGCGAGCGGCAGTCGCCGACGTTGGCCAGGTGGGAGAACAGCTTCAGCGCTTCGATGAAGGCCACGCCTTGTTTTCGTGAGCCTTTCAAGTCGAAGCTGAAGACGGCGCCGCAGCCTTTGGGCAAGAGTCGCTTGGCCAGTGCGTGGCTCGGATGGTTCTCCAACTCCGGATAGCCGACCGCCGACACCATCGCATGCGCCGCCAGAAATCCGACCACCTTGCGTGTGTTCTCGACATGCCGCGCCATGCGCAGCGGCAGCGTCTCGATGCCCTGCAACATCAGCCAGGCGGTGTGCGGGCTCATGCAGGCGCCGAAGTCGCGCAGGCCTTCGCGGCGCGCGCGCAACAGGAACGCGCCGTCGGTGGACTCTTCCGAGAACACCATGCCGTGAAAGCCGGCGTACGGTTGATTCAACTCGGGAAATCGCGTGGTGCGGCTCCAGTCGAAACGGCCACTGTCGATCAGCACGCCGCCGACGACGGTGCCGTGGCCGCAAAGGAATTTGGTCGCGGAATGAAAGATCAGGTCGGCGCCGTGATCGAACGGCTTCATCAGCCACGGCGTGGTGAAGGTCGAATCGACGAGCAGCGGCACACCGGCGTCGTGCGCGATCGTGCTCACGGTCGGAATGTCGAGCACGTCGAGGCCGGGGTTGCCGAGCGTCTCGCCGAACAGCAGTTTGGTCTCGGGCCGGATCGCGGCGCGCCAACCGTCGATGTCGCCCGGCTTCACGAACGTCGTCGTCACACCGAAGCGCGGCAGCGTGTAGGACAGCAGGTTGTGCGAACCGCCGTACAGCGCCGAACTGGCGACGATGTGCGAGCCGGCACCGGCCAGCGTGGTGATCGCCAGATGCAGCGCCGCCTGGCCGCTGGCGGTGGCGATCGACCCCGAGCCGCCTTCCAACGCCGCCATGCGCTCTTCGAAGACGGCGTTGGTCGGGTTGCTGATGCGGCTATAGACATGCCCCGAGCGTTCGAGGTTGAACAGCGAGGCCGCGTGATCGCTCGACTCGAAGACGAAACTCGTCGACAGATGGATCGGCAGCGCGCGCGCGCCGGTGGCGGGGTCGGGCGCGGCACCGGCGTGCAGCGCGAGGGTGTCGAAGCCGGGGTCGGATGCACCGGGCATAGTGGCCTCATCTATTGGGATTGCGGGGGATTGTGTGCTATGTTGATTTCATGGTCAGTCAGTGGAGCGAACGATGAAAGTCAGCGACATCCTGCGCGTCAAGGGCGGCACGCTCTACACCGTGACGCCCGAAGAAACTCTGGCCAACGCGCTGCGCTCGATGGCCGAGTCGGACATCGGCTCGCTGTGCGTCATGAGCCACGGCGAGCTGGTCGGCATGTTGACCTTCCGTGAAGTCATCCAGGCGGTGGTGCGCAACGGCGGCTCGGTCGGCGCCTCGATCGTGCGCACGGTGATGGATGACTTCCCGCTGACCTGCACGCCCGAGACGGAGCTCGACGAAGTGCGCCGCATGATGCTGGCGCGCCACGCGCGCTACCTGCCGGTGATGACGCAGAAGACGCTGATGGGCGTGATCTCGTTCTACGACGTGGCCCGCGCCGTCGTCGATTCGCAGGACTTCGAGAACCGCATGTTGAAAGCCTACATCCGCGATTGGCCGGCGGGCGAGCCCGACGAGCCGCCGACGGCGGGGGCACCGCCGCAGTAACGCGGTGACGGGCCGCTGTCGGCCCTGAGCGGCTCCACAGGTCGTCTGGTTTGACGTCATGAAGCCGCCTTTCAGCGGCGAGAACTCGTTGCGTCGGCCGGCGACTTCTCGACCATCCGGATCGCGTACGGGCGCTGCAACTTTCGCTGAGCGGCGGACATTGCAGAACCGCGATCGTTGGCACTCGGGCCACCCTGGACCGTGACGCTCAACAGCGTAACGCCAGGTTGGCGCAGTTGATCGAACACACGATAGGCGAACACCAGCCTAGTCCCATCCGGGGTGTTGGCTGCGGGAACGAAACGCGCCGATGCGTCGCCATCCAGTTCGAGGGAATCAACTGCAGGGCCGAACACCTGCTGCCACGACCGCAGTGCTATACCCCCCTGAGGCGCGGAAGATCCTCCATCGCGCATCACTGCTGCTGTGCCGCGGGCAACTGTGCTCGGCCCGGCGGCGACAGCCGTTGGCGGTGTCACGGGTTGGTAGTCGAGCCAGAAGCGGGCATGGACCGCGTCACCGTCCGGGCATTCCAGCGTGAACCAGTAGCCCAGACCCTGAAGCTTCGTCAGGTCCGCAGGATCGCGTCGAAGATCGGACAGCACGGCACTCCAAGTTGGGTGGACGCAACTTTGGGGTGCACCGCCGGCATAGGACGCGGAGGGATAAGGTGCGGGCATGCCTAAGGAGTCAACTTCCGTACCGCTGTAGGCACCTGGAACCAGAGGAACACCTGCTGTGTTGCTGAGCGAAACGCTTAGCAATGGGTCTCTGCCAATACCGTTGATGTTGCTGCCTGCGTAGCCCACGGCGAAGCGATCCGGCCTCTGAGCCAAGTGGATCGCCTGCGAGCCGTGACGGATCGGCAGGCCGAACGCACCATCGCGGTCGGTGAAGACCAAATCTTGCGGCGCCCCGTAAGTCTCAACGAGTGTCTGCCTGTCATGCAGACTGCGCAGACCGAGTCGCAGCGTGCCAGTCGCCGTTCGCCCCGATTCGGTGGTCGCCGTCAGTTCGAACACTGCAGACGCACCGCCCCGCGGGACAAGTGGGACGAACGTTCTGCAAACACCAGAAGAGCAGTCGCTGAGATCAAAGGTGGGACCGGAAACCTGTCGCCAAGTCAAACTGTTGACCTTGCTGGCAGGTCCCCAACTGAGCGAGCCATCGAGCCGGATCGGCCGGCCCTCAACAACATCGTGGTCGCGCCAGGGAACCACGTACACGGCGTCGAGCGCCAAGGGCACGGCCGAGCGGTGCCGGATGGCCCCATTCGAATTGACCCTGATGTTCCCGCAATTGACGGAGTAGTCGGCGGCAAGCCGGGTGAGACTGCCAAGCGCGTCGTACTGCACCTCATGTACGACGAGTGCACCGTCGAGCATGCTGCAGCGTGCCGCATTGAGCTGAGCTGCAGGGACGACCCAGCCGTTGCCTCGCCCATAGGCGGCCGGATAGAAGCCGGCCCGCAGCCGAGGAAGTGCCGCTCGGAACTCGCTGTTGCTGACACGAGGGACATTCTCGAAGGGGGCACCGATGCTCAGCGCCTGCGGCCCGACCTGTGTGTCGCCAAAGTCGAAGTACGAGTAGGAGTAAGGGTAATAGACAGCTGCCGTACCGTCGTCGGAAGACACGGTCTGAACGGACTGCAGTTGGTCGAACAGGAACAAGCGCACTTCGCTGGCGTACTCCGGCGCGTCGGTGAAGTAGCGCTGCCAGAGCACCGTGTCTGAATTGCTCGATGTCGGCGCGGGCGGGTACGCGGTGGCGGTGGCGGTGGCGGCGGCGGCGGCGGTGATGGCGGCGATGGCGGGTTAGGGCCGGGCACAGGCCCGGAAGTTGGTGGTGGGGGACTGGTCGCTGGCGATCCGTCTCCAGAACCCCCGCCGCCGCCACCGCAGGCGCTGGCTGCAAGCACAGCAAGGCTGGCACACAGCAACTTCAGACGAACCAAAGTTCTTGGCGCGGCGCAAACAACAACCCGCATTTGCAGCGGTTCGACGATATTCAAGAACTTCCTCCCGTAGCCACCTATTTGCCCAAGGCGACCACGGCGAGACTGCCAAAAACGCGACTGGCGGGCGCTAAGGAGATTCCCTGCACATCCCCTGGATGGCTATCAGCTCGATCGAAACCGGCCGGCCGCGAACGGCAGCAACTGGCCGCAAGCCGCACGTCAATAGAATGCCTGCATGTCAGGCAGCACCCTCGGCCACCTCTTCTGCGTCACCAATTTCGGCGAGAGCCACGGCCCGGCGATCGGTTGTGTGATCGACGGCTGCCCGCCGGGGATGGCCTTGAGCGAGTCCGACATCCAGCCCGACCTCGACCGCCGCAAGCCCGGCACCAGCCGACACGTCACGCAGCGCCAAGAGGCCGACCAAGTGCAGATCCTCTCCGGCGTCTTCGAAGGCAAGACCACCGGCACACCGATCGCGCTGCTGATCCCCAACACCGACCAGCGCAGCAAGGATTACGCGAATCTGCTCGACACCTTTCGGCCCGGCCACGCCGACTACACCTACTGGCGCAAATATGGCCTGCGCGATCCGCGCGGCGGGGGGCGCGCATCGGCGCGGCTGACGGCGCCGATGGTGGCGGCCGGCGCGGTGGCCAAGAAGTGGCTGCATGAACATCACGGCGTGCGCTTCGAAGCCTGGATGGCGCAGTTGGGCGAGATCGAGATTCCATTCGAGTCGGCCGAGCACATTCACGCCAACCCGTTCTTCGCGCCGAACGCCAGCCTCGTGCCCTTGCTCGAAGCAACGATGGACGCGCTGCGCAAGTCCGGCGACTCGGTCGGCGCGAAGATCGTCTGCCGCGCGCGCAACGTGCCGCCGGGTCTGGGCGAGCCGCTGTTCGACAAGCTCGACGCCGACATTGCCCACGTCATGATGGGCATCAACGCCGTCAAGGGTGTCGAGATCGGCGACGGCTTCAAGGTCGTCGCGCAACGCGGCAGCGAGCATGGCGATGAGTTGTCGGCGCAAGGTTTCGCCAGCAACCACAGCGGCGGCGTGCTCGGCGGCATCTCGACCGGGCAGGATCTGATCGTCACGCTGGCGATCAAGCCGACGAGTTCGATCCGCCTGCCGCGGCAGTCGATCGATCGCCACAACCAGCCGACCAGCGTCGAGACGCATGGCCGCCACGACCCCTGCGTCGGCATCCGCGCCGCGCCGATCGCCGAGGCGATGCTGGCGCTGGTGGTGATGGATCACGCGCTGCGTATGCGCGCGCAATGCGGCGACGTTCGCATCGACGTGCCGGCGATCCCGGGTCACGTCGCCGGCCATCCATCCTGATCAGGCTGCGCCGATTAAGCCCGACGTTCGCAGCGCCAGCGCGCCGATCAGGCCGATCGACGTGAGGCCATAAGCAGCCGCCATGGCCGCCCGGCCGCGTGCCGGCGTGAACCACTGCGAGCGGCGGCGTTGGATGGTGCGATCGACGAGGACATAGAACGCGCCGGCGACCACCCATGCCAGCAGCACCGCCAGCGAATGAACGGCCAGGCTGTCACGGCCGCCCAACCGCGAAGACAGCGCATTGGCGGCGAACAAGCCGATCCAATGCAGAAGGTACAGCGGGTACGAGATGCCGCCGATGAATCGGCCCAGCGCCGTGCCCGCACCCGGTTGTGCCAGGGCGAGCACGGTGGCAACGGCAAGAATCGGTTGGCCGATCGGGTAGGGCACGTGGCCCGTGACCATCGCTGCCAGCAGCGCGGCGGCCACGCCGATCAGCAACCGGCGCGCCGCGCCGGATTGGTGCCATGCGCCTGCCTGTTGTGCCACGCACGCCGCCAGCACGCCCAGGCTGATGGCAGCAAAGAAGAACCACGACAACCACATCACGAACGCATAGACCGCCGCCCAGAACAGCGGCTGTCGCCCCCAGGCGCGCGGTAACAACACGATCAGCAGCGGCGCCACGAGATAGAACTGCTCCTCCGCGGCGATGCTCCACACCAGGTGGCCCGTGCCCTCCAACGGCATCTGTGCGGCCGACTGCGCGTAGTGCGAGAAGCCGAACAGGTTATAGACGAAGGTCAACTTGTAGAAGACGAACTTTGCCCAAGCCAGATCCACCGACGCACCGTCGCGCCACAGTGACAGCGCGATCAGCAGCGCCAGCATGAGGAAGTACGGGATCCAGATTCGCGTGACGCGGTTGAAGAAAAATCGCGCAAGGTCGCGCGATTCGCAGCGCAGCAAAATGCCGCCGATCAACCAGCCGCTGAGGGCGAAGAATACTTGCACCGCCAGTGTCCCGGTCTGGTCCCAGACGGCGAAGCCCGCATGCTCGACGACCACGGCGGTGGCAAGGACGAACCGCAGGACGTCCAGTTGCGGGTAGTAAGTCTCTTGACCCGCGGTGTCGCGGGCCGGCGCCTCGAAGGCGACGCGGCCGGAAGCGGTCTGATGCAATGACAAGTCGTTATCCCACCGGCAAAGGCGCGGCAGTGTAGCGGCAGAGACTGCAAACAACCGGCCGCGGCGGACCTTGTTCGAGCGATCGACTGCGCTGTCGCGACTGAAAATCGCCGCATGCTGAAGAAGATTCCCGTCAGCGAGCTTCGGCTTGGCATGCACCTGCACAGCTTCGAAGCGGCGTGGATAGACCATCCGTTCTGGCGCACGCGATTCACGCTCAGCGACGCGGCCGACCTGGCCGCGATCGCGGCCAGTTGCGTGCGCGAATGCTGGATCGACGCCAGCCTCGGCGCCGACGTGGCGTCGCCAGTCGCTCCCGACGGTGGCGCCGAAACGCGATGCCGCGTTGCCTCGCACCCGGCCGGCCGCGCGGCGCGCAGCGTTGGAAGCAACCGACCTCGGCAACGAACTGGACCGCGCCGCGGCGTTGTGCCGCCGTTCGAAGGACGCCGTGGCCTCGATGTTCAACGAAGCACGCCTGGGCAAGGCCATCGACGCCGAGCATTGCCGGCCGCTCGTCAACGACATCGCAGAGTCTGTCTATCGCAACCCCGGCGCGCTGGTCAGCCTGGCGCGGCTGAAGACGGCCGACGACTACAGCTACATGCATTCGGTGGCGGTATGCGCGCTGATGGTCTCGCTCGGCCGCACGCTGCGCTTGTCCGAAGCGCAGTGCAAGGAGGCCGGGCTCGCGGGCCTGCTGCACGACATGGGCAAGGCGCTGATGCCGAGCGAGATTCTCAACAAGCCGGGCAAGTTGAGCGACGAAGAATTTGCGGTCATGCGCAGCCATCCCGAGCGCGGCCATGCGATGCTGATCGAAGGCGGCGGCGCCAGCGACGCCGTGCTCGACGTCTGCCTTCACCACCACGAAAAATTCGACGGCAGCGGCTACCCGCACAAGCTCGCGGGCAACGCGATCACCTTGTTCGCGCGCATGGGCGCGGTCTGCGACGTCTATGACGCGATCACTTCCGACAGGCCGTACAAAGCCGGCTGGGACCCGGCCGAGTCGATCGCGCGCATGGCGAGCTGGCAGGGCCACTTCGACGCCGATGTGTTCTCGGCCTTCGTCAAGAGCCTGGGCATCTACCCCACCGGCTCGCTGGTGCGGCTGGCCTCGGGACGATTGGCCGTGGTGGTGGAGCAGAACGCGCAGTCGCTGACGACGCCGGTGGTCAAGGTGTTCTTCTCGACGCAGAGCAACCTGCCGATCGAGGCCCGGCGTCTGGACCTCGCGAAGAGCAACGACCGCATCACGGGCCGCGAGTCGCGCACGGATTGGAATTTTCCGCATCTCGAAAGTCTCTGGGGCGGCGACCACGTGCGCTGATTGGGCGACACTTGCGGGCCATGAGCCCAACACCTTCGCCCCACGCCGACCCACGCGCGTTCTTGCGCGCTCTGTACGACGCCGCTGTGGCTCGCGCACAGCCGGCGGTCGTGATGGGCGAGTTCCTGCCTTCGCCGCCGAAGAGGCAGAACCATCGCCATCGGCGGCGGCAAGGCCAGCGGCGCGATGGCGGCGGCGCTCGACGCGCTGTGGCCGGCCGACGCGCCGCTCGCTGGCTTGGTGCTGACGCGCTACCACCATGTGCCGCCGGTGTATCGAAGCCAGCCCGGCCGCATCGAGGTTCGCGAAGCCTCGCATCCGGTGCCCGACGACGCCGGCCGGCAAGGCGCGATCGACATGCTGGCGGCGGTGCGGGGCCTCTCGGCTGACGATCTGGTGATCGCGCTGATCTCCGGCGGCGGCTCGGCGCTGCTGTCGGTGCCGGCGCCGGGTCTGTCGTTCGAGGACAAGCAGCAGATCAACCGCGACTTGTTGGCCAGTGGCGCGTCGATCGATCAGATGAACTGCGTGCGCAAGCACCTGTCGGCCATCAAGGGCGGACGCCTGGCCGCCGCCTGCGCGCCGGCGCGAGTGCACACGCTGCTCATCTCCGATGTGCCCGGCGATGTGCCCGACGTCATCGCCAGCGGCCCGACGCTGCCCGACCCCACCACCTGCGCCGAGGCGCTGGCGATCCTCGATCGCTTGCAGATCGTGCTGCCGCCGGCCGCGCGTGCGGGGCTCGAGGACGGCGCGTACGAGTCGCCCAAGCCCGGCGATGCGCGCTTTGCGCAGAACACGCTGCAGATGATGGCCACGCCGCAGATGAGCCTCGAAGCCGCAGCGGCGCTGGCGCGGCAGGCCGGCGTCGAAGCGCACATCCTCAGCGACGAGATCGAAGGCGAGTCGCGGATCGTCGGTCAGGTGCATGCGGCGCTGGCGCGGCAGGTGGCGCGGCGCAACGCGCCGTTCGCCAAGCCTTGCGTCATCCTGTCCGGCGGCGAGACCACGGTCACGGTCAAGAGCAAAGGCGGCCGCGGCGGCAGGGCGAGCGAGTTCCTGCTCGGCTGCGCGCTGGCGCTGCAGGGGCAGCCCGGCGTGCACGTGCTGGCGGCGGACACCGACGGCATCGACGGCATCGAAGACAACGCCGGCGCGATCGTCACTCCCGACACCTTGGCGCGTGCTGCGGCGATCGGCCTGTCGGCACGCGCGCGGCTCGACGCCAACGACGCCTACAACTTTTTCGCGTCACTCGGCGATCTGGTCGTCACCGGGCCGACGTTCACCAACGTCAACGACTTTCGCGCGCTGCTGATCGCATGAGCCCGCCCGGCCGCCCGAAGGGCGAATTGACCGCAGTGCGAAGCACGGAGGTTGCCTGATGAGCCGGCGTGTGCTCTTCCTGTTGCTTGCGCTCGTCTCGTGCGCGTCGCCGGCGGTGGCGCAAACCTACCGCTGCGAGGCCAATGGACGGGTCACGTTTCAACAGCAGCCATGCACCGACGGCAAACGTGTCGCCGGCAGCACGGCGACCGATGCCGGCGCGGCGCCGCTGCGCGGCGCGGCGCTGTGCGAATCGCATGCGCGCAACTGGACGGCATTCCCCGATCCGCAAGACCTGCGCATCGCCTCGGTGCGCTACCTCGGCGCCAAGGCCTGGCGCGTGCACGCCGAGCTGATCGCCGCGCGCAGTTACGGCCTCTCCATCAACCCGCGCAACCGCCAGGGCGGCTACGACGGCGAAAGCCTGTTCGAGTGCCTGCTCAGCGAAGACGAAGCGCGTGTGCTGCACTTCGGCGCCGGGCCGGTGCCGGGGGCAAAGACGGAGTAGGGCCCGCTCATCGTTGGCCAGGTGTTTCCCGCGCGACCGCCGCGGAACTGGCTTTGCCAGGCCGCTGGCGGTGCCCCTTGAGGGGCAGCGGCGTCAGCCGCTCCGGGGTGGTCGTCACGTCGGCCGCCACGCGGTGCTGGCCAAGCCCGGCACCGAGACGCGACAGACGATGCCTTGCGGCTGCCTCTCGAGCCAGGCGACGTCGCCACCGAGTTGCTTGACGCGCTTGCGCACGCCGCCCAGGCCCAGGCCGTGCGACCAGCCCTGCGGCTCGCGGCCGACGCCGTCGTCGCTGACGGCCAGCGTCAGCGTGCCGCGCTCGAACTGGATTTCGATCTGCAGCAACGTCGCCTGCGCATGCGCGAGCACGTTGCTGACCAGCTCGCGCAGCACCCGCGTCAGCGCAGACCATTGCACGACGCTCAAGTCGAAATCGTGATCGCAGGTGAAAGACCAGGTGAGCTCGCAGCCGGCGTCGGACATGCGCTGCGTGATGTCGGCCTTCCACTCGGCCACGGCATGCGTCAGCGGGTGGTTGGGCGCCGCCAGGCCGCGCGTCAGCGTCTTCAGATCCTTCAACGTGTGGCGAACGTAGTCTTCCATCTCCGGCGTCGTCGATTTGTACATCAGCGTCAGCAGGCGCGCGCCGATGTCGTCGTGCAGGTCTTGCGCGATGCGCGCCCGTTCTTCCATGCGGCCATGCTCGACGGCCTGGTCGAAGGCGACGGCGCGCGCGATCAGATCGACCACGCGGTCGGTCAGGCGCGCGTCTTCTTCGGTGAACATGCGCCGGCCGCGGTCGGCAAACCCGAGCACGATGGCGCCGGGCATGGCGCCGTCGGACGCGCGCAGCTCGGGCACCGGCACGACGAGCTGCGTGCCGTCGCTGAGCACCTGCGAGCGCTGCGTGCGCCGTGCCGCGACGCGCGCTTCGATCGGATCGAACAGCTCGCGCATCAGCCGGCGCAGTTGCTCGGCGGCGCTTTGCGGCTGCAGTTGCACCTCGCGCGCCATGCGATAGACATGCTCGAACATGCGCTCGGTGGAGATGCGCTTGCGCGAGATCAGTTGCGTCATCAGCCATTGCCGCGCCGCGGCATAGACCGCCAGCGAGATGAACAGCGCCAGCGTCAACGAAGCAAAGCCGCCGAGCGAGAACACGGCGACGAAGAGCAGGTCGAGCGCGGTGCCCACGGTGCTGACGCCGGCCACCAGCGAGAACTCGCGCATCAGGTGCTGCGTGCGCGACAAGAACGGCAGCATCAGCAGCATCACCGACAGGAAGACGACCCACATCGTCGAGCCCAGCACGGGGGCCTGGCCGCTGGGGTCGAGCTCGGGGCCGAGGCCGGCGACGCTGATCGTCAGCAACAGCAATCCGCCGATGGCCAGCAGCGCGAAGCGCTGCAACTGCACCGCCAGCGGATGCGGCTCACGCTTCTGCATCCACGCCAACTGCGCCACGGCCACCAGGCCGGCGGCGATGAGTGCGCCCTGGGTCCACCACCATGCCGACGGCGCGCGCATCCACAACGCCCATGCGCCCACGGCGGCCAGCAGCGCCCACGCCAGCGCAGCCCGCTGCGCCGCCTGCGGCAAGCGGCGCGGGTGCAGGTTCGAGACCTGCACCAGCGCGCCGGCGGTCAGCAGATCGAACAGCGTGCGCGCGTCGTGCTCCCAGCGCATGAAGCCTTCGCTCCAGCCGATGGCCGGCGCCGACAACACGGCCAGGAACATCAGGTTGCCGGCCTGGGCGAAGGCCATCAGCGTGTACAGCGTGTTGCGCCGTCCGGGCCGCGCCATCACCACCACCATCGCCACCAGGTACAGCAGCAGCGCCAGCGTGGACAACAACCAGAACACCCAGCCCAGGCCGACCGCGCCGCGCGGCGCGGCAGCGATGAGGTGGTGCTGGCCGTCGCTGTCGATGAACTGCACGCGGCCGCGTGTCAGCGCTGCGGCCAGAGCGTCGTGTTGTCGGAGATGGCTTTGGCGCTCGGCCTCGCTGACCAGCCAGCGCGACGAGCGTGCGATCAGCAGGCGGTCGATCGGCTGCGCACGGCCTTGGGCATCGACCAGGAACTGGAGCGCGGGCTGCGGCGCCGGGCCGGCCAGGCGCAACACGCCGCGCTCATCGACCGCCAGCCGTTGCTCGAGCACCGGCTGCTGCGCCAGCGCGCGGATGAGCGCGAACATCGCCAGGCAACCGAGCAGCGCCGCCAGCACGAGGCCGCGCAGCCGCCAGCCGATCCAGCGTGCGGAAGGCGAGCGGTTGCGCGAGCGCCGTTCCCAGCCGCTGTCGGTGAGGTCGGCGGCTTGCGCGGTGCTGGTCAATGGTGCAGGGGGAGGCAGCGCAGCCAAGACGCGAGTCCTCCGATAGCGTTAACAGGCCCTAGACCAGACCCTGCTTGCTCGCCAGCACGGCGGCTTCGGCGCGGCTGGAGACGTTCAACTTCTTGTAGATGGATTTGATGTGGTCGTTGACGGTGAACCACTTGATGCCCATCAGGTTGGCGATCTCCTTGATCGTGAAGCCCTTGCTGAGGTAGGTCAGGACTTCGCTTTCGCGCGGCGTCAGGCGCTCGTGGTCGAGCGGCTTTTCGACCAGCGGCACCGGCTTGTTCGCTTGCAGCCCCGACGATGACAGGCCATGGCCCGGGGCGTTGCTGTCGTGGTCATTGCCGCTGCGGAAATGCGTCAACAGCCGCCGCGCGATCGCCGGCGACAGCGGCGGCTGGCCGCGCACGATCTTCTGCAGCTCTTCGACCAGCACCTCGAAGCGGTCTTCCTTGAGCAGATAGCCATCTGCGCCGCGCTGCAGCGCCGGGAACAGGTGGTCGTCGTCGGAGTACAGCGTGGTCACGATCTTCGTGGCCGGGTAGTGCACCAGCTCGGCGAGCAGGTCCATGCCGTTGCCGTCAGGCAACTCCAGATCGACCAGGATCAGCTTGTACGGATCGGTACCGTGCAAGCCGCTGCCGCCACCGGCCAGTGCGATCTGCTTGCGTGCGCCTTCGAGGTCACCGGCTTCGGTGATCGCGATCACGTCGCTGAAGCTGTCGCGCACGACACGGCACAGGAACGCACGCGCCACCGGGTTGTCTTCGAGGATCAAGACCTTGACTGTCATCGTCGCCATCCCTTCTTGAGCCAAGCCCATCGTAGCGCAATGCGCAGGGTGCACAAGCCAGCGAAGGGCGTTGCCGAGGTGGCTTGTCCTTCCTCGGGGGGGTGCCGCGCAGCGGCAGTAAGCGTCGTCAGGCGGGGTGGTTGACGACCAGCAATTTGCCGTGTACGCGGCGCGACGCCATGCGCTCGTAGGCCTCGGGCAGCGAGGTCATCGCCAGCTTCGTGTCGATCGCCGGTTTGACGCTGCCCTGCGCGTACCAGGCGAACAATTGCGCCAGACCTTGCGCAAACGCCTTCGGCTCGCGGCGCGCGAAGTCGCCCCAGAACACGCCGACGATCGACGCACCCTTGAGCAGCGCCAGGTTCAGCGGTAACGCAGGAATCGGCCCGGCGGCGAATCCGACGACGAGGTAGCGGCCGCGCCAGGCGATGGAGCGGAACGCCGCTTCGGCGAGGTCGCCGCCAACCGGATCGAGCACGACATCGGGGCTCGCCTGCGCGGCCTTGAGCGCGCCGCGCAGGTCCTGGTGCGACAGGTCGATGCTCATGTCGGCGCCGAGCTCGGTGCAGAAGGCGGCCTTGTCGGCCGACGACACCGCGGCGATGACACGCGCGCCGGCCGCCTTGGCGACCTGCACCGCAGCGCTGCCGACACCGCCGGCCGCGCCGAGCACGAGCACGGTCTCGCCGCTGCGCAGAGCGCCGCGGTCGATCAGCGCGTGGTGCGCGGTGCCGTAGGTGAAGGCAAAGGCCGCGCCGTCGTCGAGATCGAAGCCCGGCGGCAGCGGGATCAACTGTGATGCCGGCACGCAGGCGTGCGTCGCAAAGCCGCCGGCCGCGCCGATCGAGGCCACCGCGTCGCCGGGCTCGACGTTGCGCACGCCGTCGCCGACCGCCTGCACGATGCCGGAGAACTCGCTGCCGGGCACGAACGGCAGCGGCGGTTTGATCTGGTACTTGTTCTGCACCGTCAGCAGATCGGGGAAGTTCAGGCTCGCCGCGTGGACCTCGATGCGAACCTCGCCGGCCGCCGGCTGCGGCGTCGGCCGCTCGCACCAGCGCAGCGAATCGACGCCCGTGGGTTGCTCGCATAGCCAAGCGTGCATCGCACTCTCCTCGTGTTGCTGCATGACGCGATGATAGGCACGCGCCGCGACTGCATACAATCTTGCGATGCGAATACTGATTGCGAACGACGACGGCTACCTCGCCCCCGGCCTCGCGGCTCTGGTCAAAGCGATGGAGGGGCTCGGCGAGATCGACGTCATCGCGCCCGAGCAGAACGCCAGCGGCACGTCGAACTCGCTGTCGCTGCACCGTCCGCTGTCGCTGTACCGCGGCATCAACGGCTTTCGTTATGTCAACGGCACACCGTCGGATTGCGTGCACGTGGCGCTGACCGGTCTGCTGCCGCAGCGTCCGGACCTCGTGCTGTCCGGCATCAACAACGGCGCCAACATGGGCGACGACACGCTGTACTCGGGCACCGTCGCTGCGGCGATGGAAGGTTTTCTGTTCGGCATTCCGTCGATCGCGTTCTCGCAGGTCGAAAAAGGCTGGGCGCATCTGGACGAGGCCGCAGCGGTGGCGCGATCGGTCGTCGAGGCGGTGCTGGCCTCGACCCAACCGGCGCGGCCGTTCCTGCTCAACGTCAACATTCCCAACCGCGCCGATGCGCTGCAACTGCCGCACCGCGTGACGCGCCTCGGCCGGCGCCATGCCAGCGAGCCGGTGATCCAGCAAAAAAGCCCGCGCGGCGAGGCCATCTACTGGATCGGCCCGGCCGGCGATGCGCGCGAGGCCGGCGAAGGCACGGACTTTCACGCCACGGCCGTGGGCTGCGTGTCGATCACGCCGCTGCAGGTCGATCTGACGGATCACGCGACGCTCGGCGATTGGTCGGGGGTGTTGCACCGCGACGCGCGGGCATGAGCGCGCCCGCTCGGCCGCTCCGGAGGAAGCGCTCCGTCCCGCTCGGCGGGACCGCGCGCAGCGCGAGGGTGCACCAATGACCAAATCGCCGCCGCGCTTTCCGCTGGCGCTCGATCGTGTCGGCCGCAAGAGCGCGCCGCAGCGCAAGGCCGCCGCAACGCCGGCTGCGCCGGCGCCGAGCGGCGTCGGCCTCGATTCGCAGTGGGTGCGCTCGCGCATGGTCGAGCGGCTGCGCGCACAAGGCTTGGCCTGCCGGCCGGTGATCGATGCGCTGGCCGCGGTGCCGCGGCATCAGTTCGTCGATGCCGCACTGGTCGCGCAAGCCTACGAA
The DNA here is from genome assembly GCA_963816315.1 of uncultured beta proteobacterium. Classification (GTDB taxonomy): domain Bacteria; phylum Pseudomonadota; class Gammaproteobacteria; order Burkholderiales; family Burkholderiaceae_C; genus CADEEN01. The sequence goes on from CAWFJZ010000027.1 coordinate 43,194, forward strand.
GACACGAGCTTGCCGATCGGCCACGGCCAGACGATTTCCAAACCTTCGGTGGTGGCGCGCATGTTGTCGCTGCTGTTCGATGCGCGCGGCAGCGCACCGCACCTCGGCCGCGTGCTCGAGATCGGCACCGGCTGCGGCTATCAGGCGGCGCTGCTGGCGCAGATGGCCACGTTGGTCATCTCCGTCGAACGCCTGCGGCCCTTGCACGACAAGGCGCGCGACAACCTGGCGTCGATGCGGCGCTCGAACCTGCGCCTGGTCTATGGCGACGGCCGTCTCGGTCATGCGCCGAACGCGCCGTACGACGCCATCGTCTGCGCCGCCGGCGGTGAAGACTTGCCGCAAGCCTGGCTCGATCAGCTCGCCGTCGGCGGCCGGCTCGTTGCGCCGACGCAGGCCGACGGCCGCGGTGAACAGGTGCTCGTCACCGTCGATCGACATGAGAACGGCTGGTCACGACACGAGCGCGATGCGGTGCGCTTCGTGCCGTTAAGATCGGGCACAGCATGAACATCACGAGTGATTTGTTGCGCAGTGGATTGCATCGGCGCGCGTCGATGTCGCGCCTGGGTGGGTGTGTCGTGGTCATGGCCGCCGCGTTGTTGGCGGGTTGCGGCACGTCGTTGAATCGCGCGCCGGTGGAAGACCGTTCGGCGCCGCGCGCTGCAACGACGGCACCGGTTGGCGCCGTGACGCCGGCGACGAGTGAAGCGCCCGGTAAACCGTTGCCCGGCATCGAGAACCTCGGCAAGCCCGGCTTCTACGCTGTCAAGCCCGGCGACACGTTGATCCGCGTCGCGCTGGAGAACGGGCAGAGCTGGCGCGACATCGCGCGCTGGAACAACATCGACAACCCGAACGTGCTCGAAGTCGGGCAGGTCTTGCGCGTCGTGCCGCCCGGCGTCGATGCGTCGGCCGCCGCGGCGCGCGGCGTCACCGTGGCCAAGGTCGATACGCGGCCGCTCGAGGCCAAGCCGATCAACGGCGCGGCGTCGGCGCCCGCCGCGGTGCCGACGCAGGCAACGACACCGACAACGACCCCTTCACCAACGCCGCCCGCGGCCGTGCCGGCGCCGGTCGCCGCGGCCACGCCGCCGGCTGCGCAGGCGCCCGCCGCACCACCGGCTGCACCGCGCGATGCCGACGATGACGTGGCCTGGGCCTGGCCATCGACGGCGGCGGTGGCCGCGCCGTTCGACGAAGGCCGCAACAAGGGCCTGGTCTTCACCGGCAAGGCCGGCGATCCGGTGCTGGCCGCAGCCGACGGCCGCGTCGTCTATGCCGGCTCGGGTCTGCGCGGCTTCGGCAACCTTGTCATCGTCAAGCACAACAACAGCTATCTGACCGCGTACGCGCACAACCAGACGCTGCTGGTCAAGGAGGACCAGGCGGTGCGCCGCGGGCAGCGCATCGCCGAGATGGGTTCGAGCGACGCCGAGCGGGTGCAACTGCACTTCGAGATCCGCCGCCTGGGCAAACCGATCGATCCGGCGCGTCTGCTGCCGCCGCGTTAGCGATGACCGTGCGACCGCACGACCCCGATGACGGCGCTGCGCTCGCGGCGCTGGCGGGGTCGAGTGGCGCGGTGGTGCCGATCGAGGTCTTGGCCGAGTTGCCCGCAGCCGAGATTGCCGCCGAGGATGGCAACGCCGCCGACACGCTGCAAACCTACTTGCGCGAGATTCGCCGTGCACCGCTGTTCACGCCGGAAGAGGAGTACGCGATGGCCGTGCGCGCCAGCGCCGGCGACTTCGCGGCGCGGCAGTCGATGATCGAGCGCAACCTGCGCCTGGTCGTCAGCATCGCCAAGAACTACCTCGGCCGCGGCCTGCCGCTGACCGACCTGATCGAAGAAGGCAATCTCGGTTTGATGCATGCCACCGGCAAGTTCGAACCCGAGCGCGGCTTTCGCTTTTCCACCTACGCCTCGTGGTGGATCCGCCAGGCCATCGAGCGCGCGATCATGCATCAGGCGCGTCTGGTGCGATTGCCCGTGCACGTGGTGCGCGAGTTGAATCAGGTGCTGCGCGCGCGCCGAGCGCTTGAAGGCGAACGCGCGCTGGCCGGCGAAACGGACGATCGGCCGGTGCGTGTGGAGCGCATTGCCGACAGGCTCGGCCGCGCGGTGCAAGAGGTGACCGATCTGCTGCGCTACGCCGAGCAGCCGGCCTCGCTAGACGCGCCGCGCGATCTGGCGCGTGACGGCGACGGCGGCGGCGAGTCGCTGCTCGACGGTGTGGCCGGCGACGGCCACGACGATCCGGAAGACACGCTGCTGCATCACGAACTCGAATCGCTGATCGAGAGCGAAATGCTCGAGCTCAGCAAGCGCGAACGCGAAGTGCTGACCGGCCGCTTCGGCCTCTACAACCGCGAACCGGAAACGCTCGAGGCGTTGGCCGAGCGCCTGGGCCTGACGCGTGAGCGCGTGCGTCAGATCCAGCAGGAGGCGCTGGTCAAGCTGAAGCGCCACATGCAGCGCCGCGGCATCGACCGCGACTCGGTGTTTTGAGCGCATCGGTCCTGGTCTTCGACATCGAGACCATTCCCGATGTCGATGGACTGCGCGCCCTGCGCGGCGCCGACACCGCGCTTGCCGACGCCGAGGTCTATGCCGCCGAACAGGCCGAGCGCAAAGCCAGCGGCAAGAGCGACATGCTGCCGCTGTACCTGCAGCGCGTGCTCGTCATCTCCTGCGTCTTTCGCAGCGCCAAGGGGCTGACGGTGCAGTCGTTCGCCGATCGCAGCGGGGCTGAAGAGGGCGTGATCATCCAGACCTTCTTCGACAAGATCGAGAAGCACCAACCACAGCTCGTTAGCTGGAACGGCGGCGGTTTCGACCTGCCGGTGCTGCATTACCGCGGGCTGAAACACGGCGTGGTCGCCGACAAATACTGGGACATGGGCGAAGACGACCGCGAGTACAAGTGGAACAACTACATCTCGCGCTATCACATGCGCCACCTCGACATGATGGATCTGTTGGCGCTGTACCAGCCGCGCGCCAACGCGCCGCTGGACGCCATGGCCAAGCTGTGCGGGCTGCCCGGCAAGTTGGGCATGGACGGCTCGCAGGTCTATCCGGCGTTTCTCGAAGGCAAGTTGGAAGAGATTCGCCGCTATTGCGAAACCGACGTGATGAACACCTGGCTCTTGTACTGCCGCTTTCAGAAAATGCGCGGCGGCTTCACCGGGGCCGAGCATGAGCGCGAGCTCGCGCTGGCACGCGAATCGCTCACGGCGAGCGATGAACCTCACTGGGTCGAGTACCTGGCTGCCTGGCAATGACGATGGAGAGCGAGTGGCTCGAGGTCGAGTCCCTCGACCTCGATGCGCAAGGCGTGGCGCGCAACGCCGAGGGCAAGGTGGTCTTCATCGAAGGCGCCTTGCCGACCGAGCGTGTGCAGGTGCAGGTGCACCGGCGCAAGAACAACTGGGAGCAAGGCACGCTCACGCAGATCGCGCGCGAGAGTTCGCAGCGCGTGCGGCCGTTGTGTCCGCACTTCGGTCTGCATGCCGGCGCGTGTGGCGGCTGCAAGATGCAGCACCTGCATCCAGCCGCGCAGGTGGCGGTCAAGCAGCGCACGCTCGAAGACAACCTCTGGCATCTCGGCAAGGTCAAGGCCGAACGCATCCTGCGGCCGATCGAAGGCCCGGCCTGGGGCTACCGCTATCGCGCGCGGTTGTCGGTGCGCCATGTCGCCAAGAAGGGCACGGTGCTGGTCGGCTTTCACGAGCGCAAGTCACGCTACATCGCCGACATGCAGACCTGCGCAGTGCTGCCGCCGAAGGTCAGCGCGATGCTGATGCCGCTGCGCGAGTTGGTGATGTCGATGCAGGCGCGAGAGACGCTGCCGCAGATCGAACTGGCGATGGGCGACGAGGTCGTCGCGCTGGTGCTGCGTCACCTCGAACCGTTGAGCGCCGAAGACCGGCAGCGGCTGCGCGACTTCGGTGCTGCACACGGCGTGCAGTGGTGGCTGCAACCCAAAGGGCCGGACACCGTGCATCTGCTCGATGACGGCGGTCCCGAACTCGCCTACGCCTTGCCCGAGTTCGGCGTGACGATGCCGTTCAAGCCGACCGACTTCACGCAGGTCAATCCGCACATCAACCGCGTGCTCGTGCAGCGTGCGGTCGGCCTGCTCGAAGTGCAGCGCGACGAGCGCGTGATCGACTGGTTCTGCGGCTTGGGCAACTTCACGCTGCCGCTGGCCACACGCGCGCGCGAGGTGCTCGGCATCGAGGGCAGCGACACGCTGGTGCAGCGCGCGCGCGACAACGCGCGGCGCAACGGCATCGAGGCTGGCTTCGCGGCACGCAACCTGTTCGAGTTGACGCCGGATGCCTTGATGGCCGACGGCGCGGCGCAAAAGTGGCTGGTCGATCCGCCGCGTGAAGGCGCCTTCGCGCTGGCCAAAGCCGCCGCCGATCTCGTGCAGTCCGCTGCGGCCTGGCAGCCGCCGTCACGCATCGTGTACGTCAGCTGCAACCCGGCCACGCTGGCACGCGACGCCGGGTTGTTCGTGCACCAGGCCGGCTACCGCTGCACGGCAGCCGGCGCGGTCAACATGTTCCCGCACACGGCCCACGTGGAGAGCATCGCGGTTTTCGAGCGGCAATGAAAAGGGGGCCGAAGCCCCCGTCAGTGCCGGCTTGACCGATCCTCAATCACTACTTCCACCGATGCCGAACAACGCCAGCAACGACTGGAAGATGTTGTAGATGCTCAGGTACACGCCGAGCGTGGCCGTGATGTAGTTCGTCTCTTCGCCGTCACGCACGCGCTTCAGGTCGTAGAGGATGAAGAACGAGAAGATGCCGATGATCAGCATCGCCAGCGTGATCATCAGCGCGCCGCTCTGGATGAAGAAGTTGGCAATGCCTGCCACCAGCACCAGGATGGCGCCGATGGTCATGAACTTGGCCATGCTCGACAGATCGCGCTTGATGATCGTGGACAGCGTCGCCATGCCGAGAAAGATCGCGCCGGTGCCGGCAAAGGCCATCATGATCAGGCTGGCGCCGTTGCCCATGCCCATCACCAGGGCCAACATGCGCGACAGCATCACGCCCATGAAGAAGGTGAAGGCGAGCAGGATCGGCACGCCGGCCGCCGAGTTCTTGTTCTTCTCGATCGCGAACATGAAACCGAAGGCGCCGACCAGGAAGACGACGAGGCCGATGCCCGGCGTCAGCAACTGGTTGATGCCGAAGGCCATGCCGACCCAGGCGCCGAGCACGGTGGGCACCATCGACAGCGCGAGCAGCCAGTAGGTGTTGCGCAGTACGCGGTTGCGCTCGCCACTCAGCGCGCCGGAGCCAGCACTGTTGGCGTAAACAGGTTGCAGACGATCGTCCATATACAAGCCTCCGTTGATGAAGTGGTGCGGACTATGAGCCCGCAACTAGATTCTAGTTCCCCGCCACCGTGGTCACGAATGCCCCCTTGCCCGATGGCGGAATCGAACCGTCCTGGCACCTTACATTGGGCGAATCAACGTAATTGCGAGGCCCGCCATGCAACAAAAGCCGTACCTCACCGACGACGATGCGCGCCGCATCGCCGCCGCCGCCGAATCCGAAGCCAAAGCCCACCGCTGGGCAGTCACCATCGCCGTGGTTGACGACGGCGGCCATCTGCTGTGGCTGCAGCGCCTGGATGGGGCCGCGCCGATTTCGGCGCTGATCGCGCCGGCCAAGGCGCGCACCAGCGCCCTCGGGCGGCGTGAATCCAAAGTCTATGAAGACATGATCAACGGTGGCCGCAGCGCTTTCCTGAGCGCGCCGACGGGCGGCGGCATGCTCGAAGGCGGCGTGCCGGTGATGTCGGGCGGCCACTGCGTCGGTGCGGTCGGTGTGAGCGGTGTGAAGGCGAGCGAAGATGCGCAGATCGCGCGCGCCGGCATCGCAGCGTTGGGCGGTTGAGTGCGCC
>CAWFJZ010000028.1:0-13972 GCA_963816315.1 uncultured beta proteobacterium
TGCGCCATGGCGCAGCCAGGCCATCGGCACGGCGCGCGCAGCGCTGCGCGCTGGCCGCGCTGGCGGCGCTGCTGATCGCCACCGTGTGGCGCCAGCTCGCACGCCTGGGTGCCGCGCGCACCTCGCTGGCCGTGTCCGAGGAGCGCTACGCGCTGGCCGCCGCCGGCTCCGACACCGGCGTCTGGGACTGGGACCTGGTGGCTCGCAGCGCCTACGAATCGCCCGCGCGCGCGAGCTGCAAGGCCTGCCGCTCGAACCGGAGACCCAGCCGCTCGACGAGCTGCAGGGCCTGCTGACCTACCACCCGGACGATGCGCCGCTCCGCGCCGCAGCAATGCAGGCGCACCTCGACGGCCAGACGCCGCCTACGAGGTGGAGTACGCGTGCGGCGCCGAGGGGAGTACCGCTGGATCCGCGTGCGTGCCCTGTGCACCCGCGACGCCGACGGCCCGCCGCTGCGCCTCGCCGGCTCCGTCACCGACATCGAGCCCGCAAGCGCGCCGAGGTCGCCCTGCGCCAAACCGAAGAGCGCTACGCGCTCGCGATGACCGGCTCGCGCGAGGGCCATGGCTGTGGGACATGCCGGCAAAGCAGGTCTTCATCTCCGCCACGCTGGCCGAGCTGTTCGGCCTCGCCAGCGGCGCGCAGGCGATGGCCGACAGCGACTACTTCGACCGCCTGCCGCTGCACCCGGACGACCGCGAGCGCGTGCACCGCAACCGCAACGACCATGTGGCCGGCCTACGCCGCGTCTGGACCACGAGTTCCGCATCGTCGTCCCGCCAGCGGCGAGGTGCGCTGGATCCACACCCGCGCGCAATGTTTTCGCGACGCCGACGGCACGCCGCTGCGCTGGCGGGTTCGACGGTCGATGCCACGCAGCGCAAGCGCGCCGAAGAAGCGCTGCGCGTCAGCGAGCAGCGATTTGCCGACGCGGTGGCCGGCTCCGATGACGGCATCTGGGAGTGGGACTACGCCACCGGCATGGCCTTCGGCTCGGAGCGCGGGCGCGAGATGCTCGGCCTGCCGCCGGGCGGCCCCGAGTGCAGCGCGATGGAGGACTTCTTCGCCGGGTCGGCGGCCGCATCCCCCGACGACGCGCCGCGGCGCCGCAGGCGATCGAGGACCATCTCGCCGGCCGCACGCCGCCTACGTCGGCGAGTTCCGCATGCGCCAGCCCGACGGCAGTTGGCGCTGGATCCACATCCACGGCCGCTGCGTGCGCGACGCCGACGGCAAGCCGCTGCGCATGGCCGGCTCGGCCAGCGACATCGACGACCACAAGCGCGCCGAAGAAGCGCTGCGGAGAGCGAGGAGCGCTAGAGCTGGCGATGACCGGCTGGCGCGGCGGCCACTGGGTCTGGAACCGGCCGACGACCGCCTGTTCGTCTCGCCACCGTCAATGAACTGTTCGGCCTGCCGGCAAGAGCCGTGCGGCAGCGCGCCGAGTGCCTGGCGCGCATTCCCTTCCACCCGGACGACCGCGGCGCGTGCCGCAGCTGATCGCGGCACCTGCCCGCGGCGACGGCGCGCGCCAGGACTTCGAATGTCGCGTCGTGCGCCCGACGGCAGCGTGCGCTGGTCCTCAAGCGCGCGCAGCGCTTCGCGGGGCCGGATGGGCGGGGCACCGCATGGCCGGCGTCATCGTCGACATCACCGAGCGCAAGCGCAGAAGCCGAGCGCGAGCGCCTCGAGCAGCAATTGCGCCAGGCGCAGAAGCTCGAAGCCATCGGCACGCTGGCCGGCGGCATCGCGCACGACTTCAACAACATCCTCTCGGCGATCCTCGGCTACGGCGAGCTGGCGCTCAAGGCGCGGCCGAAGGCAGCGCGCAGCGGCGCCACATCGACGCCTCGCTGGCGGCCGGGCAGCGCGCCAAGTCGCTGGTCGAACGCATCCTCGCCTTCTCCCGCAGCGGCATGGGCGAGCGCGTGCCGGTGCATGTGCAGTCGGTGGTCGACGAAGCGCTCGACGGCATCGCGGCCACGCTGCCGGCCGGCGTGAAGCTGGAACGCAAGCTCGCGGCCGGTGACGCCGGCGTGCTCGGCGATGCGACGCAGATCCACCAGGTGGTGATGAACCTGTGCGCCAACGCCGTGCAGGCGATGCGGTCCGAAGGCCGGCTCGTCGTCACGCTCGACACGCAGCGCCTTGCCGCGCCGCTGGCGGTGACGACGAGCACGCTGCCGGCGGGCGACATGCTGCGCCTGGCCGTGGCCGACAGCGGCTGCGGCATCGAGCCGCGGCTGTTGGAACGCATCTTCGATCCCTTCTTCACCACCAAGGAAGTCGGCGTCGGCACCGGCCTGGGCCTGTCGCTGGTGCACGGCATCGTCACCGACCTCGGCGGCGGCATCGACGTGCAAAGCCGCCCCGGCGAGGGCAGCACGTTCACGATTTACCTCCCTGCGCACGGCGTCGTCCGTGCGCCCGCCGCCGACGCCGCAGTCGCCGACGACGCGCCGCGCGGCGACGGCCAGACCGTGCTGCTGGTCGACGACGAGGAGCCGCTGGTGCGCCTGGGTGAAGAGCTGCTGGCCGGGCTGGGCTACGAGCCGGTCGGCTTCGTCTCCAGCATTGCCGCGCTCGACGCGCTGCGCGCCGCGCCGGCGCGCTTCGACGCCGTGTTGTCCGACGAATCGATGCCCGCGCTGACCGGCCGCGAACTCGCGGCCGTTGCGCGCCGCCTGCGCCCCGGCCTGCCCGTCGTGCTGATGAGCGGCTACGTCAGCCCGGCGCTGCTGCAACAGGCGCGCGAGATCGGCGTGGCCGACGTGCTGTCCAAGCCGCTGGCCGGGCGCGAGATCGCGCGCGCGCTGGCGTCGGCCTTGCGTTCGAGTGGCACGTGAACGATGCTTGCATCTGCGTTCGGGCCGGGTCTGAATTGCCGTTCGGGCTGAGCCTGTCGAAGCCTTTGTCCCCATGAACCCGACCTGGCCCCACATCCTCGCCGTCGATGACGACCCATCGATCCGTGCGCTGCTCGCCGACTATCTGGGCGACAACGAACTGCGCGTCACACGGTGCAAGACGGCCGCACGATGGACGACGTGCTGGCCCGCGAGACGATCGACCTGGTGGTGCTCGACGTGCGCCTGCGCGCCGGTGAAGAAGACGGCCTGCAGATCGCGCGCCGCCTGCGCGAGACCTCGCCCGGTATGCCGATCCTGATGCTCACCGGCCGCGCCGAAGAGGCCGACCGCGTGATGGGGCTCGAGCTCGGCGCTGACGACTACCTGACCAAGCCGTTCTCGAGCCGCGAGCTGCTGGCCCGCATCCGCGCGCTGCTGCGCCGCGCGCAGGCGCAGGCCAGCGTCGCCGATGCGATGAGCAAGGTGCGCGCGTACCGCTTCTCGGGCTGGGAGCTCAACGTCGGCCTGCGAAGACTGAAGAGCCCCGACGGCCGCGCGGTCGAACTGACCAACGGTGAATTCAGCCTGCTCGCCGCGTTTCTCTCGGCGCCGCAGCGCACGCTGACGCGCGATCAGTTGCTCGACCTCTCGCGGCTGCACAACGCCGAGGTCTATGACCGTTCGATCGACGTGCAGATTCTGCGGCTGCGAAGAAAGATCGAAGCCGACCCGGCGCAGCCTTGCTTCATCGTCACGCAGCGCGGCGCCGGCTATGTTTTCGGGGTGAGCGTGGAAGTCGTGCGGTAGCGCTGCGCGCCGCGAATCAAGCCAGCAACTCGATGGCGGGCGACAGTGCCGCGCAGCCTTCAAAGGTCTTTCAAGAATGTCAGGCTCGGCGAAAAGAAGTACTCGCCGCCTTTCATCTTCACAAAGCCCGAGAAGCTGACGTTGTTCGCGTTGCCCGCGGCCGGGTTGTCCCACTCCTTCGGCAGCTTCTGGTGGCTCGGGGTGGCGGGCCCCTGGCCGATCACCGGGTCGATGCCATGCGTTCCCGGCAACGGAAAGCCGCTGTTGTTGACCCAGGTCTGCTGCGTGAACTTGAACTGCTTGGCGATCAGGCTGTTGTAGGCCATGAACAGCAGGCCGACGCCGCCGGTCGGCAGCAGCGGCGCCACCTTGGCCGTGAATTCGGCCAGCGTCTCGGCCTCGGGCACTTCGTCGGGATGGAAGGCGCGCTTGGCGTCTTCATAAGGGATGCCGCGCCGCGGCATCAGGTGGCCGCGCTCCGCTGGCTCCGGTTCGGCCCCGCCGCTGCCGCGCGGGTTGCTCTTGCGGATGTGAGCATGAAACGGACAGCGCGTGCCGGCGTCGCCGGTGTAGTCGAAGTCATTCGGCGGCGCCTCGCCGCGCGCTTGCCTGGACAGCGTCACCGGCGTGCCGTCTTCGAAGCGGCCGACGATCATCGCGCCAGCCAGCTCACGGTCTTCGCCGGTCAGGCCCAGGATATCGGCGACCTGATGCTCGCGCTTCTTGAAGCCGCGCACATCCTGCTCGAGTTTGCGGAAGACGAAGAAGCTGCCGAAGCTGTTGGCGTCGGCCGTGCCCGGATCATCGACCAGCGCCGCGGCGAGCGTGAAGCCCGGATCCCAGCGCACGCGGCCGGCTTTCAGCGACTCCTCGTCGATGTCTTCCTGCAGCAGCAGCGGCTGGCTGCGGCCATCGACATAGCCGAAGTTCTCGATGCCGACGCCTGCGGCATTGAGCAGCGCCTTGCCGTGCTGGACATGGACGACCGTGGCGCCGGCATCGACGATCAACTCTTCCAGGGTGCGCGCCCATGCCGCCGTCTTGCTCTCGGTTTCGTCGGCGGCCAGCAGCACGCCGTGCAAGTCCTGCTGGAACGGCGCCTCCCACTGCGCCGTCGGCGGGTCATTGAGCGCGGCAAGGCTCGAGGCCGCTTTCATGCCGGCCTGGAAGTCGGCATCCGTCGGCGCGGCGGCGGCCATGCCGAGGGCGACGTAACCCTTGGCCGACAGCGCCAGGTGCGCAAACGGCGCACCGCCTTCGCCGGTGGTCTGCAGCTTCTCGGTGTCCTGCAACTGCCGGTGCGCGTTGGTCAGGTGGTGGTTCGCCAACTCGCGCAGCAAGCGCTTTGATTCGAGCGGCTTGGCCGGATCGAGCTTGAAAAAAATGTTGGCGGTGAACTTGCGGCCGTGGCCTTTGAGGATGTTTCCCTGCAGAGCTTGCAGCATGCGCTGCTCGTCGGGCGTCGCGTTCTTCCAGGACAGCGCGGCGTTGAGATTGATCGGCATGTGGCGGCCTCGGTGTGTTGAAACGGGCCCGATGGTTGAGCCGCGGTGCCGTGCGACACATCCCCAACCCGGCGAATGGACGGCGCGTCCCCTAGTTTCAAACGCAATGGTGAGTCCAACGCGCGAAACCGCGGCGCAACGGCGTGCGTCTGCAATAGCAGCTCTCCTGATTTGAAAGGCCCGTCCGATGAAACGCACCCGTTGCCTCGACAACCTCTTGCCGGTCGTCTTCATAGCGTTCGCGCTGCTGTGCGGCGCATCGCTGTGGCAAGACCTTTGGCAACCGACCCCCACCTCCAACACCACCACGACCGCATGAAGATCACGGCGGAGCTGACGCACTACAAGACGTTCGCCTTCGGCGAGCCGGCCGCGACCGACTCGGCGCAGTACACCGACCTGCTGGCGGCGCGCCTGAAGCAGGCCACGCGAGCGCAGCTCGAGCGCGCGCACTACGTGTACAGCGAGCGCGAGCCCGACCTGCACGTCAACCTGCGTCTGATCGTCAGCGAGAAGGTCGAGATCCGCTCGCTGCCGACGGCCCGCGTCGGCTGGCGTGGCTGGGGCCACAACAACATCGAAAGCATCGACTACCGGCAGGGCACGCTGGCCATCGATCTCGTCGATGCCAAGCGCAACGCGGTCTTGTGGCACGGCGTGGCCGAAGGCCGCCTCGACGCCAAGGCGATCGCGCAGCCCGGCCCGGCGATCGAGGCCGCCGTGGGCGAGGTCTTCGCGCGCTTCTCTCTTGTGGCGAGCCAGCCATGAAGCGCGCCACCATCCTGAGCGCCGTCGTCTTCACGCTGGCGGTGCCCGCGTTGGCGGCGCCCGCCGCGCCCGTCGCCGACTGCGAGCAACTGCAAGCCGAGATCGCCCGCGTTGAACAGGCGCGGCGCAAGGCCGCCGACGATTCCGACAACGCCTGGAAGGCCGTCGTGCCCTTCGTCGTGCTGGCGCGCAAGGCCAGTGCGAAGGGCGCCGTGGGCGATGCCGACAAGCGCCTGGCCGAACTGAAGCCACAACTGACGCAACGCTGCCCGGTGCCCGGCGATGCGCAGTGAGCTGGCGGTGGAGCTGGAGTCGGAGCGCATCGACCGCGACCCGCGCATCGAGGAATACAAGTGCGTCTGCGCCTTCATGCGCCAGCACGCCACGCTGCGCTTCTACCAGCTCGCGCTGTTGCTCGGCACGACAGGCAGCATCGTCACCGCGCTGTCGTCGCAGGCCGTGCGTGCGAGCGCGATGCGCATCGACATGCTGAAGTGCGGCGGCCTGCTGGTGGCGCTGGCGCTGCTGGTCATGGAGTACCGCTCCTCGACCTACTGGCACAGCCTGCGCCAGCGCGGCAACGAGCTGGCGGCCTCGCTCGGCTTCCACCGCTTCTCGGCCTCGTCGCGCTGGAGCCCGCTGACCACCAGCGGCGTCGGCTTCTATCTGCACGCGCTGATCGCGGCGCTGTGGTTGGCCAGCCTGTTCCTGCGACCCGATTTCAACTGACATCGCCAATCCGTTTTCGCAAACCGCGCTGAAACCGCGCATCAACACACTGACGACTCACCTTCAACGCAACGAGGTCACGTTCATGAAACCGAAGCCCCAAGCCACTTCGCACGACGACGAGATGAAGTCCTTCGCCGACGACCCCGACTTCGCGACCACCACGCCCTGGTCGCTCGACGAGCTCGACGGCTCGGCCGATCTCGGCTCCGTGCGCTCGGCCTGGGCCGGCAGCAGCGACGGCCTCGACTACTGACCAGATATCCGTTCGGGCTGAGCCCAGCAGCCGTTCGGGCCGAGCCCGCATCCGTTCGGGCTGAGCTTGTCGAAGCCCAGCAAGCAGGCCCTTCGACAGGCTCAGGGCGAACGGGAGCAAAGCAATCTCTCTGACGTTCGGGCTGAGCCCAGCATCCGTTCGGGTGGAGCCGAACATCATCCGTTCGGGCTGAGCCTGTCGAAGCCCTGCGCCGCAAGCAGGCCCTTCGACAGGCTCAGGGCGAACGGGAGCAAAGCAATCTCTATGACAAGGAAACTCACCGCCATGAAATTCTCGACAACGATCCTCCTGACGTGCCTGTTCGGCGCGGCCGTTGCCCATGCCGACCCGGTGCTGCGTGCCCGCTCGGCCGGCACCTTCAACGGCAGCAACGTCGATGCCGCCGGCGCGCGCCGCCTGATCACCGACGGCAACGGCAACGTGGTCGCCAACGGCAACTCGGGCTTCAGCACCGCCAACGGCAGCACCGGCTCTACCAGCAAGCGCTTCACGCGCAACGCCGACGGCACGGCCTCGGGCGAGCGCAACACCACGGCCACCAACGCCAACACCGGCGTCACCTACAACGGCGGGGCGACCTACACCAAGGGCGAGGGCGTCAGCCGCAGCGGCGGCTGCACCGACGCGTCGGGCAAGAGCGTCACCTGCGGGTCGGCACGCTGATGGGCGCGCGAACCTCCTCCACGTTGTGGCGCCGTGCCGCGCTGACGCTGTGTGCCGCGGCCGCGCTGTCGGCGCAGGCCACCACGGCGCCGATGCCGGTGATCTACCCCGCCAAGGGCCAGACCCCGGCGCAGATGGACCAGGACAAGTACGCCTGCTTCCAGTGGGGCAAGTCGCAGTCGGGCTTCGATCCGATGGCGCCGGCGCCGCAGACGGCGAGCGCTTCGACAGGCTCAGCGCGAACGGAATCCAGCGCAATGAACGGCAGCATGGTCAAGGGCGCAGCAGGCGGCGCCGCGGTCGCCGAGTTGACGAACGGCAACGCGGGTAAAGGCGCGGCCGTCGGTGTGCTCGGGGCTGCGGTGCGCGACCAGATGAAGCAGCAGCAGCAAAACGCGCAGGCCTCGCAGCAACAGCAGCAGGCGCAGCAACAGGCACGTCAACAACAAGCGCAGCAACGCGCCACCTTCGATCGCGCCTTCGGCGCCTGCCTCGAAGGTCGCGGCTATGTCGTCAAGTAGGAGCGATCACACGATGAACCGTCTGACCCTGGGCGCCCTGCTGGGCGCCAGCCTCGCCGCCGCCGCCTGCGCGCCGAAGCAAGACGCCGTACACGAAGACGTGCGCCCGGTGAAGAGCGCCGTCGTCGGTCAGAGCAACGGCTCGGTGGGCGCGAGCTACTCGGGCGAGGTCCGTGCGCGCTACGAAAGCAAGCTCGGCTTTCAGACCTCGGGCAAGGTGGTGGCGCGCCTGGTCGAGGTCGGCAGCCACGTCAAGCGCGGCCAGGTGCTGATGCGCCTGGACCCGGCGCAGGAGTCGCTGCACGTGGTGGCAGCGGTGGCCGATGTCGATGCGGCGCGGAGCCGCGTCGCGCAGAACCGCGTCGATCTGCAGCGCACCGAGCAGCTGCTCGGCCGCCAGTTCGCGTCGCAGGCCGAGGTCGATCAACAAAAGCTCGCGCTCGCGCAATCCGAGTCGCAGTTGAAGGCCGCGCTGGCGCAGCAGTCGATCAAGGTCAACCAGCGTGGCTACACCGATCTCGTCGCCGACCGCGACGGGCTGGTGACCGCGATCAGCGCCGAGGGCGGCCAGGTCGTCTCGCCCGGCCAGGCGGTGGTGACCGTGGCGGCCGACGGCGAGCGCGAGGTCGTGATCAGCATCGCCGAGGCGCGTGTCGATGAACTGCGGCGCGCCAAGTCGCTGCAGGTCTCGGCCTGGGCGCGGCGCGGCAAGACCTACAGCGGCACGCTGCGTGAGCTCGCCCCCGACACCGACAGCGTGACGCGCACCTACTCGGCGCGCATCGCGGTGAAAGACGCCGACGCCGGCCTGATGCTCGGCATGACGGCCTCGGTGTTCGCCGCCGACGTGGACGGCGAACGCGCGATCCGCCTGCCGCTGACCGCGGTGCTCGACAAGGGCGGCCAGCCGCTGGTGTGGGTGATCGACGAGAAGTCGTCGCAGGTGGCGGCGCGGCCGGTGACGCTGGGCAGCGCGCAGGACGACAGCGTGCTGATCGCCAGCGGCCTGCAAGGCGGCGAGACGGTGGTGACGGCCGGCGTGCACATGCTGCATACCGGGCAGAAGATGAAGACGGTGTCCGCGGCGCAGGCGGTGGCGAAGGCGCGGTGAGCGTCGCAGGGACGTGTTGAAGAACCGCGCCAGTGCGTCTATCGATGTCTCGGAGTGCTGAGGGCCGTTCGCTCAACTCGCATCGCGGTCATTCAAGCCTGCGTCGGCCGCGTGCGATCGACCCGTCGTTGCTGACGCTCGGATGAAGGCTACTGACGGCGCCTATGCAGCGAATCCAGCCGGACATGACCGCCCTGTCAATTCACGCTCTCGGCCACATTGCGATCGCTAGTGCGTCAGCGACTACCCGACCAGGGCACGCTGATCGCGACCGCGCGGGCGCTTACGGCGTCAGTTGAGTTACTTGCACACCACCGCGATGGGCTGTATGTCGGGCTGCACGGTCCCGGAAGGTTGCGGCACGGTGCACGAACCCGTGGCCGGTTGCGTCGCGATCGACACGAAGTAGTTCGTCCCAGCGTACTGCCGGAACGGGAAGGCGTAGGAGCCGTCGGCCGACGCGGTGATCTGGTTCGCGCTGCTGTTGTTCTGAATCACGACGCTGGTGCTACTCGGAAGCCCGCTCACCGACACCGGAACGTCGTAACGCGGGATTTCAACGCAAGCGACCACAACGTCGGTGACGTTGCTGCGGTTGATCGTGCCGCTGCCGCCGCTCGTGACGCTGCAGTTGTAGCCCGCCACGGAGCCGGCGACGCTGACGTTGTAGGCCTCGCGGTGAAAGAGCCGGCGGGAGAAAGTGAAGGTGCCGCTGCTCGCCGCGAACGGCTCGACGTAGCTGCCGTCGAGCGACAGCGTGATCGAATCGCCGAACGGCGGCGACACCACGCCGGTGATCGTGCCGCCGACGCTGTAGCTGGGCCGGCCGAGCGCGTCTTCGCGGGCGGCAGGATCATCGCCGCCGCCGCCGCAGGCGGACAGCACGGCCAGTGAAATGAGCGAAAAGGCGCGGGAGCGCATGTGAACCTGCATGGGAACCTCCTTCAGTCTTGGATGCGGGCCGCAACTCTCTCACGTTTGTCCTTACGCGCCAAAGGGCTTGCGTAACCAGTCGTCGAACATGCGCCGCTCGAAGACGAGGTACGGTGTTTGTGGATGCACTTGCCGACGGCGTCATGGTGACCCAGCGTGATCTCGCCGCCGGCGTTGATCAGCGCCGCGATGGTGTTCAGTGCGTCGATCACGGCGCGGTTTGACCAAGACGGCCCGCAGTTGCCGGCACTTGCCAGCGGTGCGGCAACAACTCATCGATGCGACTGGCCGGTTTCGTCGGCAGCCGATCGAGCACGTCCTTCAGGTTGCTCCGACAAGCCCTCACCGACCGGTCTTGATAGTCGCCGTCATTCGGCAGGCAAGATCAATCGGCTGCAGCCAGTCTTGCAGCGACATCGACGCGTAGTCTGCAACGCAGCAGCGGTTAGGTTTGGCACACCGCATCGGCATTCGTGGCTTCATCCAAAACCTTCATGTCCTGGCGACCGGCTTGCGTGGGCCAAACCTTGTGATGGTCATCGGCATGATTGGGGTACGGGCCTGGGTTGCGGACCAGCACATCCAGCATCTGTGGCAGCGGTGAACTCGCAAGCTGCTGCGTCGCGTGTCGTCTGGCCGCTGATGGGAGAGCCGTCGTTGAGGCGCCGAGTTCGACTGTCCGGGCCCTGTTTGATGCCGACCTTCATCAAGGCAGGTCCAGCGTCGGCAACGTAGCCATTGCCGGCATCGAGACCTGCGGCCACGACGCTCCCTCAGGGTCGGTACCACCGGTTCAAGCCGAGGGGCAGCAGTCAGCGCCGCGACCTTGAAGATCTTGCACGAAGCCTGCGGCCGCTGCGGCTTGTGCACCAGCGCCCCAGACCCCAGTGGGATTAAGTCACTCGCGGCCGGTGACTTGCTGACTGGGAGGCTGCCGGGTCGGCGCCTAGAGTTCATCTCAAGCGATGCGCAAGGCGAATCGCGCCGAGACAGCCACCCACCTCAACCGGAGAACACCATGACGAACAGCAGCAACTTCCGCATCGGCCAATTCTGCGAAACCGTGATCACCGTGGTGATGGGCGCCGGCTCCCTGAGCGTGCTCGCCAGCATGATCGCCACCGCCGCCGGCCTGGCCTGAAGACAACGCCCCCCTTCGAAAGGAAGACAGCAATGAACACCCCACGCCAAACCCGCGATGCCTTCTACCCGACGCTGGTCGTCGGTGCGCTCGCGATCATCGGACTGGCCGCCTTTGCGCCGGCCGGCGAGGCCGAGAGTCACGGCGCGACCATGCCGTTGATGGCGCCGCCGCTGGTGGCGTCGATGGGCCCGACCGCGCACAGCCCCACTTCCACGCTCGTCGTCAACGTCGACGGCGCGGCGCTGGTGGCGATGTCGATCGCCAACTACGATCGCTGACAAGACGAGGCGGCGGCTCACGCCGCCGCAGCCGCGCCTCTACGAACGGCTCGATGTGGCGCTGCCACGTACTACTCGGTCCACGTGTGCTGGCAATGATCGGCCGCTTCACGAACCGATCGCCCGCATGCGGGAACCGCGCAGCAGTCGAGGCGCTGCGTCGCGTCTAACGCCGCGCCCGGCGCGCCCGCACCTGCTCGACTTCCGGCCGGATCAGCCGCGTGCGCACCGGCCCGAACAGCGTCGCGAACGCCACGTCGCCGGCGTCGCGGCCGACGGCGATGCGCACCAGATCCTGCGGCTCGGTCATGCGTGTCGGGTCGAACAACTCCCAGCGCCCGCCGAGGAAGGCTTCGAACGTGGCATGAAAGTCCGGCGGCGGCTCGTCGAAGCGGGCGTAGCCCACCGCCAACCGCGCCGGGATGTTGAGCGCGCGGCAGAAAGCCACGCCCAGATGCGCGAAGTCGCGGCACACGCCTGAGCGCTGCAGGAAGACATCGCAAGCCGTCGTCGTCGTGTTCGACGAGCCGACGCGGTACTCGATGTTGTCGTGGATCCAGTCGCACACCGCTTGCACGCGCGCATAGCCGGGCTCGAGGCTGCCGAACATGCGCATCGCCGCCGAGCCCAGGCGGTCCGACTCGCAATAGCGCGTGGGCATCAGATCGGCCAGCACATCGTGCGGCAGGGCCTCGATCGCCAGTTCCTTGGCGCGCAGGTCGGGCGCGGCGCGCAGCAGGCGCACGCGGGCGCGGTAGCGCAAGGTCAACGGCCCGGCCGTGGCCTTCAAGCGCAGCGCGCGGTGGCCGTGCACGGCGTCGGGGTGCACTTCGTACTCGACCGCCGGCGTCAGCCGCAGCGACTCCTCGACCACCTCCTGGTCCATGCCGTCGAGCGCGTGCACCAAGAACAGGAAGTGCGTGTCGTCAAGCAGCGTGTACGACAGCTTGCAATCGACGTTGAACAGGCGCGGCGGGGGTGGGCGGGGCGTGGCCATTCGGTGCTTTCAGCAAAAGCACGTGAGTGTGCCGCGATCGCCCGCCAACGCCTCGCGCGGGCGGCGCTTTTGCGCGTAGGTGCCGTCCGACTCGCTTCAGGCCTTCAGGTAGTCCGCCCGCGAGGCCAGCCAGCGCTCGACCTGCGCCGCCGCGGCCTCAGGCTGCTCGGCCAACAAGCGCACGGCCGCGGCGCGTGCGCGTTCGATCATCGCCGTGTCTTGCAAGTCGGCAAAGCGCAGCAGCGCATCGCCGCTCTGGCGCGAGCCCAGAACTCGCCCGGGCCGCGGATGGCCAGGTCGCGGCGCGCGATCTCGAAGCCGTCGGTGGTTTCGCTCATCGCGCGCAGGCGTTCGCGTGCGGTGGGTGACAGCGGCGGCGAGTAAAGCAGCACGCAGACACTTGCCACCGCGCCGCGGCCGACGCGGCCGCGCAGTTGATGCAATTGCGCCAGGCCGAAGCGCTCGGCATGTTCGATCACCATCAGGCTGGCGTTGGGGACATCGACGCCGACTTCGATCACCGTGGTGGCCACCAGCACCTGCATCGTGCCGTCGGTGAAGAGCGACATCACCGCGCCTTTGTCGCCGCCGTTCATGCGCCCGTGCAAGCAGGCCGACCATGCGGCCGGGCAATGCGGCGGTGAGCTGCTGGTGCGTCGCGGTGGCGTCCGCAACTCCAGCGCTTCGCTCTCTTCGACCAGCGGGCAGACCCAATAGACCTGCTTGCCCTGCGCCACTTCGTCGCGGATGCGCGCGATCACCGCGTCGCGCTTGTCTTCGGCGAAAGCTTGGTGACGACCGGCGTGCGGCCCGGCGGCAGCTCGTCGATGGTGCTGACCGCGAGGTCGGCGTAGTAGGTCATCGCCAGCGTGCGCGGGATCGGCGTGGCGCTCATCATCAGCAGATGCGGCTCGAGCTCCTGTTCGAGCTTGTCGCGCAGCGCCAGGCGCTGCGCCACGCCGAAGCGATGCTGCTCGTCGACGATCGCCAGCCCGAGCTTGGCGAACGCGACATCCCCTGGATCACGCGCATGCGTGCCGATCACCAGGCCGGCTGCGCCCGACTCGACGTCGGCGAGTTGCTCCTGGCGCGTTTTGCCCTTCCGGCTGCCGGTGAGCCAGGCCACTTGCACGCCGAGCGGCTCGAGCCCAGCGCGAGCTTCCTGAAATGCTGTTCGGCCAGGATTTCGGTCGGCGCCATCAGTGCGGCTTGATAGCCATGTCGATGGCGGTCGGCGGCGAGCGCCGAGACGACCGTTTGCCGCTGCCGACATCGCCTTGCAATAGGCGTTTCATCGGTGCGGCGGCAGCAAGGTCAATCGCGATCTTCGCGCCAAGCGCGTAGTTGCGCGACGGTCAGTTCAAACGGGAGCGCAGCGAGCAGCTTC
>CAWFJZ010000029.1:0-592317 GCA_963816315.1 uncultured beta proteobacterium
TGAGCGTGGGCAAGGATGATTTCTACCTCGACCTGCTGTTCTTCCACCGCCACCTGCGCCGACTCATCGCCGTCGAACTGAAGCTGGAGTCGTTCGCGCCCGCCCATATCGGCCAGATGGAGCTGTACCTGCGCTGGCTGGACAAACACGAACGCGCGCCTGGCGAGGAAGCCCCGATCGGGCTCATCCTGTGCGCGTCCGCCGATGCCGAGCAGGTGGAGCTGCTGCAGCTCGATGCGAAGTCCATTCGTGTCAGCGAGTACCTCACGGCCTTGCCGCCGCTGCCGCTGCTGCGCGCGCGGCTGCACCAGGCGATCGAACACGCCAGGGAGCAGGCGGCCCGGCGACTGCCCCACGCCGAGGATAGCGAGTGACCCCGACGACAGCAGCCGCAGGCGATTTCGCCCTCGCCCGGGCTGTGCGTGATCTTCAGCGGCAGGCCGCGCAGCAGTACCGGCCGGTGGTGGATGACATCCTGCGCACCGGCAGCCGCGACGCCAGCACATCGAGCGCACGCTGGATGGCCTGCTGGACTTCTGCGGCCACGAACCCGTGCTGGCGATGTACAAGCAACTCTGCCGCCACTACTGGGCGATCGACCCGGCCGCCGCCGCCGACTACATCCATGCCTACCGCGAACGCTGGGATAGCGATGAACAGGGAGGTCAGGGTGATTGACGGGCTCAAGCCGTATGCGGACTACAAGGACTCCGGGCTGCCGTGGCTGGGGCAGGTGCCGAGGCATTGGGAAGTCCGGCGACTAAGACCGTCCTGCGGGAAGTTGATCGCCTGTCGGCGCCGATTCAAATCTGAGCCACCGCGCCGGTCCAATATTGAGCCAGGGGTGGAAGCCGACTTTGAGATCGTCGGCTGTGGATAAGTGTAGGTCTGTGCCTGGTTCGTTGATCTCCTCGCTGCTGTGTTCATCGCGCGGGGGAAGACGCGCAGGGCGTAGCCCGTAGCGGCTTCCCCCGCGCGGCGCGCGCTCAGAATGGCTCGGCTTCGGCCTCGGTCTTTGCGCCCTTGCGCGCCTGCTCACGCGCCTTGATGCGCTTCTTCGCCTGGGCCGTGCTGCGGCTGAAGCGGATCGACTCGTTGCCTGTCTCCACGATGTGGCAGTGGTGCGTCAGGCGGTCCAGCAACGCGGTGGTCATCTTCGCGTCACCGAACACACTGGACCACTCGGCGAAGTCCAGGTTGGTCGTGATCATCACGCTGGTGTGCTCGTACAGCCTGGACAGCAGATGGAACAGCAAGGCACCGCCGGCCTGGCTGAAGGGCAGGTAACCCAGCTCGTCGAGGATGACCATGTCCATGCGCAGCAAGCTCAACGCAATTCGCCCGGCCTTGCCCTGTGCCTTCTCCTGCTCCAGTGCGTTGACCAGATCGACCGTCGAGTAGAAGCGCACGCGCTTGCCATGCCGCGTGATGCCCGACACGCCGATGGCCGTGGCCAGATGCGTCTTGCCCGTGCCCGGCCCGCCCACCAACACGACGTTGTGCGCGTCGTCGGTGAAGGCTGCCGTGGCCAAGCTGCCCACGAGCTTGCGATCCACCGGCGAGACCTCGAAGTCGAAGCCCGCCAGGTCGCGGTGCACCGGGAACCTCGCCGCATGCATCTGGTGGCTGACCGAGCGCATGGCGCGATCGGTGCCTTCGGCTTGCAGCAAGTGCTCGATCAGCCAGCGCGAGGTGTCCAGCGCCGCATTGCCACCTTGCTCCATCAGATCGGCCCAGGCACCGGCCATGCCGTGCAGGCGCAGGGCCTTGAGTTCGACCGTCACGTCACGCTGCGTCATGGCCAGCCTCCTCGGCGGTGTCGCCAGCGACTCTACAGCGCGGGCTCGGCGCCGCCCGTGCCAGGCTGTCATAGCGTGCCGTGTTGGCCAGCGGTGGCGTGGCCACCTGCAACTGCGTCGCCGCTGTCGGCGGCGCCGGCTCGGCGTTCAGGCGCCCGAGCACATTGACCACATGCTCTACGCTGACCTTGCCGGGCGGCCCGGTCTCCAGCGCCAATTCCACGGCCACCAGCACCGCGTCCAGTCCGGCGCTCAGCACGATGGCCAGCACCTGCGCCATGACGCGGTCGCCACCCGGGTTGCGCAGCAAACCTCGGCGCAGCCGCTGCAGCGGCTCGGGCATGTCGGCGAAGGGCGCACCGTTCCTCAATGCGCCGGGCTTCCTCTGCAGCAGCGGGATGTAGTGCTGCCAGTCGTAGCGCGTCTCGCCGGCGTTGCTCAGCCGGTCGTGGCGGGCCACGATCTTGTCGTCAGCCACCACGACGACACTGGCCGGGTACAGCCGCGTGCTGATGATCTGACCGAACAGTTCGCACGGCACCGAGTAGCGGTTGCGCGCCACCGATACCAGGCAGGTGCTCGATACGCGCGCTGGCTTCTCGATGTAGCCGTCGAACGGTGTGGGCATGGGCATCAGATGCGGCCTCTCGTGCTCGAGCATCTCGGCCACGCTGAACTGCTCGTGCTCGGGGTGACGGACCTCGTCCCACAACGCCCGGCAGCGCTGGCCCAGCCAGGCGTTGACTTCGGTGAAGCTGCCGAAGCGCTGCTTGGCCGCGTCGATCCAGATGCGCCGCCGGCTGTCCTGCACGTTCTTCTCGACGACACCCTTCTCCCAGCCGCTGGCGACGTTGCAGAAGTCGGGGTTAACCAGGTAATGCGCGCACATCGTCGCGAAGCGCTCATTGACGATGCGGCCCTTGCCCTTATTGACCTTGTCCACCGCGGTCTTCATGTTGTCGTAGATGCCGCGCCGGGCCACACCGCCGAGTGCCGCGAATGACCGGGTGTGGGCATCGAACAGCATCTCGTGGCCCTGGCTCGGATAGGCCACGAGCCAGAAGGCGCGGCTGGCGCACAGCTTCATGTGCGAGACCTGCACCCGGTAATAGATGCCGCCCACGACCAGTCCTTCCTCGCTCCAGTCGAACTGGTAGGCCTCGCCGAGCTCGAAGGCCAGCGGGATGAAGGCGTTGGCCGTCACCCCCTGGCCTTCGCCCTGGCGCCACGCCCGCACGAAGTCGGTCACCCGCGTGTAGCCGCCGCCGTAGCCGGCGCCCTTGATCTCGGCATACAGCGCCTTGGCCGTGCGGCGCTCTTGCTTCGGGCGCCTGGCGTCAGCCTTCAAGGCAAGCCTGAGCGCGTCGTGGAATGCGGTGAGCTTGTTGGGCTGCTCGCCGCGCCGGTACTTCGGCGGGCCATCGACCTGGCCGTGCAGCCACTTGGCCACCGTGTTGCCCGACAGCCCCGTGATGCGCGCAATCTCGCGCTCCGACTTCTTCTTCCGGCTATGCAAACGCCGGATCCTGCCAATCATGTCCATGGTGATCACTCCTCGTCCTCTGCTGCACAAAAAAGCAGCAGAGTAGGTTGAACACCTGGCTCAGTTTTGGGTCGGCACAACCCTCAAAAGTGGCTCAGTTTTCGGTCGGCGGCAACACTCGTGCGCTTCGTCGGTGTCGATGCTTACGAGGCGGACGGTGGCATCGTGCGGCGCGACCTGTTCGACGACGATCAGGGGCGCTTCCTGTCCGACCCCGAACTGCTCAACCGCTTGGCGAGCGAGAAGCTCGAAACACTCGCCGCCTCGGTGCGCGAGGAAGGGTGTTAGGTTGCATTCTCGTGTGTCAACACGATAGGCCTGTGCTGCAGTGCTGCCTACACTGGCTCATGCCCGAGCAGCCCCAGCCTCTTTCAGAGGCGAGTAGCCCGGCGCCGGTGCGGCATCGCCGCGTGGAGCTGCATCCATGAAGGTGCTCAAGTCATTCGACACCCCGACGTTGACACGGCTGCGCGAGATGGCGGCCAGTGACGCGTTGGCACTGCTGACGATTCACGTGAAGGCCGACCCGACCTACGTGCCGCTCAAGGCCGATCACAGCCGCCGCTGGCATGCATCGACAACCCACGGCGAGTTCGAACTCCTGACCACCGGGCCCAAGTGGTACGACACGCGAGCACAGCGCGGCGGTGGCGGCGCTATCGACCTGGCGATGCACGTCCTCGGACTGTCGTTCGTTGATGCGGTCAAGCACTTGGTCGGCAAGACCGATCAGCATGGTCCAGATCATCCGTAAGGCGCGGTGCCCAACCCCTCCGAGGTCATCGAGCGTCTGCGGCCGACTGCGACGCAGGCGCACTCGATCGTGCTGCGCGAGCCAAGGCCCGCGGGGTTCCCGCTGCTCTTCACGGCGGACTTGCAGCTCATCGAGCCGGCGGTGGCCTTCCTGCATGAGCACTTCGTGCAGCGGGCGCACACCGCCGACACGCTCAGGACCTACGCCGAGATCCTTTACGACTGGTTCGAGACGCTCGAGCAGAACGGCATCCGTTGGGACGACGCCGACGCGGTGGACCTGGTGGCCTACCGCAACCGCATGGTGCTGCAGCCAAGCGCTCACACCGGCCGGCCCTATCGAATCTCGACCATCAACCATCGCGTGCGCGGCGTGCTGCGGTTCTACGAATGGGCTGTCCGGACGCGTTGGCTGGAGGCCTCGCCCTTGGCGGGCAGGCCGACCGACTTCGCGCTGGCGAGGCAGCCGCGACCGGCTCGCGCCGACACCACCCGCGCCGCCGATCACAGCCTCTTCGTGCTGCGCCAGTTCGAACCGTTGCCGCGTCCGCTCATATCCGAGCAGGCGCGGGAACTCCTGGCCACGCTCCCGCCGCCGTACGACTTGATGGCGCGATGGCAGATCTACACGGGGCTTCGTGTGAGCGAACTGCTTCGGCTCGACGTCAAGGATGTCTCGGCGCGGCCGCGGCCGCGCATCACACGATCGACGTGATGCGCAAGGGGCGCAAGCCTGGCTACGTGATCGCCTCGGCCAGCCTGATCGACGAGACGGCGGGCTACATCTCAGGTCACCGCCGCGCGTGGCTGCAACGAGCTCGGCGCCACGGCCGCGGTGCCGCGCACACCGCGCTGTTCATCAACGCCCGGGGCTCGCCCGCCGGCAAGAACGCCTATCAGCGCGTGATCAGCGCGGTCGGCCAGGCCTGCGGTTTCAAGGCAACGACCCATCTGCTGCGCGCCACCTTTGCATGCATGTTGTTGGCTCGACTTGAATGGCTGGCCAGCGAGGGCGCCGCGATCAATCCGCTGCTCATCGTCAAGGTGTTGATGGGTCACGAGCGCATCGAGACCACCGACCGCTATCTGCGGGCGATCGCCATCGACGTGTGCGTGCTCAAGGATGTTCTGGACACGCTGCTGTCCGAGGCGTCATGACCATGGGTGCCCGTCGCTCGCGGATGGCTCGAGTTCTACCCGGCAGGACTTTGGCCGCTGCGGTCGACGGTGCTCCGTCAACGCGGCCAGACGCGCCACGCCTGGTGCGTAAGACCTTGGTCGACTTCACCGCACTGCACATGCCCGATGACGTTCGGCTGGCGTTGGCCGAAGCCTTCTGGAGTCACTACGGCATCCAGTCTGCGGACACCATCAAGGCCTGCTGGATCCACGTCAACACGTTCGATCGTTTCGTGTTCGAGTCCAAGGCCGTCAAGAGCCTGGCCGACGTGAACCGCGTGATGGTGGTGCGGTACATCGAATGGCTGAACGTGCAGTGCAGGCGCGATGGACAGCCATGGAGCAAGGGCAGCCGCGCCTCGCCGTACACCGTTTTGCGCAAGCTGTTGCAGTGGCTTGCGCGATGTCGTCCCGGAGTCATCTGCGGAATCGACTACCCCTTCAGCCCTTTTCCTTGGCGGGATCGCGACAACCAGCCATGCGCCAAGATCACCGCGAAGCACCTGCGATCGATCCTTGACGCCTGCGAGCAGGACATCACCGAGTTGCGTTTGATGCGTGTGGCCGCACAAGCAGGCTTGGCGGCGGCCGACGGCGGCCTCGATACCCTGGGTGGCCTGCTGCAGCACATCGACCGCCATTGCGACGGCATCGTTCCCACGGTCCTGGAGCGTTTGCAGCCCGGGCAACACAAGTTCTATGCGGCCTTGGCCCGCTTCGGCGGCATGCGCAAGGTCGAACCTTGCCTGTACCCGCGTTCGGAGTCCTTGCTGCCGTACTTCCTGACGATCCTGATCCACACGGCAGGCAATCCTGAGCCCATCGTCAACCTGCAGCGCGACTGCCTGCAGTTCCTGCCGTTGCTCGATGACCGACAGACCCTCGTCTGGCGCAAGGGTCGAACGCCCCATATGCAGCGGCGGACCTTCAGCATCGCCGCCGAATTCGAGCCGCCGACCTTGGTGTGTGAACTTCTCGAGTGGAACGAGCGGCTGCTGGCGTTGGCGCCATCGACGCTGCGCCAACGACTGTTCTTGTTCAAGACCAAGGGCTATCGCGCCGTCACGGCGCTGTCGGCGTCGATCGCCAAGCGCGCGGTGAAGACCTTCTGCGCGCAGCACGCACTGCCAGCCTTCTCTCTGGCCTCGATACGTCCCAGTGTCCTGTCGGCCTTCTATCGAACCTCAGGCGACCTGCACCTGGTCAGGACCGTGGCGAACCATGTGCGCATCAGCACCACCGTGCGCTACGTCGAAGCGCCCGAGGTGCAGGCACAGAACCGCACCCGCGTGGCTGGCCTGCAGAGTGCCTTCGTAGGCCACTTCGGCCAGCATCCGGCGCCCGACAGCGCCGCCGATTCAGTCACCCTGCCACAGGCACCGGTTGCATTGCAGCCGGCGCCGACGGTTTCGCTGTTCGGCTTCGGCTGTAAGGACCCGCTGGCGGGAACGGCGCCTGGCACCCGCAGCGGCGAGCTGTGCATGAACTTCATGGGCTGCTTCACGTGCCCGAACGCCATCATCACGTCGGAGCCCGCGATCGTGGCCCGCCTGCTGCAGGCGCGCGATCATCTGCGCGCGGCAGCCACGACGCTGCATCCAGCCCGCTGGCGAGCCATGTACGCGCCGCAGTTGCGCATTCTGGAAGAGGACATCTTGTCGCGCTTTGCTGCGCGCGAGGTCGCCGCGGCCGAGCCGCTCCTCACCCAACTTCCACCGCTGCCGGAGCTGCGATGACGCCCGGCCTTGATCGTCGACCTGACACGGCCACACGAGATGAAGCTGCGCCGGTCGAACGTGCCTGGTTCCTTTGCAGCGGCTGTTGCTGGCAGGACGACGTCCGGGATCTCAAGCCGAGCAGCACCCTCGAAGAGGCCGCCACCATCAAGCTTCGCTGGGACTTCGCACTGCCCAGTGGCCAACGATTCATCGACCCGAGGTATGCGCCGCTGCTGGAATCGTCCAAGCAACTCATTGCGTTGATCCGGACGCGGTCCTTGAGCACCGGGCTGTCGCAACGCGCCAGCACGGTGAGGAGCTATTTCACGTACCTGCGCGAACTGGTCCGGTGGATGGACCGCGAAGGCGTTGCCCGTTTCGCTGACCTGGATGCCACGGCGGTGCTGCAATTCCAGCGTACGGTTGCCAGCCGGCCAGGCGTGGCCGGTGCAACGCTCTCGGCGACGACGGTTCAGAAGTATCTCTACCTGCTGTTCTACCTCTACCGGTTCCGCGACGATCTCGAAGACGCGCTGAAGGTCGATCCGTTTCCCGGCCAGAGTCTGGGGGCTGCGGCCAAGGTCCGGGATGGCGACATCCCTCGATTGCCGTACACGCCAGAGAACGTGGCCAGCGC
The DNA here is from genome assembly GCA_963816315.1 of uncultured beta proteobacterium. Lineage (GTDB taxonomy): Bacteria > Pseudomonadota > Gammaproteobacteria > Burkholderiales > Burkholderiaceae_C > CADEEN01. The sequence goes on from CAWFJZ010000029.1 coordinate 7,630, forward strand.
GTTGATCCAGGGGGCCATCAAGAGCGTCGAGCGGGCGTCGCAGGTTCTGGATGCCAGAGAGGTGTTCGCCAAGGCCATCGCGCAGGCCCAGCAAGAAGGCACCAGCAAGCACCTGCTGACGCAGGCGGCAGCGCAGGCGCTGCAGGAGTGGGATCGCTGCCATCCCGGCGGCGATATGCCGGCGATTGCTTCGACCAACGATCTGATGCAGCGCGTTGACATGCTGTACGCCGCCTGCTTTGTCGTCATCGCCTACCTGGTGGGGCCGCGCGTGAGCGAGATCCTGCACCTGCGTGTGGGCTGCGTGCAGGGCCGCAGCGGCGATTCGGCGAACAGTGACGACCCCGTCAGCTTGATCGTCGGCACCATCTTCAAGGGCGAGGCCCAGTATCACGGCCGGCGTCATGAGTGGGTCGCGCCACCGGCGGCCGTGCAGGCGGTCGCGGTGCTGGAGCTGTTGTCCGCAGCGCACCGGGCGCGCAGTGCGCGCCAGGACCTCTGGCTGCGTCGGCGCGAGGTGGGGGTGTCGGAGTGGCGGCTCGATTTCGCTGGGCCTCTGGAGTTGCCGACGATCGGGCGCATCAACAATCTGTTGTCGCGCTTCTCCGGGTGGCTCGGCCTGCCGCAGCATGATGGCAAGCCGTGGCGGCTGACTTCACACCAGGGGCGCAAGACCTTCGCCCGCTTCGTAGCCCTGCGCGACAGATCAGCGCTGTTCGCGCTGGCCCAGCACCTGGGGCACCGAGACCGTAGCGTCACCGATCTTTGCTATGCCGGCAATGACTACCGGCTGAACTGCGAGATCGACGCGGCCATCCTCGAGCAATCGGTGGCTGCGTGGGAACACATGCTCGCCGCGCCCGGCCTGGGCGGACGAGCCGGCGCCGAGATCATCGCCAGGCGGCCGCGTTTCAGGGGAGCGCGGCTCAAGCAGGACATCAAGAGCTATGCGCTCATGCTGGTGGACGCCGGCCTGGTGCTGGGCGTATGCGACTGGGGGTTCTGCGTCTATCGGGAAGAGCACAGCGCCTGCCTGGGCAACACGGCCGGACCGAATCCGCAACGACGCGAGCCGTCGACCTGCGCGCGGTGCAAGAACTTTTCTGTGTCGGTGCAGCATCGGCTCTACTGGGTCGAACAGGTCAGCCGGAACGAAGCGCTGCTCAACGAGCCGGCGCTGCCGATTCAGACCTTGCGCATCGTCCGCGACCGGCTCAACGAGGCGCGTTCATTGATTCGCGCGATCGATGCCAAGGCATGAGGAGTCGCAATGGGCACCAGGAAGACCACTGAGACGCGCCGCCACTCAGCGGCGTCCGCGCCAGCAGCCGACCGGCTTCGCGATGCCCTGGCGGAGATGATCCGGCAGCAGGCCTTGGAGACCTCGCCCACGGCGCTGAGCGCGACCACGCTGTGTCAGTTCGCCGACGTGTCGCGCAACGCGCTCTATCGCTATCACCCGGATGTGCTGCTCGCGCTGCAGCGGGCTCAGTTGCGCCGCGGTGGCCAGCACGCTCCCGCCAAGCGCGAAGTCGCGCAAGTGCGCGGCGAGAACGACGTGTTGCGCGAGCAGGTGACCAAGCTGGCCGCCCTGGTGGACCACTACTACGCAGCGTGGAAGGAGATCTCCACGCTCCTCGCGCGAAGGGAACGCGAGCTTTCCGATCTGCGCCGGAACATCAAGCCGCGCGTGACGCCCATCAAGAAATGATCGGCACTGACCTGGCGATGCTGCCCATGTTGACACCGCGAATTCAACATAAAGGCTGGGCCTGGGTGGAGGCACGCGTCGAACTGGACTCGCCGGCGCTGCGGCAGTTGGCGCCGTGCCAGCACACCATCCGCCAGCCGAATGCGGACGAGAAGGCCGAACTCGCGGCACTGACGCAGCGCGAAGCCGAACTCGAGCAGGAGTCGGACGCGCTCGCGGAAGCGGACGCGTGGACCGGGCCCGATGCCGAGCGCATCAAACTCGAAGGCGAGGACATCGAGGCGCGGCGGCGGGCGATCCAGGACGGGCTCAAGGTGTGGTCCTCGGCGATCAAAGCCCGGGCCGGCGCGATCGTCACGATCAACCGCGAGGGGGATGCGTCGATCATCCGGGGCCTGTTGCGCGAGGCCGATCGCAAGGCGCTCGAAGCCACGCAGCGCAAGACGCGCAAGGACTTGGCGTCTTCCAGAGGGGTCGATGGAGCCGAGGCGGAGAGCGAGGCGGCGCCTACACGAACGACGGGCGACATCAGCGAGGCGCTGACGCGCCGACTCGCCGCGCACCGAGCCGTCGCTTTGCAGGCGATGCTGGCCGGCAACGTGCAGGTCGCGCTGGCGGCACTGACCCACACGCTGATGCGTCGGACGTTCGTCGACGACTACAGCTCGGATCGGCCGGCCATGCAGATCAACGCGACTGCCGCGGCGCACGCGCTGGCGTCCGTCGCCGACGACTTGAAGGCCAGCCGGGCGTTCCAGGCGGTGGAGGACGCGAAGGCCCAGTGGCGCGCACGACTGCCGGAACAGCGGGCCAAGTGGCTCGGGTGGCTCGTCGCGCTGCGACAAGACGAACTGCTCGAACTGCTCGGCCTGTGTGCCGCCCTCACGGTCAACGCGCTGCCGAGCGTCGGTGCTGCTTTCGATGCCAACGCCATCGCCGGTGCGGTCGGGCTGGACATGGCCGAGTGGTGGGAGCCGACAGCGGAGGGCTACCTGAATCACGTTTCGAAGGCCCAGATCGTCCATGCCTTGAAGGAGGCCGGGCCCGAGCTGGCGCGCGACGGCGTGGAAGGCATGAAGAAGGACGTGCTGGTCAACACCGCGGCGGGCCGGCTGCGCGGCACGCGTTGGCTGCCGTCGGCGCTGCGACCACTGGCAAGCTGAACAGCGGGGCGGGCGGCGCACGGCGTCGCCGCCCCGAGGGCAGAACTGGATGTGGTTGCTGTTTGCTTCCGCCCCGCAGCCCGACGCGCCGTACTGGCCCGGGCGGCGTTGGCTTGCGGCGATCGATGCGATTGTGTGGCCTGGTGTGGCTTGGTTCGCGCTCAATCAAATGGCCAGCTCAGGCGGGCTCGTCATCGCCTTGGCCATGGCGCTCGTTGCCGTGTCCGCGGCGCGGCGCCTGTTCAAGGCGCTGCTCGCGAACCACCGCTACCACTTCACGACGTGGCGATGGGGCCGAGTCCTCGCGTGGATGGTGGTGGTTGGGGCGCTGCTGAAGGTGGTGCTGCCGACTTGAGGGCGTTCGCAGATCCGCTTAGTGCGTGATCGAGGGCCGTGCCTCGCTCCAGCGCTCGACGTCAACGCGTCGCCATGCGACGGCACGCTGCCCGAGTCGTACAGGGCTCGGAAACTTGTTGTCCGCGACAAGCCGATAGATCGTCGAGCGGCCAAGGCCGGTCATACGCAGCACCGCTCGCATGCGGAGAAACAGCGGCGCGGCATCCTCTGGCGCATCTCCTTCGCGCTCGTAAGTGTTGTCCTGCATCAATGGTCTCCGTTGGGAGCTGACGCGACAACTCTAGGTGTCGTCGCGCTGCTCGTTCACGCTGGATTTGCGCCCAAATGCCGCGGCGGCGACGTTGACCCCTTCGAGCGCCTGAGCAAGCTCGCTACGGCAACAGTACGGCAACAGCGAAGGCCCAGAAAGCAAAAAAGTCAGCGGGCGCTAGCCGGCTGACTCTAGTGTTTCTTGGCTCCCCGACCTGGGCTCGAACCAGGGACCTACGGATTAACAGTCCGGCGCTCTACCAACTGAGCTATCGAGGAAAAGAGGGCGGCAGTATAGCGGCGCTTTACAGGCGCAGTGCCAACGAGGCGTGAACCGTGCGCGGTGCTAGGGGGTAGAGATAGGCGTGGCCGAACTGGTACGGGGCTTCCTGCCAGGCGCGGCGGTCGGTGGCGTTGTCGAGGCCCAGGCGCCAGACGAGCGTTTGTTCGCCGATGCGTTGCGTGAAGCGGGCGCCGAGGTCGATGCGCGTCCAGCCGGGCGTGGCCACGCTGTTGTCGGGCAGGACCATGCGCTGGCCTTCGTGGGTGACGAAGCCGATGAGGGCCAGCCCCGGCACCGCGCCGACGTTGTAGGCGGCCTGCAGTTTCAGGATGCGTGTCGGCACGTTGGTCGGTTGCCGGCCGTTGATCGCGGCGTCGCTCGAGCCGTTGCGGCGCGCGCGCAGCAGCATCGCGCTGCCGCGCAGCGAGACATCGCCTGCGCGCCACTCGGCTTCGGCTTCGATGCCGCGGTGGCGCGCTGTGCCGTCGCTGCGGCGCGTGCACGGGTCGGTGTCGCTGCAATCGTCGAGCGAGGGCGCGCCGTCGTCGGTGTGGAAGTCGTTCGCGGCCGGGCGGCGGATGTCGAACAGCGCGATGCGTGCGTCGATGGCGTCGCTCGCATGCTTCAAACCAAGTTCGACTTGCCGGCTCTTCAATGCCGGCAGTGCTTCGCCACGGTTGCTGTAGCGCGCGCGGTTGGGCGCCACGTCGGACTCGATGCCTTCGCCCACACTCGCATACGCCTGTGTCTGTTGGGTGAAGGCGTGGCTGACAGCCAGCCACGGCGTCGTGAACGACTGCGTGTACTGCGTCGCGCGCGAGCCGTCGGTGCGCACGCTCTCGCGATCGATGCGCGTGTGGCGCACGCCGGCCCACAGGCTCCAACGTTCGCTGAGTTGCATCGCATCTTGCAGATGCAGCTCGGTGCTGCGCTCGTCGCGGTTGGTGTTCTCGTCGGTCAGCGCCGGTTTGGGTGGCACGAAGCTGCGGCCGTCGATCGTGCCGGTGCCGGTGAGGTTGAAAGCCTGCCTACCGAAGCGCGCGACGTAACGTGTGAACAGCACGCCGGCGTTGAACTGGTGCACGAGGCCGCCGAGCAATCCGCGGCCCTTGATCGCCAGGTCGAGCGCGTCGCTGGTGCGGCGCTCGTCGTCGCTGCGGAAGTCGTAGTAGTCGAAGCTGCCGTCGCTGCAATAGCGGTCGAACACGTCCTCGGCGCTGCAACCGAAGGGAAAAGCGATGCGGTCGTCGTTCTTCAATTGCTGGCGCATGCCGTGCGCCACGAGGTCGATCTGCTGCTCGGCGTTGTCGATCAGCGTGTGCGTCACGCGCAGCGAGCCGGTGCGGCCGGCAAACACGACGGGCAGGCTCCATGCCTGGTTGTTCAAGTTGAGGCGCGGGTCGATGTCGTTCGCATTCGGCAAGCGGCTGCCGAGCAGGCTGAAGCCGGGCACGCTCGGCTGGCTCTGGCGGCTGGCTTCGATTTCTGCTTCGACCAGCGTGGTGCCCAGGCGCGCATCCACGGCGCCTGCGGCCAGCCAGCGCTGGCCGCGTGCGTCGTTCGTTTGCGGATCGAGCCGCGCGCCGTTGGCGTTGACGCGCCAGCCGATGCCTTCTGCTCGCGCGCCGACGTCGAGCGCGGCTTCGAGCGTGCCGTCTTGCGTGAAGGCCACGCTTACGTCGCGCACGCGCTCGCGAGGCCGCTTGACGACCAGATTCAACAAACCGCCCGGCGCGCTCGTGCCGGCTTGCAGGCCGCTCGTGCCCTTCAACACTTCGAGGCTTTGTTTGTTGGCCTGGGCGATGGCGGTCTCGGCGTTGATCGGCAGCCCATCACGGCGGAAGTTGAAGCGGTTGTCGAGCGTGAAGCCGCGCACCGCGAGCTGGTTGATGTAGCCCGGCGCGTTGTAGGCGTCGGTAATGCCCGCATCCAGACGCGTGATGTCGGCCAGGCTGGCGATGCCGGCGTCTTGCAGCGCGCGCTGATCGATCACGGTGGCGGAGAAGGGCACGCGCGACAACGGCATGTCGCCGAAGCCGCTGACGGCGGGCGCCTGCTGCGCGGCGCTGCCGGTGATGGTGATGCGCTGCGTCTCCTGCGCCTGCAAAAGGCTCGACGAGACAACGCCGAGAACGGCCAAGCAAACTGATTTCATGAGGCTTCCCTTGCGCGGGCATTACCCCGGTCAGGTTCGGAGGGTTTGATCTCAGCCGAGCCCTGTCGTGATGACTGGCCCAGCACCCCTAGCGAGACCGCAGCACCGTGCTGCGATGCATTAATTCTAGTCGTCGAACGTCGGCGTCTCCACGCCGAGCACCTTGTGCAACTTCGGACTCGTCGTCGTGTACTGCAAGTGGATGCGCTTGTCCGGGAAGATGATCGGCGCGGCGCCGAACGCCGCGAGCGCGGCTTCGTGGAAGCCCGACAGGATCAGCTTCTTCTTGCCCGGGTAGGTGTTGATGTCGCCGACGGCGAAGATGCCTGGCACGTTGGTCGAGAACTGTTCGGTGTCCACCACCAGTTGCTTGCGCTCGATGGCCAGGCCCCAGTGCGCGATCGGCCCGAGCTTGGGCGACAGGCCGAAGAAGACGAGCAGCATGTCGAGCGGCATCACGCGCGTCACGCCGTCGCCGCCGGTGACCTTGATCGCAGACAGCTTGCCGTCGCGCTCGTCGATGCCGGTGATCTGGCCGACGACGAACTGCATCTCGTAGGCGTCGCACAGCTCCTTCATCCGCGCCACGCTGGCCGGCGCCGCCTTGAAGCCGTCACGGCGGTGGATCAGGATCACGCTCTCGGCCTTGTGCGGGCCTTCCTGCACGAAGTTCAGCGTCCAGTCGAGCGCGGAGTCGCCACCACCGACGATGACGAGGTTCTTGCCGGCAAACAGCGCCGGGTCGCGCACACGGTAAAAGAGTTGCGTGCCGTCGAACTTGTCGAGGCCATCGACCTTCAACAATCGCGGCTGGAACGCGCCGACACCGGCCGCGATGAAGATCGTCTTGGTGAGGAACTGCGTGCCCTTGCTCGTCTCGATGAAGAAGCGGCCGTCGTCTTTTTTCTCGACGACGCTGACTTCCTGGCCGAGATGGAAAGTCGCGCCGAACGGCTCGATCTGCTTCAACAGGTTGTCGGTGAGCTCCTTGCCGGTGCACACCGGCACGGCCGGGATGTCGTAGATCGGCTTGTCGGGGTAGAGCTCGATGCACTGCCCGCCGGGGTAGGCGAGCGAATCGATGACGTGGCATTTGATTTCGAGCAAGCCGAGCTCGAAAACCTGGAACAGCCCGACGGGGCCAGCGCCGACGATGACCGCGTCGGTCTCGATTACTTGACTCATCTCAACTGCAAGCTCAGCGGATCAGCTGATCGAGCTTGTCCTTCTTGTCTTTCCATTCGTCGGCATCGGCCGGCGCGGTCTTGCGCTTGGTGATGCTCGGCCACTTCTTGGCCAGCTCGGCATTGATCGGGATGAACTTCATCTGCTCCTGCGGTACGTCTTCTTCCGGCAGGATCGCGTTGACCGGGCATTCGGGGATGCAGACCGCGCAGTCGATGCACTCGTCGGGGTCGATGACGAGCATGTTCGGCCCCTCGCGAAAACAATCGACGGGGCAGACATCGACGCAATCGGTGTATTTGCAGCGGATGCAGGATTCGAGAACAACGTGGGTCATGACGTGGCGGCGAGCGCTTCGGAAACCGCCAGTTTAAGGCGGCGCGCGCGGGTCACCGCCGTGGCACCCACGCCGACCGTCACCACCGTCGGCCGGCCGCTGTGCAGCAGCGCTGCTTCCGCGAGCGAGGCGACGCTGTGGTCGCTCGCCATCTGATCGGCCCAGCCGGCGCGCGAGACGACGAGCACCGGCGCTTCGGCTGCCCAACCGGCGTCCACCAAGCGGCGCGACAGGGCGCCGAGCTGGCGGCCGGCCATGTAGAAGACCTCCGTGTCGGCGCTGCGCGTTGCATGCAGCTCGCCCGTTTTGGTCATCGCGGTGGTGAGGGCCACGCTGCGGCCCGTGCCGCGGCGTGTCAGCGGGCGTTGTGTTGCGGCGGCGGCGGCGATGGCGGCGGTGACGCCGGGCACGACTTCGCTGTCGATGTTCGCTTCTGCCAGCGCTGCCAGCTCTTCTTCGAGGCGGCCGAAGACGCTCGGGTCGCCGCCTTTCAAGCGCACGACGCCGCGGCCTTCAAGCGCGAAATTGACCAGCAGGGCGTTGATACGCGTCTGGCCGGTGGAATCGCAGAAGCCACGCTTGCCGACATCGATCCAGCGCGCGCTCGGCGCGAACTCGCGCAGCGCCGGGTCGATGAGTGCATCGTGCAGCACGATCTCGGCGCCCGCCAAGCGTTGCGCACCGCGCACGGTGATCAGGTCGGCGGCGCCGGGGCCGGCACCGATAAAGACCACTGGCTTCATTGCGTTTGCTCCACCAGCAGCGCGCCACTCGTGCGGTGCGTCGAAGGATCGACGACGATCATCGCGCCGCCGACGCGGTTGTCGGCAAAGCGCCGCAGCGGCAGCGGCTGTTGCAGCTCGATCGTGACCTTGCCGATCTCGTTGACGGCCAGCTCGTGCGCGGCGCCGGGTTCGAGCGTGTGGATGTCGAGCACCTGTTCGATCGAGGCGATGCGCCCCTGCACCCAGCGGTTGCCGTGGCGCAGCAGGTACTTGCGGCCGAGCGTCGCGCGGTCGGTGTCGAGCCAGGCCAGCGTGGCGGTGAAGCGCTGGGTGGCGGCCAGCGAATCCGGCGCGCCGATCCAGTCGCCGCGCGAGACGTCGAGCTGGCGGTCGAGCACGAGGCCGGCGCTTTCGCCGGCGGTGGCGCGTGCAACGGTGCTGCCGGCGCGGCGCACTTGCGCCACCACGGCGGTCTCGCCGCTCGGAAAAACCTGCACCGCATCGCCGGCTTTCACGGCGCCCTGGGCGATGCGGCCCCAGAAGACGCGCGGCGCGTGGCCGGTGCCGTCGCCTTCGCGGGCGACGAACTGCACCGGCAAGGCGAGCGCGCCGTCACGTGCTTCGTCGGCCGTCGGCAGGCTCTCCAGCACTTGCAGCAGCGACGGGCCGCCGTACCACGGCACGTCGATCGCCTGGGTCACGTTGTCGCCGCGCAGAGCGGACACCGGCACGATGGCCGCGGCGTCGATGCCTGCTTCTGCGGCAAAGGCTTCGAGCGCTTCGCGCACCGCGCTGAATGCCGCGCCGGGCTCGCCGATCGCGTCGAGCTTGTTGACGGCAAAGACGATGCTCGGCACGCGCAGCAGTTTGGCCAGCAGCGCATGGCGGCGCGTCTGCGGCAGCAGCACCACCGGCTTGGTCTGCCAATCGAGCTTCGTCACATCGACCAGCACCACGGCGGCATCGCTGCCGGCCGCGGCCGTAACCATGTTGCGCGTGTACTGCTCGTGGCCCGGCGCGTCGGCGATGATGAACTTGCGCGTGCGCGTGGCGAAGTAGCGGAAGGCAACGTCGATCGTGATGCCCTGTTCGCGCTCGGCCTCCAGGCCGTCGGTGAGCAGCGACAGGTCGATCGGCTTGCCGGCCGCGCGCTTTTCCAGCGCATCGATCTGGTCGGCGAGGATGGCCTGGCTGTCGTAAAGCAGGCGGCCGATCAACGTGCTCTTGCCGTCATCGACGCTGCCGGCGGTGAGAAATCGCAGTGCACGGGAGCTCATCAGAAATACCCTTCCTTCTTGCGCCGCTCCATCGACGAGTCGCTGGTGCGGTCGTCCATGCGCGTCGCGCCGCGCTCGCTCACCGTCACGGTCAGCGTTTCGGCGACGACTTCGGCGGCGTTGGATGCATCGCTTTCCACCGGGCAGGTGCAGGTCATGTCGCCGACGGTGCGAAAGCGCACCGTGGCTTGCTCGATGGCCTCGCCGTCCAGCGGCGGCGTCACGTCGGTCAGCGGCACGAGCAGGCCCTTGCGCCGCATCACGCTGCGCTGGTGCGCGTAGTACATCGGCGGCAGCGGGATGTTTTCGCGCGCGATGTAGAGCCACACATCGAGCTCGGTCCAGTTGCTGATCGGAAAGGCGCGGAAGTGCTCGCCCGGCCGATGGCGCGTGTTGAACAGCGTCCACAGCTCGGGCCGCTGCTCCTTCGGCTGCCACTGGCCGAAGCTGTCGCGGTGGCTGAAGATGCGTTCTTTCGCGCGCGCCTTTTCTTCATCGCGGCGTGCGCCGCCGATCAGCGCGTCGAAGCGGTGTTCTTCGATCGCTTCGAGCAGCGTCACGGTCTGGTGGCCGTTGCGCGATTCGAGCGGGTGCGCGAGGCGAATGGTGCCGCGCGCGATCGAGTCTTCGAGGTGGCCGACGACGAGCCGCTCGCCCATCTCTTCGACGCGCCGGTCGCGGAAGGCGATGACTTCCGGGAAGTTGTGGCCGGTGTCCACATGCAGCAACGGGAATGGCAGTCGGCCTTCATAGACGCCCTGCGAGTTGCGCAGCTTGAACGCCTTCTCGGCCAGGCGCAGCACGACGCAGGAATCCTTGCCGCCGGAGAACAGCAGGGCGGGCCGCTCGAACGTGGCCGCGACTTCGCGCAGGATGAAGATCGCTTCTTCTTCGAGGTGGTCGAGATGCTGCTGGTCGAGCGATGGCAGCAGTTGTTCGATCGACGTGCGTGCGTTCATGCGGGAGCTCCTTGTTTGACGTGCAGGCCGCACTCCTTCGCGCTTTCCTGCTCCCACCACCAGCGCCCGGCGCGAAAGTCTTCGCCGAGGGCAATGGCGCGGGTGCACGGCGCGCAGCCGATGCTCGGATAGAACTGGTCGTGCAGCGCGTTGTAGGGCACGTCGTGCGTTTTGATGTACTGCCAGACGTCGGCCCAGCTCCACTCGGCGAGCGGGTTGAACTTGACGCGGCCCGTCTCCTCGACCTCGTACTGCGGCACGTCGGCGCGCTGCATCGACTGCTCGCGGCGCAGGCCGGTGACCCAGGCGCCCATGCCTTCGAGCATGCGCCCCAGTGGCTCCAACTTGCGCAGCCCGCAGCACGCCTTGCGCAACAGGATGCTGTCGAACATCGCGCGTTCGCCGTGGCGGCTGACGAACTGCACGACCGCCGTCTCGGGCGGGCGAAAGACCTGCACCTTCAAGCCATAGTGCTGCTCGATGCGCGGAATCAGCGCCAGCGTCTCGTCGTGCAGCTTGCCGGTGTCGAGCGTGGCCAGCGTGATCGGCAACGCGTGGCGCGCGATCAGGTCGGTCAGCACCATGTCCTCGGCGCCGAGGCTCGTCGCTTGCACGATGCGGCCGGCGTGCACGCGCGCGGCGTTGCGCAGCACGGCCAGCGTGGCGGCCTCGCGTTCGTCGAAGCCGGGTGTCGCGCGGGCGTGCAGTTCGATCGCGTTCATATCGAGGCTCCGTCGTTGATGAATTCACGTGCGGCCTGGCGCGCGAGTTCGTCGGCCGTGCCCGGCGGCATCGCGAACAGCGGCCGGTTGTCGTGCACATCGCCCTGGTAGTGGCCAGGGAAGAAGCCGAGCGCGCGCTCGGCAACGTCGATCGACTGGTCATGGCGCAACACCACCGCGTCGAAGCCGGTGCGCTCCAACAGCGGCAGCATGTCGGCCAGCACGTCGCCCTGCGCGCGCACCTCGCCGGCGAAGCGCCAGCGCGAGCGCAGCAGGCGCGCCTGCGAGTACGCGCGGCCATCGACCCACTTCGGGAAGTGCAGCGCCACCAGCGCCAGGCGCGGCAGGTCGGCGGCGATGTCTTCGACGTCCTGGTCGTTGGCCAGGCGCAGGCCCACCGTCATGCCGGCCGGCCACGTGGCGCGCACGGCGTGCCACTGCGCGAGGTCGAGCAAGAGGTGCGGCGTCGGCGTGATGCTGACGGGCGGGCCGTCGTCGCCGGCCAGGGCACGCCAGGGGTCGCGGTGCAGGTCGATGAATTTCATGCGGGCCTCAATGCGCTTGGGCTGTGCTGCGTCGCACCGCCTGCGTCGGCGCCTTGAACGGCTCGACGCCGACGCGGCGCACGGTGTCGATGAAGCGCTCCTGCGGCGCGCGCTGCTCGCGGTAGGTGTCGATCACGGCTTCGACCGCGTCGGCGATCTCGTCGGCGGCGAACGACGGGCCGATCACCTTGCCGGGCACGGCCACGCCGCTGGCAACGCTGCCGTCCGCGCCGCCGAGCGTGAGCTGGTACCACTCGGCGCCGTCCTTGTCGACGCCGAGGATGCCGATGTGGCCGCTGTGGTGGTGGCCGCAGGAGTTGATGCAGCCGCTGATGTGCAGGTCGATGTCGCCGATGTCGTTGAGTTCATCGATGTCGGCGAAGCGCTCGGTGATCTGCGCCGCCAGCGGGAATCGAGCGCGCGTTGGCCAGCGCGCAGAAGTCGCCGCCGGGGCAGGCGATCATGTCGCTCACCAGGCCGATGTTCGGCGTCGCGAAGCTCGATGCTTTCGCGGCTTGCCAAAGCGCGAACAGCTCGCTGGCCTTGACCCACGGCAGCACCAGATTCTGTTGGTGCGTGACGCGCAACTCGCCGTGGCTGAAGCGGTCTGCCAGGTCGGCCGCGGCGTTCATCTGCTCGTCGGTGGCGTCGCCCGGTGCCTGGCCGGCGCGCTTCAGCGACAGCACGACGGCGCGGTAGCCGCTCACCCGATGCGCACGCACATTGCGATCCAACCAGCGCGTGAAGGCGACAGATTCATCGCCGATCTTCTGCGGCTCCGCTTCGGCGCGCACGCCGGCGGGCGTCGTGAACGAGGCCGAGACGCGATCCAGCTCGGCCTGCGTGACGATGTGCGCCGCGCCATCGACGATCACGTTCGAGGATGTTCTTGAACTCCTCGTTGACCGCGTCGAAAAATTTCTGCCCCTTCGGCCTTGACGAGGATCTTGATGCGCGCCTTGTAGGCGTTGTCGCGCCGGCCGTAGCGGTTATAGACACGCACGACGGCTTCGATGAAGACGAGGATCTGCTGCCACGGCACGAAGGCGTTGGCGAGCGTGCCGATGACCGGCGTGCGGCCCATGCCGCCGCCGACATAGACCTCGAAGCCGACCTCGCCGCGCTCGTTCTTGCGCAGTTGCAGCCCGATGTCGTGCCAGCCGATCGCCGCACGGTCTTCCTTCGCGCCGCTGACGGCGATCTTGAACTTGCGCGGCAGGAACGCGAACTCCGGGTGCAGCGTGCTCCATTGGCGCAGGATTTCGCAGTACGGCCGCGGATCGACGATCTCGTCCGGCGCCACACCCGCGTAGGCGTCGCTGGTGATGTTGCGGATGCAGTTGCCGCTGGTCTGGATGCCGTGCATGTCCACCGCGGCCAGCGCGTCCATCACGTCGGCCGCGCGCGCCAGCGGGATCCAGTTGTATTGCAGGTTCTGCCGCGTCGTGAAGTGGGCGTAGCCGCGATCGAAGTCTTTGGCGATCTTGGCCAGCGTGCGCATCTGCGCCGCCGAGACCGCGCCATACGGAATCGCCACGCGCAGCATCGGCGCGTGACGTTGCACGTACCAGCCGTTTTGCAGGCGCAGCGCCTTGAAGTCGTCGTCGGGCAACTGGCCGCGCAGATGCCGCTCTAGCTGGTCGCGGAATTGCGCCGCGCGGGCATGCACGAAGCGGCGATCGAAGTCGGTGTACTGGTACATGTTCAGATCACTTTGACGCCGGCCGTGACCAGCGAGATGCAGAGCAGGCCACGCACCAGGCCTTCGGGCATGCGCCGCGTCAGTTGCGCGCCGAGCCAGATGCCGGGCAACGAGCCGACGAGCAGCGCGGCCAGCAGCGCCCAATCGACATGGCCGAGCGTGGCGTGGCCGATGCCGGCGACGAGCGTCAGCGGCACCGCATGCGCGATGTCTGTTCCGACCAGGCGGTGCGCGGCCAGGCGCGGGTACAGCAACAGGATCAGCGTCGCGCCCAAAGCGCCGGCGCCGATGGAAGACAGCGTGACCAGCACGCCGAGCACGACCCCGCTGGCGACGGTGAACGGCGCCTTGCGCGACTCGGGCAGCCAGCGTTCGAGCTTCAGGCCGACGGTCTGCCACGTCTTCTTGAACGCCACCACCACCGCGGTCAGCAACAGCGCGATGCCGAGCGAAAACGTCAGCGCCGCGGCCCAGCCCTTGGTGATGCCGGTGGCATGCATCAGCGCGATCGTCGCCAGCGCGGCGGGCAGGCTTCCGGCCAGCAGCAGCCGCGTGATGCGCCAGTCCACGTGGCCGTGGCGGGCGTGGGCGACGGCGCCGCCGGTCTTGGTGAGCGCCGCAAACCACAGGTCGGTGCCGATGGCCAACGCCGGATGCAGCTTGAAGACGCCGATCAAGAGCGGCGTCATCAGCGAGCCGCCGCCGACGCCCGTCATGCCGACGATGGCGCCCACGGCAAAGCCGGAGAGGATGGCAATTGAATCCATCCCTGGACTCTATGGAGGCTCTATATGTTCGGGAAGAACATAAAAGTGCGAAGCTAATGCGTTGAGAGCATGAGCGCGAAAGAAAAACGGCCCGGTGTTGCCACCGGGCCGTGAAGGTACCGTCAGACCAGGTACCGAGGAGACAACTTGTCGAGACCACCAGCGGGAGAGCCGCCGGCGATGCTCAGATTCGGTGCGTCTTCAGGAACTTATAGGTCTAGTAAGCAATACCCGGGCCAGAGGCCCGTTCGATCACGCGCGCTTGCCGCGGCTGGTCGTTTGCTGAGCAGCCTTGACCGCCGTGTTGGTGATCGCCTGGATGTTGGCGTCGGCCACGTCGGCGGCTTGCTTGGCAGCCTTCTGCACGCTCTCGAAAGCGTTGCTGGCAGCCGAGACGGCCGAGCGCACCAGGGCGACGGCGTTCTCGGTGCCGGCCGGGGCGTTCTTGGCGGCGCTGTCCACCAGGGTCAGGAACTTGGCTTGCGTGTCGGCGAGTTGCTGTTCAGCAGCCTTGGCCACTTCGGCGTTGGTCGCGGCGGTGATGTCATAGACGTGGCGGCTGTAGGCAGCGGCCTTCTCGGCGGTCGGCTGCAGGAAGCTGGCTTGCAGGCTCAGCAGCTCTTGCGCGTCTTTCACCGACAGGGCGGCGGTGGCGGCGGTGCTGGCTTCTTCGAACGCGGTCTTGGCGACTTGCATGTTCAGCTCGACGAGCTTCTCGACGCCTTCGAAGGCCTTGCCGGTCAGGCCGAAGAGGGTTTGGACGTTGGCCTTTTGGGCGGCCATGACTTGTTCAGCGGTCAACATGATGTGGTTTCCTTTTGGAGGGTGGGGGAAGGTTGAAACTGCTCTGGGACTCGTTTTGCTGCATTTGCTGCACTGCAACATGGACTGAAGTATAGGGACCAACCCGCGAATGGCAAGCACTTTTTTGCTGCGGTGCACCAATTTAGACGGATTTGCCTAACGGTGACAATCTCGCCGCCATGCAGGCCTTCTACGCCGACCACTTCGTTTTGCCGCTGCCCGAGGGCCACACCTTCCCGATGGGCAAGTACGACAAGCTGCGCGCGCGTGTGGTGGCGGAGTGCCCGGGCATCCGCCTGGGGCCGGCGCTGCCGGCGTCCGACGGCGAGCTGGCGCTGGCGCACACGCCGCGCTACGTCGAGGCGGTGGCCCACGGCAACCTCACGGCCGCCGAGCAGCGCGAGATCGGCTTTCCGTGGTCGCCGCGCATGGCCGAGCGGGCGCGGCGCTCGGTCGGCGCCACCGTCTCGGCTGCGCGCGCGGCCTTGATCGACGGCGAGGGCGTGGCGGCGAATCTCGCCGGCGGCACCCACCACGCGCAAGCCGAAAAGGGCAGCGGCTACTGCGTCTTCAACGATGCCGCGGTGGCGGCGCGGCTGATGCAGGCCGAGTGGCATCGACGGCACCGCCAACTGTTGCGCGTCGCGGTGATCGACCTCGACGTGCATCAAGGCAACGGCACGGCAGCCATCTTTCGCGACGACGACACCGTGTTCACGCTGTCGCTGCATGGCGCGAAGAATTTTCCGTTCCGCAAAGAAGCCGGCGATCTCGACGTCGAGCTCGCCGACGGTTGCGCCGACGACGCCTATCTCGACGCGCTCGACGCTGCATTGACCGAGCTGTGGCGTCGCACGGCGCCCGGCCTGGTGTTCTACCTCGCCGGCGCCGACCCGCACGAGGGCGATCGCCTCGGCCGCCTGAAGCTGACGAGCGACGGCCTGGCCGAACGCGACCGCCGCGTCTTCGCCGCTTGCCGCGAGCGTGGCATCCCGGTGGCGGTCAGCATGGCGGGCGGCTACGGCCGCGACATCGACATCACCGTCGGCGTGCACCTGCGCACGCTGCAACTCGCCAACGAATTCCAACAGGACCCTCAACAACGCCAGGTCGCATGAAAGTCACTCCTGAAACCACCGCCGCGGTCGATGCCGCGATCGCCTCGCGCCGTTCGGTACGCGCCTTTCTGCCGACGCCCGTGCCGCGCCAGACCATCGAAGACATCCTCGCCGTGTCCACGCGCGCGCCGTCCGGCGTCAACACGCAGCCGTGGAAGGTGACGGTGCTCACCGGCCACGCCAAAGAAGAACTCTCGCGCAAGATCCTGGCCGCGCACGACGCCAACGCCGCCGCCGGCTCCACGGGGGCCGACGTCGGCGAGTACGACTACTACCCGACCGAATGGGCGCCGCCCTACATCGACCGCCGGCGCAAGATCGGTTGGGACTTGTACAGCCTGCTCGGCATCGCCAAGGGCGACAAGGCGCGCATGCACGCGCAGCACGGCCGCAACTACCGCTTCTTCGACGCGCCGGTGGGTTTGATCTTCACCATCGACCGCATCCTGCGCCAAGGCTCGTGGCTCGACTACGGCATGTTCCTGCAGAACGTGATGACGGCGGCGCGTGGGCGTGGCCTCGACACCTGCCCGCAGGCGGCGTTCATCGGTTTTCACAAGATCATCAAGGAGCACCTGGGCTTGCCGGACAGCGAGATGGTCGTGTGCGGCATGTCGCTCGGCTACGCCGATGACTCGGCGGTGGAAAACACGCTGGTGACGGAGCGCGAGCCGCTATCTACGTTCACGCGCTTCGTCGAATAGATGTACTGGTCTCAGTTGCTGTTCTCGCAAGGCTTCGGAACGCGGCGGGTTTGCGCGGGACTCGTCGCAGCGCAGGCGGTCAGCGCCAACGGCAACGTGGTCGATGAAGACGACGAAGTCGATGCCATCGAAGGCCTCGCTTTCGAAGTCAACGGCCAGCCCTGGCAGTACCACGCCAGCGCGCTGATCCTGCTGCACAAACCTGCCGGCTACGAGTGTTCGCAAAAGCCGCGGCACCACCCGACCGTGTTGACGCTGCTGCCGCCGCCGTTGAGAAACCGCGGCGTGCAGACGATCGGCCGGCTCGATGAAGACACGACGGGCCTGTTGCTGCTGACCGACGACGGCACGTTGATTCATCGGCTCACGTCGCCGAAGCACCATGTGCCGAAGGTCTATGAAGTGACCTGCAAACATGCGATGGAGCCGAAGCAGGTGGAGCAACTGCTGCGCGGCGTCGTGCTCGACGACGACCCGCTGCCGGTGCGCGCCGCTGCCGCCGAGCTCGTGACGCCGACGCACCTGCGGCTGACGCTCACCGAAGGCAAGTACCACCAGGTCAAGCGCATGGTGGCGGCGGTGGGCAATCGCGCCGAAGCGTTGCATCGCAGTGCGTTCGGCGGCCTGACCTTGGGCGGTGTGAGCGAACCGCGTCAATGGCGTTGGGTCGGCACGGCCGAGCGCAGCGCCTGCCTAGAATCGCCGCCTCAAAAGAACACCTGAGAAGGTGTGAACGAACCCGCCATGCCCGCTCGTCCCGCGCAAACGCGCCCACTCGGCGTTGCAAATGCTCGCCGTAGCCCGAGCTACGGCTGTGCTTTGCGCCTTGATTGGGCGCGTTTGCGCGGCCCGCTCGGCCACGCCGGATTCATTCACACCTTCTGAGGAGACAGCGCTTGAACGCAACCGCGTTGCCATCCGTCGCCGGCATCCCGATCGACTTCATCCTTTTCGCCTGCACGCTGATCTGCGTCGCGCTGTTCCACCAGCATGTGCTGAAGATCGCGGTCACCGGCCTGGTCGTCATTACGCTCTACAAGCTGCTGTTCTCGCCGTTCGCCACCGGCGCCGGCGTGCCGGGGCTCGTGGCGCACCTCGGCCACGAGTGGGTGATCGTCGCCAACCTGTTCGCACTCCTGGTCGGCTTTGCGCTGTTGTCGAACCACTTCGAACAAAGCCATCTGCCGGCGCTGCTGCCCAAGGTTTTGCCCGACGACTGGAAGGGCGCCTTCGTGCTGCTGGTGCTGGTCTTCGTGCTGTCGAGTTTTCTCGACAACATCGCCGCGGCGATGATCGGCGGCACGGTCGCCGGCACGGTGTTCAAGAAGCGCGTGCACATCGGCTACCTCGCCGCCATCGTCGCCGCGTCGAACGGCGGCGGCGCCGGCAGCGTCGTCGGCGACACGACGACGACGATGATCTGGATCGCCGGCGGCTCGCCGCTGCAGGTGCTCGAGGCCTACATCGCCGCCGTGCCGGCTCTCCTGTTCTTCGGCTTCTTCGCGGCGCGCCAGCAGCATGCCTACCAGCCGATCGTGCGCGATGCGCCGGTCGGCATTCGCATCGATGGCGCGCGCCTGGTCATCGTCGCGCTGATCCTGCTCTCGGCGATCGGCGCCAACGTCTATTTCAACCTGCGCCAACCGCAGGTGCTCGACCATGTGCCGGTGATCGGCCTGGCCGTCGTGCTGGCCATCATCGCCACCTCGCTCTGGCGCCGGCCCGACTGGACGCTCGTTCCCGACGCGGTCAAGGGCAGCGTCTTCCTGCTCTCGCTCGTGCTCTGCGCGTCGATGATGCCGGTGGAGCGGCTGCCGCTGGCGTCGTGGGCAACGACGCTCGGCCTGGGGTTCATCTCGGCGGTCTTCGACAACATCCCGCTGACCGCGCTGGCGTTGAAGCAGGGCGGCTACGACTGGGGCTTCCTCGCCTACGCGGTCGGCTTCGGCGGCTCGATGATCTGGTTCGGCTCGTCCGCAGGCGTGGCGCTGTCGAACTTCTTTCCCGAAGCGCGCTCGGTCGGCCAGTGGCTGCGCCACGGTTGGCACATCGCCGTGGGCTACGTGCTCGGCTTCGCCATCTTGCTCGCCGTGTGGGGTTGGCATCCGGAACCATTGCGCAAGGCGGCTCCCGCAGTTCCTCACGTGGAGGTGCAGAAATGAAACGTCCGAAGGTCCTGATCGCGCGGCAGATCTTTCCCGAGATCGTTGAACGACTTCGCCAGGAGTTCGATGTCAGCACCCACGACGCGCCCATAGATTGGACGCGCGACGAATTGATCGCAAGCCTGCAAGGCCACGACGGCGTCTTCGTCGCCGCCACCGAGCCGATCGACGCCACGCTCGTCGCCGCCTGCCCGCAGTTGAAGGCCGTGTGCTCGATGGCGGTGGGCTACAACAACATCGACGTCGCCGCTTGCGCCGCGCGCGGCATCACCGTCACCAACGCCCCCGACGTGCTGACCGAGACCACGGCCGACTTCGGCTTCTCGCTGATGCTGGCCGCAGCGCGCCGCATCACCGAGAGCGAACATTTCCTGCGCAGCGGCCAGTGGCGGCGCTGGTCGCACGATTTCTTCTGCGGCGCCGACGTGCATGGCGCCACGCTCGGCATCCTCGGCATGGGCCGCATCGGCCAGGCGATCGCGCGGCGCGGCGCGCTCGGCTTCGGCATGCCGGTGATCTATCACAACCGCTCGCGCCTGGCGCCCGACCTCGAAGCGCCGTTGTCTGCGCGCTGGGTCGATAAAGACACGCTGCTGCGCCAGGCCGACCACCTGGTGATCGTCGTGCCGTACTCGAAGGCCAGCCACCACGCCATCGGCGCCGCCGAACTGGCGCTGATGAAGCCGACCGCGACGCTGACCAACGTCGCTCGCGGTGGCGTCGTCGATGACGCCGCGCTGGCGCAGGCGCTGCGCGACAAACGCATCGCCGCCGCCGCGCTCGACGTGTTCGAGGGCGAGCCGACGGTGCATGCCGACCTGCTGACCGTGCCCAACGTCGTGCTGACGCCGCACATCGCCAGCGCCACCATCGCCACGCGCATGAAGATGGCCACGCTCGCGGCCGACAACCTGATCGCCGTGCTGAACGGCCGCGCGCCGCTGACGCCGGTCACGTTGTAGGCATCAGCCGATCGATGACGCCGAGGAACGCCGCCATGTCGATCGGCTTGGTCCAGTAGTCGTCGAAGCCGGCGGCGAGCGCGCTCTGCATGTCTTCGGCCAACGCGTTGGCCGACAGCGCGACGCAGCGCAGCGACGCGGTCCGCGGATCGGCGCGCAACCGGCGCAGCACCTCGACGCCGTTGAAGTCGGGCAATTGCATGTCGATCAGCACCAGCGAGGGCAGCAGCTCACGCGCCATGCGCACGCCGCTGGCGCCGTCGGCCGCGCCGTGGAAGGCCACGCGAGGCCGCTTGGCCAGCAGCTCGCGCACGATCAGCATGTTGACGTCGTTGTCTTCGATGTAGAGCAGCGCCGGTGCGCGGCTCGCCGCCGCGTCAGCCGGCGGCGCATCGGCCGGACTCGCACAGCGGCAGCCAGAGCTCGAAGACGCTGCCCTGCGGCCCGGTTCGTGCCAGCTCGATGCGCCCGCCCATGCGCTGCGCCAGCGACTGGCCGATCGCTAAACCGATGCCGATGCCCAGACCGAGCCCATGGATTTCGGCGCCGGCCGATCCGTCGGGGCCGGCAAACGGCTCGAAGAGGCGGCGCGCGCGTTCGGCATCGATGCCCGGGCCGCTGTCTTCGATCGCCAGCACCGCATCGCGCCCGGCCGCGCGCGCGCGCAGCTGCACGACGCCGTGCGGCCGGCTGAACTTGATGGCGTTGCCGAGCAACTGCAGCAGCACCTGCTGCAGGCGCTGCTCGTCGGCGACGACGCGCAGCGACAACTCGGCGCGCTCGACGCGCACGTGGCGCGACAGCGCGGCTTGCGCCAGCGCCGCGGTGGCGCTGTCCAGCGCATCGGCCAGCGACAGCGGCACGCACACCGGCTTGTGCGCGGCCGGGTCCCCAAGGTCGAGCACGTTGTCCACCAGCGCCAGCAGGCGCTTGCCGGCGTTCTGGATCTGGCGCAGCCGGTGCTTGCGCTGCGACGGCGGTTGACTGCTCGTTTTCCGACTGCATCAACTGCGCAAAGCCGAGCACGGCGTTGAGCGGCGTGCGCAGCTCGTGACTGATGCGGCCGAACAGCGCCGACTTGTTGCGGCTGTCGCGCAGCGCCAGCTCGCGCTCGCGCTGCAAGCGTTCAGCCTGGCGAACTTCGGTCACGTCCCAGTTGATGCCGATGCGGCGCGTGACGCGGCCCTCGGCGTCGGTGAGTGCGATCGAGCGCGAGGCCAGCGTGCGGATGGCGCCGTCGTTGGCGCGGCGGATGCGGAAATCGTAGGCCAGCGGCTCGGCGCCGCTGGTGAACGCCATGGCACTGGCATCGGCGATCGTTCGGTCTTCGGGCAGCACCAGCGCCAGGCGCTGCGAGCGGTCGGGCACCGCCGTGCCCGGCGGCAAGCCGCGCAGGACAAACATCTGATCGTCCCAGTCGTCATGTCCGCTGGCCGCATCGTGCGACCAGGTGCCCATGTTGACGGCCGCCAGCGCCAACGACGTGCGCTCATTGGCCACACGCAGGCGCTCGCTGGCCTCGTGTTCGTCGGTGACGTCGATCATGATGCCCAGGGCACGGTCCGCGCCGTCGGCATCGGCTTCGCGTCGGGCGCGCAGTTGCATCCAGCGCAGCTGGCCGTCGTCGCGCCGCACGCGCATGCGCAAGTCGAGCGCGCCGTCGGCCGGGCCACGCAGCCAGTCGAGCGCGATGCGGGCGACGCGATCGCGGTCTTCGGGCAGCGCGTACTCGCGCAAGGCCTCGCCCAGGTTCATCGGCGCTCGCGCGCGGTCGCGCGCCAGCAGCGCGTACATGTAGTCGTTCCACTGGGGCCGCAGCGCATCGATGGTGCCGGACCACAAGCCGACCCGCGCCGCCTGCGCTGCAGATTCGAGCCGCTGCGCCAACTGCAACGCTTGCCTGCTGCGCCGCTGCTGCTCGCTGACGTCGAGGGCCACGCCGAGGATCATCGACGGCTGGCCCTGGGCGTCGCGCATCAACAGGCGCCGCGTCAGCACCGTGCACCAGCGGCCGTCGCTGTGCCGGTAGCGCGTCTGCGTATCGACCGGCCCGCCGCAGGCCAGCGTGGTGTCGAGCGCGGCCTGCACGTCGGCCAGATCGTGCGGATGGATCCAGCTGCGCACCGTCTCCGCCGGCACCCCCTGCGTGCCGACGCTGCGGCCGATCATGGCCTGCGCGCGTTCGTCATGGAAGAGCAGGCCGCTGCCCAGGTCGTGCCGCCACAGGCCGATGCCCGACAGCGCCAGCGCCAGATCGAGCTGCGCCTGCTCGGCCTGCGCGCGCGCGCCGCGTTCGTGCGAGGCCGTGTCATCGACCATGACGCCGAGCACACGCGCCGGCTGTCCGCGCTCGTCGGCCACCACATGCCAGTGCGAGTGCAGGAACGCCACCGTGCCGTCCGGGCGCAGCACGCGAAAGCGGCTGTCGTGCCGGCCCGGTGTGCCGAGCGTGGCCCGCACTTCGTCGGGGCGGCGATCGTCCGGGTGGATGCGCTTGGCGGCTTCGAGAAAGTTCGGCGTCTCGCCCGGTGGGTAGCCGAAGAAGCGCAACACGTGGTCGTCCCAGCGCCCTTCGAGCGTGCGCGGATCGCGCTCCCAGACGCCGAGGCGGCCGAAGTCCTGCGCCATGTCGAGCAGCTCGGCCAGGCGCTGGTTCTCGGCTTGCAGGCGCGCAACCTCGGCTTGCGCTCGGCGCAGCTTGTCGTCGTCGTCTGATACAGCCTTGAATGTCATCGCGCGGAGTCTATTCGCGGCTGCGGCAACATGTGCTTCACATCGCACGGCGATGATGGCGCGCCATGCAACGACGCCGCTTTCTCCTCTTCAGCAGTGCGCTCGCCATGACGGCGCCGGCGCGCGCCGCGGCGCAAGACGAGTCCTGGTTCGATCACGCTCGCAACCGTTGGCTGCCGGTGCGCCTGCGCTGGCCGGCGGGCGACGGCCCCTGTGCGCTGATCGTGCATTCCCACGGCCTGGGCGGCAACCGCGAGGGCGGCGATGCCTGGGGCCGCGCGTGGCAACAGGCTGGTTTTGCGGTGCTGCACGTCCAGCACCCGGGCAGCGACACCGAGGTCCTGCGCAGCGGCGGCCTGCGCGCACTGCGGGCCGCGGCCAGCGCAGAGCAGTTGCGGGCGCGAGTGCAAGACATGCGCTTTGCGGCCGATGAAATCACGCGCCGCGCGCAGCAAACGGAAGGCGGCTGGTCGCGTGTGCGCCTGGACGCGCTGGGTGCATCGGGCCACTCCTTCGGCGCTGCCACGGTGTTGGCGCTGGCAGGGCAACGCTATCCGGTCTCGAACGCCGGCGCGGCCGAGCCGCGGATCGAAGCCTTCATCGCCTTCAGCCCGGCGCCCGGCAACGTCGCAGGCGCTTTTGCCGAGGTGCGGCGGCCGATGCTGCTCGTCACCGGATCGCACGACGCCGATGCGCTCGGCCGCGGCATCACCGGCGCCGACCGCGCCGGCGTCTATGACGGGCTGCCTGCCGGAGCGCGGGCGCTGTTGTGGTTGGACGGCGCCGACCACATGAGCTTCGGCGGCAATGCGGCACAGCCGTTGCTTGCGCGCTGGGGCCCGCTCGCGCGCGAGCCGATGGCCGCCGAACTCGAAGCGCAGCATCACGAGCGCATCGCCGCCATCACCACGCTGTGGTGGCGTGCGCATCTGCAGGGCGATGCCGCAGCCGCTGCCGCGCTGCGTGCGCCCTCCGGTCTCGGCCTTGCGGATCGCTGGCGCAGCGACTGACGGCGGGTAAGCTCGCGGGCACTCCAAGGAGCCCGACCATGATCCGCACCGCCATCGCCGGCAGCCTGCCCAAACCCGCCTGGCTCGCCGAGCCCGACAAGTTGTGGCCGCAGTGGCGCGCCAGCGGCGCGGCGCTCGCCGACGCCAAGCGCGACGCCACGCTGCTGTGGATCAAGGCGCAGGAAGACGCGGGCCTGACCACCATCGGCGACGGCGAGCAGTCGCGGCAGCATTTCGTGCACGGTTTCGTCGAACGTGTCGGCGGCATCGATTTCGAGCACAAGGTCGAGATCGGCATCCGCAACGACCGCTACAAGGCGATGGTGCCGCAGGTCGTGGCGCCGCTGTCGCTCGAAGGCCGCGTGCACGAGAGCGAAGCGAAGATCCTGCGCGCACACACGCAGCGCCTGACCAAGTTCACGCTGCCCGGGCCGATGACGATCGTCGATACGGTGGCCGACCGCCACTACGGCGACCGCGTCAAGCTCGCTTTCGCCTTCGCCGAGCTGCTGAACCTGGAAGCGCGGGCGCTGCAGGCCGACGGCATCGACATCGTGCAGTTCGACGAGCCGGCGTTCAACGTCTATATGGCCGAAGCGGCCGATTGGGGCGTGGCGGCGCTGGAACGCGCTGCGCAGGGCCTGACGTGCAAGACGGCCGTGCACATCTGCTACGGCTACGGCATCGACGCCAACCGCCAATGGAAGAACACGCTCGGCGACGAGTGGCGCCAATACGAACAGATTTTTCCGGCGCTGGCCAAGAGCCGCATCGACCAGGTCAGCCTCGAGTGCATGCACTCGCACGTGCCGCTCGATCTGATCGGCCTGCTTGCCGGCAAGGAGGTCATGGTCGGCGTGATCGATGTCGCCAACGATGCCGTCGAAGCGGCCGATGAAGTCGCCGAGACGATCGGCCGCGCGCTGCAGTTCGTCGCCCGCGACAAGCTCATCGCCTGCACCAACTGCGGCATGGCGCCGATGCAGCGCCGCATCGCCGAGGCCAAGCTGTCCGCGCTCGCACGCGGCGCCGCGCAGGCGGGCTGACAGCGGCCGAGCACTCGCGCTGACGACGGGCTCGAGCCGCCGTCCATCCCCCGATCGCGCGTAACCGGGCGTGTTCCGTGCGTACTGCCGTGCACTAGTTCGCGCCGCGTGTCCGGCCCGCGCCGCCGCGCGCGCCGCGGTGCGACCATCAACGGGGTAGGCCGTCGGTTGTTCCGGCGATTGCCTGCAGCGCGCTCGATCTCCAATGGCAAGACGCCAAATCGGCTTCGTCCGCGTGCACGATTTCCGCTTCACCGAAGACCGCCCTTGACTGCCACCACGCCCCCCGTGACCACGCCCCGCCAGGACAGCGCCGAGCCCACGGCCGCCCGTGCGCCGGTGCGTGCCGTGCGGCCTTCGCGCAGCGCGGCGGTGCTGGCCGTGCAGGCCCACGCGCTGGCGCAGTCGAGCTTCGATGCCGCCGCCGCGGCGGTCTGCAACCAGTTGGCGCAGACGCTGCCGTGCGAGCGCGTCAGCCTCGGCCTGTACATCGGCGGGCGCCTGCGCATCGCTGCCATCTCCGGCGCCGCCGACGTGCGCGAAAAGCACAACGCCGTCGGCCGCATCGCCGCGGCCATGGCCGAGGCGCTCGACCAGCGTCTGGCGATCGTTCATCCGCTGCCGAGCAGCGCCTCGCCGGCGATCACATTGGCGCACCAGGAACTCGCGCAGTCCAACGGCCACGCCGCGATCTACACCGTGCCGGTGGCGACGCGCCACGAACTGCTCGGCGCGCTGCTGTTCGAACGCCGCGGCGGTTTCGACACGCAGGCCCTCGAAGCGGCGAAAGACGCCGCCATGTTCGCCGGCCCGCTGCTGGCGCTGAAGCAGCGCGCCGACGACCGCGTCGGCCACCGCGTGGCGCAGGCCTTGCGGCCGGCCGCCAAGCGGCCTTTCGGTGGCGCCGTGTTCTCGCTGCCGCGCGCCGTCATGGGTGCCACGTTGATCGGCGTGGCCGGGCTGGCCTTGGTGCCGAGCACGCACCGTGTCGTCGCGCCGGCGCGTGTCGAAGGCGCGGTGCAGCAGGTCATCGCGGCGCCGGTCGATGGTTTCGTCGGCACGGCGCTGGTGCGTCCCGGCGAGTCGGTCAAGGCCGGCCAGGTGCTGATGAGCCTGGACACGCGCGAACTCGCGCTCGAACGCGACAAGTGGGCGGCCGAGACGGCGCAGCTCGACAAGCAATACCGCGAGGCCTTGTCCAAGGACGAGGCCGCGCCGATCATGATCGCGCGTGCCAAGCTCGAACAAGCGCAGAGCCAGCATGAACTGGCGCTGCGCCAGCTCGAGCGCTCGACGCTGCGCGCCCCGATGGACGGCGTCGTGCAGAGCGGCGACTTCACGCAGAGCGTGGGCATGCCGGTCAAGCGCGGCCAGGAGCTGATGACGATCGCCGCCGATCGCGGCTGGCGCGTCGTCGCCGACGTCGAGGAGCAGGAGATCGCCCCGTTGCGCGCCGGCCAGAAGGCGCAGGTGCTGTTCGCGGCGGTGGCGGGCGCCGAGCCGCTCGCGTTTGCGGTGACGCGCATCGCGCCGGTGGCCACGCAGGCCGACGGCCGCAACGTCTTCGAAGTCGAAGGCGTGCCGCAGGACAGCGGCGCCGCGCTGCGGCCAGGCATGCGCGGCGTGGCCCGCATCGAGGTCGGCGAGAGCACGCTCGGCGCGATCTGGTTCGAGCGTGCGCGGCATGCGTGGCGGCGTTTGTCT
The DNA here is from genome assembly GCA_963816315.1 of uncultured beta proteobacterium. Lineage (GTDB taxonomy): Bacteria > Pseudomonadota > Gammaproteobacteria > Burkholderiales > Burkholderiaceae_C > CADEEN01. Next base: position 34,013 of record CAWFJZ010000029.1, read on the forward strand.
TGGCAGTTGCTGGGATGAGCCATGCCAGTCTTCTCTCGCCCCACTGGTACCGCCTCGCGTACCTGAAGCCGCGCTTGCGCACGGGCGTGCGCGTGTCGCGCCAGAAGGTGCGCGGCCAGACTTGGTACGTACTGACCGATCCGGTCTCGGGGCGCCACCACCGCTTCAACGGCCTGGCCTATGCGCTGATCGCAGGCTGCGATGGCCGACTGACGATCGACGAGTTGTGGTCGCAGCGCGTCGATGCCGAAGGCGACGACGCGCCGACGCAGGCTCAGGCGATCGACGTCTTTGCGCAGGCCTTCGGCGCCAACCTGCTCGGCGGCGATGTCGCCCCCGATGCCGGCGGCGTGATGAAGGCGCAAGGCAAACGCAGCGCGCAACGGCGGCGCGCGGCCTTGAACCCGCTGGCCTTCAAGTTGCCGCTGTGGGACCCGGACCGGTTCCTCGTCGCGCAGGGGCATCGCCTGGCGTGGTGTTTCGGCACGGCCGGGCGTTGGTTGTTCCTTGCACTGCTGCTGCTCGGCGCGCTGCTGCTGGCGTCGAACGTCGGCGAGCTGTCGCGCGCCACGGCGACGCAATTGGGCCACGGCCGCATGCTGATCCTGTTGTGGATCGCCTACCCCCTCGTCAAGGCGCTGCACGAACTCGCGCACGCGTTTGCCGTCAAGGCCTTCGGCGGCGAAGTCCACGAGATGGGCGTGACGCTGCTGATGCTCACGCCCGTGCCGTACGTCGATGCCTCGGCGTCGATCGCCTTCGAAGACAAGCGCCAGCGCGCCGTCGTCGCGGCTGCCGGCATCGTCGTCGAGCTGCTGCTGGCCAGCGCCGCACTGGCGCTGTGGCTGCTGGCGCAGCCGGGCCTGCTGCGCGATGCGGCGTTGGCGGTGGTCGTCATCGGCGGCCTGTCCACGCTGCTCGTCAATGGCAATCCGCTGTTGCGCTTCGACGGCTACCACGTGCTGTGCGATCTCTTCGAGCTGCCGAATCTGGCGCAGCGTAGCCAGCGCGTCTGGCAGGCCACCGCCAAACGCATCTTCCTCGGCCGCGCCACCGACGCCGCAGAAAGCGTGCGCGGCAGCGAGCGCGCCTGGCTCGTCGCCTACGCGCCGGCGTCGTGGCTGTACCGCGGCTTGCTCACACTCGGGCTGGCGTTGGCGGTGGCCGACTGGAATGCCTGGCTCGGCCTGGGATTGCTCGGCTTGTCGGCCTGGTGGATGGCGGCCGGCCCGTTGGTCGCGGCGCTGCGCTGGTTGTTCGGCTCGGGCGAGGTCCACGGACGGCGGGTGCGCGCAACGGCGCTCGGCGCGTCGGCGCTGACGGCTTGTGCGCTGCTGGCGTTCGCGCTGCCGCTGCCGCACCGCACGCTCGCGCCGGCCGTGGTCTGGCTGCCGGATGAAGCGCTGGTGCGCCCGCAAGCCGACGGTTTTCTCGAACAGGTGCTGGTGCGCGACGGCCAGCAAGTGCAAGCCGGCACGGCGCTGCTGCGCCTTTCCAACGAGCCGCTGCTGCAACAGCTCGAGCGCGCGCAGGCCGAGTTGGCGCAGCAACAAGTCGAACATTTCGCCGCGGTCGATGGCGATGCGCTGCGCGCGGGTTTGGCCGCCGACCGCATCGCCGCGTTGACGGCCGAGCGCGATCGCCTGGCCGAGCGCGTCGCCGCGCTCGACGTGCGCGCCGGCACGAGCGGCACGGTGGCGCTCGACACGCGGCGCCTCGTCGTCGGCCAGCATCTGCAGCAAGGGCAGATCGCCGCCCATGTGCTGCCGCCCGGCGCGCCGCTGGTGCGCGCGCTGGTGGCCAACGAAGATATCGCCGTGGTGCGCGCACAGCCGGGGCAGATCGAAGTCGCGCTGGCCCATGCCGGCGGCGACACGGTCGCGGCGCAATGGCTGCGCAGCGTGCCGCGCGCTTCGACCGAACTGATCACGCCGGCGCTCGGCGAGCGCGCCGGCGGGCCGATCGCACTCGATCCGAACGACCGCGAGGGCCGCCATGCCCAGGAGCCGCGCTTCGAAATCGAACTGCGCCTGCCCGAGGGCATGACGGCGCATGTCGGCGCGCGCGCCTGGGTCAGCTTTCGCCACGGCGAGGCCACGCTGGCCGAGCTCGCGACGCAGTTCCTGCGGCGCTCGTTTCTGAGGCACTTCAAGCGATGAGTGCTTCGATCCTGCCGACGCGCGACCTCGCGTTCGCGGCCTACCCGCAGCGCGACACCGACACGTCGTGGCCGGCGCTGCGCGATGCTGCGCGCTGGCTGCGTGCGACGCTGCAACGCCGCGGCATGGCGCGCCTGCCGGCGCGCATCGACCGGGCGCTGGCAGCAGCGCGGCGGCGCCTGATGCACCTGGACGATGTCAAGCTGCACGCCTTGCTGCCCAAACTGCGCGCGCAACTGCGGCGCTCGGGTTTGAAGGGCGATGCCGCCGGCTACGCGCTGGCGGTGGTGGCCGAGTTCGCGCAGCGCCGCCTCGGCATGACGCCGTACCCGACGCAGTTGCTCGCCGCCTGGCTGATGCTCGAAGGCCGCTTCGCCGAGATGGCCACCGGCGAGGGCAAGACGCTGGCCGCCGGCCTCGGCGCCGCGGCCGCAGCGCTGGCCGGCGTGCCGGTGCACCTGCTCACCGCCAACGACTACCTGGTGCAACGCGACCGCGAAAAGATGCTGCCGCTGTTCGACGCGCTCGGCTTGTCGAGCGCTTGCGTGCTGCCGTCGATGGCGCGCGCCGAGCGCGAAGCCGCGTACCGCTGCGACATCGTCTATCTGACCGCGCGCGAACTGGCCTTCGACTACCTGCGCGACCACCTGCTGCTGTCCGGCGTGCGCGACCCGCGGCTGCTGCGCGCGCTGGAGATCGCGCACGGCCAGCCCGGCCAGGAGAGCACCGACTTCGGCGTCCTGTCGGCGATGTTCGACGTCAGCACGCGTGCGGCCAGCCTCGACGTGATCGCCGCGCCCCTTCCCGTGCCCGTCAGCGCGCCGAGCACGCCACTCGCCATGCAGAGCCCGGCGCCGGTGCTGCCCGGGTTGTGCCTGGCGCTGATCGACGAGGCCGACAGCATCCTGCTCGACGAAGCCACCGTGCCGTTGATCCTGGCCGCCGCCGCCGATGCGACGCAGACGGCCTCGTTCGAGCGCGCGATGGAGATCGCGCGCACGCTGCGGCGCGGGCGCGACTACGCGATCGACTCAGCCCAGCGCCGCGCCGAGCTGCACGACGACGGCCGCGCCGCCGTCACCACCGCCGTGAAGGCGCTGCACGGCGACAAGGGCATGTTGCGCCCGGCGCGGCGTGCGCACGAACTGGTGGCCGCAGCGCTGTCGGCGTGCCACGCGCTGCAACGCGACCGCGACTACACGGTGCAGGACGGCAAGCTGCAACTGATCGACGAGGTCACCGGCCGCATCGCCGACGGCCGCCAGTGGACCGGGCCGCTGCAAGCCATGGTCGAGCTGAAAGAAGGCCTGGTGCCGAGCCCGGGCACGCGCGTCTCGGCGCAGATCACCTACCAGCGTTTTTTCCCGCGCTACCTGCGCGTCGGCGGCATGAGCGGCACGCTGGCCGAAGCGCGGCGCGAGTTGCGCGTGCTCTACGACGGCGACGTGCAGCGCGTGCCGCTGGCCAAGGCCGACCGCCGCTTGTGGCTCGGCGAGCAACTGTTCGCCGACACGCCGGCGCGCGATGCGGCGCTGGTCGAACGTGTCAGACGCATGGTGGCGCTCGGCCGCCCGGTGCTCGTCGGCACCGACAGCGTGGCCGCGTCGAATCGCCTCTCGGCCAGCCTGCGCGCCGCCGGCATCGATAACCAACTGCTCAACGCCACGCAAGACGCGCACGAAGCCGAGCGCATCGCCCGCGCCGGCTGCGCCGGCGTCGTTACCGTGGCCACCAACATCGCCGGACGCGGCACCGACATCGTGCTCGACGCCGCGGCGCGCGCCGCCGGCGGCCTGCATGTCGTGGCGACGATGCGCAACCGCTCGCGCCGCATCGACCGCCAGTTGATCGGCCGCGCCGCGCGCCACGGCGATCCGGGCTCGGCGGAGCGCTTGCTGTCGCTCGACGACACGCTGTTCGCCGAGCATCTGCCGGCGTTGTGGCGCCGCTTCGCGCAACGCTGTGCGCAGCGCGGCGTCGTGCCCCGGTTGTTCGCACGACCGTTGGCCGCCGCCGCGCAGCGCCGCGCCGAGTGGCGCCAGCGCGCGCTGCGCCAACACCTGCGCCGCAGCGACGAACAGTCCGCTGGCCTCTATGCCTTCTTCGGAGGCGCCGAATGAAGCACCAGAACGATTCGATCTCTTGCCGGAAGCTCCCCATGAAACCGACCCTGACCTTGTTGGCTGCAGCGCTGTGCGTGAGCACAGCGTTCGCGCAAAGCACGCCGCCCGCGCGCGGCCTCGACTGCATGATCCAGCCGCACCAGATCGTGCAGATCGGCAGTGCCGCACCGGGCGTGATCGAGCGCATCCTGGTCGATCGCGGCGAGTTCGTGAAGCTGGGTCAGCCGCTGGTGCAACTGCAGGCCGGCGTCGAACGCGCCGCGCTGGCCGTGGCCCGCGAGCGCGCGACGCAGCAGGGCGAGATGACGGTGGCGGCCGGTTCCGCCGAGCTGGCGCAGCGCGAACTGCAGCGCGCGCGCGAACTGCACGAACAGAACTTCGTTTCGCAGACCTACCTCGACAAGCAGCGCGCCGAGGCCGCGGTGGCCGGCGGCCGCACCGACCAGGCCAGCGAGCGCAAGAAGCTGTCGCAGCGCGAGGTCGATCTGGCCGCGGCGCAACTCGCCCAGCGCAGCATCGCCGCGCCGATCGCCGGCGTCGTCGTCGAACGTTTCATGTCGCCCGGCGAGTTCGTCGATCAGAAGCCGATCCTGCGCATCGCCGCGATCGACCCGCTGCGCGTCGATGTGCTGGTGCCGGCGGTGGCCTTCGGCCAGGTCGAGCCGGGCATGAAGGGCAGCGTGATGCCCGAGCTGTTGAACAAGAAAGAACACATCGCCGTCGTCAAGACCGTCGATCGTGTGATCGACGCCGCCACCAACACCTTCCGCGTGCGCCTCGAGTTGCCCAACCCCGGCGGCGTGTTGCCGGCGGGGCTGCGCTGCAAGGTCGATCTGGGGTTGAAGCTGCCGGGTGCCGCGACCGCGCTGCCGGCGGCAGCCGCCGCCGTCGTGCCGCAAGCGTTGACGCCGGTGCTGGCACGCAACTGATATCGCCATGCTGCGCTGGCTGCTGCAACTGTTCGCGTCCTTCACCGGGCGCGGCGCCGCCGTGCGCAAGCCGGTGGTCGAAGAGATCGAGCCGCGCATCCTCTACTCGGCCGACGCCAACCCGCTGCTGTGGGGTGGCATCGATCCGAACGCCACGGCGATCGTTGCCGGCATCGACAGCAGCAGCAGCGCCGCGCCGCAGGCGGTCGATGTGCAACAGCAGCAGCAGCGCCGGCGCGAGATCGTCTTCGTCGATGCGGCCGTGCCGGATGCGCAAAGGCTGATCGACGGCATCCTCGGCGCACGCAGCGACAGCGCCGAGATCGAGATCGTGCAACTGCGCGCCGACGCCAATGGCCTGCAGCAGATCAGCGACGTGCTCGCCGGCGAGCAGAACATCGATGCGGTGCACATCGTCTCGCACGGCGAGCCGGGACGGATCTGGCTCGGCAACGGCCTGGTCGGCATCGACAGCCTGCGCACGCACGGCGGCTTCGACGCCTGGCAGCGCGCGCTCAGTGCCGATGCCGACGTGCTGCTCTGGGGCTGCAACGTCGCCGACGGCGCAGCCGGCCAGGCCTTCGTCACCCAGTTCGCCGACGCTACCGGCGCCGACGTGGCCGCGAGCACCGACGACACCGGCTCGGCCGCACGCGGCGGCAACTGGACGCTCGAGTTCGCCAGCGGTGGCGTCTTGCCGAGCAACACGCTGGCCGGCGCGGGATGGGACGGCGTGCTCGCCACCTTCACCGTCACCAGCACGGCCGACACCAACACCGCAGGCACGCTGCGCTGGGCGATCAACCAGGCCAACGCCAGTGCCGGCGCCGATGTCATCACGTTCAACATCAGCGGCACCGGCCTGCACACGATCACGCTGGGCAGCCTGCTGCCGGACATCACCGGCACGGTGACCATCGACGCGACCACCGACGACAGCTTTGCCGCCAACGGCAACCGGCCCGCCATCATCCTCAATGGCAACAACGCCATTCAGGACGGCTTGCGCCTGTACAGCGGCAGCGACGGCAGCACCGTGCGCGGCCTGGTGATCCAGCGCTTCACCGAAGACGGCATCGACATCGCGTCCTCCAATGGCAACACCATCGCCGGCAACTGGATCGGCCTCACGTCGGCGGGCACTGGCGCCGCCGGCAACTTCAACGGCATCAACATCTTCGGCGGCAACAACAACGTCATCGGCGGCGTGACGGCCGCCAATCGCAACGTCATCTCCGGCAACAGCGGGCCCGGCGTCTGGGTGGGTGGCGGCAGCACGGGCAACCAGATCCGCGGCAACTACATCGGCACCAACACCGCCGGCACGGGCGCGGTGGCCAACGCCGGCTCGGGCATCAACGTCTATTCGGGCGGCAACGTCATCGGTGGCGCGGCGGCAGGCGCCGGCAACGTCATCTCCGGCAACACCGTTTACGGCGTCAGCTTCACCGGCGCTGCCGCCAGCGGCAACACGGTGGCCGGCAACTTCATCGGCCTGTCTGCCACGGGCACGGTGATGCTCGGCAATGGCAACGACGGCGTCTTCATCATCAACGGCGCCAGCAACAACACCATCGGCGGCGCGACGACGGCGTACCGCAACGTCATCGCCGGCAACAGCGACGGCGTGCAGATCGGCGGCGCTTCGGGCGGCGCCAACGGCAACGTCGTGCAGAACAACTACATCGGCACCGATGTCACCGGCACGCTCGACTTCGGCAACAACGACGACGGCGTGGACATCGACAACGCCGCGCTCAACAACCAGGTCATCGGCAACCTGATTTCGGGCAACACCAGCGACGGCATCGACCTCGGCGACGCCGGCGCGAGCACCGGCACGGTGATCCGCGGCAACCTGATCGGCACCGCCGCCAACGGCCGCAGCGCGCTCGGCAACGCGGGCAGGGGCATCCTGATCGGCAATGGCGGCACGGCCGACAGCACGCTGATCGGCGGCACCGTTGCCGGTCAGGGCAACACGATCGCCTTCAACGCGCTGGCCGGCATCTACGTGCCCGCCAGCACGTCGGTGGCGATGCTGGGCAACTTGGTCTTCAGCAACGGCGGCCTGGGCATCGACCTCGGCACGTCGGGCATCACCGCCAACGACGCCGGCGACGCCGACAGCGGCGCCAACGGCCTGCAGAACTTTCCGCTGCTGACCAGCGCGAACTCGAATGCCGCCGGCACGACGATCGCCGGCACGCTCAACTCCAACGCCAACACGACCTACCGCATCGAGTTCTTCGCCAGCCGGCCGACGGTGGCCGATGCCACCAATGGCGAAGGCGAGCGCTATCTCGGCTTCATCACCGTCACCACCGACGCCAGCGGCAACGCCAGCGTCAGCACGACGCTGGCCAGCGTCTGGGTCAACAGCGGCGACCGCATCACCGCCACGGCGACGGTCGATCTCGGCGGCGGCAACTACGGCAGCACCTCGGAGTTCGCAGCCAACGTCAGCGCCAGCGCGACCGGCATCATCGTCGTCGATACGACGAGCGATACCAACGACGGCACGACGACCTCGATCACCAACCTCGGCAACGCGCGCGGCGCCGACGGCCGCATCTCGCTGCGCGAAGCCATCATCGCGGCCAACAACACCGCCAACGGCGGCACGCCGGACAAGATCGTCTTCAACATTCCGGTCACCGACGCCAACCACTTCTACTACCGCGACAACGCCGTGGCCGGCAGCTTTGCCGCGGCAGTGACGACGACGCTGGCCGATGCGCAGATCGCCGACTTCGATGCCGACTACGCCAGCGGCAGCGCGCGCTCGTGGTACCGCATCTCGCTGTCGGGCAACTACCTCGACGTGACGCAGGCCGTGATCATCGACGGCTCGACGCAGGCCGGCTACTCGGTGGCCGCGGGGCCGGTGATCGAGATCAACGCAGCCGGCGTCACGACGAGCGGCGACCAAAATGCGATCGCGCTGACCGCCGGCGCCTCGACGATCCGCGGCCTGGTGATCAACAGCGCGGGCGACAACGCGATCGAGGTCGATGTCGGCGCCGGCGGCTCGACCATCGTCGGCAATTACTTCGGCACCGACGTCTCGGGCACGCTGGCGCGCGCCAACAGCACGGTCGGCACCTGGGGCGCGATCGCGATCAAGACGACCAATGTCATCGTCGGCGGCACCACGGCGGCCGACCGAAACGTGATCTCGGGCAACGCGGGTTACGGTATCGAGTTCTACAGCTCGGCCAGCGGATCGACCGTCGTCGGCAACTACATCGGCACGACCGCCAGCGGCGCCGCGGCGCTGGGCAACACAGCGGCCGGCGTTTTTATCCGCAACAGCTCGAACAACAACATGATCGGCGGCACGGCGGCCGGTCAAGGCAACCTGATCGCTCACAACGGCGGCGACGGCATCTGGGTGGATGCGACGGCGGCCGGCGGCAACGCCTTGTTGGGCAACACGATCTACTCGAACAGCGGCCAGGCGATCGACCTCGGCGCCGACGGCATCGCCCCCAACGACCTCGGCGACGGCGATACCGGCCCCAATGCGCTGCAGAACTTCCCGGTGCTGTCGAGCGCGAACTCGAACGCCACGGGCACGACGATCGCCGGCACCCTCAACAGCACCGCGAGCACGACCTACCGCATCGAGTACTACGCCAACCGGCCGACGGTGGCCGACGCCGCCAACGGCGAAGGCGAACGCTTGCTCGGCTTCATCAACGTCACCACCGACGGCGCGGGCAACGCCAGCGTCAACACGACGCTGGCCAACGTCTGGGTCAACAGCGGCGACCGCATCAGCGCCACGGCGACCAACCTGACCACCAACAACACGTCCGAGTTCGCCGCCAACGTCGTCGCCACATCGACCGGCATCGTCGTCGTCGATACGGTCAGCGACGTCGCCGACGGCACGACCACCTCGATCATCAACCTGGGCAACGCGCGCGGCGCCGACGGCCGCATCTCGCTGCGCGAAGCGATCATCGCCAGCAACAACACGGCCAACGGCGGCACGCCGGACAAGGTCGTCTTCGCCATCGACGGCGCCGGTCCGCACACGATCAACGTCGCCGCGGCCCTGCCGACGATCACGCAGGCGCTGATCATCGACGGCAGCAGCGAGCCGGATTTCGCCACCAACGGCAGCAGGCCGATCGTCGTCATCGACGGCAACAACCTCGGCGCCGACGGCCTGGTCCTGTCCGGCAGCGCCGACGGCAGCACGATCCGCGGCTTGGTGATCCGCGACTTCGGCGGCAGCGCCATCACGATCCAGGCCGGCTCGAACGGCAACACGATCGCCGGCAACTACCTCGGCGCGCTCGACACCGCGGGCAACTTCCTGGCCGGCGAGGGCAACGGTCCGGCCGGCATCTACGTCTTCGGCGCCAACAACACGCTCGGCGGCACCGCCGCCGGCGCCGGCAACGTGATCTCCGGCAATGCCATCGACGGCATCTTCATCCAAGGCGGCACGGGCAACCAGGTGCAGGGCAACCGCATCGGCACCGACGCCGCCGGCACGTCGGTGGTGGGCAACGGCCGCTTCGGTGTGGTGGTCTTCGACGGTGCGGCCAACAACACCATCGGCGGCGCGGCGGCGGGCGCGGGCAACCTGATCTCGGGCAACCTCAGCGTCGGCGTGCAGATCGACGGCAACGGCAACACGGCCACCGCCAACAACGCCGTCCAGGGCAACCGGATCGGCACCAACGTCAGCGGCACGGTCTCGCTGGCCAACGGCGTCAGCGGCGTCGTCGTGCGGGCTGCCGCCAACAACACGCTGATCGGCGGCACCGCAGCCGGCGCCGGCAACCTGATTTCCGGCAACAACTGGTACGGCATCGAGTTGATCGGCGCCGGCACCGACTTCAACACGGTGCAGGGCAACCTCGTCGGCACCGACGTGACGGGCATGCTCGCGCTCGGCAACGCGCAAGGCGGCGTGTCGATGTTCAACGGCGCGTCGAACAACCTGATCGGCGGCACGGCGGCAGGCGCGCGCAACGTCATCTCGGCCAGCGGCTACGACGGCATCTACGTCGCCGCCCTCAACCCGACCGCCAACCGCATCCAGGGCAACTACATCGGCACCGACATCACCGGCAACGGCCTGCTCGGCAACGGCAACAGCGGCGTGCATGTGGAGAACACTGCCAGCGGCAACCGCATCGGTGGCACCAATGCCGGCGAGGGCAACCTGATCGCCGGCAATGCGCGCGGCGTCTATGTCTATGCGGACGCCGGCGCAGGCAACGCGGTGTTGGGCAACAGCATCCACTCGAACACGCTGCTCGGCATCGACCTCGGCGGCAGCGGCGTCACCGCCAACGACGGCGGCGACGGTGACAGCGGCGCCAACAACCTGCAGAACTTCCCGCTGCTCGCCGGCGCGGTCTCGTCGGGCGGCAGCACGACGGTCAGCGGCAGCTTCAACAGCAACGCCGGGACGACCTACCGCATCGAGTTCTTCTCGTCGCCGAGCGCCGATGCTTCCGGCTACGGCGAGGGCCGCACCTACCTCGGCTTCGCTACCGTCACCACCGACGCCGGCGGCAACATCGCGATCAATGCCGTGCTCGGCGTTGCCGTCACCGCCGGTCATGTGGTGTCGGCCACCGCGACCGTGGACCTGGGCGGCGGCAACTACGGCAGCACCTCGGAGTTCGCGGCCAACGTGGTCTGCCAGGCGCCGCCGGTCAACACCGTGCCGGGGCCGCGCACGGTCAATGAAGACAGCGCGCTGGTGATCAACGGCGTTTCGGTGTCCGACCCGGACGGCAACCTCTCGACGGTGCGCCTGACGGTCGCCAACGGCACGCTCAGCGTCAGCCTGGCCGGCGGCGCCACGATCAGCAGCGGCGCCAACGCCAGTGCGAGCCTGACGCTCGCGGGCACGCAGGCGCAGATCAACGCCGCGCTGGCCGCGATCACCTACCAGGGCACGAGCAACTTCAACGGCAGCGACACGCTTGCCGTGCTCGCCACCGACACGCAGGGCGCCACCGACAGTGACACGGTGGCCATCACGGTCACGGCGGTCAACGACGCGCCGGTGATCACGAGCAACGGCGGCCTCGCGACCGCTGCGGTGAGCGTCGCCGAGAACACGAGCGCGGTGACGACGGTGACGAGCACCGACATCGACGGCGGCGCTGCGGTGTATTCGATCGCCGGCGGCGCCGATGCCGCGCGTTTCACGATCAACGCCGGCACCGGCGTGTTGACCTTCGTCGCCGCGCCGAACTACGAGGCGCCCACCGACAGCGGCGCCAACAACGTCTATGACGTGACGGTGCAGGTCAGCGATGGCGCCGGCGGCACGGATACGCAGGCCATCGCCGTCACGGTGACGCCGACGAACGACAACGCGCCGGTGATCACCAGCAACGGCGGCGGCGCCACCGCCACGGCCAACGTGGCCGAGAACCAGACCACGGTCACGACCGTCGTCGCCACTGACGCCGACCTGCCGGCGCAGACCATCACCTACTCGATCGTCGGCGGCGCCGACGCCGCGCTGTTCACGATCAATGCGACCACGGGCGCGCTGCAGTTCGTCAGCGGGCGCAACTACGAGGCGCCGAGCGATGCCGGCGCGAACAACGTCTATGACGTCATCGTGCAGGCCAGCGACGGCGCCGGCGGCGCCGACACGCAGGCCATCGCCGTCAGCGTGACGCCGGTCAACGAAGCCTCGCCGGTGATCACCAGCAATGGCGGCGGCAGCACGGCAGCGATCAGCCTGGCCGAGAACACGAGCACGGTGACCACCGTCACCGCCACCGACTCAGATCTGCCGGCGCCAACGCTGACGTACTCGATTTCAGGCGGCGCCGATGCCGCGCGCTTCGCGATCAACGCCAGCAGCGGCGCGCTGACGTTCATTGCCGCGCCGGACTACGAGGCGCCGGCGGACGTGGGCGCGAACAACGTCTATGACGTGACGGTGATGGCGAGCGACGGCACGCGCACCGATACGCAGGCCATCGCCGTCACGGTGACGCCGGTCAACGACAACGCGCCGATCATCAGCAGCAACGGCGGCGGCGCGACGGCGAGCATCAACGTGGCCGAGAACGGCACCGCGGTCACGACCGTGACGGCCAGCGACGCCGACCTGCCGGCGCAGACGCTCAGCTACAACATCAGCGGCGGGGCAGACGCCGCGCTGTTCAGCGTCAACGCGACGACCGGCGTGCTGAGCTTCAACAGCGCGCCGAACTTCGAAGTGCCGAGCGACAGCGGCGGCAACAACGTCTATGACGTGACGGTGCAGGTCAGCGACGGCGCCGGCGGCACGGACACGCAGGCCATCGCCGTCACGGTGACGCCGGTCAACGACAACGCCCCGGTCATCACCAGCGATGGCGGCGGCGCCACAGCATCAATCAGCATCGCCGAGAACAGCAGCGCAGTGACGACCGTCGTCGCCACCGACGCCGACCTGCCGGCACAGGCGCTCAGCTATTCGATCGTCGGCGGCGCCGACGCGGCGCTGTTCTCGATCAACGCTTCGACCGGCGCGTTGATCCTGAGTGCACCGAACTATGAAGCGCCCGCCGATGCCGGCGCCAACAACGTTTACGACGTGATCGTGCAGGTCAGCGACGGCGCGGGCCTCACGGACACGCAGGCCATCGCCGTCACGGTGACGCCGGTCAACGACAACGCGCCGATCATCAGCAGCAACGGCGGCGGCGCGACGGCGTCGGTCAGCATTGCCGAGAACGGCGCCGCGGTCACGACCGTGACGGCCAGCGACGCCGACCTGCCGGCGCAGACGCTCAGCTACAGCCTCAGCGGCGGCGCCGACGCCGCGCTGTTCAGCATCAACGCGACCACCGGCGTGCTGAGCTTCAACAGCGCGCCGAACTTCGAAGCGCCCGCCGACGCCGGCGCCGACAACGTCTATGACGTGACGGTGCAGGTCGCCGACGGCAATGGCGGCTTCGACACGCAGGCGATCGCCGTCACCGTGACCAACGTCAACGAAGCGCCGGTGATCACCAGCAGCGCGCTGGTTTCGGCGGCCGAGAACCAGAGCGCGGTGATCACGGTGACCTCGACCAACGTCGATGGCGGCGCACCGGCCTATTCGCTCGTCGGCGGCGCGGATGCCGCGCTGTTCACGATCGATGCGGCCAGCGGCGTGTTGACATTCAACAGCGCGCCCAACCATGAAGCGCCCGCCGACGCCGGCGCGAACAACGTCTATGACGTGACGGTGCAGGTTGCCGACGGCAACGGCGGCACGGCCACACAGGCGATCGCGGTCGCGGTGACGGAACGTCAACGAAGCGCCGCTGATCACGAGCAACGGCGGCGGCGCCAACGCCAGCATCAACGTCGCTGAAAACGGCAGCGCGGTCACGACCGTGGTGGCGAGCGACGCCGACGTTCCGGGGCAGACGCTCGTCTATGCCATCGTCGGCGGGGCAGACGCCTCGCGCTTCACGATCGACGCCAACACCGGCGCTCTGGCCTTCATCGCCGCGCCGAACTTCGAGGCCCCGACCGACGCTGATGCCGACAACGTCTATGTCGTCATCGTCCAGGCCTCCGACGGCGCGTTGGCCGACACGCAGAACGTGTCGGTCACCGTGACCAATGTCAACGAAGCGCCGCTGATCACGAGCAACGGCGGCGGCGTGACGGCCGCGGTCAACGCGGCCGAGAACCAGACCTCGGTGACGACGGTGACGAGCAGCAACGTCGATGGCGGCGCGCCGGTTTATTCGATTGCCGGTGGCGCCGATGCCGTGCTGTTTACGATCAATGCATCGAGCGGCGTGCTCACCTTCAACAGTGCACCGAACTTCGAGTCCCCCGCCGACAGCGGCGCGAACAACGTCTATGACGTGACCGTGCAAGTGGCCGACGGCAACGGCGGCAGCGCGACGCAGGCGATCGCGGTGACGGTGACCAACGTCAACGAAGCGCCGCTGATCACGAGCAGCGCGACGGTGTCGGCGGCCGAGAACCAGAGCGGCGTCGTCACCGTCACCAGCAGCAACGTCGATGGCGCCGCGCCGGTCTATGCGATCGCTGGCGGCGCCGACGCGGCGCTGTTCACGATCCATCCGACGACCGGCGTGCTGACGTTCAACAGTGCCCCCAACTTCGAAGCGCCGGCCGACGCCGGCGGCAACAACGTCTATGACGTGACGGTGCAGGTGGCCGACGGCAACGGCGGCACGGCCACGCAGGCCATCGCCATCACCGTCACCAACGTCAACGAAGCGCCGCTGATCACGAGCCATGGCGGCGGCGCCACGGCCGGCGTCACCGTCGCCGAAAACCTCACCGCCGTCGGCAGCGTGACGTCGAGCAACGTCGATGGCGGCACGGCGGTGTACAGCATCGCCGGCGGCGCCGACGCGGCGCGCTTTGCGATCGACGGCGCGACCGGCGCACTGCGCTTCGTCACCGCGCCGGACTTCGAAGCGCCCACCGATGCCGGCGCCGACAACGTCTATGACGTGACGGTGCAGGTCGGCCGACGGCAACGGCGGCTTCGACACCCAGGCCCTCGCCGTGACCGTGAGCGACGTGGCGAGCACGCTCTTGGTGACGACAACGTCCGACGCCGCCGACTCCGGCATCACCGCCGGCAACGCAGCGCACACCGCCGAGTGGCTCAACGCCAACCGCGGCGCCGACGGCGCGATCAGCCTGCGCGAAGCGATCATCGCCGCCAACAACACGGCGGGGACGGACACGATCACGTTCGACCTGGCCGGCGCCGGCGTGCAGACGATCAACGTCGCCGCGGCGTTGCCGCAGGTCACCGGCAGAGTGATCATCGACGGCTGGAGCGAGCCCGACTTTGCCGGCACGCCGGTGGTCGAGTTGAACGGCGCCGTGGCCGGCGCCGCTGCCGACGGCCTGCACTTCGCCGCCGGCAGCAGCGGCAGCGCGGTGCGCGGCCTGGTCATCAATCGCTTCGCAAGCGACGGCCTGTTCATCGACGGCGTGGACAACCTCACCGTGCAGGGCAACTGGATCGGCCTCGATGCCAGCGGCAGCACCGCGGCAGGCAACGGCGAGCGCGGCATCTTCGCCATCAACGGCGGCGGCCACCAGATCGCCGGCAACGTGATCTCCGGCAACGCCAACCACGGCATCCTGTTCGGCAACGTCGGCAACAGCGTCGTCGCCGGTAACCTGATCGGCACCGATGCCAGCGGCCTGGCCAACGTCAACGGCGCCGGCTTCAATCCGGCGGGCAGCGGCATCCTGCTCGTCGGCTCGAGCGGCAACCTGATCGGCGGCACGACCGCCGCGGCGCGCAACGTCATCTCGGGCAACAACCACTTCGGCGTCGAACTCGGCGGCGGCGCGCAGAACAACCTCGTCCAGGGCAACTACATCGGCACCGACATCAGCGGCGCCAACGCGCTGGGCAACAGCTCCTCCGGCGTCGCCTTCTACGGCGCCGGCGCGGGCAACGTGCTCGGCGGTGGCCAGGCCGGCGCGGGCAACGTGATCTCGGGCAACACCGGCGCGGGCGTGCTGGTGGCCAACGCGTCCACCGGCGCCGTCATCCAAGGCAATACCATCGGCGTCGGCGTGGACGGCGACAGCGTGCTGGCCAACGGCCAATCGGGCGTGCTGGTGACGGGGGCCTCGATCAACACCCTGATCGGCACCGATGCCGACGGCGCCAACGACGCCGCCGAGCGCAACCTCATCGCCGGCAACCTGAACGACGGCGTCGGCATCGAGGGCGTGGGCACGACCGGCACCATCGTCGCCGGCAACTTCATCGGCACCGACGCCGGCGGCCTGGCAGCGCGCGGCAATGCCTGGAACGGCGTGTCGATCAGCGCCGGCGCGCAGAACAACAGCGCCGGCGGCGCAGCGGCAGCGCAAGGCAACGTCATCGCCGGCAACGCCGCCAACGGCGTCGCGATCGACAACGCGGCCGACAACACCGTCAGCCGCAACCTGATCGGCCTGGGCAGCGACGGTGGCACCGCGCTCGGCAACGGCGCGCGCGGCGTCGTGCTGACCGGCGCCAGCACCGGCACGACGATCCACGCCAACATCGTCGGCGCCAACGCCGACGACGGCATCGCGGTCTTCGGCTCGGGCAGCGGTGTGCGCATCACCGGCAACCGCGTCGGCACCGACGCCACCGGCCTGCTTTCGCGCGGCAACGAAGACGGCATCGTGCTCGACAACACGTCGGGCGTGGTCGTCGGCGGCGGGGCGGCGGCAGACCGCAACGTCATCGCCGGCAACAACGGCGAAGGCATCGAGGTCTGATGCCAGCAGCAACGCCTGGATCGCCGGCAACTTCATCGGCCTCGGCGCCGACGGCGACACGGCGCTCGCCAACACCGGCGGCGGCGTGCTGCTGCACAGTGGTTCGAGCAACGTCACCATTGGCACCGACCTCGACGGCAGCAACGACGCGCAGGAAGGCAACGTGGTCGCCGGCAACGGGCTGCACGGCATCGCGCTCTACGCGTCCTCGAACAACACCATCCGCGGCAACCTGATCGGCCTGGACGCCGGCGGGTCGCAGCGCCGCGGCAACACGAACGACGGCATCCACCTCTTCGATTCGGCATCGAACACGATCGGCGGCACCACGGCGGCCGCGCGCAACGTGATCTCGGGCAACGACGGCTACGGCCTCGTGCTCAACGGAAGCGCGAGCGTCGGCAACGCCGTGCGCGGCAACTACCTCGGCACCAATGCCGCGGGCAACGCGGCCGTGGGCAACGGCGCCAGCGGCATCGGCGTCTTCAACGGCGCCGGCGGCAACACCATCGGCGGCACGACGGCGGGTGCGGGCAACGTGATCTCGGGCAACGGCGACAACGGCGTGTCGATGGCCGACGCCGGCGTGTCGAACAACGTGCTCCAGGGCAACACGATCGGCATCGACGCGGCCGGCACGGCGACGCTGGGCAACGGCACGCAAGGCGTGTGGATCGGCAACGGCGCCAGCAACAACACGGTCGGCGGCAGCGCTGCCGGCGCCGGCAACGTCATCGGCGGCAACACCTACGCCGGCGTGGAACTGTTCGCCGCCGGTACCACCGGCAACCGCGTGCAGGGCAACTTCATCGGCACCGATGCGGGCGGCACCCTCGATTTCGCCAACGGCGGCGCCGGCGTGTTCATCCAGCAGGGCGCGAGCGCCAACCTGATCGGCGGCACGCTGCTCGGCGAGGGCAACACGATCCGCTTCAACGCCGACACGGGCATCGTCGTGCGGGACGACACCAGCATCGGCAACGCGCTGCTGGGCAACAGCATCGCCGGCAACGGCCTGCTCGGCATCGACATCGGCTCGTACGACGGCGTCACGGCCAACGACAGCGGCGACGCCGACATCGGCGGCAACGAGCGCCAGAACTTCCCGCTGCTCAGCCAGCGCCGTCAGCAGCGGCGGCAGCACGACGATCGCCGGCACGATCGACAGCACGCCGTCGCAGGCGCTGCGCATCGAGTTCTTCAGCTCGCCCAGCGGCGATGCCAGCGGCCACGGCGAGGGCCTGGTCTATCTGGGCTTCGTCAACGTCACCACCGATGGCAGCGGCAACGCTGCGTTCAACCGCGTGCTCGGCGGCGTCAGCGTCACCGCGGGCCACGTGATCAGCGCCACCGCGACGGTCGATCAGGGCGGCGGCTCCTACGGCAGCACGAGCGAGTTCTCGGCCAACGCGGTCTGCCAGACGCCGCCGGTCAACACCGTGCCGGCCGCGCAGTCGGTCAACGAAGACAGCGCGTTGGTGATCAACGGCGTGTCGGTGGCCGACCCGGACAACAACCTGCAGGCGGTGCGCCTGACGGTCGCCAACGGCACGCTCAGCGTCAGCCTCGCCGGCGGCGCGACCATCAGCAGCGGCGCCAATGCCAGCGCCACGCTGACGCTGTCGGGATCGCTAGGGCAGATCAACGCGGCGCTGGCGGCGATCACCTACCAGGGCACGGCCAACTTCAACGGCAGCGACGACGCTGACGGTGCTGTCCACCGACGCGCTCGGCGCCACCGACAGCGACACGGTGGCGATCACGGTCAACCCGGTCAACGACGCGCCGCTGATCACCAGCAACGGCGGCGGCAACACCGCGGCCGTGAGCGTGGCCGAGAACTCGAGCGCGGTGACGACGGTCGCGAGCACCGATGTCGATGCGCAGACGCCGAGCTACAGCATCGCCGGCGGCGCCGACGCTGCGCTGTTCACGATCGACAGCGTCACCGGCGCACTCTCGTTCCTCGTCGCGCCCAACTTCGAAACGCCGGCCGACAGCGGCGGCAACAACGTCTATGACGTGACGGTGCAGGCGAGCGACGGCAACGGCGGCATCGACACCCAGGCCATCGCGGTCACGGTGACCAACGTCAACGAGGCGCCGGTCATCACCAGCAACGGCGGCGGCCCGGCCGCTGCGGTCAGCGCGGCCGAGAACCAGGCCGCGGTGACCACGGTGACCAGCAGCGACGTCGATGGCGGCACGCCGAGCTGGAGCATCGTCGGCGGCGCCGACGCGTCACGCTTCACGATCGACACCGGCACCGGCGTGCTCGTCTTCAACACGGCGCCGAACTACGAGCTGACCACCGACGCCGACGGCGACAACATCTATCTGGTGACGGTGCAGGTGGCCGATGGCAACGGCGGCTTCGACACGCAGGCGATCTCGGTCACGGTGACCAACGTCAACGAGGCGCCGGTCAATGCGGTGCCGGGCGCGCAGACGACGGCGGAAGATACGGTGCTGGTGTTCTCGGTGGCCAACGGCAACCAGATCGCGGTCAACGACACCGAGGCGCTGTTCGATCCGCTGCAGGTCACGCTGGGCGTCAGCAGCGGCAGCCTGACGCTCGTCGGGATCACCGGCCTGAGCTTCAGCGTCGGCGACGGCAGCGGCGATGCGACGATGACCTTCACCGGCTCGCGCACCGACATCAACAACGCGCTCAACGGTTTGGCGTTCGCGCCGGCAGGCAACTTCAACGGCGCGGTGACGCTGCAGATCACGACCGACGACCAGGGTTACTGGGGCAGCGGCGGGCCGCAGTCGGACACCGACACGGTCGCCATCAACGTCACCGCGGCCAACGATGCACCGAGCGGTGCGCCGGTCGTCAGCGGCAGCGCGATCGAAGACCAGACGCTGAGTGCCGACACGTCGTCGATCGCCGATGCCGACGGGCTCGGTGCGTTCGCGTACCAGTGGCAGCGCAACGGCGCCGTCATCGCCGGCGCCACCGGCTCGAGCTACACGCTCGGCGACGCCGACGTTGGCACGTCGGTCGGCGTCGTCGTCTCGTACACCGATAGCAACGGCAGCGCTGAGTCGCTGACCAGCGCGGCCGTCGGGCCGGTGGCCAACGTCAACGACGCGCCGAGCGGTGCGCCGGCCGTCACCGGCAGCGCGATAGAAGACCAGACGCTGAGTGCCGACACGTCGTCGATCGCCGATGCCGATGGGCTCGGTGCCTACAGCTATCAGTGGCAGCGCAACGGCGCCGCCATCGCCGGTGCAACGTCCTCGACCTACACGCTCGGCGACGCCGATGTCGGCACGTCGGTCCGCGTCGTCGTCTCGTACACCGATGGTCACGGCACGGCAGAGTCGTTGACCAGCACGCCGGTCGGCCCGATCGCCAACGTCAACGATGCGCCGAGCGGCGCACCGGTCGTCACCGGCACGGCGACCGAAGACCAGACGCTCGCCGCAGACACCTCGTCGATCGCCGATGGCGATGGGCTCAGCGCCTTCGCGTACCAGTGGCAGCGCGACGGTGTCGCCATCGCCGGCGCCACGGGCTCGACGTTCACGCTCGGCGACATCGATGTCGGCGCGTCTATCCGCGTCGTCGTCTCCTACACCGATGGCAATGGCACGGCGGAGTCTTTGACCAGCGCAGCCGTCGGCCCGATCGCCAACGTCAACGACGCGCCGAGCGGCGCGCCGGTGATCAACGGCACGGCGACGGAAGACCAGACGCTCGCCGCCGATGCGTCGCCGATAGCCGATGCCGATGGGCTCGGTGCGTTCGCGTACCAGTGGCAGCGCAACGGCATCGACATCGCGGGCGCCACGGGCACGAGCTACACGCTCGGCGACGCCGATGTCGGCATGTCGATCCGCGTCGTCGTCTCCTACACCGACGGCCGCGGCACGGCCGAAAGCGTGGCCAGCGCGCCGGTCGGTCCGGTGGCGAACGTCAACGATGCGCCGAGCGGTGCGCCTGTCGTCAGCGGCACGGCGACCGAAGACCAGACGCTCACGGCAGACACCTCGTCGATCGCCGACGCCGACGGCCTCGGTGCGTTCAGCTACCAATGGCAGCGCGACGGCATCGACATCGCCGGCGCCACGGCTTCGACCTACACGCTCGGCGATGCCGACGTGGGCACGTCGATTCGCGTCGTCGTCTCGTACACCGATGGCAACGGCACGGCGGAGTCGCTGACCAGCGCAGCCGTCGGCCCGATCGCCAACGTCAACGACGCGCCGCGAATCACCTCAGACGGCGGTGGTGCCTCGGCGCTTCTTTCCATCGCCGAGAACCAGACCGCGGTGACGACGGTCGCCAGTGCCGATGTCGATGGCGCGGCGCCGAGCTACAGCATTGCCGGCGGCGCCGACGCGGCGCGCTTTGCGATCGACGCCGCGGCCGGCACGTTGCGCTTCACGGCGGCGCCCGACTTCGAAGCGCCGTCGGACGCCGACCGCGACAACGTCTATCAACTCGTCGTCGCCGTGGCCGATGGCAACGGCGGCACCGACTTGCAGTCGATCGCCGTGGCCGTCACGGGCGTCAACGAGGCCCCGGGCAACGTCCTGCCGTCCGCGGTGTCGCTCGCCGAGCAGGCGCCCGCGGGCACGGTGGTGGCCATCGTCACGGCGAGCGACCCCGACGCCGGTGATCTCTTCACCTTCACGCTCGTTAACGACGGCGCGGGCCGCTTCGTCATCGATCCGGCGAGCGGCCGGCTGCAGGTGGCGCCCGGCGCCCGGCTCGACTTCGAGAGCGCGCCCAGCCACACCCTGATCGTGCGCGTCACCGACGCACAGGGGCTGCGCACCGAGCAGACGATCGTGGTCACGCTGCGCGATGGGGCCGAGACGATGCCCAACGTCGGGCCGCCCGACGTGACACCGCCGCCGCCGCCGGCGCCGACACCAGAGCCGCCACCGCCTGCGGCACTGCCGGAAATCGTCCCGGTCGCCTCGGTGGCGAGCAACGAGCGGGATCGCAACGCGGATCGCGAGCCGGCGACGACGCCGTCCGGCCGCACGATCGTCGATCTGGCGGACAGCGCGCAGGACAGCAGTTCGCGTTGGCAGCCGCAGCGCGGCCGATCGTCGAACGACGGCGGCCCGGTGCTGGTGGCCAGCGTGTCGTTCGTGCTCGATGGCGGCGCTGCCGGCGGTTGGAGCCAAGGCGCGCTCGACGGGTTGCTGTTGCCGACCAGCGAGACCACGCTGCCGCGTTTCGGCTTGTTCACACTGCGCGGCTCGTCGGTCGAAGCCGACTCGGGCGACGACGCGCAGCGCGCGGCCGGACGCGGCGCCGAAGAGGCCGTGCTGGCCGCGCTGACGGACCCGGTGCGCGTGGCCAGCGCGACGCTGACCGCCGGCTTCGTCTGGTGGCTGACGCGCAGCGGAGGCCTCTTGACCAGCATCCTGATGGGCATTCCGGCCTGGCGCCATGTCGATCTGCTGCCGGTGCTGGCGCCGGCTCGCGACGACGAAGACGACGAAGACGATCAGGCCACCGATTCCCGGGACGATGAGGCCGAGCCCAGCCGGCAAGACAGCCTGATCGACGAGTTGTTCTCCAACACCAGCCGCATGTTCGGCGAGTCGCGGTACTTATGACCCCCCCGAAGCGGCTTCGCCGCCTCCCCCCAAGGGGGCAACGCCAGCGGCCGGGCGAAGCCCGATCCGCGGCGTTCGCTTGCACAGGCCGTTTCATGCGTCGCGAGTGGCGCGCAGCGCAATGAACCATTGATATGAAACTCCATCGTCCGAGTCCTCTGATCCAAATGACCATGGCGTTGGTTGCGTTGTGCAGCACGCTGGTCATCCTCGGCTCGCTGTTCCTCGACACCATGCCCGACCGCGGCGCGCAGGAGCGTGCAGTGCGCAAGGCCGTCGGCGAAGCGCTGGCGGTGCAACTGGCCGAGATGCTGCGCCGCGAAGACCCGCGCGAGATCGAGAAATCGCTGGCGCAGATCGTCACCCGCACCGACGGCTTGCGTTCGGTGGGCGTGCGCCGCGCCGACGGCGCGCTGGTCCTCGACAGCGGCGCCCACGCGCAGCAATGGCGATTGGGCGACGACGAGCGTTCCCGCCCCGAGCAGCTCAGCGTGCCGCTGGTCGCGCAGGGCCAGCGCTGGGGCCGCGTCGAGATGGCCTTCGCCGCCGACGACGTTCACCCGGTGCTGGCGTTCTTCAAGGAACCGCTGGTGCAGATGCTGCTGTTCCTCGGCGTGGCCGGCTGGCTGGTGTTCGGCCTGTACATGCGCCGCGCGCTGCAGCACCTCGACCCGGCGTCGGTCGTGCCCGAGCGTGTGCAGGGCGCGTTCGATGCCATGGCCGAGGGCGTCGTCGTGCTCGATTCGCGCGGCCGCGTGATGCTGTCGAACAAGGCCTTTCGCACGCTGCACCCGGAACTGGCCGAGGTGCCCACCGGCTGCAGCCTGAGCACGCTGTCGTGGCTGGCGCAAGCGCTGCCCGAGGACGCGGCGCAGCACCCATGGGCGCGGGCGATGACCGAGCGCCGCGCCAACGCCGGGACTGCGCTCGAAGCCGGGCAGGGCGCCGACAAGCGTCAGCTCGTCATCAACGCCGCGCCGATCAGCGACGCCGGCGGTGCGGTGCGCGGCTGCATGGTCACCGTCAACGACATGTCGGCGCTGCACCACGCCAACGAGGCGCTGCGCGAGGCGATGACGGCGCTGGCGGGCTCGAAGCAGGAGGTCGAGCAGAAGAACTTGGAGCTCGAGCGCCTGGCCACGCGCGACCCGCTGACCGGCGCGCTGAACCGCCGCGCCTTCCACGCCGCGCTCGACCGCGTGTGGCGCGACGCGGGCAAGAGCGGCAGCGGCCTGACCTGCCTGATGGTCGATATCGACCACTTCAAGAACATCAACGACTCGCACGGCCACGGCGTCGGCGACCGCGTCATCCAGGAGGTGGCGCGCAAGCTGCAGGAGTCGGTGCGCGGCACCGACCTGCTGTGCCGCTGGGGCGGCGAGGAGTTCTGCGTCGTCATCGGCGGCCTCGACGCCGCGGCGTCGGCCGAGTTTGCCGAGCGCGTGCGCATGCGCATCGAGCGCGAGTGCGGCGCTGCCGTGCGCGAGGTCTCGGGCCTGCGCGTCACGGCCAGCGTCGGCGTGGAGTTGCTGTCGGCGCAGATCGAATCCACCGCGGCGCTGATCGAGCGCGCCGACCAGGCGCTCTACCGCGCCAAGCGCAGCGGCCGCAACCGCGTGGCCATGCCGGCGGTCACAGCACCCGCCGCGGCCGCCGTGCCGGCCTCGCAACTCGACGCCGACAGCGGCTGCCTGAACGCGCTCGGTTTAGTTGCCGCGCTGCGCAGCCTGCGCGAAGCCGCGCGAGCCGACGACCGCGTGCTCGGCTGCGTCATGGTCGGCCTCGACTTCCACTCGCAGCTGCTGGAGCGCCATGGCGGCGAGGCGCTGCACGCGGCCTCGGTGACGCTGGCGCGCTGGTGCCGCGAGTCGGCGCCGCCGGCCGCGGCGGTGGCTCGCCTGGACGAGCGCCGCGTTGCGCTGTTGCTGCCCGGCACGGGCGTCGAAGCCTGCCAGGCGCTGGCCGAGCACCTGCGCCAACGCGCCGAGGCTTCGCTGGCCGATGTCATCGACGGCGCCGCACCGCGCAGCCTGCGCATCAGTGCCGGCGTCGATGCCTTGCCGGCCACGGCGCCGGGCGCGGCCACCTTGGGCGAGCGCGCCGAGCAGGCGATGAACCGCGTACGGCGCAGCGGCGGCAATGGCGTGGCGCTGTTTTCGGGCGGGCGTGCCGCCAGCGATGCGTCGGCGCGCGAGGATTCGCAATCATGATGAAACACCTGCAAGAGCCGCACGGCGCCGCCGTGCCGGTGGCCAGCGGCCGCTCACAGTCGATGACACGCGGCACGGCGCGCTTGTTGTTGATGGGCCTGGTGGCGCTGGCTCTGCTGCCGCCGCTGTTCACCGCCTTTGCCGGCGTGCTGCTGGAGCGTTATGAAACGCAGGCGGTCGCGAACTCGTTGGCCTGGACACTCAATCGCCATGGCACCGATCGCATGGGCGCGTCGCTGCAGTCACTGCTCGCCGGCGGCGCAGAGAGCTCGAACCAATGGCGCCAGGCACTCGCCGCCGATGGTTCAGTGCTGGCCGAGGCGGGCCACGCCGACGCGTCGTCCAGCCTGTTGATCAGTGCCACGGTGGCGGTGGCCGGCGCGGGGCCGGTGGTGGCCATACGGGTGCGCGAGCCGCTGTCCGAAGTGCTGTGGGCCACGGTGCTGGCGACGGTGTTGTCGCTCGGTGCGTCGTTGTTGACCTGGATGTTGGCGGTGCGCCGTTCCATGGGCGCGCTGCGCAAGGCCGAAGGCCGCCTGCGCTCGATCAACGTCATCGACCCGCTGACCGGCCTGCACAACCGCGCCGGCCTGCGCCAGCGCCTGCAACGCGGGCTCGACGCCGAACGCCAGTCCGGCGAGCGCCGCGTCGGCGTGCTGTTGATCGACCTCGACCGCTTCCGCCTCATCAACGAATCGCTCGGCCAGGGCGCCGGCGACCAACTGCTGCGTGCGGTGGCGGCACGTATCCGCGGTGTGCTGCATGGCGGCGACGTCGCCGCGCGCCTGGGCGGCGACCAGTTCGTGGTCTGTTCGCAGACGCTGGCCGGGCCGCAGGCCGCGGCGGTGATGGCGCGCAACCTGCTGCGCGCCATCGAGCCGGCGCTGACGATCGCGCAGCGGCAGACGCAGGTCAGCGTCTCGATCGGTATCGCGCTGGCCGGCACCGAGGCGCAGGGCGACACGCCCGATCAGTTGCTGGCTTGCGCCGACGCCGCGATGCGCGCGGCCAAGGCGGGCGGCGGTGGCCGCTACCGCGTTTTCGAAGCCTCGATGATCGTCAACACGCAACTGCAGCTCGAGCTCGACATGGCCTTGCGGCGCGCGCTGCAGGCCGGCGAGTTCGAGCTCGCCTACCAGCCGATCATGTCCGCCGACGGCGGCCGGATCGACGCCGTCGAGGCGCTGCTGCGCTGGAACGACCCGGGCCGCGGCGTCGTCTCGCCGGGCGAGTTCATCCCGGTGCTCGAACAGACGGGCCTGATCGTGCCGGTCGGACAGTGGGTGCTGCGCGAAGCCTGCAAGCGCGCGCAGGGCTGGATGGCGCAGGGTGCGATGCCGGTGACGCTGTCGGTGAATGTGTCGCCGATTCAGTTTGCCGAGCCGGACTTCGTGCGCCATGTGCTCGCCGCGCTCGACGCCACCGGCTTTGCCGCGCACCAGTTGCAGCTCGAAGTCACCGAAGGCCTGCTGCTGGATCCGACGCCCGACTCGCTGCGCAAGATGGATGCGCTGGTCGATGCCGGCGTGCGCCTGGCGGTCGATGACTTCGGCATGGGCTACTCGTCGCTGGCTTATCTGAAGCGCTTTCGCCTGCACTCGTTGAAGATCGACCGCATGTTCGTCCGCGAGGTGCCCAAGCTGCGCCAGGACACCGCAATCGTGCGCGCCATCGTCGAGCTCGCGCACGCGCTCGAACTGCACGTCACGGCCGAGGGCGTCGAGACCGCCGAGCAACATGAGGCCTTGCAGGCGCTCGGCTGCGACTCGATGCAGGGCTTCCTGTTCGCGCGGCCGATGCCCGCCGAGGCGATGCGCGAGCGGCTGCTGCTCGAGCGAAGACTCGACGCGGCGGAGCCGGCGCCGAGCGATTGGTCAACGACGATGGCGGCGGAGTTGAACGTCGGCCTGCCGGCGTAGCGGCCTCGCCCCGCTGTCCCGCAGGGCGGCAGAGGGAGCAACTACCATCGCCGCATGAGCATTTCAACGATGGCGCCGCCGCTGACGGCGGCCGATGACGTGGACACGGCGCTCGTGCAGCGCGGTTTTGCCGTCATCGACGCGACGCAACTGCAGGCGCTGCTGGGCGTGATGCCCGGCGTGGCCGAGCGCGCGCTCGCGCATTGGGCTTCGTACTGGATGCGCCTGGCGCCCGACCAGTACCTGCGCGACGGCGGACGATACCGGCAGCGCCGCCACGGCTCGTTCGTCGTCGAGGGCCACACCGTCATGCCCGCGCCGCACCGGGCGCACTGGCAGCCGGTGGAATACAACGCGCTGCACGGCGGTATCGAGCGCTGGTTCCAGCCGCTGGAGACGGGCTTCGTCGCCGAGCCGTTGTGGCAGCGCTTGCTGGCGATGCTGGCGCAGCGCGCCACGGCCTTGCGTGGTTCGGGTCTGGCCCCCAAGACGCGTTCCGCGTCGGCCCCCCAAGGGGGCGCTCCCGCCTTGGGGCGGCCCGGCGGCGGGACCTTCTACACCGAAGCCCACCAGTTCCGCATCGACACCGCAGGCGGCATCGGCCGGCCGACGCCCGAAGGCGCGCACCGCGACGGCGTCGATCTGGTGGCGGTGATGCTGATCGCGCGCAGCGGCGTGAAGGGCGGCGAGACGCGCGTCTTCGACGCCGACGGCCCGGCCGGTCAGCGCTTCACGATGAGCGAGCCGGGGCAGATGCTCTTGCTCGACGATGCGCGCGTGATCCACGAGACGACGCCGATCCAGCCGACGGAAGCCAATCGCGTCGGCCACCGCGACACGCTGGTGATCACGCTGCGCGCGGGGGCTTTTCAGGGGCCGTGAGTTTGGCCGAGCCGTCGGCGCGTTGCAGATACTGCGGCGACGTGAGCCCCATCGACACATAGATGCTCGTCACCGCTTCGACGCCGACGTCGGCCGGCGTGATCCAGTGTTCGGGCACGTAGATCAGGCCGCCGCCCACCGGCACCGGCGCCGTCGGAATCAACACCGCGACGCAGCGCTGGCCGTTGATCAGCACCGGCGTGTCGCTGCCCAGGAGCGCCAGCGCGACGCTGTTGCCCTCGGCCTGCGGCCCGCCGAAGTGGCACCAGACGGCGCTCATCGATTTCAGGCCGTCGCCTTTTTCGTCTTGTGTGCGCAGCAGGCCGACCATTCGCTTCATCAGGTCATAGACCGTGCCGACCACCGGGATGCGCAGCAAGAGGCCGTTGACGAGACTCGACAGGCCGCGCTGCAAGCCGGCCTCGACCAACAGGCCGAGGCCGAAGATCGCCGCGGCGACGATGGCCACGCCGATCGCATAACCCACGACTTCGGAGGCGCCGACGCCCAGGCCGATCGACAGCAGTGTGCGGCCGACGGCGCTGTCCGGGCCGAGCCACCGGATGAGCACGCCCGCGGCCCAGGCGAAGATCAGCAGCGTGGCAGCGAGCGGCAGCGCCGCGAGCGCACCGGTGACGAAGACGCGCAGCAGCGTGCGCAAGGGTTTGAAGGCCATGGGCCGCGCATCATACGGACCGGCCCTAGACTGCGCGCCGTGGAGTCGGAGTTGCTACTGTCGTTGTTGATTGCGGGCACGTTCGCTATCGCCGTGCTGTACTCGTCCGTCGGTCACGCCGGCGCGTCGGGCTACATCGCGCTGATGACGCTGTTCGGCCTGGCGCCCGCCGCGATCCGCCCCACCGCGCTGACGCTGAACATCCTGGTCGCGTCGATCGCCACCTGGCATTTCGTTCGCGCCGGGCATTTTCAGTGGCGCCTGTTCTGGCCCTTCGTCGTGCTGGCGGTGCCGGCGGCGTTCATCGGCGGCGCGATCGTGCTGCCGGTCAAGGTCTTCAACATGCTGCTCGGCGTGGTGCTGCTGATCTCGGCATTCCACTTCGCGCGCTCGGCCGGCAGCAGCGCTGACGAGCCCACCACGCCGCCGCCGCTGGCCGCCGCGCTGCTCGCCGGCGCCGCGATCGGGTTGCTCGCGGGCCTCACCGGCACCGGCGGCGCGATCTTCCTGACGCCGCTGCTGTTGTTGATGGGCTGGGCCCGGGCCAAACAGGCGGCTGCGGTGTCGGCGCCGTTCGTGCTGGTCAATTCCGCGTCGGGCATGCTCGGCACGTTGTCCACCGCGACGCCGTGGCCGGCTTTCATCCCCTGGCTGCTGTTGGCGGCCGGCGTCGGCGGTGCGCTCGGGTCGCGCCTGGGCAGCCGGCGCTTCGCGGCGCCGATGATCAAGCGCTTCCTGGCGGCGGTGCTCGTGGTCGCCGGGACGAAGCTGCTGCTGACGTAGTCGCGGCCGAAGCTACTTCACGCCCAGCGCCGCCTCTTCGTCTACCTCTTCACCCAGGAAGCCGCCGCTCTGGTGTTCCCACAGCCGCGCGTAGATGCCGCCGGCGTTGAGCAGCTCGCGGTGCGAGCCTTGCTCGACGATGCGGCCCTTGTCCATCACGATCAGCCGGTCCATCGCGGCGATGGTCGATAGGCGGTGCGCAATGGCGACGACGGTCTTGCCCTGCATCAGCTTGTACAGGCTCTGCTGGATCGCGGCTTCGACCTCGCTGTCGAGCGCGCTCGTCGCTTCGTCGAGCAGCAGGATCGGCGCGTCCTTCAACATCACGCGCGCAATCGCGACGCGCTGGCGCTGGCCGCCGGAGAGCTTGACGCCGCGCTCGCCGACATGGGCGTCGTAGCCTTTGCGGCCTTTCGGGTCGATCAGCGTGGCGATGAAGTCGCTGGCCTCGGCCTTGTTCGCCGCCGCCAGCATCTGCTCTTCAGTGGCGTCGGGCCGGCCATAGACGATGTTGTCGCGCACCGAGCGGTGCAAGAGCGAGGTGTCCTGCGTCACCATGCCGATGCCGGCGCGCAGGCTGTCTTGCGTGACGTGCGCGATGTCCTGGCCGTCGATCAGGATGCGCCCGCTCTGGATGTCGTAGAAGCGCAGCAGCAGGTTGACGACGGTGCTCTTGCCCGCGCCCGAGCGGCCGACGAGGCCGATCTTTTCGCCGGGCCGGATCGTCAGCGACAAGTCTTCGATCACCTTCTTGCTTTGGCCCGTCTTGAAAAAATCAGCGCTGCCGTAGTGAAAGCCGACGGACTCGAAGCGCACCTCGCCGCGGCTGACTTCGAGCGGCTTGGCATCGGCGCGATCGACCACGCTGTGGTGCTTGACCAGGATGCCCATGCCGTCGGCCACCGTGCCGACATGCTCGAACAGCGACGACAGCTCCCACATGATCCAGTGCGAGATGCCGTTCAGGCGCAGCGCCATCGCGCCGGCCGCGGCCACCGCGCCGACGCCGACCATGCCTTGGGACCACAGCCACAGCGACAGCGCCGTGGTCGAAGCCAGCAGCAGCACCGACAGCAACTGGTTGATCTGATCGACCATCGTCACCAGACGAAACTGCTGGTAGGCGGTGTCCATGAAGTCGCCCATCGCCGCGCGCGCGTAGGCCGCTTCGCGGTGCGCATGCGAGAACAGCTTGACGGTGGCGATGTTGGTGTAGGTGTCGGTGATGCGGCCGCTCATCAGCGAGCGCGCATCGGCCTGCGCCTGCGAGACCTTGGCCAGCCGCGGCACGAAATGTCGCAGCGAGATCAGGTACAGGCCGAGCCAGCACAGGAAGGGCGCCAGCAGCCAGGCGTCGAAGCCGGCGAGCACGCCGATCAGCGTGGCGAAATAGACCAGCACGTAGATCAGGATGTCGGCGCCGATCATCCACACGTCGCGCACGGCCAGGGCGGTCTGCATCAGCTTGGTCGAGATGCGGCCGGCGAACTCGTCCTGATAGAAGCTCATGCTCTGGCCGAGCAGCAGGCGATGGAACTGCCAGCGCAGCCGCATCGGGAAATTGCTGGCCATGGTGTTGAAGCGCAGCAGCGCCCACAGCAGCGTCAGCACCATGCTGGCCGCGAGCGCGATGCCGAGCCACATCAGCGTGTTGCCGTGCACCTGCCACAACTGCGCCGGTTGCACGGCGGCGAGCCAATCGACGATGCGGCCGAGAAAGGCGAACAGCAGCGCCTCGAAGGCGCCGATGCTCGCCGCCATCAGCGTCATCAACAGCAAGTGCGGCCGCAGGCCCTTCGTGCTGGCCCAGAGAAACGGCAGCAGTTTCTCCGGCCAGGGCTTGACGGCGTCGTTCGGGTACGCAGGGACGAGGCGTTCGAAGAAGGCGAACAAATCAGTTTCAACGGCTTGGGAATGAAGGGGCGCAAGGTTAACGCACACAGCATTCATACGGGCTTCTCACAGCGCTCGGAAGATGCCCGCCGCGTCCTTCAACAACCCTTCGAGGAGAGTTCGAAATGAATCCCCGCCTGACCGAGCTGGCCCGGTCGTTGCGCAGCGCGCTCGGCGCGCGTCTTTCGGGCGTGCAGGCGCCGCCTGCGCGCCGCGTGGTGGCGCTGGGCCTGCTCGCCGCTGTCGTGGTCGGCGCGTGGGCCGTGGCGACGAAGCCGCCGCTGGTGACCGTCGAGCCCGGTGCGGTGGCCGTGCGCACCAACCAGTGGAGCGGCGGCGTCGATCAGTTCGGCGACGGCTCGGTGCTCGTGCTGCCGGGCCTGCACCATGTGCGCATGCTGTCGCTGCGCGACCAGTCGTTCAAGCCGCAGCAGGGCCGCAAGGCCACCGGCGAGGCGCCGTTCCAGTCGGTCGAGGGCTTGTCGCTCGGCGTCGATCTGGCGGTGCGCTATGCGATCGACCCCGAGCGCGTGGCGCAGGTGGCGCGCACGCTGCCGCCGGACATCGGCCGCGATGTCGTCGAGCCGACGGTGCAGGGCGTGGTCTATCGCATCTTCAGCGGCTACACGGTGCGCGAGATTTTTTCTTCGAAGCGCGCCGAGATCCAGCAGGCGATCGAGGCCGAGTTGAAAACGCAACTCGGCGTCGAAGGACTCATCGTCAAGGGCGTGCAGTTCGGCCAGGTCGATCTGCCGGCCGAGTACCGCGCCGGGCTCGACCGTCTGCTCGCCGAAGAGCTCGAGAACGACAAGATGCGCTACACGCTCGAGCTGAAGGAGCAGCGCGTCAAACAGAGCGAGTTGGAAGCGCAGGCCGACAAGGTGCGGCGCGAAACTGCGGCCGCGGCGGCGGCCTCGGAGCAGGTGATCGCGGCCAAGGCGCAGGAGGAAGCGATGCGCCATGTGCTGCCGTTCAAGCAAAAGCAGATCGAGCAGCGCAAGTTGGAAGCGCAGGCCGACAAGCTGGCGCGCATCAAGCAGGCCGAAGGCTCGTCGCAGGCGCGGCAGATCGAAGCCACGGGCGAAGCCGCGTCGCGGCAGAAACTCGCCGATGCCGAGGCCTATCGGCTGGAGCGCGTCGGCAAGGCCAACAGCGAGCAGATGGCGCGCGAGGGTGCGTTGATCTCGAAGCACCCGCTGCTGATCCAGAAGACGGTGGCCGACAAACTCTCCGACAAGGTGCAGGTGATCATCGCGCCGCCGGGCACCGATGGGCGCTTCATCGCTGCCAATTTGCTCGGTGGCGGCGCGGCGCCTGCGGCCAAAACCGAGGAGGGCGCGCCATGATCGGCTTGCTTGCCGCCACGGCGCTGGCCATCGTCACGCAGGACAACGCCGCGCTGCGCGCCGCGCCGAGCGGCGGCGCGGCGCAACACGCGCAGCTCGCTGCCGGTGATCTGCTCGAAGTGCGCGGCGAGCGCCTGGACTTCCTGCAGGTTTATGACCACCGCCGCGAGCGCGCGGGTTATGTGCGCGCGGCGCAGGTGCGTGCGGTGAGCGCGAGCGAGGCCGACGCGCCGCAGTTGATTGCCGTGGTGCGCTTCCTGCGCGACACGCCGGGAGCAGAGGCCTTGGGCATTGCGTATGTGGCGGCGTACCTGAAGGCCGCACCGGCGCGGGCGATCGATGCCGAGCCTTTCGATGCGCTGGGTGTGATGGCCGAGCGGCTGGCACGGCGCGCGTCGGTGCCCGGTGCGCCGAAGGCGGCGACGGCGGCGATGGAGACCGTGGCGCATTACGGCGTGAAGTTCACGAGCCTGGCCGCGCGCGACGGCGCGCTGACGCTGTGCTACGACGGCGACGCGTTCAAGCAGGTGCTCGCGCAAGCGGGAGCGAGCGCCGAACAACAGGCCCGCGCGGCCTTGGCATTGACGCGCGCCGACTGCATCGATCCGGCGCTGCCGGCGCACGAGCGCGTCGCGTTCAACGCGTGGCGCGCGCAGACGCTCGATCGCATCGACGTCGCGCAGGTCGGTGCGCCGGCGAAGCAGCGTGTGCATGCACGCCGCGCGGCCGTGTGGGCGAGCGTGGCCTTCGATCGTTCGCGCGCCGGTCAAGCGGCGCAGGCCGCGGCTCAGCGCGCGCTCGACGAACTGGCTGCGGTCGATCGCCGCGAACTCGCCGACGACGACCGCGCGGCCTACGACGATGCGGCCGTGCGCGCCGGCGCAACGCGCTGGGCGGCACAGACCTCAGCGGCGCCGGCCGCAAAGCTGTCGGTGACGACGCATGCCGGCGGCGAGCCAGGCCAGACCTGCGTTGCACTGCATGACGCCAAACAAACGGCAGCACTCGCGCGACGCTGCACCTATGGCACGGTCTGGACCGCATCGGTACGTGTCGCCGCCGATGCGAAGACGGCGGTGCTCGCCGTGCAGCCACTCGACGCCTGGACCGAGCTCTGGGTCTTTCGCCTGCAACGCAACGGGCGCTGGACGATCGACGCCTTGCCGCCGGCCGCGGCGAGCGACACCGGCATCGGCTATGTCGAGTTCGCCGGCTTCGTGCCCGGCCAGGCCAAGCTGCTGGTGGCGCGCGAGTCGCGCGTCGGCGGTCAATGGCAGCGCCGCTTCGAGGTGCTGCGCCTCGACGGCAGCTACGCCGCCGAGCGCTGGGCCAGCACGCCCGAGAAAGTGGCGGCCTTCAACCGCTGGCCCGATGCGGCCTGGAAGCAGGGCAGCATCATCCTGCGTTGAGCCAACTACCACACGAATCGAAGGCGCTTCAGTCATCCGAACGTCATGTTCCGCCGGCACAATGCATTTACTTCTGGCGAGCAATCGACCGCACTATTGGGCGGAACAGCGGAACCCGTCACCGCCGCCGAAGTGCCAAGGCCACTTTCGTCAGTGGCCTTTTCTATTTCTACAGCTTGATTTCGAGGCGCAACTGCGTGTTGACGAACGAGCGCGTCGTCGTGCGGTTGGTTTCGGTCAGCGCAGCGCTATCGACGATCGTCGTGCTCGTGGTGTCCGGCGCCAGGGTGTTCGACAGCGACAGCCGCAACTTCAGCTCTGGGCTGAAAGTCCACAGCGCATAGGCATCGAGCACGTTTTTCTCCGACTGCACGATCGCACGGTCGGTTTCGAGCCGCGTGCGGTAGCCCGGCGTGTGATTGAGGTTGCCGCCGACAGCGAACGGCGTGCCGCGAAAGCGATGATCGACACCGAAGTTCAGCGTGCCGCCGGGCTGCTCGGCCAGGCGGTTGTCGTGGGCCGGGCACGGCATCGACGCGCGAGCGAAAGACGGACGCGTTGGCACGGACCTCGGTGCGAGGACCGTCGTCGATCATTTGATCCAGGCGGAACTTGGCTTCGAGCTCGATGCCTTGTGTCGTCGCCTTGCCGATGTTCTGCGGCCGCGAAACGAAGCGCGGCTGGCCGGGCGACCAGCTCACGTCTTCTTGCGCCACCACGGTGCGGATCAGGTCGTCGATGCGGCGGTGGAAAAAGTTCGCCGAGAGCACGCCGCCTTCGGCCAGGTAGCGCTCGAACGCGAGGTCGATGCCGATCGCGACCTCGGGTTTCAGGCGCGGGTTGCCGGCCGTGTCGGCGCTGAGCTCGCTGTTCGGCCCCGGCGCGGGGTCGGTGCGGTTCAGCGACGGCCGGCCGATGAGTTGGTTCAGATCGGGCGAGCGGTAGCTGCGCGTCAGGCTGGCGCGGATCTGGTCGCGCGATTTTTCGTCGGGCTTCCACACCGCATGCAGCAGCGGCGTGACGACGCGGCTCTGGTTGACATCGACGCGCTGATTCTCGCCTTCGCCCTGCGTCGTGATGCCTTCGACGCGCAAGCCGAAGTGCGCCGCCCAGTTCGGGTTGATCGCCCACTCGTCCTGCGCGTAGGCCGCGTAGCGGCGCAGCGAGGCTTCGAGGTTGCTGCCGAACTCGCTGAGCAGCGGCGCGCCGTCTTGCAGCGTGCTGCGCGCCTGCACGCGCCGGTTGCGCTCGAACTCGAGGCCGGCGACGCCGTTGTGGCCGTCGCCCAAGAGCATCAGTGCCTTCAGGCCCAGCGACGCGTTGCGGTCGCGCGTGTCGCTGTCGTCCAGGGTCGTGCGCAGCAGCGCGCCGCTGTTGTCTTGTTCGCGGCGTGTCTGATCGTTGCGCGAACGCAGGTGGGTCAGGCCGGCGCGCCATTCGAGGCGCGGGCCGTCGAACGGGCGGTGGTTGAAGTTCGTGTTCAGGCGCGCCAGTGAGAAGCGGCTGTCGGTGTTGGTGTCGCTGGCCGCGTACGCGGCGGGCGGGCTGCCGATCGGTTGATCGAGTGTGCTGAAAGCGCGGTTGCTGCTGCTGCTGTGCACCAGCAGCGGCGTCAACAGCAGGCTCGCGCCTTGCTCGTTGCGCCACTGCAGGCGCGCGTTGAAGCTGCCGCCCTGGCGCGTGCCCTGGCTTTGCGTCGTGCTGTCGCGTACGAGCAGCGGCTCGCCGCCATCCGCCGGCGTGTCTTCGCGGTGCGAGCGGCTGAGGTTGACCTGCCGGTTGCGGAACAGCGACAGCGAGCTGTTGACGATCCAGTCGCCGACCGTGTCGTTGCGCGTCCAGCCCAGGCTGGGCGAGACGGTGCCGTGTTCGAACTGCAGGCCGAGGTTGACGTCGTTGACTCGCCTGCGAAAGCCCTCGCGCAGCACGATGTTGATCGTGCCGGCGATCGCACGCGCGCCGGTCTCGGCGGTCGGCGCGCGCAGGATTTCGATGCGCTCGATCTGCTCCGGCGGGATCGACTCGAGCGAGAAGCCGGGCCCGATGCGCTCGCCGTCGATCAGGATCTGCGTGAATCCTCCCCCCATGCCGCGCAGCCGCGGCGCGCCGCCGCGGCCCGGTGCGCCGGGGATCGTCACGCCCGGCAGGCGCTTCAAGACTTCGAGCGTGTTGCTGTCGCCGAAGCGCTCGATCTCGTCGCGGCCGATGACGATTTTCGCCGCCGTCGATTGGCGGCGCTGCTCGGCGTCACTCGCGCGGCCGCCGGTGATCTCGATGCGCTGCGCGTTCGGCGGCGCGGGTGGCGGCGGCGCCGGTTCGGCAGGTTGCGCACGCGCCACGGCGGCCGCCGTGGACAACATCCAGAACATCCACAGCCGCCAACGCAATGCACTCATCGGCGGGCATTGTCGGCGACCGCCGTCAAGCGCAGGTGAAGCGCATCGACAATCTGCCCATGGAGTGGCTCTACATGGACGACATGCTGCTGGCCGCCGACAAGCCTGCCGGCATGCTGTCGGTGCCGGGCCGCGGCGAGGCCCACCGCGATTGCGTGGCGGCGCGTGTGCAAGCCGAGGTGGCCGACGCGCTCGTCGTGCACCGGCTCGACCAGGCCACGTCGGGCGTCATGCTCTTCGGCCGCGGTGCGGCGGTGCAGCGCGCGTTGTCGATGGCGTTTGCCGAGCGCCGCGTGGCCAAGCGCTATGAAGCGATCGTGCACGGCCTCGTCGGCGACGACGAAGGCGAAATCGATCTGCCGCTGCTCACCGACTGGCCGAACCGGCCGCGGCAGAAGGTCGATCACGACAGAGGGAAGCCGTCGCTGACACGCTGGCGCGTGCTGTCGCGCGACGCGGCAGCGAAGACGACGCGCCTGCAACTCGAGCCGGTGACAGGACGCTCGCACCAGTTGCGTGTGCATCTCGCGGGGATCGGCCACGCGATCGTCGGTGACACGCTGTACGCGCACGCGGCCGTCGAGCCACGTTTGCTGCTGCACGCCTGCGAGCTGCGCTTGCCGCATCCGGGCGACGGGCGCACACTGGTGATCAGCAGTTCGTTGCCGTTCTGACCGGAACCGGGCACGCTGCACCGGATCGGATGACGATGAACACGATGCTCGACCGCCGCCGCAGCCTGCGCCTCGTCGCCGCTGCCGCCCTCATTGCCATGCCCGCGCTGCCGCTGCGTGCCACGACCCTCGCGCCTGCGCGCCGCCCGACGCCGGCGCAAACCGAAGGGCCGTTTTATCCGGACAAACTGCCCGCCGACAGCGACGCCGATCTTCTCGCCAACGGCAATTTGCGCTACGGCAAAGGCCAGCCGGCCTGGGTCGAAGGCACGCTGGTCGATGCCGACGGCAAGCCGATGAGTGGCGCGTCGATCGAGATCTGGCAGTGCGACCAGGACGGCCACTACCACCACGCGCGCGACGGCGGCCAGGCCGACCCGGCGTTTCAGGGTTTCGGCCGCGTCGCCGTGGATGCTGAGGGCCGCTGGCGCTTTCGCACGCTGCGCCCTGTGGCCTACAGCGGCCGCGCGCCGCACATCCACGCCAAGATCAAGCTCGGTGGCCGCGAGTTGTTGACGACGCAGCTTTATGCGCAAGACGACCCGGCCAATGCGCGTGATGGTTTGTGGCGGCGTTTGTCGGCCGAAGACCGCGCGGCGATCACGTCGCCTTACGTCGCGGGCAGTGACGGCCTCGCCGCGCGCTACGCGCTCGTCATCGCGGCCTGATCGCCCGCCGTGAGCGAACACCACCTCTACGTCATCACCGGCGCGTCGCGCGGCCTGGGCCGTGCGATGGCCGAACAACTTGCCGCCGGCGGCGCCACCGTGCTCGGCTTGTCGCGCCTGGCGCCGACTGCCGCGTTCGAACAATGGCCTTGCGATCTGGCCGACCCGGTGCCGGTGGCGCAGCGCCTCGGCGCCTGGCTCGGTGGCTTCGACGCCAAGCACTTCGCCAGTGCGAGCCTCGTCAACAACGCGGCGATGCTGACCGAGCCCGCGCCGCTGGCAGACGTTGACCTCGCCGCGCTGTCGCAAGCCGCGCGCGTCGGCCTCGAAGCGCCGCTCGTGATCACCGCAGCCTTCCTGCGCGCCACACGCACGTGGACGGGCCAACGGCGCGTGCTGCACATCTCCTCCGGCCTCGGCCGCCGCGGCATGGCGTCTTCAGGTCCGTACTGCGCCGTCAAGGCCGGCCTCGACAATCTGGCGCGCGCGCAGGCACTCGAAGAAGCGCTGCAAAGCAACGGCGCCAAGGTCTGCTCGCTGGCGCCGGGCATCATCGACACCGACATGCAGGTGCAACTGCGCGCCGCCGATGCGAAGGCGTTTCCCGATCGCGATGCGTTCGTGCAGTTCAAGAGCGGCGGCAAGCTCGACAGCCCAGCGGCGGCGGCGGCGAAGGTGATTGCCTGCCTGCAGCGCGCGGATTTCGGCTCCAACCCGGTGGGCGACGTGCGCGATGCGGGTTAGGTGCCGCCAGCCGCGTGCGATCAGGGCGCGCGGATGACGGGGTCGCCGGGCTTGGCCAAGGCTTGGAAGTCGCGCAGGTCCAGCGTCACCAGGGCCTGTGCTCCTGCTTTGCGCGCAGCGGCAAGGTGCAGCAAGTCATAGACCGCGCCGCCACGCACGCCACGCTGTTCGCAATCGGCGATCGCCGTCATGGTTTCCTTGCCCGTGAGGTGCACCAGTTGCACGAAGGGCAGCACGCTCTCCTCGATCAACTGGGCCACCAGCGCCGGCCGCAGCCGACGGGTCTGGCGGCCGCCGCTCAGGATCGAAAACGTCTCAGCCAGCGCGTGCGCATAGACGCTGTGGCTGCCCTGCGCCAACAGCCGGTCGCAGGCTGGGTGGGCGGGCTCGTCGCCGTCGAGCGAGGCGATGATGACCGAGGTGTCGAGCAGCAGGCTCATCGCGCCTTGCGGCGCCGAGCCTGCGCGGCACGCTCGTCGCGCACTGCCGCCGCGGCATCCAGTCTCTCGCCGGTCGGAGGCAGCACCTTGCGCTTGCTCGGCGCGACGCCGAGCGGTGCATCCGCCTGCGCCTCGGGTGTGAGTTCGATCCGTTCAGCGACGACGGACAAAAGCAAGCGTGAACCGGGACGCAAATTGAGGCGGCGGCGTGTCTCGCTGGGCAACACGACACGGCCGGCACTGTCCAAGGTGAGCGCGGTGACGAGGGCAGGTTTCATGGCATGAAGTATGGCAGAAGGCATGCCATATAGGCTGCCAGCTTCTCACCCACCCTCGAACCGCAAACACTGCTGCCGCACCACCTCCGGCAAGAACTGCTCCTTGTCCTGCGCCGCGCGCAGCCACGCGGCGTCGGTGCTCGGCTCTTGCGCCAGCGCTTCCTTGATCAGCATCAGGCCGCGCTCGGCGTGCAGCTCGATGGCGTGCATCTCGACCGCGTCGATCGTCTCCAGGATCAACTCGCGGATCGGGCGGTGGATGGCGGTGACGGGATCGACGACTTCGCCTTCGAGGCCGAAGCGGCAGGCCTGGAAGCGGTTGTAGGTGTAGGCCAGGTAGTCGTCTTCCTGCGGCTCGAACGGGCGCTCGCGCATCAGCCAGCGGGCCACGCATTGCAGATAGACGGCGATCGCGGCGGCGCGCTCGACCGTCAGCGGCGTGTCCATCACGCGCACTTCGATCGTGCCGAACTCGGGCTTGGGGCGGATGTCCCAGTAGAAGTCTTTCATCGACTCGACGACTTCGGTGCGGCGCATCTTCTCGAAGTACACGCCGAACGATTCCCAGCTCAGGTGAAACGGCGCGCGGCCCGACAGCGGGAAGGCGAACACCGAGTTCAGGCGCGCTGACTGGAAGCCGGTGTCGGTGCCCTGCACGAAGGGTGACGAGGCCGACAGCGCGATCACATGCGGCATGAAGCGGCTCATCGCGTGAAGCAGCCACAGCGCTTCGTCGGGGCTCGGCACGCCGATGTGCACATGCTGGCCGAACACGGTGAATTGTTTGGACAGATAACCGTAGAGTGTGGACACCTGTTG
This sequence comes from uncultured beta proteobacterium, assembly GCA_963816315.1. Taxonomy (GTDB): domain Bacteria; phylum Pseudomonadota; class Gammaproteobacteria; order Burkholderiales; family Burkholderiaceae_C; genus CADEEN01. The sequence continues at coordinate 73,203 of CAWFJZ010000029.1, forward strand.
AAAGCGCGGCGTGTCGAAGATGCGGCGCCGGCTCCAGTCCTGGAACGCATGCGTGCCGCCGCCGCAAAGGCGCAGGTTCAATTTCCCCGCGTCTTCGACCAGCGCGTTGCGCACCTCGGTCAACTGCTCGATGACGTCCCGATGGCGTTCGCAGATGCCGGTGGAGGTTTCGATCATCGAGCTCGTGATCTCCGGCTTCACGTCGGCGATGAGTTTTTTCTTGCGCTTGGCCATCACGCGCAGCAGATCGGCCGCGCCGGGCGCGAGGTCGTAGTCGTGCCGGTTGACGATCTGCAACTCGAGTTCGACGCCGAGCGTGAACGCGCGGCTGGCGGTGAATTCACCTAAAGGCATGAAGGCAACCTGACAGATTCAAAGAAGTTAGGTCGGCTTGGCCGCGCGCGCCGGCCGCGCATCGACTTCACCCGCAGCGCGCAGACCGGCCATCACCGCGAGCGGCGCGGCGAGTTCGAGCAGCGCCAGCGACGCCAGCAGCACCGGCATCATCTGCGCGCCGACATTGGGATGCCGCGCGACGAAGTCGAGCGACAACACCCAGGCCGTGGCCGACATCGGCGTCAGGCTGATCGCCAAGCACGCCGCCTGGCCGATGCCAAGGCCGCTCGGCTTGGCCAGCGCCAAGACCGCAAGCCCTTTGGCGAGGCCGCGCGCGAGCACCAACGCGAGCGCAATGCCGGCCGAGGCCGCCAGCGCTTCGAGCGTCCATGCCGACGCCACGGCGACGAACATCACCAGCACGAGCACGCTGCCGGCGCTGCCGAAGTGGCGCGGCCAGACCCACGGCCGCTCGCTGCGGTTGGCCAGCCACATGCCGGCCAACAGCGGCACCAGCAGGGTGGATAGCGACAAGGTCTTGGCCACGACCAGCGCCAGCAGCACGGCCGACAACAGCAGCACGATCGAGTTGTCTTCGCGCAGGTCGAAGCGGCGCGCGATCAGCGCCAGGCCTTCGCCGAGTGCGGCGCCGAGCAGGATCGAGCCGAAGAACGAGAACATCACCGGCGACACGGCTTCGACCCAGGTCCGCGGGTCCGACAGCAACAGGCCCGCCGACAACAGCTTCATCGCCAGCACTGCGTAGAGCGTGTTCAACGCCGCCAGTGTCAAGAGGCGCTCGGTCACCTGGCCCGCAGCATGCAGCTCGCCGACGACGCGTTGCAGCACCGCCGGCGACACGCAGACGGCAACGATGCACAGCGGCGTCGCCACTTCGGTGGGCAAGCCGAACATCGACAACACCGCGAAGACGACGATGCCGGTGAGCAGCGACTCGGCCACGCTGGTGGCGAGCAGCCACGGGTTGCGCACGAGCCACTTCAGGCGCAGCCGCGCGCCGGCTTCGAACAGCAGCAGCGCCAGCGCACCGTCGATGACCACGCGCAGCGCGGGCTCGTCGCCGCCGGCGCCGCGGCCGGTGAGCGCGAGCAGCGTGCCGACGATGACGTAGCCGACCAGGCGCGGCCAGCGCAGCACGCGCCACACCGCTTCGCCGGCCAGCGCCGCGATCACGGCGAGCAGCGCGGCGCCGAGCAACGTGTCGGGCTGCAAAGTCCAGGGGGCCGTGATCACCGGCCAGAGCGTGTCGAGCATGGTTGTGTTCTGTGGGAGGTCAACTCAGCATGGTGCCTGGGTTGTGTGCGCGAAATGTGTCAGAACGTGCGCCGTGCGATCACGCCGCCTTCAACCACGCTGCGAGATCGGATTCGAGTTTTTCCAGATCGGCCTGGCGTGTGTACATCATGTGGCCGGCATCGTAGTAGTGGTGCTCGACGCGCGTCAGCACTTCGGGCGGCGCATCGAGTTGTGCCAGCGACCAGTCGCTGGCGCTGTACGGCGTGCCGAGGTCGTAGCGGCCGCTGGCGGCGAAGACGCGCAGGTGCGTGTTGCGGCGCAGCGCACGCGACAGATCGGGACTGGTCGAGCAATAACTGTTGCCGCGCGCCTCGCCGCGGTTCCAGTTCCAGGCCTTGTGCGTCTCGAAGTTGAGCAGCTCGTAGCGTTGCGGCTCGGTCAGGCCGAGTGTTTCGCTGAAGTAGGCCAGCGTCGCCATGCCGTAGGGCGCAGCGATCGCTTCGATGCCGGGGTCGAACTCGAACTCGCGGCCGCGCTGCGCGGCAAGAGGCCCAGTGGCGCGCGCGTCGAGGCGGCCGACTTGTTTGCCCTGGTCGCGCAACAGCTCGAAGAAAAAGAAGAAGTCGCTGATGCGCAGGTTCTGCTCCTCGACCACCGCGGCCGGCAGACCCGTCAGTTCGGCGACGCGTTTGGCGATGCGCTTGCGCTCGCCGTTCGACAAACGCGAGCCGGCGTGCAATGCGCGCAGGTAGTCTTCTGCAACGAAAGCTTCAGCCGCTTCGCGCGCGGCTTGCGACGACGCGCCGAGCGCGCCCTTCAACTTGCCGTGGAACTGCGCCACGTTGGCCAGCGCCGGCAGGAAGGTGGCGTAGGGCAGGTCGTTGCGCGGCGAGAAGAACACGCTCTGGATGTCCATCGCGCACGAGACGAGGATCACGCCGGCCAGCGCCACGTTCGAGTTGAGCAGCGCATCGGCCAGCGCCGCGCCGCGTGTCGTGCCGTAGCTCTCTCCCGCGAGATAGACCTTCGATCCCCAGCGCTTGTGGCGCGTCAGCCAGCCACGCATCACCTCGGCGAGCGCGGCCACATCGCCATCGACCGAGAGCAGCTTCTTGCGCGCTTTGTCGCCGGCGGCGATCGACCAGCCGGTGTGCGGCGGGTCGATGAAGACGAGATCGAAATGCGCCAGCCACGTCAGCGGGTTGTCGCTCACCGCATAAGGCGGCGTCGGCATGCTGCCGTCGTCGGGCACGACGACGCGCTTCGGCCCGAGCGCGCCAAGGTGCAGCCACACGGACGACGAGCCCGGCCCGCCGTTGAAGGCGAAGCACACCGGGCGCGTCGCGGTTGTGGCGCCTTCGACTTCGTACGCGGTGGCGAAGATGGCGGCCTCGGGTTCGCCGCGTTCGTTGCCGAACGCATGCTTGACGACGGGCAGGTACTCGCAGGTGGCGAGGTAGCCGAGCTCGTCGCCCTTCGCGGTCTTGACGCTGCCCTTGCTGACGACGGGTGACTGCGCCAGCCGCGCTTCGACGGCCTTCTTTTCGCGCTCTTTCTTCGCCTCGCCTTCAGGCTTCTTGGTACTGTCTTCAGCCATGATGTCGTGGGGTTTTGAGAGAGGCGCAGTGTAGAGGGGACAATGCGCGGGTGAACACTGCTGTCTTGTCACCTCCGACCCCCGCGCGCGCGCTGACCGCGTACCGCCCGTTCTGGGCCAAGCGCTTCGGCCCGGCGCCTTTTTTGCCGATGAGCCGCGCCGAAATGGAGGCGCTCGGCTGGGACGCGTGCGACGTGATCATCGTCAGCGGCGACGCCTACGTCGATCACCCGAGTTTCGGCATGGCGGTGATCGGGCGTGTGTTGGAAGCGCAGGGCTTTCGCGTCGGCATCATCGCGCAGCCGGACTGGAACGACCTCGAATCGTTTCGCGCCCTCGGCCGGCCGACGCTGTTCTTCGGCGTCGCCGCCGGCAACATGGATTCGATGATCAACCACTACACGGCCGATCGGAAAATCCGCAGCGACGATGCGTACACGCCCGGCAACGTCGGCGGCAAGCGGCCGGATCGGGCGACGCTGGTCTATACGCAGCGTGTGCAGGAAGCGTGGAAGGGCGTGCCGATCGTCATCGGCGGCATCGAGGCCAGCCTGCGCCGCATCGCGCACTACGACTATTGGCAGGACAAGGTGCGGCACTCGGTGCTGGCCGACAGCAAGGCCGATCTGCTGCTCTACGGCAATGCGGAGCGCGCGATCGTCGAGATCGCGCACCGGCTGGCGAAGAAGCAGCCGATCGAGACCATCACCGACGTGCGCGGCACCGCGTTCATGGTCCGCGATGCGCACGCGCCGCAGGGCTTCATGGAGATCGATTCGACCGAAGTCGATCGGCCGGGGCGCATCGACGATCACATCAATCCGTACCTGACGACGGAAGAAGTCGCGACGAGCAAGGGTGCGGAGTGCACGTCGTCCCCCACCGTTCGCCCTGAGCCTGTCGAAGGGCCTGCTGGTGCGCCACCAGGGGCTTCGACAAGCTCAGCCCGAACGGAAACCGTCGTCGTGGCCATGCCGACCTCGCGCAAAACCGGCGCTGTGCAAATGCCCCCGCGCGACAAGACCGTGATCCGCATCCCGGCCTACGAGCAAGTGAAGTCCGATGCCGTGCTCTACGCGCACGCCAATCGCGTGCTGCACCTGGAAACCAATCCCGGCAACGCGCGCGCGCTCGTGCAGCGCCACGGCGAGCGCGACGTCTCGGATAAATCCGCCGCCGATTCCGCTGGCAACGAACGAGATGGATCACGTCTTCGACCTGCCCTACGCGCGCTCACCGCACCCGCGCTACGCCGACGAGACCGGAGGCCACGACGGCGCGACGAAGATCCCCGCCTGGGAAATGATCCGCTTCTCGGTCAACATCATGCGCGGCTGTTTCGGCGGCTGCACCTTCTGCTCGATCACCGAGCATGAAGGCCGCATCATCCAGAGCCGCAGCGAAGACTCGGTCATTCGCGAGATCGAAGACATCCGCGACAAGGTCAAAGGCTTTACCGGCGTCGTCAGCGACCTCGGCGGCCCGACGGCCAACATGTGGCGCATCGGCTGCAAGAGCCCCGAGATCGAAGCCGCGTGCCGCAAGCCGAGCTGCGTCTATCCCGGCATCTGCTCGAACCTCAACACCGACCATGGCCCGCTGATCAAGCTCTACCGCCGAGCGCGAGCGTTGCGCGGCGTGAAGAAAGTTCTCATCGGCAGCGGGTTGCGCTACGACCTCGCGGTGCAGTCGCCCGAGTACGTCAAGGAGCTGGTCACGCACCATGTCGGCGGCTACCTGAAGATCGCGCCCGAGCACACCGAGGGCGGGCCGCTGTCCAAAATGATGAAGCCCGGCATCGGCAGCTACGACCGCTTCAAGGAGCTCTTCGACAAGTTCAGCGCCGAGGCCGGCAAGAAGCAGTACCTGATCCCGTACTTCATCGCCGCGCATCCAGGTACGAGCGACAAAGACATGATGAACCTGGCGCTGTGGTTGAAGAAAAACGGCTTCAAGGCCGACCAGGTGCAGACCTTCTACCCGTCGCCGATGGCCACCGCCACGGCGATGTACCACACCGACCTGAACCCGTTGAAGGGCATCAGCCGCAATGCACAGCGCGCGGAGAAGGTCGATGTCGTGCGCGGCGACCGCCGGCGTCGCCTGCACAAAGCCTTCCTGCGCTGGCACGACCCGAACAACTGGCCGCTGCTGCGCGACGCGTTGAAGACGCTCGGCCGTGCCGACCTGATCGGCAACGGCAAACACCACTTGATCCCGACCTACCAACCGACGACCGACGGCAGCTACACGAGCGCACGGCGCAAGAACTCGACGCCGGCGAAGGGTAGGCTGCTGACCCAGCACACCGGCCTGCCGCCGCGGCCCGGCATCAAGGCGAGCAAGGGCAAGCCCTAGGAATATGTGAGCGACAATCGGTCGTCCGATGTCAACGCCGCGCGTTGACAGACAACCGGCAAACCCCTGCCGTCCGGGCCGCGCGACCTGATCGCATTCGCGCAACACACTCACTCCACAGGAGAAAACCCATGTTCAAGCAATTGATGGCTGCCGTGCTGGCCATGATGGCCGCTGCTGCCTTTGCGGCCGTCGATGTCAACAAGGCCACCGCCGCCGACCTCGACGGCATCAAGGGCATCGGCCCCGGCATCTCGGCCAAGATCCTCGACGAGCGCAAGAAAGGCAACTTCAAGGACTGGAACGACCTCGTCGAGCGCGTCAAGGGCATCGGCGAAGGCAACGCCGCCAAGTTCTCTGCCGAAGGCATGACCGTCAATGGCTCGGCCTTCAAGGGTGTGGCCGCTGCACCCACGGCGAAGAAGGAAGACAAGCCTAAGGCTGCCGCCGCCGCCGCTGCACCGTCGGCGAAGAAGGAAGACAAGCCGATGGCAGCGCCCGCTGCCGCGGCAGCAACCACCACCGCCGCTGCGGCCAAACCCGCCGCCGACAAGCCGGCGGCGGACAAGAAGGCCGATGCGAAAGCCGACATGAAGGCCGAAGCCAAGACCGACAAGAAAGACGCCAAAGCCAAAGCCGCGGACGCGGCTTCCGCGCCGAAGAAGTAGTCTCGAGGCACCGACACTGCCAACGCCCCGCCGACCGCGGGGCGTTTTGTTTTTGCAGTCCATCGGGGAAGCCCCCAAGCAAGGCGCGCCGCACCTCGCGCGTAAATCACTCACCCCAAACCCAAGGAGTACACCCATGCGAACTGCTGCCCTCGTTGCGTTGAAGTCCACCGCCATGGCGGTCCTGTTCGCCGGCTGCGCGGCACCGCCGAGCGGCGCGCCGATGGCCACCGCGACCGGCCCGATGAGCTTCTTCGTCACCAGCGTCGGCAGCGGCAAGGGCGCTGATCTGGGCGGCCTGGCCGGCGCTGACGCGCATTGCCAGAAGCTCGCCGCCGCGTCCGGCGCTGCGGGCTCGGGCGCCAAGGCTTGGCGCGCCTACCTGAGCGTCGCGCCGACGTTTGCCTCGGCATCGGCGCCGGCCGTGCCTTCCGTCAACGCGCGTGACCGCATCGGCAATGGGCCGTGGTTCAACGCCAAGGGCCAACTGATCGCGCGCGACCTGACGCACCTGCACAACGGCAACAACCTGAGCAAGGAAACCGCGCTCGACGAGAAGGGCAACGTGGTCAAGGGCCGCGGCGACACGCCCAACGAGCACGACATCCTGACCGGGTCGCGCTCGGACGGCACGGCGTTCGCGCCGCAGCAGGACACCACCTGCGGCGCCTGGACCAAGAGCGGCGACGGCTCGGCGATCGTCGGCCACCATGACCGCAGCGGTCCGTTGCCGGAGAACTGGGCCAAGTCCTGGAACTTCTCGCACCCGTCGGTCGGCTGCAGCCAGGAGGCCTTGGTGCGCACCGGCGGCGCCGGGCGTTTCTATTGTTTCGCCGCGAATTGAGTGCTGCATCCGAACCGCCGCTGGCTGCGTAGCAGTCAGCGGCGTCATGCCGCAATGAAGGAGAAGGCGATGAACAAGTCTGTCGTGCGCCGGGTGGCGCTGTTAGCGGGTGCGGGCGTGGCCTGCGTCGCCGTTGGTCAGCAGGCACTGGTCAATCCGGGACCCAACAAGGTCGCCTTCCCGGAGAACTGGGCCAAAGGTACGATGTACGCCACCGTCGATCGACCCGACACCAAGCAATACCGCGAGTTCTACACCACGCCCGATGTGATCGAGGCCGTGCGCGCCGGCAAGCCGGTGCCCGACGGCGCGGTGCTCACGCTGGCCGCTTACATGGCGCAAGTCGATGCCAACGGCGTGCCGCTGAAAGACGCCAACGGCCGCTTCCTCAAGGGCAACCTGGCGGCGGTCAACGTGCAGCAGAAGAAGAAGGGCCACGGCGACGACATCCCGGAGGCGATCCGCAATGGCGACTGGCAGTACCAGTCGTTCACGCCCGACGGCAAGCCCAACGAGAAGGCCAACCTCACCGCCTGCTACCAGTGCCACCTGCCGTTTGCGAAGGACGAGTTCCTGACCAACTTCGCCAAGTTGAAGGGCACCTTCCCGAGCTCGGCGCAAGTGGCGTTGAAGAGCGGCGCGGCCGATGTGGCGATCAGCGGCTTCTCGTTCGGCCCGAACGCGCTCAAGGTCAACGTCGGCGAGAAGGTCACCTGGACCAACGCCGACGACACACCGCATCAGATCTCGCTCGTCGGCGCCGACGGCAAGCGCAGCGACGTGATGTTGAAGGGCCAGAGCGCGACGCTGCAGTTCGACGCCGCCGGCAACATCGCCTACATCTGCGGATTGCACCCGACGATGAAGGGCACCGTCGAGGTCGTGGCAAAGCAGTAGCGCGGCCGCTAATCGACCAAACGCAGCGCGAGCACGCGGCCGCTGGCCGCGTCGAGCGCGCATTGGTAGCGGAAATGTGAGCTGACCTCGCTGCCGACCTGCGGCTGCGCGGTGCCCTGGCCTTCGAGCTTGGCCGTGCCGGCGCTGTCCTGGATCAGCGAGCGCGTGTCGGCGTTGAAGGCGATGCGGCCGACGTTGGGCCAACGCCGCTTCAGCGCCGACGCGGCGGCCGACTCGCAGGCCGCGGGCGAGATCTGCCTCAGATCGGGCTCGACGGTGCGCACCGGCGCCGTGGTCGCGGCGCGGTCGCCGGCCGGCGCGGCGTCACGCAGCACGACGCCGGCCACGCTGTCGCTCTTGGTGTCGTACGTGCAGCTGTAGGTGAAGGTGCGCGCGCTGCCGCCGGACTTGGCACGGCCGGCGCCGCGCAGCAGCATCTCGCCGCCTTCGACCGCACCCGGCGCTGCGGCCGGCGGCGCGTTGAAGCTGACCTCGGCCGCGGCGCCGCGGGTGTTGCGCAACGTGGCGCGCACCGCTTGTTCACAAGCCTGGACGGCGCCGCCAGGGGGCATGCCGTTGCTCGCGCGAGGTGCCGCGGTTGCAACCGCGGCCGATGCAGGCGCGGCGCCCGCAGGCGCCGAGGCAGGCTGCGCAAAGGCGCTCGCGCCGACAAGAAGAACGAGGCTCGTGGCAGCGGCGATGGGCTTCATGTGCGCAGTGTAGGCCGCGGCCGGCCGCCTGCGCAGCGCCTATTTGCCGGGTGTGCCGTCGGTCACGGCCGGCGGCACCGGCAAAGCGCCCCAGAGCTGCTTGAGGCGCTCGTCGCGGCCACAGCCGTTGCGGTAGTACTTGTAGCGCACGGGGTTCTTCTTGTAGTAATCCTGGTGGTAGTCCTCGGCGGCGTAAAACGGGCCGGCCAGCGTGATCTCTGTGACCACCGGCTCCTTGAACGGCTTACTCTTGTCGAGTTTGGCCAACGACGCCTGCGCCGCGGCGAGTTGCTGTGCGTCGTGTACGAAGACACCCGTGCGGTACGGCGAGCCGGCGTCGCAGAACTGGCGGTCCTTCGTCGTCGGGTCGATCGTGCGCCAGAAGTATTCGACCAGTTGTTCGTAGCTGACGGTCTTCGGGTCATAGACCACTTCGACCGCTTCGGCATGGCCGGTGCTCTTGGCCGAGACCTGTTCGTAGCTCGGGTTGGCGACCTTGCCGCCGATGTAGCCCGAGGTCGTGGACTTGACGCCGGGCACCTTGTCGAAGTCGGACTCGACACACCAGAAGCAGCCGCCGGCGAAGGTGGCTTTGGCCAGACCTGCCGGGGCGGGGCCGGTGGCGACCGTTTGTGCCGCGGCCGATACCAGCGCGGCCAACGTGGCCGCAGCGAGCAACAGGCGCTTCATCATGCGGCCGCAGAGCATGTGAGACGGCGTCCTCATGCGGCCCCCGGCACGAACTTCAGCGCCACGCCGTTGTTGCAGTAGCGCAGGCCGCTGGGCTTCGGGCCGTCGTCGAAGACATGGCCGTGGTGGCCGCCACAGCGCGCGCAGTGGTACTCGGTGCGCGGCAGCACATGTTTGAAATCGCGCTTGGTGCCGAACGCGCCGGGCAGCGTGGCGAAGAAGCTCGGCCAGCCGGTGCCGCTGTCGTACTTCATGGTGCTCGCGAAGAGCGGCAGGTCGCATCCCGCGCACTGGAACGTGCCTTGGCGCTTCTCGTCGTTCAGTGGACTGGTGAACGCGCGCTCGGTGCCTTCTTCGCGCAGCACGTTGTACTGCGCGGGCGTGAGCCGTTTCTTCCACTCGGCATCGGTCAGCAGCAGCGGCTCGATCTTCGGGGCGGCCGCGTTGGGTTTGGCGGCTTGCGCGGCTGCGCTGGAAGCCAAACCAAGGCTGGACAGCAGCCCGAGCCAGTCACGACGTGTCATGGGGTCATCTCCAGATGGGGTTGAAGCACGTCAGTCGCCGTCCTACGTACAGCCTTACAGACGCATCCACGCGGAAGAGTGTGACGTAGAAAGCGCGCAGGAGTTCGTTGTAGGCGTAATACCGACGGGCGCGTTGACGACTTACTGTGAGCAGGAGCATCGTGTCATGAACACCAACCAGAACCAGAGCTTCGCAGGGCGCGCCCGCGGCAGTTTCGAGTTGCGCTTTCGCTCGCTGTTCCAGGAAGGCCGCGCGCTGGCCTTTGCCTGCGACGCCGATGGCCGCATCGACCTCGATCGCCTGAGCGACCGTGCTCGGCAGAGATATCTGTATGCGCGCGCCTTGGTCGGCCGCGACTTCGCGCAGCCCGAGGTACTGCCGATCTGATCAAGCAGCTTGGCGCGCGACGCGAGGATCGTCCAGGTCGTCGTAGAAGGCTGACGGCACCGGCTCGAGCTGGCCGTAATCGGTGGCGTCGCCTGCGCTAAGCACCTCGGCGATTTCCGCCACCGGCAGCAACCGGCGGCCACCGGCATCGATCTTCGCCGGCGCTTCCTTGGCCTCGCTCTTCGGGATGAAGAGCTCGCGCGCATCGACAACGTCCGGCAGGTCGTCTTCGTCCCACTCCAGCACTTGCACGCCGGCGGCGCGCAGCACTTGCACCAGGCGTTGATGGCGCTTGGCGTTGCGCTTGGATTCGTCGGCGGTGCGCACTTCGACCGCGGCCACGGCGCGTGAGCTGTAGTCGCAGACCAGCAGATCGACGGCCAAGCGGCCGGCGCGCTGCAACCACAACTGGTAGGGGTTGCGCGTCGGCACGCTGATGAAGCGCGACAGCGGCACTTGCGACAGGATGACGTGGCCGGGCAGGGCGCGCTTGAGCACTTCGTACGCCTGGCGCTCGCCGAGCGTCATCACGCGCACCGCCTGCGGCGGCCAAGCCTGGATGGTGTCCAGGCCTTCCTCGAGTTGCGGCACGGCGGCGGTTGGCGTGCGCCGCCGCATCACGGTCCAAGTCAACAGCGCGGCGAGGGCGGCCGACGCTACGGCGATCCAATGCGGTTGTTCCAGCAAGTCCATGGGTAAAGCGCAAGCGAGCGATGGGATGTTGTTGCCAAGGCTAGAGCGCGGCGCCCGGCCGGGCAAGGTGGCGGCGACGTGCCGTGGCGCGAAGCGACAAATCCTGCGCAGATGCAGTGCGGCGTATTGGTAAGTGGTTGTGTCTCCGAGGTGATGGGGCTCGGCGACGCATTGCGGACAGCGCCTACACGCCTCGCCGAGGGCCTGCGATAAGCTCACCCGCCATGGCTGCCGGAAGTTTGCTCGCCCTGCTCGACGACATTGCCACGATCCTCGACGACGTTGCGGTGCTGACCAAGGTCGCCACCAAGAAGACGGCAGGCGTGCTCGGCGACGATCTGGCGCTCAACGCCCAGCAAGTCTCCGGCGTGCGCGCCGAGCGAGAGATTCCCGTGGTCTGGGCGGTGGCCAAGGGCTCGATGGTCAACAAGGCGATCCTCGTGCCGGCGGCGCTCGCGATCAGCGCCTTCGTGCCGTGGCTGATCACGCCGCTGCTGATCGTCGGCGGCTTGTTCCTGTGCTTCGAAGGCGTGGAAAAGCTCGCCCACAAGTTCCTGCACAGCAAGGAAGAAGACGACGCACACCGCAGCGAGTTGACGAAGGCGCTGACCGATCCGAAGGCCGACCTGGCGGTGGTCGAGCGCGACAAGATCAAGGGCGCGATCCGCACCGACTTCATCTTGTCGGCGGAGATCATCGTGATTGCGCTCGGCACCGTGGCCGGCAAGGATTTGCCGACGCAGGTCGCTGTCCTGGTCGGCATTGCGATGCTGATGACGGTCGGTGTCTATGGCCTAGTGGCCGGCATCGTCAAGCTCGATGACCTGGGTTTGTTGTTGTCGAAGCGCGGGGGCGCACAGGCCACGCTCGGTCGCGGCATCCTGCGCGCAGCGCCGTGGCTGATGAAAGCGCTGTCGATCGCCGGCACGGCCGCGATGTTCCTTGTCGGTGGCGGCATCGTCGTGCACGGCGTGCCAGTGCTGCACCACCTCGTGCAAGGCTGGACGGCGGCTGTCGGCAGCAGCGCGGCGTGGCTCGTCGAGCAGCTCGGCAACGCCGGCATCGGCATCGCTGCGGGTGCGCTCGTGCTCGTCGTCGTCACGCTCGGCAAAAAAATGTTCGGGCGGCCCGCGGTGGCGACGTGAAGACGCTGCTTCCTGCGCTGCTGCTGTTTCTCGCCGGCAGCGTCTGGGCGGTCGAAGCCAACACCGCCAACCGCGCGCAGCTCGAGCAGTTGCGCCACGTCGGCCCGCCGCTGGCCGAGGCGATCCTCGTCGCGCGCGACAAGGACGGCGCCTTCAAGGATTGGGCCGACCTGATGGCCCGCGTGCGGGGCATCCGCGATGCGAAGGCCGGCAAGCTGAGCGAAGCTGGTCTCACCGTCAGCGGCGCGCCTTACGCGGCGCCGCCGAAGTAGCAGCTACTTGCCGCTGATGCCGAGCAGCTCGACCTCGAAGTTCAACGTCGCGTTCGGCGGGATCGGGCCGCCGGGTGTGCCGCGCTCGCCGTAGGCGATGCCCGGCGGGCAGGTGAGCTGTGCCTTGCCGCCGACCTTCATCTTCTGCATGCCTTCGGTCCAGCACTTGATGACGCGGTTGAGCGGAAACTCCGCCGGCTGGCCGCGCTTGTGCGAGCTGTCGAACTCGGTGCCGTCTTGCAGCGTGCCGCGGTAATGCACCTTGACAACGTCGGTGGCCAGCGGTGAAGCGCCGCTGCCGTCCTTGATCGATTTATAGATCAGGCCCGTGCCGGCGACCGGCGTGGAAGGCGCCGAGGCTTGTGCGAACACGACCGACGATGCGAGTGCCGCCGCGGCGATGAAGAGCAACTTACTTGTAGCCATCCTTGAGTCCTGTGATGCGGTTGAAAACGAGATGACCGGCGCGGTGATCGACGCGGTCGGCGACGAAGTATCCGTGGCGTTCGAACTGCAGCAGCGTCTCGGCCGCGCAAGTTGCAACGCCCGGTTCGACGTAGCCGTGCACGACACGCCGGCTCTGCGGGTTCAGCACGCGTGCGGAAATCGCGGCCGTCGGCGTCGGGCTGGTCTTCGCTGAACAGGCGCTCGAACAAGCGCAGTTCTGCCGGCACGGCGTCGTGCGCGCCGACCCAGGTGATCGTGCCCTTGACCTTCACAGCATCGGCGCCGGGCGTGCCGCTCTTCGTGTCGGGCAGGACGGTGGCGAGCACCGCGGTGACCTTGCCGTCGGCGTCCTTCTCGCAACCCGTGCACTCGACGACGTAGCCGTACTTGAGACGCACCTTGTTGCCGGGGAAGAGGCGGAAGAAGCCCTTCGGCGGCACTTCGGCAAAGTCATCGCGCTCGATCCAAAGCTCGGGGCCGAAGCCGAACTCGCGATGGCCCAGCTCAGGCCGCTGCGGATGCACCGGCGCGCGGCAGGGCACGACCTCGGTCCAGTTCGTCAGCTTCAACCGCAACGGTTCGATCACCGCCATGGCACGAGCGGCCTGGCCTTCGAGGTCTTCGCGCAGCGCGCCGTCGAGCACGTCCATACCGACCCAGATGTTGGTCTTGCTCGCCCCCGTGCGCTCGGCCATCAGGCGCAGCGATGCCGGCGTGTAGCCGCGCCGGCGCAGGCCGAAGACCGTCGGCATGCGCGGGTCGTCCCAGCCGCTGACATGCCCCTCATCGACCAGCGCCTTCAACTTGCGCTTGCTCGTCATCACGCCCTTGATGTTGAGGCGGCCGAACTCGTACTGCTTGGGCAGCGGCGTCGCCAACAAACCCAGGCGCGCCAGGTGTTCGAGCAGCCAGTCGTAGAACGGCCGCTGGTCTTCGAACTCGAGCGTGCAGATGCTGTGCGTGATGCGTTCCAGCGCGTCCTCGATCGGGTGCGCATAGGTGTACATCGGATAGACGCACCACGCATCGCCGGTGGCGTGGTGCGTGGCGTGTTTGATGCGGTAGATCGCCGGGTCGCGCAGGTTGATGTTCGGCGACGCCATGTCGATCTTGGCGCGCAGCACGGCGCTGCCGTCGGCCATGCGGCCACTGCGCATCTCGGCCCAGCGCGCGCGATTCTCGGCCACGCTGCGTGAACGGAACGGGCTGTTGGCGCCGGGCGTGACGAAGTCGCCGCGCGTGGCGCGCATTTGCTCGGCACTTTGTTCATCGACATACGCCAAGCCGTCGTCGATCAGCGCCTCGGCCGCGCGCGCCATGAAATCGAAATAGCTGCTCGCGTAGTACAGGTGCGAGACGCCGCCGGCGTTCCAGTCGAAGCCGAGCCAATGCACCGCTTCGATGATCGCATCGACGTACTCCTGCTCTTCCTTCTCCGGGTTCGTGTCGTCGAAGCGCAGGTGGCAGATGCCGCCGTAGTCGGCGGCGAGGCCGAAGTTCAGGCAGATGCTCTTGGCGTGGCCGATGTGCAGATAGCCGTTCGGCTCGGGCGGAAAGCGCGTGCGGATCTTCGCGCTGTCGAGTGCGCCTTGCGCGTGGTGCGCCGCATCGCCCGGCGAACCGGCGAAATGCCGGTCGTTGTTCGTGCCTTGTTCAAGATCGCGCTCGACGATCTGGCGCAGAAAGTTCGTCGGCTTGACGTCGGGTGTGTGCGGCGCAGAAGACATGCGAACGATTCTATCGAGGGGGTTTTCCCGCGCGCGGCGCGTAGCAACTGCAACCGTTGGTCTTTTGATTTGCGCACACGGCGGCGCCTGACTACCGTCGCGCGTCGCTCGGCTGCTTGCGCGATCCGCAAATACGTCGAAGCGACAACACAAACCGGTCGCCACACGCGATCGCCATACCAACGCAGGAGTGTTCACATGCATTACCGAAACTCTTATCGCTTCGCCTGGCTCGCCGCCGGCGCGGCTGCCGTGTTCGCGGCGCCAGGCGCGTTCGCGCAAACCTCCACGGAAGCAACACCCGCGGCCAGCGGCGAGGTGCGCCACGTGCTGCCGCGCCTGATGGTGGTCAGGGACGCTGCCACGGGGCGCATGCGCGCACCGACGCCCGAAGAGGCCGCGGCGATGACGGCGACAGGGCCGCAGCAGCCCAACAGCGCCGCCCGCACTGCCGCCAAGAGCTCGGCGATGCCGGCCGACCACCCGATGGCGCGCGCCGCCCAGGCGCCGCAACCGCAAGCGCGGCTCGGCGCGACGGGCAGGCGCTTCGACATGGAGAAGCTGCCGTACTCGGTGGTCCGCATCGGCAGCGACGGCAAGCTCGACAGCCAGTGCGTGGTCGGCGAAGAAGCCGCTCACAAGGCGATGGACGGCAAGGCCGTGACCGCGAAGGGAGATCATCGTCATGCGCACTGACCGCTTCTCGTCTGCCGTCAGGGGCTTGTGCGCTGTGGTCGCGCTTGCCGGTGCGGCCGCGGCCCAGGCCGCGACATTCAACATCATCAATGTCGATCCTGTGGGCGTCGGTTTCAACGACGCCACGCCCGCCACGCCGGTGGGCGGCAACGCTGGCACGACGCTGGGTGAACAGCGCCAGATCGTCTTCCAGAAGGTGGCCGAGGTCTGGGGCAACCAGTTGAAGTCGGACGTGGCCATCCGCGTGTTGGCATCGTTCAGCCCGCTGTTCTGCTCGGCCACGGGGGCGGTGCTCGGTGCGGCCGGGCCGTACAACGTTTTCCTCGACGTTCCCAACGCGAAGCCGGGCACCTGGTACCCGGCGGCGCTGGCCAACAAGCTGGCCGGCATCGAGCTCGAAACCAATCCGGACCCGTTCGTCAGCGCCGACATCTCGGCGCGCTTCAACGGCGACCTCGGCAAACCCGGTTGCTTGGACGGCTTCACCTTCTATCTGGGTCTGGACAACAACGAGGGCCCCAACCAGGTCGATCTGCTGGTCACGGCGCTGCACGAGTTCGGCCACGGGCTGGGGTTCCTGTCCTTTGCCGACGAGACCACGGGCCGCCTGTACCCGTACGAAGACGATCCGGCACTCAACGCGCCATCGGTGTGGGAGCACTACATGTTCGACCAGAAGCAGCGCAAGCTGTGGACCGGCATGACCAACGAGGAGCGCTCGACCTCGGCAATCACGCCGCGCAACCTGGTCTGGACCGGTGAGCGCGTGACAAGCCGCGCTCCGCGCGTGCTCGACCGCGGCGTGCCCGAGTTGTTCCTGACGGGGCCGGGGTTGAACAGGTTTGTCTTCTTCGGCCCTGCATTGTTCGGCCCACCGATTGACCGCAGAACGCTACTGGCGGCGCCGCTGGTGCCGGTGAACGACCAGCCCGATGGCCGCGGTTTGGCGTGCGCACCGCTCGATGCCGCCAACGCCGCCGCCGTGCGCGGCAAAGTGGCCGTGATCGACCGCGGCACCTGCGCCTTTGTGGACAAGGCAAGGAACGCGCAGAACGCCGGGGCAAAGGGCGCGCTGTTCATCGACAACGTGCCGGACAGTCCGCCCGACGAGGTCGGCGCCGAGCCGGACAACACGATCACGATTCCGTCGGGGCGCGTCACGCAAGCCGACGGCGCGGCGATCAAGTCGGCTGTCGCTGCGGGTCGGCCACCGTTCAACGTACCGTATGCGGTGCTGTTCCTGAACCAGGCGAGGCTGGCCGGCGCGGACTACGGCAACCGGGTGTTTTTGTACACGCCCGATCCGGTGCGGCCGGGGTCATCGGTTTCGCACTACGACCGCTCGGCCAAGCGCAACCTGCTGATGGAGCCCAACATCAGCGACGACCTGACGAGCTCGGTGAACGCGCCGCAGGATCTGACCTTCGAGTTGCTGCGCGACATCGGCTGGTGAATCGGATCACCCCCGGAGCGGCTGCGCCGCTCCCCCCTCGAGGGGGCAACGCCAGTGGACCGGCAAAGCCGGATCCACGGCGTTTGCGCGGTTAGCTCCGTGGTTCCGCGGCCACCAGTCGCGCGCGGATGTTCTCGACGCGCGCCCGGTTGACGCCGAAATCCTTGCGTCCGACACGCGACGCCGAGCGCACGTTCACGACGCCGGCTGCCGGGTCGAACCAGAACTCGACGTCATCGACGAAGCGCATCAGCGGCGTCGTGAATTGCGCGTAGAGGTAGTCGTCGCGGCGCTCGGCGATGTGCGAGCCGGGCAGGTCTTCGATCACCGCGGCGATCTTGGCGATCGTCGCCTTGCCGTCTCCTTGCAGCGCAATCGGCGCGATGCGCGCCTGGTCTTTCAGCGTCGCCTCCGGCCACAGGTCGGCCTGGCTGCTGACGCTGTTGGGCGTCTTGGCCGGCGGCTTCAGCTTGCCGCCCTGCACGCCGATGTTCGTCGGCGCCTTGCCGGAAAACATGCCGAACCGCGCCGCCAGCAGCGTGGCCACGACCGCCAGCGCGATCCAGATGACGAGGTGCATGCCGATCCGCCGCAGCGTCAACGCCGGCGCCCGCCGCCGAGCAGCGAGCCGAGCACGCCGCGCACGATCTCGCGGCCGACCGCCGAGCCGACGCTGCGCATCGCGCTGCGCGCTGCCGATTCAGCCAGGCCCTCGTGCTTGCCGCCGCGCGGGCCGGTGCTGCCGAAGATCGCGCCCTTCAGGCCGTCCATCAAACCGCCGCCGCTGCTCTCCTGCTTCGCAGCCGGTGCGCCTGTCTTTGTCGCGGGAGCGTCCGCCACGTCGGCCGACGCCTCGGCGCGGCCCTTCAACTTCTCGAACGCCGACTCGCGATCGACTGTCTTCTCGTACACACCCGCCACCAGCGACGACGCTTGCAGCGCTTTGCGCTCGTCGCCATTGATCGGCCCGATGCGCGAGCCCGGCGGCAGCACGAAGACCCGCTCGGTGATGCTCGGCCGGCCCTTGTCGTCGAGAAAGCTGATCAGCGCTTCGCCGACGCCGAGCTCGGTGATCGCGGTCTGCACATCGAGCTTCGGATTGGCGCGCATCGTGCTCGCCGCCGACTGCACCGCCTTCTGGTCGCGCGGCGTGAAAGCGCGCAGCGCATGCTGCACGCGGTTGCCCAACTGGCCGAGCACGCTGTCCGGAATGTCGAGCGGGTTCTGCGTCACGAAATAGACGCCGACGCCCTTGCTGCGCACCAGGCGCACGACGAGCTCGATGCGCTCCAGCAGCACCTTCGGCGCTTCGTTGAAGAGCAGATGCGCTTCGTCGAAGAAGAAAGTCATCTTCGGCTTGTCGAGGTCGCCGACCTCGGGCAGCGACTCGTACAGCTCGGAGAGCATCCACAACAGGAAGGTCGCATACAGGCGCGGCGACGACAGCAGCTTGTCGGCGGCCAGGATGTTGATCACCCCCTTGCCCTTCTCGGTCTGCATGAAGTCGTTGATGTCCAACATCGGCTCGCCGAAGAACTTGTCGCCGCCCTGTTCTTCGATCTGCAGCAGGCCACGCTGGATCGCGCCGACGCTCGCCGCGCTGACGTTGCCGTACTCGGTGGTGAACTGTTTGGCGTTCTCGCCGACGTACTGCAGCATCGCGCGCAGGTCTTTGAGGTCGAGCAGCAGGAGGCCGTTGTCGTCGGCGATCTTGAAGACCATGTTCAGCACGCCGGCCTGGGTCTCGTTCAGGTCGAGCATGCGCGCCAGCAGCAGCGGCCCCATGTCGGAGACCGTGGCGCGCACCGGGTGGCCCTGCTCGCCGAAGACGTCCCACAGCGTCGTCGGGCATTGCATTGGCGTCGGCGCATCGAGGCCGCGGTCCTTCAGGATCTTGGCCACCTTGTCGGGCAACTGGCCGGTCTGGCTGACGCCGGTCAGGTCGCCCTTGACGTCGGCCATGAACACCGGGATGCCGATCGCCGAAAAACTCTCGGCGATCTTCTGCAGCGTGATCGTCTTGCCGGTGCCGGTGGCGCCGGTGATCAGGCCGTGGCGGTTGGCCAGCGCCGGCAGCAGGTGGCACTCGATATCGCCGTGCTTGGCAATCAGGATGGGTTCGGACATGACGCAGGTACCCCCTCGAATAAACTCGCAGCATCTTAATTGTTGTTGCGAAAGCATTGCCGTTTATGGCCGGTCATTCCAAGTGGGCCAACATCCAGCACCGCAAAGGCCGCCAGGACGAAAAGCGCGGCAAGGTCTGGACGCGCGTCATCCGCGAGATCATGGTCGCGGCGCGCCAGGGCGGCGGCGACCCGCAGATGAACCCGCGGCTGCGTCTGGCGATCGAGAAGGCCAAGGCGGCCAACATGCCGGCCGACACCATCAAGCGCAACGTCGACAAGGCCACCGGCGCGTTGGAAGGCGTGTCGTACGAGGAGATCCGCTACGAGGGCTACGGCATCGGCGGCGCGGCGATCATCGTCGACACGATGACCGACAACCGCGTGCGCACCGTCGCCGAAGTGCGGCATGCGTTCTCCAAATACGGCGGCAACCTCGGCACCGAAGGCTCGGTGGCGTTCCAGTTCAAGCACTGCGGGCAATTGATCTTTGCGCCCGGCACGAGCGAAGACAAAGTGATGGAGGCGGCGTTCGATGCGGGCGCAGAAGACGTGATCGCCGGCGAGGACGGGTCGATCGAGGTGCTGACGCCGCCCATCGGATTCGAGGCAGTGAAGAACGCACTCGAAAAGGTTGGCCTGAAACCCGAAGTCGCCGAGGTGACGATGCGCGCCGAGACGCCGATCGAGCTGACGGGCGAGGACGCGACGCGCATGCAGAAGCTGCTCGACGTGATCGAGGATTTGGACGACGTTCAGGACGTATTCCACAACGCCGAGCTGGACGAATGAAAGTCTTGGTCATCGGCAACGGCGCGCGCGAACACGCGCTGGCGTGGAAGCTGGCGCAGTCGTCGAAGGTGCAGCGCGTGTACGTCGCGCCCGGCAATGGCGGCACGGCGAGCGACCCGGCGCTGGTCAACGTGCCGATCACCGACCTTGCCGCACTCGCCGACTTTGCGGCGCAGGAAAAGATCGTGCTCACCGTCGTCGGCCCTGAAGCGCCGCTGGCCGCGGGTGTGGTCGATCTGTTCAAGAGCCGCGGCCTGCGCATTTTCGGCCCGACGCGCGCCGCGGCGCAGCTCGAAAGCTCGAAGGCCTTTGCCAAAGACTTCATGCAGCGCCACGGCATCCCGACGGCGCATTACGCGGTGTTCAACGACGCGGCCGCTGCGCACGCGCATGTCGATCAACACGGCGCGCCGATCGTCGTCAAGGCCGACGGCCTGGCGGCGGGCAAGGGCGTCGTCGTTGCGATGACGGCCGACGAAGCGCATGCGGCGATCGACTTCATGCTGCGCGAGCCGGGCACGGTCGTCATCGAAGAATTCATGGCCGGCGAAGAAGCGAGCTTCATCGTCGTGGCCGACGGCAAGACACGCACTCGCGCTGGCGACGAGCCAGGACCACAAGCGCATCGGCGACGGCGACACGGGCCCCAACACCGGCGGCATGGGCGCGTACTCGCCGGCGCCCGTGGTCACGCCGGCAGTGCACGCGCGTGTGATGCGCGAGGTCATCCAGCCGGCGATCGCCGGCATGGCGGCCGACGGCCATCCGTTCTCCGGCTTTCTGTATGCGGGCCTGATGATCGACGGCGACGGCAAAGCGCGTGTCGTCGAGTTCAATGCACGTCTGGGAGACCCCGAAGCGCAGGTGCTGTTGATGCGCCTGAAGAGCGACCTCTACGAACTGCTGATGGCCGCGACCGACGAGCATGGCGCCGGCGTGCGCGACATCGAGCTGCACTGGGACCGCCGCAGCGCGCTCGGCGTCGTCATGGCGTCTGCCGGCTATCCGGCCAACCCGCGCCTGGGTGACGCCATCACCGGCATCCCGGCCGGCAGCGAAGACATGCACGTCTTCCATGCGGCGACCAAGAAAAACGCTGCCGGCGACCTCGTCACCAGCGGTGGCCGCGTGCTCACCGTCACCGCGCTCGGTGATCCGCTGCGCGTGGCGCAACAGCACGCGTATGCGGCGCTGGCGCCGATCCGTTTCGACGGCATGCAGTTCCGGCACGACATCGGGCACCGGGCGTTGAAGGCGCGATAAGGCATCGGTGGCAGTCGCTCCCCATGAGATCCAGGATCGCGGCGTGCAACTCCAGGGCAGCGCGCTCGCCCGCCGAGTGCTCGAAGCCGCCGGCTGGCAGATCAGGTTCAATGGCTTGCCGGCCAAGCAAGGTGTGGCCATCGTCTATCCGCACACGTCGAACTGGGATCTGCCGGTGGGGCTGTTCGCCAAATGGGCGCTCGGTTTTTCACCGTCCTTCTGGAGCAAGGATTCGTTGTTCAAGGTGCCGCTGTTGGGCGCGTGGATACGCTGGGTCGGCGGCGTGCCGGTGGACCGCAAGAGCCCGCGGGGGTTGGTCGAGCAGATGGTCGAACGTGTGAAGACCGCCAGGCAACAGGATGAGTTCTTCTGGCTGGTGGTCGCACCCGAAGGCACGCGCGGCTATCACGAGCATTGGCGCAGCGGCTTCTATCGCGTCGCGCACCAATCCGCCGTGCCGCTGGCGCTGGTGTACTTCGACTATGCAGAAAAAGTGATCGGCTTCGACCGCTTCATCCGCTTGAGCGGCGACACCGATGCCGACATGGCGGTGATCGCCGAGTATTTGTCGCACCGCCGCGGCAAGCGGCCCGAGCTGGCCGGGCCGGTGCGCTTGCCGCCGGCCAAGGGAGGCAGTCAATGAGCGATGTCGTCAGCCGTGTGCGCGAGTACCTGCTCGGATTGCAGCAGCGCATCGTCAATGCGCTGGAGGCCGAAGACGGACAAGGCAAGTTCATTCGCGACGAGTGGAAAAAACCGCCCGAAGAAAAACTGCAGGGCGAGGGCATCACGCGGCTGATGGAAGAGGGCGCGCTGCTCGAACGCGGCGGCGTCGGCTTCTCGCATGTGCGCGGCCCCGCGCTGCCACCGTCGGCGACGCAGCACCGGCCGGAGTTGGCGGGCGCGCCGTTCGAAGCGATGGGCGTGTCGCTGGTCTTTCATCCGCGCAACCCGTACGTGCCGACGGTGCACATGAACGTGCGCATGCTCGCTGCCGCGCATGTGGGCCAGGAGCCGGTGACCTGGTTCGGCGGCGGCATGGACCTGACGCCGTATTACGGCTTCGAAGAAGACGCGGCGCATTTCCACCGCACGAATCGCGACGCACTGGCGCCGTTCGGCGAGGACAAGTACCGGCGCTTCAAGCAGTGGTGCGACGAGTACTTTTATCTGAAGCACCGCAACGAGCCGCGCGGCATCGGCGGTGTCTTTTTCGACGACTTTTCGGAAGATGGCTTCGAGCCGAGCTTCGCGATGCAGCGCGCCGTCGGCGATGCGTTTCTCGATGCGTACCTGCCGATCGTGCAGCGCCGCCGCGACACGCCGTATGGCGAGCGCGAGCGCGACTTTCAGGCCTACCGGCGCGGCCGCTATGTCGAGTTCAATCTGGTCTGGGACCGCGGCACGCTGTTCGGCCTGCAATCGGGTGGCCGCACCGAAAGCATCCTGATGAGTCTGCCGCCGATCGTGAAGTGGCGCTACGACTGGCAGCCCGCAGTCGGCACGCCGGAGGCGAAGCTGTACAGCGATTTCCTGAAGCCCCGCGAGTGGATCTGAAACGCCTCGGCCTCTTCGGCGGCACCTTCGATCCGCCGCACAACGCGCATCTGGCGCTGGCACGCGCGGCACAAGACGCATTCCAGCTCGATGCGTTGCACTGGATTCCCGCCGGCCAGCCGTGGCAGAAGGCACGCACGATCAGCGCTGCCGTGCACCGCGAAGCGATGGTGCGCGCGGCTATCGACGGCGAGCCGCGCTTCGTGCTCGACCGCATCGAGACCTTGCGTGCAGGGCCGAGCTTCACGCTCGACACGGTGCGCGCGCTGCGTTTGCAGCATGCGCAGGCCGAGCTGTTCCTCATCATCGGCGCCGACCAGTACGCCGGCCTGCACACCTGGCGCGACTGGCAGGCGCTGCTCGCGCTGGTCACACTGGCCGTGGCCAACCGGCCCGGGCCGATGCCAGCGGTGGATGCCGAAGTGCTGCGCACGCCGCACCGCGTCGTGCCGCTGCCGATGCTGGACATCTCGGCCACCGACATCCGCGCGCGCGTGGCACGCGGCTTGCCGATCGACTCGCTGGTGCCGCCCGCAGTGGCACGCTATATTGAAACGAACACCCTGTATCGGAGCTGAATGGACATCCGCAAACTGCAACGCGCCATCGTCGATGGCCTCGAAGACGTGAAGGCGCACGACATCCGCGTCTTCAACACCGAGCATCTGTCGCCGCTGTTCGAGCGCGTGATCGTCGCCTCAGGCAACAGCAACCGGCAGACCAAGGCCCTCGCCGCCAGCGTGCGCGACAGCGTCAAGTCGCGCGACATGCAGGTTTTGCGCACCGAGGGCGAAGACAACGGCGAGTGGATCATCGTCGATTGCGGCGCCGCGGTCGTGCACGTCATGCAGCCGGCGATCCGCCAGTACTACAACCTGGAAGAGTTGTGGGGCGACAAGTCGGTGAAGATGAAGCTCGGCGCCGAAGCTGCGCTGCTGCCCAAGGCCTCACCCGACAAACCGCCGGCCAGGAAAGTAGCGGCCAAGAAAACGCCGGCGAAAAAGTCTGCTGCGGCAAAGAAGCCGTTCGCGCGCAAGGCGCCGGCCAAGAAGACTGCGGCGAAGAAGGCCGCACCACGACGCAAGTCATGAAGCTCGTGCTGGTCGCCGTCGGCCAGCGCCAACCCGCCTGGGCCGATGCGGCCCTAGACGACTTCGCCAAGCGCTTCCCCGCCGAATGCCGGCTCGAACTGAAGGCCGTCAAGGCCGAGCCGCGCACGAGCGGCAAGACAGCGCAAGGCATGATGGCCGCCGAGGCCGAGCGCATCGACGCTGCCGTGCCCAAGGGTGCGCGTCGCGTGATCCTCGACGAGCGCGGCGAGCGGCGCACCACCGCGCAGCTCGCCGAACGCCTGCGCTTCTGGCTCGGCGATGGCCGCGACGTGGCGCTGGTCATCGGCGGGCCCGACGGCCTCGATGCGTCACTCAAAGCCAGCGCCGACGAAACATTGCGCCTCAGCGATCTGACCTTGCCGCACGCCTTTGCGCGCGTGCTGCTGGCCGAAGCGCTCTACCGCGCATGGTCGCTGCTGAACAACCACCCCTACCACCGCGCGTGAGCGCGGGCCGTTCCTACAAACCGATCGCTTCCAGCGAGGTATCGATCGTGCTGTGCGGCAGATCGGTGGGCCGTGTCAGGTGCTGGGCCAGCGTGTCGGGCAGATCGGCCGCGGTGGTGGACCGCACCATGTGCAAGGCGGCCCCCGACAACACCGCGGCGCCGATCAGCATGAGGTAGGTGCGCATCGATGGCGCGCAAACGCAGCCCTGTCGCGCGTTATCTGCGATCGGCAGATCAGAGATTGTGATCGCGTTGTGCATCAAGCCCTCCCAGCTCTTCGTATCGAGTGAGTTCGGTGCTGCTTC
Source organism: uncultured beta proteobacterium (assembly GCA_963816315.1). Taxonomy (GTDB): domain Bacteria; phylum Pseudomonadota; class Gammaproteobacteria; order Burkholderiales; family Burkholderiaceae_C; genus CADEEN01. Next base: position 97,508 of record CAWFJZ010000029.1, read on the forward strand.
AGGTCGTGGTCGTTGCGTCCGTCAGCGCCGAGTGCTGCGCATCCTGCGTCGCGCACGGCAGATACATGTGGTGACAATCCACGCCTATAACGGCTCTGACATCTGCGTGCCGAGGTTTTGGCGCGCACCGAGAACAGCGTCACGCAGCGCGCCGTGCACAATGCGCGCCGCCTGGCGCTGCACGCCGGAGGAGACCGTCATCGCATCGTTTGTTTATCTGGCGTCGCAAAGCCCGCGGCGCCGGCAGTTGCTGGCGCAGATCGGTGCCCGACACGAGTTGCTGCTGCCCGATGCAAGCGAAGACGCCGAAGCGCTGGAAGCGGTGCAGCCACGCGAAGCGCCTGCGGACTACGTGCAGCGCGTGACGCGCGCCAAGCTCGATGCGGCACGGCAGCGTTTGACAACACGCCGTCTGCCCGCCGCGCCGATCCTGTGCGCCGACACGACCGTGGCGCTGCGCGCGCGCATCCTCGGCAAGCCCGCCGATGCGCACGAAGCGCGCGCGATGCTGACGGCGCTGTCGGGCCGCACGCACCAGGTGCTGAGTGCGGTCGCGGTGTGGACGGGCACGCGCCGCATCGAAGCGCAGAGCATTTCGCGGGTGCGCTTCGCGGTGCTGCCAGCGCAAGTGATCGATGCCTACATCGACTCCGGCGAGCCCTTCGGCAAGGCCGGCGCCTACGCGATCCAGAGTGCGTTGGCCGGCTGGATCGAAAACATCGACGGCAGCTACAGCGGCATCATGGGCCTGCCGCTGGCCGAGACCGCGGCGCTGCTGCGGCAGGCGAAAGTCCAGCACAACCTGTCCGCATAGACTGCCGGCCATGCCCCTGCAAGACATCCTCATCAACTGGACGCCGCATGAAACGCGCGTCGCCGTCGTCGAAAACGGCTCGGTGCAGGAGCTGCACCTCGAACGCGCGCTCGAACGCGGGCTCGTCGGCAACATCTACCAGGGCAAGGTGGCGCGCGTGCTGCCCGGCATGCAAAGCGCGTTCATCGACATCGGGCTCGAACGCGCCGCCTTTCTGCACGTGGCCGATTTGCACAACGGCAACGGCCGCAGCGAAGCGGCGGCCGGCGCGGCGCCGGTGCCGATCGAGCGCCAGTTGTTCGAAGGCCAGGCGCTGACGGTGCAGGTCGTCAAGGATCCCATCGGCACCAAGGGCGCGCGGCTGTCCACGCAGGTCAGCATCGCCGGGCGCATGCTGGTGCACCTGCCGCAGGACAACCACCTCGGCGTCAGCCAGAAGATCGGCTCGCCCGAGTTGCGCGAGCAGTTGCGCGAACGGCTGGCCACACTTGCCGGCAAGGCCGGCGAGCCCTACACCGGCGGTGGCTTCATCCTGCGCACCAATGCAGAAGAAGCTTCCGACGCCGAGCTCGCCGACGACATCGCCTACCTGCGCAAAACCTGGGGCGGCATCCGCGACCGTGCCTTCGCCTCGCCGCCGGGCACGCTGCTGCACCAGGACCTGACGCTGGCCGAGCGCGTGCTGCGCGATCTGGTGCACGACGAGACGGCCGCGATCCGCATCGACTCGAAGCTGCAGTTCGAACACCTGCGCACCTTCGGCGCCACGTTCACACCGGGCTCGTTGGCCAAGCTGCGTGCATTACAGCGGCGAGCGGCCGATCTTCGATCTGTTCAACATCGACGAAGAGATCCGCCGCGCGCTGGCGCGGCGGGTCGATCTGAAGAGCGGCGGCTACCTGATCATCGACCAGACCGAGGCGCTGACGACGGTGGACGTCAACACCGGCGGCTTTGTCGGCGTGCGCAACTTCGACGACACGATCTTCAAGACCAACCTCGAAGCCGCCGGCGCGATCGCGCGCCAACTGCGCCTGCGCAACCTCGGCGGCATCGTCATCGCCGACTTCATCGACATGACGCGCGCCGACCACCAGGACAGCGTGCTGGCCGAGTTCCGCAAACAGCTCGCGCGCGACCGCGTGCGCACGACGGTCAGCGGCTTCACGCAACTCGGCCTGGTCGAGATGACGAGAAAGCGCACCCGCGAGAGCTTGGCCCACATGCTGTGCGAGCCGTGCCCCACTTGCGAAGGCCGCGGCATCCTGAAGACCGCGCGCAGCGTCTGCTACGACATCCTGCGCGAGGTGCTGCGCGAGGCGCGCCAGTTCGACCCGAAGGAGTTCCGCATCGTCGCCAACGCGTCGGTGGTGGAGATGCTGCTCGACGAAGAGAGCCAGCACCTCGCCGGCCTGTCGTGAATTCATCGGCAAGCCGATCTCGCTGTCGGTGGAGCCGAGCCTGACGCCGGAGCAGTACGACATCGTGCTGCTGTAGCGGGAACGCTGCCGGCGCTTTCTTTGCAGATCGTCGAGTTCGCGCGCGAGCACGGCCGCGTGACCATGGCCGACGCCATCCGGCTGACTGGGAGCAACCGCAATACGCTCAAGCAGCATCTGCGCTCGCTGGTTGAGCGAGGGCAACTGCGAGTGCGAGGCGCCGGGCGTGGCGTCTGGTATGAACTGAGGTAGGACGCTCTTGCAGTTGTTTTATGAAGTCCGAATATCCTAAAATAGCGCCCATCGCTGATTTAGCTTCCCACGACCGATGAAGCGCTCGCTGCAAGGCCGTTACTTGAAGGCTGCCACCGCTGGCGAGTCGTTCAAGGCCTTCGTCCCGGCGCCGTTGCCGCCGCGGCCGGCGATCGTCTGGACGCCGGCGCTGCGCGGCCGCTTCGACGCCGCGCTGGTGGCGCTGGGCCGGCTCGACGCGGTGACCGATCTGCTGCCGAACGCGGCGCTGCTGCTGTACAGCTTCGTGCGCAAGGAGGCGGTGCTGTCGTCGATGATCGAGGGCACACAATCGTCGCTCGCCGACCTGATGTTGTTCGAACTCGACGAACAGCCCGGCGTGCCGGTGGACGATGCACGCGAGGTCAGCCGCTACGTGGCGGCACTCGAACATGGCCTGAAGCGCATGCGCGGCGGGTTTCCGCTGTCGCTGCGGCTGATCCGCGAAGTGCACAAGGTGCTGATGGGCGGCCACGGGCGCGGGGCCAAGCTCACGCCGGGCGAGTTTCGCACCAGCCAGGTCTGGATCGGTGGCACGCGGCCGGGCAACGCGGTGTTCGTGCCGCCACCGGCCAACGAGCTGGATGAATGCCTCAAGCTGTTCGAGCGCTTTCTGCACGACATGCCCGAGTCCACGCCATCGCTGGTCAAGGCGGCGCTGGCCCACGTGCAGTTCGAGACCATCCACCCGTTCCTCGACGGTAACGGGCGGGTCGGCCGCCTGCTGATTGCGCTGCAACTCTCGGCCGACGGGCTGATGCGCGAACCGATGCTGTACTCGAGCCTGCATTTCAAGGAGCACCGGCAGACCTACTACGAGTTGCTGAATGCGGTGCGTCTGACGGGCGATTGGGAAGCTTGGCTCGAGTTCTTTGCCGATGCCGTGCTGGCGAGCGCCGCCCAGGCCGCTGAATCGGCCAAACGCCTGTTGCAACTGGCGTTGGCCGATGGGCAGCAGATCGCCGCGGTGGGCCGCGCCGCAGCGTCGGCGTTGGCCATTCACCAGGCCTTGCAGCGCCGACCCATCGCGACGGCCGCATCGCTGGCCGCGACCACCGGATTGACACCCGCCACCGTGAACAAGGCGCTGGTTCACCTGGAGCGCCTGGGCGTGGTCGCCGAGCTGACGCGCAAGCTGCGCGGCCGCGTGTTCAGCTACGCGCGCTATGTCGATATCCTGAACGAAGGCATGGCCTTGCCGGGCCGAAGTTCATGAGCACAAGCGTGCGATTGACCCTGGCAGGGCGGTCGGCGTGCAGCCCAAAATCAAAAGATGAAAAAGACGTTCAGACGATGGACCTTCGCCGCCACGCTGGGTCTGTGCACCGCATTCGCACCCGTCGCACCCGCAGCCACCGACACCCCCACCGACTTCATCGCCGCTCAGATCGCCGCCCACCCCGGCAAGACCGGCGTGCACGTGCTCGACACCGGCGCCGAGGCGCTGCTGGCGCGGGCCTGGCTGGTGGAGAACGCGCAGCGCTCGATCGAGGTGCAGTACTTCATCTGGAGCAGCGACAACATCGGCACGCTGGCGGCCGAGGCGCTGTTGCGCGCGGCCGGGCGCGGCGTGCGCGTGCGGGTGATCGTCGATGACCTGCTGATCGATGCGCCCGACAAGGCGCTGCTGGCGCTGGCGCGGCACCCGAACATCGACATCCGCATCTACAACCCGAAGACTTCCGTCGGCACGCGCCTGCATGCGCGGCTGCAGAACGCACTGACCGACGTGCGCGGCGTCAACCAGCGCATGCACGACAAGACGCTGGTCGTGGACGGCAAGGTGGCCATCACCGGCGGGCGCAACATGGCCGCCGAGTACTTCGACTTCAACCACGAGTACAACTTCCGCGACCGCGACGCGCTGCTGCTCGGCGGCGCGGTGACGGCCGTGCAGGCCAACTTCGAAACCTTCTGGGCCAGCCCGCTCTGCGTCGAGGTCGAAACGCTCTACGACGGCCTGGGCCTGATGCAGAAGAACGTGCGCGTGGACGACGAGCAGATCCAGCAGGTCTATCGCGAGCTGTACGCGTACGCAACGTCGCCCGACAACTTCGCGCCGGAGGTTCGCGCAGCGATTGCCGACACGCCGTCGTCGTTTGCGCGCCTGGCGCAGCAGATGCGCTGGACGGAGGTCGAGTTCATCGCCGACAAGCCGGGCAAGAACGACAACCGGCTGCGTCTGGGCGGCGGTGGTCAAACGAGCCTGGCGTTGGCGCGGCTGGTGCAGGCAGCGAAGCAGCGTGTCGTCATCCAGTCGCCGTACCTCGTGCCGTCGGACGAAGCGATCGCGTTGCTCGGCGAGGTTCGCTCGCGCGGCGTGGCGGTGCGCATCAGCACCAACTCGCTGGCCTCGACCGACAACCTGCCGGCTTTCAGCGGTTACCGCAACCAGCGCGAGGATCTGCTGGCGATGGGGCTGCAGATCTTCGAATACAAGCCGGCGCCTGCCGTGCAGCAGCAACTGGTGCAGCGCCTGGCCGCAGCCACGCGCAGCGCGCCGGTGTTCGCATTGCATGCCAAGACGCTGGTCATCGACGGCAAGACGCTCTACATCGGCACCTACAACTTCGATCCGCGCTCGCAGAACCTGAACACGGAGGTCGGCGTGATCATTCACGACGAGGCGTTGGCGCGAGAGGTCGAGGCGGCGATCGAAACCGACATGGCGCCGGGCAACAGCTGGAACGCGGCCACCGACGATCCGGACCGGCAGGCCCCACTGGCCAAGCGCAGCAAGGTGCGGCTGTACCAGATGCTGCCGCTCAAGCCGCTGCTCTGAAGCACTACATCATCGACGCGCGCACCGCCGGCATCGCCACTTCGCGGCCGATCACCGTGCGCGCGTAGAAGTAGTTCAGTCGTGCTCTCGAGGACAGCGTGTCGATGTCCACGTGGCCGGCTTCGTCGCAGGAAAAGGCGTAGCCGCGGCCGTCGTCGAACAGCGACTGGAAACGCAGCTCGAAGCGGTGCGGCTGCGGCGCTTGGGGGAGGGGCTGGGTGTTCATGACGCTGTCTCGGTGGGGTTGTGTACCCCCTTGAGTCGCATCCGTTCACCGAACGGTTCTCCCTTTGTCTAGGGAGTCGCTATCTTTGAGCGGTGCAGGCGCCTTGCTGGCTTTGCTTGAAGCAGAAGTCGCCGGTCAGGCTCGAGCTCTCCCACGGCACCTGCGCGCGGCCGGTTTCGCGGGCCACGCCCAGGCGCACCTGCTTGAAGACGAGTTCGATCGGCAAGCCCGGCGACTGCATCGTTTCGAGCAGGTGCTTGGTGTACAGGCTGTTGCGCTCGCCCGGGTTGTCGAGCGCCACGCCGCCGGGCGCGGTGGAAAAGGCCACCATCGAGCCCAGCGGCGCCTGCACCAGCGCCAGGCCGGGTGCGGCGATGCCGCGGAATTTCAGGCGCCGGCCGTCGGGGCCGAGGATCTCGGCGCCCGAGAACGGGTTGTTGCGGCAGGCGTCGAGGATGAAGATGTTGATGCCTTGCTTGATCGTGGCCAGGCGGTCGAGCAGCTCGTTCAGGTCGGCGCTCTTGGCCGGCATCTCGTCTTCGCCGCGGATCTCGGTATCGACCGGCAGCAGGTAGTTGCGGCCCTTCACCTGCACGCCGTGGCCGGCGTAGAAGACCAGGCGCACGTCGGCCGAGCGCGCGGCGATCGAGAACTGGCGGAAGGTCTCGATCATGTCGCGCAGGCCGAGGTTCTCGCGCTGCGTGACCTCGAAGCCGAGCGTGCGCAGTTGCGCGGCGATGGCTTGGGCGTCGTTGACCGGATTCTTCAGCGGGCCGATGCGGTAAGCGCCGTTGCCGATGACGAGCGCGGTCTTGCGCTCGGCGGGCGCTGCGAAGGCGCCGCGCGCGCCGCCGGCCAGCAGCGCAGCCAAGAGGCCGCGGCGCCGCATCATGGCCGCCCCGGCAAGGCGTCCACCACGCTGACGCCCTCGACGACCGCGCTGGCCTGCAGCTGCGCTGTCGCGGCGGCGAGCTGCGCCTTGGGGATGCGCACGTAGTAGTCGCCGAGTTGTCCCGGCCCCGCGGCCAGCGAGCCCTGCACGCCGATCAGCAGCAGGCGCATCTCGGCCTCGCGCGCATCGGCCTTGAAGTTGACCTTGAGGTACGGGCCGGACTCGGCAATGACGCTGGGCTTGGCGCCGCGGATCGTGTCCCAAGCGTCGCGCTCGGACATCAGCGAGGCGATCACCACACCCTGCAGCGCCACCACCGCCAGCGCACTGGCCAGCACCGGTCCGCGCATCGGTTGCGGCACCAGGCTCGAGAGCCAATCGCGTGCACGTTGCCACGGCGACACGCCAGCCGCCGGCGCAGCCTGCGGCCGCTCGGCGCGGATGCGCTGCAGCGCGCGCTCGAGCCCGACTTCGCTGCTCACTGCGGCCACGTCTTCCTGCAGCCGCTGCTGCAGCGAGCGCGCCCAGCGCAACTCGGCTTCGGCGCCCGGCTGCTCGCGCAGCCAGCGCTCGACGAACAGCGCGGTCGTCGTCGCCGAGGGTGCCGTTGACGTAGAACGGCAGCAATTCGTCGAATCGGGTGAGGCTCATGGCGCGGCTCCGGCCAGGCTGCCGCCGCCCTCGCGCTGCAGCAGCAGCTTCAGGCAGGCCATCAGTTTCTTGCGCGCGTGGAACAGGCGCGTCTTGACGGTGTTCTCGGGGCAGCCCTGCAGCGCCGCCACGTCGGCCAGCCCGAGGCCTTCGTAGAACACCAGGTGCACGCACTCGCGGTGTTCGGCCGACAGCTTGTCCATGCAGCGGCGCACGCCCTCGTGCCGCTGTTGCTGCGCCAGCATCTCGAAGGCGCCCGGCTCCGGGCTGGCCACGCTCTCGGCAACGTCGTCCAGGTCTTCGTGCTTGGCGTCGGGCTTGCGTGAGCGAAAGGCCATCAGCACCTTGTTGCGCGCGATGCCGATCAGCCAGGTGCTGAACAGCGCGTCGCCGCGGAACCGGGCCGGCGCTTTCCAGACTTCGTAGAGGGTGTCGGACACGATTTCTTCTGCCTGTGAGGGGTCGTCGATCTGCCTCAGCACGTAGGCGTACAGCCGGCGCGAGAAGGCACGGTAGAGCTCCTTGAACGCGGCTTCTTCGCCTCGCTCGATGCGTCCCAGCAGGCGCAGTACCTCATCGTTGTCCATGGCGGGCGCGCCGGGCGGGCGCGTCGTGGGGTCGATGCGAGCATGGTACTGGCGTGCTGCTGGTGGGCAAGGGCGCGTGCCGCTGCTGTTGTCCCTAGCTGCCGCGGAACTGCACGCGGCGGTTCTCGGCCGCCGTCGGCTCACTGCCGGCTTGCGGCTCGCGCTGGCCTTTGCCCACGGTGCGCAGCCGGCCCGGGTCGAGCCGTTGCTCGGCCACCAGGTAGCGCTTGACCGCATCGGCTCGCCGCACCGAGAGCTGATCGTTGTAGGGTGCAGCGCCGACCGCGTCGGTGTGGCCCTCGATCACCACGACCTTGCCCTCGGGCAGCAGGCGGATGCCTTCGGCCAGGGCGTCGAGCTGTGTGCGCGCCGCGGGCAGGATGTCGGCCGAGTCAAAGGCGAACTGCACCGGCAGCGAGATCGCTGCGGCAGGCGCCGGCGCCGCAGCGGCAGCGGTGGTGGCGGGCGCCTCGCCGAGCAGGCGGATCGAACGCATCTTGATCACCGGCGCGGCGTCAGGCGTGTGGCCGAGGATGGCTGCGACTTCGCGCGGATCGATCGCATCGCCGGCACGGTACTGGCGCACGTCCTGCGCCATGGTGGCGGCGCTGGCCAGCAGACACAGCAGGCAGGCAATCGTGGTGGGATGGCGGCTCATGGCGTACTCCAAACGTGGGGGGTTGCCTCTGGGTTGCAGCCGAGCCGACTTCGGTTCAAGGGATGTGCAAGAAAGAGTGAACCCCCTGACCAGCCGCGGCAACTGATCGGCGGGTGACCGCACCGGCGCCCGGCATCGCCTCGTTCCTGTTTCGGGGCCCCGAGGAGTGACATGAGCGCAGCCAACGGAACCACACGCATGCGGATCGCCCCTGCGGACGACGGCGCATGGCCCGGCGAGCCGATGCCGCCCCGCGCCCCCGCGCAGACCCTGGTCGGCGCTCGCATCGGCCCCTACCTGGTGACCAAGCGGCTCGGCGTGGGCGGCGTCGGCGAGGTCTGGAAGGCCGTCGATGTGGCGCTCAAGCGCGACGTGGCGATCAAGGTGCTGCGCGACGAACTGGCCGCCGACCCGCATTTCCTCGAGCGCTTCCGCCGCGAGGCGCAACTGCACGCCAAGTTGAGCCACGCCAACGTCGCCGCCGTGCATGCCTTCCTGCACGAGGGCGACAAGCAGTTCATGGTGATGGAGTTCGTCGCCGGCATCGCGCTCGACGAGTTCATCCGCTCCGGCGGGCCGGTGCCGGTGGAGCGCGCGCTCGACATGTTCGGCCAGGTGCTGGACGGCATCGAGCATGCGCATCGCTGCGGTGTGATTCACCGCGACATCAAGCCGGCCAACATCATGCTGGCCGACAGCGGCCACTTGAAGGTGATGGACTTCGGCATCGCCCGTGCGCTCGACTGCCAGGATCAACTGACGCGCCACGGCCATGTTGCCGGCACGGCGCGCTCGATGGCGCCCGAGCAGATCCGCGGCGAGACCGCCGACAGGCGCTCCGACATCTACTCGCTGGGTATCGTGCTGTACACCCTGCTGGCCGGTTGCCCGCCGTTCGACGGCCAGACCGACCTGGAGCTGATGAACATGCAGCTCGAACAGGCGCCGCCGCCGCTGCACTCGCATGGCGTCAATGTGCCGCCGCAGGTCGAGGCTGCGCTGATGAAGGCGCTGCACAAGAATCCTGCGGCACGCTTTCAGACCGTGGGTGACTTCGCGCGCGCGCTCGATGCCTGCCGAGCCGGGCAGGGGACCGCGCCGCCGGCGTTGGATCGCGACGAGAGTCTGTTGTCGTCGCGAACGGTCATCAACCCGGTGTGCGCGGGCGCGCAGCGCCTGCCGGCTCAGCGCCGGCCGCGCCGCCTGCGCCTGACGCTGCCACGCTGGGCACAGCGTGCCGGTGTCGCGGCGCTGACACTGGCCTTGCTCGGCGCGGGCTTGGCGGCGCTGTGGCCGCACTTGACGATGCGAGAGGTGCCGCTGCTCTCGCGCCCGCTGCCGATGCCGATGCCGATACCGATGCCGATGCCGGAGCCAACGCCCGTCGCGTCGATGACGCCGGCAGCGCCGCCCGTGGAGGCTGTCGCTGCGACGCCCCCGGCGGCGACGCCGGCCCTGCCCGACGCGCCCCCTGCGGTGCAAAGCGCTGCGGCCGCAGAGCCGATCTCGCCCGCGCGCGCCGACACGGCCACACCGCCCCCATTGACGATCGCCGTCGGCGCGGCCACGCGCCGCTTCAAACCCGGCGAGCGCATCACGCTGCGGGTCACGCCGAGCCGCGATTCGCATGTCTATTGCTACCTGCAGGACGAAGCGCGCCGCGTCGTGCGCTTCTATCCGAATCGCTTCAACCCGAATGCGCTCGTGCGCGCCGACGCGCCGTTGGAGATCCCAGGCGGCATGGCCTTCGAACTGGTGGCCAACTCGCGCAAGGTGACGGAGACCATCGCTTGCTTCGCCAGCGAGCGCGACCTGGCCGGCGAACTGCCTGCCGACGTTTATGGCGGCGACTTCGCCGAGCTGCCCGTCGCATCGCTCGACAACGTCAGCAGCGCCTTCGCGCGCGATGCGGGGCAAGGCGTGGCACAGGCGCGCTTGCGCATCGCGTTCAGGTGAGCTTCGCTTTGGCCGGCGCCGCGTTGCTCACGAACGCGGGCGGATAGCCCGCAAGGCAAGCATGCGGGGCGCTGAGCCGGCGCACGCCTGTCGCACCCGACACGACATCAGGGTCGCTCGATGTCGGCCCACAACCATCGACTGCTCGCGCCTCGCAAAACGGCGCCGCTCGACGCGTCTTCCTTTTTTATGCACTCGGCGAAACCCACGCAAATTATTTTGAACGTCGGCGCGGCAACTGCAACTCAATGACCGAGCAGCAATGATGCTCAATCAGTCCCAACCTTCCACTCTCACTCTTTTGGAGTATTCAAATGTTCATCAAAGACCTCTCCGTCGAACTGTCCGCCGAAGCCCAAGCCGCCGTGCACGGTGGTGGTGACCTGACGCAAACGAACGCTGCTGCCCAAACCGTCACCGGTCCGGTGCAAGTGGGCCCGATCGCCAGCCTCGTCGGCGCACAGACGAACAGCTCGGCGATGCTGAGCTCGATCGCTCAGGCCAACACCGGCCTGAACAACGACCTGTACGAAGACAACGACTTCTCGGCGGTGATCGGCTCGCTCGGCGTCGCCGTCTTCCAGTAAGAGGCTCGCGATGCCGCATCACGGCAACGCCGTGCTGCGGCATCTTTTTCATCGACCATCTGCTAAAGGAGCACTCTCATGCAGATCAAGGATCTCGAAATCAGCCACGAACTGGGCAGCGACGAACAAGTCGCCGTTCTCGGTGGCGGCGTGACGGGCACCGACGTGGCCGCCATCCAGTTCAACCCCGGCCTCCAGGCCGGCAACGCCGGTCTGGCGTTCGCCAGCCCGACCACCAACGTCAGCGTCGTGTTGCCTGTCATCACGCAGATCAACACGGGCATCAATGTCGAGCAGATCTTCGACAACGACGTGGCCGCACTCATCGGTTCCATCGCTGCCGTAACGCAGTAACGTGTAGCCGTTGCCGCAGCGCGGTTGATCCGCGCCGCGGCAACGCCTACCTCACCATCATCCAAGCTTGCGAGACCTCGCCATGATCACCATCACCGACCTTCCCGTCAGCCGCGCGCTGGATTTCCGGGCGATGTCGTCACTGCGCGGCGGTGGCGGTGCGCCTTGGGTCTTCAGCGTTGCCCGTCCGTTCAGCCCGCCGGCGTCCGGCGTGATGGCGGCGGTCAACTACTACCAGATCAACAACAACTACACCTTCATCGACCAGTTGGTCAACCAGACCACCGTGATCGACATCGCCAACAGCGGCGACAACGCGAACATCACCGCGGTGCTGCTGGGTTCGCAGACCGCCGCGCACGGCTGAAGCGGGTGCCTATCGCCTGGCTGCGGCAGCGCCGCGGCCAAGCGGTGCGCGCGCCTGGCATGACAGGGAGTAGGGAGCAGAGCTTGGACGGTTTGCACTGGACATCGGCATCGCGTTCGCACGTCGGCCGTGTGCGCGCGGTCAACGAAGACGCCTGGCTCGAGCATCCGCAATCCGGCGCCTGGGCCGTGGCCGACGGCATGGGCGGGCATGCGCTGGGCGAATTCGCCAGCCGCCTGGCCGTCAGGATGCTGATGGACCTGCCGGCCGCGGACCCGCTCGAGGTGATCGTCGCCCGCGCGCGCGAGCGCTTGTTGCAGGCCAACGCGCGCCTGCGCGCCGAGGCCGAGCGGCGCGGCGTGCCCATCATCGGCACCACCATCGCCGCGCTGCTCGTCGCAGGGCGGCGCTGCACCGCCCTCTGGGCCGGCGACAGCCGCATCTACCTCTACCGGGCGGGGCAGCCTGCGACAACTGACGCGCGACCACAGCCAGATCGAAGCGGTGCGCGCGCTGCATCCGGCCGCCGCCGATGCCACGCTCGACCGCCCGCCACCGAACATCGTCACGCGCGCGCTCGGCGGCGCCGACACGCTGGAGCTCGACGACGTGTCGATCGACATCCTCGACGGCGATGTCTTCCTGCTGTGCAGCGACGGCCTGAGCAACGAAGTCAGCGCATCGGCCATCGAACAGGCGCTGCTGCCCGGCAACTGCCGCCGCGCCTGCGACACGCTGGTCGAGCAGGCGCTGGCACGCGGCGGGCGCGACAACATCACCGCCGTGGTGGCGTGCGCCGAAGACTTGTGCAGCCCGGATCGGACGGCGATCTTGCCGGTGCTGTAGAGGGCCTCGTCACACCGGGCTTCGCGCTCGCGCCAAGACAAGGGGCGCGTCGCAAGCCTTCGCCAGCTCTACGCTGCACACCGGGTCTCATCGACCTGCTGACGCAAAAGACGCGCATCATGCGGCGCGATGGACAGGCACTGCACACACAACCTGAGTGCGCTGCGCCCCATCGTCGAGAAAACCGAGATCGATTGAGATGCACCGGATGACGCGAAAGTTCAGGCGGCGCGCCTGGCGCATCCCAGCGTGCGCGCTGGCGACGCTCGCTTTGCTTTTGATGCTCATGCTCTTCGATCCGGGCGGCTGGGCGATGCGCACGCGCGAACGCGTGTTCGACGCTCTCATTCTCGCGACTCCGCGCGCTGCGCAACAGATGCCGGTCATGGTGATCGACATCGATCGCACCGCACTCGATCGGCTCGGCTCCTGGCCGTGGCCGCGCCCCTTGATTGCGAAGCTGATCGATGGGGCGGCATCGCAAGACGCGCGCGTGATCGCCATCGACATGCTGCTCGCCGAGGATCGCGGCGACGCAAGCGCCGCCGGCACGCCAGGCGACCTGGAGCAACTTTCGAAATCTGTCGCGCACGCGAAGACCGTGCTCGGCCTGGTGCTCGATCCGTCGCGATCGGATCCGGGGCCGCAAGGCCCGCCGTTGCTGGTGCAAGAAGGCGACGCGCGCGTCGGTGACATGCTTGGCGCCTCCGGCGTCACCGGGCCGGTCGGCACGCTGCGCGACGCGGCGCGCGGGCTCGGCGTCCTGACGCTGCCGACGATCGATGGCGAACCGGTGCGCGCGGCGCCGCTGCTCGCGGCGGGCGGAGGCGATATTCACGCAGGACTGGCGCTCGAGGCGCTGCGCGTCGCGACCGGCGAAGGAAATCTCGTGATCGATGCGCGCCGCAAGATCTTGCGCGTCGACAAGCATTCAATTGCCCTGGCGCCCGACGCCACGATTCGCCTGTGGCCATCGACAGCCGAGCATCGAGCGGCGCGCACCATTCGCGCCACCGACTTTCTCGAAAACCCATCGGCGTGGCGCGAACAACTGGCGGGCAAGATCCTGTTGATCGGCGCAAGCGCTCCGGAAGCAGGCGGGTTGCGGCCGACCGCTGCCGATCCCTTCATGCCCTCCATGCAGATTCAGGCCGATGCGATCGAGCAATTGATCGCCGGCCGCGCGCCGATGCGGCCCGCGCGCGCGCTTGTTTGGGAAACATGCGCCGCGATTCTTGGTGCGCTGACAGCGCTTGTCGCGGTGATGCGGCAGTCGCCCGCGCGCGCCGCATTGACCGCGCTCGGTCTTGTCGCGCTCGCGATCGGCGCGAGTTTCGCGTTCTGGCGCAGCGCGGATTGGCTGGTCGATTCGCTCTGGCCGAGCCTGGCCGTTCTCGCCGCTTGGCAGGCCGCAAGTCTTGGCGCCTTCGTCGACAGCCGCGCGCGCCGCCTCGCGCTCGAGCGCAGCTTCGCCACGCGCCTGCCGCCGGAAATCGTCGCGCGGCTCGCCGCCAATCCCGACGAGATGAAACTGGCCGGCGAAGAGCGCGAGGTCACGGCGCTGTTCACCGACATCGAGGGCTTCACCCCGCTCACCGAGCGCATGCCGGCGCAGGAGCTCGTGGCGTTGCTCGACCGCTATTTCGATTGCGTCTGCGGCATCGTCATCGCCCATGGTGGCATGGTCGACAAGATCGTCGGCGACGCCGTGCATGCCTTGTTCAACGCGCCGCTGGATTTGGCCGACCACGCCGACTGCGCCATCGAATGTGCGCTGGCCATTGCGCGCGCGACGCAGGAGTTTTGCGCGCGGCCGCAGAACAGCGCCCATTGCTTGGGCCGGACGCGCATTGGCGTCGAAACCGGCCGCGCGATTCTTGGCGATGTCGGCGCCAGCGGCAAACTCGACTACACCGCGCACGGCAGCACGATCAATCTCGCGGCAAGGCTCGAAGCGGCGAACAAACAGTTCGGATCTTCGATCGCGGTGGGACCCGGCTGTGTCGCCGCTTCGCGTCGTCACGAATTTCGCGATCTCGGGGTATTCGAACCTTTTGCCGGTTCGCCGCCAGTGATCGCCAGAGAACCGATCGCGCTGACACTGAAGTCTCTCGCATTCGCGGGGACTTCAGCGTTGCCCTAACTCACCATCGCCATCGCGCGGGCGATTTTCGGTGCACCCCAGGTGCGTGGCGCTTCTGGAGGATCGCCGACATTGGTGATCGTCGTGCCTTCACCGGCCGTCAAGGTCACGCGTTTGCCCGTGGCTTCGACCTCGACCACACCGCGCTCGACGAAGACGCCGAAGCCATCGATCTCGCCCATGAAGAACTTCGTGCCGCGCACTGCGATCACCGCGAAGGGTGAGGTCACGGTCAGTCCGCCCTTCCTGGACGGATCGGCGCGGTCGAGCAGCAACGCACCCGAACCGAGGTCGAGATGGCCGCCGCCATCGACAACCGTACGGTCGATCTTCAGTTTCGCACGCGCGCCGAGCATGAGTTTGTTGCCGTTGGCGAGCGTGACGCCAAGCCGCGAATGCTCGCCGGTGCGCAGCAATTCATCGAGGAATACGGCATCGCGTTCGTTGAGCGGGCGCGTTCCCGGCCCCAATTCGGCGAACGCTATGCCGCGCACGGCGGCCACTTGGCCGGCGGCGGCTTGGGCGAAGGCGGAGCGCACGCCGACGAGCGTGAAGACGGCCGCCGCGGCAAGCCCAAGGCGGCGAGCCGGCAGCTTCGGGGCCAGGGACTTGTTTGACATGATGGACCTGCGACTGGCCATTATTGCTGTGAACAGAATTGGCGGCGACGCTTGTCGTTGAAAGGAGTCTCCTCACCCCGCGCCGCGCGGCGGTGCTGAAGCTCGACGACGTGTCGATCGACATCGGTGATCTTGCCGGTGCTGTAGAAATGCCTCTGAAGCCGACACACAGGAGCCTCACCATGCAACCCCCACTGAAGCTCGGATTTTTCATCCAGCCGGTGCACCCGCCACTGCGCGCCTACGGCGATGTGCTTCGCGAGGACCGCGAAGCGGTCGTGCTCGCCGATCGGCTGGGGCTCAGCGAGGCGCTCCATGGAACTCATGGCCAACGAGGTCTGGCCCCGGATCGCCGCGCATCGGTGAACCGCAGGCCGCCGAGCCGGAGAGGATCAGGGCGCACCGGCCCGGTCACCGAACCCGAAATCGAGCGCCAATGGCGGCTCGAAGCGGCAGTTCGGCTCGAACGCCAGCGAGCGTTTGAATTCGCCCAGCTCGTGGCCCTCGACCGACGCCGTCAGCGTGCCGGTGGGCTTGCCGGTCTTCGCCGACGCCAGCCTGCCTTGCTCGAACACCAGCACCGCCGATTCGAAGCTGGCCTTCAGCGTCAGGCCGATCTTCACGGCGCGGCAATCGACGCCCAGCACGCTGAGCACGAGGCTCGGCTCGACCTTGGCGTCGATCTCATGCGTGGCCAGCTTCACCGTTTGCGGCGCGGGCGGCTGCGCGCTGCGGCTTTTCTCGATCGCCTGCCTGACCTTGCGCAGCTTCGACCAGCCCGCGAGCAGCATCACGTAGGGGTCGAACGACAGCGCCTCTTCGAGCTCGCGCGACAGCTCTTCGGGGCGCCATTCGCTGACCCTGCGGCCGAGCACCTTGGCGTGCTCGGAATCGATCTGTCCGAGGCGCAGCGACGCCTTGGCCTGCTCGTGCAGGGCCAGCAGGGCGCCGTCGCTTTGCAGCGTCATCAGGTCGATCAGGCGCGTGCCGGCCTTGACGTCGCTGGTGGTCATCGTCGAACTCCTTCGCGCGCTGAGGGTTGAGTGCGGTCGTGCGGGGCGTCGAGGTCGCCCCAGGCGCAGATCAGCGCCTCGATGGGTGCGCGCTCGACGCGCCATGCGATGCCTGCCGCGCGGGCATCGCCGTCGTCGGGTGCGTGCGTGATCGTCACCCGCGGCGTGGCGTCGGCGACGACGCGAAGCCTCACATCGGCTGCGCGGAACGGTGGCTTGAGGCAGGCGATGACCGCGGCGACCGCGGCCAGCGGCGAGAACAGCGCTGCCAGGGTTGGCGCCAGTGGCGGCTGCGCCGTCAAGTTCAACCCCGTGCCTTCGTCGGCGAAGCCCGTGAGCGATTGCGTCGTCACCCGCGGCGTGCCGATCACGAACGGCAACCACGTCTCGACCTTGCAGACAACCACGCCCAGCCCCGCGCGCTCGGCCATCTTGGCGGCCTCGTCGCAGCTTTGCGTGACCACGTCCGGCACGGCGACGCGCGTGCGCAGCGTCAAATCGACCGCGCTGCGGGCGGCCACACGCGCGCCCGCGGACGGCCGTTGTTCGCTCACGAGCTTGATGCCCTCGCGGGGGCTCGCAGCGACGTGGCCCGTCGCCAGGCCGGCGGCCTCAATGGCGGCGCGCGCCTCGTCGAGCGGCTTGCCGAGGGTGTCGGGCACGATCGCTTCGAGCGCCGTCGCCAGCGCGACCACGGTGCCGACGGCCGACTTCGTGTTCGCCGCAGGGCGCTGCGAGACGATGCGCCGCATCGCAGGGCTGTCGTCGGCGTCGCTGCGCAAGCGGAATGCGCTCTGACCCAACACCCGTCGGCCATCTTCGAGCGTCATGCCAACCACATGCGGCACGGCGGCGACGCGCTCGGTGTCGAGTTGAACGGCACTGCCCGGCGCGACTTCGGCGCCCTCGGCCGGCGCCTGCCGGACGACGCGCCTGTCGCCGTCGCCCGCGTCCGGGCTGCCTCGCAGGCCGAGCGCCTGCAGGCGCTGCAGCGCCGGCGGCAGGTCGAGGCCGACCAGCTTCGGGACCTCGATGCCCTGGGCGGCAACCGCGCGCAGCGTCTGCGGCGCCTGCAGCAGCGTGCCGGGCGCGGGCGACTGCTCGAAGATGCGGCGCAACGGTCGATCGGCTGCGTCGATGCGAAGGCTGCAATCCAGGCTGGCGAAGCCGTGCTGCAGAGCCAGCTCCGCGGCTTCGCCGCAGGTGCGGCCGTTCATCGGCGGCACGCGCAACGCCAGCCGGATTCTGACGACGTCGCCCGGCGCCGCTTCGCTGCCGGGGCTCGGCGATTGGTCGCCGACGACACGCCCCCGCGGCGCGGCCGGACCGGACTTGCTGCCGACGAGCCTGGCGCTGGCGAGCGCCTGATCGGCTGCGCCTTCGCCGAGTCCCACCAGCGCGGGCACCCTGACGCGCTCGATCGGCGTCCAGGCCGACACCGTCACGGGCTGGCCGGTCTGAGCGCCCGCCGCCGGCTGCTGGCGATGGATGCGTCCGGGAGGCCGGGTGCCGGCGATGGCCTCGCTGCCGCAGTCCAGACCCGACAGGCCGGCCGCGAGCACGCGCTGCCGGGCGTCGTCGCAGCTGCGACCGATCAGGTCCGGCACGGCATAGACGAGCGTCAGCCGAACTTCAGTTCCCGGCGCGACGTTGTCGCCGCCCCGCGGGCGTTGATCGGCGACGCGATGCCACGGCCGCAGCGGCGTGATCGACGAGCGCGGGCGCAGCTTCGCTTCGAGCACACGCCGTTCGGCGTCGAGCGCACCGAGGCCGACGACGCCGGGCACCTGCACCGTCACCGGCTGCGGTTCGTTTTTCTGCGGCTCGACCCTGGCGTTGACCAACGGGGCCGCGCGCGGGTAGGGCGCACCCGCCAACGGCTGCTGCGCGTTGATCCGGCCGCTGCCGACCTGGCCGGTGGCCTGGCCGACCTCGCAGCGGCCCAACCTCAGCTTGGCGGCTTCGAGCGCTTGGCTGGCCTGGGCACAAGTCTGGCCGATGATCGAGGGCACCGTCGGCGGCGACACTTGCGCTGCGGGAGGGCGCACCACCGCCGCCTTCGGCACCACCGCCGCCGCGCCGGGCCTCGCGGCTGCGCCGTCCGGTTGCGCCGACGACGACGGCGCCAACACGAACAGCGCCGACGCGAGCAGCCACGCCGCGGCCGCCCATCGCGTCTGCGCCGGACCGAAGCGCTGGTCATCACGCATCGCATCAGTCTGCTTGCGCAAGCGCGGCAGGTCATCCTCCCGATCGATGACGTCTGTCCCGAGCACTCCGCTCGACGCTCATCCAAGACCGTCGCGGAGTCCTTCGACTTCACCCGCCTCAGGGGGTGAGCGAGGCCCTGGGCTCGTAGTCGAGCTCGAGCCGGTAGGCCAGCGCGATGAACAGGCTTTGCGCCAGCGCCATCGTGCTGGTCAGCGAACGGAAGCCGAAGGTGGCGTGGTCCTGCACCAGCAGCAGTGCGCTGGCGCCGTGCGCCAGCGGGCTCATGCGGCTGTCGGTGATCGCGATCAGCTTTGCACCTCGCTGCAGTGCCGCATGCTGGACGACAAGCGTCTCTTCGGCGTAGGGCGCGAACGAGACCGCGATCAGCACGTCGCCGGCGCGTGCCGAGCGCAGCTGGCCTTCGTGCATGCTGCCCAATGCCGTGACGAGCTGGATGCGCTTGTCGGTGTGCTGCAGCGCGTAGTCGAGGTAAGCGGCGATCGGGAAGGAGCGGCGCGAGCCGGCGATCCAGATCGATTCGGCGGCGAACAGAAGATCCACCGCCTTGCCGAACGAGCGGCCGTCGAGCTTGTTCTGCAGCTCCTGCATGCCGGCGCTGTTGCCGCTGAGGAACTCGCGCGCGATGTCGGCGCTCGACAGGGTGCCCGAGCCTGCCTCGATGACCTCGCGGATGCGTGCCTGATAGTTGCGGCTCGGCGCGATCTGACGCGACAGCACGTCACGAAACACCTTCTGCATCTCGCTGAAGCCGGAGAAGCCGAAGTGCTTCGCAAAGCGCACCACCGCCGAGGGCTGCACGCCGCAGCGCTGGGCGACATCCTGGATGCCGTCCAGGCCGATGTGATCGCGATGCTCCTCGATGTAGCGCGCGATCAGCTTGAGCTGCTTCGAGAGCTGCTCGTAGTCGGCGGAGATCTGCTTGAGCAGCCGCTCGACCGGGGAGCTTGCGGGGCCGGATGACATGGCGGGAAGGCGGTTGACCATCTCGATTTCATTCTAGCGGGCAGGGCGCAGAAACAGAAACGCGTTTTTTCCTTGTTGACTGCTTAGAACTTAATTTGCAATCAGGTCGCCGGCTTCCTAGAATCGAGCGATGGATCCCTTGGTGATCGTTGGTGCAGGACATGTCGGCGGGCGCGTCGCTCTCGCGCTGCGCGAGGCGGGTTGGGCCGGGCCGGTGCTGCTGGTCGGCGATGAAGACGAGCCGCCGTACGAGCGCCCGCCGCTGTCCAAGGGCTTGCTGCTCGGCGAAGCCTTCACCGCGACGCTCGCGCCGCCGACGCGCTATGCCGAGGCCGGTATCGAATGGCTGGCCGGCCGCCGGGTCGTGGCCATCGATCGCAAGCAGGGCGCGGCCACGCTCGACAACGGGCGCCGCGTCGTCTATTGCGCTTTGCTGCTCGCCACCGGTGGCCGCGCGCGCCGGCTCGACGTTGCTGGGGCCGATCTGCCTGGCGTGCTCACCTTGCGCACGCTCGGCGACGCCCGCGCGCTCGCGGCCCGGTTGACGCCCGGCGCGCACGTGGCCGTGATCGGCGGTGGGTTTATCGGCCTCGAGGTCGCGGCGTCGGCACGCCAGCGAGGCTGCGCCGTGACGGTGCTCGAAGCCGCGCCGCGCCTGCTCGGGCGCGCGGTGCCCGCCAGCATCGCGCTTGCAGGTTCAGGCGCTGCACGAATCGCGCGGCGTGGCGGTGCGTCTCGGCGTGCCGCCGATCGCCTTCGAACGAGCCGGTGACGGATCGCGCGTGCGCCTGGCCGACGGTGGCGTCGTCGATGCAGACACGATCGTGGTCGGCATCGGCATCGTGCCGAACGTCGAACTTGCCGAAGAGGCGGGCCTGGCCTGCGCCAACGGCATCGTCGTCGATGCGCAGCTGCGCACGTCCGACCCGCGCATCTTCGCGGCCGGCGACGTGGCAGTCTTTCCGAGCGCGTTGTCCGGCCGCACGCTGCGCCTGGAGAGCTGGCACAACGCCGAGGACCAGGCCCGCGTCGCGGCGGTCAACATGGCGGGCGGTCAAACGAGCGTCGGCGCGACACCGTGGTTCTGGTCCGACCAATACGATCACCAACTGCAGATTGCCGGCGATCCGTCTCTGGGCACGGTGGTCGCGACGCGCGACCTCGACTCGGGTGCGCAGATCCATTTTCACCTCGGGGCGGCGGGCCGCATCGTCGGCGTCGCCGGCTTCGGGCCGACCCAGGCGCTGGCCAAGGAGTTCAAGCTTGCGCGCATGCTGTTCGAGCATGGCGTGCACAGCGATGCCGCGACACTCGCCGATCCGGCGACGAAGCTCAAAGCGCTGCTGGCGGCTGCGCGCGCAGCTGCCTGATGTCCTTGGCGAGCGCGCGTGCGCTTCAGACCTCGATCTGAATGCGCCCGCCCACGACCTTGGCGGGGTAGGTCTTCAGCGCAACGCACACCGGCGCGCCCAACGGCCGGCCGTCGCGGATGTCGAAGCGGCCGTTGTGCTTGGGGCATTCGATGACGTGCTCCATCACCAGGCCGTCGCAGAGGTGCACACCTTCATGCGTGCACAGGCCGTCGCTGGCATAGACCTTGTCATCGACACGGTAGATCGCGAAGGTCTTGCCGCCGTGGTCGAAGCGCGTCACGTCCTCGTCGTCGATGGCATCGAAGGCGCCGGCATCGATCCAGTTGCTCATGTTCGCTCCTCCTGTCGGACGGTGATTGATGGCGGCAGCGGCCGCACGACGTGGTAAGACGGGTCGCGTGCCTGCCGCAGCAGTGTGGGAATGATCTCGCGGTACGCGGCGATCGTGCCGTGATAGGCCGGCGGCGTGTCGGCCTTGATCGCCTCGTGCAGTTTCGGCAGCGCGTGGTACGGCACCATCGGGAACATGTGGTGCTCGAGGTGGTAGTTCATGTTCGAGTAGAGGAAGCGGAACACCGGGTTCATGTACACCGTGCGCGAATTCAGGCGATGGTCGGTGACGTTCTCCGGCAGTCCGGCATGCTGCGTCAGCCCGAAGAACAGGTACAGCCAGCCGCCGTACAGGCCGGGCAAGCCGACGAACAGCAGCGGCACCGCGCTACCGGCCACCACGCAGGCGCCGATCAGCAGGGTGTAGAACGCGACCCATGCGCGCGCTTCGCGGATCACCTTGGGCCATTCGGTCTCGGGGATGAACGACTTGTCGTCGGCGTCGAGCCGGCCCAGCGCATTGCGCAGCAGCTTCGGCAGTTCGCCGCTGACGTGCGGGATCGCGAGCAACCCGCCGGCGAGCGTCAGCCACTTCGTCGGCACCTGGGCGGCGATCTCCGGATCGCGGCCGACCACCAACGTGTCGGTGTGGTGCCGCGCATGGCTCCAGCGCCACACCGTCGGGCGGCGGAAGATCTGGAAGGACGCGAGCTGGTACAGCACGTCGTTCATCCAACGGGTCTTGAACGCCGTGCCGTGGCCGGCCTCATGCCAGCGCGAATCGGCCGCGCCGCAGTACAGCGCGCCGTAGAGCGCGAAGGCAGGAAGCGCCCAGGCCGTGCCGAGCGCCCGCCACGCCAGCAGGCCGGTGGCGACGATCAGCGCGTACCACAGCAGCGTGTCGCGGATCGCACGCGCATCGCTGCGCCGCATCAGCTCCTTCATCAGCGGGCGCGGCACCGCGCACCGGTACCAGCTCGCGTTGACCAACCCGGCGGCCTGTGCACGATCGCCGGCGCCGCCGACCAAGCGGTACTCGTCGGCCTCGAACTGCCGCGCCGGCGCGGCTTGGGTCAGCGTGTTCACGTCTCTGTCCACCGTGTTGAATCGCAGAAACGGTTCAGCCACGCCGCTTGCGGTTGCGATACATGTCGGCAACGACCGCGGCGACGATGATCGCGCCCTTGACCATCTCCTGGTAGTAGGCGTCGATGCGGATGAAGGTGAAGCCCGAGGTCATCACGCCGAGGATCAGCACGCCGATGACCGTGCCGGTGATGCGGCCGACCCCGCCGGCCAGCGAGGTGCCGCCGATCACGACCGCCGCGATCGCGTCGAGCTCGTACATCACGCCCATGCCCGACTGGCCGGAGATCGCGCGCGCCGACGTCACCGTGCCGGCGATGCCCGACAGCAGCCCGGCGATCATGTAGATCCAGACCAGGTGCCGGTTGACGTTGATGCCCGAGACCACGGCCGCCTGTCGGTTCGCGCCGATCGCGTAGGTGAACTTGCCGAAGCGCGTGTAGCGCAGCACGACGTGGAAGATCGCCGCGAGCACGAGGAAGATCACGACCGGAATCGCACCCGAGCCGATCCAGGCGAAGTCGTCGGTCAGCATCGAGACCGGCATGCCGCCGGTGAACCACTTCGCGAAGCCGCGCGCAGCGACCATCGTGCCGAGCGTGGCGATGAACGGCGGGATCGCGGTGTACGCGATCAGCGAGCCGTTGATCAGCCCGATGACGAGCCCCGCGAACATGCCGGCGAGGATCGGCCAGAACACCGGCAGGTCGGTCAGCGACGGAAACACCGCGCGCGGGAAGTCCGACACCTGCGCGAGACTCGCCGATACCACCGCGGCGACCGCCACGACCGAACCCGACGACAGATCGATGCCGCTGGTGATGATCACGAGGTTGACGCCCACCGCGATGATGCCGATCACCGCCATCTGCAGGATGATGATCTGCAGCCGCTCGGGGTTCCAGATGAAACTCTGGCCGACGACGATCCAGCCGATGCGCCTCGAAGAACAGGCTGATGCCGACGAGCACGAGAAAGATGCTCAGCTCCGGCGGCCACTTGCGCCGTGCGGGCTTGAACGTCACCGGCTGCGCGCCGACGCTCTGCTGGATCGAGGCCATGTTGTCTCCGTGTCTGTCTCAGTGCGATGCGAGGTCCATGATCGTCACTTGGTCGGCGTCCTTGCGGTCCACGATGCCGGTCAAACGGCCTTCGTGCATCACCATCACCCGGTCGCTCATGCCGAGCACTTCGGGCATCTCCGAGCTGATCATCAGCACCGCGACGCCCTGTCCGGCGAGCTGCGTCACGAGCCCGTGGATCTCGGCCTTCGCGCCGACGTCGATGCCGCGTGTCGGTTCGTCAAGGATCAGGATCCTCGGCTGCGTCAGCAGCCAGCGCCCGATCAGCACCTTCTGCTGGTTGCCGCCCGACAGGTTCTGCACCACCTCGTTCATGCCCGGCGTCTTGACGCGCAGCTTGCGGCTCATCTCCTCGCAGTCGCGCTCGAGCGCGCCGCTCTGAACGAAACCGAAGTTCACGTAGCGCTGCGAAAGCACAGCCACGTCCATGTTCGGCGAGCACGTCCAGCAGCAGGAAGCAGCCGGTCTCCTTGCGGTCTTCGGTCAGGAACGCCATGCCGTGCGCCAGGGCCTGCGCCGGCGAGCCGATCACGACCGGCTTGCCGTCGATGCGGATCACGCCGGCGGTCGCCGGCACGACGCCGAACAGCGCCTCGGCGACGTTGCTGCGCCCCGAGCCGACGAGTCCCGGCGAGGCCGAGGATCTCGCCCGCGCGCAGCTCGAAGCTGATGCCGCTGAAGATGCCCTCGACGCCGAGGTCCTCGACCGACAGCACCACGTCGCCGATCGGCACGGTCTCCTTCGGGAACATCTGCGTGATTTCGCGGCCGACCATCATCTGGATGATCTCGTCGCGCGTCACGTCGGCTGGCCGCCTTGGTGCGCGATGTACTTGCCGTCGCGGAACACCGACACCTCGTCGGCGATCTCGAACAGCTCGTTCATCTTGTGCGTGATGTAGACGATGCCTTTGCCCTGCTCGCGCAGCTGCCGGATGATCCGGAACAGGTGCGCGACCTCGCTCTCGGTCAGCGCCGAGGTCGGCTCGTCCATGATCAGCACGTCGGAGTCGAACGACACGGCCTTCGCGATCTCGACCATCTGGCGGTTCGCGATCGACAGGCTGCGCACCTCGGCCTCGGGGTCGATGTCGATCGCGAGGCGGTCGAAGAGGGCGTGCGTGCGGCGGTTCAGCTCGCCGTGGTCAACGAAGCCGAGCCGGTTCTTCGGCTCGCGCCGGATCCAGATGTTCTCGGCCACCGTCATGAAGGGCATCAGGTTGAGTTCCTGATGGATCATCGCGATGCCGCTGTTCAGCGCATCGAGCGGGCCCTTCAGCACCAGCGGCCGGCCCTTGACCTTCAGGTTGCCCTGGTCGGGCACGTAGATGCCGGCGATGATCTTCATCAGCGTCGATTTGCCGGCGCCGTTCTCGCCCATCAGCGCGTGAACGGTTCCGGCGCGCAGCTTGAAGCCCACCTTGTCGAGCGCGACGACGCCGGGAAAGACCTTGACGACGCCGTCGATCTCGAGCAGCGGCGTCGGATCGGACGCCGCTGCCCTGGGCGGGGCGCGTTCGAGGGTTTCGCTCACGGCCATGACAACGCCCCGCGGATCAGGCTCAGTTCTTGCCGGCGTACTTGCTCAGGTTGGCCGGCGTCACCAGCTCGAAGGGCACGTTGACGAAGCGCTCGACCGGCTGCTTCTTGATCAGCTTGATGCGCCGCGTCGATCGCACCCGAGCCCTGGCCGGCGGCGTTCTGGAACACCGTGACCTTCAGCTCGCCGGCCTTCATCGAGGCGAGCGCGTCGGGCGTCGCGTCGATGCCGGCAACCACGAAGTCGGGCGTCCACTTCTTCGCGGCCTTCAGCGCGTTGATCGCGCCGAGCGCCATCTCGTCGTTGTTGGCGACGATCGCGTCGAACTTCGTGCCGGAGGAAAGCCAGTTGGTCACGATGTCCTGCGCGTTCGTGCGCGACCACTTGCCCTCGCGCTTGTCGAGGATCTTCGATGCCGCTGCACTCGGCGGTCGCGACCACTTCCTCGATGTCTTTGGTGCGCGTGCGGGCCGCTTCGTTGGACAGCTCGCCCATCAGCACGACGATGTTGCCCTTGCCCTTCAGCACCCGGCAGACTTCCTTGCGTCTCGAGCGTGCCCGAGACACGTTCGTCGGAGGCGACGAAGGCCACGCCGGCGGGCAGCTTGTCGAAATCGACCGGCTTGCGGTTGACGTAGATCAGCGGGATCTTCGCGTCGGTGACCATCTTGGTCATCTTCGGCGTCGCGTCGGTGTCAACGGGGTTGACGATGATCGCATCGACCTTTTGCGCGATGAAGTTCTGGATTTGGCTGAGCTGCTTGCCGACGTCGTTCTGGGCGTCTTCGACTTGGACCGTCGCGCCGGCTTTCTTCGCCGCGTCCAGCGTGCCGTCCTTCAGGATCGTCAGGAAGGTGTCGAGCTGGGCCATCGCCAGGCCGATCTTCTGCGCCTGGGCAGCCGGGGCGCCGAGTGCGAGCGCCGCGCTGGCGGCCAGGGTCAGGAAAGTGCGCTTCATTCGGGAGTCTCCTCTTGCGGTTGATATTGCCGCTGCAGCGGCGGTGAAGAACTTCATTCGGGCTGTGCCCCGGGCACCCACTGGTCGTAGTCAACCAGCGCACCGGTCATCACGCCCGCTTCGGGGCTCAACATGTAGGCGATCAGCCCGGCCAGTTCGTCGGGCTTGGCGAGCTGCCCCATCGGGCGCGCGGCCTCGGCCTTGGCGAGCCAGTCGGGCGACGCGTGATGGAACTTCTGCTGGACCGCGGCTTCGCCCGGCGTGTCCATCCAGCCGGCCATCACGCCGTTGCAGCGGATGCGCTGCGCGCGATACGACTGCGCGACGTTCTTCGTCAGGTTCGCCAGCGTCGCCTTCGACGCCGAGTACGGCACCAGGAACGATTGACCGCAGTGCGCCGATTGCGACAGCACGTTGACGATAGCGCCCGGCGCCTTCTTCTCGAGCAGGTGCCGGACGAGCGATTGCATCAGCAGGAACGGCCCGCGCGCGTTGGTGTCCATCTGCGCCTGCCACATTTCGAGCGTGGTATCGAGCAGTGTGCCGCGGTCGGTGGTCGCCGCTGAATTGACGAGCGCGTTGACGCTGCCGAGCTTGGCGATCGCGGTGGCCATCAGGCGCGTGCAGTCCTGCGCCTTGCCGACATCGGCCTGAACGAACAGGCATTCGGTGCCGAGCGCACGAACTTGCGCGGCGGCGGCTTCGCCGAGCTCGGCGCGGCGGCCGGCGAGCACGATCGCCGGCGCGCCTTCGCTAGCGATGCGCTTGGCCACCGCAAGCCCGAGTCCCTGCGTGCCGCCCGTGATGACGGCGCGTGTGCCGCGATGGCGGCGATTGAGGTCTTGATCCATATCGACACTCTAGCCTCGCGGATCCAGAATTGGAAAGAGATTTCTAAGTACATTCCATGACGGAAGTAGAATTCGCGCTCGCCTAAACTCAGTCCACGCCCGGATTGACAAACCGAGAAGGATGACCCCCGCATGAAGACCTTGCCGTTTCCCGATGGCCGCCGCCACGACCTGGCCTGCCTCGGCCGCCTGGCGGTGGACTTCTATGCGCAGCAGGTCGGCTGCCCGCTCGAAGACGCGACGAGCTTCGCGAAATACCTCGGCGGCAGCTCGGCCAACATCGCCTTCGGCGTGGCGCGGCTGGGCTTGCGCGCGGCGATGATCTCGCGCGTCGGCGACGAGCAGATGGGCCGCTTCCTGGTGCAGACGCTGCACAAGGAAGGCTGCGACACCTCGATGATCCAGGTCGATCCGCAGCGCCTGACCGGCCTGGTGCTGCTCGGCCTGAAAGACCGCGACACCTTCCCGCTGCTGTTCTACCGCGAGAACTGCGCCGACATGGCGATCGACGCCGCGGCGATCCGCGAAGACTTCATCGCCGGTTGTCGCGCGCTGCTGATCACCGGCACGCACCTGTCGCAGCCGACCGTGCGTGCCGCGTCGGCCACCGCGCTTGGCCACGCCGGCAAGCACGGCGTCGTGCGTGTGCTCGACATCGACTACCGCCCCGTGCTGTGGGGCCTGACCAAGCGCGGCGAGGGCGAGAACCGCTTCGTCGCCGACGCGCGCGTCACCGCCAGCCTGCAGGAGATGCTGCCGCAGTTCGAACTGTTGATCGGCACCGAAGAAGAATTCCTCATCGCCGGCGGCGTGCCCGACGACCTGATCGCGTCGCTGCGGCGCGTGCGCGAGGTCAGCGCCGCGGCGATGGTCGTCAAGCGCGGCGCGCTCGGCTGCAGCTTCGTCCCCGGCGCGGTGCCGGCGCACATCGACGAGGCGCTGACGGTGCAGGGCGAGCGCGTCGAGGTGCTCAACGTGCTCGGCGCCGGTGACGCCTTCGCCGCCGGGCTGATGACCGGCCTGTTGACCGGCAAGGACTTCGTCGAGGCCGCGCGCCTGGCCAACGCCTGCGGTGCGATCGTCGTCTCGCGCCACGCCTGCGCACCGGCGATGCCGACGCCGGCCGAGCTCGCGCACTGGTTCGGCGGCAGCCGCCATCCGAAGGTCGATGCCGACCGACAACTCGCCCACCTGCACCGCACGACGGCGCCGCGCCCGGCGTGGGGCGAGCTCAACGTGATGGCCTTCGACCACCGCAGCCAGTTCTTCGAGCTCGCGCGCGAGGCCGGCGCCGACGAGGCACGCATCCCGGCGCTGAAGCGGCTGCTGCTGCGCGCGGCCGAGCACGTCGAGCGCAGCCGTGGACTGGCGGGCAAGGTCGGTGTATTGATCGACGGCCACTACGGCGAAGCTGCATTGCATCAGGCCACGGGACGCGGCTGGTGGGTCGGCCGGCCGGTGGAGCTGCCCGGCTCGCGGCCGCTGCGCTTCGACGGCACGCTGTCGCTCGGCTCGCAGCTCGCGCACTGGCCGCGCGAGCAAGTCATCAAGTGCCTGGTGCATTACCACCCGGACGATCCGGTCGATCTGCGGCTGGCGCAAGAAGCGCGCATCGGCGAGCTCTGGGAGGCCACGCGCGAGAGCGGCCACGAGTTGCTGCTCGAGATCATCCCGCCGCGCGAAGTGACGCCCGAAGGCACGGCCGACGCGGCGGTGCTGCGCGCGATCGAGCGGCTCTACAACCTCGGCTTCAAGCCCGAATGGTGGAAGCTGGCGCCGATGGCGCCGGCGTCGTGGGCCGCGTTGGCGCCATTGATCAGCGCCCGCGATCCACAGTGCCGCGGCGTGGTGATCCTCGGCCTGAACCAGCCGCTGCACGTGCTGGCGGCAGGCTTTGCGCAAGCGACGCACGGCATCGTCAAGGGCTTCATGGTCGGGCGTACGCTGTGGGCCGGGCCCGGGCTGCGTTGGCTCAAAGGCGAGATCGACGACGAGGCGCTGGTCGAAGAGACCGCGCGCAATTTCGCGACGCTGGTCGATGCCTGGCGCGCGAGCCGCAAGAGCCTGAGGCAGGCCGCGTGAGACACCCAGTCTCAACCTGTTCGCGGGCCGAGCGCCGGGCCGCTCCCAAGCCGTCCCGCATCCCCCTGGGGGATCGGCCGACGTACTCGTCGGACGAGGGGTTGTCATGACCCTTCGCATCACGATGACCCAGGCGCTGGTGCGCCACCTCGCGGCGCTGCGCGTCGAGCTCGACGACGGCACGCTGGTGCCGTACTGCGGCGGCGTCTGGGCGATCTTCGGCCACGGCAACGTCGCCGGCCTGGGCGAGGCGCTGTGGGAGCAGCGCGCCGCGCTGCCGACGCTGCGCGCGCACAACGAGCAGGGCATGGCGCACGCCGCGGTGGCCTACGCGAAGGCGCACTTCCGCCAGCGCATCATGGCGGTCACGACCTCGATCGGCCCGGGCGCGACCAACCTCGTCACCGCCGCGGCGATGGCGCACGTCAACCGGCTGCCGGTGCTGCTGCTGCCCGGCGACGTGTTCGCCTCGCGCGCCCCCGACCCGGTGCTGCAGCAGGTCGAGCAGTTCGAGGCCGGCGACATGTCGGCCAACGACGTCTTCCGACCGGTCACGCGCTACTTCGACCGCATCATGCGGCCCGAGCAGATCCTGGTCGCGCTGCCGCGCGCGATCCAGGTGCTGACCGACCCGGCGCAGTGCGGCCCGGTGTGCCTCGCGCTGCCGCAGGACGTGCAGGCGCAGGCCTTCGACTGCCCCGAGTCGTTCCTGAACCCCGAGCCGATTCGCACGCGCCGCCCCGAGCCCGATGCGCGCGAGTTCGAGCGCGCGCTGGCGACGCTCGGCGCAGCCAAGCGGCCGCTGATCGTCGCCGGCGGCGGCGTGCTCTACAGCCGCGCCGGCGATGAGCTGGCCCGTTTCGCACAGCGCGCCGGTGTGCCGGTGGCCGAGTCGCACGGCGGCAAGAGCAGCCTGGCCTGGGACCACCCGCTGAACCTCGGCGCGATCGGCGTCACCGGCTCGCCGGCCGCCAACGAGGCGGCGCGCGAGGCCGACCTGATCGTCGCCGTCGGCACGCGGCTGCAGGACTTCACGACCGGCTCGCACACGCTGTTCGCCAGCGCCAAGCTGCTCTGCATCAACGTGCAGCCCTTCGACGCGCGCAAGTGGAGCGGGCAGTCGCTGGTCTGCGACGCGAGGGTCGGCCTGCAGCGCCTGGGCGCCACGAACTGGCAGGCCGACGTGGGCTGGACCGATCGCGCCAAGACCGCCGCCGCGGCGTGGAACGCACGCGTTACCGAGCTCACGACGAACGTGCCGCGCGACTCCCTGCCTTACGACGCCGAGGTCATCGGCGCGGTGCGCGAATCGGCCGGCGACTCGGCGCGGCGCGACATCGTGGTCTGCGCCTCGGGCACGCTGCCGGCGGAGCTGCACAAGTTGTGGCGCGCCGGCCGGCCCGGCGGCTACCACATGGAATACGGCTACTCGACGATGGGCTACGAGATCGCCGGCGGCCTGGGCGTCAAGTTCGCGCAGCCGGATGCCGAGGTGATCGTGATGCTCGGCGACGGCTCGTACATGATGCTCAACTCCGAGATCGCCACTTCGGTGATGCTGGGCCAGAAGCTGATCGTCGTCGTGCTCGACAACCGCGGCTTCGGCTGCATCCAGCGCCTGCAGCTCGCCTCGGGCGGCACGCGCTTCAACAACATGCTGGCCGACTGCGTTGCCGAGACCGGCACCGATCTGCGCATCGACTTCGCCGCGCATGCGCGCAGCATGGGCGCCGAGGCAGTCCATGTCGCGAGCGTGGCCGAACTGAAAAGCGCGATGCAGCGCGCCCGCGCCGCGACCCGCACGCAGCTGATCGTCATCGACACCACCCACACCCGCACCACCGACGACGGCGGCTGCTGGTGGGAGGTCAGCATCCCCGAGGCCTCGCAACGCCGCGAGGTGCTCGACGCGCACGGCCGCTACCTCGAAGGCAAGGCCCGGCAACGCATTTGAACGAGACACCGAACATGACGTGGAACGTGCGCATCGGCATCAACCCGATCTCCTGGAGCAACGACGACTTGCCCGCCCTCGGCGGCGAGACGCCGCTGGAAACCGCGCTCAAGGAAGGCGCGCAGATCGGCTATCAGGGCTTCGAGCTCGGCAACAAATTTCCGCAGGACGGCCCGGCGCTGAAGGCCAAGCTGGCCGAGTACGGCGTGGTCTGCGTCAGCGGCTGGTACTCGGGGAACCTGGCCGAAGGGCCGCTCGATGCCGAGATCGAGGGCTGCGCCGCGCACATGGCCAAGCTGCAGGTCAACGGCTGCAACGTGGTCGTGTACGGCGAGGTCGCCGGCTCGATCCAGGGCCGCATCGACACGCCGCTGGCCAAGCGCCCGCGCTTCGCGACCGACGCGCAGTGGCAGGCCTATGCCCAGCAAGCTGAACGCCTTCGGCGCCCACCTGCAGACCACTTACGGCATCACGCTGGCCTACCACCACCACATGGGCGCCTACGTCGAGGCGCCGGCCGACATCGACCGTCTGATGGCCGAGACCGACCCGGCCCGCGTCGGCCTGCTGTTCGACACCGGCCACGCGTACTTCGGCGGTGCGACCGACCCGGTGGCGGTGCTGAAGAAGCACCTCGAGCGCGTCGTGCACGTGCACTGCAAGGACGTGCGGCCGCAGGTGATCGCGCAGGCGCGCAACGACGGCTGGAGTTTCCTCGCCGGTGTCATCAACGGCACCTTCACCGTGCCCGGCGACGGCACGATCGACTTCGACGCCGTGCTGAGCACGCTGCGCGCCGGAGGCTACGAAGGCTGGCTGGTGGTCGAGGCCGAGCAAGACCCGGCGGTCGCGCCGAGCTATGTCTATGCGAAGAAAGGCTTCGACACGCTCGAGCGCATCGTGGAGAAACTGTCATGAGCACCGCCGGGCCGCTCCCAAGGTGCTCGCTCCCCCTCGGGGGGAACGGCGCGAAGCGGCGTAGGGGGCACCCATGAGCCTGCCCGGCCGCCCGAAAGGCGAATTGACCGCAGTGCGAAGCACGGAGGTTGCCTGATGAGCCCGTTGCTCGTGAAGGCGGCTCGCGCAGGCCGCGAGATCGTCGAAGTCACGCCGGCGCGCGCCGGCTGGACGCATGTCGGCTTTCGCGCCATACGGCTGCGCAGCGACGAGTCGGAATCGGTCGATACCGGAACACGCGAGCTGTGCATTGTCGTACTCACGGGCACGGTGGACGTGACGGTCGATGGCCAGGTCTTCGAATCGCTCGGCACGCGCGCCAGCGTGTTCGACCCGCTGTCGCCGGCCGCGGTCTATGTGCCGCCGGGCCGCCGCGTGACGATCCGCGCGCGCCTCGACGCCGAGGTCGCGCTGTGCTCGGCCCCGGGGGGCGAAGGTGCCCGCGAGGTGCGGGTGATCGACCCGGCGGCGATGCGCCGCAGCACGCGGGGGCAGGGCAGCAACACGCGCTACGTCTGCGACATCCTGGCGCACGACGATCCGACCGCCGCGCACTTGCTGGTCGTCGAGGTCATCACCCCGGCCGGGCACTCGTCGAGCTACCCGCCGCACAAGCACAACGTCGAGGCGCCGCCGGGCGAGACGCAGCTCGAAGAAACCTACTACCACCGGCTGAACCCGCCGCAGGGCTTCGCGTTCCAGCGCGTGTACACCGACGACCGCAGCCTCGACGAAGCCTGCGCGGTCGAGGACCACGATGTCGTGATGGTGCCGCGCGGCTATCACCCGGTGGTCGCGCCGCACGGCTACGACCTGTACTACCTCAACGTGATGGCCGGCCCGAACCGCTTCTGGGTCTTTCGCAACGACCCGGCGCACGAGTGGATGCTCAGGACGCTGAAAAGGCGTCGCCTTCATCGCACCGAATCCAACGGAGAGTTCACCATGGGCGCCCTCGAGGCCTTCACCGCCACCACCGACGTCGATCATTTCATCAACGGCCGCACCGTCGCCGGCACGAGCGGGCGGTGTCAGGCCGTTTACAACCCGGCGACCGGCGCCGTGGCGCGCCAGGTGGCGCTGGCCAGCGCGGCCGAGGTCGATACCGCGATCGCCGCGGCGCGTGCCGCCTTTCCCGCCTGGGCCGACACGCCGCCGATTCGCCGTGCGCGCGTGCTGAACAAGTTCCTGCAGCTGATGAACCAGCACCGCGACACCTTGGCCGCGATGATCACCGCGGAACACGGCAAGGTGTTCACCGACGCGCAAGGCGAGGTGAGCCGCGGCATCGACATCATCGAGTTCGCCTGCGGCATTCCTCAGCTGCTGAAGGGCGACTTCACCGACCAGGTGAGCACCGGCATCGACAACTGGACGCTGCGCCAGCCGCTCGGCGTGGTCGCCGGCATCACGCCGTTCAACTTCCCGTGCATGGTGCCGTGCTGGATGTTCCCGGTGGCATTGGCGTGCGGAAACGCGTTCATCCTCAAGCCCAGCGAGCGCGATCCGTCGGCCGCCATCTTGATGGCCGAGTTGCTGACCGAGGCGGGCCTGCCCGACGGCGTGTTCAACGTCGTGCAGGGCGACAAGGTCGCGGTCGATGCGCTGTTGACCCACGTTGACGTGAAGGCGCTGAGTTTCGTCGGCTCGACGCCGATCGCGCACTACATCTACGAGACCGGCGCGCACCACGGCAAGCGCGTGCAGGCGCTCGGCGGCGCGAAGAACCACATGGTCGTGATGCCCGATGCCGACATCGAGCAGGCGGTGGATGGACTGATCGGCGCCGGCTACGGTTCGGCCGGCGAGCGCTGCATGGCGATCAGCGTCGCGGTGCTGGTCGGCGATGTCGCCGACAAGCTCGTGCCCAAGCTCGCCGCGCGCGCGAAGACGTTGAAGGTCAAGAACGGCATGGAGCTCGATGCCGAAATGGGGCCGATCGTCACGCGGCAGGCGCTCGAGCGCATCGAGGGCTACATCGGCGTGGGTGTGGACGAAGGCGCGACGCTCGTCGTCGATGGCCGCGTGAATCCACAAACGGGCAAGGCCTTCAAGGTCTCGGGCCACGAGAACGGCTTCTTCACCGGCGGCACCCTGTTCGACCACGTGACGCCGTCGATGCGCATCTACAAGGAAGAGATCTTCGGCCCGGTGCTGTCGTGCGTGCGCGTGCCCGACCTCGCCGCGGCGGTGAAGCTGATCAACGAGCACGAGTTCGGCAACGGCGTGGCCTGCTACACCAGCGACGGCAACGTCGCGCGCGAGTTCGCGCGCCGGGTGCAGATCGGCATGGTCGGCATCAACGTGCCGATCCCGGTGCCGATGGCCTGGCACGGCTTCGGCGGCTGGAAGCGCTCGCTGTTCGGCGACATGCATGCCTACGGCGAAGAAGGCGTGCGCTTCTACACCAAGCAGAAGAGCGTGATGCAGCGCTGGGCGTCGTCTGCGCCGAAGGGTGCGGAATTCACGATGCCAACCGCAAAGTAGGCCCGACCACTCAGCGCCGTCGCGCTCGCCGTCGCGGGCTCGCCGTCGTCCGCATCGCTGCTGAAGCAACTGTTGAGCATCGCCTCGCCCATCACATCAAGAACAGTGCAGCGGTTGCGCAGATCACCATCGCGCTCGCGACCAATCCGATCAATCCGGACAAGAGACGAACATTGCCAGGCAGGATGGCGAATTCGCGAGATGGGCGAGCGGCGCCCTCGAGGTCGATGCGCTGCACCGACGCGGGAGGGGGCCGCGTGTCGCTCGCACGGCGCCGTGGCTCGCGAACCCCGATGTTCTGTCGAGGCGTGTTCGTGGCCGGCAGTCGTGTTTCGGGGATGGCGTGGGTCGTTGCCGTGGTCATGTCGAGCTCCTGGTTGACAGGACGCTGCGGGATGCACCGCCCTTAGAGCCACTCTGGCGGCGCCGCGCGCCCTTGTCTTGAAGCAGTCTGACGCGGCCTGAAACGTTCTGATCGATGCGCTAGAGTGCTCCAGACCCTGGGTTGGGCGGTATCGCCCGGAGGGCGCGCATTGCCAGATCCGTATCGCTTCGGCAGCGTCGAGGTCCGCCCGGCGCAGCGGCAGGTCCTCGTGCAGGGGCAAGCTGTCGTGCTCGGCGCGCGCGCCTTCGACGTGTTGATCGCGCTGATCGAATGGCGCGACCGCCTCGTCACGAAAGACGAACTGCTCGATCGCGTGTGGCCCGGGCTCGAGGTGGAGGAAAACAACTTGCAAGTGCAAATCTCGGCGCTGCGCAGGACGCTCGGTGCATCGTCGATCGCCACGGTGCCCGGCCTCGGCTATCGATTTGCGCGCGTGCTGAACGACGTGGCCGCACCGGCGCCGCACGCGGGTTGCGAGGCGACGAGTTCGCCGACGACCAACGTGGCGCACGAGTTGGAGCCACTGGTCGGACGCGAGGCCGAACTGCAGCGGCTGGTGGCCGACTTGGCGGCGTCGAGGCTCGTCTGCATCGCAGGGCCCGGCGGCATCGGCAAGACGAGGCTCGCTCAGGCAGCCGCGCGCGCTGCGCTTGGGCAGCATGCCGGCGGCGTGTGGTGGGTCGATCTGGCCGCGCTGTCGTCGGCCGACAAACTGGTGCCCGGGATCGCCAAGGCGGCGCAAATTCCGTTCAACCAAGGCGACTTGGCCGAACTGCTCAACAAGCTCACTTGCCGCGAGATGCTGCTGGTGCTGGACAACTGCGAGCACCTCGTTGCTGCCGTGGCCGAGGTGGTCAGCGCGGTGCTGGCGCAAGCCGCTTCGGTGCGCGTGCTCGCCACGTCGCAGGAGCCGCTGCAGCTGAAAGGTGAAACCGTGATCCGGCTGGAACCGCTCGCGCTGCCGACGGCCAGCGCGAATCTCGAAGCGGCTCGTGCGTCGGGTGCGCTGCAGTTGTTCGAACGCCGCGCACATGCGGCGGACCGGCGCTTTGCATTGTCAGCGGGCAACGTGGCGCAGGCCATCGAGCTGTGCAGAGGCCTCGATGGTCTGCCGCTGGCCATTGAGATGGCGGCCGCAAGAGCGCCGCTGCTCGGACTGACCGCCTTGACTGAACAATTGAATGATCGCCTGAGCCTGCTGCGCGCGGCCAGTCGCGACATGCCGGCGCGGCAAAGAAGCTTGCGCCTGACCCTCGACTGGAGTCACTCGCTGCTGTGCGCCGACGAGCAGATGCTGCTACGGCGGCTGTCGGTGTTTGCTGGCACCTTCGGCATCGAGACGGCGCAGCGCTTCGCAACGGCAGGCGGCTTCGATGCGGGCGCTGCGCTGACGGCGCTCGAGGGCCTGGTCGAGCGATCGCTGGTGCAGCTCGAGGGCGTCGAGCCGCCACGCTACCGGCTGTTGGAGACGACGCGTGTGTACGGCAGGGAAAAACTCGCCGAGGCTGCCGAAGTCGAGATGGTTCTGCGTGCGCACGGTCGCGCGATGGCCGACTTGGCCGAGCGTGCGGGGCGTCAGCGCGCCGAAGGCGTGTCGGCCTCTTGGCTGGCCCGGTACATGCCGGACTACGACGATCTGTCCGAGGCGTTCGAACGCGCTCGCGAGCGCGGTGATGCCGATTCGGCCGCGGTGATCGTGAATGTGCTGCGCCATCTGGATCAGTTGCGCGCGATGTTCTCGAATTCTGGACGACGCGTGCAAGCCGCGATCGACCTGCTGCCGCTCGCCAGCCCGCGCGGGCAGGCCGGCTTGAACAGTTTCATCGCATCGTGCGGCTGGGTCACGCCGAGGGATGTATCGCGCGTCGAATGCGCGCGCCGCGCGGTGGAGCTTTGGCGCTCGCTCGGCGAAGCGCGTCGGCTGTTCTCAGCTCTGTGCGTGTACGCCACCGAGTCATCGCGCGTGCGCGGGTTCGACGATGCGCAAGCGGCGCTCGATGAAGCCGGGCGCCTCGAAGACCCCGATTGGCCGCATTTCTTTCGCATGTTCCGACTGATGCATGCAGGATGGGTCGCGTATTTCTCGTCCGACCTGGCACGCTGCCGCAACGTCCTCCGCGAAGCGCTGGATTTCGCGCTGCGCCATGGCGAGCGCGAGATGGCCCTCACGGCACGCAGCTGGCTGGCCGGCGCTGCTTTCGGTCTGGGGCATGTGGAAGAAGCTCAGGCTCTGGCGCGAACCGCGGTGGAGGAATCGCGTGCGCTGGGTCAACCCGAGTCCATGTCGGTCGGGCTGTCAACCTGGTGCGCCACGCTGCTGATCCAACGCAACGTCGAGCTTGCGCGTGGCGCCGTGGCTGAGCTTTTCGATCTCGAGCGCGAAGGCCCCTCGTCGGCCGTGTCCGAGTCCACCCTGGTCATGATCGCTGCACTGGCCGCGATGACAGGAGACGGCGCGAACGCGATGCGGCTGCTCGGATACCTCGAGGTCGATAGCGCCGACGGACCCAAGGTCACCGACGATGGCGATCGACGCCTGCTGGACATTGCGGAGGAAACAGCTCGGCAAGTGGTTTCACGAGACGAGGCACCACCACTGCGCGGCGCGGGCAGGCGTATGAGCGAGCGCGAAGCCACCGCGGTTGGCGCAGCAGTCATTGCGGGGCTGCGTGCGGCAGACGTTTGACAACCGCCTCGGCATCGATGGCGCGCCTGTCCGCGAATACCTAGCTGGCGCACCGACAAGCTGCGCGTTGACCGCACAGGCGACGAAGGGAGCTTTGAGAGCCCGCGCGCGAATGATCGCTGTGCTCGCATCGCGATCATTCGAGCCTCCGCTGCGAATGCGCGAGAACGACCCGTAGGCGACATTCACAGTTACTGTAAGAAGTCACCGCCGCGAAGCTGACTGTGGCGCTCGCGAAGCAAGTCGCGGCATGAACTCCAGCGGCGGCGTCCCCTGGTGCGTGGTGCCGTCGCGCCAGGGAGTCGTCAGCTTTAGCACCATCTGCCCAGTGGTGTTGCACTGGGATTCCGCCTCCCGCGGCACTGTGCCTTGAGCACGCGAAGAGCAAGCGCGAGCGTTTCCACACGTCCTCGGAAACGCGATCCCAGTCTGTCGCGTGGCCGTTGGCCGCGAGCGAGTTCACGACGTACGGCTGGGCGCCTCCGAGCAGCGTGGCGCCTTCCTAGATCTGGTAGGACGGGTTGGGGCAGACGACCAGAGCGCCGGACTCCGCCGGATCGAGCACCGCCTGCGCGATCGAGAAGTTGGCCTCTTGGCTGCCAGCCGGCGCTGCCGCAGCGCCGCCGATGACCCGGGCGCAGGCGCTGAGCGCCTTGGCCCAGCTCCGTGCTGACGCGCGACTGGCCGGTGTGCAAAGGCTGGCCGAAGTCGGCTCGATGGCCGATTCGCCCCGGGTCTTCGAACGGCTGCGCGACAGCGATGCCTGGGTCCGCGAGTCTGCGGTCGCGACGGTCTGGCGCATCTGGGGGCGCTCCGGCGACCCGGCGATTGACAAGCGCTACGCACGCGGACTCGCGCAGCTGTAGGCGGCGCGCTGGACGAGGCGCTGGCCACGCCGCGCCGTCGCGGTGAACCCGAACCTCGACGCGGCGGCGCAGACCATCCCGCTGCCCGAGCAACAGCTCGCGGAAGAGGGCAAGAACCGCACCTGAGCCAGCGGTCTCCGGCCCGGCCGCGGCACGCTGCGGTTGCATCGTGCCGCGGCGCGCGCTACGGCGTCGGCTTGCGCTGCTGCATGCGCGCGTCCCAGCCCGGCACCCGCGCGCGCATCACCCGCTGCACGTTCTGCATCGCGCGCTCGCGCGGCAGCGCGGACACCGCCGCGCTCTCCTGGCCGGTGCCCTGGACGCTGAAGGCCGGCATCGCCGCCTCTTCCTGCTCGACCTGGTCGGTCACCGAACTCGCGGCGCGCGCGGCGCCCCGCAGGATGCTGCTCAGGGCAAAGTGCGAGTAGACGTCGTTGCGGTTCGTCGTGTCGGCCCCCTCGGTGGTCTTGACGAAGAACGGAATGAAGATCGGCCCGATGCTGACCAGGCCCTGATAGTCACCGACGAACAAGCCGCCCGCCGTCGGCGCCTTGGCCATATCGAACGGACGCGAGATGCGGCTCTCGCGCCAGGTCAGACCGTCGCGCGAGCGGGTCAGCCAGATGTCGGTGAGCAGGGTCGCCGGATCGGCGGTGTTGCTGCGCAGGTCGTAGTACGACACGCCCACGGTGCCGTCCCTGCGCACATGCACGCTAGGCAGGAACGCCTGCACCAGCGGGTCGCGGTTGACCTGAACAGGGGCGCTCCAGGTCAGGCCACCGTCGCTCGATTGCGACACCGCGATGCCGTCGCGCAGACCGCCCGAGAAGCGCGCGTCCTGCCACACCACGGTGATCGTGCCGCTGTGCGAGATCGCGAGCTGCGGAATGATCGCGCCGTCGCGGATCGGCGCACCGGTCTCGGGGTCGCTCGCGCCGATCGCCAGCTGGTCGGCGACCTTGATCGGCGCGGACCAGGTGGCGCCCTTGTCGTTTGACAGGATGACCTGGGCCGACAGCGCGCCCGTCAGGTAGTCGATGAGCGTGAACAGGTTGACCAGCCCGCCGCCGGGCAGCACCTCGATACGCGCCCCGATGATTTGCGCCTCCGGGCCCGGGTCGAACACGATGCGTGTCGGCTCCCAGCTAACGCCGTTGTCGACGCTGCGCGCAAACAGCATCGGGCCAGCGCCTTCACCGGGCACGAAACTGAGCCGGTCCCAGACGGCATAGACGTAGCGCGAGTCGGTCGGGTCGGCCGTGATCGTGTTCTTGTCGTTGAAAAGCTCTTCAGTGTCGGCCACCAGCACGATCGAGCGGCTCCAGGTGCGCCCACCGTCGGTCGAGCGGCTGGCGAGCATCGCGCTGGCCGGCTTGCCGGGCACGATGGTGTCGTCGAACGACAGCGCCATCTGGTGCACCACGCCGTTGGGCGAGAAGCTTACCCACGGGTCGGTGGCGCGCTCGTAGTCGCCGTTGTTGGCGGCCGTTCCGCCGGCGCAGCGCGAGAACGGAGGGAAGACGCGTTTCCAGGTGATGCCGCCATCGAAAGAGTAGCCGGTGCCCAGGCCGCGCGCGCCGCCGTTGGACCAGCGGTCCTGCTGCCATACCCCGACCAGGTTGAGCGGGTTGCGCGGGTTGACCGCAGCGAACGGCTCGACTTCCGCGTTCGGGTACAGGGTTCCGGTGTCGGGCACGCCGCTGCATCCAGTCGCAAACGGCGTGGGGGCGGATGCACGAAACGTCAGGTCGTCGAGGTTGATGCCGCCGCGGCCGCCGTGGCGCCCACCGTTTGCGGCGGCTGCCGAGTCGAGCGTCTGCGCGAACGCAAGCGAGAGCCCGAAGGCCGCGACGGCGACCGCGATGGCAGTGCGCGCGCGACCGCGCAGCGCGCGCTGACCACCGGGCGCTTTGGCAATAGCTGGAGTTACGGTCACGTCGATCTCCTTCTTGTTGGACGAAGAGGATTCCGGGCTCGGCGGGCGGGACCGGGTACGGGTGGCGACAAACCGGGTGGGCCTTCGACGTACCGCCGGACTTGAAAGGTAGTCGACAGACCGGGCCAAGTCCACCGCGCTCAAGCGGGATTCGCCACGACACGTATCGCGCGGCGTTCGACCGCGGCAGGCCGGAGGAGAGGGAATTCAAGCGTCCTTTTCCTGACCGCGGCGGAGCCGGGTGCAGGACTCGACGCTCGCGGCGTAGCCACTGGAAGTGGGGACGCACGGTCCTCGCGCCCGATCGTTCACTTCGCGCACATTCCGATCGTTCGGCGCGCCGACTCCACAGCCGAAATCGCGGCAGTTGCGATCGTTCGGGCGAGCCCGGTTGATCGTTCCTTCCTCACCCGACTGCAGACGAACCCTTCTCGCCCACCCGCCCCAGGCGGCGCAGGTCGCTGTTGGTGGCGGCGACGACGCGCGCATCGACGGCGGTCGGCCGGTCGGTGCCGACGCGCTGGATCTCGCGCGTCTTCAAGCGGCTGCGCTCAATTGCTTCTGCACCAGTTCGTAGTACATGCCGCGGCGCGCCAGCAGCTCGTCGTGCTTGCCCTGCTCGACGACCGAGCCTTCGTAGAGCACGAGGATCTTGTCGGCGCGCATGATCGTGCTCAGCCGGTGCGCGATGATCACGGCGGTGCGGCCTTCCAGGATGTCTCGCATGCCGGCGATGATGTTGCTCTCGCTCTGCGTGTCGAGCGCCGAGGTCGCTTCGTCGAACACCAGCAGGCGCGGGTCGTGGTAGAGCGCGCGCGCGATGCACAGGCGTTGGATCTGGCCGCCCGACAGCCCCATGCCGCGCTCGCCGACGATCTGCTCGTAGCCGAGCGGCATCTTGCTGACGAAGGCGTGCGCGTCGGCGCGCTTGGCCACTTCCTCGATGCGGCGGCGGTCCGGCCGCTCGTCGCCGCTGGCGATGTTCTCGGCCACCGTGCCCGAGAACAGCAGGTTGCTTTGCATCACGTAGCCGACCTGCGAGCGGTAGTACTCCTTGTCGATCACGCTCATGTCGTAGCCATCGACCGTGATCTTGCCTTCGCTGGGCGGGTAGAAGCCCACCAGCAGCTTGGCCAGCGTCGTCTTGCCCGAGCCGCTGCGGCCGACGATGGCCACCAGCTCGCCCGGCTTGATCTCGAGGTTGATGTTCTCCAGCACGTAGGGCGTGTCCTTGCCGCCGTAGCGGAAGTACACACCGTCGAGCTTGATGTCGCCCTTCAGATCGGGCAGCACGACGCGCGAGGCCAGATCGCCGGGCTTCTGTTCGGGCTCGATGTCGAGCACGTCGCCCAGGCGCTCCATCGCCACCGCGGCGTCGTTCAACTGGCTCCACAGTCCGATCAGTCCCATCAGCGGCGCCAGCACGCTGCCCATCAGCGCGTTGAAGGCGATCAGCTGGCCGATCGAGAGCTCGCGCGACAGCACCAGGTTGGCGCCGGCCCAGAGAATGGCCACGGTGGTGGCGGAGTGGAAGAGCTGGCCGAGCGCGCCGACCAGGATGTTGAAGGTCTGCGAGCGGTACTGCACCTCGAGCGCCTTGGCGTACTTCTTCTCCCACTTCAGGCGCACCGGGCGCTCGCTGCCCATGCCCTTGATCGTCTCGACGCCGCCCAGCGTCTCCATCAGGTACGACTTGGCGTCGGTGGACGTGCCGAAAACCTCGCGCGCATAGCGCTTGGCCTTGGGCGTGGCCAGCACGGTCAGCGCCAGGATCGGCACCACGAAGACGATCAACAGCAGCGTCAGCTTCACGTTGTAGAGGAACATCACCGTGAAGTAGATGAACACCATCAGCAGGTTGAGCACGGTGGTCACGGTCGATACCGTCAGGAAGGCGCGGATCGTGTGGTTCTCCTGGAAGCGGGCGAAGATGTCGCCGGTCTTGCGCGTGGCGAAGAACGAGTACGGCAGCGACAGCGTGTGCTTGAAGAACTGCGACATCATGTTGAAGTCGAGCTTGCGCACCATGAAGTTCGCCAGCGCCGCGCGGATCATCGCCATCAGCTGCGTGAACACCTGCGAGATGACGAGGCCGCCGATCAACAGGTGCAGCAGGTTGACGTTCTGGTGCACGATCACGCCGTCGAGGATGTTCTGGATGATCATCGGCGGCACGATGCCGAGCATCTGGATGACGAAGGTCGCCATGCAGAGGTGGATCAGGATGCGCCGGTGCGGCACCAGGTAGCGCGCAAAGCGCACCCACGGCGAGCGCGAGGCGGCCAGTTGCGCCATGTCCTGCCCCGGTGTGAACGCCAGGCAGGTGCCGCTCCAGCCGCGCTCGAAGTCTTCGAGGCTGAGTTTGCGAAAGCCCAGCGCCGGATCGGCGATCCACACCTGGCGGTCGGAGACGCCATAGACGACGACGTAGTGGTAGCCCTCCCAGTGCACGATCATCGGCAGCTCGAGGCCGCGCAGCGCGTCGAAGGTGCACTTCACGGCGCGCGCGGTGAAGCCGAGCGATTCGCCGACGCGCGCCAGGCTGCCCAGCGTCGCGCCCTGCGTGGTGACGTTGGCCAGCTCGCGCAGCTTGCCCAGCGTCATGTTGATGCCGTAGTGCTTGCAGATCATCGCCAGGCAGGCCGCGCCGCAATCCATCTCCTCGGCCTGCTGCACCAGCGGGAAGCGCTTGATGACCTTCTCGCCGAGCGCGGGTTTCGATTGCAGGTCCAGCATCTCCGGCAGCCGGCGCCGCGCGGCCAGCGCCTTCTGGCGCTGCAGCTCGCGGTCTAGCCCTTGCACGCGCGCTTGCAGCGCCTCGCGCAGCTTCGGGTTGCGTTCGAGCAGGAACTGCACCGTCTTCTCGGGAATCACCAGCAGCGCGGCGTCGCCGACCGCCACCACCGACGCGGCCTGTTCCTGGCGCATCAGGCAGGCCTTCTCGCCGAAGGTGTCGCCCTGGCGCAGCGTGGCCAGCGGGTAGTCGATGCCGTCCTCGCGGCGCACGATGCGCACCTCGCCGTGGCGCACCACGTACAGGCGCCGGTCCTCGCGCGTGTCCTGCTCCAGGATCATTTTGCCCGCGCCCACCAGCTTGACGCCGACGCTGCGGATCAGGCCTTCGAGCTCGCTCTGATCGACCTTGCCGCGCAGATCGAACCACTGGCTGATCAGGCCGCCGGCCGAGCTGATGGCCACGCGGCCGGCGACGAAGGCGCGGGCCGCGGGGTTGGCGGCGATGATCGGCGCGACGACGCTGCGCGGGATCAGCAGCAGCTCGGTCTTGGCCGAAGCGCGCGCCGACGATTCGTGGCGGCCCTCGCGCAGCATCGCGATCTCGGCGAAGACCTCGCCGGCCTTGCGCACGCCCATGCTGATCTCTTTGCCCGCCTCTTCGGTGAAGACGCGGATCGAGCCCGACTTGACGACGAACAGGCCCTCGGCCGCGTCGCCGGCGTTGCAGACGGTGTCGCCGAAGCCGAGCCGGCGCGACTGCGCGCCGGCGGCCAGGTGCTCGAGTTCGTCGCGCGTGAAGGCCGAGAACAACTCGGCCGATGCCAGCAGCTCGGCGTGCGAGGACGTCATGTTCTTTTCCATCCGGCAGTTCTCAGCAGGCTTCGATCACATGCTCTTGCGCGCGGGCCCGCAGCCAGCCTTCGCGCAGCAGGCGTCTGATCTCGGCGGCGGTGTCGTCATCGAGCCGCGCCGGGTGCCGGGCATCGACGCGGAAGATCTCGAAGGTGCTGCGGTCGGCCGACGCAAACGGCCCGAGCAGCTCGCCGACGCCGGCGTTGAAGACCTTGGCCTCGATCTCGGAGCGCAGGCTGCCGCGCAGCACCTTGCCGATCAGGCCGCCTGCGGCGCGGGTGTCGGCGATCGAGTACTCGCGCGCCATCTCGCCCCAGCAGTCGGGGTCGTCAGCGAGCACCGAGACCATCTCCTTGGCCTTGCCTTCGCTATCGACGACGATGTGGCTGATCTCGATGCTGTCGAACTTCGGCGAGTGCAGCTTGAAGTAGGCCTGCACGGCCTCGTCGCTGCACACCTGCTGCATCATCTTTTCC
Source organism: uncultured beta proteobacterium (assembly GCA_963816315.1). GTDB lineage: Bacteria > Pseudomonadota > Gammaproteobacteria > Burkholderiales > Burkholderiaceae_C > CADEEN01. The sequence goes on from CAWFJZ010000029.1 coordinate 141,566, forward strand.
TGGTACAGGCCGTCGGCGACGAAGGCCTCGAACTCTTCGAAGCCGACGCGCAGGGCGTCGAGGTATTTGTTGGTCTCGGTCGCGCGGTGCAGGCCGCGCACGCGCCGGAACTGGTCGGCGCGCTCCTGGATCTCCTGCTCCGAGACCTCGATGCCGTGGCGCTTGGCCGCATGCACCGTGAGGCGGTCGCGCACGAGCTGTTCGATGAGGCCATCGAACTGGCCGCTCAGTTTCAGGGTGCGCAGGAATTCGTCGATGCCGAGCACGTCGTCGTCGATCTTCACCAGGGTCATCGTCATGCAATAGCCTCCTTTGGCGTCGAGTGCCATTGAGTGCGCGCGGCGGCCGCCGCGGTTCAAGAAATCCGAGGTGAAGTTCCAATACGCCTGCCGAGCCTCCGTTTGCGGCCCTGAGCGGCTGTTGACGAAGGTCTGCTCACACGCCCTTGTGCGCTCCGCTCCCCCCGTTCGCCCTGAGCTTGTCGAAGGGCCCGGCTGAGCCTGCCGAAGCCCTTTGCGTGTGGCACGAAGGCTTCGACAAGCTCAGCCCGAACGGTTCTTTGCGGGCGTTGAACGTCGTCTTTGAGCCGAAAGTCAGCCGCCGATGTCGCGGAAAGGATCCAGCGCGAGGTCGATCAGCCGCCGCTCCCGCACGATCAACTCCGCGGTGGCCGTCATGCCGTAGCGCAGCGGGACCTTCTGCTCGGCGACGAGGAAGTGGTCGCGCTGCAGCGTCACCCGGCCCTCATAGACGGGAGCCTTGGTCTGCGCCTGCGGCTTGGTGGCCGGCGAGATGTATTCGAGCGTGCCGCCGACGAGGCCGTAGCGCTGGTAGGCGAAGGCGCTGAACTTGAGCTTGACCGGCAGGCCTTCGCGCAGGAAGGCGCGGTCGTGCTCGGCGATCTCGACGCGCACGACGCCGCGCGCGTTGGCCGGCGCGATGCCCACCAGCGGCGTGTTGGCCTGCACCTTGTCGCCGGGTTGGGTCGAGGTGACGTCGGTGACGATGCCCGACGCCGGCGCCAGGATCAGCAGGAAGTTGTCCTTGTCGATGTTGTCGAAGCGGATGCGCGCCGTGCTTTCGGCGGCCACGCGCGCGGCCTGCAACTGCGTGCGCAGCTTCTCTTCGACCGTCGTCAGCTCGGTGGTCGCGGCTTCGTACTGCAGGCGCAGCCGCGCCAGCTCCTGGCCGCTGCTCTCGACCTGGGCGCGAGCGAGCGCAAGATCCTGGGCCTGGCGCGCGCCGAGTTCGCCCAGCCGCGACTGCGCCACGCGCAGCGCGTTCTCGGACGCCTGCAGCGCGTTGCGCTTGGCATCGAGCTGCAGCTGCGAGATGCCGCCACCGCCGAACACGCGCTCGAACTTGTCGGCCTCGGCCTTGGCCGCCTCGCGTGCGCGGCGCGCGTCTTCGAGCAGGGTGCGCGCCTCGGCCGCCTGCGCGCGCTGCGCTTCGGCCAGGTTGGTGGTGCCCAGCGACAAGCGCTTGCCGTGTTGCTGCTCTTCGAGTTCCATCGACTGGCGCAGCGTCGCTGCCTTGCGCTCGAGCAGCGCTTTCTTCTCGGGGAACTGGCGCCACTCGCGTTCCGCATCTTCGAGCTTCAACTGCGCCTGTTGGGCTTGGGTCGCGGCCTCGATCGCGCCGCGGGCATTCAAGCGCGCCAGCACGTCGCCCTTGCGCACCGGCTGGCCTTCGGCGATGTAGAGGTTGGCCAACTCGCCATCGACCGGCGCCGACACGCGCCGCAGCTCCGAGTCGGGCTGCAGCGTGCCTTGCGCCGTCACGATCACGTCGGCACGGCCGATGAAGGACCAGACCAGCGCCGCCAACACGAGCGCGATCATGGTGTAGATGACGGCGTGCAGAAAGCGCCAGGGCTCCGTGCTCAGGATGGCGATGCCTTCGGTGCTGTGGTCGCCGAGCGCCTCGGCCAGCGGTTGCAGGCGGTGGGCTTGTTGCGTCATGGCTTGGTTTCTCCCAGCAGGGCCAGCTTGTCTCTCAACAGCGCCGGCTCGAGCACGTTGCGCAGTTCCTGCAAAGCGCTGCGCTGTTGCAGCGCTTCGCTGTCGATCTCGTCGGCGACGACGCGCCACGACGGCGGCGCCGTCGCGCCGAGCTGCGTGGTGGTCTGCGTGGCCTGCTGTGCCAGCGCCCGGGCTTGCGCCAGCAGACGGGCGCGCGCGCGGAACGGGGCCGAGATCGCGCTCTCCGCGCGCTGGCGGGCTTCGATGGCGCCGCCGTTCAGGTACTCCTGCCACAGCGTGCGCGCCCGGTTCATCGCGTCGCCGGCGCGCGCCAGCGCCTTGTCCTTGTGCAGGGCCAGGTCGGCCTGCGTGGCGCGCACGAAGTGGATGTCCTCATCGGCATCGAGCGCGGCGCGAAACGCCAGCAGCTGTTCGCCGTAGCCGATCGACTCGCGCGACGCTTGCAGGGCCGAGTACTGCGCCAGCACGGTCTGGCGGCGCTCCAGCTCGCGGCCGATCGCATCCGCCCACGGGCCTGTGGCCAGCTTGCGCAGCGCGGCCTGGCGCCTCGCTGCTGCGGCCTTCCTGCCACGCCTGCGTGGCCAGCGCGTACTGCTCCACGAGCTGCGCTCGGCGGCAGTTGGCGCTGCGCCGCGAGCGTGCGAAAGGCGTCCTGAAACGGCGGCGTCGCGAAGCGCGTGCGCTGCAACGCGGCGAACAACCGGCCCGATCGCGGCGCGCGGGTGGCCGTGTCGAGCAGGGCGAAGTGCGTCAGGTCTTGGCGCAGCACGTCTGTGCCGCCGACGCCGGGGTACTTGGCCGCGAAGGCGTCGAGCAGCGCGCCGATGGACAACGCGCTGTCGCGCCCGAGCTCGGCGGCGATCGCGGCCTTCAGGCGTTCGATCGCCGGCAGATAGACCATGGCGTCGCTCTGCAGCTTGCGCAGGTGGGTCAGCGCGTCGGCCAGCGTGGCGGCGAACGGCGGCACATGCGACGCGATGCGGGCCAGCGTGCGCTGGCGCTCGCCGGTGTTGTCGTTCCAGCGCTCGACCAGCGCAGCGATGCGCTCCTCGTCGGCGTAGATGCGGATCGGCGCGTCGGCGCCGCCGCGCTCGGCGACCAGGCGTTCGAGATCGCCCAGCCACTGCATCTCGCCGAGCATCGGGCGCAGGTCTGGGTTGCGCTCGGCCAGCGGCGCGATGGCGGCGAGCACGGCCCGCGCGGCGTCGAAGTCGCGCGCCTGCACGGCCGCGAGCCAGGACGGCACGTTCGCTTCGAGCGCGGCTTGGGTGGCTTGCGCCTTGAGTCCGACATCGTCCGGGCGGCTCTTCGAGCGCGCGGTCGGCCAGCGCGGCGGCCTGCGCATGGTCGCCGCGCGCGAGCGCATCCTCGAGCGCACGCTGCGGCGCGCCGTGCAAGACCAGCGCCACGCCGCCGGCCAGCACGGCGAGCACGAGCGCGCAGGCGCGCCAGGCACGGCGCTTGTTGCCGCCGTCATCGAGGCCCAACCCCAGGACCCCCAGGCTCGCCAGCTCGGACCACAGCAGCAAGATGCGCCCGCGCGGGCGGCGCCGCGCGGCGGCTGGAACCGGTGCCGCCGGCGCAGCCGCCGCCTGCACGTCGGCGTCGGGCAGCGGCCGGTCGTCGGCGCAGAAGATCTCGAGAAAGGACGTCGGCGCCGCGACGAAGGTGGTCTTGTCGCTCGCCACCGGCGCTGTCGTGGCGGCGGCAACGCACGCGGCATGCCTGCCGAGGCTGACGCGGTAGGTGAAGTGATCGCCGCCGAAGGCCAGCAGCATGCCGTCTTCCAGCGGCACGGCGCGCTCCTGCAGGCGCAGGCCATCGACGAAGGTGCCGTTGGTGCTGCCCAGGTCTTCGATCCAGGCGCCGCCGTCGCGGCTGAAGATGTGCGCGTGGCGCCGCGACAGGTGGCCGAGTTGCTCCGGCTGCTGCTCGCGGCAGCGCGCGAACGCAGCGTCGCTCTTGCCGACGAGGAACGGAAAGCGCGCGACGACGATCGGCGCGAGCGCCGAGTCCTCGGCCGCCGGCGTCAGCGTCAGCGAGCTGACCTCTGCGCCGCCGCCCGACGCGCCCGCGCGCGACGCGATCCTGACGCGAAACGACAGCACGCCGCCGAAGCCGACCTCGTCGCCGTCGCGCAGGCGGCAGGGCGCGGACCCGATGGGCTCGCGATTGAGCGTGGTGCCGTTGCGGCTGCCCTGGTCGGCCAGAAAGACGCTGCCCTGCTCGCAGAACAGGCGCGCGTGGCGGCGCGACAGCATCACCAGGATCTCGTCGTCGTAGGCCGCGAACGGCGGCTCGCTGCGACCGACCGCGAACGGGCCGCCGTCGATGCGGATCTCGCCCAGCTCCGGCCGCGTCAGCGGCGCGAGAACGATCTCGAGGTCGTGTTCAGAGCGCTTGCGGCATGGCGGCGGTCGTCCCGTTCGAGCGCGCGTCAACGGCTTGCATCGGCGACCTTGACCGGCGCCCAGCCACCGCCCAGCGCCTTGTAGAGGGTGACGGTGTCGGTGAGCAGCTGCTGATGCGCTGCCAGCAGCGCCAGTCGGGCGGCGAGCAGTGAGCGCTCGGTCTCGAAGACATCGAGCTGCGAGATCAGGCCCGCGGCCAGTTGAGCTTCGGTCTGCAGGGCCACCTGCTCGAGCTGCTCGACCTGGCCGTGCAACTCTTCGCGCTGGCGCCGGCGCGCATCGAGATTGACCAGCGCGTTTTCGACTTCCTCGTAGGCCGCGATCACGGTGCGGCGGTAGTCCTGCTGGCTGGCTTGCGCCTGGGCTTCGCTGGTCTTGATGCGGGCCTTGATGCCCGGGTTGAACAGCGGCAGGTTGATGCTCGGCATCAAGCCGAAGGTGAACGAGCGCAGCAGGTCGCCGAGCGAGAAGCTGGCCGAGCCGCCGCGGCCGGTCAGGCTGATCGACGGCAGTTGCGCCAGCTTGGCCTCGCCGACGAGGTCGTGCGCAGACAGCACGCGGTACTCGGCAGCGACGACGTCGGGCCGGCGCGCCAGCAGATCGAGCGGCAGGCCGGCGGGAACGGCCGGCACCTGCACGCGGCCGACCAGCCGGCCGGTGGCGATCTTGAACTCGCCCGCCGGCACGCCGACCAGCGTCGCCAGCGCGTTCTCGGACACGTCGCGACTCCGCCGCAGCTCGATCAGGTCCTTGGCGAGGCGCTTGTTCTCGGCGCCCTGGCGCAGCACCTGCGTCGCGGGCACCAGGCCGCTGTCGCGCATCGTTTCGTAGATGCCGAGGATGCGCTGGTTCTTCTCCAGCGCGCGCTGCTGCTGGCCGATCTGCTCGTCCTGCTGCAGGATCTGGAAGTAGGTGGTCGAGACGGCGGCCACCAGCACCAGGTAGCCGGCGCGCCACTCGGCCTCGGTGGCCTGGAACTCGGCGGTCTGCGCCTGCACGCCCTTATCGACGCGGCCCCAGACATCGATGTCCCAGCTCACCTGCGTGCCCAGGCTGAACTGTTTGCCGAAGCGCTGGCCGCTGCTCTTTTCGAAGCTGGCGCCGGCACCGAGGTCGGCGATCGGCTGCGCGCCCGCGCGCACTTCGTCGATCTGCGCGTTGGCCACCGCGATGCGGCCCGCCAGCACCTTGAGATCGAAGTTGCCCTCGATGGCCTTCTCCACGAGCCCATCCAGCGTCGGGTCGCCGAAGGCCTTCCACCACAGCTGCGAGACCGTGCCGGCAGCCGACACGCCGGGCTCGGCCTGGCCGCGACCACGCCGCCTTGTCGGGGGCCTCCGGGCGCTGGTAGTCCGCGGTGTGCACGTTGGCGCAGGCGCACAGCAGGCCCGAGCAGAGCATGGACAAAAGAATCGACTGATGCAGTTTCATTGGCGTCCTGTGCTCCGTCGGGCTGCCGGCACGCGATGGGTTGCCGCGGGCGCCGCAACGGTTCATGGTTTCTCAGCGCGGCTTCAGGCGCCGATGACGAGCGCGGCCGTGGCCACGATGGCGATGAACAGCGGCAACAAGGTCAGCCAGTGCAGGGAGGCCGGGTTGGCGCGTCGATCGGACTCGCGACGGGGTGACATGGCGTGCTCCAGAAAGACCGGTCGCGAAAAAGGAAAAGGCGAGCCGGGATCCGATCTGGGTTGCGGCACGCGCGCGGCCGGTTCAGTGCAGCTTGCACTCGGTGAGTTCGAGTGTGGGGGGTTCGCGCAGCGAGCCGGCGCGGGCCATTGGCGAGAGCGCTCCGGCATTGCTGATAGATTGGCCGCCCGACGACGCGGTGGATGTCGTCGTCGTGTTGCAAGGGGTTCGGTCGGTCAATGCATGTTGAATCGCAGGCGTCGCGCCGCCTCGCCCTCGCGGCGTTGGCGGCGGCTGTGGCAGCGCTGCTGGCGTTCGGCGTCTTCGGCGTGGGGCGCGGCTCGAACGTGCACTTCGCGGACGTGCGTTATTTCTGGCTGGCCGGCGTGTTGACGGCCGACGGCGTCAGCCCCTACGACCACGCCGCCTTCACGGCCGCCGCGCTGCAGCATGGGCTGGGGCCGAGGATCGACATCTTTGCTTACCCGCCGCACACGCTGCTGTTGTGCACGCTGCTGTCGGCGCTGCCGGTCGAGTGGCTGCGCTGGGGCTGGGCGCTGCTCAACATCGGCATCCTCGCCGTCACGGCGTGGGCCATGGCCTTGCGCTACGAGCACCGCGCCGGCGGCCCGCGCCGCGAGCCGCGGCCATCGGCCGCGGCGCTGTGGATCGCCGCGATCGTCATCGGCAATCCGTTTTCCGCGCACCTGATCTGGACGGCGCAAACCGGGCTCATGGTGCTCGGATGCCTGTTGCTCGCCTGGCACTTCGAGAAGCGCGGGCGCTGGCTGTTGGCCGGTGTGCTGATGGCACTGGCCACCTTCAAGCCGCACTTGTCGCTGCTCGTGCTGGCCTGGTTCTTGTTGACGGGCTCGTGGCGCGTCGTCGCCGTGGCGATCGCAACGGCGGCATTGCTGCTGCTGTTCGCCCTGCTGCAGTTCGGCCCCGGCGTCATCGCGCAGTGGCTCGGCGCTTCCTGGGCTTATGAAAAACAGTTCACCGGCTCGCTGTCCTACAACAGCAATCTGAAAAGCCTGTTGCTCGGCCTGGGCATGGTCTTGCCGAGCGCCTTCACGGCCATGATGTTGGCGCTGTCGCTGGCCGGCGTTGCGTTGCTGGCCCAGCAGCACCGCCGCCAGCCGATCGCCGCGCACGACGTGCAGGCGGTGTTGCTCGTGACCTCGCTGTTCTGGGTGCAGGGCCGCGACTACGACATCGCAGTGCTCGCGCCGCTGGTGCCGATGTGGTTCTGGCACGCCCGCGACCATCGCTGGGCGCGCTGGGCGCGGCGTGGTGGCGCTGTTGCTGCTGTGCATCCCGCACCGCGGCCTGGCCGCATCCGGGCTGCCGCTGTTGCCGTACTACCGCATCGCGATCCTCGGCGTGTTCTGGCTGTGCGCTGTCGCATCGGTCGCACCGATGCGGATGCGCAGGGCGCTTTCCACATGATGAACACGCAAAAACCTCCTTACAAGCGCAACATCATCGAGCGCTGAATGACGCTGTGGCCATGCTACGGTCGCCGAGCGCAATCGTGGTGCATGAAATCGCTGCGCTCGCTCTGCACGCCGCGTATCAGCAGGCACGCTGATTGCTCTGTTGTGGATGTCTGCGTCAGAGGGAGAAAAATATATGGCCCGCTCCGGCCAAATCGGCATGCCGCTCGTCATCGACGTGGACGGCACGCTCATCAAGTCCAATCTGCTCGTCGAGTCGGCACTCAAGCTCGTCAAGCAATCGCCAATGTCCATCATCTGGATGGTGCGCTGGCTGCTGTTCGGCGGCAAGGCGCGACTGAAGTCGCGCATCGCCGAACGGGTGGAGCTCGACATCGGCAACATGCCGTTTTGCGGCGAGATCGTGGCCCTGTGTCGCCAGGCGCGCCAGCAAGGCCGGCGCGTGCTGCTCGCCACCGGCGCGGCGATGAAGTACGCGCAGCAGATCGCACTGCTGCTGCGCGTGGACAGCGTGATGGCGACGACGGAGAAGAACAACCTCACCGGCGACAACAAACTGCAGGCCATCCTCGGCGAGTGCGGGCAAGGCGATTTTGTCTATGCCGGCAACGAGACGGTCGATCTCGAGATCTGGCGTTGCGCCGGCGGTGCCGTGGTCTGCGGCAACGCTCGCCTGGCCGCTGCGGCGGCCAAGGTCACGCCGGTGCAGGAGCACATCCGGCCGTCACGTGTCGGCGTCGGTGTGCTGGCCAGAACGCTGCGCATGCACCAGTGGTCGAAGAACGTGCTGCTGTTTCTGCCGTTCTTGCCGCTGGTCGGCTATCTCGACCTCAACGCCTGGCTGCTCGGCCTGGTGGCGTTCGTCGCCTTCGGCCTGTGCGCTTCGAGCGCGTATTTGTTGAACGACCTGTTCGACCTCGAAGCCGATCGCAAGCACGCCCGCAAGAGCCAGCGCCCGATCGCCGCCGGCGACATCTCGCTGCCCACCGCCATCGTGCTGTCTCTGGGCTTGCTCACGGCGGCATTCCTGATCTCGGCGCTGCTGCTGCCGCCGCTGTTCGTCGCCGTGCTCGGCGCGTACTGGGCGCTGACCGTGGCGTACTCGCTCGACCTGAAAAAGCGCGTCAACGTCGATGTGATCGTGCTGGCCTGCCTGTACACCGCGCGCGTGCTCGCCGGCGCGGCATTGCTGGGCACCAAGCCCTCGTTCTGGATGCTCGCCTTTTCGGTGCTGCTGTTCCTCAGCCTGGCCGCGGCCAAGCGCACCACCGAACTCGATGCGTTGGCGCGCAGCGGCGGTGAAGACTCGGCCGCCGGCCGCGGCTACCAGACGCGCGACATTCCGGTGCTGCTGGCCCAAGGTGCGGCCTCGGGGCAACTGGCGGTGCTGGTGTTCGCGCTGTACCTCAACACCGTGCTCGCCGGCCAGTTCCGCCACCCTGAGTGGCTGTGGGCGATATGCCCCTTGCTGCTGCTGTGGATCAACCGCATCTGGATGAAAGTCACGCGCGGCGAGATGCACGACGACCCGGTGGTGTTCGCGCTGCGCGACCCGTTCAGCCGCGCCACTGCCCTGGTCGCCGTGGCCTGCGTGACGATCGCGGCGCTGGTGAAATGAAACACCCCCGAAGCGGCTTCGCCGCCTCCCCCTCATGGCCCGCCTGACCCTGGTGATGATCGTCGTCAGCGTGCTGCTCAACGCCGCGGCGCAACTGCTGCTCAAGGCCGGCACGCGCGTGCTCGGCGTGATCGATGTGCAGGCCGGCGCGCTGGCCAGCAGTGCGATGGGCGTGGCCACCCAGCCCTTCGTCCTCGGCGGCCTGGCCTGTTATGTGGCCAGTGTCGCCATCTGGATCGCGGCGCTGTCGCGCGTCGATGTCAGCGTCGCCTACCCGATGCTGTCGCTCGGCTACATCGTCAATGCGCTGGCGGCGTGGGCGTTGTTCGGCGAAGCGCTGACGCCCGCCAAGATGGTCGGCATCCTGGTCATCCTGGCCGGCGTCGTCATCCTCGCCCGCGGGTGAGCGCGCATGGCCGCTCCAAAGCGCTCGCCCGCAGCGCGCCGCGCGAAGGGTTGCTCGATGAACAGGTCATGAAAACCATCCTCGTCACCGGTGCGGCCGGCTTCGTCGGCCGGCGCGTGGCGCCGGCATTGCGGCGCCGCGGCTGGCATGTGATCACCACCGACCAACGAGGCGACGTCGATCATCGCGGCGATCTGGCCGACGAAGCCTTCACGCGCACGCTGCCCGACGCCGACGCGGTGGTGCACGCGGCAGCGGTGCAATACGTGACGCCGCGCCTGCCGCTCATCCACCGCAGCGCCTTCTTCGAGCGCAACAACGTGCTCGCCACGCGCCTGCTCGCGCAGCGCTACGGCAGCGCGCCGGGGCTGCACTTCGTCAACATCGGCACCAGCATGATGTACCGCCAGTGCGGCGCGGCGCGGTACGCGCCGGACAGCGAGCTGCGGGGGCAGGGCGTGTACAGCCACTCCAAGCTGGCGGCGCAGCGCGAGGTCGAGCGCGCGTTCGCGCACTGGGCGACGGTGGTGCCCTGCATCATCGGCGGCCCCGGCCGCGAGGGCTTGTTCCGCGGTTTCGTGCAATCGATCCGCCGCAGCGGGCGCGTGCTCTATCCCGGGCGCGGCGCGCACCCGACGGCGATGGTGCATGTCGATGACGTGGCCGAGCTGGTGGCCGTGGTCATCGAGCGCGGCGCGCGCGGCCTCGTCAACGCCGCGGCGCGCGAGGCGCTGTCGATCGCGCAGTGGGCGACGCACATCGCCGACGAACTCGGCGTGCCGCCGCCGCGCCACGTGCGGCTGCCACTGGCCCCCGTGGCCGCGCTGGCCGCTGCCAGCGGCTGGCGGCTGATCGCGCGCGAGCAACTGCTGATGCTGCAGCAGCCGCACGTGCTCGACATCGACGGCTCGCTGTCACTCGGCTGGCGGCCGCAACACGACGCCGCGCGCATCGTGCGCGACATCGCGCGCCACATCGCCGTTGGCACCGCGTCGGCCGGCGACGCTTCACGCGCATGACAGCGGTGTTGCCGCAGCGCGGCGAAAGATCGCAAGTGCAGGCGCAGACGCAACTGCGCAGCCGTTGGTTCTGGCTGTCCTGCCTGCTGCTCGCCGTGCTGCTGCTCGTGCCGCTGTGGTCGCACGAGTATCCCGGCATGACCGATTACCCCAATCACCTGGCGCGCGCGCAGATCATCATCGACGACCAGTTGCACGGCGTGGCGCACCCGTCCTACGTGCTGCGCCACGTGCTCGTCGGCAACCTCGGGCTCGACATGCTGGTGCCGCTGCTCGTGCATGCCGGCATGGGCACCAATGAGGCGCTGAAGCTGTTCGCCGGCGTGGCGCTGCTGCTGCCGGTGGCCGGCGTGGTGGCGCTGGGGCGCGTGTTGCAAGGCGGCACGCCGTGGCTGGCATTGCTGGCGTTTCCACTCGCCCATTCGCGCTATTACGCCTGGGGCTTTCTCAACTACTTCTTCGCTCTCGGTCTGGCGTTGCTGGTATTCGCGCTGTGGTTGTGGCTGCGCGAGCGGCGCCCGCGCCTGGCCGCGCCGGCGCTGGCGTTGTTCGGCGTGCTGGTGATGTGCTCGCACTTGATGGGCTTCGGCGTGCTGGCGCTGCTGGTGCTGTCGCGCGAAGCGTGGCTGCTCTGGCGGGAGCGTCACGCGGGGCCGAGCCCACATTGGCGCGCGGCGCTGCCGGCGCTGGCCGCGCTGGCCGCATGCACGTTGTTCTACCTGCTGGCGTTCGAGCGCGGGCTCGGCCTGGACCTGCGCTGGTACGACACGCCGGCGGGCAAGCTGCGCAACCTGGCCTCGCCGTTCTTCGCCTATGCGATCTTGCCCGGGCTGGCGCTGATGGCGCTCGTCGTCGGCCTCATGCTGTGGTTGTGGCGCACGCGCCGTCTGCACTTGCAGCCGGGATGGTGGGTGCCGGTCGGCCTGTTCGGGCTGGTCTTTCTCGTCATGCCCTCGGTGATCATGAACAGCCACTACGCCGGCTCGCGCTTGCTCATCGTCGCCGCGCTGGCCTTCGTGGCCAATGCCGCGTTGCGCACTGACCGACGCGGCCAGGCGGCGGTGCTGCTGGTCGCGTTGGCCGCGACGTCGATCCGCGTCGCAGAGGTCGATGCGCATTGGGCGGCCACGTCGGCGCGCAGTGCGCTGCTGCGCGAGGCCCTGCACGCCGTGCCCCAACGCGCCAAGCTGGTCACGGTACTGGTCGTCGGCCAGAGCAACCACACGGCATTGCATCCGCTGCGCCACGTGGCCTCGTTCGCCCTCATCGACCGCCAGGCCTTCATTCCCAACTTCTTCGGCTTCCCGTTCAACGGCGAGTCGGTGGCGTTCCGCCCCGAAGCCGCCGCGATCACCGCGCTCGTCAACAAGGACCAGTTGATCTACCGCCCCGACGAGACGATCGACTGGGAGCTGCTGTGCCGCCACTTCGACACCGTGCTGGTGATCGGCGAGGGGCCGAAGCGCCCACGCCGCCTTGCGTGGTGCGAGCGCTCGGCACGGGTCCGGGCTACGGCGTGTACGCGCTGCGCGGCCTCAACGCACGCTGAACTCGACCAGCTCCACGCTCGTCGATTGCCGCAGCGCGCCGCCGACCGTCGTCGTGATCTCGTGCTTGATCACGCGCTTGACCTCGCTCGCATACCAGAGGCGGTGCTCGGTGACGACGACACCCGACTTGCGCCGCGCCGCGCGCCTGCGCCTGGCCGCGCAGCACCACTTTCTGCGCGCGGAACTGGCCGGCGGCGACCTGCACGTCTTCGATGCCTTCGATGCTGGCGCGCAGCGGCACGGTGGCCTGCTCAACCTGTTGCGACAGCTCGGCGCCGCGCAGCGCCGGGCCGAGCAGGCCGGCGGCCTGCAGGTAGGGCGCGAACTCGGCGGGCGCCGGCGACGCGTCGTGCGTGGCGCCGAACGAGGCCGCGAGCGCCACGCGCGCGCTGCGCGGCGTGGCGTCGGCGCTCGTCGTGCGGCTTTCGGCGATGCCTTGTTCGCTGACCTGCTCGACCTTGGCGGTGACGAACAGATCGCCGAGCCGGAACTGGTCTTGCACGCGGTAGCGCCAGCTGTCGCCGACGCGCGGCAGTTGCGTGTTGGCGGCAGCGATCGCCGTCGGTTGGCGCCGCCGCGGGCACGGCGGCGTCGAGACGCGACTGCGCCAGCGCGCTGAATCGTCCGCGCGGGTACTGGCGCAGGTAGGCGCGCAGATCGTCGGCGCGGCTCGTGGCCTGCACGCTGTTCCAGAACGCGAGTTCGGCCGCGGCTTCGACCTCCGCGGCGCCATCGCGCGCCACCACCGCTGCGGCGGGCACGAACGCGAACTCGCCTTGCAGCGACGAGCTCTCCCACGGCACCTGCGCTTCGCGCGAGGCGCGCACCACGGCTTCGCGCACGCGCTTGAAGACATGCTCCACCGGCAGCCCGGGGGTCAGCACCTGGCGCGCGAGCTGCTGCGCGTACAAACCGTTCTTGTCGTTGACGCCGCCCAGGCCGTCGGCGGCGAGCTTGCCCGGCGCGGTGGCGTAGGCGAGCAGCGTGCCCACCGGCGCGTCCATCTGCGCCAGGCCTTGCGCGGTGTGCTGGCTTTTTCCCGCGAACGGGTTGTTGCGGCAGGCGTCGAGGATGACGATGTTGACGCGGCTCCTCGCCGCCGACATGCGGCCGAGCACGAACGCGATGTCGATGCCGGCCAGCGCGATCTCGTCTTCGCTGCGGATCTCGGCATCGACCGGGATCAGGTAGTTGCGGTCGCGCAGTTGCAGGCCGTGGCCGGCGTAGTACAGCACCGCCACCGAGTTGTCGTTCAAGCGCTCGCCGAAGGCGCGCAACGCGCCGAGCAGGCCGCGCCGGTCGAGGTTCTCGGCCAGGGTGACGTCAAAGCCGGCCTGCTTCAGCGACGCGGCAACGAGGCGCGCGTCGTTGACCGGGTTGTCGAGCGGATCGAAGCGGTAGGCGGCGTTGCCAATCACCAGCGCCACGCGCTGCTCGGCGGCGAAGGCGTTGCCGCACAGCAGCCAGAGCAGAAGACAGAGCAGGATGCGGCCCCTCATCGCGGCCCCTCCAGCAACGACGCCAGCGCGGCCGGCGCCGGCATGCCGTTGAAGACGCGAAAGTCTTGCGCCGTGGCCGCGCCGTGGCACCACCAGGCGCTGCTGCACAGCGCGGCGCTTTGCAGGATTTCGGCGGCGAGCAGCTCATCGGCACGCGGCGCCGGTTTCCGCAGCGGCGGCGGCAGCGCCGCCAGGCAGTCTTCGAAGTCGTCGAGCGTGTGCTCGGTGCTTTGCGTGAAGCGCATCGCCGCGACGACGCTCGAGAACCAGCGCCGCGCTGCGATCGCCTGCGCCAGCGCGGGCATCGGCTGCGCCACGGTGAGCGGAAAGCGGCGGCCGGCGCTGTCGGTGCTCGGCATCAACAGCCCGCCCCAGGCCAGCGCATCGACGACGCCGGGGCTGAGCCAGAAGCGGCGTACCGGCGCCAACGCGCCGTCGTCGGACGCGCGGCGCGCGTGCGGCATGTCGTGCAGGCCGATCTGCAGCCACGCGTCCCAGTGCTCGACGAATTTCGGCGGCAGGCGGCGCATCGCAAAGTCGCCCAGGCCGGGCAGCTTGCCGTACCAGCCCGCTGCGGCAGCGGCAGCGTCTGCGCTCGGCGCTGCGTCGGCCGGGCTCACAACTTGTTCGGGCATACAAACGGCTCCAGGTCTTGTCGCAGCAGAGGGTTGTGCGCGCCGGCGCTGCGCACCTCGAAGCGCGCCTTGCGGCCTTCGATGTCGAAGCTGACCAGCGCGCGTTCGGGCGAGGCGCCGCGCTCGACGCGGGCGCGGTCGAGCAGGCGCAGCAGCGCCCACGGGCCGTTGAAGGTGTAGCCGTTGCCGGCGCTCGGCGAGAGCAGCACGTGCACGCGGCCTCTGCCACCCAAGGTCAGCCAGTCGATGCTCTGCGGCTGCGTCGCGCCGCGCTTGAAGCGCAGCACCTGGCCATCGACGTCGAGCGTGAACTCGGACGCGCCGGCATCGAGCTCCTGCAAGCGGAACTCGAGCCGCGTGCCGAGCGCGCGGCCACCGTCGCGGAAGAAGGCGTCGCGGATCGCCTGCGCACGGCGAAACGACGCCGCGCCGTCGCCGCGTGCGGCTTCGGCGTGGGCCGCGAGGTGGCGCTGATAGAAGCTGTCGAACAGGCCGCCGGCGCCGAAGGTGCGCGCGAATTCGTCGCGCGACATCTCCTCGGCCGCGTTGCGCACGAACGGGTAGCGCTGCGACACCGCGCGTGCGCAGGCCGGCGCGAGCTCGCGCGCCATCTCGCGCGACAGCGGCTCGCGCACGGCCGCCAGCAACTGCATCGACACGCTGCCGTGCAATTGCGCGAGCAGCACGTTGAGCGGCGCCGGTGCGTCGCGCGCGGTCTGCGCCAGCTCGCGCAGCACGTCGCTGGCCGGCGGCGGCATCGACTTTTGCTGTGCCGCCTCGTCGGCGGCGGCGAGCTGCGCGGCCAGCTTGCCGAACAGCGCCTGCGTGCGCGCGATCGGCGGCGACGGCGCCATCGACCTGCGAGCGCAGCGCCGCGAACCAGGCCGCGGACGGGCCGGCGGTGGTTTCGCGCGTGGCTGCGCGCAGCAGCGCCAGCAGCGGCGAGTCGGCCTGCGCCAGCGCCCGCGCCAGGCGCGCGCTGTCGCCGAGCTGCGGCGCAGGCGCCAGGCGCAGATCGTCGAGCACCGATTGCCAGAAGACCGCGTTGTCGAGCGCCACCAGGCGCTCGACTTCGTCGGCCAGGCCCGGTGTGGCTGCGCTGGCGTGCGCCGCGCCGAGCACCCAGCTCTGCTCTTGCGCCAGCTCGGCCAGCACCTGCTGCGTGCGCGCGCGTGTGAGTGCGGCGTCGCGCGGTGTGTGCGGCGGCGCGCGGCGGCGGCAGGTCGGCCAGCGCGGCGCCGCTGGCGCGCACCAGCACGCCGCCGGCATCGAGCGTGATGCGCGGCGCGTTGCCGTCCTGCTGGCGCAGCCGCGTGGCGGCGCGCTGGGCCAGCGTCACGCCTTGCACGCGGGTGCGTGTGGCGGCGACGAGCCCGGCGTCGGCATGCGACGGCGCGCCGACCTCGCCGCCGGCCAGCAACTGATCGAGATGGCGCAGCAGCGCGGCGCGCTCGGCCGCACTCACGCTCTCGGGCAGCGTCAGTTGCCAATCGTTGGCGAAGTAGGCGCGCAGCGCGGCGGCGTCGAAGTGCTTGCCGGCGAACAGCATCAGGTAGGCGCGCAGCGTTTCGTAGGTGCGCGCGGCCGGCTCGCCGGCGTTCTGGCGCAGCCGCGCTTCGAGGCGGGCGGCGATGCGCGGCAAGAAGGCGTCTTTGAGCAGGCGCTGGTAGCTGTCGTCGGCCGCGGCGGCGAGCATGCGCCGGCGGCCCAGCAGGTGTGCGGCGAGGTCGTCGCCGTCATCCGCCGCATCGAGGCCACTGCCGGCCAGTGCGTCGAGCGCCGGCAGCAGCGCGACGAGGTCGGTGTTGCGTTGCGCTTGTGTCAGCGCCTGGTCGAGCTGCGGCAGTTGCGCCGCAAACGCATCGACGGCGCGCGTCTGCTGCTCGTAGCTGCGCCAGGTGAAGCCGGCCGCCACCACCACGGCCAGCGCGCTGGCGGCCAGCGCGCCGCGCTCGATCCAGCGCCGTTGCATGCTGCGGCGCGACAGGCTGCCGGCCAGCCCGCTTTCGGCAAAGACGACGTCGCGCAGCAGCCGCGTCACGAAGTACGAATGGCTGCTGCCGCGCGCGCCCGGTGCGGCATCCTGCGTCGCGCTGGTGAAGTACAGGCCGCGCAGCATCGGCCGCGTGCCGGGGCCTGCGCTGACCACGGCGTGCAACCATTCGAGCGCCGCGCGGTTGAGCTGCCGCCACTGCGCCGGAAAGGCGTGAATGTCGGCGTTGCGCCGGCTGCCGCGCTCGCTGCCGAGGCGTTCGTGCATCTGCTCGTGCAGCCGCGCTTCGAGCGCGTCCATCTCGGCACGCCACTGCGCCGCGCCGGCGCCGCGCGGCAGCGTCGCGCCCCAGACCTGCGAGCACACTTGCGCATCGAAGTCGGCGAAGAATTCGGCAAAGCCCGGCAGCAGATCGGTCTTGGTGACGAGCACATAGACCGGCACGGCAATGCCCAGCCGCGCCGTGACTTCGTCCAGGCGCTGCCGCAAGTCGGCCGCGTGCGCGGCGGCGCGCTCGGGCGTGGTCTGCAGCAGATCGTGCGCACTCAACGTCAGCAGCACACCGTTGATCGGGCAGCGCGGCCGGTGCCGGCGCAGCAGATCGAGAAAGCCGAACCAGGCGGTGCGGTCGGCGTCGCGGTCGCTGTCTTGCGTCGTGTAGCGGCCGGCGGTGTCGATCAGCACGGCCTCTGAGGCGAACCACCAGTCGCAGTTGCGCGTGCCGCCGACGCCTCGGATCGATTCGCTGCCCAGGTCGCTATCGGCGAGCGGAAAGTGCAGTCCCGAGTTGAGCAGCACGGTGGTCTTGCCGGCGCCCGGCGCGCCGATGATCACGTACCACGGCAGCTCGTGCACCAGCGGCCGGCCGAGCAGAGCGCCCGCCCAGCGCGTGCCGCCGCGGCGCGCCAGGTGCAGGCTGCGCAGTTGCTGCAGCGCCTGGCCGAAGCGCTTGCCGAGGAAGGCGACTTCGCGTTGCCCCGGCTCGCTCGGCGCGAGCTGGGCCAGAAAGCGGCGGTTGCGCGACAGGGCCAGCGAGCGCTGCGCCAACAGCACCGCGCTGGTCAGCGCGAGCACGGCGGCGACGGCGAACAGGCGCGCATGCGGCGCGGCGAGCGGCGCCCGGCCGCCGATCGCGATCAGCGGCGCCAGGAACCACACCAGCACGGCGGCGGCGGCGATGCCGAGTGCGCTGGCGAGCACGCGCCAGTCGGCGCGTTGCAGTATGGTTTTCATTGAAGTATTTCCTCTGGCCGACGCAAGCGCAGTTCGATCTCGATGCGGCGGTTCTGCGCGCGGCCGGCCGACGTGGTGTTGGGCGCGCGCGGTTCGAACTCGGCGCGGCCTTCGGCGCGCACCGGGGCCACGCGCCGCGCCACCAGCGCGTCGGCGACGGCTTGCGCGCGGGCGCGCGTCAGGTGCCAGCCGGTCGGAAACTGCAGCGACGCCGGCGCTTCGTCGTCGCCGTGGCCGATGACCGCGACCTCGCCGCCTTGCGCGAGCGCACTGCGCAAGGCCTGCGCCACGCGCGCCAGCAGCGCGTCGGCGTGCGCATCGAGGCGCGCGCTGCCGGCCACGAACAGGCCGTCGGCAGGCAGCGTGATCAGCGAGCGTTGCGCGTCGTCGCGAACCTCGATCTGCGCCTCGGCCGGCAGCACGGCGGCCAGCCGCGGGCGCAGGGCTGCCGCGCTGGCCGTGCCTTGCAGCGCGGCCGGCATCGCGGCGATGCGCGAGAACACCGGCCGCGTGCGCGCATCGAGCCGCGCGTTGAGCACCAGCCACAGTGCCAGCAGCAGCGCGCCGCCGAGCGCGACCGCGGCCCACAGCGGCAGCGTGGCCAGGTCGCGGTGGCCGCGCGTGGCCAGACCGCGCCAGTGCAGCGACAGCGTGCGCGCCGCGCCGGCGCGGCCGCGGCGCGTCGGCAACTGTGCATGCAGGCGCGCGGCCAGGCTGTCGAGCTGCGCCTTGCCTTGTGGCGTGTCGCTCCAACGGCCTTCGAAGCCGAGCGCCAGCGCGACGTGAAAGAGCTCGATCAGCGGCGCTTGCGCGTGTGGATCGGCCAGCGCCTGCTCTGCGAGCTGCAGCGGGTCAGGGCTCGGCGTCGGCGCCAGCGCATGCGCTGTCCACAGGCCCTGCGCGCCCCATGGCGAGGCGGCGATGGACTCGTCGGCGAAGCTGCACAACAGGCCCCGGCCTGCGGCGATGTGCGACGGCGGTGCGCCGCCGGCCGCTGCCTCGGTTTCGAACGTGGCCAGGCGCTGCAGCAGTTGCGCTCGCAGTGCGGCCGGGTCGGGCAGCGTGCCGATGTCGCGCAGGCGCGGCATCACGCCCAGCAGCGCGTCGGCGGCGCGCAGCAGCAGCGCACTGCTGGCGTTAGCTGGCGCGGGCGCGGGCGCGGGGGGCGGCAAGGCCACGCGCGCGGGCATCGGCAGCACGGCAGGCGCGGGGGCGGGCGCCGCCGGCGCGTTGTGCATCACGGCGCGCCGGCCGCAGGTGCGCGCGAACGCGTCGCGGTCTTGCTGGCCTTCGATCGACGGCAGCAGCGCGGCGATGAGGGTGTCGATGCTGCTGTGCCGCTGCGCGGCGCGGCGCACCAGCGTGGCGGCCAGCGGGCCGACGAAGCGTGCCAGTTCGCGCTCGATGCCGGCCAGCACGGACGGCGGCCAGCCGCTCGGCGCGGGCGCCGCGGGTGCGGCGATGCGTGTGGTCTCGGGCCCGGCGTGGTGCATACCGCGCATGATGCGAACCCTGGCCGCGCGCGATATCCCCCAAAAGTCGGAAATGGGGCCGCATGCGACGCTGCCGTCCGTCTTTCGAGGGATGACCTCCCTAATTCGTCGGCGTCTTCGGCCGCAAGTTCAGCGCGAAGGCGGCGTCCAGGCGCCGTCGATCAGCTTCTGGTTGGGCCCGAACTGCGCCTTGTAAGCCATCTTCGGGCTCTGCTCGATCCAGTAGCCGAGATAGACATGCGGCAGTTGCAGCACGCGCGTCTGCTCGATCTGCCAGAGCACGCTGAAAGTGCCGTAGCTGGCGCCGGCGTCGGGCTCGTAGAAGGTATAGACGGCCGAGAGGCCGTCTTCGAGCACGTCGAGGATGGCGACGATCTTCAGTGCGCCGAGCGACTGTCCGTCGGCCGCGGCTTCGCGGAACTCGACCAGGCGCGAGTTGACGCGGCTTTGCAGCAGGAACTGCGTGTACTGATCGACGCTGTCGTGGTCCATGCCGCCGCCGGCGTGGCGGCCGCTCTGGTAGCGCAGGTAGAGCTGGTAGTGCTCGGGCAAAAAGCCCAGCCGCAGCACGCGCGCTTGCAGATGCCGGTGCGCGTTCCAGGCGCGGCGCTGGCTGCGCGTGGCTTCGAACGTGGCCACCGGCACGCGCAGCGGCACGCAGGAGCGGCAGCCGTCGCAGTGCGGGCGGTAGGTGAACATGCCGCTGCGGCGGAAGCCCGCGCTGACAAGGCCCGAGTAGGCGTCGGCGTTGATCAGGTGGCTCGGCGTGGCCACCTGCGAGCGCGCCATCTTGCCCGGCAGGTAGCTGCATGGGTAGGGCGCGGTCGCGTAGAACTGCAACGAGGCCAGCGGGAGTTCTTTGAGCGCCGTCACAACAGTGTTTCCCAGTGCGCCGGATCATAGGTCCAAGCCGCCAGGCGGCGGTTGGTCGAGCGTGCGCGCGAGATGACTTTCGAAGTCGGCGCGCGGCACTTCGCGCGCGCCGAAGCTCGCCAGGTGCGCGGTCGCTTGCTGGCAGTCGATCAGCTCGATGCCGTTGCCGCGGCAGAAGGCGACGAGCGCAGCCAGCGCGATCTTCGATGCGTCGGTGGCATGCGCGAACATCGACTCGCCGAAGAACATGCGGCCGATGCCGACGCCGTACAGGCCGCCGACGAGCTGCCTTCGACCCAGGTCTCGACGCTGTGCGCCGTGCCGGCGTGATGCCAGTCGAGGTAGGCCGCGCGCAGCGCCGGCACGATCCAGGTGCCGTGCTGGCCGTGGCGCGGCGTCGCGGCGCAATGGGCGATGACCTGCATCGAACGCGCTGTCGAAACGGATCTCGCAACCCGGCGCGGCCAGAAAGTCGCGCAGCGTTTTCTTCAGCGAGCGGTGCAGCTTGAACTCGGCCACCGGCAGCACCATGCGCGGGTCGGGCGACCACCACAGCACCGGCTGGCCGGGGCTGTACCAGGGGAAGATGCCGCGCCGGTAGGCCTGCTCCAGCCGCCGCGTCGTCAGCGCGCCGCCGGCCGCCAGCAGGCCGGGCGCGTCGCTGTCGGGGCCGAGGGCTTGGGCGGTGGGCGGGAAGGGCGTGGCGTCGTCGTCGCCGAGCCAGGCGAGCACGACTTCAGCAGACCGTTCGGGCTGAGCCCGTCGAAGCGCTTGTTGGCATTCGCAGAGCACTTCGACAAGCTCAGTGCGAACGGCATGGTGGCAGGTCTGGTCAAGCCACGCGCCCGAACCACCACACCGACAGGCCTGCGGCGAGCAAGGTCAGCAGCGCGCCCAAGCCCGCGAACAGCGCGCTGATCTCGGTCTCTTTCTTCTGCGCCGACAAGCCGCGTGCCGAGCGACTGATAGACCTTCTTCAGGTCGAGCGCGGTGCCGGCGTAGAAGTACTCGGCACGCGTCGCGCTGGCGATCTGCTTCAACGTTTCTTCGTCCAGCCGCACGCGCATGCTCCAGCCTTCGAAGCCGATCGTGTCGCCCTCCTTGGTGCCGACGCCGACGGTGTAGACCTTGACGCCGCGGTCGGCGGCCATCTTGGCGGCGTCCATCGAATCGGGGCCGGTGGTGCGCTGGCCGTCGGTGAGCAGGATGATGGCGGCCGAGGCGTAGCTGCCGGGCTCGACGGGCGTGAACTCTTTTTCCGGCTTGGTGTCGCCGATCGCCTTGGGCATCGGCTTGGCGCCGGTGACTTGCGACAGGTCGATGCCGGCGTCGGGAAAGATCGCCGCCAGACTCAGGATCAAACCGCTGCCGATCGCCGTGGCGCGCTGCAACTGGAAGCGGTCGATCGCGGCGATCACGTCTTCGCGCGACAGCGTCGGCGGCTGCACGATCGCCGCCGTGCCGGCAAACGAGACCACGCCGACGCGCACCGAGCGCGGCAGCTCGGCGATGAACGCCTTGGCCGCGTTCTGCGACGCGACCAGGCGGTTCGGTTCGACGTCGGTCGCGCGCATCGAACCCGAAACATCCATCGCCAGGATGACGGTCTGCTCGACGAGCGGCAGCGTCAGCACGGCGGTGGGCCGCGAGCCGGCGACGATCAACGAGGCCAGCGCCAGCAGCAACAGCAGCGGGGGCACATGGCGGCGCCACAGGCGCTGGTTGCCCATCGCTTCCTTGACGACGGCCAGGCTCGACCACGCCACGGCCGCCTTCTTGCGCCGCTTCATCAGCCATCGGTAGGCCAGCACCAGCAAGCGGCAACAACAGCAGCAGCCACAGAGCTTCTTGCCAGAGAAAATCATGTCGGCCCCTCGTCCACGGAGTACCTCGGCCGGTCCCCCATGGGGGCAGCCGCTTGCTTGGGGCGGCCCGGCGCGGCGCGGCTCATGCCACGCTCCTGGCCCGATTGTGCAGCGGCATCGCGCCGGCCGCCAGCCGGCTGCGCTGGCGGCGGGCATCGACGAAGGAGAGGATCGAGTCGCCGAGGTCGGCATCCGTCGGCAGCTCCAGCGTATCGACGCCGGCCCGTGCCAGCGACGTGCGCAGCTCTTGCTCGCGGCGCTCGGCGGCGGCTTCGAAACGCTGGCGGAAGCCGCGCGCGCCGGTATCGACAAAGATCTGCTCGCCGGTTTCGGCGTCCTGCATCAGCACCATGCCGAGCTCGGGCAACTTGCATCTCCAGCGGGTCGTACAGGCGCACCGCCACCACGTCGTGCTTTTGCGCCAGCCGCGCCATCGACGCTTCCCAGCCCGATTCGCTGATGAAGTCGGAGACGACGAAGACGGCCGAGCGGCGCTTGATCGACGGCCGCGCGCGCTCGATCAGATCGGCCAGCCGCGTCGTGCCGGTGGCGGCCGCCGACGGCCGCGCGCGCATGCGCTGCATCAGGTGCAGCACATGCATGCGCCCGCTCTTGGCCGGCAGCACGGTGTCGAGTGACGAGCCATACAGCACCGCGCCGGCGCGGTTGCCGTGGCGCAGCACGAGCGAGGCCATCACGGCGACGAAGGCTTCGGAGACTTCGCGCTTGCTGCGCTGCGAGCCGAAGTCGATCGACGGCGAGAGGTCGAGCAGGAACCAGGCGGTGAGGTCGCGCTCTTCGATGAACTGGCGCACATGCGGGATCGTCAAGCCGCGCGGTGACGTTCCAGTCGATGTGGCGCACGTCGTCGTGGAACTGGTACTCGCGCAGGTCGGCGAGATCGACGCCATGGCCGCGGAAGAGCGTGCGGTAGTCGCCCTGCAACGCGCCGTCGAGGCGCTTCAACACCTTCCACTCCAGCTTCTGCAGGAGCGCTTGCGGTGTCAGCGGTGAAGTCTCAGCCATTGGCGGCGCGCAAGGGTTTGGCGGGAGCCGGCACGGCCTTGACGATGCGCTCGATGAAGCTGTCGGCCGTGAGGCCGTCGGCCATCGCTTCGTACGTCAGCGTGACGCGATGGCGCAGGACGTCGGGCACGAGGTCGATCACGTCTTCCGGCAACGCGTAGTTGCGTCCGCGCAGGAAGGCGAGGGCCCGCGCGCCTTCGATCAGCCAGATGGTGGCGCGCGGCGACGCACCGAAGGCGACGTACTTGGCCAGATCGGTCTGGCCGGCCTTTGCCGGCTCGCGCGTGGCCGCGACGAGCTTGACCGCATACGTGATCAGCGACGGATCGACATAAGCCGCGCGGCATTCCTTCTGCAACTGCGCCAGTTGCTGCGTCGTGATCACCGAGCCGATGTCGATCGCCGGGCCGATGACACGCTCGACGATGACGAACTCCTCGTCTTCGCTCGGGTAGCCGACCAGCACCTTCATCATGAAGCGATCGACCTGCGCTTCGGGCAGCGGGTAGGTGCCTTCGGTTTCGATCGGGTTCTGTGTGGCCATGACGAGGAAGGGCTCGGGCACGCGGTGCGTCTCGCCGGCGATCGTGACCTGGCGCTCCTGCATCACTTCGAGCAGCGCGCTCTGCACCTTCGCCGGCGCGCGGTTGATCTCGTCGGCGAGCAGCAGATTGGTGAACACCGGCCCCAGCGTGGTGCTGAACTCGCCGCTCTTCTGGTTGAAGATGCGCGTGCCGATGAGGTCGGCCGGCACCAGGTCGGGCGTGAACTGGATGCGCTTGAACTGGCCGTCGAACGATCGCGCGAGGGTCTTCACCGTCAGCGTCTTGGCCAGGCCGGGCACGCCTTCGACGAGCAGGTGGCCTTGCGCCAGCATGGCGACCAGCACGCGTTCCAGGAACTTGTCCTGGCCGACGACGATGCGTTTGACTTCGTAGAGCAGTTGCTCCATCAAGGTGCCCGATTCACTCGCACTCATTCGCTCAGACATTCATCACTCCTAGAAAGGCGGCATGCCCGCAGCCTGGGCTGCGTTCTCGATCGGCACGGCAAAACCGATGCCGACGAAGAAGCGCTCGCTCGTCGGGTTGTAGATCGCGGTGACGATGCCGACGACTTCACCGTCGTCAGTCACCAACGGGCCGCCGGAGTTCCCTGGGTTGGCGGCGGCGTCGAACTGGATCAGGTTGGTCAGGATGCGTTTGCCTTCGGGCGAGCGGAACTCGCGCTTCAGGCCCGAGATCACGCCGTGCGAGACCGAAGGCCCGATGCCGAACGGGAAGCCGACCGCAGTGACGCGGTCGCCGGGTGAAAGGTCGCCGGTGCTGCGCATCGTCGCGGCCATCAGGTCGTCCGGAATCTTGCGCGCCTTCAACACCGCCAGATCGTTCTCGGGCTGCAGGCCGACGATGTCGGCATCGGCCTCGAGGCCATCGGCAAAGATCACCTTGATGCGCCGCGCGCCGTGCACCACATGCAGATTGGTCAGGATGGTGCCGTTATCGACGATGACGACGCCGCTGCCGACGCCGCGCTCGTCCGGCTCTTCGTACTCCGGCCCCATGAAGTTCTTCGCTTTGGCATCGGGCTTGCCGTCGCCGGCCTTGGCTTCGGGCCGCGAGTAGCCCACGACCTTGACCACCGAGCCGCGCACCGCCGCAAAGGCCTTGGCGGCCGGCGCGGGCAGCGGTGTCTTGGTGAGGGTGTGCAGGACCGCGCGGTCGATGTCTTTCTGCGTCAGCGGTTTCGGCAACTTGGGCCCGAACTGCCACAGCGCCGCCGCGGTCAGCAGCAGCGCCAGCGTGGCCAGCATCGCGCTGCGCCAGCGCCGCCCCTTCCTGGCCGGCGGCGGTGCTGCCGCCACGGCAGCAGGCGTGGCCTCGGCGGCGGCCGGCGGTGTTGCGGCGGGCCGGCGGGGGGCGCTGTAGAGCGGGGTGCGCTTCATGCGGGAAACTCCTGCTGCGTGCAGCAAAGCCTGCCACGCGGATTGGACAGTAGCACGGCGCGGATGCCCCTGCATGACGACAATGAACGGCTGATGTGGATCGACAGCCATTGCCATCTCGACGCCGCGGAGTTCGACGCCGACCGCGACGCGGTGCGAGCCCGCGCCCTTGCCGCAGGCGTGGCGATGCAGGTCATTCCCGCCGTCGATGTGGCCTCGTTCGAGCGCGTGCGCGAGTTGGCGCACGCGGCCCATCTCAGCTATGCGCTGGGCATCCACCCGCTGTATGTCGATCGCGCGGCGGACGACGATCTGGACAAGCTGTCGCAGGCGTTGCACGCCTGCAAAGACGATCCGCGACTGGTGGCGGTCGGCGAAATCGGCCTCGACCATTTTGTTCCCGGCCTGAACCGCGAGCGCCAGGAGCGCTTCTATGCGGCGCAGTTGAAACTGGCGCGCGCGCATGGCCTGCCGGTGGTGCTGCATGTGCGGCGCTCGGCCGACGGCTTGCTCAAGCACCTGCGCCGCATCGAGGTCTGCGGCGGCATCGCGCATGCCTTCAACGGCAGCGACGCGCAAGCACAGCAGTTCGCCGCGCGCGGCTTCAAGCTCGGCTTCGGCGGCGCGATGACTTTCGAGCGCGCGCTGCAGATCCGCCACCTCGCCGCCACGCTGCCCGACGACGTGCCGGTGCTCGAAACCGACGCGCCCGACATCCCGCCGCAATGGCTTTACGTGAAAGCCGAGGACCGCGCCGCGCAAGCGCCGTCACGCAACGAGCCGTCACAGTTGCCACGGATTGCGAACACACTCGCAACGCTGCGCGGTTGGAGCTTGGAAGACACGGCGGCACGCACCAGCGCCAACGTGCGCGCCGCGCTGCCGCGTCTGGAAAAGCTGTGAGCGCCGCGCGGCCGCTCCGGAGGCGCTCGCGCCCCCTCGGGGGGCAGGGCCGCAGGCCCTTGGGGGTCAGATGACCGAGGCGCTGCAAGGCCTGGCCCCGATTGCCCGCCGCGACGCGCGCTTGCTCGTGCTCGGCAGCTTTCCCGGCGCGGCCTCGCTGCAATCGCAGCAGTACTACGCTCATCCGCGCAACCTGTTCTGGCCGATCCTGTCGGCGCTGTGGGACGTCGATCTGATGGTGCTGCCGTACGCGCAGCGCATCGCGCAAGCGCAGCGCCACGGCCTGGCCATCTGGGACGTGTACGGCGCCTGCCGCCGTGAAGGCAGCCTCGACAGCGCGATCGAAGACGCCGAGCCGAATGACCTGGCCGGCCTCGTGGCGCGCTTGCCCAAGCTCGCCGCGATCGCCCACAACGGCAGCGAGTCGGCGCGCTCGATGAACGTCACCGGCGCGCTCGGCCTGCCGGTGCACCGCCTGCCATCCACCAGCCCGGCCAATGCGAGCTGGTCGTTCGAGCGCAAGCTGGCGGCGTGGCGCGAGGTGTTCGTTCAAGCATAGGCGTTGCGCAGCGCCGAGTCTTGCGTTTTGTACTCGACGAACTCGACCTGGAAGTCGTCGCCGAGCATGACGTAGGCGCTGTGGCGCTGCGTGGTTTCGCCGCCCCAATGGTCGAGCTCGAAGCCGGCGGCCCGAAGGCGCTCAACCACCGCCTGCACCGAGGGCACGACGATGCCGACATGCTTGATCGCCGTGCGGTGCGATTGCCAGTGCGGCCCTGGGCCGTCGCCGCCGCTTTGCAGCGCGATGTAGTGCGCGTCGCCGCCGACGTGCAGCCAGCGGATTGGCTTGCCGTACCAGTCCAGCGTGCCGCCGCCGCGCACGCGCCACTCGGGCAGCGCGGTGGTGAAGAAGCGCACGGCGCGGTCGATGTCCTGCACGGTGGCGTTGATGTGCTCGACGTAAGGTTCGCAAGTGAAGTCGGTCATGGCGATCTCCTGGGTGAGGTGCTCGAACCTTAGAACCTCAACTAAACTCGAGGTCAAGCGATTCTTGGGGATGCCCTGTGACCCACCTGACCGTCGGCGAAGTCGCGCAGCGCAGCGGGGTGGCTGTCTCGGCCCTGCATTTCTACGAGGCCAAGGGCCTGATCACGAGCCAGCGCACCGCCGGCAACCAGCGCCGCTACGCGCGCGACGTGCTGCGCCGCATCGCCGTGATCCGCACCGCGCAGCGCGTCGGCGTCTCGCTCGAGCAGATTGCGGCGGCGTTAGACACGCTGCCGCACGACAAGGCGCCGACGCGCGCCGACTGGTCGCGCCTGTCGCGGCAATGGCGTGACGATCTGAACCAGCGCATCGCGCAATTGGAAAAGCTGCGCGACACGCTCGATGACTGCATCGGCTGCGGCTGCTTGTCGCTCCAGCGCTGCGCCTTACGCAACCCGGGTGATGCGCTGGCGCGCGCTGGGCCGGGGGCGCATCGCTTGTCGATCAAGGCCAAGCCTTGAAGCGGTTATCGTCACGCCATGCGATCCGACGTTTCCGACTTGCCCTTCGCCACCATCTCCGAGCACGGCGGCGTGCGCTTCCTGCACCTGGACACGCCGTGGGTGCAGGGCGCGATGCTGATCCGCGAGCCGCGCGTGATCGTGCTCGAGTACGTGCAGCGCATGATGGCCTGGATGTTGTGGCGGCCGAGCGCGGAGGTGGCGGCCGGGCATGCGGTGCAACTCGGCCTCGGCGCCGCGTCGATCACGCGCTTTTGCCACTCGGTGCTGCGCATGCCGCGTGTGACCGCGGTGGAGGTGAATCGGGCCGTGATCGCGGCGTGTTATCACGGCTTCAAGCTGCCGGCCGATGACGAGCGGCTGTCGATCATCGAAGCCGATGCGGGAGAGTGGGTTGCCGATGCTGCGCACCTTGGCACAGCGCAGGTGCTCAACGTCGATCTGTACGACCACGACGCCGCGGCGCCGGTGCTCGACAGCGATGCCTTCTACGCGCAGTGCCGCGACGTGTTGGCGCCCGGCGGCGTGATGAGCGTCAACCTGTTCGGCCGCGCGTCGAGCTTCGCCGCCAGCGCCGCGCGCATCGCCGCTGCCTTCGGCCGCGACCAGGTGTGGAGCCTGCAGCCGACGAGAGAAGGCAACACGGTCGTCATCGCCGCGCGTGGCATCGAAGTGCCCGACCGTGAGGAACTGCTCGTGCGCGCTGCTGTCATCGAGCGCGAATACGGTCTGCCCGCTCGCAAGTGGCTGAAGATGGTGCGACCCTACAGAACGACATGAAAAAAGCATTTCCCCAAGGCCGGCTCGACTGGCGATTTCTGCTCAACGGCCTGCACGAAGACGGCCTGATCAGTGCCGCCGACGCCAACCGCGTGCGCATCCGCTTCGGCGCCGGCGACTCGAGCCAGCATCCGCTGCTGCGCCTGGGCAACGCGGCCCTGGTCGATGCGCGCGAAAGTAAGGACGCGCGCTCGACTCCGAAGCGCTGACCGAATGGCTGGCGGCGCACATCGGCCTGCCGTATTTGCGCATCGACCCGCTGAAGGTCGATGTCGGCCGCGTTGCCGATGTGATGTCGGTGGCCTACGCCGAGTCGAAGCGCGCGCTGCCGGTGTCGGTGGCGTTGACGGAAGTCACGGTGGCGACCTGCGAGCCGCTGGACAACGCCTGGGTCAAGGAGATCGAGGGCCACACCAAGAAGAAGCTGCGCCTGGTCGTATCGCACCCGACCGAGATTGCGAAGTACACGACCGAGTTCTTCACGCTCGCGCGCTCGATCAAGAACGCCGTGAAGACGGGCGAGACCAGCGCGCTGGCCAGCTTCGAGCAGCTGGTCGAGCTCGGCAAGAACAACAAGACGCTCGACGCCAACGACCAAGGCGTCGTGCAGGTGGTCGATTGGCTGTGGCAATACGCCTTCGACCAGCGCGCCAGCGATATCCACCTGGAGCCGCGGCGCGAGATGGGCGCGATCCGCTTTCGCATCGACGGCGTGCTGCACACCGTCTATCAGGCGCCGATCACGGTGATGAACGCGATGACGGCGCGCATCAAGCTGCTCGGCCGCATGGACGTGGTCGAGCGCCGGCGGCCGCAGGACGGCCGCATCAAGACGATCCGCCCGGAGATGAGCGGCCAGCCGGGCGGCGAGATCGAGATGCGTCTGGCGACGCTGCCCACCGCCTTCGGCGAAAAAATGGTGATGCGCATCTTCGACCCGCAGACCGTCGGCAAGGGCGTCGATGCGCTCGGCTTCTCGCCTGCCGATGCGCTGCGCTGGAACACGCTGGTCGCCAAGCCGCACGGCATCATCCTCGTCACCGGCCCGACCGGCAGCGGCAAGACGACGACGCTCTACGCGACGCTGAAGCAGCTCGCCACCGACGAAGTCAACGTCTGCACGGTCGAAGACCCGATCGAGATGATCGAGCCGGCGCTGAACCAGACGCAGGTGCAGCCCGCGCTCGACCTGAACTTCGCCGCCGGCGTGCGCGCGCTGATGCGGCAGGACCCGGACATCATCATGGTCGGCGAAATCCGCGATCTGGAAACGGCCGAGATGGCGATCCAGGCGGCGCTGACCGGCCACCTCGTCTTCAGCACGCTGCACACCAACGATTCGGCCAGCGCGATCACGCGCTTGGTCGATCTCGGCGTGCCGCCGTATTTGATCTCCGCCACCGTGATCGGCGTGCTCGCGCAGCGCCTGGCGCGCACGCTGTGCAACGCCTGCAAGCAACCCGAAGAGCACACCGACCGCGCGCTGCTCGATGCCGCGATCGCACCGTGGAAGTTGAAAGGCAACCCGCGCGCCTACAAGCCGGTGGGCTGCCTCGAATGCCGCATGACCGGCTTTCGCGGCCGCGTCGGTTTCTACGAACTGCTGCACATGAGCGAAGCCGCGCGCCTGCACATCCACCCGACGCTCGACACCGATGCGCTGCGCCGGCAAGCGCTGGCCGACGGCATGCACCCGCTGCGCGCCGCCGGCGTGATGAAAGTGGCCGAAGGCGTGACCACGCTCGAAGAAGTGCTGCGCACGACGCCGGCCTGGGAAGGGCATCACGCGGGGTGACCCGAGCACGGCGCGGGGGCAGCCACTGCAGCTGGCACCCGCAGCGCCGTCATGGACTCACTTCACGCCCGCTGCCAACGCCTCCTTCACCCCCTCTTCTTGCAGCGGCCGATCGGCGCCTGGCAGACGCAGCGCCGCCTCGTTCGGCACAGGCGTCGCGCAATCCTTGTGGATCACGCCGTCCTTCATCACCAACTGAACCTTGGCCGGGTCGGTTAGCACGGCAAGGTCGTGCAGCGGGTTGCCGTTGACCAGCACGATGTCGGCCAGGTAGCCCGGCTTGAGCATGCCGAGTTCGTTCGGCCGCTGCATGATCTCGCCGCCCAGCTTCGTCGCCGCGCGCAGCGCTTGCGCCGGCGTCATGCCGATGTAATCGACGAAGTACTGCAGGTCGTTGGCGTTGGTGCCGTGCGGCATCCACGCAAAACCGTAGTCGCCGCCGGGCAGGATGCGGATGCCGCGCTTGTGCATCTTGCGCAGCCCTTCGGTGGCGATCTCCAACTCGCGCTTGTAGCCCATCTGGGTGGCCACCGCTTCGGTGATGCCGTACTCGGCCGCATGGAAGGTCGTGCGGATCAGCCAGCCGATGCCGGGGGCGACGAAGTGCTTGTCCTTCGCAGCTTCCAGCATGTCGAGCGCTTCCTCGTCGGCAAAGCTGGCGTGGAAGATCATCTCGATGCCATGCCGCACGCACTGCTTCACCGACTCGCTGGAGCGCGCGTGCGCGGCCATGCGCTTGCCGTAGCGCTTGGCTTCCTGCGCCAGCATGGCAACTTCGTCTTCGGCGAACGGCGATTGTTCGGCCGCGATGCCGGCGATGTATTCACCCGACAGGTTGATCTTCAGGTGATCGACGCCGTACTTGATGAAGGTGCGCGCCGAGCGGCGAATCTCTTCCGGCCCGCTGCAGACGCTGCCGAAGCTCAGCTCCTCGAACGGCATGTGCGGCAGCGTGTTGTCGCCGAGCGCGCCGATGGTCGTGATCTCCTGGCTGCCGGCGAGGTAACGCGGCCCGGGAAACTCGCCGGCATTGATCGCGTTGCGCAACACCACGTCGAGGCGCCCTTGTTTCCAAGGCCGGTGGTGGGTTGAACGTGGGAACGGGAACTAGCGGATGCCGGCGTGGAAGCGCTGCAGCTCCTGCATGCACGCTTGCGGTTTCTCGAAGGGCGTCCAGTGGCCGCAGCCTTCGAGCACGACGACGCGGCAGCCGGAGACGCGTTCGGCCATGGCCTTCACGTTCACCGCAGGCGCCACGCCGTCCTGGTCGCCGGTGACGAGCAACGCCGGCACGTGGATGCCGTCGATGGCGGCGGCCTGCGCTTGCGCCAAGGCTTCGCAGCTCTGCGCATAGCCTTCGGCGGGTTGGCGCATCACGCTCTCGCGCACCAAAGCGAGCACGGCGGGTTGTTGCGCCTTCGTCTCTTGGCTGGTGGCGCCTTTGACGATGGCGTCGGCGATCTGTTGCAGGCCCGTCAAGCCGCTGCGGGCGAGCGTCGCGCGGGCCGCGATCGCCGGGCGGCCCGCGTCGGGTGGCGCCAGCAGTGGGCCGAACAGCGCCAGCGACTTCACCTTCGACGCATTGCGCAGCGTGAAGTGCTGGGCGACGATCGTGCCCAGCGAATGCGCTGCGATGTGCACCGACTCGACGTTCAGCTCGGCCAGCAGTCCCTCCAGCGCTGAAACATAGACGTCGATCGACAGCTTTTCGCCGCGCAAGGCCGACCGCGCGCTGCCGGGCAGATCGGGCCGGATGACCTTGAAGCTTTCGATCGCTTGCATCAGCGGCGTCCACGTGTTGGACGAACCGCCCAAGCCGTGGATGCACAACAGCGCATCGCCTTCACCGTCGATCTCGACCGCCAGGCCCTGGATCACTCGAGTGCTCATGGCCGCGCCTCAGACGAACTTGTTCTCGATGGCGCCCAGCCCGTCGATCTCGACGCGCACCACGTCGCCTGCCTTGAGGTAGCGCGGCGGCTTCATGCCCATGCCCACACCGGCGGGCGTGCCGGTGGCGATCACGTCGCCGGGATACAGCGTGATGCCGCGCGAGATGGTCTCGATCAACGTCGGGATGTCGAAGATCATGTTCTCGGTCGGGCCGTCCTGGCGCAGTTCGCCGTTGACCCAGCAGCGCACGCGCGTCTTCGTGCCGTCGAACTCGTCGGCCGTGACGATCCACGGCCCCATCGGGCAGAAGGTGTCGAACGACTTGCCCATGTCCCACTGCTGGTGGCGCATCTGCACGTCGCGCGCGGTCACGTCGTTGACGACCGTGTAGCCGAAGACATGCTGCATCGCATCGGCGCGCGCGATGTTCTTGCCGCCGCTGCCGATGACGACGGCGAGCTCGGCTTCGTAGTCGATGGCGTCGGACACGCCTGACGGCAGCAGCACGTTGTCGAACGGGCCGACCACGCACTCCGGCACCTTGGTGAAGACGATCGGCCATGCATCGGGATTGGCGTCGTTGTCCTTGAACACCGAGGCCGACAACTCCTTGGCATGGGCGTGGTAGTTGCGGCCGACGCACCACAGGTTGCGCCGCGGCAGCGGCAGCGGCGCTTCGAGCTGCACGTCGCTCAACTTGCAGCGCTTGGCCGGCCGGCGCCGGCGCCGCAACACCTGAAACCTTCATGTCGATCAGGCACTGCGCGCCGCGTTGCGCCTGCTCCGCGCTCAATGCGAGCGGCGTGACGGTCTTGCCGTCGGCGGCCACGAGGCCGACTTGGCGCTGGCCTTTGAGGTCGAATGATGCGATTCGCATGCCATCTCCTTCTTCGTTCGGTGGGGATGAGTGACTTTAGGAAGCGCGGAGATAACATGCTTATCAACGCGTGTGCCGGCTTATCGCAAAGTCAGATCGCGCGCTAAGTACTTTCCCGAAGTGGGCCTCAGAGCGCCGAACGGGATGGAGACGACGACATGCACGAGACCTATGCCTTGCACGAAGGGGCTTTCGGCCGTGCGGTGGTGCTGGAACTGCGCGACGACCTGGTGGCCCATGCCCACGCGGAGACGCAGCTCGCGCTCTGGCTGGGGGGCGCGCGGGTCGAAGGGCATGTCGGATCGCAGCGGGTGGCTTACAGCGAACAGATCGCACTCGGCACCAACGCCTACGAGTCACACGACGCGCGGCTGCTCGACCGCAGCGGACCGGCGGTCTTCCTCGTGCTGTACATCGCCAAACCCTGGCTCGACGAGCGCCGCGCTTCGAGCGGACGCCCGTTTTTCTTTTCATCGCCGAGCGTGCCGATCGATGCGGCCGTGCGGCAGAGTTGTTGGCATGTGCTCGACCAGATGGTGTCGCCGCACCAGCAGCCGGGCGCGGACATCGACGGCGAAGTCGAGCGGCTGCTGCTGGCCGCGATCCACTCATCGGGTGCGCCGGTCAATGCAGAGGGTCTGACGCCCAACGCGCCGGTGCTGGACCGCCGGCTTCGTGCCGCGATCGCCTACATGCGCGAGCATGTCGGCGAGCCGATGGCGGTCGAGGAAGTCGCGACGCGGGTCGGGCTGTCGCGCGGCCACTTCTTTGCGCTCTTCAAGGATCAACTGAACACGACGCCGCAGGTGTTCTGGAGCGCCGTGCGCGTCGAGGAGGCGGTGCGGCGGCTGGTGCAGCAGGAACAGCCGCTGACCTCGGTGGCGCTGGACCTCGGGTTCTCGACGCCGGGCAACTTTTCGAGGTTCTTCCGCGAGCACATGGGCGTCACGCCGTCGAAGTTTCGGCGGGCGGCGACTGGAACGGCGCCGCATCTGCTGACCGGCGTTTCGTAGTGCTCGGCGTGTGCGCTAAAGCGAGGCGTGGCGCAGCGCCCTTACGTGTAACCCACAGCAGCGACCACCCTCGCGGTGCCTAGAATGCGTCGCACATCCGGTATCACCGGGGGAGATGAGCGACATCATGAAAATCAAGAGCGAGCGCGACTTCTGGTCCGGTCTGATGTTCCTCGTCGTTGGCGTCGCCTTCGCATGGGGCGCCACGACCTACAGCTTCGGCAACTCGGCGCGCCCCGGCCCGGGCTACTTTCCATTCGGCCTGGGCATTTTGCTGTCGCTGCTCGGCGCGTTCCTGTTGTTCGAAGCGCTGACCATCGAAACCGAAGACGGCGAGAAGATCGGCAAGTGGGCCTGGAAGCCGCTGCTGATGATCACCGCCACGGTGGCGATCTTCGGCTGGGCTTTGCCGCACCTGGGCATGTTCATCGCGCTGCCGATCCTGGTGATGGTGGCCGCACTTGCCGGCGATGAGTTTCATTGGGGCGAGGCGCTGTTCAACGCTGCGATCCTCACGGTCTTCAGCTGGGTCATCTTCATCTGGGGCCTCAAGCTGACGATTCCGCTCAAGCCTTGGTTCATGGCCTGACAGAAAGAACAACGACATGGATCTGCTCGCCAACCTCGCCCTCGGCTTCGGCGTCGCCTTCACGCCGATCAATCTCGCCTACGCCTTCGGCGGTGCGCTGCTCGGCACGCTGATCGGCGTGCTGCCCGGCCTCGGCCCCGTGGCGACGATCGCGATGCTGTTGCCGAGCATTTACGCGCTGGATGCGACACCGGCGCTGATCATGCTCGCCGGCATCTACTACGGCGCGCAGTACGGCGGCAGCACGACGGCGATCCTGATCAACGTGCCGGGCGAATCGAGCTCGGTGGTGACGGCGATCGACGGCTACCAGATGGCGCGCAAGGGCCGGGCAGGAGCCGCGCTCGCCGCCGCCGGCCTGGGCTCGTTCTTCGCCGGCTGCGTCGGCACGATCATCATCGCCGCCTTCGCGCCGCCGCTGACCGAGCTGGCCTTCAAGTTCGGCCCGGCCGAGTACTTCTCGCTGATGGTGCTGGGCCTGATCGGCGCGGTGGTGCTGGCCTCGGGCTCGCTGGTCAAGGCCATCGCGATGATCATCCTCGGCCTGCTGCTCGGCCAGATCAACACCGACGTCATCTCCGGCGTGCCGCGCTACAGCTTCGACATCCCGGAGCTCACCGACGGCATCGGCTTCGTCGCCATCGCGATGGGCGTGTTCGGCTTCGGCGAAATCATCGCCAACCTCGGCCAGCCGGCCGAGCACCGCGAGGTCTTCACCAAGGACGTGAAGGGCCTGTGGCCGACCAAGCAGGACTTCCACGACGCGTGGCCGGCGGTGTTGCGCGGCACGTCGCTCGGCTCGATCCTCGGCGTGCTGCCCGGCGGCGGCGCGCTGCTGGCGTCGTTTGCGGCCTACACCGTCGAGAAGAAGATGCGCATGGGCCCGAACGAAGTGCCGTTCGGCAAGGGCAACATCCGCGGCGTGGCCGGCCCGGAGAGCGCCAACAACGCCGGCGCGCAGACCTCGTTCATCCCGATGCTCACGCTCGGCATCCCGCCCAACGCGGTGATGGCGCTGATGGTCGGCGCAATGACGATCAAGGGCATCCAGCCCGGCCCGCAGGTGATGACGAGCAACCCGCAACTGTTCTGGGGCCTGATCGCCAGCATGTGGGTCGGCAACCTGATGCTGGTGGTGCTGAACCTGCCGCTGATCGGCATCTGGATCAAGCTGCTGACGGTGCCGTATCGCTTCCTGTTCCCGGCCATCATGACGTTCTGCTGCATCGGCCTGTACACGCTCAACAACAACGCATTCGACGTCTATATGGGTGCGATGTTCGCCGTCGTCGGCTACGTCTTCTACAAGCTCGGCTGCGAGCCGGCGCCGCTGCTGCTCGGCTTCATCCTCGGGCCGATGATGGAAGAGAACCTGCGCCGGGCCTTGCTGCTGTCGCGTGGCGACTGGACGACGTTCGCCACGCGGCCGCTGTCGGCCGGGCTGCTGCTGGCGGCGCTGGCGATGATCGTCGTGGTCTGCTTGCCGTCGATCAAGGCCAAGCGAGAAGAGGCGTTCCAAGAAGAGGCTTGAGGCGATGAGGCCGCCCGGCCGCCCGAAGGGCGAATGGACCGAAGTGCGAAGCACGGAGGTTGCCTGATGAGCGCCGCGCCGCATCGCACCCAGGTCGCGATCGTCGGTGCCGGCCCGTCGGGTCTGCTGCTCGGGCAACTGCTGCACAAAGCCGGCATCGACAACGTCATCGTCGAGCGCCAGAACGGCGACTACGTGCTCGGCCGCATCCGCGCCGGCGTGCTCGAACAGACCACCGCCGATCTGCTCGACGAAGCCGGCGTCGGCGCGCGCATGCATGCCGAGGGCCTGGTGCACGACGGCTTCGAACTCTGCTTCGGCGGCGCGCGGCATCGCATCGACCTGGCCGGCCACACCGGCGGCAAGCATGTCATCGTCTATGGCCAGACCGAGGTCACGCGCGACCTGATGGCCGCGCGAGCGGCGGCCGGCCTGCCGACGGTGTACGAGGCCAAGGACGTGGCGCCGCACGGCTTCGACAGCAAAACGCCGTCGATCACCTACACCCACGACGGCCAGCCGCACGAACTGCGCTGCGACTTCATAGCAGGATGCGACGGCTACCACGGCCCTGCCGCGCCGCGGTGCCGCCTGCGGCGCTGTCGATCTTCGAGAAGGTCTATCCCTTCGGCTGGCTCGGCATCCTGGCCGACACGCCGCCGGTTGCGCATGAGCTGATCTACTCGAACCACGAGCGCGGCTTCGCGCTCTGCTCGATGCGCTCGCCGACGCGCACGCGCTATTACGTGCAGTGCTCGCTCAAAGACAAGGTCGAAGGCTGGAGCGACGACGCGTTCTGGGACGAGTTGCGCCGCCGGCTCGACCCCGAGGCCGCAGAGACGATGGTCACCGGCCCGTCGATCGAAAAAAGCATCGCGCCGCTGCGCAGCTTCGTCGCCGAGCCGATGCGCTTCGGCGCGATGTTCCTCGCCGGCGACGCCGCGCACATCGTGCCGCCGACGGGCGCCAAGGGCCTGAACCTCGCCGCCTCGGACGTTCGCTTCCTGTCGCGCGCGCTGATTCAGTTCTACCGCGACAAGAGCGAGGAGGGCATCGACCGCTACTCCGAGCGCTGCCTGGCCCGCATCTGGAAAGCCGAGCGCTTTTCGTGGTGGTTCACCTCGCTGATGCACAAGCTGCCCGAAACCGGCGCCATCGGCCAGCGCCTGCAGCGCGCCGAGCTCGACTACCTCGTCTCGTCGCGCGCCGCGACCACTGCGATGGCGGAGAACTACGTCGGCCTGCCGTTCGACGGCTGAAGCACGAACACCCGCCTCAGGAGACAACACGATGGCCGTTGCTCAACAGAAGTTTCGATCCTTTGGCGCGTGGCTGATCGCGGCCGTGCTGCTGGGCGGTTGTGCCTCGCAGCAAGACAGGCGCACTGCGACAGGCGCGGCGTCGGTGGTCGAGCGCCTCGAAATCCTGGAGCGCAAGGCGGCTTTCGGCGCCACGCGCTTCGGCGATGTCGGCGACTACGAGCTCATCGCCGCCATTGCGCACATGAAGGTCGATCCGAAGCATCCGGCCAATCGCTCGATCGCCGACCTCGTCGGCGCAGCCGATGCCGACGGTGCCGTGCGCTATCGCACCAACGTCGTCATGCTGCGGCCGCGGGATGCCACGAAAGCGTCACGTGCGATGGTGTTCGAAGCGGCCAATCGCGGCCGCAAGCTGCTGCTCGAATTCGTCCACGAAGGGCCGATCCAGGCCGAGACCGCCGATCAGGTCGGCACCGGCTGGGCCATGCGCCAGGGCCACACGTTGGTCTGGGTCGGCTGGCAAGGTGACATCCCGCTCGGCGCCAGCAGCCAGAGCGTCGGCATGGCGCTGCCGGTTGCCACCGTGGGCGGCAAGCCGATCACCGGCACCAGCGTCGAGGAGATCGTCTTCGACGACGCCGCGGCCGTCGGCAAGCTCGCGCTGAGTTATCCCGCGGCCAACCTCTCGCCGGCGAGTGCCGAACTCACGGTGCAGGCCAAGCCGGGTTCGTCGCAGGGCGTCGTGCCCGCCACCGCCTGGCGCTTCACCAGCGCGAGTGAAATCGAGATCACGCGGCCTGCCGGCTTCGACGCCGGTGCGATCTACCAATTCCGCTACGAGGCGCGCGACCCCAAACCCTTCGGCCTGGGCATGGCCGCCGTGCGCGACGTGGTGACGTTCCTCAAAGCGCCGCAGCCCGACGCGCGCGGCCAGACGCATCCGCTGGCCGACATCCGTCCCAACGTGACGGTGGCCCTGGGCATTTCGCAATCGGGCCGCTTCCTGCGCGACTTCATCTGGCAGGGCTTCAACGCCGCGCCCGGCGGCGGCCGAGTCTTCGACGGCGCCATGCCGACGATCGCCGGCTCGCGCAAGACCTTCACCAACGTGCGCTGGGCGCAGCCGGGCCGCTATTCGCGCCAGCATGAAGACCATTCGTTCTACGGCGATCAGTTCCCGTTCACGTACGGCACCACCACCGACGCGCTGACCGGCCGCAGCGGCGGCATCTTCGCCAAGTGCCGCGCTGACGACACCTGCCCCAAGCTGATGCACCTCGACAGCAGCCTCGAGTTCTGGCAGGCGCGCGCATCGCTCGTCGTCACCGACAGCGCCGGCCGCGACCTCGCCCTGCCGGCCGATGTGCGGGCCTATCTGATGTCGGCGACCCAGCATGCCCCGACCCGCACGCCGAGCGCCGGCATCTGCCAGGTGCTCGAACAACCCGGCTCGCCAGGCCTCGACCTACCGCGTGCTGATGGCCCGGCTCATCACCTGGGCGCGCGACGGTCAGCAGCCCCCGGCCAGCCGCTTTCCCTCGGTGGCGGCGGGCACGCTGGTGTTGCCGCAAGCCGCGGCGATGGGCTTCCCCGACCTCGCCGTGCTCGGACTCAAGGTGCCGGCGCAGTTGAACGAGCTGAGTCCGGTGGACCACTCGGTGACGCCATTGCGCGTCGATGCGGCCAAGCGCTATGCCGTGCTCGTACCGCGCACCGACAGCGATGGCAATGACATTGCGGGCGTGCGCGCGCCCGACGTCGCCGCGCCACTGGCCACGCACACCGGCTTCAACGTGCGCAAGGCCGGCTTTGCCGAAGGGCAGTTGTGCGGCCTCAACGGCAGCTACCTGCCGTTCTCCAAAGATGCGCCGGAACGGGCCGCCAAGCGCGACCCGCGCGCGTCGCTGGCCGAGCGCTACGGCACGCAGGCCGCCTACGTGCAGCGCGTGCGCGCCAGCGCCGAGCAGTTGCGCGCCGACGGTTTGATGCTCGACGAGGATGTGGCTCGCTCGGTCGAACTGGCGGGCAAGGACCCTGCGCTGCAGTCGCTTGCCAAGTAGCCACCAGCGGGCGCATTGAACGTCGTGCGATGAGCGAATCGACTTTGCGCGACGAGATCTGCCGAGTCGGCAAGTCGTTGTTCGACCGCGGGTATGTGCACGCCACCGCGGGCAACATCAGCGTGCGCTTGGACGACGGTGCGTTCCTGATCACGCCCACTGACGCCTGCCTCGGTTTTCTCGACCCGTCGCGCCTGGCGCACGTGGGCAGCGACGGTGCGCAGACAAGCGGTGACACCGCGAGCAAGACACTGGCGCTGCATCGGCGCATCTACGACGCTGCACCCGACGCGCGCTGCGTGATCCACAGCCACAGCACGCACCTCGTCGCGTTGACGCTGCAAGGCGTGTGGAGCAACGACGACATCGTGCCGCCGATCACGCCGTACTTCGTGATGAAGGTCGGCCATGTGCCACTGATCCCATACCACCGGCCCGGCGATCCGGCGTCGGCCGACGCCGTGGCCGATCGCATTGCGCGTTTCGCCGCGCGCGGCACGCCGACTGCGCGCCGTGATGCTCGACCGCCTCGGCCCCAACGTCTGGCACAAGAGCCCCGCCGAAGCGATGGCCGTGCTCGAAGAGCTGGAAGAAACGGCGCGGCTGTGGCTGACGTGCACGCCCAAGCCGACGCCGCTGACCGCAGCGCAGATCGATGACTTGCGCTGTGTGTTCGGCGCTGCGTGGTGAGTGGCGCCTGATCGCTGACGGCGCCGCCGCAAACCGAGCAGGAAGCAGGGTTTGAGGCGCGCTACAGTGCCTCGGCACACCATGCCCTTGCCCCGTCCGCTCGCAGCCATCGCCGCCGCCCCCGCGCTCGCGCCGCTGCACGGCCGCACCTTTCGCATGTTGTGGTTCGCCTGGCTGGCGGCCAACCTGACGATGTGGATGAACGACGTCGCCGCGGCGTGGCTGATGACGCAGCTCACCAGCAGCCCGGT
The DNA here is from genome assembly GCA_963816315.1 of uncultured beta proteobacterium. Taxonomy (GTDB): domain Bacteria; phylum Pseudomonadota; class Gammaproteobacteria; order Burkholderiales; family Burkholderiaceae_C; genus CADEEN01. Next base: position 181,352 of record CAWFJZ010000029.1, read on the forward strand.
GATGGTGGCGTTGGTGCAGACCGCCTCGACGCTGCCGGTGTTCCTGCTCGGCCTGCCCAGCGGTGCGCTGGCCGACATCGTCGATCGCCGGCGCTACTTCGCGGGCACGCAGTTGTGGGTCAGCGTCAATGCGCTCGTGCTGGCGGCGTTGTCGCTGGCCGACGCGCTGTCGGCCAACCTGCTGCTGGGGCTGACCTTCGTCAACGGCGTCGGCCTGGCGATGCGCTGGCCGGTGTTCGCCGCCATCGTGCCCGAGATCGTCGATCGCCAACAGCTCTCGCCGGCGATCGCCTTGAACGGCATCGCGATGAACCTGTCGCGCGTCATCGGCCCGGTGCTCGCCGGGGCGATGCTTGCCGCCGTCAACGAAGCTTTCGTCTTCGTTCTCAACGCGCTGCTGGCAGGCGTGGCGTTTACGCTGATCCTGACGTGGAAGACGCAGCCGAAGACGAGCACGCTGCCGGGCGAGCGTTTTCTCGGCGCGATGCGCGTCGGCTTCAACTACGCGCGGCAATCGCCGCGGCTGCGCCTGGTGCTGATGCGCATCTTCCTGTTCTTTCTGCAATCGACGGCGTTGATGGCGCTGTTGCCGCTGGTGGCCAAGGACATGCACGGCGGCGGGCCGGCCACGTTCACCGTCATGCTGGCGTGTCTCGGCGGCGGCGCGATCTTCGCGGCGCTGTACTTCCCGCGCTGGCGCGCGCGCTGGAGCCGCGATCAGTTCATCACGGCGGGCACGCTGTTGCATGCGCTGCTGTCGGTGCTGATCGTCTATGTGCACACGCTGTGGATCGCGCTGCCGGCGATGGTGCTGGTCGGCATGGCGTGGATCTCGGTGGCCAACTCGCTGACGATCTCGGCGCAGATGGTGTTGCCCGATTGGGTGCGCGCGCGCGGCATGTCGATCTACCAGATGGCGCTGATGGGCGGCGCGGCCGCGGGCTCGCTGCTGTGGGGCCAGATGGCGAGCTGGTTCAACGTCTCGGCCGCGGTGGCGGCGGCAGCGGCGTCAGGCGTGCTGATGCTGGTCGTGCTGCGCAGACGCTCGCTCGAGTCGCACCCCGACCCGGATTTTTCTCCGGCGCCGATCGTCAACATGCCCGAGCCCGCGATCGACGTGGCCAACGACGACGGCCCGGTGATGGTGACGGTGGAGTACCTGATCGATCCTGCCCGCGCGGCGGCCTTCACCGAAGTGATGCAGCGCACGCGCCGCGCGCGGCTGCGCCAGGGCGCGCTGTCATGGGGCCTGTTCCGCGACGCCGCGCAGCCGGGACGTTTTCTCGAGTACTTCGTCGATGAAAACTTCATCGAGCACCAGCGCCGGCTCGAACGCTTCTCGGCCTTCGACGCCGGTCTGCGCGAGCAGCGCATGGCCTTTCACACCGGCGAGGTGCCGTTGAAGGTCAAGCGCTACATCGCGCAGTCGCTCGACGACATTGCGGACTTGCCACGTTAATCGCTGACGACGATCCAGGCCTTCATGCCGTCGAGGAAGTGCGGCCGCACGTTGCAAATGACGAGGTAGGCGCCGCGTTTGTCGAACGACACCGGCTCGACGCGGTTGCTGCCGTTCAGCGGGTTCGTCGTCGATGCCGTGCCCAGCGGGCCACCGGCCGGCGCGATGCCTTGGTAGTAAATGCGGTCGAGGTCGTTGATGAACAACGGCGGCGGCGTGCCGGTGGGCAGCACCACATGCTCGGGCCTCTTGCCGGGTTGGTAGATGAAGACCTGGTGGAATCCGGCCACCGCGAAGTTGACGACGCCACCCACGCTGACCCGGATCACCGCCGGCAGCACATGGTGGTTGGCCGCGTTGCCCGGCTGCGCGGTGTTGAGGCCGGCGCCGAAGGACACGGTGACGCTGCTGCGCTTGTGGCCGTCGCGGTCGTGATGATCGTGGTCGTCGTCGGCGCGCACGATCGGCAACGCCAACAGCGCTGCAGCCGCTGTGAGGATTCTTCTTCGCATCTCGGTCTCCTGGTGCGCACCATGCGCTGATCCGAACATAGGCGCTCGTGGGCCTCGCGCCACCCCTAGCGACGAGGGAAGAAACCCGTCGCAGGCACCGTACCGAAAGACTGCGAGATGATGCGTGTCATGACAGCGCGCGTCGGGCAGGTCCGATTGCGGAACGGAAAATCTCAGCGGAGCAGTGATGTCGATGACTGGTTTTGATTTCTCGGCGGCTTACCCGAGCACGCGGCTGCCGGTGTTTGCGCGCAACGTCGTCTCGACGTCGCACCCGCTGGCGGCGCAGGCCGGCCTGCGCATGCTGCAGCAGGGCGGCAATGCCGTCGATGCGGCGGTGGCCACGGCGGCGTGCATGACGATCGTCGAGCCGTGCAGCAACGGCCTGGGCTCCGACGCGTTCTGCATCTTGTGGGACGGCGAGCGCCTGCATGGACTCAATGCTTCCGGCCCGGCGCCGGCGGCGTGGACGCGCGAGCGCTTCGGCGAGCGCACGTCGATGCCGCTGCGCGGCTGGGACAGTGTCTCGGTGCCCGGTGCGGTATCAGCGTGGGCGGCGCTGTCGAAGCGTTTCGGCAAGCTGCCGTTCGAGCAGTTGATGGCCCCGGCGGCCGAGATCGCCGAGCGCGGTTATGCGGTGCCGGTGGTCGTGCAGCAGAAATGGACGCTGGCATCGAACGTGGCCGATCTGGTCTCGCAGCCCGGCTTCGCGCAAACCTTCCTGCCGCACGGCCGCGCGCCGCATGTCGGCGAGCGTTTTGCGATGCCGCACGCGGCCAAGGCGTTGCGGCTCATCGGCGCGACGAAGGGCGAGGCGTTCTATCGCGGCGAGATCGCGGCGGCGCTGGCTGCACACGCACGCCAGCATGGCGGCGCGATGGCGGAGTCTGACCTCGCGTCGTACCAGCCCGAGTGGGTCGAACCGCTCGCCCAAGACTTTCGCGGCCACACGCTGCACGAGATCCCGCCGAACGGGCAGGGCATCGCCGCGCAGATGGCGCTCGGCATGCTCGAGCACTTCGACCTCGCCTCGATGGCGATCGACAGCGCGGCCTGCCAGCACTTGCAGATCGAAGCGATGAAGCTCGCCTTCGCCGATGTCTATCGCTTCATCGCCGACCCGCGGCACATGGAAGGGCCGGCGTCGAGACTGCTCGATGCGCAGTACCTCGCCTCACGCGCCAGGCTGATCGACCCGCAACGCGCGCAGCGCTTCGGACCCGGCTACGGCGTCAAGGGCGGCACGATTTACCTCGCCGCCGCCGACGAGCGCGGCATGATGGTCAGCTACATCCAGAGCAACTACATGGGCTTCGGCTCGGGCGTCGTCGAGCCGACGTTCGGCATCAGCCTGCAGAACCGCGGCGCGGGCTTCTCGCTCGACGCCAAGCATCCGAACGCCGTGGCGCCGGGCAAGAAGCCGTTCCACACGATCATTCCCGGCTTCCTCACCAAAGACGGTGCGCCGGTGATGAGCTTCGGCGTCATGGGCGGCAACATGCAGCCGCAAGCCCATGTGCAGACCTTGGTGCGCATGCTCTGCCACGGCCAGAACCCGCAGGCCGCCTGCGACGCGCCACGCTGGCGCTTCAACGAAGGGCTCGATGTCAACGTCGAGCGCCACATGCCGGCGGCCACCGTCGAAGGCTTGCGCGCGCTCGGCCATCAGCTCGTCGGCATCGACGACAGCTACATGGATTTCGGCGCCGGCCAATTCATCTGGCGTTTGGGTGACCCTGCCGTCGAAGGCTATGTCGCGGCCAGCGATTCGCGGCGTGACGGACAAGCGGCTGGCTTTTGAAGATCGACCAACTCGGTCTCGGCTGGCGCTCGCACCTGCTGGCTTGCGGCTTCGGCGGCGAGATCGTCGAATGCGACGATTGCATTGTCGTGCGCTCGCCGTCGAATCCGACGTACTACTGGGGCAACTGCCTGATCCTGCCCGAGGCGCCGCGCGACAGCGACCTCGCGCATTGGCTGCGCCGGTTCGACGACGAGATCGCGCGCCGGCAGCCCGACTCCCAGCACCTGGCGTTCGGCGTCAATGCCACTGCGTTGCCCCATGCCTTGCCGTCGTGGCGCGCTGCCGGCATCGACGAGTTCGACGATACCGCCGTGCTGACGCTCGAACCCGCGGACTTGGCTCGCCCGCCCGCGGTGCACGAGATGCCGGAATTGGTGTTGCGCCCACTCGACCTGTCGCAGGAGACCGACCTCGCCGTCGAGGCCCAGGTGCGCGCACGCGATGAATCGTTCGAGGCCGACGGCTACCGTGTCTTCCGCCGCAGCGCCATGCAACGCATGCAGGCGATGCAGCAGGCAGGCATCGGCGAGTGGTTCGGGGCGATGGTGGGCGACGTGCTGGCCGCCGATTGCGGGCTGGTGCACAGCGGCGCCGAAGGGCTCGGCCGCTTTCAGTACGTCGAAACGCAGACTGAGTGGCGGCGCCGCGGGTTGTGTCGCGCGCTCGTGCATCACGTTTGCACGCACGCTTTCGAGACCTTGAAGTTGAAGCGCCTCGTCATGTGCGCCGACCCGCACGACGTGGCGATCGGCATTTACCGCTCGGTCGGATTCAGCCAGGTCGAGTCGCATTGGTGTCTGCAACGCAGGCCAAAGAAGCTGTGAACGAACCCGCCACGCCCGCTCGTCCCGCGCAAACGACGCCACTCGGCGTTGCAAGTGCTCGCCATAGCACAAGCTATGGCTGTGCCTTGCGCCTTGATTGGCGCCGTTTGCGCGGCCCGCTCGGGCGCGCCGGGTCCATTCACAGCTTCTTCGCGCGATCGGGGATGATGGCGTCCTGTCTGTTTGGAGTTGCCCGATGAACAAGCTCTTGTGGTTGCCCTTGTCACTGCTGCTGGCCTGCCTGCCCGCGCTCGCGGTCGATACGACCGACACGACGCCCGCAGCGGCGTCCACAGCACCCGACAAGCTCGCTGCCGCACGCGCCCACATCAAGGCCGCGCGCTGGGCCGATGCGGTGGCCGAGCTGAAGAAGGTGGGCGACGCGCGCAGCGGCGACTGGAACAACCTGATGGGCTTTGCGCACCGCAAGCTCTCGCCGCCCGACCTGCCGGCCGCCGAGCGCTACTACGACGCTGCGCTCAAGGTCTCGCCGGCGCACCGCGGCGCGCTCGAGTACTCCGGCGAGCTCTACCTGATGAAAGGCGAGCTGCCGCGCGCCGAGCAGCGCCTGGCCGAACTCGTGCGCGTGTGCGCCGGGCCGTGCGAAGAACAGGCCGATCTGAAGCGCGGCATCGACCGCTTCAAGGCCAACGGCAACAAGTACGTCGCCGAGTCGCATTGAGCGCGGCCGCTGCGGTCAAGACGCCGTGGCAGGGCATCGCGCTGGCCACGGCTGGGGCCATCGCGTTCTCGGGCAAGGCGATCCTGGCCAAGCTGATGTACCGCCACGGCGTCGATGCAGTGCAGGTGCTGTTCTGGCGCATGTTGCTGGCGCTGCCGCTGTTCCTGGCGCTGGCGTGGTGGGCCGGCCGCGGCAAGCCGGCGTTCACGCGCCGCGATTGGGCCAACATCATCGGCCTCGGTTTCTGCGGCTACTACCTGGCCAGCCTGCTCGATTTTTTCGGCCTGCAGTACATCACCGCGAGCCTGGAGCGGCTGATCCTTTATCTGAACCCGACGCTCGTGCTGCTGCTGTCGGTGCTGTGGTTGCGCGTGCGCGTGTCGCCGCGGCAGATGATCGCCATTGCGCTGTCGTACGCCGGCGTGCTGATCGTCTTCAGCCACGAGCTGAGTTTCGAGGGCGCCAACGTGGCGCTCGGTGCGACGCTGGTGTTTGCCAGCGCCGTGTCGTATGCGGTCTATCTCGTCGCCAGCGGCGAGGTCGTGCGCCGCATCGGCGCGCTGCGCCTGACCGGCGCGGCGACGAGCGTGGCCTGCGTGTTCGCCATCGCGCAACTGTTCGTGCTGCGCGCGCCGTCGGCTGCGCTCGTGCCCGAGCCGGTGATCTGGCTGTCGCTGCTCAACGCGCTGCTGACGACGTTTGCACCGGTGGTGATGGTGATGATGGCCATCGAGCGCATCGGCGCGCCTCTGGCGGCGCAATGCGGCATGGTCGGGCCGATGAGCACGGTCCTGCTCGGTGTGGTGGTGCTCGGCGAGCCGTTCACCGCTTGGGTGCTCGCGGGCACGGTATTGGTGTTGGCGGGCGTGTGGCTGCTCGCGAAATGGAGGCATTGAAATGGATCTCGGCATCGCAGGCAAATGGGCGCTCGTCTGTGCGGCGAGCAAGGGGCTGGGCAAGGGCTGCGCAGCAGGCGCTGGTGCGTGAAGGCGTCAACGTCTGCATCACGGCGCGCGGCGCCGAGGCGCTCGAAGCCACGGCGCGTGAACTGCGCGGATTGAACGCTGCCGTGCAGGTGCGCGCCGTGGCCGGCGACATCGCCACGCCCGAAGGCCGTGCGGCGGCGCTCGCGGCGTGCCCGCAGGTGGACATCCTCGTCAACAACGCCGGCGGCCCGCCGCCCGGCGACTTTCGCGACTGGGACCGTGCGGCGTGGATCGCCGCGATCGACGCCAACATGCTGACGCCGATCGAGCTGATGAAGGCCACGGTCGATGCGATGGCCGAGCGCGGCTTCGGCCGCGTCGTCAACATCACCTCGGGCGCGGTCAAGGCGCCGATGGAGACGCTGGGCCTGTCCAACGGCGCGCGCAGCGGGCTCACCGGCTTCGTCGCCGGCCTGGCGCGGCAAAGCCGGCTGGCCTCGCGCAACGTGACGATCAACAACCTGCTGCCCGGCTTCTTCGACACCGACCGCAGCCGCAAGACGATGCAGACGGCGGCCGAGAAGAGCGGCAAGAGCGTTGCCGAGCTGACGGCCGCGCGGGCCAAGGCGATCCCCGCACAGCGGCTCGGCATGGCGGGAGAGTTCGGCGAGGTCTGCGCGTTCTTGTGCAGCGCGCAGGCCGGCTACCTGACGGCGCAGAACATCCTCCTTGACGGCGGCGCGTACCCGGGCACGTACTGAACATGCTGACCTTCGTCACGGTCGCCCTGCTGTTCATCTCGCTGGCGTTGTGGATGCAGCGCCGGATTGCGCGGCGCGAGACCTTCATCCGCAACTACGTGCTGCCGCAGGGTTTGTTCGACAACCTGCGCAAGAAGCGGCCCGAACTCGGCCTGAAGGAATGCCAGCTCACCGCCAACGCGCTGCGCCAGTTCTTCCTGGCGTATCTGAAGAGCGGACGCAAGTACGTCTCGATGCCGTCGCAGGTGGCCGACGACCTGTGGCACGAGTTCATCCTCTTCACGCGAAACTACGACGCGTTCTGCAAAGGCGCCTTCGGCGGTTTTCTGCACCACACGCCCGCGGTGTCCGTCGGCTCCGGCGGCAAGGCCGACAAGGGGCTGCACGTCACCTGGTGGCACGCCTGCAAGGAAGACCACATCAACCCGCGCGCACCGACGCGATTGCCACTGCTGTTCGCGCTCGACACCAAGCTCGGCGTCGCCGATGGATTCAGCTACGCGCTCGACTGCAAGAGCGCGTTGGTCACACGCCGCGGCGACGACGGAGCATCCACTTCAGTGATCTACTGCGGCGGCGATTTCGCATCGGCGGCGAGCGACAGCAGTGATGGCGGCAGTAGCGGCGACGGCGATAGCAGCAGCGGCGGTGATTCGGGGTGCGGCGGCGGGGGGTGTGGCGGCGGCGGCGACTAGCGGATGCCGGCGCAACTGGCGCCGAGCCACTTGGCCGAGACCTGCACCGTCACCGAGCCCTTGCTGCCACTGCTGACGATCGTGCCCTGGACTCGCTCCGGCGACTCGGCGCTGAACACGGCGCGCACCTTGCGTCCGTTCTTGCACAGCTTGTCGGCCGACCATTGGTTGCCGCTGACGATCGGCGGCGCGACGGCCTTGCAATCGCCCTCGTCATCCTCGTCCGCCTCGGCCGCAATTTCTGCGATGTCGGCCTTGGTGATGCACTCCTTCTCCACCACCGGCTTGGGCAGTGCGGCGCTCGTCATCGTCATCTCCCAGGCTCCGGGCTTGATGTTCAGCGGTTGCGCTGTGGCCGCCGCCAAGGGGAGGACCAGGAGCCACGCCGATAGTCGCTTGCACATGCTGCGCTTCCTCGAGTGCCACGGTCAGCATAGACGAATGGGACGGCTTCGAGTGACGAAGCTCGCACTTGCGGATTGCGCAAGCCCAGATTGGTTACCGACTGCAAAGTCGCCTGCCAATCTGAACGAAGCGTTGACCAGCGCCGCCCGCCACGCGCAACATCACCGCCCGCTCGGAGGTTTGCATGGCCCTTCATGACTCGCTACCCGCCCGGCCCACCGCTGCATGGATTTCGCGCTACGCGGCCGGCCTTCTCAATTCGACGCCTGGGCTGCAACCGCTCGATGCCGTGCGGATCGCGATGGACGCTTGTGTAGGTGCGGCCGTTGACAGCACGCGCTTGGCGTCAACGCCCACGGCGCATCCGCGCGCTGGCTTGCGCTGAAGACGTGACTGGGCTGGCGGTGTTGGCCTGACCGGCAGGCCCCGATGGCCGGTCGCGTGCGCAGCCGGGGTCGGCCGCTCATGGCCCGCAAGCCGCCCGCCGCGCCGCAGACGCTCGCGCCGTCGGCGCTGCGCCGTGCGATCGCGCAGCGCGTCGCCAACGCGCACGAAGCGCTCGCGCCAGGCGCTATCACGGCAATGCTCTTCGGCTCGACCGTCATCGGCATCGCCGACGAGCGCTCGGACATCGACATGAGCGTCGTCTTCGAGACCATCCCCGCGCAGGCCGAACTGCTCGCGGCCTGCGAGCGCGCCGGCGGCGGCCCGTGGACCTGGCGCAATGAGTCGCCCGACGACGACAGCTTCGCGGTCGGTTTCGACGTCGATGGCATCGAGGTGCAGATCGCCTACACCGACAGGCGCATCCTGGATGCAGACCTGGACACGGTGCTCGTCGCGCATGACCCGACAACGCTCACCCACAAGATCGCCGAAGGGCTGCTGAAGGCCGAAGCGCTGCTCGGCGCACCGCGGCTGCGGCAATGGCGCTCGCGCGTGGCGCAGTTTCCGCCGGCCTTGAGCGACGCGATGATGCGCCACCACCTCGGCGAGCCGACGCCGTGGAAATGGTTCACCTACCTGCTGCACCGCGACAGCGCGCTGTGGTGCCGCGAGATGCAGGTCGATGCCTGCTACCGCCTGTTCGGCACGCTGGCCGGCCTGAACCGACAGTACTTCACCCTCTACCAGTTCAAGCGCATGCACCGCTTCGCCGAGCAGTTGGACATCGCGCCGGCGAACCTGGCCGACCGCGTCGAGACGCTGCTCGCGGCGCCGCTGCCCGACGCCTTTGCGATGCTCTATGCGCTCGAAGGCGAGGTGCTTGCGCTCGTGGCCGAGCACGCGCCGCAGATCGATCTGACGGCAGTGCATGAGCGGCGCAAGCGCTGGGTGGCGCCGGCAGGCACGGCGTGAGCGGCCGCGGTCAGCCTTCGGCAGACAACGGCGCCAGGTCGGACGGCATGGTGCGCGTCCAGCTGCGTTCCAGGTCCTCGAATTCCTTGTACGAAGCTTCCGTGACCTCGACGCGATTGCGCGCGTTCACATCGTCGTCGCCCGGCGTCCCGTGGGCCTCCTTCGCGTGATCGCGCGCGACGGCCGCGGCATGCTGCAGACGCAAGCGCTGGGCGAGCTGCGTCAGGGCCGGCGATGGGTCTTCGCTGGCCAGCATGTCGGTTTGCCTGATGGCCTTTGCCAACACGGGGGCCGGCAGTGCGCCGACACCCTCCCAACCTTTGCGCGTGAGCGCTTCATGCACCACGATCAGGTGGCGCAGCAGCTTGGAGGTCTCGCCCGCTTCCTGCGCCAGCAGGCGTGCGCGCAGCTCTTCGCACAGATCAGCTTGCGAGCGACCGAGACGCGCTGCGCTGCGTCGCTCGACGAGGACGACGTGCGGCTGACCACCGCGCCACTCCAGCGCCACCGGCCGGCCGAGCGCGCCCTTGAGACGTTGCAGCGGATTGGCGGCACCTTTGCCTTGCAAACCTGCGCGCCGCTCCTTCAAGGGGGCGTCGATCGAATCCTTGGTGGGGGTCGGCTTCTTGCGCATCGGCTTGTCGGCTCCGCTTGGACGAATCATCGGGAAGGCGCACAGGGTAGCGGCGGGTTCGACGGCGACAAGCTCGCAAGTCACGCCGGGGCACGGCGCGCCGCCGTGCAGGAAGCACGGTGCGGCGGCGCCGTGATGAATGACGCGATTGGATGCGCCGCCGCTGCCGAGCGCGCCGCCCTCGGTTCAGGGTGTTTTTGTCGATGAGGGGTCCAGCGGTGTCATCGCCCGCTGGACGACGATTTCGGCAATCTTGTGCCCGACGATGCCACCGTCCATATCCGCGGAGCGGGTGTGGATGCCTGCCCACACGCGCGCGTCCTCGATCTCTTTCTCGGCCTGCGCGAAACCGCTGAAGCTGCGTGTGAGGCCAAACCCGCCACCGTAGGTCGCGCTGAAGCGCGTGCCATCGCCGCCGAACAGCAGCGCCAGCGTGCGCGCCGCAGAGCCGGCGGTGATGCAGTGCCCGGAGACATAGTCCGGATGCGAAGGCGTGATCAGCAGCGGCTCCCACTTCGGGTCGGCGTTGCTGGGGGCCTCGCGGATGGCGGTGATCGGACGCCACAGCGGGTACTGCTTCTTGATGGCCCAGCCCTCGATGGTCGCATCCAGCGTGGCCATGCTCATCAGCGCGAAGATGCGCGCGTTCTCGATCGGGCGCGTGCGCTTCTCGGCCGCCGCTGCGCGCGCCGCCGCGCTCCACAAATCGGTGCCCTTGATCAGCGAAAAGATCGCAGCGGCGGTCTGGTCGGCATTGCGCACTTTCGAGTCGCGCGCCCCCATGCGCCTGACTTCATCGATTTCCTTGGCGTATGGCGCGCTGTCGATGGCCAGCGGCCCGGGCGCCGGCACCTCGAGCGGCGCGGAGAGCACGAACGGCGTCACCTGCGACCACACCACCGAGCTGAAAGGCGCATTCGCGGGCGGCGTCGGCCGCCATTGGCCCGGGCTCGTGCCAGGCGTGTAGTCGATCTTGCGATCGGCGCCGTCGGCCGCCCGCGTGGCCACGTATTTATCGGCCACCTGACGACCGAGCGCGATGCCGTCGTCCTTGGCCGCGCCGTCGGCCACGCTCGCCAGCGTGGTCTTGAGCGCCGCGTCGAGTTTGGTTTTTTGCGCGGGGTAGAGCGCACTCAAGACGGTGTGCGCTGCCGCTGCGCCGGCGGCGTCTTGCGACGTGCCGGGTAGTGCCGGCGGCTGGATCAGATACGGCTTGTACGTGCGTGTGATCGCATTGAGCGCATCGAAGATCGCCCCATGCGTCATCGCCAGCACCCGCCACGAGGTCTGCGGCGTGTCGGCGGCGCTCGTGTCGAGCGCGGTCTGGTTCCAGTCAGTGACGACGTTGGCATGGACCGAGGTCATGAACAGTGCGAGCGTGGTGGCAATCAGCGGGAATCGTGGGTGGTGGCGACACATCATCGTTCTCCTGGAGTGCGGGTAGGACTGCGTTGGCGGCGCAGGATCGTGAGACCACACCCGTGGCACGAGCGCTCGGCGCGGCGTTGGCGGTACCTCGTCGTCGCTCGTCGCAGGCAGCCGCGGGCAACTCGGCTGCAGCTGCTATCCATCTCGAGCGGCACACCGTGCCGCCAAGCCGCGCCCAGCGCCGGGGCAGCGCTCGCCGAGTACTCTTTGTAGAACCGCAAGACTCGGCACTGCGCTGTACCGCCAGGCGTTCGACGCGATCCGTGGCACCACTGTGCGCCGCGGATCACCCACCGTCCACTGGCTGGCGTTGTTCAAACTTGGGGGATCCGGCGCACAGGCGCAGAGGGCAACAGTCGACCCGCTGGCCATCCGCCGCCGAGTGCGTGCGCATCAACTTGCCGCGTCTTCGCAAGCTCGGGCGTGCGGCAGACCCTACCGTGACGGGTGCTGCCGGCGTCGAAAGGCGAGGCGCGCATCGGTCACTTCAGCGTCGCCAAACGCGCGATCGCCGGTTCGTAGCCCGAGCGTGCCGACTCGCTGATCAGTCGTCGCGCTTCGGCGGGGTTGCGCGCCACGCCGCCTTCGCCGCTCAAGTGATATTCGCCGAGCACGTAGGTCGCTTCCGGCACGCCCTCGGGCGACAGCGCCCGCGCCAACTCGACCACTTCGTTGTGCCGCCCCAGGGGCCGCAGCGCGCGCATGCGCAAGGCGCGGCCGAAGAGGCTGCCCGGCTCGCGCTCGAGGTAGGCGTCGGCGGCCGTCAGCGCCTCGGCCGGGCGCTTCTGCTCCATGCGGATGTTGGCGATGTCGAGCCACGGCCGCGCGAGGTTGCACATGCGCGCGGCCACGGCGTAGGAGTCTGCCGCCTCGTCCAACCGGCCGCGAAACCAGTTGTCGGAGGCGATCTCGGTGGTGGCTTCGTAAACGACGCGGGCCACGCGATCGGCGCTCATCGAGCGGGCGTGGGTGGCAGGCTTCGCGTAGTCCTGCAGCGCTTCGAGGCTGCCCGACCACTTCGGCGCCAGCGTCCAGACATACGCGACGCGCACGATCGTGTTGTCGGGCTGCACTCGCTCGGCCTCGGCGAGGATCGGCAGCAGATCGGGGCGCGGCACCTTGGCGCTGCGCGCCTCCTTCGCGGCGGGCTGGCCGAGCCGCGACGGATCGAAACGCATCGCCTTGCCCGTGGCCATCAACGCCTGGTAGGCGAGGATCGGCTTGGAGTGAAGCGCGATCGAGCGTACCGCGCTGTCCTGCGCAGCGGCCAGCGCCTTGTCGAACTCGCCGAACTGCTGACGAGATGTCTCACGGGCCAGACGCTCACCACGCTTTTGCCATGCAACGGCGGCCAGGTGCAAGGTCATGGCGTGGCGCGCGGCGAAGGACTTCGGACGCAGGGCGCTCCACTCCTCGATCAACGGCGTCAGGAACGGCCCCCAGCGGTCGAACGCACCGAACGCGTAGAACAGGTCCTCGTCGCTGGCACGGCCGGCCACATAGGCGTCGAGGAAGCCGTCCATGCGGCGCTGCAAGGCGTCGAACTTCTTGCCGCGCAGCAAGGCCAGCGTGATCTCCTGCTGTTCCTCGAGCGTGTCCGATGCCACCTTGCCTTCGCAATAGGGCGTGGCTTGGACGCACGGCGCGACCAGCATGGTGGCCAGTGCGGCGGCGAGGGCGACGAGCTGGCTGCGTGCGCTGTCCGGCGCGGCCTTCGCGGCATCGAGCGTTTGGAGATTCATGTTGGCCTGCTTGGCCAGTCAGCCCTCGATGCGCCCCATCTTCCCCCGATACCACTCATGGAAGTGCTGCATGCCGTCTTCCATCGGGCTCTGGTACGGCCCAACCTCGTTGTCGCCGCGCTTCATCAGCGCCTCGCGCCCGGCATCCATGCGCAGCGCGATCTCGTCGTCTTCGATGCAGGTTTCCATGTAGGCGGCCTGTTGCGCTTCCACATAGTCGCGCTCGAAGGCGTGGATCTCTTCGGGGTAGAAGAACTCGACGATGTTGGTTGTCTTGCGCGGGCCTTTGGGGATCAGCGTCGAGACGACGAGCACGTTCGGGTACCACTCGACCATGACGCCGGGGTAGTAGGTCAGCCAGACCGCGCCGTGCTTGGGTGGCGTGCCGTTCTGATAGCGCAGGACTTGCTCCTGCCACGCCTGGTACACGGCTGAACCCGCTTTGCCGAGCGCTTCGCTGCCGCTCTTGGCCACGCCGACGGTCTGCACCGAGAACTCCGCGCCCATGTCCCAACGCAAGTCGTCGCAACTGACGAAGTTGCCGAGGCCGGGATGGAACGGGCCGACGTGGTAGTCCTCGAGATAGACCTCGATGAAGCTTTTCCAGTTGTAGTCGCACTCGTGCACGACCGTGCGGTCATAGACGTAGCCGGAGAAGTCGAGGTCGGCGCGCCCGGTGATCTTCGCCAGGTCGGTCAAGGGATTGCGTCCCGTGCTCTCGAACAGCAGACCGTTCCACTCGCTGAGCGGGTAGCGGTTGAGGTTCAAGCATGGGTCGTGTTTGAAGTGCGGCGCGCCGACGAGCTGGCCTTGCAGGTCGTACGTCCAGCGGTGCAATGGGCAGACGACGTTGCTGCCGGTGTTGCCGCGCCCGCGCAACATCACCGCTTGGCGGTGCCGGCAGACGTTCGAGACGAGCTCGATGCCGCCGCCGTTGCGCACCAGCGCGCGGCCGTCGCCTTCGTGCGCGATCACGTGGTAGTCGCCCTCGTTGGGCACGGACAACGCATGCCCCACATAGCGCGGGCCGGGTTTGAAGAGGGTCTGCTGTTCGCGCTGGTACAGCGCTTCGTCGAAGTAGGTCTCGACGCTCAGTTGGGAAGAAACGCTCGGGTGGAGCGCTTGGCGGCCGATGCTCAGGTCAGACATGGTCTCAGGGTCTCCAAGAACCATCACGAAAACCCGACAGCGTCACGGCGACGTTTGTCGGGAGCCAGGGGCTGTACCCTCGTGATAGATCGTGGGCCTCGGCAGGGGGCGGATTGTAGTCAGGGGGTGCCGACCATGTTCGTGACGGGTCAAGCAAGGCGCAGCGATTGGTGAGGCTTCTCCAACGGTTGCCCGCAGTCACGGGTTTGCCTGTAGGGGCGTGACTACAATCGTCCGCAGTTTTCATGACCCGAAATGCCGCGTCACACTTCTGCCATCGCTGAAGCCCCGCCGCCGACCTACGAAGAGGCACTGGCCGAACTCGAACGTCTGGTGCAACGCATGGAGGACGGTCAGATGCCGCTCGACCAATTGCTGGGCAGCTACAGGCGCGGCGCCGAGCTGCTCGAGTTGTGCCGCTCGCGGCTGGCAGCCGTGGAAGAGCAGGTCAAGGTGCTCGAGGATGGGCAGCTCAAGACCTGGAGCGCGCCCGAGACATGATCACCGCAGCATGAAGTCCGATTCGTTCGACGCCTGGGTGGCACGCGAGCAGCAGGCGGTGGAGGCTGCGCTGTCCGACTGGGTGCCGGCCGATGCGCCGGCCGGCCTCGGCGAAGCGATGCGCTACGGCGTGCTCGACGGCGGCAAGCGCCTGCGCCCGCTGCTCGTGCTCGCGGCCTGCGAGGCCACGCGCGGTTCGAATGCGGCCGCGATGCGCGCGGCGATTGCGGTCGAGTTGATCCATGCCTACTCGCTCGTCCACGACGACATGCCGTGCATGGACAACGACGTGCTGCGCCGCGGCAAGCCCACGGTGCATGTGCAGTACGGCCAAGCGCAGGCGATGCTCGCCGGCGATGCGATGCAGGCGCTGGCCTTCGAAGTGCTGACGCCCGACGACGATGCGCAGATCGCGCCGGCCTTGCAGGCGCGCCTGTGCGCCTTGCTCGCCCGCAGCGCCGGCCACGCCGGCATGGCGGGTGGGCAGGCGATCGATTTGGCCAGCATCGGCGTGGCGCTCGACGAGCGCGCGCTGCGCGACATGCACCGCCGCAAGACCGGCGCGCTGCTGCAAGCCAGCGTGCTGATGGGCGCAGCCTGCGGTGACACGGGAGACCGCGCGTGGCAGGCGTTGGCCGACTACGGCGCCGCGATCGGCCTGGCGTTTCAGGTGGTGGACGACATCCTCGACGTGACGCAGTGCTCCGAGACGCTCGGCAAGACCGCGGGCAAGGACGAGCACCACGACAAGCCGACCTATGTCTCGCTGATGGGTCTGGACGCTGCGCGTCGCCACAGCTTCGAGCTGCGCGACGAAGCGCATGCCGCGTTGGCCCGCAGCGGCCTCACCGATGCAGCGCGCCTGGCGCTGCTCGCCGATCGCATCGTCGATCGAGAACATTAGAAGAGGGACCGCCATGAACGCCATCACCCCCGCCGCCTTGCTCGCCCGCATCGACAGCCCGGCCGATCTGCGCAAGCTCTCGCGCGACGAGCTCGGCACGCTGGCCCGCGAGCTGCGCGACTACGTGCTGCAGTCGGTGTCGCGCACCGGCGGGCACCTGTCGAGCAACCTCGGCACGGTCGAGCTGACGATCGCGCTGCACTACGTCTTCAACACGCCGCACGACCGGCTGGTCTGGGACGTGGGCCACCAGACCTACCCGCACAAGATCCTCACCGGCCGCCGCGACCGCATGGACACGCTGCGCCAACTCGGCGGCATCAGCGGCTTTCCGCGCCGCGACGAGAGCGAGTACGACACCTTCGGCACGGCGCACAGCAGCACCTCGATCTCGGCCGCGCTCGGCATGGCGATCGCCGCGCAGCACAAGGGCGAGAAACGGCATGCGGTGGCGATCATCGGCGACGGCGCGATGACCGCCGGCATGGCCTTCGAAGCGCTGAACAACGCCGGCATGCCGCACGCCGGCAAGTCGCCGAACCTGCTGGTGGTGTTGAACGACAACGACATGTCGATCAGCCCGCCGGTCGGTGCGCTCAACAAGTACCTGGCGCGTCTGATGAGCGGCCGCTTCTACGCCACGGCCCGCGAAGGCGTGAAGGGCGTGCTGAAGAACGCGCCGCCGCTGTTCGAACTGGCGCGGCGTTTCGAGGAGCATGCCAAGGGCATGGTCGTGCCCGGCACGATGTTCGAGGAGTTCGGCTTCGAGTACGTCGGCCCGATCGACGGCCATGACCTCGATTCGCTGATCCCGACGCTGGAGAACCTGCGCGACAAACCCGGCGCGCAGTTCCTGCACGTGGTGACGAAGAAGGGCTACGGCTACAAGCTGTCGGAGGCCGACCCGGTCAAGTACCACGGCCCGACGCCGTTCGATCCCGCCGTCGGCATCCAGAAACCGGCGACGCCGCCCAAGCAGAGCTTCACGCAGGTCTTCGGCCAGTGGCTGTGCGACATGGCCGAGGCCGACGACAAGCTCGTCGCCATCACGCCGGCGATGCGCGAGGGCTCGGGCATGGTCGAGTTCCACAAGCGCTTTCCGTCGCGCTACTTCGACGTCGGCATCGCCGAGCAGCATGCGGTGACGTTCGCCGCCGGCATTGGCCTGCGAAGGCTTGAAGCCGGTGGTCGCCATCTACTCGACCTTCCTGCAGCGCGCGTACGACCAACTGATCCACGACGTGGCGCTTGCAGAACCTGCCGGTGACGTTCGCGCTCGACCGCGCCGGCCTCGTCGGCGCCGACGGCGCCACGCATGCCGGCGCGTACGACATCGCCTACCTGCGCTGCATTCCGAACATGGCGCGTGCTGACGCCGGCCGACGAGAACGAATGCCGCATGGCGCTGACGACGGCCTTCCGCCGCAACCAGCCCGTGGCCGTGCGCTACCCGCGCGGCGCCGGCGCCGGCACCGAGATCCGCGCCGAGCTCGACGAGCTGCCCTGGGGCAAGGGCGAGGTGCGGCGCGCAGGGCGAGCGCATCGCGATCCTCGCCTTCGGCACGATGCTCTACCCGGCGCTGGCCGCCGCCGAGCGCCTGGACTGCACGGTGGCCAACATGCGCTTCGCCAAACCGCTCGACGCCGAACTGGTGGCCGAGCTCGCGCGCACGCACGAGTCCATCGTCACCGTCGAAGAGGGCTGCCTGCCCGGCGGCGCCGGCTCGGCGGTGATGGAGGCGCTGCAGGCCGCCGACCTGCACAACCCGGTGCTGTCGCTCGGCCTGCCCGACGTCTTCATCGAGCACGGCGACCCGGCCAAGCTGCTGTCGATCAACGGCCTCGATGCCGACGGCATTGCGCGCGCGATCGCGCAGCGCTTCGGCGCGCGACCGGCTCTGATCCGCGCGAAAAGCTAGGTCGCCGACGCGGCATCACAAACAGTGCGATGCTCGCACTGTTCGTGTCCACGCCGACCATGACCCATCCCGACCCAAGCCCTGCACATCCCCGACACGCAAAGCGAGCGCGACGAGCGCCACCTCGCCATCCAGCGCGTCGGCGTGAAGGACGTGCGCTACCCGCTGCGCCTGCGCGTGGCCGGCGCCGAGCAGCAGACGGCCGCGCTGTGGAGTCTCGACGTGGCCTTGCCGGCGGAGAAGAAGGGCACGCACATGTCGCGCTTCGTCGCCTGGCTCGACGGGCTCGATGCGGCGCTCGACGCGCAGGTGCTGCGCGACAAGCTCGGCGCGATGCTGGTGCTGCTCGGCGCCAGCGAAGGCCGCATCGAATCGCGCTTTTCGTTTTTTCTGCGCAAGCGCGCGCCGGTCTCGGGCGTCAGCAGCTTGATGGACTACCAGGGCCGCTGGATCGCCGAGGCGCGCGCGGGCAAATCGACGGTGTGGACCGAAGTCGCCGTGCCGGTGAAGAGCCTGTGCCCGTGCTCGAAGGAAATCTCCGACTACGGCGCGCACAACCAGCGCTCGACGGTGACGATCCGCGTCGAGACGCATGCGCCGCTGGCCTGGGAGGAACTCGTGCGCTTCGCCGAGGTCAACGCTTCGAGCGAGATCTGGGCGCTGCTCAAGCGCTCGGATGAAAAGTGGATCACCGAGCGGGCTTACGAAAACCCGAAGTTCGTCGAAGACCTGGTGCGCGACGTGGCGCTGTCGCTCAACGCCGACCCGCGCATCGGCCGCTACGTCGTCGAGGTGGACAACCATGAGTCGATTCACAACCACAGCGCTTACGCGCGCATCGAGCGCGCTTAGCGCTGCGTTTCTCGCTCGCCGGTTGCGCCGGGTACGGGCCCGGCGACCTCGAAGCCGGGCCAGACCGAAGCCGACGTGCGAGCGCGCATGGGCGAGCCGACCGATCGCTCGACGCTGCCCAACGGCGGCACGCGCCTGGACTACGCGCGCGGCCCGATGGGCGCACACACCTACCGCATCGACGTCGATGCCTCAGGCCGCGTGCAGAGCGTGCAGCAACTCCTCACCGAAGCCAACTTCGAAGCCGTGCGTCCCGGCGAGACCCCGGCCGATGTGCGCGACCGGCTGGGCCGGCCGGCCGAGCAGCGCGTCGGCTGGCGCGGCGTCGGCGAAGTCTGGTCGTACCGCTACGACCATCGCGTCGAATGCCGCTGGTTCCAGGTCTGGCTGGTCGAAGGCCGGGTGCGCGAAGCCAGCTACGGCGTGGACCCGATGTGCGACGAGAAACGCGACCGCGGCGGCTTCACAGACTGAGGTTGACGCCGGCCGACGCGGTCAGCGGCGCCGTTGATCGAAATCTCGAAGCGGTGCGGCCCCGCGTGGTAGCGCCGCGTCGTCACCGCCTTGAACGAATGCTGCCGCGTCAGCGTGCGCGACTCGCCGCCGTCGAGCGTCAGCTTCCAGCCCTTGAAAACTTTGGCGCTCGTGCTGCCGTTGGCTTTGACATGGTGCACCGCGTAGTCGATCAGCAGCGCTTGCGCCGCGGTTGAGGTCGAGCGCAAGGTCAGCGTCAGCGCCACGCTGTCGCCGACCTTGACGCGCTTCGGTGTCACCGCGAGCGTGCACCGGCCCTCGAAGGCCGAGCCCGCGCCCCACAGCGCCAGCATGCCGGCGTGGCCCTGCTTGATCAGCGTGCGGCTGGCATGCGAGAGCAGCGCGCGGCGCTCGGCCGGCGCGTCCGGCAGGTGGCGCTGCACCCAATCGACGACCAGCTCGGGATGGTCCTTGGCGATGTCGTTCAGATGGTTGGCGACGCTGCGCCGCACGTAGTCGCTGCGGTCGTCCTGCAGCGCGGCCAGGATCGGCAGCGTCGGCGACGGGTCGGCGATCAGCGGCTTCAGTTGCAGCCCCCACGGCAGGCGCGGGCGGCTGCCTTCGCTGGCCAGGCGGCGCACATGCGGGCTCGGGTCGCGCGTCCACGCCAGCAGCGTGGCGAAGGCGAGGACAGGATGGGCCACGATCAGCGGCCGGATCGCCCACTCGGCCGTCAGGCGCTGCGTCAGCGCGTGCAAGGCGCGCAGCGCGCGTTCGGGGTGGTCGGATGCCGCGGCGGGCGACGAACTCGCCGAGCGGCCAGACGATCCAGCCGGCCAGGCCCTCGCCGTCCATGCGCTGACGCCACACCGTCGATCGCGATCGGCGGTGCGAGCGCGGCTTCGATGACGGCGCAGGCGGCGTCGAAGTCCTGCGGCAGCGTCGGCTTCGAGCGCATCGGCGATCTGCATCGCGCGCGCCTTCATCTCCAGCGCGTCGAGGCCCTTCAGCGCCAAGCGCTCGAAGCGCTTGCGATCGAACGCGGGCCAGGCCTGCGCCAAGGCGACGCTGCTCGCGCGCACGAGCGTCGGGTTGAGCAGGTTCTTGAACGGCTCCGCCATCACCAGCGCACCGGCAGGCGCTTGAAGCCGCGAAAGCGCACGCGCATGTCGCGCTCGGGCGCGCCGTCGAGCGCGAGCGCAGGCAGGCGCCGCGCCAACGCGCCGAGCGCAATGCGCGCTTCGAGCCGCGCCACGTTCATGCCGGCACACGCATGCGCGCCGTGGCCGAAGGCGAGGTGCAGGTTCGGCTTGCGCGCGATGTCGAGACGGTCGGGCGCGTCGAACACCGCAGGGTCGCGATTCGCCGCGCCGATGGCCAGCGTGATGAAGTGGCCCGCGGGCACGACGCAGCCCGGCAGCTCGAGGGCAGCCGCCGCGACGCGGTTGTTCAACTGCAGCGGGCTCTCGAAGCGCAGCAGCTCCTCCACGGCCGTCGGCAGCAGCGCCGGCTCGGCCACCAGGCGTTCGTACTGTTCGCGCTGCGTCAGCAAGGCATGCACGCCGTTGCCGATCAGGTTGGTCGTCGTTTCGTGGCCGGCGTTGAGCAGGAAGATGCAGTTGTGCAGCAGCTCGGTGGCCGACAGGCGTTCGCCGCCGACCTCGCCCTGGATCAGTCGCGTCAGCACGTCGGCCTCGGGGTCGCCCGGTGCGGCGCGGCGGCGCTGCACCAGGCTGTCCAACGCCGCAAGAAACTCGCGCACGGCGGTGTGGCCGCGCTCGAGCACGGCCGCACCCGGCGCCGGCTCGAGCGCCGACAGGATGGCCAGCGACCAGTCGCGCAGCGGGCCGCGCTCGGCGTGCGGCACGTCGAGCAGGTTGCCGATGACCTCGACCGGGATGCGCGCCGCGAAGTCGCCGATCAGGTCGGCGCGCGCGCCGCGGGCCTGCATCTGGTCGATCAGCGACTCGACCAGCGCCGCCACGCCGGCCTCCATGCGCGCGATCGCGCGCTGGTTCAGCGCGCCCATCAGCAAGCGCCGCACGCGCGTGTGCAGCGGCGCGTCGTTGAAGACCAGGCTGGTGGTGTGGTGCTCGAACAGCGGCGTGCCGAGGCCGAACTTCGGCGCGAACTCGCGCTGCTTGTCCGAGCTGGCTGCGGCGTGGCGGTACACCGCGGCCACGTCGTCGTAGCGCGTCAGCAGCCAGGTGTCGGCTGCGAGGCGGTGGCGTGGCGAGTATTTGCGCAGCGTGGCGTAGAACGGATAAGGGTCGTCGATGAAGCCCGGCGGCGGCGCCGTGAGGCGGAAGTCAGCGAGCCAGGGGTCCATGGACGGCAGTGTGCCGCAGCCTAAACTCCGCATCCGGCGCGCGGGCGCCGCATTCCAAAGACAACGAGGAGCGATTCGAATGGAAACCGTCAAACAAGGCGCTGACACACTGTTCATCCTGCTCGGCGCGATCATGGTGCTGGCCATGCATGCCGGCTTCGCGTTCCTCGAGCTCGGCACGGTGCGCAAGAAGAACCAGGTCAATGCGCTGGTCAAGATCCTGGTGGACTTCGCAGTCTCGACGATCGCCTACTTCTTCGTCGGCTACGCCGTCGCCTACGGCACGAGCTTCTTCGTCGGCGCCGAATCACTCGCGGCCAAGAACGGGTACGAGCTGGTGAAGTTCTTCTTCCTGCTGACCTTTGCGGCGGCGATTCCCGCGATCGTCTCCGGCGGCATCGCCGAGCGCGCGCGCTTCGGCCCGCAGTTGATCGCCACCGCGGTGCTGGTCGGTCTGATCTACCCGCTGTTCGAAGGCGCGGTCTGGGGCGGGCGCTTCGGCTTGCAGGGCTGGATCAAGGATGTCAGCGGCGCCGAGTTTCATGATTTTGCCGGCAGCGTCGTCGTGCATGCCGTCGGCGGCTGGATCGGCCTGGCCGCCGTGCTGCTGCTCGGCGCGCGTGCGAACCGTTATCGCAAGGACGGTGCGATCAGCGCACACCCGCCGTCGTCGATTCCGTTTCTCGCCCTCGGCGCGTGGGTGCTCGCGGTGGGCTGGTTCGGCTTCAACGTCATGAGCGCGCAGACGCTCGACAAGATCTCGGGCCTCGTCGCCGTGAACTCGCTGATGGCGATGGCCGGCGGCACGCTGGTCGCCGCGCTGCTCGGCAAGAACGACCCGGGCTTTGCCTACAACGGCCCGCTCGCCGGCCTGGTCGCCGTGTGCGCGGGATCGGACGTGATGCATCCGCTGGGCGCGCTCGTCGTCGGCGGCGTGGCCGGCGCGATCTTCGTCGTCATGTTCACGCTGACGCAGAACCGCTGGAAGATCGACGATGTGCTCGGCGTCTGGCCGCTGCACGGGTTGTGCGGCGCCTGGGGTGGTATCGCCTGCGGCGTCTTCGGCATGCCCGCGTTGGGTGGTCTGGGTGGCGTGAGCGTGGGTGCGCAAGTCATCGGCACGCTGGCCGGTGTGTTGTGGGCCTTGGCCGGCGGGTTCGCGGTGTACGGTGTGCTGCGCCTGGTCATGGGGCTGCGCCTCACAGCGGAAGAAGAACACGAAGGCGCCGACCTGTCGATCCACAAGATCGGTGCGACGCCGGAGCGCGAGGTGTCTTGGTGACGCGCGCTACATTGCGCGCATGTTCACCGGCATCGTTCAAGGCGTCGCGGAAGTGGCGCAGATCACCGATCGCAACGGGCTGCGCTCGCTGCGTCTGAGTTTCCCCAGCGGCTTCGACAGTGGCCTGCAAGTCGGTGCGAGCGTTGCAGTGGAGGGCGTGTGCCTCACCGTCACCGCGCTGCATGCCGACGCGGCCGACTTCGACGTCATGCAGCAGACGCTGTCGCTGACGACGCTCGGTGCGTTGAAGCAGGGCAGTGCCGTCAACGTCGAACGCGCCGCGAAGGAGGGCGCCGAGGTCGGCGGCCATGTGCTGTCGGGGCATATCGACTTCAAGGCGACGATCGCGCAGATCCGCACGCCCGAGAACAACCGCGCGCTGCGCATTGCCGTGCCGGCGCCGTGGATGCGCTATGTCTTCGCCAAGGGCTACATCGCGGTCAACGGCGCGAGCCTGACCGTGGCCGACGCGCAGCGCGACGCGGGCGACTCAGGTCGGTTCGAGACCTGGTTGATTCCGGAAACGCTGCGCATGACGACCTTCGCCCACGCGCGCGAAGGCGACGCGCTGAACATCGAGATCGAGCGCCAGACGCAGGTCATCGTCGATACCGTGCGCGCGGCGGTCGATGAACAACTCGCGCCGTACCGCGCGATGCTCGACAAGCTCAAAGGCTGAGGGTGTTGGCCGGCGACGCAAAGTAGTCGCGAACGACAGCGACCAGTTGCTGCATCAGCTTGCTCTGCCCGCGCCGCCCGGTGAACAGCGCCAGCTCGCTGTCGGGCAGCGCCGGCAGTCCTTCGCGAGCGCCGAGTTTGCGAAAGCCGTCCTGCATCGCGCTGCGGGTCAGGCATGACACGGCCAAGCCAGCGCTCACCGCCGACTGCAAGCCCAGCACGCTCGGCCCGCAATAGGCCGCGCGCCACGGCCGGCCGAGTTTGTCGAGCGCACCGGTCGCCAGGCTGCGGATGCCGCAGCCCAGCGGCAGCAGCGCCAATGACACCGTTTCGCGCGGGCGCAGCCGGTACGACTCGGCGGCGACCCACGACAGGCGCTCGCGACGGATCAGCTCGCCCTCGCTGCTGCCCAAGTCGCGGCGGCCGATCACCATGTCGAGTTCGCCGTCCTTGACGAGGCCGCGCAAATAGCCGGTAACGCCGGTCGTGACTTCGATGTCGAGCGTCGGATAGGCATCGCGAAACGCATGCAGGATCGCCGGCATGTGGTGCGGCGCGAAGTACTCGGTGATGCCCAGCCGCAGCCGCCCTTGCAGCGGCGCCTCGGTGACGGCGCGCACCCCTTCGTCGTTCAGGCGCAGGATGTGCTGCGCGTAACTCAGCAGTTTGTCGCCGCGCTCGGTGAGGGCGACCGAACGCTTGGTGCGCTCGAACAGCGCAAAGCCCAGCCGCTCCTCGAGGTTCCGGATCTGCACGCTGACGGTCGATTGCGTGCGCGAAACCACACCGGCGGCGCGCGTGAAGTTGCGGTGCTCGGCCACGGCGACGAAAGTGCGCAAGGCGTCGATGTCGAGGTTCATCGCGATACATTCGATTCTTCGATGACTGTGATGCTAATAATTCGTTGGCGCGAGGTCAACGCGGCGCCTATCGTGAAGTCAGATTCAACTCACGAGGCGCTCCGATGAAACGACTTCCTCTGATCGCTGCCGCCGCACTGACGGCCTGCGCATCGGCGCCGATGACGCCAGCGGTGCCCGACCACCTGAAGCCCGACGCGAAGGAGCGCGCGGCCTTCGTGCGCCACGCGCGCGGCGTGCAGATCTACCGCTGCGATGCCGCGGAAGGCGGCGCTTTCAAGTGGACGTTCGTCGCCCCCGAAGCCCAGTTGTTCGACGGCGCGGCAAGCCAAGCCGTGCTCGGCACGCACGGCGCCGGGCCGTTCTGGCAAGGCAACGACGGCAGCCGCGTCGTCGGCAAGGTCAAGTCGCGCGCCGATGCCGCCAACGCCGCCGCCGACATCCCGTGGCTGCTGTTGACGACGACGGCCGAGGGCGCGAACGGGCAGATGACTTCAGTGAAGAGCATCCAGCGCATCAAGACCGTCGGCGGTGTGGCGCCCGCTGCCGGTTGCACCGCGGCGAGCGACGCCGGCAAGCAGGCGCGCGTGCCTTACACGGCCGACTACGTGTTCTTCGTCGGCGCCTAGTTTTTGCCGCTCCCGCTGGCAATGGCCGCACGAAACTCGCGCAGCTTGGCCTTCAACTTGCGCGCGTTGTCGGGGCCCATGCGCAACAGCGCCTTCGAGCCGGCGGGCAGCGCTTCGAGTTGAGGGTCGGCGAACTCGTAGCGCGTCCACGGCTGCGTCGAGGCGACTTCGCCCTTGACTTCGGTCAGCTTCACCGCCAGCGGCCCGGCGGGTTCTGGGCGTGGCGAGCAATTGGTCGATCACGGCGACGAGGCGGTCGTTGAAATAGCCGCTCGGGTAGCCGAGTTCCTTGTAGGCCGTCTGGAACAACGGGTAGTTCTGCTTGTAGAGCGTGGCTGCGCGCGCGCTGTCGAGCGACTCGGCAAAAGCGACGAAGGCGCTGTAGCGCACGCTGTTGGCTTGCGAGATCACTTGCTTGCCATCCACCGGCTCGACGCTGAACTTGCCGGCCATCGGGTTCACGGGCCACAAGCGCGGCGCGGCGTGCGCGCGGCCGAGGTTGTCGATTGTGGCCACCGCGCGGCGCACGAAGTCATCGCGCCGCACCATCGACGCGCCGGGCTTGCTGCCGAGCAGCGCCGACAGCGCCTGCACGATCACGCCCTCGGATTGATCGAGCGTGCGCGGCGCCTCGGCAGTGGCGGCCGGCGGGGCTTCGATCGGATGCTGGATCGCCGGCTCCGAGGCGGCGGGCGGCGGTGGTGCGGGCGCGGCGGCCACAGGCGCGGGCTCGGTCACCGCCGTCGGCAGGGGCGGCACGGCGGGCTTGCGCTGCTGCCACCAGTACCAGCCACCGCCGAGGGCGAGCGCGATGAGCACCGCGGCTGCCACCATCGCGCCGCGGCTGATGCCGCCGTCCGGTTCGTAGCGCGGCTCGGGTGATGGCGCGCCGGGTGCAGGGGTGAAGGGTTTGTCCATGCGCGATGGTAGACATGCACCCGCGGCGCGTCACGCGGATTTGGTGAGACCTTGTGACCTGGTCAGTCAGCGTCGAGCGCGGGCTGCGCGCGTGCGATCCATCTCGGCCGCTCTCGCGTTCACGCTGCCAGCAGTTGCCGCAACACGAACGGCAGGATGCCGCCGTGTTTGTAGTAATCGACCTCGATCGCCGTGTCGATTCGCAGCGTCACCTGCACTTCGCGCTTCTTGCCATCGGCGCTTGTGATCACCAGCGTGGCGTCGGTCTGCGGTTTGATCTCGGCGCCGAGCACGACGTCGATCGTCTCGTCGCCTTTGATGCCGAGCGATTCCCACGACTGCCCGGGTTTGAACTGCAGCGGCAGCACGCCCATGCCGATCAGGTTGCTGCGGTGGATGCGCTCGAAGCTCTTCGCCACGACGGCCTTGACGCCGAGCAGCAGCGTGCCCTTGGCGGCCCAGTCGCGCGAACTGCCGGTGCCGTACTCCTCGCCGGCGAAGATCACCGTCGGCGTGCCTTCCTCGATGTAGTCCATCGCCGCGTCGTAGATCGCCATCTTCTGGCCGTTCTTCAACGTGAAGCCGCCTTCCTCGCGCGAGCCGTCGTCCTTCGGCGGCAGCATCAGGTTCTTCACGCGCACGTTGGCGAAGGTGCCGCGCATCATCACGTCGTGGTTGCCGCGGCGCGCGCCGTAGCTGTTGAAGTCGGCCTTCAGCACGCTGTTGGCAATGAGGAAGCGGCCCGCCGGCGTGCCTTCCTTGAAGCTGCCGGCCGGGCTGATGTGGTCGGTGGTGATCGAGTCGCCGAACAGCGCCATCACCTTGGCCCGCTGCACGCCGGACACCAGCGCCTTGGGGGTCATCGTGAAGCCGTCGAAGAACGGCGGCTTGGCGATGTAGGTGCTCTTCGGCCAGTCGTAGACCTGACCCTTCGTGCCCTTGACGGCGTCCCACAGCTTGCCCGGTTCGCTCTTGACCTTGGCGTAGTTGGCGCGGAAGGCCTCGGGGTTCATCGCCAGTTTCATCAGCGCATAGACCTCGTCGGACGACGGCCAGATGTCGCCGAGGTAGATGTCTTTGCCGCCTTTGCCTTTGCCGACCGGCTGCGTCATCAGGTCGCGCGTCACGTTGCCGGCGATCGCATACGCCACCACCAGCGGCGGGCTGGCGAGGAAGTTGGCCTTGAGGTTCGGGTGGATGCGTGCTTCGAAGTTGCGGTTGCCCGAGAGCACTGCAGCACAGACCAAATCGTTGTCGATGATCGCCTTGTTGATCTCCGGCGTCAGATCACCCGCGTTGCCGATGCAGGTCGTGCAGCCGTAGGCCGCGACCGCGAAACCGAGCTTCTCGAGGTAGGGCAACAAGCCGGCCTTGGTGAGGTATTCGGTGACGATGCGCGAGCCCGGCGCCAGCGAGGTCTTGATGTGCGGCGACACCGCGAGGCCCGCTTCGACGGCCTTCTTCGCCAGCAGGCCGGCGGCCAGCAGCACGCCCGGGTTGCTGGTGTTGGTGCAGCTCGTGATCGCGGCGATCAGGATGTCGCCGTTCTTGATGTTCAGGCCCGACTCGGTCTTGAAGACCTTACCGAGCTTGTCGGCCGGCTGGTTGAAGCCGTTGTCGGCCGTCGGCGTGGAGAACAGCTCGGTGAACTTCTTGGCGAGGTGCGTGATCTCGATGCGGTCCTGCGGCCGCTTCGGTCCGGCGAGGCTCGGCACGACGGTGGACAGATCGAGCTTGACCACGCTCGTGTAGTCGATCTCGCCGCTCATCGGCACGCCGAACATCTTCTGCGCCTTGAAGTAGGCCCCGAAGGTGTCGATCTCTTCGGCCGTGCGTCCTGTGCCCTTGAAGTACTCGATCGTGCGCTCATCGACCGGGAAGAAGCCCATCGTCGCGCCGTACTCGGGGGCCATGTTGGCGATCGTCGCGCGGTCGGGCAGGGCGAGCGTCTTCGTGCCCGGGCCGAAGAACTCGACGAACTTGCCGACCACCTTGTGCTTGCGCAGAATCTCCGTCACGGTCAACACCAGGTCGGTGGCGGTGACGCCTTCGCGCAGCTTGCCGGTGAGCTCGAAGCCGACAACGTCCGGCGTCAAGAAGTACACCGGCTGGCCGAGCATGCCGGCCTCGGCCTCGATGCCGCCGACGCCCCACGCCACGACGCCGATGCCGTTGATCATCGTCGTGTGGCTGTCGGTGCCGACGAGCGAATCGGGATAGACGACACCGTCCTTGCCGACGTGCACGCCGCGCGCCAGGTACTCGAGGTTGACCTGGTGCACGATGCCGAAGCCGGGCGGCACGACGCCGAAGGTGTCGAAGGCCTGCATGCCCCACTTCATGAACTGGTAGCGCTCCTGGTTGCGCTCGAACTCGAGCTTCATGTTCAGGTCGAGCGACTTCTTGTCGCCGTAGTGGTCGATCATCACGCTGTGATCGACGACCAGATCGACCGGCACCAGCGGCTCGATCGTCTTCGGGTTCTTGCCCAGCTCGGCGGCCACGTTGCGCATCGCCGCCAGGTCGGCCAACAGCGGCACGCCGGTGAAATCCTGCAGCACGACGCGCGCGACGACGAACGGAATCTCTTCGCTGCGCTCGGCCTTGGCCTTCCAGTTGGCGAGCTGCTTGACGTGCTCGGCCGTCACCTTCTTGCCGTCGCAGTTGCGCAGCACGCTCTCGAGCACGATGCGCATCGAGATCGGCATGCGCGAGACGTTGGGGTACTGCTTGGCCAGTTCGGGCAGCGAGAAGAAGGTTTTCTGACCGAGCGGTTTTTGCGTGGCGGCGAAGGCGTGGCTCATTCGAGTTCTCCGAAAAAAAGTTGCAATCGATTATGCGGCGCGCCTGTGCACTGAGCACAATGCAGGCCATGTTGCTGGGATGCATTGCCGACGACTTCACCGGCGCCACCGATCTGGCGAACAATCTGGTGCGCGCCGGCATGCGCGTGGTGCAGACCATCGGCGTGCCGAGTGGTCCGCTCGACGGCGAGGCCGATGCGGTGGTGGTGTCGCTGAAGTCGCGAACCATCGAACCCGCTGCGGCCGTGGAGCAATCGCTGGCCGCGCTGCGCTGGTTGCGCTCGCAGGGTGCAGCGCAGATTTATTTCAAGGTTTGCTCGACCTTCGACTCCACCGAGCGCGGCAACATCGGGCCCGTGGCCGAGGCCTTGCTCGACGCGCTCGGTGCCGCTTTCGCGCCGGTCTGCCCGGCGTTTCCCGAGGCCGGGCGCACGGTGTTCTTCGGCCATCTGTTCGTCGGTGATGTGCTGCTGTCGGATAGCGGCATGCGCCACCATCCGCTGACGCCGATGAGCGACGCCAGCCTGGTGCGCGTGATGCAGCGCCAGAGCCAGGGGCGCGTCGGGCTGATCGACCATCGCATCGTGCGCGCCGGCGCGGCGGCCATCATCGAGGCGATGCGCGAGCAGCAAGCCGCGGACCATCGCTTTGCGGTCGTCGATGCGACCCATAACGGCGACCTGCTTGCGATGGGCCGCGCCTTTGCCGCATCGCCGCTGATCGTCGCCGGCTCGGGCGTAGCGATCGGCCTGCCGGCCAATCACGGCCTCGAACCCTCGACCGCGGCGGCCTCGCTGCCGCCGCCACGCGGCACGCGCGCCATCGTCTCCGGCAGTTGTTCGGTGGCCACCAACGCGCAGGTCACGCACTTTCTCGATGCGGGCGGCGCCGCGTTTCGCATCGACCCGCTGGCGATCGCGCGTGGCGAAGATGTGGCGGGCGCAGCGCTGGCCTGGGCACAGACGCGCCTGTCGGCGTCGCAACCGATCCTGCTCTACGCCACGGCAGACGCGTCGTCGGTGCAAGCAGCGCAGGCGCAACTCGGTGTCGCGCAGGCGGGCGAGGCGGTGGAGCGTGTGCTGTCCGCCATCGCGCGCGGCCTCGTCGAGCGCGGCGTGCGCCAGCTCGTCGTGGCCGGCGGCGAAACGTCGGGCGCCTGCGTGCAGGCGCTCGGCATCGAGCGCCTGCGCATCGGCCCGCAGATTGCGCCCGGCGTGCCGTGGTGCCACGCCGCGTGCGCGGTGGCGGGCGAGGGCGGTCTGCACATCGCGCTCAAGTCGGGCAACTTCGGCGCGACAGATTTTTTTCTCGGCGCGTTCGAGGTGCTGCCGGTATGACGGGATGTTCAAGGCTCAGGCTTTCGGCACGATCACCTTCAGGCCCTTGAAGTAGTCGCGGAAGAAACCTGCGTCGCGGGTGATGAGGCCGGCGCATTGCAGCAAGGCGTGCGCGCCGATCAGGAAGTCCGGCACAGAGCGCGGCACGGCACTCGGCTCCTTGCCGATGCGCAAGCGCTCCTTGTAGCGGCGCTGCATCTCGCCGGCGCGCACGGCAGCGCGCAATTCGAGCGGCACGAAGCTGATGCCCGACTCGTCGAGCGCGTCGAGCAGGATGGATCCGCTGCCCAGGCCTGCCACCACTTCGCCGATGACCACATCGCAGGCCACCACGGGGCCGTGGGTGAGCGCGCTGCGAACAGCTTCCTCGGCGGACGCCGCGCGAGCGTCTTCGCCAATCAGGTCTATCAGCACGGAGCTGTCGATTGCAATCACTTCCTGGCCTTGGGGACGGACTTTGATTTGGCGCGCACCTTGATCTTGTCGTCGGGCGGCGGGTACGGGTCGCCCGGCGCGCGGCCACGCAGTTCGCGCATCACGTCGTCGCTGGTCACGCCGGGGGGCAGCTTGATGAGGCCGCGCAGGCGCGACAGGGCGTCTTTCACGTCCTTGTGCAGGATGATGCGGCCGCCTTCGATTTCGATCTTGAGCTTCATGCCCTTGGTCAGGCCGAGCGCATCGCGCGCCGCCTTGGGCAAGGTGATCTGGCCGCGTTCGGCAACCGTCGCTTCCATCGTGCGCTCCTGAAAGTACACACGAATTGTACGTACTTTTCTAGTCAGACGGCAAGTAGCGTACCGACAAAACCCCTTTGATCGACGCCAGTCTGTGCAGCACCGCCGCCTCGACCGCGCTGTCCACATCGACCAGCGTGTAGGCCACCTCGCCGCGGCTCTTGTTGACCATGTTGTGGATGTTCAGCCCGGCATCGGCCATGGCGGTGGAAATCTGGCCGAGCATGTTGGGCACGTTGGCGTTGGCGATCGCCACGCGCCAGCGCGACTCGCGGTGCATCGAGACCTCGGGGAAGTTGACGCTGCGCGCCACGTTGCCGTGTTCGAGAAAGTCACGCAATTGGTCGACCACCATCACCGCGCAGTTGTCTTCGGCCTCGCGCGTCGAGGCGCCGAGGTGCGGCAGCGCGAGCACATGCAGCTGCGCGTTGAGCGACGGATGCGGAAAATCGCAGACGTACCAGCCGAGGTGTTTGCGCTCCAGCGACGCGAGCACGGCCGCGTTGTCCACCACGCCTTCGCGCGAAAAATTCAGCAGCACGGCGCCGTTCTTCATCGAGCCGACGTTGTCGGCATTGACGAGGTGACGCGTCGCGTCCACCAGCGGCACGTGCAGCGTCACGAAGTGGCTGTTCTTCAACACCTCGGCCACGCTCGTCGCCCGCCGCACCTGCGAGGGCAGGCTCCACGCCGCATCGACGGTGATGTCCGGGTCGAAGCCGAGCACGTTCATGCCGAGCTTGATGGCGGCGTCGGCCACCAGGCAGCCGATCTTGCCCAGGCCGACGATGCCCAGCGTGTGGCCGGCGAGCTCGAAGCCGGCGAAGGCTTTCTTGCCTTCTTCGACCTTCGCATCCATCTGCGCATCAGTAGCGTCGAGCGCCGAGACGAAACGCAATGCGCCGGGCAGGTTGCGCGCGGCCATCAGCATCCCCGCCAGCACCAGCTCCTTGACGGCATTCGCATTCGCACCCGGCGCAATGAATACCGGCACGCCGCGCGCGCTCATCGCCTTGACGGGAATGTTGTTGGTGCCGGCGCCCGCGCGGGCGATTGCGCGCACGCTGGCGGGAATGTCCATCGTGTGCATATCGGCCGAACGGACGAGGATCGCGTCGGGACCGGCCACGTCCTTGCCGACGGTGTACTGCTCGCTTGGCAGGCGCTTCACACCGACCGTGGCGATCTGGTTCAACACCAGCACCTTGAAGTGTTCAGCCATGCTGCGCCTCGAATTCCTTCATGTAGGCGACCAGCGCTTTGACGCCTTCGACCGGCATCGCGTTGTAGATCGACGCGCGCATGCCGCCGACCGAGCGATGGCCCTTCAACTGCAGCATGCCTTTGCCCTCGGCGCCTTTCAAGAACGCGCCGTCGAGCGCGTCGTTCTTCAGCTTGAACGGCACGTTCATCAGCGATCTGCAATCGCGTTGCACCGGGCTCGTGAAGAATTTGCTGGCGTCGAGAAAGTCGTAGAGCAGCGCGGCCTTCGTGCGGTTGCGCTCGGCCATCGCGGCCAGGCCGCCCTGGTCCTTCAGCCACTGGAAAACGAGCCCCGCGATGTAGATCGCATACGTCGGCGGCGTGTTGTACATCGACTCGTTCTCGGCCACGGTGGCGAAGTCGAAGGCCGACGGCGTGATCGGCATCGACTGGCCGATCAGGTCGTCGCGCACGATGACGATCGTCAAGCCGGCCGGCCCGATGTTCTTCTGCGCGCCGGCATAGACGAGGCCGAACTTCGATACGTCCACCGGCCGCGACAGGATGTCGCTCGACATGTCGGCCACCAGCGGCACACTGCTGCCGATGTCGGGCGTGAAGTGGTATTCGACGCCGCCGATGGTTTCGTTGCTGCAGATGTGAACGTAGGCGGCGTTGGCATCGAGCTGCCAGGTG
Organism: uncultured beta proteobacterium; assembly: GCA_963816315.1. Lineage (GTDB taxonomy): Bacteria > Pseudomonadota > Gammaproteobacteria > Burkholderiales > Burkholderiaceae_C > CADEEN01. The sequence goes on from CAWFJZ010000029.1 coordinate 213,852, forward strand.
TCGCGCGGCGGCACGCGGTCGTAGCCGGTGGCGGCCGACGACGCGGCGACGTTGACCGCGGCGTACTTCTTGGCTTCCTTGATCGACTTCTTCGACCACTCGCCGGTGTCGATGAAGTCGATGCTGGTGCGGCCGCGCAGCAGGTTCATCGGCACGATGGCGTTCTCGCCGATAGCGCCGCCCTGCATGAACAGCACCTTGTAGTTCGCCGGCACCGCCAGCAGCTCGCGCAGCAGGCTCTCGGCCTCGTTGGCGATCGAGATGAACTCCTTGCCGCGGTGGCTCATCTCCATCACCGACATGCCCGAGCCGTGCCAGTCGAGCATCTCCTCGGCGGCGCGGCGAAGAACGGGTTCGGGCAGCGCGGCCGGGCCGGCGCTGAAGTTGAAGACACGGGTCATGGGCAAGGCTCTTTCGGATACGGGGCGGGGATGCCCCATTATCCGGCTGCCCCCGCGCGCCCGTGGCGCGCCCTGGCGCGCCGTGCACCTACGGCTTGGCGGGCTCCGTCGAGAGCAGGCCGCCCTGCGTGGAGATGAACGCGCGCTGCTTCTCGTGCACGCAGCCATCGACCAGGCGCTGGCCGATCTTCGTGTCCATCACCATCGATTTGTTGGCGATCTGGATCATCAGCATGCGGCCCTTCACGTCTTCCAGGCGCAGCGCGCCGGTGGACGACATGACGGGCTTCATCACCCACGACTGCGTTTTCTGCCTGAGCTCGATGTAGCCGGGTGACTTGGAGTAGGGCTCGAGCGTCACCTTCTGCTCGAACTCGCAGTCGTAGTCGCCGAGGTGGGCCGAGTTCGCGGCCTCGAGCTGCTCGGCGCCGGCGGCGGCCAGCGGCGCTTCCGGCGCGGGCGCAGCGGCTGCGCGCTTCTTGATCGTTGGCTTGGCAGGCGATTTCGCGGCAGGCTTGGGGTGCGCTGGTCTGCGCGGCAGCCGGCAGCGCCAACGACAAGGCGAGCGCGGCAAGGATCGGGGTCAGGTGCGTGACGCATGGGGCGGCCTTCGAGCAGGAGAGGCGTGCATTGTCCGAGCCGCACTGGGCAGCGGGTTGCAAGACGTACCGCCGTCATGCCGGACGGCGCTTGCGGTAGAGCACATGGCGCTGCAGCGGGTGGCCGGCCTCGATGCGTGGGTGGTCGAAGTCGCCGGCCTCGTCGCGCACCATGCCCAGACGATCCATCACGCGCCGCGACGGCGCATTCGACGGCACCGTGATGGCGACGATCTCGCGCAACGACAACCGCGAGAAGCCGAAATCGAGCGCCGCCTGCGCGGCCTCGGTGGCCAGGCCCTGGCCCCACGCGCTGCGCATCAGGCGCCAGCCGATCTCCACCGCCGGAATCCACGGCGCGTCGTAGTGCGGCACGGCCAGGCCGACGAAGCCGGCGAACGGGAACACGCCCGGCACCTCGAGCGCCCACATGCCCCAGCCGCGCTGCGCGATGGCGTCGCGGCAGCGCTGCGCTTCGCCGAGCGCCTGCTCTGGCGTGGCGACGCTCGGGAAGTAGCGCCGCACGTCGGCGTCGGCATTCATCGCGCACCAGGTCGCGAGGTCGCTGTCTTGCCACGGCCGCAGCACGCAGCGTTTGGTGTGCAGCTCGACCGGCTGCGAGAACACCGGCACGACGAGGGAGTCAGCCTGTTCATTCATCGAAGAACGCGGCTCGCACCTCGGCCGGCAGTTGCGGCCCGTCGGCATACGAGGTGCGGTGTGCGCGCTCGAGGATCTGCCAGAAGTAGCGGTAGCTCGCGCGGTCGTGCAGCGTGTCGTGGTGACGGATCGGCGCCCAGTTCGCGGCGCGCGCCGCAATGATGATTTCCACCGCCTGATCCACTTCAGCCACGCTCGGCGTGAAGGCATCGACGATCGGGCGGATCTGCTCCGGGTGGATGCTCCACATGCGCGTGTAGCCGAACTGCCGGCACGCGGTGGTGGCCGCGTCCATCAACGCGCGCTTGTGCTTGAACTCGGTGACGACGCAGTGCGACGGCACCTTGGCGTGGGCGTGGCAGGCCGCCGCGATCTCGAGCTTGGCACGCACCACCAGCGGGTGCTCGAACTGGCCCTTGACGCTCATTGCGCCGGCCGGAATCGCGCCGCGGTGCGCGGAGACGAAGTCCATCAGACCGAACGACAGCGACTCGATGCGCGGCAACGCGGCGATGGCGCGCACGTCGGCCAGCGCTCCGTGGGTTTCGATCAACGCGTGCAACGGCACGCCGGCGCCGCCGAGCCGGTCGATGGCGTGCACGGCGCGTTGCACATCGGCGACATGGCGCGGCTTGGGCAGCATCAGGTAGGCCGGCGCGCGCGCCGCAGCCAGCACGATGCTCGCCACCTCTTCGAACATCGGGTGCTGCACCGGCACAAGCCGCGCACCGACGCGGCCGAAGCGGTTGTCCGCGCCGGCCAGCATCGACGCGATCAGCAACGCCTGCTCGGCCTCGCCGCCCACCGGCGCGCCGTCTTCGGCATCGAGCGTGACGTCGAACACCGGGCCGAGTTCGGCCTGCAAGAGCAGGCTCTTTCGCATGCGCGCCTCGACGCCGGCGTAGTGGTCGCAGACCGGCAGGGCGGGCGGTGCGGGCTCGTCGGCGTCGAACAGGGCTCGGCGAGGGTGGAGCGCGCTGGTGGTCATCGGCCAAGCGTACCGCACGGCGGCCGCCTCGCCCGCTCAGCCGGTGATGCTCTTGGCGTGCCGAAAGAGCATCTCGGGATCGAACTGCTTCTTGATGCCGACCAGCCGCTCGAGGTTGGTGCGGCCATAGGCCGCTTCGATGCGATCGGCGCCGTCTTCTTCGTTGAGGAAGTTGACGTACGTGCCGCCGGTCGAGAACGTGCGTGTGGCGTCGAAGCAGTCGCGCGCCCAGCGCTTGTTGGCGGCGTCGTCGGCCGCGTGCTCCCACGATGCAGCGATGTTGAGGACGAAGGCCGCGTCGCGGTTGCCCACCGGCGAGTGCGTCGGGGCCTGCTCGCCGAGCGCGCCGCCGATCTGAAAGAGCAGGATGGCCGAGTGCGGCGAGGCCTGACGCGCGGCGTGCTCGCGCAGCACGCCCGCGATCTCGGCGTCGATGCGCGGCAGGTAATGCGACTTCCAGTAGTAGCGCCGGCCGTTGGGCTGCGTGGCGTCGAGCAGGCTCTGCATCTGCGTGTAGGGCCTGCGCGTCACGATGTCGGCCACCGGCCGGCCACAGGCGCGCAGCGGCGCGAGGATGCGCTGCCCTTCCTCGATGTCGCCGCTGTGGCAGACGAAGACCGCGACGATCGGCTTGCCGTGGATTTCCTTGGGCAGCCACGGCGCCGGCGGCGCGATGCGCAGCACCGCCACGCAGGTCGTCTCGCGCGGCGTCTGCGCGCTGAACGTTCGGTAGAAGTCGAGCACTTCCTGCGCATCCTCGGCGCGCCAGGCGATGGCGCCGCCGAGGATCTCGGGCCCCACGGCGTGAAGCCGGTACTCGAACGAGGTGACGATGCCGAAGTTGCCGCCGCCGCCGCGCAAGGCCCAGAACAGATCGGCGTTTTCGTCCGCGGCGGCGCGCACCACGTCGCCCTTGGCGGTCACCACTTCCATCGCGACGACGTTGTCGCAGGTCCAGCCGAAGCGCCGCGTCAGGTAGCCGAAGCCGCCGCCCACGGTCAGGCCGGCGATGCCGGTGGCCGAGACGAAGCCGAGCACCGCGGCCTGGCCGTGCAGTTGCGTCTCGCGGTCGACGTCGGCCAGCGTGCAACCGCCCTGCGCGCGCGCGGTGCGCGCCTTCGGGTCGACGAAGACGCCGCGCATCAGCGACAGGTCGATCATCAGCCCGCCGTCGCAGACCGCCATGCCGGCGATGTTGTGGCCGCCGCCGCGCACCGACAGCAGGAACTGGTGCTTGCGTGCGAAGCGCACCGCGGCGACGACGTCGGTGGTGCCGGTGCAGCGCACGATGAGTCCGGGGCGGCGATCGATCATCGCGTTCCAGACCCGGCGCACCTCGTCGTACTCGGGGGCGTCGGGGGCGACGACCGGGCCGCGGAAGCCGGTCTTGAACGATTGCAGGACCTCGGTCGGCACCTGCACCGCGCCGCCATCGGTGGTCTTCAGTTCGATGCTCATCTCTTGGGCTCCTTTTAGCGGCTTCTCAATCGACCCGGCGCAGATACTTCGCCACGGCCAGGGCGCCGACCTGCTTGCCCATCGCGCTGCCGACGACGGTTGAGTTGCGGTAGTGCACGCCGTCGAGGATGCGGGCCTCGTTCACCTCCTGCGCGAAGGCGGCCGGCGTGGCCCAGCTGCGCGCCGCCCCGTTGGCGGTGGGGCTCTTGGTGCCGAGCGTCGGGCCGGGGCCCGCGCCGATCTCGGCGTCGAGTACCGTGCTCGCCGCGCTGGCGATCACGCAGTGCGCGCACGGGTACTCGGGGTGCATAGGGGTGTCGATGAAGGGCGTCCACGACGCGTCGCGCTCGGTGGCGTCGTTGCCGTCGACGTCGCCGTTGCGGATCGCGGTCAGCGGGCGCCAGAAGTTGTAGTGGTACTTGGCGTCGAAGATCGCGATCAGTGCGTCGTCCATCGCCTGCGTTACGGCGGCGAACAGGCGTGCGTTGCGCGTCGCGTCGCGCCCGGGCTGATCGGCGACCGAACGCACGATGCCGTGGTAGATCGGCGGCAGCGAGTAGTCCCAGAAGCGCGCGATCTCCGTCTGCTCGGCGCTGCGCTGCGTGCTCGTCTTGCCGCCCAGGGCCTTGATCTCGTTGAAGTCGCGCGCCCAGACCTCGCTCGTCAGCGCCGGCGGCGGTCCGGGGCGGAACTGCGCTGCGCTCGTCATCAGCCAGGGCAAGCGCCGCGGCCATTGCGTCGCGGCGGGCGCCGCCGTGGGCACGTAGGCGCCGGCCGTGGTCTGCGGCCGGTAGGCATCGGCCGCAGCGGCGCGGGCGCTGTCGTCGGCGCGCGCGGCCATCACGGCCGCCGCGGCCTGTTCGCCGGCGGCGATGCCGGCGGCGCGCGCTCCCGGGTCGTTGACCTTGGCGATCGCCGCCTGGTAGTGGCCGTCGATGGCCGCCTGCTGCGAGGGCAGCAGCTTGACGAGCGTGGCGCGGTTGGCCGCGGCGATCGCGGCGTCGAGCGACGCCCCGGGGGCGACGTCGAGCGCCGCCGTCGCCGGATAGCGTTTGGTGATCGCATTGGCGGCCTCGTAGACGGCGCTGTGCGTGATCGCCATGACGCGCACGGCCGGTGGCGTGCCGATCTTGGCGTCGGCAATCCATTCGCCGGCCTTGACGTTCCAGTCGGTCACGGCGTCGGCCAGGGCAGGGGCCGCGGTGAAGGCGAGCGCGGCGGCGGCAGCGATCGTGCGGCGGTGGGCATGGCGTTGCATGGGGACTCTCCTGTGGCTGGTGGGGTGAGGAGAGTCTGCGCACCGGAACGCGCCGAGGCATCCACCGAGCGGATAGTTCTGCAACGCCGTCGCCGAATAGTCCGAACGGATGAGTGCCCTGGCGTGGCGGTGCCGTTGCTGGGCCGTGGGTCCGGCGCGTTACGGCGGCGCAAGCAACCCATGGCGGGCCGCGAACGCCGTCGCTTCGGCCCGGTTCGCCGACTGCGTCTTGCCCAGGATGTTGCGCACATGGATCGCCACGGTGGCCGGGCTGCGGTGCAGTGCCGCGGCGATCTCGGCGTTGGTCTTGCCTGCGGCGACGAGGCGCAACACCTGCAGCTCGCGCCCGGAAAGGCCGCCGGGGTGCGCTACCGCGCGCTGCTGCGGCACGGCAGCGCCGGTGGATGGCCTCTGCTGCATCGCCCGCGCCTGTGCCTCGAGGCCGGCCAGGCCGAGTTCGCGCGCGTCGCCGAGCGCGGCCTCGACCAGGCGTTGCGCGTGCTCGCGGTCACCGGGCGCATCACGGCGTCCCAGCATCGCCGCGAAATCCAGGCGCGAGCGCGCGAGCCACGGGCGGCCGCCGCTGCGCGCGTCGAGCAGCAGCGCGAACTCGAAGTGCCGCTGCGCTTCATCCCAGCGCAGCAGGGTGGCTTGCAGCAGGCCGAGCAAGCGCGCCGCCGCGCCGAGCGACGCGGTGTGCGCGCCGAAGACAATGTTGCGCTCGGCGTAGGGCGCGAGCAGGCGCAGCAGCGGCGGCGCGCGCTCGCGGTCGCCGAGCCAGGCGCAGACCTCGGCGAGGTAGGCCAGGCTGGCGCTGCGGATCGCATCGTGCGCGATGTCGCCGAAACCGTTCGCCGCAAGGCCGTCGAAGATGCGCCGTGCTTCGTCGCGCGCGCCCAGTTCGCAGTGCACGATCGCCAGGCCCGGCCGCCAGGTCGACGCGAGCGGTTGGCTGTCGAGGAACTGTCCGAGCACCGGTGCCAGCTCTTGCAACCGGCCCTGGTGGCGCCGGATGGTGAACATCTGCACCCCGAAGAGACCCGCCGCGTTCTCGCGGTCGAAGCGCTGGCCGCAGCGCAGGCACTGCAGCGCGTACTGCTCGGCCTCGGCAAAGCGGCCTTCGTGGGTGGCGATCATCGTCAGCGCCGCGAGCGAGACGGCCTCGTTGAACGGATCTCTCGTCGCCTGGCCGCTGGCGTGGTGAATATGGGCCACGGCGAGCGCGCCGGCGGTGTCGCCCGACTCCATCAGGTCGCCGCAGTGCCAGGCGATGGTCGGCACCGGCCAGGCCCGTTGCGGATCGCGCCGCATCATCTCGAAGCCTTCGCGCGCGGCACTGATCCGCAATGGCAATCCTTCGGCATACCAGCGGCCGGGCACGATGGCGGTGAGCGCATCGAACAAGGTCAAGGGGTCGCCGAGCCGACGCGCCATGGCCACGGCCTCGTGGAAGGCGGACTCGGCCTCGGCGGGCCGGTTCGAGAACAGCAGGGCGCGGCACAGCATGCTCGACAGGCGCACGCGCTCCTGCGTGAGGGTGTCGGCCGACCCGGCCGGCCACAGCGCCAAGGCCTCGCGCACCAGCAGTGCGGCCTGCGTGCCATCGACGCCCAGCCGCCACTGCGCCGTGCCGAAGCCGAGGGCCGCGCGCGACAGCAGCGACACATCACCCAGGCGCCGCGCACCCTCGGCGGCTTCGGCGAAGGTGGCGAGCGCCGCCGTGCTGTCGCCGGCGCTGTTTTCGGCATCGCCCTGCGCCAGCAGCAGCGTGCAGCGCTGGGCGTCGGCAGCCGCGGCCGTGCCCAGCGCGGCGGCCGCCAGCCGGTAGTGCCGCACCGCCTCTTCATGTGCCAGCCGGGCCGTGGCGTGCCGCCCCGCGCGGGTCGCGTACTCGATGACTTTGACGATGTCGCCGGCTTCACCTGCGGCGTGCCAGTGATGCGCCAGTGCGGACAGGCATGGTGTGAGGTCGCCCTTGTGCGTGGTCTCGAGCGCCTGCGCGACGCGCTGGTGCAGCGCCGCCCGCTGCGCCGGCGGCATCTCGTCGTAGAGCGCGTCGCGAACCAGCGCGTGCGAGAACTGGAAGCCGTCACCACGCGCTTCGGCGGCTTCGTCGATCAGGCTGGCGGCCTGCGCTTCGACCAGCACGTCGCGGCACGCTTGCGCCGACATCGGCGTAAGCAGCTGCGCGAGCAGTTCGAAGTCGAAGGCGCGGCCGATCACCGCGGCGTGCTGGAGCACGCGCGAGCACGGCGGCGTCAGGCGATTCAGGCGCGCCCCGATGACCTCGCGCACGCCCATCGGCACGCGCCGCGGCGGCGCGACGCGCGGTTGCAGCAGGTCGCGCGTGAGCTCGGCCAGGAAGAGCGGATGGCCGTCGGTCTGATCGTGCAACGTCAGCGCCACTTCGCTCGACGCCACGCCCGCGGCGGCGACGAACTGCACGCTCTCGGCGGCGCTGAAGCCGCCCAGCAGCAGCCGCAGCACCCGGCTGTGGCGGTGCAGTTGCGCCAGGGTGTCGGCGAGCGGGTGCTGGCGCACGACCTCGGCATCGCGGTAGGTGGCCAGCACCATCAACCGGCTCTGGCCGGCCTCGGCGAGCACGAACTCGAGCAGCTTGAGCGACGGCACGTCGGCCTGGTGCAGGTCGTCGAGCACCAGCAGCAGGGGCTGGCGCGCGGCGGCGCGTTGCCAGAAACCGGCGATCGCGTCGAAGAGGCGAAAGCGCGCCTGCGCGGCATCGGCTTCGGCCTGCGCCGGCGGCGCGGCGCGCGGGTCGAGCGCTGCCAGCTGCGGCGCCGCCGAGCCCATGACAGCGGCGACCGTGGCCTCGTCGTGCTGCGCTGCGTAGCGGCGAATCAACTGCACCCACGGCCAGTACGGCGGGGCGCCGGGCTCTTCGGGGCAGCGCCCCCACAGCGCCAGAACCTGCTGCTGCGCGGCCTGGTCGGCGAAGGCCTGTGCCGTGCGCGTCTTGCCGATGCCCGGCTCGCCGGCCAGCAGCGTGATCGTCGGTTCGCCGTCGACCGCGCGGCGCAATGCCGCGAGCAGGGCTTCGAGCTCGCCGTGGCGGCCGACGAAGTGAGGCCCGGGGTCGGATCGGGCTGCCTTCGACGGCCTCGATGCCTCTTCGGGCGTGCCGGTCACCGCATCCATCACTGCAACTCGAGCCGGCGGCGGCGATGCGCCGCCGCGGCGTTCACACGAAGGCCTCGGGCCGCACCTCGCTCACCTCGACCACGACATCGGCTGGCAGGTTGGCGCGCCGTGCCGCCACGCGGATCGCTTCGGCATTGGGGGCTTCATACAGGCAGTAGGTCTTCTTCTTGTCCGCCGAGAGGAACGAGAACAACCAATGCACGCCGACATCGCGGTTGACCTCACCGACCAGCCGGGCGTCGTCGGCGGTGAGGTGCAGTTGCTCCGCAAAGTTGCGCTCGATCACGAACAAGGCCATGGCAGTTTCCTTCGCGCCGACAGTCTGCGACGATGATAGTCACACCGCGGCGGTGCTGTGATCGCAGATCACAGCAAGTGCTTCACGCCGTCCTGTTCGCCCTGAAGCTCGGCCAGGGTCTTGTCAATGCACTCCTGCGAGAAGGCGTCGATCGGCAGGTCCTTGACGATCGTGTACTTGCCGCCGGCCGTGGTCACCGGGTAGCCGAACATCACGTCCTTCGGGATGCCGTACTCGCCGTTGCTCGGCACGCCCATCGTCACCCACTCGCCGTGGGTGCCGAGGGCCCAGTCGCGCATGTGGTCGATCGCGGCGTTGGCGGCCGACGCGGCAGACGACAAGCCGCGCGCTTCAATGATCGCCGCGCCGCGCTTGCCGACCGTCGGCAGGAAGGTGTCCTTGTTCCACACCTGGTCGTCGATCATGTCCTTGACGCTCTTGCCGTCGATGGTGGCGAAGCGGTAGTCGGCGTACATCGTCGGCGAGTGGTTGCCCCAGACGGCGAGCTTCTTGATGCTCGCCACAGGCTTGCCGGTCTTGGCCGCGATCTGGCTCAATGCGCGGTTGTGATCCAGGCGCAGCATCGCCGTGAAGTTCTCGCGCGCCAGGCCCGGCGCGCTCTTCATCGCGATGTAGGCGTTGGTGTTGGCCGGGTTGCCGACCACCAGCACCTTCACATTGCGGCTGGCCTGGGCGTCGAGCGCCTTGCCCTGGGCGGTGAAGATCGCGCCGTTGATCGACAGCAACTCGGCGCGCTCCATGCCGGCCTTGCGCGGCATCGAGCCGACGAGCAGCGCGTAGTCGGTGTCCTTGAAGGCGGTCATCGGGTCGCTGTGTGCCTGCATGCCGGCGAGCAGCGGGAAGGCGCAGTCTTCGAGTTCCATCATCACGCCCTTGAGCGCCTTCTGCGGCCCTTCGACCGGCACTTCGAGCAACTGCAGGATGACGGGCTGGTCCTTGCCCAGCATTTCGCCCGAGGCGATGCGAAACAGCAGGGCATAACCGATCTGGCCGGCGGCGCCGGTGACGGCAACTCGAACGGGCGTCTTGCTCATGGCGGAAGCTCCAAGTAGAGGTGCGGGTAAGCGCGCAGTGTAGTCCGCAAACGCCCCGGAACAGGCGGTCTTCTATAAGACAGCAGACTGTGTTTGAATGCCGCATGTCCGCCGTGCCGCAATCCGAAGCCACCCCGCTGTTCCAGCCGCTGTACCGCCAGATCGCCGGGCTGATCACCAAGAGCCTGGACAGCGGCGAATGGCAGCCGGGGCAGGCGATTCCGAGCGAGTTGGAGCTGGCGGCGCGCTTCAAGGTCAGCCAGGGCACGGTGAGAAAAGCCATCGACGAGTTGGCTGCCGTGAACCTGCTGGTGCGGCGACAAGGCAAGGGCACGTTCGTCGCCACGCACGCCGAGGAGCAGTCGCGCTTTCGCTTTCTGCGCCTGGTGCCCGACGACGGCAGCGCCGAGCGCCTGTCGCGCAAGTTCCTCGATTGCAAGCGCACGCGGCCGAGCGCCGAGGTGGCGCAGGCGCTCGACATCCCCGGCAGCCAGGCGGTGCTCCAGGTGCGGCGGCTGCTGTACTTCCGCGGCGCGCCGGTGGTGCTCGACGACCTGTGGCTGCCGCTCGCGCTGTTCAAGGGCCTGACGGAGCAGGTGCTGTCGGCCTACGAGGGCCCGCTCTACGGCTTGTTCGAAAAAGAGTTCGGCGTGCGCATGATCCGCGCCGAAGAGCAGATCCGCGCGGTGGCGGCCGACGCGGCGTCAGCGCCGCTGCTCGACGTGAGCGTCGGTGCGCCGCTGCTGTCGGTGTCGCGCGTGTCGTTCACCTATGGCGACCGGCCGGTCGAGTTGCGGCGCGGGGTGTATGACACGAGCACGCATCACTATCGCAATGCGTTGAGCTGAAACAAAACAGCCTTCACCGCAGAGGGAATGACTTCGTCCGGCCGCCACCGCCATCTGCAACTCGTCACCGCCATCCCGCGTTCTGTCGCAACCCGGTCAACCGATCGGCGTAGGCTTGCGACACTCCTTGTTGAACAGGAGAACGACAGATGCGCAAGGCATGGTGGCTCGGGGGTGTGGCGGTGCTGGCGCTGGTGGGCGTGGCGGGCGCGTATGCCGTTTCCAAGCAGCTTGGCAAGAAGGACGACAAGCCGCCCGAGGTGACGCTCGAGTTCACGGCCAAGGAAGTCGCGGCCCCAGTGATGGCCGCGCTGTCCACCCACATTCAGTTCTCGGGCCCGCTGGTGGCGCCGCAAACCGCGACCGTGCGAGCCAAGGCCGGCGGCACGCTGCTGACGCTGGCCGTGGCCGAAGGCAGCCGCGTCGAGGCCGGGCAGGTGCTGGCGACGATCGACCCGACCGAGATGGCCACGCGCATGGCCGAGCGTCAGGCGATGGTGGAGTCCGCGCGCGCCGCTGCCGCGCAGGCCGAGCGCACGCATGCCAACAACCAGCGGCTGGCGGATCAGCAGTTCATTTCATCGACGGCGCTCGACCAGTCGCGCTCGGCGCTCGACACGGCCCGCGCCCAGGAGCGCGCGGCGCGGGCGCAGAGGGACACGGTGCGCGCGGCCTCGCGCGACACGCGCATCGCTGCGCCGATCGGCGGCATCGTCGCCAAGCGCCATGCGGTGGCCGGTGAGAAGGTGTCGGCCGAGCAGAACATCGTCACCATCGTCGATCTGAGCACGCTCGAACTCGCCGGCACGGTGGGTACGCACGAGGTGTCGCAGTTGGCGCCGGGTGCGGCGGTGCAGGTCAAGGTCGAAGGCGTCGAGTCGCCGGTGGTGGGCAGAATCGCGCGCATCGCGCCTGCGGCCGAGCTGGGCACGCGCTCGATCGGCGTCACGATCGAGTTGCCGAACCCGAAAGAAGTGTTGCGCGCGGGGCAGTACGCGCTGGCCCGTGTGGAGCTGGCCGATCCGCAGCAGCGCCTGACGGTGCCGGCCACCGCGGTCGGCAACGCTGCCGGGCAAGACCATGTGTGGCTGATCGAAAACGGCGTGCTGGTGCGGCGTGCCGTCACCGTCGGCCGGCGCGACGAGCGCGAGGGCCGCGTCGAGGTATTGAGCGGCGTGGCGGCCGGCAACCAGGTGCTGGCGGCGCGTTTCGACAACCTGCGCGAAGGCGGCAAGGCGGTGGTGGTGGCGGCGAAGTCGGTGGCCGCCGCGGCTTCCGCTCCGCTCGTCAAGTAGAGCAGGCGCGCCATGTGGATCACCCGCGTCTCGATCAACCACCCCGTCTTCGCCACGATGGTGATGGTGGCGCTGTGCGTGCTCGGCCTGTTCTCGTACAACAAGTTGGGCGTCGAGCAGATGCCCGACATCAGTTTCCCGGGCGCGTACTTTGAAGTGCAGTACCCGGGCGCGTCGCCCGAAGCGGTGGAGCGCGAAGTGATCCGGCCGGTGGAAGAAGCGGTCAACAGTGTGGCCGGCGTCAAACGCATCATGTCGCGCTCGCAGGAGGGGCAGGGCCTGATGAACATCGAGTTCGGCCTCGACACCAACATGGACCGCGCGATGCAGGAGGTGCGCGACCGCGTGGCCGCCGTGCAGTCGAGCTTCCCGCGCGACGTGCGGCCGCCGACGCTGGCGCGCTGGAACAACGACAACAACCAGCCGATCGTCAATGCCGTGTTGGTGAGCAAGACGAGGTCGGCGCGCGAGCTGTCGATCATCGGCGAGAACCAGATCAGCAAGCAGTTGCAGCGCGTCGCCGGTGTGGCGCGCGTGGACGTGAGCGGCCTGGTGCAACGCGAGGTGCGCATCGATCTCGACCCGCTGCGCCTGCGCGCCTACGGCGTCACGCCGGCGGAGATTGCCACCGCGCTGCGCGACGCCAACGTCGATCAACCGGTGGGCGTGATCAAGGACCGCGTGCAGGACACGCTGCTGCGCGTCGAAGGCAAGGTGCGCGATCCGAAGCAGTTCGAGGCCGTCGTCGTCGCGCGGCGCAACAACCTGGCATTGACGCTGGGCGATCTGGGCACGCTGGTCGAGCGCGAGAAAGAGGCCGATTCGCTGGCGCGCTTCAACGGCCAGCCGGGCATCAACTTCAACATCTTCAAACAGCAGGACGCGAACATCGTCACCGCGGGTGACGGCATCAAGGCGGCGATGGACGAGATCCGCAAGACGCTGCCGCCGGATGTGGAGCTGAAGCTCGTGCAGGCGCAATCGGATTGGGTCAAGGGCTCGCTCGATGGCCTGATGCACACGCTGATCGAAGGCGCGCTGCTGACGGTGCTGATCGTCTTCCTGTTCCTGCATTCATGGCGCAGCACGATCATCACCGGCCTGACGTTGCCGATCGCCGTGATCTCGTCGTTCATCGCCGTCTATCTGTTCGGCTTCACGCTCAACTTCATGACGATGATGGCGCTGTCGCTGTGCATCGGCCTGTTGATCGACGATGCGATCGTCGTGCGCGAGAACATCGTGCGCCACATCCACATGGGCAAGGACCATTTCACCGCCGCGCGCGAGGGCACCGACGAGATCGGCCTGGCCGTCATGGCGACGACGTTCGCGCTGTGCGCGGTCTTCGTTCCCGTCGCTTTCATGGGCGGCATCATCGGCAAGTTCTTCTACCCGTTCGGCATCACCGTCGTTGTTGCGGTGCTGGTGAGTCTGTTCGTCAGCTTCACGTTGGACCCGATGTTGTCTTCGGTCTGGTACGACCCGCCGGCCGAAAAGATGAAGCGCCTCTGGGGCATCGGCCACGCGATGCGCTTCACCGACCGCTGCATGGACGTGCTGCACGACGTTTATGAAAAGACGATCCGCTGGATCTTTTCGCGCCCGCATCGCAACCGTCTGATCGTGCTCGGCGTCGGCCTGGCGAGCTTCATCGGTGCGATTGGATTGACGCCGCTCGTCGGCAGCGAGTTCGTGCCGCAGACCGACCAGGGCTTCACGCAGCTGCAGATCACGCTGCCGGTGGGTTCGAGCCTGGAGCGCACCGATCAGAAAGTGCGGCAGATCGAAGAGGTGGTGCTAGGCTTCGAGGAGGTCGAGAACCTGGCGACATGGGTCGGCGGCGCGGGTCAGCGCAACAAGGCGTGGCTCAACATCGCGCTGGTCGATCGCAAGAAGCGCGCGCGCTCGCAGAAGGAGCTCGAAGACGCGATGCGCGAGGCCGTGCGCAAGATTCCAGGCACTGATCTGGCGGTGGGTTTCGACCGGCCGGTGTACGTGGCCATCCTCGGCAACGACGCCGAAGGCCTGGCCAAGGTGGCGACCGAGTTCTCGGAGAAGGTGAAGCAGATTCCGGGCATTGTCGATGTCGAGCTCTCCGTCAAGCCCGGCCTGCCGGCTTATGCGGTGAAGTTGAAGCCCGACGCGATCCGCGAACTCGGCCTGTCCACGCCGCAGGTGGCCTCGTCGATGCGCGCCTACGTCAATGGCGACACGGCGACCTACTGGACGACGCCGTCGGGCGATCAGGTCGAGGTCACGCTGCGCCTGAACCAGTCGCAGCGCGAGCGGCTGGAGCAATTGCGCACGCTGCCGGTGGCGTTTGCCAAAGACGGCACGCCGATCTCGCTCGACAGCGTGGCGACGATCGAATCGGTCTTCAACCCGGAGATCATCCGCCGCCAGAATCTACAGCGGCGTGAAGCGGTGTTCGCCGGCGTGAAAGACCGCTCGGTCGGCGATGTCGGCGACGATGTGCAAAAGCTGATCAAGGAGACCGTGCTGCCGCCCGGCTACAGCTTCGACGTCGGCGGCCAGTTGCAGCAGCAGCAGGAAGCTTTCGGCGGCCTGGTCGCGGCGATGGGGCTGGCGGTGATCTTCATCTACATCGTGCTGGCCAGCCAGTTCGGCAGCTTCATCCAGCCGATCGCGATCATGGCCAGCCTGCCGCTGGCGCTGATCGGCGTCATGCTGGCGCTGCTGTTCTGGCGCAGCACGCTCAACGTCTTCTCGATGATCGGCCTGGTGATGCTGATGGGCCTGGTGACGAAGAACGCGATCCTGCTCGTGGACTTCGCCAACCAGATGAGGAAGAGCGGCTCGTCGGTACCCGACGCGCTCTTGCAAGCCGGCTTGATCCGCATGCGCCCGATCGTCATGACGACGATGGCGATGGTCTTCGGCATGCTGCCGCTGGCGCTGGCGTTGAACGACGGCGGCGAGATTCAAGCGCCGATGGGCCGCGCGATCATCGGCGGCGTCATCACCTCGACGATCCTCACGCTCGTTGTCGTGCCGGTGCTCTACAGCTATCTGGTGCGCGACAGGAAGAGGCGGCCTGTCGCCGAGGGTGGTGGGGTGATGCCGACCGTGATGCCGGCAGATCGGGAGTAGGATCATTCGATCAATCCCATGCTCGACATCGACCCTGGGGCGCTGAAGCCCTTTGCTGCCAAATACGTCTGGTGGAAGACGGCGGACGATGCCGTCATCATGCCGCAGCGCGTCATCGCGCAGGTGATGAACATCGGTGACTACGACGATGTGCAGCGGCTTGCGGCCGAAGTCGGCAATGCGGTGTTGTGCGACGTCGTGGTGCACGCCGAGGCAGGGCAGTTCAACGCGCGTTCGTGGGCCTATTGGCACTACCGCCTCGGTCTCTGCGACCTCGATTGCGTACCGCCGCTGCCCGTGCGGGAGTTTGCGTGAGCGCCACCTTCACGCCGTGCAGGAACGTGTTGCCGGCAGCTCAGCAGGCGCTTTGGCCGCGGCTCCGCCCGCTGGCCGATCTGGGATTTGTCTTGTACGGCGGCACCGCTGTGGCGCTGCGGTTGGGCCACCGCTCATCCGTGGACTTCGACTTCTTCCGCGCGATGCCGCTCGATCGTGATGGGCTGAAAGCGGCTCTTCCTATTCTTGCCGTGTCCACTTCCATTCAAGATCACGGCGATGCCTGGAGTCTCTTGGTGCCGTGCGGCGACACGCAGAGCGAGTTTGTGAAGGTGTCCTTCTTCGGCTCGATTGCGTTCGGCCGCGTCGGCAGTCCCCAGCGCACCGACGACGGCGTGTTGATGGTGGCTTCTGCTGACGACTTGATGGCCACCAAGCTCAAAGTGGTCCTACAGCGCGCTGAGGCAAAGGACTATCGCGATATTGCGGCGATGCTGAGAGCTGGTCTCAGCCTGCCGCGAGGGCTCGCCGCGGCGGGTTTGCTCTTCGGCCCCAACCTCCAACCGAGCGAGGTGCTGAAGGCGCTCGTGTACCACGCAGACGGCGATCTGAAGTCGCTTGGCGACGACGACAAGCGCGTCCTCTTCGAGGCGGTGAAGTCCGTGGGCGATTTGCCGGAGGTGGCGCTGGCTTCACGCGACGTGGCCATGCAATAGCGGGTGACCACCGGCAGGCGAAAACGAAAAAGCCCGCACGGCGATCATCGTGCGGGCCTCTTTGTCTGGATCAGGCGTTACTGCTTGACAGTGGCGTCGGAGAACTTGAAGTCGGTCTTCGCCGCCTTGCGCAGCGTCTCCTGGTACTGCGTGATCTTGGCCTGTTCCAGGCGCTGCATGACTTGCGGCTTGACTTCGGCGAAGTCCGGGAACTTGGCTTCGCGCGTGTCTTCGAGCTTGATGATGTGGTAGCCGAACTGGCTCTTCACCGGTGTGCTCATCTCGCCCTTTTTCAGCGCAATCATGGCTTTGCTGAATTCGGGCACATACGCGTCGGGCTTGGCGAAGTCGAGGTCGCCGCCTTTTTCCGCCGAGCCGGTGTCTTTGCTGTTCTTCTTGGCCACGTCTTCGAACTTCGCGCCGCCCTTGATTGACGCGATCAGCTTGTTGGCCTCGTCTTCCTTCTCCACCAGGATGTGGCGCGCGCGGTACTCGGTGCCGCCGGTGGTGGCCGCTTGCGCCTTGACCTTGTCGTACTCGGCCTGCGCCTCGGCGTCGGTGATCGGGTTCTTCTTCTGGTAGTCGGTGAAGAGGGCGCGGATCAACAGCGTCTGGCGCGCCAGCTCCATCTGCTGGCGGAACTCGGCGTTGCCGGACATGCCGCGCTTCTCCGCTTCCTGCGCAAAGATTTCGCGCACGACGGCTTCTTCCTTGACGCGCGCCTCGATGTCCGGCGTGGCCGGCTGCTGGCCGCCGCGCGTGGCCTGCTGCATCAGCATGTCGGCGCGCGCCTTGGGCACCGGCTTGCCGTTGACGATGGCGATGTTCTGCGCCACAGCGGCGCCAGTGAACACAAGGGCCACGGCCAGCGCGGCAAGGGATTTCTGAAACATGGGGGTGGGGCCTTTCGAGACTCGGGGGTGGACCGCGATGTGCGGTCGTTTGCTGTCAGCGTTGGGCTTCGGTGGGCGTGCGGGCCTCGATGGCCAGCGCGTGAATGCCCTCGGCGATCAACGTGCGCGCAGCATCATAAACGAGGCGATGCCGGGCTACGCGCGTCAAGCCGTCGAAGGCCGCACTGACGACGCGGACAGTGAAGTGCCGGCCCTCGCGCGCACCGGCGTGGCCGGCGTGCAGGTGGCTGTCGTCCTGGACTTCGAGCGCCGCCGGCGAGAGTGCTTGTTGCAACACCTCTTGCAAACGTTCTGCAGTGACCGCGGCAGTCATGTCTCTTCCTTCTTGTCGTCGCTGATGTAGCGCGACAGGTACAGGCCCTGGCCGAGCGCAAACACGAGCAGCATGCCCATGATGCCGAAGAGCTTGAAGTTGACCCAGGTCGGCGTCGCAAAGCGATACGCCACCCACAGGTTGAGCGCACCCATCAGCGCGAAGAAGCCTGCCCAGGCCCAGTTCAAGCGCTGCCAGATCGGCTCGGGCAGCGTGAGCTGTTCGCCGAGCAGCGTGCGGATCAGGTTCTTGCGCCAGCCCAGCCAGGAGACCAGCAGCGCACCGGCCATCACCCAATACAACAACGTCGGCTTCCACTTGATGAAGGTTTCGCTGTGCAGCCAGATGGTGAGGCCGCCCATGATCACGACCAGCGCTAGGCTGACCCACAAGATCATGTCGATCTTCTTGCCACGCGCCAGCAGCCAGGCCACCTGGGCGAGCGTCGCGATGACGACGACGACGGTGGCCAGCAGCACCGGCGCTTCTTCGGGGCCGACGATGCCGCCGCTGACGATGAAGCCGAAGTGGCTCGTTGCGAACGCCGCCGCCGCCGCCTTGTTCGCATCGGCGAACTTGAAGGCGACGAAGAACAGGATGATCGGCAGGAAGTCGAAAAGCAGTTTCATTTCAGTGGTCCCATTGTTCTCGCTGCGCGCCACCCGCGACGCATGAAACGTTGCGGAAAATTGAGGTGCGGCGTCCGGCAACGAGGTCGGTTCAAACTTGGTGCTTCGAGCGCGTATCTCAGTGGGACCCGCGGCCTCACGAGCACCCCGCACTGTCGCCTGGGGCCTCGCGCCCTTGAGCACGCATCCTAGATTTCGATGACGTGGGCCGCACGCCGATGTCGCCGCGACACGGAGGCGATCATGGATGTCATCTGCCCGCGCTGCGCGGGACTGGACGTGCACAAGCAGACGGTAGTGGCGTGCGCGCGTATCGCTGGCAACGGCCCTGCGCTGCAGGAAGTGCGCACCTTTGCCACGACCACCTCGGGCCTGCTGGCTCTTGCCGACTGGCTCGACTGCTTGGGCGTCGAGCACGTCGCCATGGAGGCCACCGGCGTGTACTGGAAGCCGGTGTGGCACGTACTCGAAGGCCATTTCGAGCTCGTGCTGGCCAACGCCGCGCACGTCAAGAACGTGCCGGGGCGCAAGACCGAACGTCAACGATGCGATGTGGCTGGCCGATCTGCTGGCGCACGGCCTGATCCGTGCGAGCTTCGTGCCGCCGGTGGCGGTGCAGGAGTTGCGCACCCTCACGCGCACGCGCAAGCAATTCGTGCGCGAGCGCACTGCGCACGTGCAGCGCATCGACAAGCTGCTCGAGGACACCAACCTCAAGCTGGGCGTCGTGTTCAGCGACATCCTGGGCAAGAGCGGGCGCGCGGTGCTGCAGGCCATCATCGACGGGCACACCGACCCCGAACGATTGGCCGCTTGCGTGACCACTCGCGTCAAGGCCAGCCGCGCCGAGTTGCTCGAAGCCATGCGCGGACACGTCAGTGCGCATCACCGCTTCATGCTCAAGCTGCACCTGGGCCACATCGACGTGCTGGACAAGGCCATCGCCGAGATCGAAAAGGAGGTGGGCCTGGGGCTCGACACATTTCGCAAAGCCGCCAAGCTGCTGAGCACGATGCCCGGTCTGAGCGCAGTGGGCTCCAACGTGGTGATTGCCGAGATCGGCATCGACATGTCGCGCTTCGCCACGCCGGGCCACCTGCTGTCGTGGGCCTGCATGTGTCCGCGCAACGACGAGAGCGCGGGCAAGCGCCGCAGCACCCGGCTGCGCCGCGGCGGCAAGTGGCTCAAGACCACCATGGTGCAGGCCGCCTGGGCGGCCGTGAAGGTCAAGGGCAGCTACCTGCAGGCTCAGTTCCACCGCCTGCGCGCAAGACGCGGCGCCAAGAAGGCCATCATCGCCGTGGCCGCCTCCATGCTCACTGCGGCTTGGCACATGCTGCGCAACGGAGCTGAATACCGCGATCTTGGCGCAGCTCACTTCGACCGCGCCGATGCTCACAAAACGGCCGTGCGCTTGGTCCGCAGACTCGAACTGATCGGCTACGCGGTGCAGCTCACGCCAGTTTGACGAGGTTGGTTTCCTCCTAGTTTGAAATCGATCGCCGCCGAGTTGATGCAAAACCTCTCGCCGGTCGGCTCAGGTCCGTCGGGGAACACATGCCCAAGGTGCGAGCCGCATTTCTTGCAGCGCACTTCGACGCGCACCATGCCGTGGCTGTCGTCGCGGATGCGCTCGATGACTTCGGCATTGACCGCTTCGCTGTAGCTCGGCCAGCCGCAGCCGGCGTCGAACTTGGTCGTCGATTCGAACAGCACCTCGCCGCAGCCGACGCACTTGTATTGGCCGTCGTCCCAATGGTCCCAGTAGGCGCCGCTGAAGGGCCGTTCTGTGGCGGCGTGGCGGGCCACTTCGTATTGCATCGGCGAGAGTTCTTTGCGCCACTGTTCGTCGGTTTTTTTCACCGGGTAGCGCGGGTCGTCGTGGTCGTGGTTCATGAGGAACAGGAGACTTCGAGTTGAGTGGCCCACGTCGGCGGGAAGCCGGCGTCGGTGTCGTTGTCGGGTTGTTCGTCGTAGGGACGTTGGAGAACTTTCAGCAAGCGTTGCGCCTCTGCAAAGTCGCCTTGCTGCGCGCGTTCGATCGCGGTTTGCGCCAGATGGTTTCGCAACACGAACTTCGGGTTGGCGCAGTGCATGCGCGCTGTGCGCTCGGTCTGGTGGCTGTTTTCGAGCGCCAGGCGCGCGCGGTAGCGATCGGCCCAGGCGTCGAACTTGTCGCGTTGCATGAAGCAGTCGCGCGCGGCCGCCAGGTCGCTCATGCGGCGCCAGGCGATCGTGAAGTCGGTGCGGTCTTCGGCCATCAACTTCAGCAGATCGTCGGCGAGTGCAGCGTCGTCGCCATGTTCCGCAACGAGGCCGAGTTTGGCGCGAAGACCGCTCACCATCGCCGCGGCGAACTCGCGCTTGTACGCTTCGAGCGCCGCCAGCAGTTGCTCCGACGCTGCTTCCTTCGCACCTTCGATCAGCGGCAGCAGCGCCTGCGCCAGCGCATGCAGGTTCCAGAAGGCCACGCTCGGCTGGCGCGCGTAGGCGTAGCGGCCCTGGTCGTCGCTGTGGTTGCAGACGTGCATCGGATCGAATGCATCCAGAAAGCCGAACGGTCCGTAGTCGATGGTCAGACCGAGCAGCGACATGTTGTCGGTGTTCATCACGCCATGACAAAAACCGACGAGCTGCCACTGTGCGACCAGGCGCGCCGTGCGGCGTGCCACTTCTTCGAGCAGCGCGGCCGGGCCGTCCGTGCCGGGGAAGTAGCGCTGCGTCGCGGCGTCGAGCAGGCGCTTCAGCGAATCGACATCCTGTGCCGTGTGCGCAAAGTGCTCGAAGTGGCCGAAGCGCAGGAACGACGGCGCGACGCGCGTCACCACCGCCGCGGTTTCGATCGTTTCACGACGCACCGACTGCGGCGAGGCGATCACCGCCAGCGCGCGCGTCGTTGGGATGCCGAGCGCGTGCATCGCCTCCGAACACAGGAACTCGCGGATCGACGAGCGCAGCACGGCACGGCCGTCGCCCATGCGCGAGTAGGGCGTCAGGCCGCTGCCTTTCAACTGCACCTCCATGGCGCCGGCGGGCGTGTCGATCTCACCGAGCAGCAGCGCGCGGCCATCGCCCAACTGGCCGGCCCAGACGCCGAACTGATGGCCGGAATAGACCGAGGCGAACGGCTGCACGCCGTTAGGCACTTCGTTGCCTGCGAGCACCGCCAGCGCCTGCGGCGTGTGCAGCCAATCGGTCAGGCCCAGTTGCGCGGCCAGCCCATCGCTGCGCGCCACCCAGGCCGGCTCGCTGATCGCGCGCGGCGGCAGCTCGGTGCCGAAGGCCGGGCCGAGCGCTTGCAGGAAGCTGGCGTTTTGCCAGGCTGGTGCGCGTTGCGGGGGGAAAGTTTCAGGGGCGTTCACGAGGGGGTATTGTCCCCTGTGGCGCCGGCCTGCGCCGGGTCAGGGCAATCACGCTTTGACAGCCGGCCCGGCCTTTCGATACTCGCCCCAACACCACGAGGAGACCTTGATGCTTGGCCTCATGCAAGACCAGCCGCTGCTGGTGTCCTGCCTGATCGAATTCGCAGCACGCCACCATGCGGACACCGAGATCGTGTCGCGGCGCGTCGAGGGCGATGTTCATCGCTACACCTACCGCCAAGCCGCGGCGCGCTCACGCCAGGTGGCGAATGCGCTCGACCGGCTCGGCCTTCAGTTCTCCGACCGCGTCGGCACGCTGGCCTGGAACGGCTACCGCCACTTCGAGCTGTACTTCGGCGTCTCGGGCAGCGGCCGCGTCGTGCACACGATCAACCCGCGCCTGTCGCCCGAGCAAGTGGTATGGATCGCCAACCATGCCGAAGACCAGGTGTTGTGCTTTGACATGACCTTCCTGCCGATCATCAAGGCCGTCTGGCCGCAATGCAAAACGGTCAAGCACTGGATCGCACTGTGCGACGCCGATGCCTTGCCGGCCGACACGGCAATAGCCGGCCTGCAGAGTTATGAAGCGTGGATCGGCAGCGAGCCGGCAACATACGACTGGCCCGACTTCGACGAGCGCAGCGCCTGCGCGCTCTGCTACACCAGCGGCACGACCGGCAACCCGAAGGGCGTGCTCTACAGCCACCGCTCGACGCTGCTGCATGCTTACGGCGGCGCCTTGCCCGACGCGCTGAACTTCTCGGCGCGCGACACGATCCTGCCGGTCGTGCCGATGTTCCACGTCAACGCCTGGGGCATTCCGTACGGCGCCGCGATGACGGGCATGAAGATCGTCTTACCCGGCGCGGCGCTCGACGGCAAATCGGTCTATGAGTTACTCGAAGCCGAGCGTGTCACCGTCTCGGCCGGCGTGCCGACGGTGTGGCTGATGCTGCTTAACCACATGAAGGCCAACGGCCTGAAGTTCACGACGATGCAACGCACCATCATCGGCGGCTCGGCGTGTCCGCCGGCGATGATCAAGAGCTTTCGCGACGACTTCGGCGTCACGGTGCTGCACGCCTGGGGCATGACCGAGATGTCGCCGCTGGGCACCGTGTGCAATCTGAAGTTGAAGCACCTGGCCAGCGACCAGGAGGCGCAGCTCGCAGTGCAGTTGAAGCAGGGCCGCGCAGTCTATGGCGTCGAGATGAAGATCGTCGATCCTGAAGGGCAAGAGCTGCCGTGGGACGGTGTCGCCGCCGGCGACTTGCTCGTCAAGGGGCCGTGGATCGTCTCGGGTTACTTCAAGGGCGAGGGCGGCGACCCGCGCGTGGGCGGTTGGTTCCCCACCGGCGACGTGGCGACGATCGACGCCGACGGCTTCATGCAGATCACCGACCGCAGCAAGGACGTCATCAAGTCCGGCGGCGAGTGGATCAGCTCGATCGACATCGAGAACATTGCCATGTCGCACCCGGCGGTGGCGATGGCGGCGTGCATCGCGTTGCCGCACCCGAAGTGGGACGAGCGGCCGCTGCTGGTGGTGATGAAGAAAGCCGGCGCCGAGGTCACGCGCGAGGCGCTGCTGGCGCACTTCGAGGGCAAGGTCGCCAAGTGGCAGGTGCCCGACGACGTCGTCTTCACCGACGCCATCCCGCTCGGCGCCACCGGCAAGATGCAGAAGAACAAGTTGCGCGAGCAGTTCAAAGGGCATCGGCTGGCAAGCTGATGCCTTCGGGGTAGTCCCTGTGCGCTGACGGCGCTTGCATCCGTTAACGTCTCGCCCACTCATATTCGAAGGAGACATCATGAGTTCGTTGTCGATGCGCGTCGCGCTGCTGTCGCCGCTGGCGCTGGCTGCAAGCCTGGTCTGCGCCCAATCCGGCCAGACGGTGAAGATCGCCTTCATCGACCCGCTGTCGGGGCCGTTCGCCAACGTCGGTCAGAACCAGTTGAAGAGCTGGCAGTTCACGGCCGAGAAGTTCAACGTCAAGAACGCCGCCGGCGTGAAGTTCGAGTTCGTGCCCTTTGACAACAAGGGCTCGCCGCAGGAAAGCCTGAACGGCCTCAAGGCCGCGATCGACCAGGGCATCCGCTACGTCGTGCAGGGCAACGGCTCAGGTGCGGCCGCGGCGATCAGCGATGCGGTGACCAAACACAACGAGCGCAACCCGGGCAAGGAAGTCGTGTACATCAACTACGCGGCCGTCGATCCCGACCTGACGAACAGCAAATGCTCGTTCTGGCACTTCCGCATGGACGCGGATACGTCGATGAAGATGGAAGCGCTGACGAGCTACATGCAAGAGCAGCCGAACGTCAAGAACGTTTATCTGATCAACCAGAACTACGCGCACGGCCAGCAGGTCAGCAAGTACTTCAAGGACACGATGTCGCGCAAGAAGCCCGACGTGAAGATCGTCGGCGACGACCTGCACCCGTTGGGGCAGGTCAAGGACTTCGCGCCGTTCGTCGCCAAGATCAAGGCCGCCGGGGCTGATTCCGTGGTCACCGGCAACTGGGGCCAGGACCTGACGCTGCTCATCAAGGCCGCCAAGGACGCCGGCCTCGACGCCAACTTCTACACCTACTATGCCGTCACCAGCGGCGTGCCGACGGCGATGGCGCAGGGCGTCGGAGGCAAGGTGCGCGTGGTGGCCATCGGCCACAACTCGGTGCCCGGCATCGTCAAGTGGCAGGACGAGTACAAGAAGAAGTTCAACGACGACTGGTACACGCTGCAAACCTACAACGCCGTCGCGATGCTTTCCGAGGGCATGGCCAAAGCCAAGAGCGTCGATCCGGTGAAGGTGGCAACGGCGATGAGCGGCCTGAAATTCGCCGGCTTCAACGGCGACGTCGAGATGCGTGGCAAGGACCACCAGTTGCAGCAGGGCCTGTTCATCAGCGAGTGGCGCAAGGCCGACGCGAAGAACCCGTACAGCGTCGAGAACACGGGATTCAACTTCCAGGAGGTGAAGGTGATTCCGTCGTATGTGTCGAGTACGCCTACTTCTTGTGAGATGAAGAAACCTGGATAAGGCGCGTCTCAAGAACCGTTCGGACTGAGCCTGTCGAAGTCCACGCGGGCCCTTCCTTCGACAAGCTCAGGATGATCGGGGATGCAAGCTCAGGGCGATCCTTCGACAAGCTCAGGATGAGCGGAACACATCCTTGGACGCCTCCTTCTTCCTCATCTCGCTCTTGAACGGCCTGTCCACCGGGCTGTTGCTGTTCATGCTCGCCTCGGGCCTGACGCTGATCTTCTCGATGATGGGCGTGCTCAACTTCGCCCACGCCAGCTTCTACATGCTCGGCGCGTATGTCGCGTTCACGATCAGCCGCGCGACCAACTTTTGGATCGCGCTTGTGCTCGCGCCGCTCATCGTCGGCGCGGCCGGGGCGGCCTTCGAGCGCTTCTTGCTGCGCAAGGTTCACAAGTTCGGCCATGTGCCCGAGCTGCTGATCACGTTCGGCCTGTCGTACATCATTCTCGAACTCGTGCAGCTCGTCTGGGGCCGCGCGGCGATGCCGTTTTCGCCGCCGGCCGCTTTGCAGGACCCGTTGTTCACGATCGTCAAGCTGCCCGACGCTTTGTCCGTCGCCTGGGGTGCGCCGCCCGAAGCGTGCAAGAGCGTGGCCGAGGCCAAATGCACCACCTTCCCGCAGTTCCGCGCCTTCGGCATGGCGATCGCGGTGCTGATGCTGCTGGCCATCTGGCTGCTGCTCACGCGCACGCGCATCGGCCTCGTCATCCAGGCCGCGCTGACGCACCCCGAGATGACCGAGGCGCTCGGCCACAACGTGCCGCGTGTGTTCATGCTCGTCTTCGGCGGCGGCACCGCGCTCGCGGCGCTGTCAGGCGTGATCGGCGGCGCTTTGCGCGTCACCGAACCGGGCATGGCGCTGCAGGTCGGCGCGGTGGTGTTTGCCGTCATCGTCATCGGCGGCATGGGCTCGCTCGCCGGCGCCTTCATCGCCGCAGTGCTGCTTGGCATTGCAGAGTCTTTTGCCGTCGGCAGCGATCGTTCGCTCGGCGATCTGTTCGCGTGGTTCGGCGCGCAGATCACGCCGCAGACTTTCGGCTACGCCGTGTGGAGCGTGAAGATCAGCCAGGTGGCAGCGATCCTGCCGTACTTGCTGCTGGTGCTGATCCTGATCTTTCGGCCGAAAGGCTTGCTCGGGAAGCGTGAGGGTTAACGTGCCGCTGTCTGTTCTCGGCCCGTTGCGGCCGTTCACGAAGGTCGGCTCTCCACCCCCTTTCGCATTGACATGCTCTCCGCCCCCGTTCGCCCTGAGCTTGTCGAAGGGCCAGGCTGAGCCTGTCGAAGCCTTTGGCATGAGGCACGAAGGCTTCGACAAGCTCAGCCCGAACGGGAAATGCTTTGCGCCGACCTTGAACTTCGCCTTCGGGCCGAAAGCGGCCGTCTGACATGACCCGCATCCACGTGGGCCGCACCCACTACCACTTCAAGCCCTACAACGTCGGCCGATGGTTGGTGTGGGGCGTGTACGCGCTCGTTCTCATCGTCGCGCCGCTGCTGTGGACGAGCAGCCTGTCGCACACGATGTTGTCGCAGATGGGCATTGCGATCATCGCCTGCCTGGCGTTCAACATGCTGCTCGGCCAGGGCGGCATGCTGAGCTTCGGTCACGCGGTGTATTCCGGCCTCGGCTCGTTCTTCGCCATGCATGCGTTGAACCTGATCTCGAAAGGCCAACTCGCCTTGCCGGTCAGCCTGGTGCCGCTGGTCGGCGGTCTGTTCGGTCTGCTGTTCGCGGTGCTGCTCGGCTACGTCACCACCAAGAAGGCGGGCACGACGTTCGCGATGATCACGCTCGGCGTTGGTGAACTGGTGTGGGCGATGTCGCTGATGTTCCCCGGCTTCTTCGGCGGCGAGGGCGGCATCAGCGGCAACCGCACCGCGGGCCGGCCGTTCCTGGGTATCAGCTTCGGCCCGCAGATCCAGCTCTACTACCTGATTGCGCTCTACACCTTGGTTTGCACGGCGTTGATGTTCGCCTTCACGCGCACGCCGCTCGGCCGCATGCTGAACGCCGTGCGCGACAACCCGGAGCGTGTCGAGTTCATCGGCTTTTCGACGCAGACGGTGCGCTACCTGGCTTTCATCGCGTCGGGTTTTTTCATGGGCATCGCCGGCGGCCTCGGCGCGCTGAACTTCGAGATCGTGACCTCGGAGGTCGTCGGCGCGGCGCGCTCGGGCGCCTACCTGCTGTTCACCTTTCTCGGCGGCGCGGTGTTCTTCTTCGGCCCGATCATCGGCGCGGTGCTGATGGTGCTGGCTCTTGTATTGCTGTCGGAGCTGACGCTGGCCTGGCTGCTCTATCTGGGACTGGCCTTCACCTTCATGGTGATGTATGCGCCCGGCGGCATTTCGAGTCTGATCATGATGAACCTGCGCCTGGCTTCTTTCGGCAAGTTGCGCGAGTTGTCGGCCTCGTACCTGGCGCTGGCCGGCACGGCGTTGATCGTGCTCGCCGGCGCCGGCGCGATCATCGAGATGGTGTATCACCTGCAGTTGAACGAAGCGCTCGGGCCCGAGCTGAAGTTCATGGGCATGAAGTTGAACGCAAAAAGTCTCGACAGTTGGTTCGGTGCGGGATGGGTGCTGGTGACAGGGCTTGCATTGTTCGAGTTGACTCGCCGCGCGTTCGTCGCCGATTGGGAGCGCATCCAGGGCGAGATCGAAAAAGAGATCAAACGCAGAGAGGCTTTGGCATGAGCTCCGTGGCGGTTGAACTCAAAGACGTCCGCAAGAGCTTCGGCAAGACCGACATCATCCGCGGCGCGAACCTGGCCGTACAGCAAGGCGAGCGCGTGGCCATCATCGGCCCCAACGGCGCGGGAAAAAGCACGCTGTTCAACCTCATCAGCGGCCGCCTGCATCCCACCAGCGGCGACATCACCGTCAATGGCGCACGCGTCAACGGCAAGACGCCGTTCGAGATCAACCGCCTCGGCCTGGCGCGCAGTTTCCAGGTCAGCAACCTGTTCACGCGCCTGTCGGTGTTCGAGAACATCCGCTGCGCGGTGCTGTGGAGCCATGGCTTGCGCTACACGTTCTGGAAGTTCCTCGCCGACCTGACCGACGCCAACGACCGCACCGAAGAGATCCTGGCGATGATCAAGCTCGATCGCCGGCGCGACGTGGTGGCGATGAACCTGACCTATGCCGAACAGCGCGCGCTCGAGATCGGCATCACCATCGCCGGCGGCGCCGGCGTGATCCTGCTCGACGAGCCGACGGCGGGCATGAGTAAGAGCGAGACCCAGCGCTTCGTCGCCTTGATCCGCGACGTGACGCAGGGCAAGACGCTGCTCACCGTCGAGCACGACATGGGCGTGGTTTTCGGCCTGGCCGACAAGATCGCCGTGCTGGTTTATGGCGAGGTCATCGCCTTCGACACGCCCGAGGCCGTGCGCGCCAATCCGCGCGTGCAGGAGGCGTACCTCGGTTCGGTGCTGGCGCATGCGCAAGCGTCGCAGGCGGCACGATGAGCCTCGCGCTGAAGAACGTCCACGCCTATTACGGCAAGAGCCACGTGCTGCACGGCGTCAACTTCGATGTCGGCGCCGGCGAGATCGTGGCGCTGCTCGGCCGCAACGGCTCGGGCCGCAGCACCACGGTCAAGACCATCATGGGCCTCGTCGATGGCGGCGGCAGTGTGAGCTGGCGCCAGCAGGAGCTGCTGGGCAAGAATGCGTTCGAGATCGCGCACGCCGGCATCGGCTACGTGCCCGAGAACCGCGACATCTTTCCCAAGCTGACGGTGCACCAGAACCTGATGCTCGGCATGAAGAAGGCCGACCAGGCCGGGCGCTGGGGCTTCGACGACATGTACACGCTGTTCCCGCGCCTGAAGGAACGCCAGCACACCGAGGCCGGCGTGCTCTCCGGCGGCGAGCAGCAGATGCTCACGCTCTGCCGCACGCTGATGGGCGACCCCGAACTGATCATGATCGACGAGCCGACCGAAGGCCTGGCGCCGAAGATCGTCGAGCTCGTCGCCGAGTACCTGCGCGAGTTGAAGCGCCGTGGCATGTCGGTGCTGCTGGTCGAACAGAAGCTGACGATCGCGCTCGAAGTCGCCGACCGCTGCCTGGTGATGGGCCATGGCCAGATCGTTTTCACCGGCACGCCGGCCGAGTTGCGCGCCGATGCGTCGGTGCGCAAGGAGTGGCTCGAGGTCTGAGAGCCTGAGACGGCGTTAGAAAGTTCTCGCGCGGCGAGGCGGCTCCCCTCCAAACGGGGGATGGTTCATCCGCCATTGCCGCCTAGAGTTTCGCGCTCTGTCGGCTGCACGCCTCTTTGGAAGCTGCACGCATTTGTGAGCAGAGCCTGGTTTGACGAGGTGTCGATGAAGAGTGTTCTGTTGGCGGGGGGATGTGGCTTCATCGGCTCGCACCTCGCCGACCGTCTGCTCGCACGCTCCGATGTCGCCGATTTCTGCGTCGTCGATAACCTGTGGACCGGCCTGCACGACAACATCGCCCATGTGCACGACCGCCGACTGACGTTCGTGCAGGCCGACGTCGAACATTTCCACCCGAACCGCCGCTTCGACGAGATCTACCACCTGGCGTCGCCGGCCTCGCCGCCCTGGTACATGGCCGAGCCGCTGCGCACCATCAGCGCCAATGTCGGCGGTGCGCTGAACCTGGTCGGTTTGCTCGAAGCGGGCGGCCAGATCGCCTACACCTCGACCTCCGAGGTCTATGGCGACCCGCTGGTGTCGCCGCAGCCCGAGAGCTACCGCGGCTATGTCGATTGCACCGGGCCGCGCTCGTCCTACGACGAGAGCAAGCGCTGCGTCGAGGCGCTGCTGTTCGAGGCGCGCCGCGTGCACGGCGTGCGCGTCAAGGTGGCGCGCCTGTTCAACGTGTTCGGCCCGCGGACGCGGGTCGATGACGGCCGCGCCGTCTCCAACTTCATCACCCAGGGCCTGCGCGGCCTGCCGATCACCGTCTATGGCGACGGCACGCAGACGCGCAGCTGGACCTACATCGACGACGCCGTCGATGCGCTCGAGCGTTTTTTCTGGCGTGACCAGAGCGACTTCCCCGGGCCGGTCAACATCGGCAACGACCGCGAGATCTCGGTGCTCGACGTGGCGAAGTACGTGCAACGCCGGTTTCCCGGCTCGCCGATCGAGTTCGCTGCCGTCACCGCCGCAGGACCCGACCAACCGCCGCCCCGATCTGACGCTTGGCCAACCAGGTGATCCCTGGCTGGGTCGCCGACATCGCTTACGAAGACGGCGTGGACCGCACCATCGAATGGTTCCGCCAGCACATGGGCGATGACGCGCGAGCGCGCGCCTCGCAGCTAGCGAGGCTGAGAGTCACGCCGGCGGCACCACGCGGCCGCCGTGCAGATGGATCACGTGGTCGGCGTCGCGCACGGTCGTCGGCGTGGTGGCTGATGATCAGCACGGTGCTGTCGGCAAAGCGCTCGGCGATCGCCTGGCGGATGCGCCGCTCCAGGTCGCTGTCGAGTGCGTTCGTCGCTTCGTCGAGGATCAGCAGTTGCGGTTGTCGCAGCAGCGCGCGCGCCAGGCCCAGGCGCTGCCGCTGGCCGCCGGAAAAGCGGTGGCCCTGCTGACCGATCCAGGTGTCGTAGCCGTCCGGCAGCGACTCGACGAACTCGGCCACGCCGGCCAGGCGCGCGGCGTCCAGCACGTCTTCGTCGCGACGCCGTTGGCGTCGGCCATGCGGATGTTGTCGAGCACGGTGCCCTCGATCAGATCGACGTCCTGCCCGGCCACCGCCAGCAGGCCCAGCCAGTCGGTGCGGCGCAGGTCCTGCAGCGGCACGCCATCGACGCGGATCGTGCCGGCGCCCGGCGTGTACAGCCGCAGCAGCAGGTGGATGAGGGTCGTCTTGCCGGCGCCGCTGGCGCCGACCAGCGCCGTCGTGCGGCCGGCCGGGATCTCGAAGCTGACGTTGTCGAGCGCCGGCGGCAGGCCGTCGGCATAGGCGAAGCTGACGCCTTCGAAGCGGATGCCCTGGCGCAGCGCCTGCACCGGCACGTGGCCGGGGCGTCGTAGCGTCTTGTCGTCGCTGCGCAGCATCGACGCGCACCGAGCGCAGTTGCGGCTCGATCTGGGCCAGGTAGAGCAGATGGCCTTCGATCTCGCGCGCATGCGGCTGCAGGCGGTACAGCAACGCCACCGCGGCGAGGATGGTCGCCAGGCGGTGCCCGCAATGCACGGCGCCGGCGACGATGACGCAGAGGATGACGAGGTAGCCGACCTCGGTGATCGGATCGAGCAGCGCCGACAGCTGCGTCAGCGCCAGCGACGTCGCTCGCGCTTCGGCCGACGACGTGCAGGAAGCGCGCCTGGTGCACGCGCTCCTGCCCGTAGGCGCGCAGCGTGCGCAGGCCTTGGATCGTCGTCAGCATCTGCTCGCCGAGTTTCTGGTGAACGCGCTTGACCTCGCCGCCCAGCGCCTGCGCCGGCCGCGACAGGCGCCGCAGCAGCGAGCGACAGCACGATCGATCCGGCCAACGCCGTCAGCGTGATCGGCCACGACAGCGCGAACAGGAAGGCGGCAAAGACGACGATCGAGCAGGCGCCGATGACGATGCGGGTCAGGCTGTCGGTAGGCATCGGCGACGAGATACGACTCGGTGCCCAGCACCTCGATCAACTGCGCCTCCTCGTGGCGCTGCATGAAGGCGTAGGAGACGCGCCGAGGTAGTGCTCGTGCATGCGGTTGCGCGCGGCTTCGCTGATGTGCTCGCTGACCTGCGCGCTGAGCGCCCGGTTGGCATAAGCCAGGGCGGCGCGCGCCACGATCAGCAGCAGGATGCCCAGCGCCATCTGCGCCGGCGAGCCGAAGACGTCGCGCGCGCGTTCGAGCGCCTGACCGAGCAGGCCTCCCACCGCCGCCGACGCATCGGCGGTCTGCCCCATCGCCGAGTACAGAAAGGCCACGATCAGCGTGATGCCCAGCGTTTCCGCCAGCGACGTTGCCAGGCCGAGCGTGATCAGCGCCGGCGTGGCCCAGGCCGGCTTGGGCGCCATGCGCAGCAGCGCGCGACAAGTGAGCCGAGCGCGGCGCGGCGCGCGGCGCCGGCGCGGCGCTTCAGCGGGCGCCGTTGCGTCGTCGGGCGTCACGACCGCCGCTCTATCGCAAACAACGGCCGCAGCCGCTGCCGCTCGATCAGCGCGCGCGCCCGGTCGGCGCCGCGCAGGCAGGCCCAGTCCATGCGCAGCGCGAACGGCCCGCGCCGCAGCGCGCGCAGCGGCAGACGAAGCAACTCTTTCCAGCGCTGGCCGGCGCTGCAGGGGCGCGAGCCCAGGACCAGGTAGTCCGAGACGGTGTTGGAGAACGTGCTGTCGTGGACCAGCCGCAGGAGGTATGACGTTGCGTCAAGCGCTCGGCCCGGATCAGGTGCGTTGCCCGCAACTGCGGAAAGACGCCGAAGCCCTTGCCGATCTGCGCCGCGGCCCAGGAGAACGCGACGTCGCCGTTGCCGAACAGGCGCTGCCCTCGGCGGTCGAGCAGGCCGTCGCGTGTCGAGCTGTTCGACCAGTTGCCCGTAGGCCAGCGCCACCGGCCGCGTGACGCACAGACCGGCGCCCCAGGGCACGCTGGCGACGATCGGTCGGGTTGCTGCTCCACGGCGCTTGCGCGACGAGCGCAGCGCCAGCAAGGCCAGGTAGGGCTCGAGCTCGCGGCGGCGGCTCGACGGCGAACTCCGGCTCGAGCAGGCCCGGGCC
Source organism: uncultured beta proteobacterium (assembly GCA_963816315.1). GTDB lineage: Bacteria > Pseudomonadota > Gammaproteobacteria > Burkholderiales > Burkholderiaceae_C > CADEEN01. The sequence goes on from CAWFJZ010000029.1 coordinate 245,950, forward strand.
GATCGCGCCGAGGAAGGGATGGGCCTCGAACAAGCCGATCGGCCGGTGCTGCAAGTAGTCGGGCGCCAGCAGGTTGTCATCGTCGACATAGACCAGGAGTTCGCCGTCGGACTCGCCAATGCCGCGCAGCCGCGCTGCTGTCAGCCCGAGCGTGTCCTCGCGAATCAGTTCGCGCGCGCGGGTGCCACGACAGATGGCGCGGCAGCGCAAGAGGCTCGTTGCTGGCGTTGTCGATCAGCAGCAGCTCCCATTGCGCCGCGGGCAGCGTTTGCGCCGCCAGCGCGCCGAGCACGCGATCGAGGTAATCGGGCTTCGGGTTGTGCGTGCAGATGATGACCGACAGGCGTGTCATCGGCGATCTGAAGTGGGCTGTCAGGGTTCGTGCGGCATCGCCATTGTCTGCCGCGGCCCGCCCGCGGCACCAGGGGGCCGCGCGGCGACGGCGCAACGACGTGTTGGCCAGCACCTGCAATGCCGACGCCGGGCGTGCCGCGCCGGCCCAGCGTCCACAGCAGCGGCGCCAACTGCCGCCATGCGCGGTGCGACAGCGCATCGCCGACCAGCCAGGCGGCGTAGTCGCGCGCGCCTGTGCTGCACGGCGCGTGCGCGCTCGGGATGGCCGTCCAGGATCTCGCCCTGCACCAGCAGCCAGGAGCGCAGCATGCGCGGCCGGTCGCTGGACATGTTGTGCGGCAGGTCAGCGGTAGCCGACGAGGCGCTGCGGCGAGCAGGGCGAAGGGCGCGAGCCTGGCGACGCGGAAGTACAGCAGGTAGTCCTCGCAGCCCTGCGCGCCCTGGGCTTGAAGGCCGGCGTCGAAACCGCCGCGCCGCCAGCAGCGCGTCGCGGCGGATCAGCACCGAGCTGCCATTGCCGATGAAGTTGCTGCTGATGATCGGCTGCAGCGACGTCGCCTTGCAGCAGCGGGCTTTCCTGCCGGAGAGCGATCCGGCCCGCGCGCGATCGATCTTGGCTGTACCAGCAATAGACGAGGCCGACCCGCTCGCCGCCAGCGTCGAAGCACGCGCGAGCTGGCGCTCGATCTTCGTCGGCGCCCACAGATCGTCGGCATCGACGAAGGCCACGAATCGGCGCGCGCGCGCTGCCAGCCGTCGTTGCGCGCCGCGGCGACGCCAGCATTGTCCTGGTGCAACACGGCCACGCGCGCATCGGCCGGCGCATGGTGTTCGGCCAGCGCGCCGTGCCATCGGTCGAGCCGTCATCGACGACGATGATCTCCAGCGCGCGGTGCGTCTGCGCGCGCACGCTGCTGCAAGGTCTCGTCGAGCGTGGCCGCGGCGTTGTACGCCGGCACGACGACGCTGACGAGTGACCCTTCGCTCAACGGCAGCCCTTTCCTGTCACGACCGCGGCCGCAGCCGCTCGAACAGCGGCGCCGGCAAGAGCCGTCGCGCCGCGCTCGCCAGGCGCGCCCGGGCCAGCTTCATGCGCGCCTCGCGGATCGCTCGGGCCAGCGCATCCTGCACGGCGGGCGGCGCGCCGCCGGTGCGGGCCAGGTCGCGCCGCAGCCAGTGCAGGAAGTGCGAACGCACCTGCCAGTAGTGGCCGCTGGCCTTGCTCGTGGCGACGATCGAGTCGTCGCGCTGGCGGTAGCGGTCCCAGCAGGCGCTGGCCACGTACACCGGGTGGCTGCGATAGACCTTGGACAGGAAGGCCTGGTCCTCGTAGAGCATCAGCGGGCCGCGAAACGAGGCTTCGAAACCGCCCACGGCCTGCACCACATCGCGCCGCAGCAGCATGTCCGACGGCGGCGGCGCGGCGCCCGTGCCCAGCGGGTACAGCGTGGTCATGAGCTGCGGCGGTGCGATCAGCGTGTCGGCCTCGGCGCCGATCGGAATGATCACGTCGGCGCTGTCGGCCTGGCCGGACCAACTGCGCCAGTAGTTCGAGGCGCCGATCACCATCGCCGCTTGCGGGTGCGCTTCGAGGATCGCCACCTGCTGCTGCGAGCTTGTGCGGGTACCACGCATCGTCGGCGTCGAGAAAGGCGACGTAGCGGCCGCGCGCGCGCCGGATGCCGGCGTTGCGCGACGCGCTGAGGCCGAGGTTGCGGTGATCGGCGTGGTCGAGGTAGCTCGATGCGCGCACGGTCGGCTGCGGCCAGTTGCCGGGCGATGGCGCTGCTGCCATCGCTCGAGCCATCGTCCACCAGCAACAGCTCCCAGTCGGTGAAGGTCTGGGCGACGACGCTGGCCACGGCCTCGGCGAGGAAGCGCTCTTCGTTCAGGAAGCAGACGATGACCGAGACCGCGGGCTCGCGCTGCATCACGGCACGCTGCGCAGCGCTCGCGCCAAGGTGTCGCCGTCCCAGTCGCCGACGGCGATGCGCGGCAGTTGGAACGGGTCCGTGCGCGCGCGCACGGCGGCGGCTTCGGTGGTGCACGACGAGCGGAAGCCGGCTTCGCGAACCAGGGCCGCGGTGTCGGCGCCCTGGTCGCCGAAGGGATAGGCAAAGCTCGACCACGGGCCGGCCGACGAGCGCTTCGAGCTGCGCCTTGCTGTGCCCGATCTCCGTGCGTTGCGCGCTTGGCGTCAGCGTTGACAGCGCTGCGTGCGTCACCGAGTGCGCGCCGATCTCGATCAACGGGCTCGCCGCCAGCGCCTGCGCCTGCTCGCGCGACAGCGGCCGCGGCACGTCGGCACTGTCCGCGCCGCTCCAGCGCGCGATCTGGTCGAGCGCCAGCGTGCGATCGGCTTCGGCCAGCGGCCGCAACCATCCCCAGACCTGGCGATAGAAGCCCAGCCGCGCGCTGGCGGGTGCCTCGTCGGCGTGGCGGCGCCGATCGGCCGCGCGGTCCGCCGCGTCGTAGCGCGCTGCCGCGTGCAGGGTGATGCGCTTTTGATCGCCGCCCACGTCCAACGCCAGCGCAGGCGGCAACAGATCGGGGCCGAGCAACAGGCCCGCCAGCCGGTCCCACCAGAACGCTTGTTCGCCGCCGACGACGCCCGCGGTGCAGAACACGGTGGCCGGCATGTCGAACGCCTCGAGCACGGGCAAGGCGGCCAGCAGGTTGTCGCGGTAGCCATCGTCGAACGTCACGACCACCGCCTTGCGCGGGCAGCGGCCTTGTTCGAGTTCGCGGGTCAGATCGTCCAGGCGCATCGGCCGCCGCGTTCGGCGCAGCAGGTCCATCTGCGCGGCGAAGTTCTTCGGCGACACGCAGAGCTGCCAGGGGTCGAGGTCGTCTTCGGCGATGCGGTGGTACATCAGGATCAGCGGCGGCGGCGTCACCGCGTCGGCGAGCCGGCGCCAACGCCGCTGAAGGCGCTGCCCGAGAACGTTGCCGGCGCTGGTGATCACGGTTTGCGCGCGCGCACGGCCACGATGACCGGAAAGCAGGCATCGTTCACGGCCAGCTTGGCGGTGTCGACCTCTTCGACAGCCAGCCCCTGCAGGAACGCCGTGGCCGCGAAGACATTGCCGTGGCTCTCGACGTGAACGTTGTCGGCGCCGAAGACCTCGCCGAACAGCCGCGTGGCGGCGGCGGGCGGTGAGCGACCAGAACCAGTCGGCGCCCCACTCGCCGCGATCGATGCGGCTGATGCCCGGCACCGTGAGCAGCACCACGCCGCCGGGCTTCAGGCCGCGGTGCATCTCGGCGACGGCGGCGTGCATGTCGAAGATGAGGTGCAGGGTCTGTGTGAGCACCAGGCAGTCGAAGGCGGCGGCCGGCAAGGTGCCGGGCCGCGACAGGTCGCCGACGAGGGTGGCGGCCGGGTTGTCGGCGCTGACATGCAGCACGTCCTGCTGCGTGATGCGTTGCCCGCCGAAGCGGCGGCAGTACGCATCGTCGCCGACCTCCAGCACCCGGCCCGCGATGTCGCCGGCGTTGCCGCGCAGGAACTGCTCGATGTAGAAGCGATCGATCGGCGTGCCGCGCTCGAAGCCGAAGTCGTCGCTGATCGGCTCGACGTTGCCGAGGTCGCCGAAGCGCACCGAGCCGAGCGCACGCGGCGCTGCGCGCGCCGCTGCGGCAGGCAGGCGGCGGCGAGCCGAGCTGCTGCCAACGCCCGCGCGATCGTCCCCGGCGAGGTGCACAGGGCTTGCAGCACGCCGCGCGCCGCGGCGCCCAGCGACCGATCGCGTGGCCCAGCGGCGCCGGGTGGCGCCGAGCATCTCGGACGCGTAGTAGCTGCGCCATCGGCGCCGCCCCTGTTGCCAGTCGCGCGGCGCCGCGCCCAGCGCCCGCGCCGTCTGCTCATGGCGAGCGTGAACGCGCAGCGCCCAATCGAGCATCTCGCGGTGGTTGGACGACATGTTGCCGCCATGCCAGCGGTACTCCGCCACCCGTTGCGGGTGCGAGGCGATCGGGCCGTCGCGCGCCATGCGCAGGTAGACGTCGTAGTCTTCGCAGCGCTTCGACCGCGGGTCGAAGCCGCCGCTGGCGACCAGGCGCGCCCTGTCGTACATGACCGTGGCGTGCATGCCGATCTGGTTGCCGCGCAGCATGTCACGGTAGGGCTGCGGGACTGACCGGGTGGTAGATGTCTGTTGCCGAAGGACATGTCCATGCTGGTCGATGAGCCGGTAGCCGCCATAGACGAATCCGCAGTCACGCAGCGCCGGCGAAGCAAGCCAGGCCCGCCGCGATCGCGTTGGGCAGCAGCCGATCGTCGGCATCGAGGAACACCACCTTGTCGCTGCGCACGGCCTTCAAGCCGGCATTGCGCGCGGCCGACAGGCCCTGGTTGTTCTGCCTGCAGCAGCTTCACTGCCGCGCATTGCGCGACCACGGCGGCCGGGTCGTCGGTGGAGCCGTCGTCAACGACGAGATCTCGGCGGCGGGATGGGTCTGGGCTAGAACGCTATGGATGGCTTCCAGGAGAAAGCGGGCATGGTTGTACGTCGTGATGACGACGGCCACGGTTGTTTTGTCCGATGCGTGGCGCGCTGCGCTCAAGTTGTGTGCTCCGCCCGGTGGCGGCCCAATTGTGGTCGGATCGGTAACACGGGTCAAATTGCCATAGGAGGGGCCTTGGGGTTCAACCCTTCGGCGAGCGCTTGTCGATGAAGGCCTGTACGCCGTCTTGCGCGCACGCGTCCATCATGTTGCAGGCCATCGTCTTGGCCGCTCATGGCAGCCCTCGGATGTGAATACACCGCAGCGCACCACGGACGATCGATCTGCGGCAACATGGGATCAACACCTTCGGAGTCTCGCCGATGAAACGCCTCTTTGTCCTGATCGCCGCCGTCGTGGCTCGGTGCGCCGGCCGCAGCGCAGGCCGAAACCGCCTGTCCGGCGCTGCTGCAGCACACCATCAACCGCCTGCAGGACGACAAGCCGCAGGCGTTGTGCCAGTACAGCGGCAAGGTGCTGCTGGTCGTCAACACCGCCAGCCAATGCGGCTACACGCCGCAGTACAAGGGCCTGGAGGCGCTGCACGGCAAGTACGCGGCGCAGGGCCTGGTGGTGATGGGCTTTCCGGCCAACGACTTCGGCGGCCAGGAGCCCGGCGACGCGAAGAAGATCGCCGAGACCTGCTTCAACTTCTACGGCGTGCAGTTCCCGATGTTCAACAAGATCAGCGTCGTCGGCACCGGCACGCACCCGCTGTATGCGTCGCTGGCCAAGGCCACCGGCCAGCAAGCCGGAATGGAACTTCCACAAGTACCTGGTCGATCGGCGCGGCGTCGTGGTGGCCAGCTTTGCCAGCGACGTGGCGCCGCAGGACAAGCGCATCGTCGCCGAGGTGGAGAAGTTGCTGGCGGCGCGCTGAGCTGCAGGCGCCCGGATTGACATGTGGCAGATTGCCACATATTGTCAGGGCATGGCGCAGTCGATCCGCATCTCCGATGAATGCTATGAAGCCGCCCAGCGGGTGGCGCAGGGCATGAACCGCTCTCTGGCCCAACAGCTCGAACACTGGGTGCGGTTGGGCATGCGCGTTGAACTCGGCCTCACGGCTGGCCAAACCCTGGCGTTGCTGCAAGCACCGACGAAGGTCGTGGCCTGGGCTGCGTCGGCGTCGAAGGGTGCCGGCACGACAAGCGGCTCGCACGACCGCGCGGCACTCCGCCACGCCAGGTTGGAAGCCGATGTGGCGGCGGGCCGCCGCAGCGCCGACAGCCTGATTGCGATTCCTTCGCGCCTGGCCCGGCGGGCCAAGCTCAGCTTCCCGGCCGCTGCGTTCGGCGCCGGCAACTCTTGGTAGCCGGCCGCAAGAGCGAGGCGGTCACGCCTCCCGCAGTCATCGAAAAGCTGTTGCGCGTCGCCGGCGACGAAGTGGTGCTGGTCGGCGGTCAATCGCTCGGTTTCTGGATGCATCGCTTTGGTCTGACCTTGCCCGACGGCGTGGCCGCGATCTCGCACGACACCGACTTCTTGGCGCCCTCTGCCGCAGATCGCGCTGTGGTCGATCGCTTTGCAAAAGCGATCGGCGGCTCGGCTCACTATCCGCATCTCAAGGAAACGCCGGGCCGCTCCCAAGTTTCCTTGACCCCCTCGGGGGGCCTGACGCGAAGAGGCAGGTTTGGGGGCGCTACGAAAGCGCTGACCGCGCTGGTCGGTCAGGCCAGCCTGGACATCTCCGACGAAGAAGCCGTCAACGTCGATGTGATCCACACCGTGTTGGGTCTGCAAGCCGGGCAGGTGCGCGGGCGTGCCGTCCAGGCGACGCTCGGCAAGCATGTCTTCCTGGTCATGCACCCGTTGGACGTGCTGCAGAGCCGCTTGACGAACCTCTATCAACTCGCGGAGAAGCAGAACCCGAAAGGCGTGATGCAGCTGTCGATGGCGATCGATGCGGTGCGCGAGTTCCTGCGTCACGAGTCGGTGGCCGCCCCGCTCGTGGGGACGGCGCGCCGCAGTCCGCTACAAGGCTACGTCTCGGCGATCGAGCGTATGGCCGTGCAGGACGCAGGCCGCAAGGTAGCGCGGCGTTTTGATCTGCATGTTGCCGATGCCATCGACCCATCGTTGATTCCCGCCGGGCTGTTCTGGACCAAGCGCTGGCCAGCTCTGCGCAAGCTGATGTCGCCGGGGTACGCTTCGCATTTCGATCCCCCATGATGCAACGCCGCACCGCCATCGCCGCGCTCGCTGCCAGCGGCTGCACGCTGCCGCTCGCCTCACGCGCTGCGCCGGCACTGCCGACAGCCGAGGCGGTGCCCGGCGGCGTTGCCGTGGTCGAGCTCGGCGCTGCATCGTCGGCGCCGCGCCCATCGGCCACCTTCGGCGGCAAGCCGGTGCTGGTGGTGGCGCGCGACGAGGCCTGGGTCGCGATCGTCGGCATCGGCCTGTCGGCCGACGCGGCACAGCCGCAGTCTCTGGCCGTGCAGGGCGCCGACAGCCTTGCGCGCGAAGTGGTGTTCGCCTTGCAAGGCAAGCGCTACGCCGAGCAGCGGCTGACCGTCGAGCCCAAGCATGTCGAACTGTCGCCGAAAGACCTGGCGCGCCACGAGCGCGAGCGCGTGCACCTGGCCGAGGTGCTGCGCCGCTTCAGTGACAAGACGCCCGAGACGCTGCGCCTGGTCACGCCGACCAGCGGGCCGCGCTCGTCGTCGTTCGGCCTGCGCCGCGTCTTCAACGGCCAGTCGCGCAATCCGCACAGCGGCATGGACATCGCCGCGCCCACCGGCACGCCGGTGCTCGCCGCCGCCGCCGGCGAGGTGCTGGACAGCGGCGACTACTTCTTCAACGGCAACACCGTCATCGTCGATCACGGCCAGGGTTTCCTGACGCTGTACTGCCACCTCTCGGCAATCACCACCACGCGCGGCGCCGCGGTGGCGGCCGGCGCGCCGATCGGCAAGGTCGGCGCCACCGGCCGCGCCACCGGCGCGCACCTGCACTTCAGCGTGTACCTCAACGCGCAGGCGGTGGACCCGGCGTTGTTCCTGCCGGCGGCATAAAAGGCACGAACGACGTGACTCTGTCCAGCGTCTTTGCCCAGCTCGTCGCGCAGGTCGGCAAGGCAGCGATTGCGGTGCGGCGGCTGCAGGGGAGCGTGCGCGAGCAGGCCGTCGGCGCCACACCGACAATTCCCGCGGCCAAGCCGCAAGGCCGCCTGCCGACATTGAAGATGCCGACCGCGCAGGGCTGGGCCGCGGGACAAACGCCGACTGCGGCGCCGGGCCTCGAAGTCAATGCCTTTGCCACGGGCCTCGTGCATCCGCGCTGGATGCATCTGCTGCCCAACGGCGACGTCACCGTGGCCGAAGCGCTGCAATCGGCCGGGCAGCCGAGCTCCGTGTTCGAGTACGCGATGATCGCCACGATGAGGCGCGCAGCGGCCGTCGGCGTGAGCCCGAACCGCATCACGCTGCTGCGCGATGCCGATGGCGACGGCGTCGCCGAAGTGCGCGAGACGTTTCTCGACGGCTTGCGCCAGCCGTTCGGCATGGCACTCGTCGGCGACACGTTCTACGTCGGCAACACCGATGGTGTGGTCGCCTTCCCGTACACGAGCGGCGCGACGCGCATCACCGCAGCGCCACGCCCACTCACGAGCTACAAGCCCGGCGGTCACTGGACGCGCAGCCTGCTGGTGAGCAACGACGGCCGCAAGCTCTACGTCGGCGTCGGCTCGCAGAGCAACATCGGTGACAGCGGCATGGCCGTCGAAGAAGGCCGCGCCTGCATCTACGAACTCGACATCGCCAGCGGTGCGCAACGCCTCTTCGCCTCCGGCTTGCGCAACCCCGTCGGCCTGGCGTGGGAGCCGAGCCGCGGTGCACTCTGGACGGTGGTCAACGAGCGCGACGGCCTCGGCGACGAAACGCCGCCCGACTACCTGACCTCGGTGCGCGACGGCGGCTTCTACGGTTGGCCGTATTGCTACTGGGGGCAGACGGTGGATGACCGCGTGCCGCAAGACGCGGCGAAGGTGGCCACCGCCATCACGCCCGACTACGCGCTCGGCGGCCACACCGCCTCGCTCGGCCTGTGCTGGTTGCCCGCCGGCACGCTGCCGGGCTTCGACGAAGACGGCATGGTGATCGGCCAGCATGGTTCGTGGAACCGCAGCACGTTGTCCGGCTACCGCGTCGTCTTCGTGCCGTTTGCGAACGGCCATCCGTCAGGGCCGCCGCGCGACATCCTCACCGGCTTTTTGGCGCCGGACGAGAGCGTGTCGTACGGGCGGCCGGTCGGCGTGGCCCTCGGCCCCGGCGGTTGTCTGCTCGTTGCCGACGACGTCGGCAATGTGATCTGGCGCGTCGCCGCAGCAAGGGCAGCATGACACTGCGCTTTCACATGATCGCCGGCGCGCCCGACCCCGTGGCGCCGTTCAGCCATGCGGTCGAAGCCGACGGTTGGGTGCACGTCACCGGGCAGATGCCGTTTGCCGGCACGTTGATCGACGAGCCGTACCCCGAGGGCATCGAAGCGCAGACGCACCAGGTGATGCGCAACCTGCACACGGTGCTGCAAGGCTGCGCGCTCGACTGGCCGCAGGTGGTTTCGGCGCGTGTGTACCTGCTGCACTTCGAGCGCGACTACGCGGCGATGAACACGGTGTACGCCGGCTACTTTGCGCCGGGCCGCAGGCCGGCGCGCACCTGCGTCGGCGTCAGCGGGCTGGCCAAGGGGGCGCTGATCGAGATCGATCTGGTGGCGCGGCGCGAGCCCTCCGATAGCGTTCACAGGCCCTAGCAAGTGTCGATGAACGTACGCTGCTTGGCTTGCGCCAGCCTGCTCGCGCTGCCGCTGCTGGCCGCCGCCGCTCCGCTGGCCTGGATCACCAACCAGGGCACGCACGATGTCAGCGTGGTCGATGTCGCGGCGGCCAAGGTCGTTGCCACCGTCAAGGTCGGCAGGGCGCCGGCCGGCATTGCGGTGAGTGTGGCCGCCGGCAAGGTCTTCGTCACCAACCCGGGAGAGCACACGGTGTCGGTGATCGACTTGCAGCGCCGCGAGGTCATCGACACCTTTGCCGCCGGGCAGGGCGCCGTCGGCATTGCGGCGTCGCCCGACGGCCAGCGCGTGTTCGTCGCCGACTGGTTCGGCGGCCGCCTGTTGGCCTTCGACGGCCGCACGCACAAGGCCATCGCCAGCGCTGCCGTCGGCGCGGTGCCGGCCGGCGTGGCCGTCACGCCCGACGGCCAGCGCGTGCTCGTCGCCGTGCGCGACGACAACCGCGTGCTCGTGCTCGACGCCGCGACGCTGCGCGAACGCGCGCGCATCACCGTCGGCGAGCACCCGTTCGCGGTCGAGGTCTCGCCCGATGGCCGCTGGGCGCTGGCGCTCAACGTGCTGAGCGACGACGTCAGCGTGATCGAGCTGGCAACGCTGACGCTGCGGGCCACGCTGCGCGTCGGCCGCGCACCTTACGGCGTGGCCTTCATCAGCGACGGCGGGCGCGCCTTCGTCACCAACCAACAAGGGCGCAGCGTCTCGGTGATCGACCTCGCGGCGATGAGCGTCGCCGCCACGTGGATCGCACCCGAGTACCCGGAGGGCATCGCCGCCACGGCCGACGGCGCCGTCGTCGTCGTCAGCTGGATGGACGACCTGCTGCAGGTGCTCGACGCCGCCAGCGGCCAGCGCCGCGGCAGCGTGTCCACTGGCGGCAACCCGCGTTCCTTCGGCCGCTTCATCCAGCCATGATCGCCGGTCCGATGCCTCACACATTTTCGAAGGAGAACCCGGCGATGCGCAGAAATTTCCTCGCGGCCTTGGTCAGCGCCACCCTGCTGGCCACCGTGCCCGGCGGCGCTCTGGCGCACGGCCCGACGCGGCAGAAGGTCACCGAGACCATCACCATCAACGCCGCACCCGACGCGGTGTGGGCCCGGGTCAAGGACTTCGGCGCAATGAACACATGGCACCCCGCGGTCGAAGCCTGCGCCGCGCCCGACGGCAACAAGATCGGCTCGCGGCGCACGCTGACGTTGAAGGGCGGCGGCAGCGTGGTCGAGGAACTGGAGAGCCACAGCGACGCCGACAAGTCCTTCAGCTACCGCATGAAGGACGCCGGCCCGATCCCGGTGACCAACTACTCGTCCACCTTCACCGTCAAGCCCGGCAGCGCCGCCGGCGCCACACTCGTCGAATGGCGCGGCGCGTTCTACCGCGGCTTCCCGAACAACGACCCGCCGCCCGACAAGAACGACGAAGCCGCGGTGGCCGCGGTGACGGGGATCTACAAGTCGGGGCTGGCCAATTTGAAGGCGGTGGTGGAGAAGCGGTGACGGTGGCGGACGACGCCATGCCGCGCGCCTGGCATCGTCAAGCAGTCGGGCGATGTGCGGCCAGTGAAGGGCAGGCCGCATCAAAGAAGAGCCGATCGCCTGCGCGCTGCGGCCGGGTGACGGCGGCGCAGCGGCGACAATGACGCGAATGCCCTTGCCTTCGACCGAGCCGATTTCTCCTGCGACGCGTCTCCTCGGCTGGAGCGGCTTGCTGCCTTTCGTCGGCGGTGCCCTCGCAGCGGCCGTGGCGCCGCCGTCATGGCATGACGCTGCGCTGCGCGCTCTGCTCGCGTACGGCGCCGTCATCGTGTCGTTTCTCGGCGGCATCCATTGGGGCTCACCGACCGGCGCGGCGCATGACGCGGCGCGGCTGTGGGGCGTGGTGCCGTCCCTGCTGGCGTGGCCGCTGCTGCTGTTGCCGTCGTCGCGTTGGGCGTTGATCGGCGTGGCCTGTGCGTTGGCGCTGTGCTGGGCTGTCGATCGTGCACGTTTCCCTGCGATGGGCCTGGCCGGCTTGCTGCCGCTGCGCACGCTGCTGAGTGGCGTCGCCGTCGTGAGTTGTGTCGTCGCTGCCGCCTTGGCTTGACCATGATCACCTATCGCATCGAGCTGCACGATCTGCATGCGCATCAGTTTCGGGTCACCCTGACCGTCCCCGCGCCTGCGGCGGCGCAGCGCCTCTCATTGCCGGTGTGGGTGCCCGGCAGCTACATGGTGCGCGAGTTCGCGCGCCATCTGTCGCGGCTCGAGGCGCGGCAGGGCGACAAAACGGTGGCGCTGACGCAGCTCGACAAGACGACCTGGCAGGCGGCGTGCAAGGGTCGCGCGGCGCTCGTGGTGAGCTACCTCGTCTATGCCTTCGACACCTCCGTGCGGGCGGCGTTTCTCGACGCGTCGCGCGGCTTCTTCAACGGCACCAGTCTCTGCCTGCGCGCCGTAGGCCGGGAGTCGCAGCCGCATGCGATCGCGCTCGGCGAGTTGCCGCGCGGCTGGCAGGTGGCGACGTCGATGGCGGCCCACGCGAAGGGCGGTCATGTCGCCGCCGACTACGACGAGCTGGTCGATCACCCGTTCGAGCTCGGTGCGTTCTGGCGCGGTGCGTTCGAGGCCCATGGCGTGGCGCACGAGTTCGTTGTCGCCGGTGCGTGGCCGGGCTTCGACGGCGAACGTTTGATCGGCGACACGAAGAAGGTCTGCGAAGCGCAGATCGCGTTCTGGCACGGCGGCAAGAAACCCAAGCCGCCGTTCGAGCGCTACGTCTTCATGTTGAACGCGGTCGATGATGGCTACGGCGGCCTCGAGCACCGCGCCAGCACGGCACTGATCGCCAAGCGGCGCGACCTGCCGCAGCAGGGTGTGGCCGTGATGACGGAAGGCTACACGACGCTGCTCGGCTTGATCTCGCACGAGTACTTTCACGCCTGGAACGTCAAGCGCCTGAAGCCGATCGAGTTGGCGCGCATCGACTACACGCGCGAGAACCACACGCCGCTGCTGTGGTTCTTCGAGGGCTTCACCTCGTACTACGACGATCTGCTGTTGTTGCGCGCCGGCCTGATCGATGCGCCGCGCTACCTGCGCCTGATCGCCAAGACGATCAACACCGTGGCGGCGACGCCGGGGCGCGAGGTGCAGAGCGTGGCCGCAGCCAGCTTCGATGCCTGGACCAAGTACTACCGCAGCGACGAGAACACGCCCAACGCGACGGTGAGCTACTACGCCAAGGGCTCGCTGGTGGCGCTGGCGCTCGACCTGACGTTGCGCCGTGAAGGCAAGGCCACGCTCGACGACGTGATGCGCCGGTTGTGGCAGAAGAGCCGCGGCGGGCCGATCGACGAAGGCGACATTGCCGCGGCGTTGAAGCGCCTCGGCGCTCGCTCTTACGCCAAGGAGATCGCGGCCTGGGTGCATGGCACGGAAGAGCTGCCGCTGGCGGCGCTGCTCGACGCGGCCGGCGTGACGCTCGCGGCCGAGAAAGCCGGCTACGCGCCGATGCTCGGCCTGCGCCTGGCCGAAAGTACCAACGCGGTGCAGGTCAAGCAGGTGCTCGCCGGCAGTGTGGCGATGCGCGCCGGCGTGTCGGCCGGCGACGAGTTGCTGGCAGTCGATGGCTGGCGCATCCGCCGCCTCGACGAAGCGCAGCAGTGGCTCGAGCCGGGGCGCGACTTCGAGTTGCTGTTGGTGCGCGATCAGCGTCTGCTGCGCACGACGTTGCAACCGGGCAGCGCGGTGTCGGCCACGCAAACGGCGCTCGGCTTGTCGAGCAAGCCCGCCGCGCGCGTGTTGGCGTTGCGCAAGGCCTGGATCGGCGTTTGATGATCGGCGTGGCGCGACGCACGCGCTGGGCCGCGCTGCTCGCTGTCGTGCTGCTGCTGCACGGCGTCGGCGTCTCGTGGCTCGACGACAACTTGGTCGGCTGGGGCGCCGGCGCGCAGCCGATGCCGCAGCGCATGGAAGTGGCCTTCGTGCGCACGCTCGAACCGGCCGCGCCGGCGCCGGCCGTGGCGCCGGCGGCGCCCGCCGCAGCGGCTGCGCCGCGGCCGCGGCGCGTGCGGGCGCCGGCGCGCGCCGCGTCGGCGTCGGTGGCGGCAGCGTCGGCAGCGGCGGTAGCGTCGGCGCCAGAAGTCATCGAGCCCGCACCCCTCGTCACAGTGGAGGTGACGCCGCCGCCCGAACCCGCCGCCAGCGAGCCGCTGCCGCCAGCGGCCGTGGCGGCCGCACCATCGGCGCCGAGCGCCTCCGCCGCGGCGGCGCCGTTCGACTGGCCGCCCTCGACGCGCCTGACCTACAAGCTGGTCGGCAACTACCGCGGCGAGATCCACGGCAACGCGCGCGTGCAGTGGGTGCGCGTCGGCCCGCGCTACCAGGTGCACATGGACATTTCGCTGGGGCCCTCGTTCGCGCCGCTGATGTCGCGCAATATGACGAGCGACGGTGAGCTGAGTGAGGCCGGCCTCGTACCGCGCCGTTACGACGAAGCGACCAAGCTGCCGTTCCAGTCGCCGCGCCGCGCCGGCATGCAGTTCACGCCCGAGACGGTGACGCTGGCCAACGGCAGCACGCGCGAGGCGATGCCCGGCGTGCAGGACACCGCCAGCCAGTTCGTGCAGATGACCTGGCTGTTCACGACGCGCCCGGAGCTGCTGCGCGTGGGCAACAGCATCGAGCTGCCGTTGGCGTTGCCGCGGCGCATGGACCGCTGGACGTACGACGTGCAGGGCGAGCAGCGTCTGGTCACGCCGGTCGGCGAGCTCGACACGTTCCACGTCAAGCCGCGCCGCGCCGACGACCGGCCGCGCGGCGAACTCAGCGCCGAGGTCTGGTTCGCGCCGTCGCTGCAATACCTGCCGGTGCGCATCCGCATCCAGCAGGACGCAGAGACGTTCATCGATCTGATGATGGATGCGGCGCCGCTGCAGGCCGCGCCGGAAGGCGGGCTGCGCTGAAGCGCCTTCTACCGCGGCGGGCCGCCGCCCATGAAGCGGGCGACGAACTCTTCCGACACGGCGGCGCCGCCGAAGCTGCGCAGCGTCTGCGTGGCCTGCGCCAGCAGCGGCATCAACTCGGTCATCGTCTTGCTGCGTTCGATGCGCACGGCCAGGCTCTCGGCCGTCGGCCCGAGCTTGTCGTTGAGAAAACGCACGGTGTCGCGCTTGATCGATTCGATCGGCGGCGCGGCAGCCGGCGACAACGGCACGGGGCCGGAGTTGGGGCCGGGCAGCGGCACATCGACGGTGGGCAGCGCAGGGCGGTCGGCGAGGATCGCGAAGACGTTGATGAAGCCTTCGCCCAGCAGCGTCGAAAGCGTCGTCGCCGGATCGACCGGGATCAGCTTGGCCAGATCGGCTTCGGTGCGATGGCCATCGACCAGGATCAACGCGCCGCGCAGCCGCGGCGGCAAGCGATGGCCCCGGGTTTCGATCTCGGCCTGGCCTTTGGCCGTCTTTCTGTAGATGGTGCTCATCGTTCTCTCGCGGGATCCGAGGCCACCGGGTGGGTGGCCTTCATCGAGCCCCTCACGCGTTTGGCGCGAGGCGCGGACGCGTACTGCAAGTAGCACGCCGAGCTCTATAGTTTGCCCCTTTCCGCCAGGTCTTTCACTCGCTGTTTGCGACCGAAGATCAGAAGCAAGGCATGGCCGCGTTCGTCGCCAAGCGCAAGCCGGCGTTCAAGCACCGGTAGCGACAGTCTCAAGGTTTCTTGAGCATCACCTTGCGCACCCAGCCGTCGCCGTTGGGTGACGTCACCTTGAGGTAGCCGTTCTTTTCTTCGCCGAGGATCAGCACCTCGTCGGTCTTGGCCAGGCTCATCAACTCGCCGGAGCCGTCGGCCGGGTTCTTCAGCACTTTCGCGCCGGCGATCTTGGCCACCATGATGTCGCCGGCCTTGACCGCGTTGGCTTCGACGCTGCCGGCCGCATTGGCCTGCGAGGCCACGCCGGCCTTGGCCTGGATCAGGCTCGGGCTGCTGCGCAGCGAGCGCACGATGTTGTTCCAGTTGTCGAGCAGCGACGCGGCGATGACCTTGCCTTCGTTGGTGTTGGTGTAGCCACCGCCCGAGCCGAAGCCGCCGGGGATCCAGCCGAAACCGCCGATGGCGAAGTCGGCCTTCCTCGCGCTGCCTTCGGCCGCGGCCACCTGGATGCTCGAGCGCGCGTCGGCCAGCAGCATGCTGGTCTGCGCTTCCTTGAACTTGATGCCGCCGGCCACCGAGCCCACCACCGCGCCACCTGGCACGCGGCCGAGCAGGCCGCCGACCGCAGCGCCGACGCCGCCGGCGTTGTTCTCCTTGAAGATCACGGCCGGCGTGAGCACGAAATCGGCGGCGACCATCTGGCCCTTGCCGATGTTCTGGTCCGACTGCAGCTCGCCCGATTGCGCCAGCGCGCGCTCCTGCATCATGTTCTTCATGCCGGCGCCGCGCTCGACCACCTGGAAGCAGTTCGACTGCTGGATCATCAGCCGGATCAGACTCACCGGCGACTGCAGGCCGTACTGCGACAGGCTGGAGAGCATGTAGCTCTGCGGCTCGACGACGGCGATCGTGCCTTTCGGTGCATCGCACTTCTCAAGCTCGGTGCTGGTGTTCTTCGCGCCGTCGGGCCCGGCGCCGCCGGTGACGACCGAGCCGCCGCCGCCGAGGGTTTGCGCCGAAGCGGCTGTGCAGAGGGCCAGGGCGAGAACGCCGAGCGTCAGTGATCTGGTCATATGAGTCTCCATCCAAGTTGTCAGCCTCGGATTTTGCGGCGCAGCGCGGCCGACTCCAGCGTCAAATTCGGGGGGTGTCGTCGCCGTGCTTGTCGCGCTCCGACGTGAAGCTGTCGGCATAGAACGCGTCCGCCGGCAACGCGCACTGCGCGACCAGATCGCGCTCGGCCGACTCGACCATGATCGGCGCGCCGCAGGCATAGACCTCATGGCCCGAGAGGTCGGGCAGGTCTGCCATCAGCGCCTGGTGCACGAGCCCCGTGCGGCCGCTCCACGCGTCTTCTGGCTTGGCTTCGGAGAGCACGGGCACGTAGCGCAGGCTCGGCATCTCGGCGGCAGCTTTCAACGCCCACTCGTGCAGGTACAGATCGGCCTTGCTGCGGCAGCCCCAGTACAGCACGGCGTCGCGCGCGATCGCTTTGGCGCGCAGGTGTTCGATGATGGCCTTGATCGGCGCGAAGCCGGTGCCCGAGGCCAGCAGCACGATCGGCTTGCTGCTGTCTTCACGCAAAAAGAAACTGCCGAGCGGGCCTTCGACGCGCAGGATTTCCTTTTCCTTCATCGCGTTGAACACGTGGTTGGTGAACTTGCCGCCGGGCATGTGGCGCAGGTGCAGCTCGATCTGCGGCGGCTCGCCGAGATGCTCCGGCGCGTTGGCCATCGAGTAGGCGCGCCGCGCACCGTCGCGCAGGATGAACTCCACGTACTGGCCGGCGCGGTACTTCAGCGCCACGTTGGCCGGCAGTTGCAGCTTCATGATCGCCACGTCGGGCGCCGGGCGCGTCAGGCTGGCCACGCGCGCCGGCATCTTCTGCACCGGGTACTCGCCGGCCCCGGCCACCGTGCGCGCTTGGATCACACAATCGGTTTGCGGCGTCGCGCAGCAGGGCAGGATCCAGCCCTGTTCTTCGTCGGCCAGCGACAGCGTGCGCAACTGGTGCGCGCCGTGGATGACGCGGCCATCGACCAAGCGGCTCTTGCACGAACCGCAGGCGCCGTCGCGGCAACCGTAGGGCAGGCCGATGCCAGCGCGGATCGCCGCAGCGAGCATCGGTTCGTCGCGCGCCACGTCGAACGTGAGGCCGGCGGGCTGGACGGTGACTTTGAAGGTCATGGCGCTCTCTACACTGCGGAAACAATGAGCGATTGTCCGCGATGAGCTTGCCGCCGTTTGCCCTGCGCCGCCCGACGCTGCTGATCGTCGGTTGCGGTGATGTCGGTCTGCGCGTGCTGCAGCTTTTGCGCGGCCGCGTGCGCGTGATCGCACTCACGTCGAGCGTGCATCGTGTGAGCGCGCTGCGTGCTGCGGGCGCCGTGCCGCTCGTGGGCGACCTCGACGACGCGGCCACGCTCGGCCGGCTCGCGGCGTTGGCCGATTGGGTGCTGCACCTGGCGCCGCCGCCGACGCAAGGCCGCACCGACCCGCGCACTGCCGCCTTGCTGCGCGCGCTGGCACGCAGCACGCGTGTGCAGCGCATCGTTTATGCCAGCACGAGCGGCGTTTATGGCGATGCCGGCGGTGCGCGCTTCGACGAAACCCGCGCGGTGCGGCCGGCCACGCCGCGCGCGCAGCGCCGCGTCGATGCCGAAGCACGCGTGCGCCACCACGGCCGCGCGTTCGGCGTGGCCACGAGCGTGCTGCGCATCCCGGGCATCTATGCGCCGGGCCGCGAGGGCGGCGACCCGCGCGAGCGTGTGCAGCGCGGCGCACCGCTGCTGGCCGACGCCGACGACGTGTACACGAACCACATCCACGCCGACGATCTGGCGCGGGCCTGCATCGCCGCGCTGTTCCGCGCCGCGCCGCAGCGCGTCTATCACGCCAGCGACGACAGCGCGCTGAAGATGGGCCAGCACTTCGACGCCGTGGCCGATGCCTTCGGTCTGCCACGCGCGCCGCGCTTGTCGCGCGAGGCGCTGCGCGCCGCGGTGTCGGAGATGCAGTGGAGCTTCATGAGCGAATCGCGGCGCCTGGACAACACGCGGCTGAAACGCGAACTGCGCGTGCGCTTGCGCTATCCGACGCCGTCAGTTGCTTGGGCGGACGCATGCAAGCCGTGACTTCCCAAGCGACCGCCGTGGATCCGGCTCTGCCGGTCCACCAGCGGTGCCCCCCGAGGGGGCAGCGGCGAAGCCGCTCCGGGGGTGGGTCAGATCCCCGTCGCGCGCTTGAGCTGGCGGTTGCGATCGACCGTATGCACGTTGAGCGTCTGCCGCGACTCGCCGCGCTCGACTTCGAGGCTCACGTCGCGCTCGGCGGCACCGCTCCACAGCTTGGTCCACAGCGCATCGAGCGTGCTCACGGCCACGCCGTCGATCGCGGTGATGCGGTCGCCGACGCGCACGCCGGCCGCTTCGGCTGGGCTGTCTTCGCTGACACGGGCCACGCGCACCAGCCCGCCTTGCTCGACGCCGTTGATGCCGAGCCAGGCGCGCTGGCTGGCGGCCGAAGCGCCCTTGCTGCGCAACTCGCCGAGGATGGGCGGCAACAGATCGATCGGCACGAACATGTTGCCCGGCAGCATCGGCCCCTCGCTGCCGAGCGCGTTGTTGACCACCAGCGAGCCGATGCCCACCAGTTCGCCGCGCGGATTGAACAGCGCCGCGCCGCTGTGGTCGGTGCGCGGCGGCGACGTGAACAGCGCGTCGTCGATGCGGTACTCCCAGTAGCCGGCGAAAACGCGCCGCGAGACCATGCGCGCGGCGCTGAGTTGCGCCGAGGGCTCGCCGCTGACGACGAGCAAGCCGTCGTCGGGTGTGACGCCGCGTGACGTGCCGAGCGGCGCCGGCGCGATGTTGATCGGCGCCAGCGGCTGCAGCAGGCCGAAGCCGGTGGCCAGGTCGTAGCCGACGACGCGCGCCGGCAGGTTGCGGCCGTTGTCGAGCACGAGCTGCACCTGGTCGGCTTCGAGAATCAGGTAGCCGATCGTCAGCACCAAGCCGTCGGGCGCGATGACGACGCCCGAGCCCTGTCGCACGCGGCCGAGCGTGTTGTTCGAGCGTGCGTCGGGCACGGCCAGCGTCTGCACGCCGACGACGGCGTTGGCGGCGCGTTCGAGGGCTTTGGATTGCGCTTCGAGATCGGTCGGCGCCGCGGATGCAAGACTGCAAGCGATGCAGCTCAGCACAGAGATCAACCAGGACTTCATGGCTCGCCTCCGCAAAAGCAAAGGATGCGCCCAACCTGCGCGCGCTGCAATCTCAGCGTTTGCCGAAGGGCGATTGGCCGCGCCAGAAACGGATCATCAAAAAGCCGCCGAGCATGCCGCCCAGATGCGCGAAGTGCGCCACGCCGCCGCCGCCCATGAAGCCGAGCACGAGTTCGAGAGCGCCGAAGACGGCAACGAAGATCTTGGCCTTCATCGGAATCGGCGGGATCAGCAGCATGATGGTGCGGTTCGGGAACAGCATGCCGAAGGCCAGCAGCAGCGCAAAGAGGGCGCCCGAGGCGCCGACGGTCGGCACGCGCGAGCCGATCAGCATCGTCCAGACGATCTGCACGGCGGCGGCGGACAGCGCGCCGGCGAGCAGGAAATGGATGAAGCGCTTCTGGCCCCACAGCCGCTCCAACTCGCCGCCGAACATCCACAGGCCGAGCATGTTGAAGAACAGGTGGCCGAAGTCGCCGTGCAGGAAGGCGTAGGTCAGCACCTGCCACGGCATGAAGTTGCCGCTGGCGATCGGCCACAGCGCGAACAACGTTTCGAGCCAGCGGCCGAACAGCAACTGCGCGCAGAACACCGCCGTGCAGATCAGCATGAAAGCTTTGGTGACCGGAGGCAGCGGCGGCATGGGGGATGAGGAGTTGGTGCCCCGGGCCGGACTCGAACCGGCACGCTGTTTAGGCGGTGGATTTTGAATCCACTGCGTCTACCGATTCCGCCACCGGGGCAAGTTGGGTGCGGTGCGCATGCGCAACGGGGCGCGATTATCACACGCGGCCTGCAGCCGACTGGGCTCGCTGCGACAATGAAGCATGCCCAGCTACAAGACCCTCGAAGACGCGATCGGCAACACGCCGCTGGTGCGCTTGCAGCGCCTGCCGGGTGCCGTGAATCGACAGCGTGGCAACGTCTTTCTCGGCAAGCTCGAAGGCAACAACCCGGCCGGCTCGGTGAAAGACCGGCCGGCGATCAGCATGATCGTGCGGGCTGAGGCGCGCGGCGAGATCGCGCCGGGCGACGTGCTGATCGAGGCCACCTCGGGCAACACCGGCATCGCGCTGGCGATGGCCGCGGCGATCCGCGGCTACAAGATGGTCTTGATCATGCCGGAGGACTTGTCGATCGAGCGCGCGCAGACGATGAAGGCCTTCGGCGCCGAGCTCGTGCTGACGCCCAAGTCCGGCGGCATGGAGTACGCGCGCGATCTGGCGCTGCAGATGCAGTCCGACGGCAAGGGCCGCGTGCTCGACCAGTTCGCCAACGCCGACAACCCGCAATCGCATTTCGACACCACCGGCCCCGAGATCTGGCGCGACACCGACGGCCAGATCACGCACTTCGTCAGCGCGATGGGCACCACCGGCACCATCACCGGCGTTTCGCGCTACCTGAAAGCGCAGAACCCGGCGGTGCGCATCATCGGCGCGCAGCCGGCCGAAGGCTCGCGCATCCCGGGCATCCGCAAATGGGCCGAGGCTTACTTGCCGAAGATCTACGACGCAACGCATGTCGATGACATCGTGCTCGTCAGCCAGGCCGAAGCCGAGGACATGGCGCGCCGGCTGGCGCGCGAGGAGGGTTTGTTCTGCGGCATCTCGGCCGCCGGCGCGTGCTGCGTGGCGTTGAAGCTCGCCGAGCAGTTGGAGAACGCGACGATCGTTTTCATCGTCTGCGATCGCGGTGATCGCTATCTTTCGACCGGTGTCTTTCCTGCATGAGCGCCGCCGGGCCGCTCCCAAGGCGCTCGCTCCCCCTCTGGGGGACCGGCGCGTAGCGCCGTAGGGGGCAAGATGAACTATCGTTTTTGCCCGCAGTGCGCGACGGCGCTGGCGCCGGTCGAGCAAATGGAAGACGGTGGCCCGAAGACGCGCCTGCGCTGCACTGCCTGCGACTTCACGCATTGGAACAACCCGACGCCGGTGCTGGCGGCGGTGGTCGAGTGCGTGGATCGCGAGGGCCAGATCCTGCTGGCGCGCAACGCCGCCTGGTCGCACCGCATGTTCGCGCTGATCACAGGCTTCATGGAAGCCGGCGAGACGCCGCAAGAGGGCGTGGCGCGCGAAGTCACGGAAGAGACGGGGCTCATGGTCGATGCGGTGTCGCTGATCGGCGTCTATGACTTCCAGCGCATGAACCAGGTGATCATTGCCTATCACGCGCAGGCGCGCGGCGAGATCGTGCTCTCGCCCGAGCTGGCCGAGTACAAGCTGTTCGCGCCGCAAGACGTGCGCTGCTGGCCGGCCGGCACCGGCTACGCGCTTGGCCGATTGGCTGCGTGCACGGGGGCATGAACCCGAGTTCATCGAATAGGCCCGACAGCGCCTAGAATCTGCGCATGACACTCGCGCAGAAAGAACTCGACGCCCGCGGCCTCAATTGCCCGCTGCCGATCCTCAAGGCCAAGAAAGCCCTGACGGAGATGCTGTCCGGCGAGGTCCTGAAGATCGTCGCCACCGACCCGGGGTCGGTACGCGACTTCCAGGCCTTCGCCCGCCAGACCGGCAATGAGTTGGTCGATCAGGTGACCGGCGAAAAAGAGTTCGTGCACTACCTTCGCCGACGGTAATTGGAGCCCCTCGTCTGGCGGGTACGTCAGACGATCCCCCGAGGGGATGCGGGCCGGCTTGGGAGCGGCCCGGCGCTCGGCCCGCGCCGCTGACCACTACAAATCGAGCGCCTTCAGGTATTCGCGGAACCCCGCCCCCAGTTGCGGATGCGTCAGCGCCAGTTCGACGTTGGCCTGCAGGAAACCTTCCTTGCTGCCGCAGTCGTAGCGCTGTCCTTCGTAGCGGTAGGCAAACACCTTCTCGCGGCGCAGCAGTCCGGCGATGCCGTCGGTGAGCTGGATCTCGCCGCCGACGCCGCGCTTTTGGTTGGCGATTTCGTGGAAGACGCCCGGCGTGAGGATGTAGCGCCCGGCCACCCCCAGACGTGAGGGGGCGTCGGCGGGTTTCGGCTTTTCGACGATGCGCTCGACGTTGACCAGGCGGTCGTTGACCTGCGTGCCGGCGACGATGCCGTAGCGCTGCGTGTGTTCGGCCGGCACTTCCTGCACCGCCAGGATCGATGCGCGCCACTCTTTGTACTGCTCGACCATCTGCGCCAGCACGGGTGGTGTACCGACCATCAGGTCATCGGCCAGCAAGACCGCGAACGGCTCGTTGCCGATCAGCTTCTGGCCGCACAACACCGCATGGCCGAGGCCAAGCGCTTGCGCCTGGCGAACGTAGATGCAGTCCATGTCATCGGGCTTGACGGTGCGCACGACGTGCAGCAGTTCATCCTTACCCGCTTGTTCAAGGGCTACTTCGAGCTCGAACGTCATGTCAAAGTGATCTTCAATCGGGCGCTTGTGTCGGCCCGTGACGAAGATCATCTCTCGGACGCCGGCGGCGTAGGCTTCTTCAACCGCGTACTGGATCAGCGGTTTATCGACCACCGGCAACATCTCTTTGGGCTGTGCTTTGGTGGCCGGCAGGAATCGGGTGCCGAGTCCTGCCACGGGGAAGATCGCTTTGCGGATGTGCATATTCTTACAATCAACACGGGGAGTCGGGCGGATTCTGGCATGTGATCCAAGCGGGGTCGCTGTGCAGATTGCCCGGGGCATGGGATGGATGTACTGATCGTTGAGCCGCTCGAGCCGGAGGTGATGCAGTGGCTCGGAGAGCGCCACGCGGTGCGCTACGCGCCGGAGCTGGCGCGGGATGCGCGCGCCTTGCGTCAGGCGCTGTTCAATGTGCGCGCGCTGGTCATTCCGCCTTCCGTCGCGCTCGACGCGCAAGCGCTGCACTACGCACCGATGCTGCGCGCGGTGGGCCGCTTGTCGTCGGGCTCGGAGAACATCGACCTCGACGCTTGCGGCCGCGCTGGCGTCGAAGTCGTGCGCAGCGTCACGGCGAGCGCGGTGGCCGAGGCCGAGTTCATGGTCGGCGGCCTGCTGCAGATGCTGCGCCGCGTGCCGGTGCTGAGCCCCGAAGGGCTGCTCGTCGGTCGTGAGTTGGGCGGCGCGACGATCGGCCTTGTCGGCATGGTGCCGGCGGCGCGCTCGCTGGCACAACTGCTGTCGGCCTTCGGCTCGCGCGTCATCGGCTACGACCCTGCGGTCCATGCGTCGGACAACGTCTGGACGCGCTGGCGCGTCGAGCCGGTGGCGCTGCGCGAGCTGATGGAGCAGAGCGACGGCGTCTGCGTGCAGCTGACGTATTTCTCGCGCTACCAGGGCCTGATCGGCGAGCGCTTCCTGCCGCATTGCAAACCGAACCAGGTGCTGATCAACATCGCCCACTCGAGCTTGTTCGATCAGGCCGCGCTGGCCGACGTGCTCGGCACGGGCCGCATGGCCGCGGCGTGGTTCGACAGCCTGGAGCCCGGTGCGCTCGATCCGGGCAAGCCGCTGGCCGACATCGACACGCTTGCAGATCACGCCGCGCGTGGCGGCCACCACGCGCGAGTCGCGCGTGCGCGCTGCCTGGGCGGTGGCACGTCGCATCGACGAGCTGCTGTCGGCGGAGAGCACGCCGCAGCGCAGCGAATTCAGATCGACGGCCCCAGACGTGCCGCTTGATCTCGAAGGCGATTCAGAGCCTGAGTGAAGTCGGCCAGGCGCTGTTTTTCCTGATCGACCACGGCGGCTGGGGCGCGCGCAACAAAGCTTTCGTTGCCGAGCTTGGTCTCGGTCTTCGCGATCTCACCTTGCAGTCGCACGATCTCCTTGGCCAGCCGCGCCGCTTCCGCTGTAACGTCGATCTGCACGTGCAGAGCAACGCGCAGATCGCCGCTGACCGCCACCGGCAATGAAGACGTCGCCGCGGCGAACGCCTGCTCGTCGCCGAAGCGCTGTACGTCACTGACCTTGGTGAGCGCCTTCAGCAGCGGCGCGGCAGCGTCGATGAACGCTTCATCGCCGAACGCCAGCAGCGGCACCTTGTCGCCCGGCGACAAGCCCATTTCGCTGCGCAGGTTGCGGCAGGCGCCGACGACTGCTTTGAGTTGCACCATCCACGCATCGGCTTTGACGTCGATGCGCTCAGGCTGCGACACAGGGTAGGGCGCGACCATCACGCCGGCCGCGTTCGACGACCCCCGCCCGGCGACCGGCGCGACCTGATCCCACAACTCGGCGGTGATGAACGGGGCCAGCGGGTGCAGCAGCCGCAGCACGGTTTCGAGCGTGCGGATCAAGGTGCGCCGCGTCGCGCGCTGCTGCGCTTCGGTGCCCGTTGCGATCTGCACCTTGGCGATCTCGAGGTACCAGTCGCAGTACTCGTTCCAGACGAACTCGTACGCGGCCGCGGTGACGAGGTCGAGCCGGTAGTCGGCAAAGCCTTGCGCCACGGCAGCCTCGACGCGCTGCAACTCGCCGCTGATCCAGCGGTCAGGCCGCGAGAAGCTCATGTAGCCGTGGAATGCACCACCCGCATCGACAAGGCGCCCCGCTTCGTCGAAGCGGGGCGGTGCGCACTCGGCCTTGCTGTGCTCCTTCAGCCCGCAGTCCTTGCCTTCGCAATTCATCAGCACGAACTTGGTGGCGTTCCAGAGCTTGTTGCAGAAATTGCGATAGCCTTCGCAGCGTTTGGTGTCGAACGCGATCGTGCGGCCGAGGCTCGCATACGAGGCCATCGTCAATCGCAAGCGCGTCGGCGCCGTAGGCAGGGATGCCGTCCGGAAATTCCTTCTTCACGCGCGCGGCCACCTTCGGCGCGGTCTCGGGCTTGCGCAGGCCGGTGGTGCTCTTCTTCACCAGCGTGTCGAGATCGACGCCCTGGATCAGGTCCACCGGGTCGATCACGTTGCCCTCGCTCTTGCTCATCTTCTTGCCGTGCGAGTCGTGGATCAGGCCGTGGATATAGACATGCCTGAACGCTGGCTTGCCGGTGAAGTGCGCCGTCATCATGATCATGCGCGCGACCCAGAAGAAGATGATGTCGTGGCCGGTGACGAACACCGTGCTCGGCAGGAAGAGGTCTTGCTCGACGGTCTTGTTCGGCCAGCCGACGGTGGAGAACGGGAACTGCGCCGCCGAGTACCAGGTGTCGAGGACGTCGGGGTCGCGCGTGAGTGTCTTGCCCGGCGCCTTGGCTTGCGCTTCGGCCTCGCTGCGCGCCACGATGACGTTGCCTTGCTCGTCGTACCACGCCGGAATCTGATGGCCCCACCACAACTGGCGCGAGATGCACCAGTCCTGGATGTTCTTCATCCACTGGTGCCACGTGTTGACCCAGTTGTCGGGCACGAAGCGCACGTCGCCGCGATCGACCATCTTCATCGCGCGGCCGGCGAGCGATTGGCCGTCGTGGCCGGCTTTGGTCATGGCCATGAACCACTGGTCGGTCAGCATCGGCTCGATGACCTGCCCCGTGCGCGCACAACGCGGCACGGGCAGCTTGTGCTTCTTCGTCTCGACGAGCAGACCGAGTGCGTCGAGATCGGCAACGACCTTCTTGCGCGCCACGAAGCGGTCGAGGCCGCGATACGCCACCGGCGCGTTGTCGTTGATCTTCGCGTCGAGCGTCAGCACGCCGATCATCGGCAAGCCATGGCGCTGCCCGACGGCGTAGTCGTTGTGATCATGCGCCGGCGTGACCTTGACGGCGCCGGTGCCGAACTCGCGATCGACGTAGTCGTCGGCAATGACGGGAATCGTGCGCTCCGTCAGCGGCAGCCTGACGCGCTTGCCGACCAGCGCCGCATAGCGCTCGTCTTCGGGATGCACCATCAGCGCCGTGTCGCCGAGCATCGTCTCCGGGCGCGTCGTGGCCACCACCAGCGAGCCCGAGCCGTCTTCGAGCGGGTAGCGGATGTGCCAGAGAAACCCGTCTTCTTCTTCGCTCTCGACTTCGAGGTCAGATACCGCCGACATCAGCACCGGGTCCCAACTCACCAGGCGCTTGCCGCGGTAGATCAGGCCTTCTTCGTACAAGCGCACGAAGGTCTCGTTGACGACCGCCGACTGCGTGGCGTCCATCGTGAAGTACTCGCGGCCCCAATCCACCGTGTCGCCGATGCGCCGCATCTGGCCGGTGATGACGTTGCCCGAGGTTTCCTTCCACGCCCAGACACGGCGCATGAACTCATCGCGCCCGATGTCGTGCCGCGACAGTCCTTGCTCCTGCAACTGCCGCTCGACGACGATCTGCGTGGCGATGCCCGCATGGTCCGTGCCCGGCAGCCACAGCGTGTTGAAGCCGCTCATGCGATGCATGCGGATCAACGCATCCATGATCGTGTGGTTGAAGCCGTGCCCCATGTGCAGCGTGCCGGTGACGTTGGGCGGCGGCAACTGGATGGAAAACGACGGCTTGTTCGTATCCAGCGACGGTGCGGCCGCGCCGCTGGCTTCCCATCGCGGCGCCCACTTCGCTTCGATCGCGGTGGGCTCGAATGACTTTGCAAGTTCTGTTGACATGTTGGCGAAGCGAAACGCGATGCGTCGGCGGCGCCAACAGATACTCCTGTCAACGCAACACGGGTCCAATGGGTTGCGTTCATTGTAGGTGGCGACCCTGCGGCCGCCGCTCGCAACATCAAGGAGACTTTTCCCATGTCGATGCCCCGATTCCTGCGCGCCGTGCTCTGCGCCGTGCCCGTGCTGCTGTCGGCCTGCGGCGGTGGCGGTGGCGACGCCATCAGCGGCGGCTGCCCGTCGGCGGCGGCCAGCAGCAACACTGCCGACCGCCAGGATTGGCTGCGTTGCTACTTCGATCAGAACTACCTCTGGTACCAGCTCAGCCCCAACCCATCGCCCGGGGGCTCCAACACGGTCGGTGCTTACTTCAAAGCCTTGCTGTACGGTGGTGGCGATGCGATCCCCGGTGGCAGCGGTGCGGTGTGGCCGGCCGATCGCTATAGCGGCTTCCAAAGCACCGAGAGTTTCAACCGATTTTTCGCCGATGGCCGCACGCTCGGCTACGGCGTCGCGGTCAACGGGCTGGAGGCGGTGGCTGCATTCAAGGCGACCGGCGCGACCCAGCGGCTGTTCGTGCGTTACATCGAACCGCAGTCACCCGCGGCACGGTCGCTCACGCTGGCCGGTGGGGTGCAGCGCGGCGACGAGATCGTCGCGGTCAACAACACGCCGGTGGCGACGTTGATCGCGGCTGACGACTTCAGCGCGCTGACGCCCAATGCGGCCGGTGACTCCTTGCGCCTCGATGTGCGCCGCGGCGCCGGCGCCACGGTGGCGGTCGTGCTCAGCGCGGCCGAGTTTGCGCTGACCCCCGTGCAGTCGGGCGAGGTGGTGCAGAGCCAGGGCGGCCGCCGCATCGGCTACGTCTTCGTCAAGGACATGATCAGTCAGGTCGGCTCGCCCCTGGCCACGACGATGACCAGCTTCCGCAACCAGGGCATCGACGAACTGGTGCTCGACCTGCGCTACAACGGCGGCGGACTGGTGTCGATGGGCGGCACTGTGGCTTCGTATGCGTCGGGCAGCCCGCACGGCCGCAAGGTTTACACGCGGCTGCTCTACAACGACAAGCAAAGCGGCAACAACCAGACCTTCGCTTTCAGCAACCCTGGCGCGTGGGCCGGCTTCTCACGGGTCTATGTGCTCACGGGCGAGCGCACCTGTTCGGCCAGCGAGCAGGTCATCAACGGCCTGCGCGGCGTCGGCGTGAACGTGGTGGCCATCGGCGACATCACCTGCGGCAAACCGGTCGGCTTCCTGCCGGACGACGATGGCTGGGGCACGACGTACAGCATCGTCAACTTCGAAGGCGTCAACGCGCGCAACGAAGGCCGCTACTTCGACGGTCTGACGCCGACTTGCGCGGTGGCGGAAGACTTCTCGCAGCCGATCGGCGACACCGGAGAAGGTGACCTCATCGGTGACCCGCTGCTGGTGGCCGCGGCCTTTCACGCCGATACCAACAGCTGCCCGGTGGCGCTGACGCGCGAGTCGCCGAGCGCACGTGCTTCGAATCCGGCCCGCGCCCGCTACAACGGCGCCGACGGCGGCGAGCGCTCGGGCATGAGCGCCCGCTGAAAGTTTTAGCCCGCTCGACCGACCGCTGAACGGCGGTGCCATGATGCTCCGCGCAAGGAGCATTCATGGTCGAAGTCGATCTGTTCGTCATCGGCGGCGGCTCGGGCGGCGTGCGCGCCGCTCGCGTGGCCGCGCAACACGGCGCGCGCGTGGCGCTGGCCGAGGCTGACCGCCTCGGCGGCACCTGCGTCATCCGCGGTTGCGTGCCGAAGAAGTTGATGGTGCTGGCCTCGCGCCATGCGCAAGGCTTCGACGATGCAGCAGCCTTCGGCTGGTCGCTGCCGGCGGCGCCCCGCTTCGACTGGGCACGGTTGCGCCAGCGCGTGCAGGCCGAGGTGACGCGGCTCGAAGGCGTGTACGCCGCACTGCTCGATGAGTCGGGAGTCGTGCTACACGCCGAGCGCGCCGTGCTCGCCGACGCGCACACGGTGCGTCTTGCCGGTGGACGGCAAGTGCGTGCAGAGCAAATCCTGATCGCTACCGGCGCCGCGCCGCTGATGCCACAGGACATTCCTGGCGCTGATCTGGCATCGAGCTCGAACGAGCTCTTCCTCTGGCCCGAGCAGCCGCGCCGCGTTGTCGTCCAAGGCGGCGGCTACATCGCGCTCGAGTTTGCGTGCCTGCTGCGCCGCCTCGGCAGCGACGTCACCGTCGTGCTGCGCGGCGAGCAGGTGCTGCGCGGTTTCGACGACGAGGTGCGCAGCCACCTGCAGTCGCAGCTCGCGGCCCAAGGCATCGTCTTCATGACCGCTGCGGCGCTCGCCGGCATCGAACGCCACGCCGGCGAGCTGCGCGTCGCCATCGACAACGGCGCCAGCGTGCCGGCCGACGCCGTGCTGCGCGCGCTCGGCCGCCGGCCGCTGACGCACGGGCTCGGCCTCGAAGCGGCCGGTGTGACGCTCGACGCTGCAGGCGCGGTCGTGGTCGATGCCGATGGCCGCACGGCCGTGCCGCACATCCACGCCGTCGGCGACGTGACCAACCGCGTCCAGCTCACGTCGGCGGCGATCCGTGAAGGCCAGGCGTTCGCCGACCATGTCTTCGGCGGCGTGCCGGCTGTGCGCTTGCCGCACCTCGGGCCCGACGGCCTCGTACCGTCGGCGGTGTTCACCACGCCCGAGGTCGGCAGCGTCGGTCTGACGGAAGCGCAAGCCTTGCAGCGCCATGCCGACATCGACATCTACAGCGCGAACTTTCGTCCGATGAAGGCGACGATGACCGGCAGCGCCGAGCGCACGCTGATGAAACTCGTCGTCCACCGCGGCAGCGGGCGTGTGCTCGGCTGTCACATCGTCGGCGCCGAGGCCGCGGAGATGATTCAGCTCGTCGGCATCGCGCTCACGTTGGGCGCCACCAAAGCCGCGCTCGACGCGACACTGGCGGTGCATCCCACCGCGGCCGAGGAACTGGTGACGATGCGCGTGCCGACGCGCCGTCACGGCTTGGCGCAACAACGCTACATGAACAAGTGCTCGCCCGCGTTCTCGCCGCCGAGCACGACGTAGTTGACCTTCTTCAAATCCATCAACTGCGTGCCGCCGGCGTAGCTGATCGAGCTCTGCACGTCTTCGCGCATCTCGCGCAGCGTGTCGGCCAAGCGGCCCTTGATCGGCTCCAGGATCCGCTTGCCCTCGACATGCTTGTACTCGCCCTTGTTGAAGTCCGACGCGCTGCCGTAGTACTCCTTGTAGCGCTTGCCATCGACCTCGACCGTCTGGCCCGGACTCTCTTCGTGGCCGGCGAACAATGAGCCGATCATCACCATCGTCGCGCCGAAGCGCACGCTCTTGGCAATGTCGCCGTGGTGGCGGATGCCGCCATCGGCGACGATCGGTTTCGTCGCCACGCGCGCGCACCACTTCAACGCCGAGAGCTGCCAGCCACCGGTGCCGAAACCGGTCTTCAACTTCGTGATGCAGACCTTGCCCGGCCCGACGCCGACCTTGGTGGCGTCGGCGCCCCAGTTCTCGAGGTCGATGACCGCTTCGGGCGTGGCCACGTTGCCGGCGATGACGAAGGCCTTGGGCAGGCGGGTCTTGATGTGCTCGATCATCTTGCGCACGCTCTCGGCGTGGCCGTGCGCGATGTCGATCGTGATGTAGTCGGCGCCGATGCCTTCGGCCGCGAGCTGGTCCACCGTGGCCGTGTCGGCGGCCTTCACGCCCAGGCTGATCGAGACGAACAGGTTCTTGCTGCGCATGCGCCGCGCAAACGCCACGTTGTCGAGATCGAAGCGGTGCATGACATAAAAGTGCCCGCTCTGGGCCAGCGCTTCGACGATCGGCTCATCGACCACCGTCTTCATGTTCGACGGCACCACCGGCATGACGAAGCGCTGCGCGCCGAACTGCGTACTGGTGTCGCACTCGCTGCGGCTATCGACGCGGCACTTGCGCGGCAGCAGCAGGATGTTGTCGTAGTCGAAGATTTCCATGGACGGGTTCGTTCGGGCCCGAGCGTTGCGAGCTGCGGGCCGAGTTTACGCGGCCGAAAAAAGCGCGTGCATTCGTGCCGCAGTTCGCATTTGGCGAGGTGGGTTTGTCGCGGGCATGTAACGCGCTCTCGATAATCTGCCATCTGGGGAAACAGCCTGCGTGGCTCTCGTCGTGACCGACCGATCAGCTTTCGTCGATTCCAAAGGCGCCCGTTCGCGGTCGCGCTGGATGTTCGGCCGCTGGTTCGAATCCAAACCCGATCCGCTGCTCGAAGCCTTGTTCGACCGCGCCAGCGACGGCTTTCTCGTTTGCAGCGCCGACGGCAAGGTGCTGTCGTGCAATCCGGCGGCGGCGCACCTGCTCGGCGACGAGGCCACGGCCTGCGAGGGCCGCCATGTCTCGGAATTGTTCGAGCAGGGCCGCGGTGAACGCTTCTCGCTGCACACCGGCGCGGCGACCACACGCGGCCGCGGCGCGCCGGGCCGCCCGGTCGATCTGCACCTGACCGAGTACAACGGCAGCGCCGGCCCGCACGTGCTGGTGCGCATGCGCGATGCCAGCGAGCGCGCCGACACGCAGGAGCGGCTGAAGCAGCTCGCCAACTACGACAGCCTGACCGGCCTGCCCAACCGCTCGCTGTTCCGTGACCGTCTGGGGCAGGCGATGGCGCGCGCCAAGCGCCAGGGCCGGCCGATGGCGTTGATGTTCCTCGACCTCGACCGCTTCAAGCAGGTCAACGACGAACTCGGCCACGAGGCCGGCGACCGGCTGTTGCAGCATGTCGGCAAGACGCTGACCGAGTGCCTGCGCACGGTCGATTCGGTGGCCCGCGACGGCGGCATGCCGCACACGCTGTCGCGCCTGGGCGGCGACGAGTTCACGCTGATCGTCGAGAACATCAACGGCGCCGAAGATGCCGCGCATGTCGCCAGCCGCGTGCTCGAAGCGCTCGGCGAGCCGGTGCAGATCGGCGAGGAAGAGCTGGTGGTCAGCGCCAGCATCGGCATCTCGATGTACCCGATCGACAACGTCGATCTCGACACGCTGATCCGCCACACCGACATGGCGATGTACCGCAGCAAGTCGCACGGCCGCGCCACCTACAGCTTCTTCAGCGAGGATCTGTCGGCCGCGGTGACGGCACGCGTCTCGCTCGAAGGCGCGCTGCGCCGTGCCATCGAGCGCGAAGAGTTCGTGCTGCACTTTCAACCGAAGAGCGATCTGCGCACCGGCAAGGTCACCGGCGTCGAGGCCCTCGTGCGCTGGCACCGGCCGGGCCACGGCCTGATTCCGCCGGACCGCTTCGTCAGCGTGCTCGAGGACACCGGGCTGATCCTGCCGGTCGGCGCGTGGGTGATCCGCGCGGCCTGCGAACAGCTCGCGGCCTGGGACCGCCTCGGCCTGCCGCCGCTGCGCCTGGCGGTGAACCTGTCGGCGCGACAGTTCCGTCACCTCTATCTGGCGTCGATGATCGAAGACTCGCTGCGCCAGAACGGCATCGAGCCGCAGCGCCTGGAGATCGAGCTCACCGAGTCGCTGCTGATGGAAGACAACGAGGCCACGCGCTCGATGCTGGAGAGCTTCCGCCGTCTGGGCGTGCGCATGGCGATCGATGATTTCGGCACCGGCCACTCGTCGCTGTCGTACATCCGCCGCTTTGCGATCGACACGCTGAAGATCGACCGCTCGTTCGTGCAGTCGCTGCCGGACAACGACGAAGACACCGCGATCTGCAGCGCCGTCATCGCGCTCGGCCGCAACATGAAGATGTGCGTCGTTGCCGAAGGCGTCGAAACGGCCGAGCAGGCGCAGGTGCTGCGCGAACTCGGCTGCGACGAGGCGCAGGGCTACTGGATCAGCCGGCCGATGCCGGGGCCCGACTTTGCCGGCTGGTTCGTCACCTACAACCGCGCGCGCACCGCCCGCAAACGCTCGCGCAGCCGCTACACCGACACCAGCCCGATCACGCTGTTCTCGCTTCTAGACTGAAGCGGATTCGCCAAAGATGGCGAGCGGGTCGAAGCTCGATCGTGTGCCCAGCGACGCGCCACTGTTTTCGAACCACCGCGCCACGCGCTCGCGCCCGGCATCGCGCAAGCGCTGCAGGAAGGTCCAGTCGGGCACGAGCCGCGTCTGGTTCGGCAAGTCGGCAAGCGTGCTGTCGGCATCGATCAGGTGCCAGCGCAGGCGCGCCAGCCGGCGGTCGCTGCCGAAGCGCGGCCATGGCCGGGCCAGTGCATCGGCATGCGCTTCGGCAAGCCAGCGCGCCTCGCGCAGGAACGGGGCGGTGAAGGCGATCTCGCGCACGCGATCTGCAATCTCTTCGACAGAGGATGGTGGCGCGCTCGGCCCGAGCGGGCTGAGCGTGACCAGCATCAGGTCATCGCAGGGCACCTCGCGCAGCAGCGGCCCCAGCGCGGGGTTGGCGCTGAAGGCGCCGTCCCAATGCGGCTGGCCGTCGATCAGCACCGGATGCGCGACCTGCGGCAGGCAGGCTGACGCCAGCACAGCATCGACCGTGACGGCGTTGCGCCGCACCAGGCGCAAACGGCCGCGCGCCACCTCGGTCGCCGAGATGAACAGCGCCATGCCGCGCGTGCTGCGCAAGCGTTCGAAATCGATCTGCGCAGCGAGCACGTCGCGCAGCGGGTTCAGGTTCAGCGGGTTCAGCTGCGACGGTGCGAGCCAGCGCGACCAGGCCAGCATGGCGTGGCCCATCGGCGCGAGCCGTGGCGGATCGCCCGGCACATGAAACAGCGGCGGCACACGCTCGGCGATCGCCTGCCAGAACGCGTGCAGCGCTGCGCGTGCGCCGTCGGCGCCGCCTTGCGTCATGCCATGCGCCAGCACGACGGCGTTCATCGCGCCGGCACTGGCGCCGCTGGCCGCGGCAACGGCCAAGCCGCGTTCGAGCAGCGCGTCGATCACGCCCCAGGTGAAGGCGCCATGCGCGCCGCCGCCTTGCAGCGCCAATGAAAGAGCGGGAGGGGTACGGCGAAAAATCATCCCAGGCATGAAGTGCGTCAAGCACCGACCATGCCACAAGGTGCGCGAAGGATCAGGCCATGCGCGAGAGTTGGCCCATCAAGTCGGCGACGAAACGCGCCGGCGGCATGTCGGCCGTGCGGTAGGCCAGGCGCGCCTGACGGTCGAACAGATAGACCTGCGCGGTATGGCGGTCGGCGCCGATGGCGCGGCCACGCACGAAGTCGAGCAGGCGATCAACGTCTTCGACGCGCGGCACGGCGCCTTGCCAGTTCGTGTGCGCGCCGAAGCGGGCGCGCCACGCGCGCACAGCCTGCGGGCTGTCGCCCAAGGGGTCGATGCTGAGCGACAGCAACTGCATCTCGCGCTGCGTGTGGATGAGCGGCGCCACCGCACCGAACAATGCGCCTTGGATCGGGCAGGTGGCGCTACAGCCGGTGAACATCAACTGCAGCGCAGTGACGCGCCCGCGCAGGCGCTGCGTCAACTCGAAGCGCTTGCCGTCGTCTGCCGTCAGTGAGAGCCGGGGCGCGGGCAGCGGTGGCCGCAGCGGGCCGAACGGTTCGTGCGCAGCCGATGCGGTCTGCGCCATCGCGAACGGTGCGCCGAGCGCCGAGAGGAGCGCCAGCGTGTGGCGTCGTTGCAGACTCATCAGCGGGCCGGTGAATTGGTGAGATGCAGCCACAGCGAGCCGCAGTCGGCGTCTGTGATCTCGTAGCGCGGCATCGTGCGTTGGATGATGACATGCGCCGGATCGACACCGCGTGCGCAGCAGCGTGCACAACGAGGCGGCGTCGTAGCGCGACGGCGGGCCGCCGCGGCGGCGCACGGCGTCGGTGAGGGCGCTGGGTGTCAATGCGGGACCCACCTGTTGTGTGGCAGCGGACGACGAGGCCGCGTTGCCACGGCTCGCACCGTGGCAGTTGATGCAGCGGCTGGCTTGTGCGGGCAGCGCAAAGTCCTGGCCGACGATGCGCGCCGGCAGCGCGAGGTCGCCGTCGAATAACTGCCGCCCGCGCATCGCATTGCTGCCATCAGCCGACGCCGCCGTGGCCACCGCCAACAGCGCCAATGCGCTCCATTGCGCCGTCATGCGATCACGGCGGCGCTGCGTACAGCGACGCCGCAGGCACGGCCACGTACGTGCTGGCGCCCGGCGGCAACCACAGCAGCTGCATCACCGCACCGCCGCCGCGCTCGTAGTACTCGAGGCGGATGCTGTAGCGCTGACCGGCGACAAGCGTGATCGTGCCCGTGGAGTTGTTGGTCGGCGAATGGTCGGTCCAGTTGTTGATCACCTGCACGTTGTTGATCCACAGCCGCACGCCGTCGTCGCTGCGCGTGCGGAAACGGTAGCTGCCGCTGCTCGCCGCCAGCACGCTGCCGGTCCAGCGCACCGAGAAGTTGTTGCTGCCGATGCCCGTACCCGGCGAGCTGCTTCCCCAATCGAAGTTGACGGCCTCGGTGCGCACCAGCGCCGGCGTGCCGCTGAGCGTGAGGTTGTTGAAGTAGTTGCCGACGAGGCCGCCGTTCGACGTCGAGGCCACCGCCGGTTCTTCGCTGCCGATCTGGGCGACGAAGGCGGCGACCTGCGCCAGTTGTGTCGCGTTCAGCGTGACGTTGTTGTGCGCCGTGATCGCATCGGCGAGCGTCGCGGCGGATCCGTCATGCAGGTACGGCGCGGTTGCCAGACATCGCGCAGGGTCGGCGTGTCGATGCCCGTCAGGCGCCGCACGAGGCGCCTGCCGCTGGACGGCTTGAACGTGCCGACATCGGGCGGGCTGCCGAGCCGCTGTGGGTGAACGCGCTGCCGGCGTGGCAGGCGGCGCATTGCTGCGGCGAAGACGCTGCGCCCGGCGACTGCGGCGGCCGTCAGCGTGCCGTCGCGCATTGCGGTGCGGGCTCGGCGTCGAAGGCGGTCAGCGAGCCACATAGGCCGCCAGCGCATCGAGGTCGGCGCTGACGCCGGCCTTGCGGTCGCCCAGCGGCTGGCTGCGCGTGCCGGTGTTGAACTGCGCGTCGTTCATCAGGCCGTTGCCTTGCGCGAGGGCGCGGATCTGCCCTCGAAGTCCTGCACCTCGTCGAAGTTGCCGCTCCAGTGCAGGCGGCCTTGCGCTCCTGCACGGCCGCGCAGGCTGATCGTGTTGCGCAGGCCTTCGCCGAGGCCGGTCAGATCCCAGACGCGGCCGTCGCTGCCGCCGTCGCGGTGGCAGGTGGCGCAGCTCAGGTAGCTGTCGCGCGCCAGGCGCGGGTCGCGGGCGTCGTAGAAGAGCCGCTTGCCGTTGAGCACCTGCGCCGTCAGCCGTTCGCTGGCCACGGCGGCCAGCGTGGCCGGCGCCGGCACGTTGTATTCGCCGAACTGCACCAGCCGCGTCAGGTCGTGCACGGTCACGCTGCGGTCCATGAAGTTGCTGACGAACAGGCGCAGCCCGTCGGCCGACACGGCCAGCCCCTGCGGCGCGCGGCCGGCGTCGAAGCGCATGACTTCGCGCTTGCCCACCGGGTCGAGCACCGCGACCTGGCGGCTGGTTTCAGAGCGACGAAGAGATAGGCGCCGCTCGGGTGGAAGGCCGCTGCGCTGGCCACGCTCGCGTTGTCGTGGTCGACGCGCGCCGCGTGATCTTCGGCGAGCGTGGCCAGATCGATGCGCGAGCTGATGGCGCGCACCGTGTTCTGGAAGTCGAGGTTCTGGCCGTCGCGCAACAGGCCGCGCTTGATGTTGTCCTGCTTGCGATGGCACCCAGGCTGCGCCGCCGTCGGGCGCGATCACCGCCGCGCCGAGGTAGTTGGGCACACCGCGGCCCTGGATCGTGTTGTCGGCCTTCTCGCTGTGGGCGAGCACGGTGGTGGCGAGCACGGCGCGCGTGCCGGTGTTGACCACCACCACCTCGGCGCCGCGCGGCGCACCGCCGACGGTGGTCTGCACGCTGGCCGTGCCCTCGCCGGGCAGCGGCGGCGTGATGAAACGCGAGACGAGCACGCGCGTGCCGTCGCCGTTGATCGAGATCTGGCGCGGGTTCGGACCGACGGCCACCGTCGCCGTGATGGCGCCGCTGCCGTCCAGGCGCAGCAACTGGCCGGTGGCTTCGAGCGCCAGCCAGGCCGCGCCGTC
The DNA here is from genome assembly GCA_963816315.1 of uncultured beta proteobacterium. Classification (GTDB taxonomy): domain Bacteria; phylum Pseudomonadota; class Gammaproteobacteria; order Burkholderiales; family Burkholderiaceae_C; genus CADEEN01. The sequence continues at coordinate 282,992 of CAWFJZ010000029.1, forward strand.
GGCCGGTGACCAGGCGATGCCGTAGGGCATCGAGGCCCGCGGCAGCGCGATCGTCTGCGTCACCGCGAACGTCGAGGTGCTGATGAGGCTCAGCGTGGCGTTGTCGCGGTTGGCGACCCAGACGCTCGCGCCGGACCACGGTCAGCGTGCGCGGGCCGGCGCCGACCGCGATTTCGGCCAGCTTGGCATTCGTCACCGCGTCGAAGACGCTGACGCTGTCGTTGTCGGGGTTGACCAGCCACAGCCGCGCATTGCCGGCTGCGCGTGCTTCGAGCACGATGTTCGACGACGCCACCGGCCGCAGCGTCGTCGCAGCGCGCACCACCGCTTGGACAAAACTGCTGGTCGTGATGCGGCCGTCGGATGGTGCGCACCGACAGCGTCACCGTGTACAGGCCGGCGTTGGCGTAGAGGTGCGTGACGCTGGCGCCGGCGCTGAATGGCGCGCGCGTGCCGTCGCCGAAGTCCCAGGCGTATTGCAAGCCGCTGCCGGTGGCGCTGGCGTTGTAGGTGACGCTGCTGCCGGCCGCGGACGGTGGCGCCGTCACCGGGCTGATGACGGTCGGCGGTGCGAGCACGGCCCAGGCAAACGAGGCGCTGGCCGATCCGCTGCGGCCGTCCTGCACCGACACGGTGACGTTGTAGTTGCCGGCCGCCGTCGGCGTGCCGCTGATGACGCCGTTGCCGCTGCCGATGGCCAGGCCGGGCGGCAAGCCCGTGGCGCTGTAGGCCAGGGTGTCGCCGTCGGGGTCGCTGGCGACCACGTTCAGCGTGGCCGCCTGGCCCAGCGTGCTCGATTGCGCGGCCGGTGTGATCAAAGCCGGCGGACGGTTGGGTTGGGCGGCGGTAAACAGCACCGTCTTCTCGGCCTCCGGCGTGCCCATCGTGCGGAAGTCACCGCTGGCCACCGGGCTGCCCCAGTTGATGCCGTCAGCAGAGACGTAGAAATTGAACAGCGCGATGCGGCCGGTGCCGTCGGAGCCGTAAGGCAGGTAGCGGAATCCACCCAGCCGCCTTGGAGTGCCCATGTCGACGACGACCCAGTGCGGGTGTGTCGGCGCCGCCAATTGCCACTGCGTGTGCCACTGCGTTTCGGGGTTGCCATCGATGATCCTCGCCGGGCCCTCACCGACCTCGAAGCTGTCCGCACTCACCACCCAGCCGGCGCGCGACAAGGTGGCGCCGTTGTCGTCGAGCAGGTTCAACTCGGCCATCGACGACCAGGGGTTGCCGTTGATCTCGCTCAACGCCTCGAGCTTGACGAAGCGGGTGCTGCCCAACACGACGACGCGCCAGATCAGCTTGGTCGAAACCGTGCCGTTGGCGTTGCTCGCCGAGACGGTGACGTTGTAGCTGCCCTCGGCCGTGGTGGTGCCGCCGACGGCGCCGGTGGCCGCGTTGATGGCGAGGCCGGGCGGCAAGCCGCTGGCGCTGAAGCTGGTGGCGCCCGGCGCGCTCAGCGCCAGGTTGACCGCGGCGCCGAGGGCGTGGCTCTGATCGCCGGGCCAGGCGAGTTGCGGCGCACCGGTGCCGCCGACGCGCACGATGCGCGCCACCGACGGCACGCCGTCGGCGTTCATCGCGAACAGCATGTAGAGCCCGGGCAGCGCGACGCCGGTGTTGCTCGGCACTTGCACGCTGTAGGCGTTGGTGCCGGTGGCGGCAAAGGCCAGTGGAATGCGGCGCTGGTCGTTGTTGACGTTGTGCGTCGTCGAACTCATTCGCACCAGCGAGAACGAGGCGATCGGTGAATCGGTCGTTACCGCCATCGCCGTGCCGTGGCCGGCCTGCGCCGGCGCGGCGGTGATCGCCGGCCGCGTGGCTGGCGTGCCGTTGGCGTTGAGCAGGTAATGCGGCGTCAGGATCTGCAAGTCGGGGTGATTGGCTGCGCAGCCGGCGCCGCACAGGCCGCTGCCGGAGACGATGACGCGCGCGTCGGGCAGCAGCAAGGCCACGCCGTGGTAGTTGCGCGGCACGCTCATCGGCGGCATCACGGTGAAGGTTTCGCTTACCGGGTCGAAGAGTTCGGCGGCGAGCACCGAGCGGTCGTCGGAAAACGTCGCGGCGCGCGTCTGGCCGCCGATGATCACGACCTGGCCGTTGGGCAGGACGACGCTGTTGAGAAACACACGCGCGTAGTTCATCGAGGCGACCTTGCGCACCACCGCGCCGCCGCCGCTCACGTCGATCACATAGGCGTTGCTGTTGGCATCGGTGCCGGCGTTGCCCGGGCTGCCGCCGGCCTTGAGTACCTTGCCGACGTCGTACATCACGGCGATGCCGCTGAGGCTGAACGCATCGTCGCCGCGCGTGCCCACGGCCTGCACGGCGCCGTTGCCACGCGTGTCGAGCAGGTGCATGTTGACGCCGGGGCCGGCATGCAGCACCCGGCCGTGGCCGGTGGGGATCAGCCAGAAGTGGCTGTCCAGGCCGTAATTGGTGGTCGGGTCGTCCGACAGCATCGGATCGATCGGCAGGCCGGTCATGCGCCGCCAGCCGTTGGCTTCGGTCCAGATTTCACCGTGCTTGTTGCCGACGCCGCCGCTCCACGAGCCGCCGAGCGTCAGCACCGAGCCGTCGGCGAGCAGCGTGTTGGCGTTGTAGCCGCGCGCGATGTTCATCTGCGCGCCGGTGGACCAGACGCCGGTGGCCGGGTTGAACAGGCTGGTGCGCGCGCTGCTGATGCCGCCGTTGACCAGCAGCCGGCCGTCCGGGAGGTTGGTCGTGCCGGGGCAGAACATGTTGTGCCCGGTTTCGGTGACGGTGCGCTCGGCGCTCGTGCCGGCCACTGGATCGAATGTCACGGAGTAAGTGCGGCCGACAGTGGCGCCGAAACTGAAACGCTCCTCGGCCGACCAGAACAGCACTTTGCCGTCGGGCAGGTTGACGGCCGAAGTCGGCACCAAGGGCAGCGCAACCGGGGCCGACCAGACCGCTTGCGCTGGCGTGGCGATGGCCAGCGCCTGCGCGCGCCCGTTCTGCGCTGCTGCTGTCGCGTCCGGCGCTGCGGCGTCATGACCACCGCCACAGGCCGACAGGATGAGGCCGAAACCGACTCTTGCTGCGAGCTGCTGAACTCGAATCATGGCGAGCCCTCTTGCTTGTTGCTGTATTCGCGGTGCGCTCCTGGTGCGACCGCTGGTAAATCAATGTATCGACCTTGTCCCGCGCTGCCGCAGGCCCACCCCTGAGTCAGGGGGTGGCTTGCGGCCGGGTTCCTAGAATCCAGCGATGAACCCCCCCAACCTTGAAGCCGCAGGAGGCCTGCTGCGCGGCCTGAACCCCGAGCAGCTCGCCGCCGTAACGCTGCCCACCGTGCCGGCGCTGATCCTCGCCGGCGCCGGCTCCGGCAAGACTCGCGTGCTGACGACGCGCATCGCCTGGCTTTTGTCCACCGGCCAGGTCTCGCCGGGCGGCGTGCTGGCCGTGACCTTCACCAACAAGGCGGCCAAGGAAATGCTGACGCGGCTGACCAGCATGCTGCCGGTCAACGTGCGCGGCATGTGGATCGGCACCTTCCACGGCCTGTGCAACCGTTTCCTGCGCGCGCACTGGAAACTCGCCGGACTGCCGCAGGGCTTTCAAATCCTCGATGCGTCGGACCAGGTGGCTGCGGTCAAGCGCGTCGTCAAGGCGATGGCCCTCGACGAAGAACGCTATCCGCCCAAGCAGGCCGCGTACTTCATCTCCGGCAGCAAGGAAGAGGGGCTGCGGCCGCACGACATCACCCCGCCGGACCCGCACACCGCCAAGCTGATCGAGGTCTATGCCGCCTACGAAGCGCAATGCCAGCGCGAAGGCGTGGTCGATTTCGGCGAGCTGATGCTGCGCTGCTACGAGCTGATGCGCGACAACGACGCCGTGCGCGAGCATTACCGGCGGCGCTTTGCGCATGTGCTGGTCGATGAGTTCCAGGACACCAACAAGCTGCAATACAAATGGCTGCAGATGTTCGCGCCGCCCGAAGTTCAGAAGGGCGTGTTCGCCGTCGGCGACGACGACCAGAGCATCTATGCCTTTCGCGGTGCGCAGGTCGGCAACATGGCCGACTTCGAGCGCGAGTACCGCGTGCCGCAGGTCATCAAGCTGGAGCAGAACTACCGCTCGTATGCGCACATCCTCGACGCCGCCAACGCGCTGATCGCGCACAACACCAAGCGCCTGGGCAAGAATCTGCGCACCGACGCCGGCTCCGGCGAGCCGGTGCGCGTGTTCGAGGCGACGAGCGACTACGGCGAAGCGCAGTGGCTGCTCGACGAAGCGCAGCAACTGCACCGCGCCGGCATGGCGCGTTCGCAAGTCGCCATCCTCTACCGCAGCAATGCGCAGAGCCGCGTGTTGGAAAGCGCGCTGTTCAACGCCGGCATTCCGTACCGCGTCTATGGCGGCCTGCGCTTCTTCGAGCGCGCCGAGGTCAAGCACGCGCTGGCGTATCTGCGCTTGATCGAGAACCCGAACGACGACACGAGCTATCTGCGCGTCGTCAACTTCCCGACACGCGGCATCGGCGCGCGGACGATGGAGTTGCTGCAGGACGCCGGCCGCACCAGCGGCCGCAGCCTGTACCAGAGCGTCGGCAGCGTCAGCGGCAAGGGCGGCTCGAACCTGGTCGGCTTCAACGCGCTGATCGACACGCTGCGCGACGACACGCGCGGCGACACGCTGCGCCAGATCATCGAAAAGATGCTGCAGCGCTCGGGCCTGACCGAGTTCTACCGCCACGACAAGGAAGGCCAGGACCGCATCGAGAACCTCGACGAGCTGATCAACGCGGCGGAGGCCTTCGTCACGCAGGAAGGTTTCGGCAAGGATGCCGTGGCGATGCCGGTCGATGAGCTGTCGCCGGGTGCGATCGTCCTTCGACAAGCTCAGGATGATCGGAGTACGGACCCCGCGGGCACTTCGACAAGCTCAGTGCAAACCGGGATGGATGTTTTCCCCGACGCCGACACCGGCGAGATCGTCAGCCCGCTCGCCGCGTTCCTCACCCACGCAGCGCTCGAAGCCGGCGACAACCAGGCGCAGGCCGGCCAGGACGCGATCCAGTTGATGACCGTGCATTCAGCCAAGGGCCTCGAATTCGACGCCGTCTTCATCACCGGCCTCGAAGAAGGTTTGTTCCCGCACGAGAACTCGATGAGCGACCACGACGGCCTCGAAGAAGAGCGCCGGTTGATGTACGTGGCGATCACGCGCGCGAGAAAGCGCCTGTACCTGAGCTTTTCGCAGACGCGCATGCTGCACGGCCAGACGCGTTATCACATCAAGAGCCGCTTCTTCGACGAGTTGCCCGAAGAACATCTGAAGTGGCTGACGCCGAAGAACCAGGGTTTCGGTTCAGGCTATGTGCGCGAGTACCAAGCGGCTTGGTCGCGCGGCTCGGGCTTGAGCACGGTGGTGGGGGCGGGGCGCGTCGAGCCGCCGTTGCAGCCGAAAGCGACACCGTCGCACGGTTTCCGGTCAGGCCAAGGCGTGTTCCATAACAAGTTCGGCGAAGGTGTGATCCTCACGTTGGAAGGTGTGGGCGACGATGCGCGCGCGCAGGTCAACTTCGGCCGCCACGGCACGAAGTGGTTGCAGTTGTCGATTGCGAAGTTGACGGCGACCTGAATCGACGACGGGTCAGCGCGTGGGCCGGCGTGCAGGTGAGGTGCGGGCAGCCTGAGACCGTTTGACCGCCTCGGCGCATTGCTGCCGATCGTCTTCGCCCAGATCGACCAGCGCCAGCAGCGCCGCCGGCGGTGCGAGGGCGGCCAGCGCCGCGGCGCCGACCAGGCGCAGCGCGATGCGGCTCTTGTCGAGCTGCACCTGCGGCGCGGCAAAACGGCCGCTGATGCGCAGCGGCGCGCGCAGCGTGAACAGCGACATGTCGTGCGGTTGAGCGGTGACGACGAGCGCCAGCGACTCCTTGGCCAGCGAGAGTTCACCGTCGATCAGCAGCGTCGTGTCGCGCGTGTCGATCAACGCCGTCTCGGGCCGCGCGGTGCCGTCGCGCAAGGTCCACTGCGTGACCGCGCAGCGCAACGGCAGCCGCTCATCGCCTTTGATCAGCACGCCCAGACCTTCGGCCAGATCGATGCCCGCCAGTTCGATCATCAGGTGCGAGACGCTGCCGTCGCGCACCCACAAGCCGGCCTTGCCGTCGAGCGTGGCCATCACTGCGGCGATCGAGCGGCCGCGGCCGGTGACGTTGGCCGAGCCGCCGAGCGTGCCGCCGAGGTAGCCCGGTGCACGCTTCGCCGTAGCAGCCGCGGCGTTGTCGTTGCGCGCCTTGACGAACCGTTCGAGTTCGATGCCGCCCCAACGCAGATCAGCGCGCCACTGCGGCATCTGCGGCGTGCGCGCATCGACCGTGAGCTCGCCGCGCAGCGTGCCGCCTGCAGTGCGCGCCAGCAGCTCCTGCACGCCGAGCACGCCGCGCTGCAGGCGAATGCGGCCCTGCACAGGCGCCAGAGACTCGATCTGAGCCGTGCCCAGGTCGAGCCGGTCCAGCCGCAGCACCACGTCGGCGTTCATGCGTTGCAGCGACGGGATGTCGAACTCGCGCTGCGGCAGCACGCGGCCGGCGGCGCTGTTGTCGAGCGCTTTGCCGACCGCGCTCTCGGGCGCGGCTGCGGTGCGTGCGCCGATGGCGGGCCCCAGGTCGGCCAACGCCAGGCGCTCGCCGGCCAGCGTGCCGGTCAGCAGCGGTGGTGTGCTCGCCGTCTCGTAGCGAAAGTCGCCGCGCAAGCGGCTCGTGCCGACGCGCCACGAAGCGACGTCGGCCAGCCAGGCGCTGCCGTCTTTGCGCACGCGGCCGCGCAAGTCGAACGCGGCCGTCGTCGGCAGCGTCAAACCGAGGGCATCGCCGACTGCGGCCAGCGAGGGCCCCGACAGCTCAATGGCCGCGTCGAGGCCGGCCAATTGCAGCAAGTCGCTGGCCTGACCGTCGAGCTTCAACAGCGTGCGCCCGACGCGCAGATCGAGGCGCAGCGGCGCCGTGCTCGTGGCGCCATCGCTGCGCAGCCACGGCAGCACGCCGCTCGACTGCAACTCGGCGGTCAGCGGCAAGTTGCGGTAGCTGCCACGGGCCTGGACGTGCAAACCTGCCGGCGCCGCGCCGGGGCGATCCGCTGCCGTACCTTCTTGCGTGCGCACGCTGGCACGAAGCGTCAATGGCAGCAGTGCGTCGTCGAGGTCGATCTCGCCGCTGCCCACCTGCAGCAGGCCGAAGCGCGGCAGCGTGGACACCGGCGTTGGTGATTCGCTGGACTGCCTTGTGCCGAGAAGCCAGTTCGGGCGTCCTCGGGCGTCCCGCAGCAAGTGCGCTTCGAGATGCTGCACCGTCAATGCGTCGATGACGGGCGGCCGGTCGGTGTGGCCGCGCGCCACGTGCCACAGCGTCGCATACGGCAGCTTCAGTTGAACCTCGCGTGCACGCAGCAGATCGGGCTGCGTTGCCGCGTCGGCCGGCGGCCCGATAGCCAAGTGCGATGCACGCAGGCGCAGCGAGCCGAGCAGCCGAACGCCGAAAGGCGCGTCCAACTGCACCGGCCGCTGCAGACTCTTCGTCAACGCGTCTTGCACGGGTACGCGCAAGAAGGGCCACTCGAGCGCTTCGCCCAACACCACGGCGCCGAACAACAGACCCAGCACCAAGCCGAGCGTGATGCGCCGTGAGCGTGGCATGGCCGGCCGGCGCATCTCAGGCCCGCACCGGCGTGGCGATCTACGTCGCTGCGGTCAGCGCACGGAGCCGCGGCGTACGAGGTTGACGATGGCCAGCAGGATCACCGCACCGAGGAACGACACCGCCAACGCAGGCAAACTGAAGTTGCTTTGATTGATGGTCCCGGCGCCGAGCAGTGGCGACAGGAGCCATCCGCCGAGCATGGCGCCGACGATGCCGACGACGACGTTGAGGATGATGCCTTGCTGTCCGTCGGTCTTCATCATCAGGCTGGCAAGCCAACCGATGATGCCGCCGACGATAAGCCAGATGATGATGTTCATGACTGTCTTTCAATGAAGTGGAAGAGAGCGCGCAGGTTACGGTCTGTGCGCCGTCGCGCGGCTTCGCGTGAACCGCGTTGCGAGGCACGACAACGCGCCCCCCGCGTGTCGGACACGGCCTACATGCTGCAGGCCGCCGCGCGCCGGTCTTGTCCTACGGCAGGCCTGGACGCGATCCGACGCGCCGCGCCGCAGCGGCGGCCTAGAGTCCCTGCCGACATTCCCAATCGGCTCTCAAGGAGACACCACCATGAACCTGCATCTTTCCATCGTTCGCACCGCCTGTGTCGTGGCCACGGGGCTGGTTTGCGCCGCGGCTGGCGCCGCCAACATTTCGCCGGCCGTGTACAGCCGTGCCAGCGACGATCTGAAGGCCACCTACAAGGCCGAGCGCGAAGCGTGCAATCAGATGAGCGGCAACGCCAAGGACATCTGCGTGGAAACTGCCAAGGGCAAAGAGAAGGTGGCGATGGCCAACCTTCAGTACCAACGCAGCGGCGACGCCAAGGACATGGCCAAGCTGACCGAAGCCCGCTACGACGCACGCTACCAAGTGGCCAAGGAGATGTGCGACGACCAAGCCGGCAATGCCAAGGATGTGTGCGTTGCCAAGGCCAAGGCAGACCACGACAAGGCCAAGGCCGATGCGAAGTTGAAGAAGTCAGTCACCGAAGCCCGCGATGACGCTGTCGATGCCAAGGACAAGGCCGACTACAAAGTGGCGAGCCAGCGCTGCGATGCGATGAGCGGCGATGCCAAGGATGTCTGCATGGCGTCGGCGCGCGCACGCTACGGCCAGTGAAAACGTATAGCCGCGGTTGACGCGGCTCGAAAGGCAAGACGATGCAGCGGCGCCCAGTGGGCGCCGCTGTCACGAGAGCTGTTGCAGCGCGACGCCTAGAATCGATCTCGGCACTGTTCGCACGCCAGACTCGAAGGAAAAAGCCCATGAGCGCCAGCTACGCGCTGCACGGCCCGGTGGCCGTCATCACTCTCGACAACCCGCCCGTCAACGGCCTCGGGTACGAGACCCGGCGCGGCATTGCCGACGGCGTGCAGCGCGCCAACGCCGATGCAGCCGTCAAGGCGATCGTGCTCACCGGCGCCGGCAAGGCGTTCTCGGGCGGCGCGGACATCAAGGAGTTCGGCTCGCCGAAGGGGACTGCCGAGCCGAACCTGTTGTCGCTGATCCGCCTGCTCGACAACTCGGCCAAGCCGACGGTCGCTGCGATCAACGGCACCGCGATGGGCGGCGGGCTCGAACTGGCACTCGGCTGCCACTACCGCGTAGCCGTCAAGGGCGCGCCGATCGCCTTGCCCGAAGTCAAGCTCGGCCTCGTGCCCGGCGCCGGCGGCACGCAGCGCCTGCCGCGCGTGCTCGGCGTGGAGACGGCGCTGAACATGATCGCGAGCGGCGAGCCGGTGACGAGCGAGCTGCTGGCCTCGCAGCCGGGGCAGAAGCTGTTCGACAAGATCGTCGAGGCTGCGGACTTCATGGCCGGCGCGCTCGCGTTTGCAAACGAGGTTGCCGACGCAAGACCGCTCAAGCGCGTGCGCGACATGCCGCTCGCGCACCCGAACCCTGACGCTTTCTTCCAGTTCGCGCGCAACACAGTCAAGGCGATGGCGAAGAACTTCCCCGCGCCGGCACGCTGCGTCGATTGCGTCGAGCAGGCGATGAAGCTCAAGTTCGACGACGGCATGCGCTACGAGCGCGAGGCCTTCATCGCGCTGATGGCCACGCCCGAGTCGCGCTCGCTGCGCCACGCGTTCTTCGCCGAACGCGCAGCGAGCAAGATCGCCGACGTGCCCGACGACACGCCGCAGCGCGCCGTCAAGAAGGTGGCCGTCATCGGCGCCGGCACGATGGGCGGCGGCATCGCGATGAACTTCCTCAACGCCGGCATCGCGGTGACGATGCTGGAGATGAAGCAGGACGCGCTCGACCGCGGCCTCGGCACGATCCGCAAGAACTACGAAGCGCAGGTGAAGAAGGGCAAGCTGAAGGCCGACCAAGTACGAAGGCCGCATGGCGCTGCTGACGACGACGCTGTCCTACGACGACATCAAGGACGCCGACCTCGTCATCGAAGCGGTGTTCGAGGAGATGGGCGTCAAGGAGAAGGTCTTCAAGACGCTCGACGAGGTGATGAAGCCCGGCGCGATCCTGGCATCCAACACCTCGACGCTCGACGTCAACAAGATCGCGGCGTTCACCAAGCGGCCGCAGGACGTGGTCGGCATGCATTTCTTCAGCCCGGCCAACGTGATGAAGCTGCTCGAAGTCGTGCGCGGCGAGAAGACCGGCCAAGGACGTGCTCGCCACCGTGATGGCGCTGGCCAAGAAGATCAAGAAGACGGCGGTCGTCTCCGGCGTCTGCGACGGCTTCATCGGCAACCGCATGATCGAGCAGTACTCGCGGCAGGCCGGCTTCCTGCTCGAAGAAGGCTGCACGCCGGCGCAGGTCGATCGTGCGGTCGAGAAGTTCGGCTTCGCGATGGGGCCGTTTCGCATGGGCGACCTCGCGGGCAACGACATCGGCTGGGCGATCCGTAAACGGCGCTATGTCGAGAAGCCGAACCTGCGCTACAGCAAGACCGCGGACCTGCTGTGCGAACTCGGCCGCTTCGGCCAGAAGACGGGCGCCGGCTGGTACGACTACCAGGCTGGCAAGCGCGACGCGATCCCATCGAAGCTGGTCGAGGACATGATCGCCAAGCACCGCAGCGACATCGGCATCGCAGCGCGCAAGATCGGCGACGACGAGATCGTGCACCGCCTGGTCTATGCGCTCGTCAACGAAGGCGCGAAGATCGTCGAAGAAGGCATCGCCGGCAAGGCCAGCGACATCGACATGGTCTATCTCACCGGCTACGGCTTTCCGCTGTGGCGCGGCGGGCCGATGCGCTACGCCGACGAGCAGGGCCTGTTCAACGTCGTGCAGATGATGAAGCACTTCGCCGGCAACCCGCATGACGACGCGGCGTTCTGGCAGCCGGCGCCGCTGTTGGCGAAGCTGGCGGGCGAAGGCAAGTCGTTCACTTGAGAAGGACAAGCAACATGACCAACGCCGTCATCGTCTCCACCGCCCGCACCCCCTTGCCAAGAGCTGGAAGGGTTGCTTCAACATGACCCACGGCGCGACGCTCGGCGGCCATGTGATCAAGGCCGCCGTCGAGCGCGCGGGCATCGACCCGGGGGCGATCGAAGACGTGCTGATGGGCTGCGCGAATCCCGAAGGCGCGACCGGCTGGAACATCGCGCGTCAGGCGGCGCTGGCTGCGGGCATGCCCGTCAGCGTCGCCGGCGTCACCGTCAATCGTTTTTGTTCGAGCGGCCTTGCAGACGATCGCTCTTGCCGCGCAGCGCATCATCGCCGGCGAGGGCGACGTCTATGTCGCCGGCGGCGTCGAAAGCATCTCGTGCGTGCAGCAGGAGATGAACCTGCACATGTTCAAGGACCCGGCGCTCGACGCCAAGAAGCCCGAGATCTACTGGAACATGATGCAGACCGCGGAGCAGGTGGCCAAGCGCTACGGCGTGAGCAAAGAGCGCATGGACCGCTTCGGCGCCGAGAGCCAGCAGAAGGCGTGCGCGGCGCAGGAGAAAGGTTTGTTCAACGACGAGATCGCGCCGATCACCGTCACGGCCGGCGTGGCCGATGCGGTGATGGGCCTGCGCAGCAAGGAAGTGACGGTCAAGGCCGACGAGGGCCTGCGGCCGGGCACGACCTACGACAGCATCAAGGACATCCGCACCGCGGTGCCCGGCGGCGTCATCACCGCCGGCAACGCCAGCCAGTTCAGCGACGGCGCGGGCGCGTGCACGGTGGTCAGCGAAAGCTATGCGCAGCAGAAGGGCCTGAAACCCATCGGCCGCTTTCTCGGCTTTGCCGTCGCCGGCTGCGAGCCCGACGAGATGGGCATCGGCCCGGTGTTCGCGGTGCCCGAAAGTGTTGAAGCGCCTCGGCCTGATGGCCAGCGACATCGACCTGTGGGAGTTGAACGAAGCGTTCGCCGTGCAGGTGCTCTACAGCGCCGACAAGATCGGCATCCCGTACGAGCGCTTGAACGTCAACGGCGGCGCGATCGCCATCGGCCACCCCTACGGCATGAGCGGCCAGCGCCTCACCGGCCACGCGCTGATCGAAGGCAAGCGCCGCGGCGCCAAGCGCGTCTGCGTGACGATGTGCATCGGCGGCGGCATGGGGGCAGCGGGCGTGTTCGAGGTGTTGTGACACCAGATCTCGCGACGCTGCGCGCGTTCTTCGCCAGCGCGCCGTTCATGGTCGATCTGGGCATCGAACCGGTGGATTGCGGTCAGGGCCGCGTCGTCACGGCAGTGGCTCTGGCGCCGCGCCACCACCAGCACACCGGCGTCGTGCACGCCGGCGTCATCGGCGCAATCGCCGACCACACGATGGGCGCTGCGGCGCAGACGTTGGCCCCCGACGGGCATTGGGTACTGACAGCCGAGTTCAAGACCAGCCTGTTGCGCGCGGCACGCGGCCAGCGGCTCGAATGCGTCGGCGTGGTCATCAAGCCGGGCCGGCAGGTCAGCTTCACCGAGGCCGAGGTGTTTGCGATCGACGGCGCTGTGCGCACGCTGGTGGCGAAGGCCTCGGCGACGATGGCGGTCGTGAAGGCCTGACGACGATGCGCCGCACGCTCGACTTTCTGCTCCACGATTGGCTGAATGTCGAATCGCTGACAGAGCGCCCGCGCTTTGCCGACCATTCGCGCGAAACCTTCGCTTCCGTGCTCGACACCTGCGAGCGCATCGCACGCGACAAATTCGCGCCGTTCAATCGGCTGGTCGATACCGACGAGCCGCGCATCGACGCGCAGGGCCGCGTCGTGCTGCCGCAGGCCACGCACGACGCCTGGCAGGCTTACGCCGGTTCCGGCATGCTCGCGGCGGCGCAGAGTGAAGAGTGGGGCGGCATGAACTTGCCCTATGTCGTCGAGGCCGCTGGCAACGCCTTCTTCGCGCGTGCGTCGGTCAGCATCAGCGCCGCGCTGCTGACGGTGGGCAACGCGAACCTGCTGCTGGCGCATGGCACGCCAAAGCAGAAGGACGTGTTCGCGCGCGCTCAGTTCCAAGGCCGCTGGGCGGGCACGATGTGCTTGTCGGAGCCGCAGGCCGGGTCGAGCTTGTCCGACGTGGCGACGCGCGCCGTGCTCGACGACGAGCACGATCCGCTCGGCCCGCGCTATCGCCTCACCGGCCACAAGATGTGGATCTCGGCCGGCGAGCACGAGATCACCGAGAACATCGTGCATCTCGTGCTGGCGAAGATTCCCGGCGCCGACGGCAAGCTCGTCGCCGGCACGAAAGGCATCTCGCTGTTCATCGTGCCCAAGCGTCTCGTCGATGCGCAGGGCCGGCTCACCGGCGAGCGCAACGACGTGGTGCTGGCGGGACTGAACCACAAGTGCGGCTGGCGCGGCACGACCAACACCTTGCTCAACTTCGGCGAGCGCGGCGGCGCGGTGAGTTATCTCGTCGGCCAGCCCGGCGAGGGACTGCGCTGCATGTTCCACATGATGAACGAGGCGCGCATCGGCATCGGCATGGCGGCAACGATGCTCGGGATGGCGGGCTATGAAGCATCGCTGGCTTATGCGAAACAGCGACCGCAAGGACGGCCGATCACCGGCGCCGGCAAGGATGCCTCGCAGCCGCAGGTGCCGATCATCGAGCATGCCGACGTCAAGCGCATGCTGCTCGCGCAGAAGGCCTACGCAGAAGGCGCGTTGGCTCTTCAGCTCTACTGCGCTCGACTGGTCGATGAGCAGCACACCGGCGACGAAGCGCATGCACGTGACGCCGCGCTGCTGCTCGACGTGCTGACGCCGATCGCCAAGAGCTGGCCGAGCGAGTGGTGCCTGGAAGGCAACTCGCTGGCGATCCAGGTGCATGGTGGCTACGGCTACACGCGCGACTTCCCGGTCGAGCAGTACTGGCGCGACCAGCGCCTGAACATGATCCACGAGGGCACGCACGGCATCCAGGCGCTCGACCTGCTCGGCCGCAAGGTGACGATGAACGGCGGCGCCGGCTTGAAGCTGCTGGCCTCGCGCATCGGTGCGACGATCGAACGCGCAGGGAACGTGCCGCGTTTTGCCGCGCACGCCAACGCGCTGGCGGCGGCGTTGCAGTCGCTCGGCGCGGCCACCAAGGCTGCGTGGGCCACCGGCGTCGCCGACGAAGCGCTGGCCAATGCGACGCCTTACCTGCAAGCCTTCGGCCATGTGGTGCTGGCGTGGACCTGGCTCGACGTGGCGCTGGCCACGACGCTGCGCGACGATGATCTGGCGCAAGGCCAACGCGTCGCGATGCGCTATTTCTTCGCCTACGAGTTGCCGAAGATCGGTGCCTGGCTGGCTGTCGTATCGTCGCGCGACGCGACTTGCCGCGAGATGAAGCCGGAGTGGTTCTGAACATGTCTGCGCAACGCATCGAAACCTGGACCTGGGTGCTGATCTACGGCGGCCTGCTGAGCCTCAGCCTGGGCTGGTTCATCACGCCGCGGCAGGGGCCGTGGGGCGAGTTGATGATCGGCGGTGGCCTCATGGCCGCCGTGGTGGGCATCGTTCTGATCGTCGTGCGTTCGAAGATGAAACCATAGCCATGGAAGGAGGCCCACGATGAGCACCCCGGTTCAACAACTCTTCAACCTCACCGGCAAAACCGCGCTCGTCACCGGCGGCTCGCGCGGCCTCGGTTTACAGATCGCCGAGAGCTTGGGCGAAGCCGGCGCGAGAATTTTGCTCACGTCGCGCAAGGTCGGCGATCTCGAAGAAGCCGCCGCGCACCTGCAGGACAAAGGCATCGACACGCGCTGGATCGCCGCCGATGCGAGCGAGCCGGCCGAGGTGCAGCGCGTCGTCAACGAAGCGATGGAGCGCCTGGGCGCGATCGACATCCTGGTCAACAACGCCGGCGCGACCTGGGGCGCGCCGATGGCCGAGCATCCGCTCGAAGCCTGGGACAAGGTGATGAACCTGAACATCCGCAGCCTGTTCCTGTTTGCACAGGCCGTCGGCAAGGCGAGCATGCTGCCGAGGAAGAGCGGGCGCATTCTCAACATCGCCTCGGTGGCCGGCCTCGCCGGCTCGCTCGAGATGTCGTTCATTGCCTATGCGACGAGCAAGGGCGCGGTGGTCAACTTCACGCGCCAGCTGGCGGGCGAGTGGGGGCCGTTCGGCATCAACGTCAACGCGCTGGCGCCGGGGTTCTTCCCGAGCAAGATGACCAAGGGCACATTGGCTGCGTTGGGCGAAGACAAGTTGGCCGCGTCGGCGCCGCTGCGGCGCATCGGCGACGACGACGACCTGAAGGGCGCGGCGCTGCTGTTCTGCTCGGCGGCGGGCAAGCACATCACGGGGCAGATTCTGGCGGTCGATGGCGGGCTGTCGGCAGTTCACCAAGGCGCATGATGTTGGCCCCCAGCTCACTTCGTTCGCAGCCCCCGAGGGGCGCATCGGCCGCTTGGGAGCGGCCCTGCGCTGGCCGATGAAGTTTCCCCTGCACATCCCCTTCGTCGAGCAACTCGGCCTCGAGCTGCACCGCTTCGACAACGGCCATGCCGAAGTGCAGGTCGATCTCGATGCCGCGCACCTGAACTCGTGGGAGGTGGCACACGGCGGCGTGCTGATGACGATGCTCGACGTGGCGATGGCACACGCGGCGCGCAGCGCCAACAGCAAGGAGCCCGACCATGGCCCCGGCGTCGTCACGGTGGAGATGAAGACGAGCTTCATGCGACCGGCCGAAGGGCGGTTGATTGCCAAGGGCGTGCTCCTGCACCGCAGCACGACGATGGCCTTCTGCGAAGGCTCGGTGTTCGACGAAGACCATCACCTCTGCGCGCACGCCACCGGCACCTTCAAGTACCTGCGCAAGCTGCCGACCAAAGGCCGCACGACGAAGGATTTGCAGCAGCGATCATGAACTGGCGTTGGCACCGCTTCGCCGATCTCGGCGTGGACAACCTGTACGACGCGCTGCAACTGCGCTGCCGCGTCTTCGTGCTGGAGCAAGGGCCGTACCTCGATCCGGACGGCATCGACCGGCAGTCGTGGCATTTGCTCGGCCGCGATGCCGGCGGCGCCTTGATGGGCTACCTGCGCGTCGTCGATCCCGGCATCAAGTACGACGAACCGTCGATCGGCCGCGTCATCACCGCGCCCGAAGTGCGCGGCAACGGCAGCGGCCGTGTGTTGATGGGCGAAGGCTTGTCCGGGTGCGAACGCCATTGGCCGGGCCGCGCGGTGCGCATCAGCGCGCAGGCACGGCTCGAGCGCTTCTACAACGATTGCGGCTTCGTGCGTGTCGGCGAGAACTACATCGAAGACACGATCCCGCATGTCGAGATGCTGAGAGCCGCGCGATGAACACGCATGACGTGCTCAATCAGGCGACGCCGTGGGTCGGCGCCAATCTGTTCGACACCAACCTGCCGCTGCGTGACGCGCTGCGCTTTCACGCGCCGGCGCAGGGCACCGCGCGCCTGCGCGAACTCGGCGCGCTCGCCGGCAGCGCGGCGATGCAGGAGCACGCGCGCCTGGCCAACACGCACCCGCCGCAGTTGCAAACGCACGACGTGTACGGCCGGCGCATCGACCAGGTCGAGTTTCATCCGAGCTATCACGCGCTGCTCGGCGCGGCGTTGCAGTTCGGGCTGCACGGCACGCCGTGGTCGGGCGGCGCGCTGTCGCATGTCGAACGGGCAGCCGGCTTCATGCTGTTCACCGAGCTCGAACCATCGGTGCTGTGCCCCGTGTCGATGAGCTACGCCGTCACGCCGGCCCTGCGCGCCAACGCGGTGATCGCGCAGGCATGGACGGCCAAGCTCGCCGCCACCACCTACGACTCGCGCTTCGTGCCGTTCGAGCAGAAGAGCGCGGTGACGATGGGCATGGGCATGACCGAGAAACAGGGCGGCTCGGACGTGCGCGCCAACACGACACGCGCCGAGTTCGACAGCGACACGGCGTGGGGCCGCGCCTACAAGCTCACCGGCCACAAGTGGTTCTTCTCGGCGCCGATGTGCGATGCGTTCCTCGTCCTGGCGCAAACACCGGCTGGCCTGTCTTGCTTGTTCGTGCCGCGCTTCAAACCCGACGGCAGCATCAACCCGATCCGCATCCAGCGCCTGAAGGACAAGCTCGGCAACCACGCCAACGCCAGCAGCGAGGTCGAGTTCGGTGGCGATGTGAGCGGCTGGCTGATCGGCGACGAGGGCCGCGGCGTGCCGCAGATCCTGGCGATGGGCGCGATGACGCGGCTCGATTGCGCGCTCGGCACCGCCGGCTTGATGCGCGGTGCGCTGTCGATCGCGATCCATCACACGCGCCAGCGCATGGCCTTCGGCAAGACGCTGGCCGAGCAGCCGCTGATGAAGAACGTGCTCGCCGACATGGCGATCGAAAGCGAAGCGGCGACGGCGCTTGCCCTCAGGCTCGCCCAGGCGATCGACGCCACCGAGCAGGGCAATGACGCAGACGAAACCATCATGCGCCGCGTGCTGACGCCGATTGCCAAGTTCTGGGTCTGCAAACGCGGCGCGATGCTGGCGCAGGAAGCGATGGAGTGCCTCGGCGGCAACGGCTATGTCGAAGCGCAGGGGCAGGGCGTGATGGCGCGCATCTACCGCGAGATGCCGCTCAATTCGATCTGGGAAGGCGCGGGCAACATCATGGCGCTCGATCTGCTGCGCGCGCTGCGCGGCGCCGACGTGGCGGCGGCGATGCAAACCGAGCTCGCGCCCGCGCGCGGCGAGCACGCCGCCTTCGACCGCTTGGCCGCGACGTTGCCGGCGCGCCTCGACGGCGGCACCGACGAAGCCGCGGCGCGCACGCTGGCCCGCAACGTCGCGCTGCTCGTGCAAGCCGCGCTGCTGCGCCGCCACGCCACCGACGCCGTCTTCGCCGCGTTCTGCAGCTCGCGCCTGGCGCAAGGCGCCGACGTGTTCGGTCTGCTGCGGCCCGACACGCCATTCGACACCCTCATCAACCGATCGTTGCCCGCATGAAAACTTTCCAAGGCCGCACGGCCGTCATCACCGGCGCCGGCTCGGGCTTCGGCCTCGAAGCGGCGCGCATCGCCGCGCGCGAAGGCATGAACGTCGTTCTCGCCGACGTGCAGGTCGATGCGCTGGAACGTGCACTCGACGAGATGCACACGCTCGGCGCGCAGGCATTGCCGTACCGGCTCGACGTGGCCAAGGCGGTCGAAGTCGAAGCCTTGGCCAAGGCGACGATCGACCGCTTCGGCGTGCCGCATGTCGTCTTCAACAACGCCGGCGTCGGCTTCGGCGGCCTGATCTGGGAGCACACGGCGCAGGATTGGGAGTGGGTGATCGGCGTCAACCTCATGGGCGTGGCGCATGGCGTGCGCGTGTTCACGCCGCTGATGCTCGACGCGGCGCAGAAGGACGCGCACTACGAAGGCCACATCGTCAACACCGCGTCGATGGCCGGGCTGCTGAACCCGCCGAACATGGGCGTGTACAACGTCAGCAAGCATGCGGTGGTCAGCCTCACGGAAACGCTGTACCAGGATCTGTCGCTCGTCACCGACCAGGTCACGGCGTCGGTGTTGTGTCCGTTCTTCGTGCCGACCGGCATCAGCCAGAGCCACCGCAACCGGCCGGGCGCGCTGAGCACAGAGGGTGTGAAGCCGACGAAGAGCCAGCGCATCGCGCAAGCGATGACGGGCAAGGCGGTCGAGTCGGGCAAAGTCAGCGCGGCGCAGGTGGCCGGCATGGTCTTCGACGCGATGCGCAAGAAGCGCTTCTACATCTACAGCCACCCAAAGGCGCTGGTCTCGGTGCAGACGCGGCTGGAAGACATCATGCGGCCGCGCAACCCGACCGATCCGTTCGCCGACAAGCCTGAGATCGGCGCCGAGTTACGCGCCGCGCTGCGTGGGGAAGAATGAGCTTGCACCCGCCACTGCCGGGGCGGCGCGATCAGATCGAGGCTTTCTGGCTTGAGTACCAGCGCGCCTGCGGCGTGCAGGTCGAAGGTTTCTCGGCCACGCACTTCGGTCACAGCCGCGCCGTCGCCGATGAACTGGCGGCGCTGATAGCCGGCGGCGACAAGCGCGCCCACGCCACGCTGGAGCGCGACTTCGAAGCCGAAGGCGACGAGCTGCCGCGGCCGGGCGAGCACATCGTCGTCCTCGACGGCCGCGGCACGCCGCAGGGCATCGTGCGCATCAAGCATGTCGAGCGCCGCTACTTCAACGACATCGACGACGAATTCGCCTTCGAGTGCGGCGAGGGCGACCGCACGCTGGCCTGGTGGCTCGTCGCCTACCGCCAGGAGTTCGCCGAGCGCGCCGAGGCTCAGGGTTTTCAGGTGGGTGAGAAAGCGGTGCTGATCCTGGAATACTTCGAGCTCGTCTGGCCGCAATGAAAGCACCCATGAAAACGTTCCTGACTCTGTTCTTCGCGTTGGCAGCAGGCGCGGTATCGGCGCAGTCTGCGCTCTGCCCCGACAAGAGCATCAACTACTGGCAAGCCTTCCCGCCGGGCGGCGAGAGCGACATCTCGGCGCGCCACCAGCAGGTGGTGCTGAAGAAGAAGTGCCCGGCCATCGACACCATCGTGCAATACAAGGCCGGCGGTGGCGGTGCGGTGCTGTGGAGTTCGGCCAATACGTTGCCGGCCGATGGCCTGAACGTCTATGGCATCAACCTGCCGCACGTGGTGCTGCAGCCGCTCGAAGGCCAGGTGCAGTACAAGACCGAGGACTTGTCGCCGGTGTTTTGGTACCACTACACGCCGGACGCGCTTGTGGTGCCCGAGGCCAGCCCGTTGAAGAGCTTTGCCGATTTCATCAAGGCTGCGCAGGCCGACGCCGGCAAGTTGAACCTCGGCGGCTCGGCGCTCAACTCGGCCAACCATGCGGCGCACGAGCGGCTGAACAGCGCCTTCAAGGTCAAGACCACGTACGTGCCGTACAAGGGCACGGGCGATCTGGCCAACGCCGTGCTCGGCGCGCAGATCGACGGCGCGATGACCTACACCGCGTTCGCCATCAACAACAAGACGCGTGTGCGCGCGCTGGCGGTGGCGATGGACCAGCGCCATCCGCTGTTGCCCGACGTGCCGACGTTCAAGGAACTCGGCGTCGATTGGGTCGATGGCGCGATGCGCGGCATTGCCGTGCCCAAGTCCACGCCGCCCGAGACGAAGAAGAAGCTCTCCGACCTCTTTGCGCAACTCAACGCCGACGCGGAGATGAAAGAGCTGGCGGCCAAGAGCGGCTTCGAGCTGATCAACGTCGGCATCGAGCAGATGGACGCGTTCATGAAGGAACGCGCCAAGGTCTATGGCGAGACGGCGAAGATGATTGGGCTGGGCGTCAAGAAGTAGGCCTCACTCGATCGTCACCTTCGCATCCTTGACCAGCTTGGCGAACTTGTCGCCGTCGTCGCGCATCTGTTTGGCCATCTGCTCGGGCGTGTTGCCCACCGGCTCGGCGCCGATCTCTTCGAGGCGTTTCTTGAATTCGGGTGAGGCCAGCACCTTCACCGTCTCGGCATGCAGCCGCGCGGTGATGTCCTTCGGCGTCGCTGCCGGCGCCAGCAGGCCGAACCAGGTGCCGGTGTCGATGCCTTTGACGCCGGCTTCGGCCAGCGTCGGCACGTCGGGCAGCGCGGAGGAACGCTTGCCCGTCGTCACCGCCAGCGCGCGCAGCTTGCCGGCCTTGATGTGCGGCAGCACGGGCGTCACGGTGTCGAACGACATCGTCACCTGGCCGCCGATCAGGTCGGTCACCAGCGGGCCGCTGCCTTTGTAGGGGATGTGCGCGAGCTCGATGCCGTTGCTCATCTCGAACTGCGTGCCGATCAGGTGCTGCGCGGTGCCGTTGCCGTTGCTGCCGTAGTTGAGCTTGCCTGGTTGCGCCTTGGCCTGCGCGACGAGGTCGGCCACGGTCTTGGCCGGGTTGGTGGCGCTGACGGTCAGCACGTTGGGCACCAGCGCCACCGTCGTGATCGGCGCGAAGTCCTTGTGCAAGTCGTAGGGCAGCTTCTTGAACACCGACGGTGCGATCGTGTGGTGCACCGCGCCCATCAGCAGCGTGTAGCCGTCGGGCTTGCTCTTGGCGACGAAGTCGGCGCCGAGCGTGGCGCCGGCGCCGGGCTTGCTCTCGACGATCACCGTCTGGCCGAGGCTCTGCGACAGCTTCTCGGCGAGCGCGCGCGCCAGCACGTCGGTGGTGCCGCCGGGGGGGAAGGGCACGACGAGCGAGATCGGTTTGTTGGGCCAAGTGTCTGCGTGGGCATGGGCGGCCAGGGCCAGCGTGGCGAGCACGACGGCGCGGCGCGTCAAGGTGATGCGGTTCATGGTGAGTCTCCTCTTCGACATCAGCGGGCCAGGCGCGCGATCACGGCGCGCGTCACGTCGGCGGTCTTCGCACTGCCGCCGAGGTCGCCGGTGTGCAGCGACTTGTCGGCGGTCACCGCTTCGATCGCGGCCATCAGTTTCTTCGCTGCTTCGTTTTCGCCCAGGTGCTCGAGCAGCATCACGCAAGACCAGAAGGTGCCCACCGGATTGGCCAGGCCTTTGCCCATGATGTCGAAGGCCGAGCCGTGGATCGGCTCGAACATGCTCGGGTAGCGGCGCTCGGGGTCGATGTTGCCGGTGGGCGCGATGCCCAGGCTGCCGGCCAGCGCCGCGGCGAGGTCCGACAGGATGTCGGCATGCAGGTTGGTGGCGACGATGGTGTCGAGCGACGCCGGCTTGTTGATCATGCGCGCCGTCGAGGCATCGACCAGTTCCTTGTCCCAGGTGACGTCGGGGAACTCCTTGGCTGTCTGCAGCGCGATCTCGTCCCACATCACCATCGCATGGCGCTGCGCGTTGCTCTTGGTGATCACGGTCAGCAGCTTGCGCGGCCGCGATTGCGCCAGCTTGAAGGCGAAGCGCATGATGCGTTCGACGCCGGCGCGGGTCATCATCGAGACGTCGGTGGCGGCTTCGATCGGATGCCCCTGGTGCACACGGCCGCCGACCCCCGCGTACTCGCCTTCCGAGTTCTCGCGCACGATGACCCAGTTGAGGTCCTCGGCCTTGCAGCGCTTCAACGGGCCGTCGATGCCGGGCAGGATGCGCGTCGGCCGCACGTTGGCGTACTGGTCGAAGCCCTGGCAGATCTTCAGGCGCAGGCCCCACAGCGTGATGTGGTCGGGGATGTGCGGATCGCCCGCCGAGCCGAACAGAATCGCGTCCTTGCCGCGCAGCGCATCGAGGCCGTCGGCCGGCATCATCTCGCCGTGCGCGCGGTACCAGTCGCCGCCCCAGCCGAAATTCTCGAACTCGAAGCGGAAGTCGCCGCCTGACGCCGCGAGGGCCTGCAGCACTTCGGCGCCGGCGGGCACCACTTCCTTGCCGATGCCGTCGCCGGGGATGGTGGCGATGCGGTAGGTCTTCATGAGCGTCTCCTGGTGGGTGGGAATGGCGTCACTGTAGGAGCTGGACGGGGTGAAGAGGCGGGCCTAAATTCAACGCATCGTTAACCTGAGGTCAACAATGGACGCATCGATACAACCTGCCGATCTGGGCTTCTTCGCCACGCTTGCCGTGGCCGGCAGCCTCTCGGCAGCCGCGCGCGAACTCGGCATCTCGACCGCGGCGGTGAGCAAGCACCTCGCGTTGATGGAGTCGCGCGTCGGTGTGCCGCTGGTCAACCGCACGACGCGGCGCATGAGCCTGACGCCCGAAGGCGAGTTGGTGCTGTCGCACGCGCGCCGCATCCTCGGCCAGATCGACGACCTGCAACACCTGCTCGGCGCGAGCAAGGGCGAACCCCAGGGGCTGCTGCGGGTCAACGCCACGCTCGGTTTCGGCCGCGCGCAGGTGGCGCCGCTGATCGCGCGCTTCGTCAAGCGGCACCCGTTGGTCGAGGTGCAGTTGCAGTTGTCGGTCAACCCGCCGCCGCTCACCGACGACAGCTTCGACGTCTGCATCCGCTTCGGCGCACCGCCCGACGCGCGCGTGATGGCGCGCTTGCTGGCGCCGAACCGGCGGCTGCTGGTGGCGGCGCCGAGCTACCTCGCGCGCGCCGGCGAGCCCAAGGTGCCGGGCGATCTGTCGCGCCACAACTGCATCGGCATCCGCCAGGGCGACGAGGCCTACGGCCTGTGGCGTTTGCGGCCGCTGCGCGGCAAGGACGCGCGCGAGCAGGCCGTCAAGACGCGCGGCAACCTGGCCACCAACGATGGCGAGATCGCGGTGCAGTGGGCGCTGGCCGGCCTGGGCATCCTGATGCGCGCCGAGTGGGACGTCGCGCGCTATCTCGAAAGCGGCCGCCTGGTGCCGGTGCTGGCGCAATGGCGCACGCCCGAGGCCGACATCCACGCGGTGTGGCCGCAGCGCCACCAGCATTCGGCGCGGGTGCGCGCCTTCGTCGAGTTCCTGGCGGCGGCGTTTGCGGCGCCCTGAGGGGGTTCGTCAGCAGCCGAGCACGACCGCTTGCAGCGGCTTCGCGCCGTCGCCATCGGTGACGACGAAGACGACGCGCCGCGATTTCGACGTTGCCGCCGGCAGCGCCAGCGTGAACTCGCGCGAAGGCGCCGTCCACGCCGCCAGCGGTTGGTACAGCGTCACCACATGGTCGTGCGCGAGGGTCTCGCCGGAGTTCTCGCCGGCCTTGACGCGGCTGACATGGCCGTCTTCGAGCACCGCCCAGTAGCCGCCGAGCGCGCGCGCTGCCGGCGCGGCGATGCTGGCGCGCACGCTGGCGCCGTCGCGTTCGAGCACGACGTGCACATCGCTCGCCGCCGGGCGGGGCAGCGCCGCACCCGACCAGCCGCGCAGGTCGCGCCCGTTGTGCACCACCTGCGGCGTATAGACATACGGTGCGCCGCTGGCGCGCTGCAGCCGATGCTGGCGCTCGGTGGTGTCGGCGGTGGCGAAGCGGTCAGGCCAGCCCAGCCGGTCCCAGTAATTGACGTGGAATGCCAGCGCCAGCACGTCGCTGCGGCCCTTGAGCGCAGACAGCCAACGGTCGGCCGGCGGGCATGAGCTGCAGCCCTCGCTGGTGTAGAGCTCGACGATCGCCGGCGGTTGCGCAACGCTGCGCGCGCTGCAAGCGGCGGCGGTGCTCTGCGCAGCCACAGGTGCAGCGATGGCGACCAGCAGGGCTGGGGCGAAGAGGTGCAGGGGTTTCATGGGCGGGCAATGTTGGTGATGGGGCTCGGTCGCGCGGCGCTGCCGGTTCCTGACACGTCACGGGAAGGGCGCCGTTGCCGGCAACGTACCACCAGAGCTGCCTCCAAGTCCTCACCAGGAGATCACGACATGCCCTCACGCCGCCTTGCCCTCATGTTCGCCGCCGCGCTGTTCGCCGCCGCCGGCTGCGCCTCGGCCCCGCCCAACGCCAGCGACGCCATCGCGCGGGCGTCGAAGGCGATGGGCGCCGAGCAGCTCAAGTCGCTGCGTTATGCCGGCGACGGCGAGGGTTTCACCTTCGGCCAAGCCTACGTGCCCAGCGGTGCGTGGCCGAAGGTGACGTATCACGCGGTCGTGCGCACCCTCGACTACGAGGCCGCTGCGATGCGCGACGAGGTCACGCTGTCGCGCGCCGAGCCGCGCGGGGGCGGCGGCTATCCGCTCGTGGGCCAACAGCGCAACGACCAGTTCGTCAGCGGCGAGCTGGCGTGGAACGTCGCCGGCGGCAACGTCGCGCCGGGCACGCGCTTCGTCGCCGACCGCGTGCACCAGCTCTGGATCACGCCGCACGGCGCGCTGAAGGCGGCGCAGCGCAACAGTGCGACGCTGGCTGCGGGCGAGGGCGGCGTGCAGCGTCTGTCGTTCACGCAGCCGGGCTGGTTGCGCGCTACCGTGACGCTCGATGCGCAGGGGCTGGTGACGCAGGTCGATTCGACGTTCGCCGATCCGGTGCTGGGCGACACCGCGGTGCGCACCACCTACAGCGACTACAAGGACTTCGGTGCCATCAAGTTTCCGACGCGTGTGCGCCAAAGCAGCGGCGGCCACCCGGTGCTCGACCTGGCGATCAAGGAGGTGCAGCCGAACGCGCCGGTCAGCGCGCTGGCGGTGCCCGACGCTGCACGCAACACGGCCGAGCGCGTCACGGCCGACAAGGTGGCCGACGGCGTCTGGTTCCTAGCCGGCGGCTCGCACAACAGCGTGCTGGTCGAGATGAGCGACCACCTGGTGCTGGTCGAGACGCCGCTCGGCGACGCGCGCACGCAGGCCGTGATCGAGCAGGCCAAGACGCTGGCGCCCGGCAAGCCGATCCGCTACGCCGTCAACAGCCATGCCCATTTCGATCACTCGGGTGGTGTGCGCGCCGCGGTGGCCGAGGGCGCGACCGTGGTCACGATGGCCGGCAACGTGCCGTACTTCCAGAGCGTGCTGGCCGTGCCCAACGCGCTGCGGCCCGACCGCATGGCGCAGGCCGGCAAGGCGGCGCGGTTGCAGGGTGTGCAGGGCGACAAGGGCACGCTCAGCGACGGCACGCGCACGATCGAGCTGCACAAGATCAGCGGCGGCCCGCACAGCGACACGATGCTGATGGTCTGGTTGCCGAAGGAGCGGCTGCTGATCGAGGCCGACGCCTACACGCCGCTGCCGCCGAACACGCCGCCGCCGGCCACGCCCAACGCCAACAACGTCAACCTGATCGAGAACATCGAGCGCCTGCGCTTGCCGGTCGATCGCATCCTGCCGTTGCACGGCCGCGTCGTGCCGGTGAGCGAGCTGTACACGACGGCGGGGCGGCCGCCGCCGGCGCGCTGACGGCGAGCCGCGCGCCATGGCACGATGGCGCGATGAGCTGTGTCGCGATCGTCGGCGGTGGGCCCGCCGGGTTGATGGCGGCGGAGGTGTTGGCCGAGGCCGGCATGGCGGCCGTGCACGTGTACGACGCGATGCCGTCGGTCGGCCGCAAGTTCCTGCTCGCCGGCAAGGGCGGACTCAACCTCACCCACCACGAGCCGCTGCCGGCGTTCGTGCAGCACTACGGCGCGCGCACGGCGGCGGTGGCGCCGTGGCTCGATGCGTTCGGCCCCGACGCCACGCGCGCATGGGCCGCCGGATTGGGCATCGACACCTTCGTCGGCACGTCGGGCCGCGTCTTTCCTACGGATCTGAAAGCCGCGCCGCTGTTGCGCGCCTGGCTGCACCGCTTGCGCGAGCGCGGCGTGCGCTTTCACATGCGGCACCGCTGGCTCGGCTTTGCGGGCGGCGACGGCGCGCTGCGCTTTGCGGCGCCGCAAGGCGAGGTCAGCGTGCAGCCGCGTGCGACGGTGCTCGCGCTCGGCGGCGCGAGCTGGCCGCAGCTTGGCAGCGACGGCGCCTGGGTGCCGTGGCTGCGCGAGGCCGGCGCCGAGGTGGCGCCGCTGCGTGCCGGCCAACTGCGGCTTCGAGGTGGCGTGGAGCGAGCATCTGCGCACGCGGTTTGCGGGCGCGCCGATCAAGCCAGTGGTGCTGCGCTTCGACGATGCGTTCGACAGGCAAGGCGAATTCGTGCTCAGCGCGTACGGCCTCGAAGGCAGCCTCGTCTATGCGGCCAGTGCGCTGATCCGCGACGCCATCGCGTCACGCGGACAAGCGACGATCACGCTCGACCTGCTGCCGGACCACGATGCCGCACCGCGTGCTGCGCGAGGTGGCGCATCCGCGCGGCTCGCGCAGCCTCGGCTCGCACTTGAAGAGCCGCCTCGGACTCGAAGGCGCGAAGGTGGCGCTGCTGCACGAGGTGCTGCCGCGCGAGGCGATCGCCGATACGGCACGCCTGGCCGCTGCGATCAAGGCGCTGCCGATCACGCTGACTGCGCCGCGGCCGATCGCCGAAGCCATCAGCAGCGCCGGCGGCGTCGTGCTCGAATCGCTCGACGAGCAGCTGATGCTGCGCTCGCGGCCCGGGGTCTTCTGCGCCGGCGAGATGCTCGACTGGGAAGCGCCGACCGGCGGCTACCTGCTGCAAGCGTCGATGGCCAGTGGGCGCGTCGCGGGGCAGGGCGTGCTGCGCTGGCTAAGCTGAATCGGCGGCACGTGCAGCAGATCGGCGTTCGCAGCATCTGGGCGCCGTCCTAGAACTGAAACAGCGACAACCCCAACCCCAGCGTCGTCTGCCGGTGGTTGTAGTCGAGCAGCGTTTCGCCATAGCCGCTGAAGACCTGCATGTACCAGCGCAGGCCGGCCGGCTCGTCGCTGTCCACCGGGTATGTCAGGTCGAGCTGCAGCGAGCCGCGGTTGAGGGCGCGCAGGTTGGTGCGCCAGATCAGCGATGCGGTTGCGGTGCCGGGCAGCCAGGTGGCTTGCAGCTCGCCGCGGCCGATGTAGTTGGTGAGGTCCGGGTTGTCGTCGTCGCTGCGCGATTCATCCACGCGCCGGTGGAGCTTCCATTGCAGGCCGAACTCGTTGCGCTCGAAGCCGGCGCCGAAATAGACGCGGTTCCAGCTGCGCGACAGCGGCACGGCCTGGCCGTTGGACTGGTGCGCCACGCCGGCCTGCACCATGCGCCATTGCCAGCCGAACGGCAGCGTGCGCAAGGGTTCAGGCACCGGCACGACGTAGATCGCCTCGGGCTGGTAATCGCTGCTGCGAAACGGCGCCGACTCCTGCGAGTTCCACAACTGCCACAGCGAGCGTTGCGTGTAGGCCAGCCACACGTCGGCATCGGGCAGCAGCACGTCGCTGGCCGCCTTGGCGCGCAGCGACACCTGCAGCTTGGCTTCGACCGGACGGTAGCGCTCGTTGGGCGCTGTCGCGGCACGCGTCGGGCTGCTCGGTGCGCGGTTCAGGTTGTTCGTGAAGTGCGCCGGCAGCAGAAAGTTGGGCAGGTGCGTGCGGACGACGAACTTGCGCCGCTTGTCGGCCTCGTCGAGTTCCCACAGCCGCGACATGATCGACGTGCTGCCCGCCGGCAGTGGCGCGGCCGGTGCAGGCGCGCTCGCCGCGGCAGCAGCCGGCGGCGGCGCAGGCGTGGCGTCCGGATCGGGCCGGAAGAGGCGGTCGTAGCAGGCCAGGCGCCGCGCGGGGTCGGACTCGTTGGCGCAGCGGGTGCCGTCTTGCGACCAGGCGGTGGTGGCGAGCAGGGCGGCGGTCAGTGTGCCGAGGCGGTGGCGGTGCTTCATCGGGCGCAGCATGCCACGCACCAAACGCCCACGCAGCGTGGCGACAATGCGCGGGCAACAGCAGGAGAGCGCATGACCGACCCCACCACCTCCCGGCCCGTGGCCTTCGTCACCGGCGGCGCGCGCGGCATCGGCCTGGCCATCGGCCGCTGGTTCCTCGCCCACGGCCATGCGGTGGCGCTGATCGACATCGACGGCGAGACCTTGACGCGCACCGAGCGCGCCCTGGTCGAAGAAGACGGCTCGGCCGATCGAATACTCGCCGTGCGCTGCGATGTCTCGAAGCCCGATCAGGTCGCCAACGCCGTGGCCATGGTCGATGCGCGCTGCGGCCGCATCGACGCGCTGGTCAACAACGCCGGCGTGGCCGTGTTCAAGCCGATCCTCGAGACCAGCTACGAAGAGTTCCGCCATGTGCTCGGCACCAACTTGGACGGCGCCTTCCTGTGCACGCAAGCCGTGGCGCCGATCATGTTGCGTGGCAAGCGCGGCGGCGCTGTCGTCAACATCGCTTCGATCTCCGGCCTGCGCGCCTCCACCTTGCGCGTGGCCTACGGCACCAGCAAGGGCGCGCTGATCCACCTCACCAAGCAGCAGGCGGTGGAGCTCGGCAACGCCGGCATCCGCGTCAATGCGATCGCCCCGGGACCGGTCGATACCGAGATGGCCAAGCTCGTGCACACGGTGGCGATCCGCAGCGACTACCACGACGTGATTCCGCAGAACCGCTACGGCACCGTCGAAGAGATCGCCAACGCGGTCGGCTTTTTGTGCAGCGCGCAGGCGGCGTACATCAACGGCCAGGTGCTGGCGGTGGACGGCGGCTTCGAGGCCAGCGGCGTCGGCCTGCCGACGCTGCGCAAGGGCTGAGCGTCAGGACGGGAGCAGCAGGCCCTCGTGCACGGCGACGCGTTCCAGCGCGTCTTCGAACAGCGCGCGCGACGTGCTGGC
This sequence comes from uncultured beta proteobacterium, assembly GCA_963816315.1. Classification (GTDB taxonomy): domain Bacteria; phylum Pseudomonadota; class Gammaproteobacteria; order Burkholderiales; family Burkholderiaceae_C; genus CADEEN01. The sequence continues at coordinate 312,060 of CAWFJZ010000029.1, forward strand.
CACGCCGCGCAGGAAGCCGTGCAGTTGCGCGTCGGCATGGCTGCTGTTGGCGCACTCGGCGCTGTAGGCCTCGAAATGCGAGAGCTGCATCAGCAACTCGGCCACGTGGTGCGGGCATTCGCAGGCGATGGTCGATGACAGGCCGGCGAAGTCGGTCAGTTGCGCGTCGTCCCAGCGCCGCGGGCGCGGCACTTCGTCGCCCGGCATCGGCGGCACGTGCGCGGGTGCGGCGTCGCTGGTGCAAACGCCGCGCAGCCACTGGCCGAGCGCGGTGTCGCCTTGCGGCTCGCGCAGCAGCGCCACGTTGTCGGCCGCCAGTCGTTCACACACGGGCTCGGCGGCAAAGCGGTAGAGCACGGCGATCGGCATTTCGCGCAGGCTCTGCGGGCGAAGGAGAGCGTTGGGCCGCGCGTCGTGCAGCAGCAGTGCATCGAACGGGCTGTGCTGCAGCGCCGCCGCGGCCTGTTGCACGCTGGCATAGACGCCGCTGACTTCCATCGAGCGGCCGAGCGCCAGGCGCACGCTGGCGCGCTGCAGGCGCTTGGCCAAGGCCGTGCCGACGACGGCCAGCCGCCACGGCCGCTGCGGCGGCGTCGCGCGTGGCCCGGCCACCGTGCTCGCATGCGTATTGGCCACGGCTTGCAATTGCGCCCAGTCGAGCGCAGCCAGATTGCCGATCGCATGGCCGAGCTCGGTGAGCTGTTTCATCAGGCCCAGGCGCCGCACCTCGGCAGCTGAATACAGGCGCTGGCCGCTCGGCGTCAGCGCCGGTCGGCTGACGTTGTAGCGGCGCTCCCAGATGCGCAGCGTCGCCACCGGCATGCGCACCATGCGCGCCACCGCGCCGCTGCGAAAGCGGGGTTCGTCGGCGGGATCGACAAGGAGGGCAGGGGGCGGGCGGCGGTGCGGCGTTTTGGTGGCCATGGGGAGCTGCGAGTCGGAAGTGAATCGGAGTATCGCACTCGATGAAATGGAAATGGCTCATCTGAGTCGGAGATGACGCGCAACGGGCCTAGTATCCGCGTCATGACCACGTTCGGCAAAGAATCCAAAGTGGCAGTGATCGGTGCCGGCATTGCAGGCTGCGCACTGGTGCAGGCGCTGATGGACGAAGGTGCGGCGGTGCATGTCTTCGACAAGTCGTGCGGTCCCGGCGGCCGCATGGCCACGCGGCGCTGCGCCTGGACGGACGCCGCGCATCAGCCGCGCAGCACCGCGTTCGATCACGGGGTGCCCTGTTTCAGCGCCAGGGACGCCGCGTTTCGCGCAGCGGTGGTGCAGGCCGTGCACGCCGGTTGCGTGACCACATGGCAGCCGCGCTTGCACCCGCAGAGCCTGCCGTGCCCCGACGCCGAGCAGGGCAGCGCGCGTTTCGTTGCAGCGCCGGACATGACGCAGTGGTGCCGCCACCTGCTGCTAGGCGCGATGCCGCGCTGGGAGCAGGCGGTGCAGGGCCTGCGCCGCACGCCGCGCGGCTGGGTCGTCGAGAGCAGCGATGTGTTGTGGGCCGATGTCTTCGACGCCGTGGTGCTGGCCTTGCCGCCCGCGCAGGCGGCGCCGCTGCTGGCGCCGCATCAGCGCGAGTGGGCACAGCGCGCCAGCCTGACCGTGATGCAGCCGTGCTGGACGATGATGGGCGTGGCCGACGCCATCCCCGGCCTTCGCGCCTGGGATCTGGCGAGCCCCGAACCCGGCGCGCTCGCCATGGTGCTGCGCAACGAGTCGCGGCCTGGCCGTGAGGCGCGGCGCGACGAGGTGCATTGGGTGCTGCATGCCAAGGCCGGCTGGAGCCGTGCCCACATGGATCAGGATGCGGCGTGGATCGCTTCGGCGATGCAACAGGCGCTGGCCGAGTGGCTGGGCGCGCCGCTGCGCTGGCAGTACGCCGTGGCGCACCGCTGGCGCTACGCGATGGCGCAAGTCGGCCGGCACCCCGTGACGCCGAGCGGCTGGTGGGACGAGAGCCTGCGCCTGGGCGTGTGCGGCGATTTTCTCGGCGGCGGTGGTGTCGAGGGCGCATGGCGCTCCGCACGAGCGCTGGCGCAGGCGATGCAAGGTGTCGCCGAGCCGGCGCCGGCCGAAGAGATCGCGCTCGCGAAAGAAGAGCTCGGCCTTTGACGTGGCGCTTGCGCGTCGTTTCCAAGGCCGCAAGCAGCCAGCGCGTCAGTTCGGATACACTCCCGCTGCGCGCCGTCGGTCTGCTCTCTGACCCGGCGCCTGTTGTTTGACAGGGTTCCCGACCAATAAGGACACGGCGCACCCAGACGACAAGACCGTCATCTTCGGTCGAAGTCGGTCAGCCTCTTCCTTCGGTGAGCTCCACTGTCAGCCCTTCTCTTCAAATCTCCGGGCTGATGCAAACGACCTGTCTTGTGCCACGGCTCGCTAAGGGTTGCAGCGCTGCAGGACCTTTCTTCCGTATTCCGCGCACCGGCTACCGAGCCGCCTGCGCCTTTCATGATCATCACCACGAACCGCGAAAAGTCGTTCTCGGTGGGCAGGTACCTCGTGTCACCGCTCACCACGCTCACACCGGCCGGCAACTACGCGCCGTCGGTCTCCATCCGCAGCGGCCAAGGCCGCGCCACGCATGACCGCGTGGTTCGCTTCGTTGCGCGCTTCGGCACCCGTGCCGACGCCTGCCGCTACGCCGCACAACAGGGCCTGAATTGGCTGCGCGACGGCGCGCCGCGGCCCCCATGCCCCATCACCGTCTGAAAACCCCCCGGAGCGCATTTGGCCAAAGAAGAACTGATTGAAATGAACGGCAAGGTCGAAGAAGTCCTGCCCGATTCCCGCTACCGCGTCTCGCTGGAGAACGGCCACGTGCTCGTGGCCTACACCTCCGGCAGGATGCGCAAGCACCACATCCGCATCCTCGCCGGCGACCGCGTGGCGCTCGAGCTGTCGCCGTACGACTTGAGCAAAGGCCGCATCACCTTCCGCCACCTCGAGCCGCGCACCGGCGGCGCGCCGCGGCAGAACACACCGTACCGCGCGCGCTGAACAACGCGCGGCCCTTTTCCACTTTCGTTTTCACCCCGCGCGCTGCGGTTCCTCAACCCACCCGGTGCGCAATTTCTCTTGCTTGAAAGGCAAACCATGATCAGCAAACTTTATGTCGGCAACCTGGCCTACTCGGTCACCGACGACAGCCTTCGCCAGAACTTCGCCGAATTCGGCGACGTGTCTTCGGCCAAGGTCATGATGGACCGCGACACCGGCCGCTCGAAGGGCTTCGGCTTCGTCGAGATGGGCTCGGTCGAAGCCGCGCAAGCCGCCATCCGCGGCATGCACGGCAAGAGCGTCGATGGCCGCGCCCTCGTCGTCAACGAAGCCCGCCCGCGCGAAGAGCGCCCGGGTGGCTTCGGCGGTGGCGGTGGTGGCGGCGGCGGTGGCCGCCGTTACTGAGCCGACGCTCCTGTGAGATGAACGACGGGCCCTTCGGGGCTCGTTGTCTTTGGCGCGCCGCTAAAGTGCGCTGCTCCAACTTTGGGAGCGACGCCATGAAATTCCGCAACCTCGGCAAGAGCCCGCTGCAAGTCTCCGAGCTGTGCCTGGGCACGATGATGTTCGCCGACCAGACCGACTTGGCCGAGGCGCAGCGCATCGTCGCCCACGCTCACGAGCACGGCGTCAACTTCATCGACACTGCCGACGTGTACTCGGTCGGCAAATCGGAAAGCATGGTCGGTGAGCTGCTTCGAGGGCAGCGCCACGATTGGGTGCTGGCCACCAAGTGCGGCAACAAGATGAGCGAGCGCGTCAACGAGACGCACTACTCGCGGACTTGGCTCATGCGCGAGTGCGAGGCCAGCTTGAAGCGCCTGCACGTCGATCACGTCGATCTCTATTACCTGCACCGCGACTACAACGGCATGGACCTGGAAGAGCCGCTGCGCGCCATCGACACGCTGCTGCGCGACGGCAAGATCCGCTACTGGGGCGTGTCGAACTTCCGCGGCTGGCGCATTGCGGAGACGGTGCACATGGCGCGCCGGCTCAACATGCCCGGCCCCGTGGTCTGCCAGCCGTACTACAACCTGTTGAACCGCCTGCCTGAAGTGGAAGTGCTCGAAGCCTGCCGGCACCATGGCATCGGCGTCGTGCCCTACAGCCCGATCGCGCGCGGTGTGCTCTCGGGCAAATACGCGCCGGGCGCCAAGCCGGCCGAAGGCACGCGCGCCGGCCGCGGCGACAAGCGCATCCTGCAGACCGAGTTCCGCGAAGAGTCGTTGGCCATCGCGCAGACGCTCAAAGCGCATTGCGAGAAGAAGCGCGTCGCGCTGCAGCACTTCGCCACGGCCTGGGTGCTGGCCAACAACGCGGTCAGCGCCGTCATCGCCGGGCCGCGCACGTTGGAGCAATGGGCCGACTACTTCGGCGCACTCGACGTCACGCTCGACGCCGACGATGAAGCGCTGGTCGATTCGCTGGTGGCGCCGGGGCACCCGAGCACGCCGGGCTACAACGATCCGGCGTACCCGCTGGCCGGGCGCATCACGGCCTGAAGAGGACACGACGATGACGATCACCATCACCCGCGACCGCGCGCACAAGATGAAGCACACCGCCACGGTGCGCCAGCACGCGATCGCGCTCGACGAGCCCGCGGCCAACGGCGGCGAAGACCTCGGCGTCGGCCCGCACGACTTGTACGACAGCGCGCTCGGCGCCTGCAAGGCGCTGACCGTGCTCTGGTATGCGCAGCGCAAGAACATCCCGGTGGAAGACATCCAGGTCACCGTGGAACGCGACGACAGCCAGGAGCGCAAGGGCATCTACCGCCTGCGCACGACGCTCGCCGTGACCGGCGCGTTGACCGACGCACAGCGCCAGGAGCTGCTCGCCGTGGCCGGCAAATGTCCGGTGCACAAGCTGATGACGCAGGCGACCACGGAAGTGGTGACCGAGCTGGCGCCAACGCAGGAGTAGCGCGCGCCTCAACGCTCGCGCGCTGCCCCGAACGGGTGCCGCAGGACCCACAGCAGATAGGCCACGAACACCAGCGCCGAGCCGCCGAACACCGCCAACTGCACCAGCAGCGGCAACACCGGCGCGATCGCAAACAGCAGCGCGAACGGCGCCGCACCGATCACGGTGGCGAGCGTGCTTTCGGCCAGCGTGGTGCGCGGGCTGAACAGGCCGAGTGCATACGACAGCACGTCCACCGGAAACGTCATGCGCAACAGCACCAGCGAAGCCATGCGCTGCTGCGGGTGGATCAGGCGCTCGATGCCGGCATGACGCCGCACCGACGGAAAGTGCCGCAGGATCAGCGCGCGCGCATGGCGCCCCAGCGCAAACGACAGCGCCGAGCCGGCAGTCCACCCGAACAGCAGCAACGCCGCCGTCCACCACGGCCCCCAGGCGAGCACGGCCAGCGGCACCAGCGGCAGGTTGGTCATCGCCGGCATCAGCACCGCGAGTGCCGACGAAACGACGAAGACGGCGACGCCCAAGGGCCCATGCGCCGCGAGGGTGGCCTCGATCGGTGCGGCGTACCAGCGTGTGACCCCAACAGCGGCGGCGAACAGCGCTAGCACCCAGAGCCCGGCGCGCACGGACGGCCACCACTGTGCCCAGGTGAGAGCGCGGCGCAGAGGTGGGGAGGGTGGAGGCATGGTGTCGTGGGGCGCGTCCATGCTACGACGCCGATGCGCTCACTCGGTGGGTCGGCGCTCGAACCTGTCCAACACGGCAACCGGCGCCGAGCTGACCGTCACCCGATCGACCCGAGCCAGCGGCGGCCCCTCGTGCAGCCAAGCCTGCATGCCCGCCACTGCGTCGGACGTGCCCTGCAGCATTACCTCCACCGAGCCGTCGCGCCGGTTGCGCACATAGCCCGTGAGGCCGAGCGCCTGGGCGCGCTGCACGCAGGCTTCGCGATAGCCGACGCCTTGCACGCCGCCCTCGATGCGCAGGAGCCGGCATTCGATCTCACGGTCAGTTGCCACAACCCGCCAGGTCACTGTTAGAGGAGCGATGTCAAATGGCCGCTGCAATGTATGGTCAATGCTGAAGAAGTGCTTCGATCGATGCCCAGTCCCGCTCCGTGACCATCACGAAGCGGCACTGCCCTGCCGACAGTTCAGCCCACAAGCCGCCAATGTCACGGTCGTCTTTGGCGTCTGTCCAGCGATCCTTGCCCTTGTATTCGACCGCCAACGTCGGGCCGTGCTCTTCGCCCACTCCCGGCAGTCTGCACAAGAAGTCCGGGTAGAAGCGCCCATCGGCCTTCTGTAAGAAAAATGAACCACCTTCACGCCGCACGAGGTTGCGCACCCAGTACGCAATGCGCCCCTGCTGGGCCTGCGTGTCGAGCCAGCACGCGCACTCGAACTCCTCCTTGCTGTCGAAGTCGCCGATGCGGCCGTAGTAGTGCTTGCGGAACTCGAATACGCCAAAGCGTCCGTCGTAGTCGCGTGAGGGTGCATAGGCTTGCGGATGAAACTCGAAGGCATGCGCGGCGCTGACGGCGACGCGCGAAGCGGCGTCGTCACCGAACAGGGCTTGCTGGAATGCGCGGCCGACCGCCTGCTTGCGCAACTCGGTGATGCGCGCTTCCAGCAACGATCGCAGCATGAACTTCTGCAGATTCGCGCGTGCGAGCGAGAAACCCTCCGGCGTCAGCAGCCGCCTCAGCCATGCCGACACGAACGCCTGCTTGCTGGCATGCGTCAGCGACGGCTCGGGCAGGTTTCGACACAACCAGGCAGCCAACTTCACGTCATCCCAATGTTCGGGCTCGTACACCAGGCCGAGGTCGCGCTGCAGGTCGGGCAGAAAGCGTGACACCATGCGGCCACTGCCGGCATCGATATCCAGTTCGCCGCCCTCCGACACCTTGAGCTGCTGGCCGAGCGCATTCAAGTCGGCCGTCGTCGGCGCTGCGTCGTAAGTGGACAAGTCCCAGGGATAGTCCAAAACTTCCGGGTCGTCGAACAACTGCAACTCGCCTTGCACGCGCAGCGCCAGTTGAGGCACCGCGAAGCGCTCGCCGCACTCGGCCGGCGTCTCGAAGAACTCAATGGCGGAGGTGCGGCTGACTTGCACCGCCTCGTCGATGGCCGCCACCGCAGCCGGGCTGGACACCGAGGCGCGCAGCGCCTGCCCTTCGTCGTCGGTCAGCGGCGCATGGATCGTCAGCGTGTTGAGTTTGCCGTCCCAGCTCACCTTGTCGCGAATCGGCTTGGGCACGCTCTTCAGTTCCGGCTTCTCGGACAGCGTGATCGCCACCGGCCGCACCACGACCCGGCCCGCGTGCGCCTCGACGTCGAACCGTCTTTGTTCGGGTGTGGCCGCGGCGACGAACTCGCCCACCTCACGCCGCTCGAAACCGGCACCGGCAACCAGCCGGTCTCGCAGCGCCGCCGCTGTCTCGGCAAAGTTGCGTGAGACGACGAAGGCATACGAGCGGTTCAGCGCCGCCGCTCGCCGGTGGCTGGCCTCCGGTTGCCGCAACACGCGTCCGAGCAACTGCTCGACGGCGGTGGCCGAATGCAGCGACGCCATACTGACCAGGATGTAGGCCGAAGGGCAGTCCCAACCTTCCGCGAGCGCGCGCTGCGTGATGACGAACTTCACCGGGCAGGCCGGGTCGGCGATGCCCAATGCGTAGTCGGCGTCGATCTTTTCCAGCCCGCGCTCCTCCCCAGTGGCGACGACGATCTCTTCGGCCGGCACGCGATGGTTGGTGATCAGCTCGCCGCGCACGCGCTCAACGTTCAGCGTCTCCACCCCGGCGCGGTGCGGCTCGGCCTGGATCAGCACCACAGGCCGCAGGTACGCGGCGCCGGTGCGCCGCTCCTCCTCGGCAATCTGCCGCAGCGCGTCGCGACGCCCGATCGCATCGGCCAGGCACTGCTGCCATTGCGGCTCGGTTTGCAGCACCACCGGCAGCTTGATCATCTCCTCGGCTTTCAACTCGGGCCGAGACGCTGTGCAGCACGTTGCTCGGCGTGCGTTCCAGGTCGGGCGTGGCGGTGAGCTCCATCACGCCGCTGGGCGCCAAGCGGGCCAGCATGTCGAACGCCAGCTCGGTGCGACTGTTGTGCGCCTCGTCGACGATCACGAATGGCCGCCGCAGCCGCAGCACATTGGCCAGCGAATACGGCGTCGTCTGGTCGGCGCCGCTGCCTTCTTTCAGTAGCGCGTCCCGCTGCATGCTCGAGAGGCCGTCGAAGTGGTGCATCAGCGCGCCGCTGCTCTGGTAGACCTTGCGGCACTCCTCGTCTTCCACCTGGAAGGTCTGCCGCGTGGTCACTATCACGGTGGTCGAGGTGTCGAGCGTGGCGCGCGTCAAGCTCTTGGCCTCGTCCAGATCGAGCACCGTCACCGGCCCGGCCTCGCGCAAGGCCGCGTGGTACGGGTGGCTGCGGTCGCGCAGGCCCTTGAGCGTCTGCTCGCGGATGGCCTTGCTCGGCGTCAACCACAGCACCACGCTGTGCTCGCAGCGCAGCAGGTGCGTGTTGATCCGGGCCACGCTCTTGGCGGCGAGCCAGGTCTTGCCGCCGCCGGTGGGCACGCGCAGGCAGAAGTAGGGCATGTCGGCGGCAAAACCTGCCAGAGGCCGGTACGGCTGGCCCTGCTGCCACAACCGCTCTGTCGTGGCAGTGAAGGCCACCGACGGCGAGGGCAGTTCATGGCAGGCGCGAAAGTAGGCCTCGACGCTGTCGAGCACCTGCTGCTGGTAGGTCTTGGCGAGAAAGACCGTCACGCCTTGGTCCCGTAGGGCACCGTGGGCTCCTGCACCTGCATCACGGTGGGCAACACGGGCGCCACCTGAATGTGGCGCACCTGACCGCCCTCGCTTACCACCAGCGACGTGCCGGTGCGTGCGGCAATCTCGCGTGCGCGCAGCGCCGCGCGCTGCATCGGCGCGCGTGACAGACGCAGGTCGGTATCGTGTGCCTGCTCGATCGGTTGTTTGTTGACGCTCATGATTTTTCGCTCCAGTCCAGCAGCACCGGCTGCGCGCCGCTGTTGTCGTACACCGCCCAGGCATCGGCGCGCGGCGCATAGCGGCGCTCGAAGTTGACCAGGCCGGCCGCAAAGCGGCGGCGGATCACGTTTTCCGGGATGCCGTGGCCGCCTTGTCGAACACGCTGGGCCACACGCGCGATCGCTTCCTCGGCGCTGGCGAGTTTCAAGAAGATGATCTTCACCCGGTAGCCCGCCGCCTGCCAGCGATCGATCTGCCGCAGGTAGCCGCGGCCGGCCAATGTGGATTCAAAGGCGAAACTCTCGCGCGCCGCGAAGTGGCGCTCCAGTTGTTCCAGCATCAGGCGGCCGGCCTGCAGCGCGGCCGACTCGGGCGCGAAAGGCGCCAGGCCCGCGGCAATGAGATCGGCGTTGACGAACACCGGACAGTCCGCCTCGTTGGGCAGGAACTCCCGCGCGAAGGTCGTCTTGCCGGCGCCATTGGGGCCGGCGATGACGATCACGCGCAGAGGGGTGAGCGTGCTCGTTGCCATGTTCGCTACACCGCCAGCGCGTAGGGTGTCTGCTTGAACACGACGCCTTCGCACGCTGCGCGGGCGCCCATGCGGTTGGCCGCGGCGTAGATCACCTTCGGCCCGTCGTGCGGCGGCAGTTGGTCGAACACCGGCCCGGTGAGCACGTTGCCGCCGGCCACCGACTTGTCTTTCAAGATGCCGTTGTAGAGCAGGTAGATCGCGCGGCCGTCGTGCACGCCGAGCAACGGCGAGTCGGCGTTTCCAGAATATCCCGTGCCGGTTTCGGCGAACCAGACGAACTCGGCAAGCTGCGGGAAGCGAACGTCGCGGCGGATCTGGCCGTCGGGGTCGAAGAGTGGGTGCTCCGAGAGGCGGCAGAACTGGAATGAACCACCAAGGGCGGCTACTTCTACTTTGCTCTTCCCAGCGATGGGTACATAGCCTTCAATCGCCTTGCGAACTCGTTGGCACGTTTTATCCTCTGCGACACGCTGATCGATTTCCACCAAGATGAAGCGCATAGGGCGCTTGGTCGTGGCGTTGTGTCTTAGGACTGCGTGAGCGGTTGTGCCTGAGCCACCAAAGCTGTCAAGCACGATGTCGCCCTCGTCAGCGACCATGTTGATGATGTCGCCGATGACTGCCGAATCCTTCGGGAACTGAAATGCACTGGCACCCAAAATCGACTCGACTTCGAGCGTCGCAGCACGACCGTCTTTGTAGAAGACGCTCATCATGGGCTCTTCATCAATCTCGAACAAGTAGCTCTTGCGGTTCGGAATGGTCGTGTGATCTTTGCCGAAATGGATACGCGGTGGGTCGTCTGCGAGCGCTGAGTTCGTAGTCGTCTCTTCCCAACGCCAGCCCGTCGAGGGAATTGCGCACGGTTGATGCGTCACTGGGTGAAGGATGGCATCGTCGGGGCCTGCGAAATCTGCTGCGAAATAGAGCCCACGCTTGTCCGACCAGTTGTAGTGCTTATGTGACTTCCGCGGATCGCCCTTGGGAAGAGCGCGATACCAAGACATCATTTCCTTGCGAATCTGCTTATGGTCTTCATGTTGACTCTTGCGTACAGATTGGTAGTGGGCCAGCACATCTTCCACCCCAGGCTTCTTCCTGGCGCCAGCGAACATTTCGTTCCTTGAGCAAGGCCTTGTTCCTGGCAAACGCGACGATGTATTCGTGCGTGATCGACACCAGCTTGGAGTCGCCCTTTTTGCCCTTTTCCCAGACGATCGTGGCGACCTCGTTCGTCGATCCAAAAACTTCACGCATTAGCGCCTGCAGATTTCCGATCTCGTTGTCGTCGATCGACACGAAGATCGCCCCATCCTCGCGCAGGAACTGCCGCAGCAGCACCAGCCGCGGATACATCATGCACAGCCAGCGGTCATGCCGGTCGAGCGTCTCGCCTTCCTTGCCGACCACCTCGCCCAACCAGCGCCGGATTTCCGCGCTGTTAACGTTGTCGTTGTAGGCCCAGCCCTCGTTGCCGGTGTTGTACGGCGGGTCGATGTAGATGCACTTCACCTGCCCGGCGTAGCGCGGCAGCAGGGCCTTCAACGCATGCAGGTTATCGCCCTGCACGATCAGGTTGCCGCTGGCGGCGCCGTCGCCGCACGACAGCTCGGGCACCGGCTCCAGCAGTCGGAACGGAACCTCTTTGTGGTGCTTGACGACGGCTTCCTTGCCGATCCAGTTCAACGTGGGCATGTATGGCTTGCGGAGGTGATGGCGGCGCTCGGCGGAGAAGCATACCGGGCGTCCCGCAGAGCATCGCCGGACTTGCACCACGCGGCGCTGTGCAACACTCGCGCCCTCCGTTTTTGCCTATGCCCGTGTCACCGTGCAATCGACAACTGCTCACAAGATCACCGCTCGACTCGCCGCCGAGCTGAAGGCGCGGCCGGCGCAGATCGATGCCGCTGTCGCGCTGCTCGACGGCGGCGCCACGGTGCCGTTCATCGCGCGCTATCGCAAGGAGGCCACCGACGGCCTGGATGACGTGCAGTTGCGCGAGCTCGAAACGCGGCTGGCTTATCTGCGCGAGCTCGAGGAGCGGCGCGCGGCGGTGACGAAGAGCGTCGCCGAGCAGGGCAAGTTGACGCCCGAGCTGGCGTCCGCGTTCGATGCGGCGCCGACGAAGCAGGAGCTCGAAGACCTGTACGCGCCGTTCAAGGTCAAGCGCCGCACCAAGGGCTTTATCGCACGCGAGGCGGGATTGGAGCCGTTGGCGGACAAGCTGTTTGCCGATCCTTCGCTCGACCCTCTTGCCGCAGCGCTGGGATTCGTCAATGCCGATGCCGGCTTTGCCGATGCCAATGCCGTGCTCAATGGCGTGCGCGATCTGCTGGCCGAGCGTTGGGCCGAGGACGCGGCGCTCGTGCGCGGCTTGCGCGAGTGGCTGTGGGGAGAAGCGCTGTTCGCATCCAAGATCGCCTCGGGCAAAGACGAGAACGCGCCCGAGGTGTCGAAGTTCCGCGACTACTTCGACTACAGCGAGCCGATCGCGGGCGTGCCGCCGCACCGCGCGTTGGCGGTGTTTCGCGGGCGCTCGTTGGAAATGCTCGACGCACGCTTGGCGCTCGATGAAGACGCCGTGCCCGGTCAACCCGTGGACCCGAAGGGGCCGCCTGCGGTGTCCCTGGCCGAAGGCCGCATCGCCAGCCACCTCGGTTGGCGCCACGGCAGTCGCAAGAGCGATGACCTGATTCGCAAATGCGTGGCCTGGACGTGGAAGGTCAAGCTGTCGCTGAGCCTGGAGCGCGATCTGTTCGCGCGGCTGCGTGAAGCTGCCGAAGCCACCGCGATCAAGGTCTTTGCGGACAACCTGCGCGACTTGTTGCTCGCCGCGCCCGCAGGCAAGCGCGTGACGATGGGGCTGGACCCGGGCATCCGCACCGGCGTGAAGGTGGCGGTGCTGCGCGACACCGGGCGCGTGCTCGAGTGCGCCACGGTCTATCCGCACGAGCCGCGCCGCGATTGGGACGGCGCGCTGCATACGCTGGCCAAGCTCGTCGCCACGCATGGCGTGTCGCTGGTCGCGATCGGCAACGGCACCGCCAGCCGCGAGACCGATCGGCTCGCGGCCGATCTGATCAAGCGTGTTCACGCCGCGGCACCGGAGCACCGCCTGCAGAAGGTCGTCGTCAGCGAAGCCGGCGCGTCGGTCTATTCGGCCAGCGAGTTCGCGAGCAAGGAGCTGCCCGAGCTCAACGTCAGCCTGCGCGGCGCGGTCAGCATCGCGCGGCGCGTGCAAGACCCGCTGGCCGAACTGGTGAAGATCGATCCGAAGAGCATCGGCGTGGGCCAGTACCAGCACGACATCGATCAGCATGGTCTGGCGAAGAGCCTCGACGCCGTCGTCGAGGATTGCGTCAACGCCGTCGGCGTCGATCTGAACACCGCGTCGGCGCCGCTGCTGGCGCGCGTCTCGGGCCTGTCGCCGAACGTCGCCGCGGCGATCGTGCGCTGGCGCGATGCCAACGGCGCGTTCAAGCGAAGGCAGCAGTTGCTCGACGTGCCCGGCCTCGGCCCGAAGACCTTCGAGCAAGCCGCGGGCTTCCTGCGCATTCGCGGAGGCGATGATCCGCTCGACGCTTCGGGTGTGCACCCCGAGACCTACCCGCTGGTGCAGAAGCTGCTCGCCGCGACCGGCCAGCCGCTCGACGCGCTGATGGGCCGCAGCGATGTGTTGAAGGCACTGACGCCCGAGACCTTTGCCGACGAGCGCTTCGGCGCCATCACGGTCAAGGACATCCTCGCCGAGCTGCAGAAGCCGGGGCGCGACCCGCGGCCGGACTTCAAGGTGGCGCGCTTCAACGACGGTGTGCAGGAGATGAAAGACCTGAAGCCCGGCCTGCAGCTCGAAGGCATGGTCACCAACGTCGCGCAGTTCGGCGCCTTCGTCGATGTCGGTGTGCACCAGGACGGCCTGGTGCACGTCAGCCAGCTCGCCAACCGATTCATCAAGGATGCGCGCGAGGTCGTGAAGACAGGCGACATCGTCAGCGTGCGCGTCGTCGAAGTCGATCTGGCGCGCGGGCGCATCGCGCTGTCGATGAAGCAGGAGGCTGCGCCTTCGAGCGACGGCAGCCGCCACCGTCCCGCCGGCCGCGACGAGCGTGCGCAGCGCGGCGACGAGCCCGCGCCGCCGAGCGCGATGGCCGCGGCTCTTTCGAAACTGCGCGGTTGAACGCGGTGGCGCAACCCACGCCGCACGAGGTCCCGCCGTTGCCGCTGCGGCGGCGCCTGCTTGTGCTGTTGCTGGCTGTGGCGACAGCGCTGGCCATCGTGCTGCTGCTGCTCTTGCGGCCGGGCGATCCGAAACGCGATGCCTTGCGCGCCGCGCGCGCCAGCGCTGCGCCAGCCGCCAGCGGCGCCGCCTCGGGTGTCGGCGGCAAAGCCGAGGTGATGCTGCTGCCGTCGCTCGCGTCGGCGCCGCGTTGATCAGGGCTGCAGCTTGTACTCGACCAACTCGGTCAGGTTGTTGTCGCTGCCGTTGTCGAACTCCGTGCGCACGGTGGCACGCGCGGCCGGCGCGTACCAGTTCGTCAGTGTGCCGCGGCCGCTGCGGTTGCTGGTGTCGTTGTTCCAGAAGCCCTTGTAGGCCACCTTGAAGGCAGTGAATTCACCCGCCGGCACCTTGATGGTTTCCTGCGCCACGACCTCGGCGTCGTACTGCCAGCGCACGCTGTAGCGTGTCGTCTTGCCGTTCTGCACGAACTTGAAGCTCCACTTCTTGCCGACTGCGAGTGGGTAGTCGTAGAAGCGCGGCGCCGATGTCCGAACCCAGTCGGCGGTTTCCAGCACGCTCATGTCGCCCGTCATCACCACCGGGCCTTCGTTCTCGGTGCCTTCGATGCGCTCGGCCGACACCGCCGTGAGCGTGCGCTTGGTCTCCAGGTTCTGAACGCCGGTGCGCCGGTCACTGCGCGTCCAGCGCCAACTGTCGCCGACCTTGGCCGACGGCGCATCGCCGCTCAGCGGCGCACTCTGCGCCATGGCGGCAGGCAGAGCAAGGCAGGCCTGCGCGGCCAGTGCCACGAACAACATCAAAGATCGATTCATGCGGAGCCTCCTCGACTTGGACATTTGGGTGCGGACTCCCGCGGCCGCAGCGCACGCTGCGGTGCGTGCCACGCGACGACGAGCGTAGCAACGACAGACGTTTGGCTCATCCCTAACTTGAATGGTCCGCTGCGCCGCAGCGCGGACCCGCCGGCAGACGTGACCTACGCAGGTAGCGGCGTCTGCGGAAACAGCGCCACCAGGCGGGCATCGCGGTGGTGCTGAGTCAACTCGATCTGCACCTGCCGGCGCAGGCGCTTGGACAAGCGGCGCGGCAGCACGATGCCGGCGCTGCGCAGGTGCTGCCGGTAGGCGCGCCACCACGCCGCGGCTTCGCCGTGCGCCAGGCGCTGCCCGGTGCGCAGCAGCAGGTAGGCGCTGTGCGCGGCAGCGCGGATCGCCGGCTCCGCATCGAAGCCTGTGGCGCGCAGCATCTGGCCTTTGAAGTCGAGATCGATCATCGCCGGATCGACCGCTCGCCACGCTGCCGCGTCGAAGTCTCGCGCCGGCGCGAGCAGGTCGTGCAGGCGCAGCGTGACCGCAAAGCCGTGTTGGTGCAGGCGGCCCATCAGCCGGCCGACCACGGCGAGCAGGCGCCGACGAACAGGCGCTGTGCCCGCGGCGAAAACGTCTTGCAGGCTGTCGCCGGCCATGCTGCCGGCGATCATGAAGCCCTGGTCCGGCAACCACCCCAGCGTGCGTCGTTCGCCCCAGGCCAGCACCGGCATCGCGTTGAAGCCGTGGGCGCGCAACGTGCGTGACGCCAGGTGCACATGAAAGGGCTCGCTGTGCAAGCGCCGCCGCCGCAGCCAGCGCCGCGCCGCCAGTCGCCACAGCGGCTCGTCAGTCGTTTCGGTGCAGCGCTTCAGGAACAGCGCCTGGCCGCTGTGCGGGTGGCGCAGCCGGTACACGGCCAGGCCGGGCTTGGTCTTGAACGGCGCGCCGATGTCGGCGTGCATCAAGGCGTCGTAGTCGGCCAGGTCGAGGTGCTGCAGCGCGCCCGTCGCGTCGTCGGCCAGGCCCCATTCGTGCGTACGCGCGATCTGCGCCGGCACGCGCGGGCGGTTGCCGAAGCGTTGTTCGAGCGCATTGACAAGATCGACGCACAGTCCGGCCATCATCGTCAGGCGCTCGACCGGCCAATCGCCCAGGTTCAATGCCAGGTGGCCGAGTGCCGCCAGCGCGTGGCCGGCCGCGTGTTCGAGCGGGCATTCGAGAATGCGGCAATGCGCGCGCAACTCGGCGAGCGTGGCGTCGATATTGGCCGGGCTCGACAGTGCGAGCCGCAGCAGATCGTAGATCGCGTGGCCGCCAGCGCGCGCGCCGCCCCAGTCGATGACGACGAAGCCGAACTCGTTGTCGTCGGGCGCCCAGAGAAAGTTGTCCTGCCACAGGTCGTAGTGCGCCAGCGCCAAGCGCGGCTGCCAGTGGCCGGCATCGAGCGCACGCAACTCGGCAGCGGCTCGCTGGCGGATGCCGGGCCGCAAGCCCTGCAGATTCGCCAGCGCGGTTAGCGGGGCGCTGAACTCGCTTTGAGCCTCGTGCGCATCCGCCTTGCGAACCGTGTGGCGCAAGGTATCTTGCAACCAGCGTCGAGCCAGGTGCAACAAGCGCCGGCGCTCGAGCGCTCGCTGCGGTGCGAACGTGCTCACCGGGCGGTGGTACGGCGCGACGCTGAAGCCGATGCCGTTGATCTTGCCGGTGCGCCACGGCATCAACACCGCGCGGCCGAGTCGCGGGCCCAGCGCCGACTGCGCCCTGCGCGTGCTGCTGGCCGCCACGTCCGTGGCGTGCGGCCGCTCGGCCGGCGACAGGCTGAGCACGGCCGCGGGCTGCCCGAGGCGGTCGCGCACGAGGTATTTGTCGCTGGTGTCGGCCGACTTGCGCGCCAGTCCCATCGGCTGGACGCTGCCGAAGCCGCGCCGCGCCGCCAAGAGCGCTTCGAGCGTGGGTTGCAACTGCGACAACAGGCGCTCGGGCGTGGCCTGTGCGGCGCGCGGGTTCGCCGCGGCGTCGCTTGCTGTCGAGCGGATCAGTGGCGGTGCGTCGGTTTGCGTGGGCATTGGAGTGAACGACACCCCGGCCGCGGATGACGCGTGGTGGAGCGCGGCGGGGTAAAACTTTTGCCGCAAGCAGTCTAGACAGAGCGCCGAGGCCCGGCGTGCCGCTCACCGCGGCGCCGTTCAACCCAGCGAGAACAATTGACTCTTTCTTGCGCTGTCAACGGTTCGGTGGCCGCGGCAGACCGATCACCGTGCCCTCGCGACGCGCATCGGCAGCGCCGAACTGACGGCCGTTGCGCGGGTCCAGCACGACGGCCTGCACCGAGCCGATCTCGGCGGTGCCGACGGTGTAGCCGAGCGCACGCAGGCCATCGACGGCGGCTTGCGGGTACGCGGCTTCCACCGTGATGCTGCTCGTGGCACTGGTCACCGACAGGCGCGGCGCGTTGATCGCGTCTTGCAGCGACATCTTGTGGTCGAGCAGATTGAGCGTGACGTTCAACACCGAGTTGATGATCGTCGCGCCGCCGGGCGAGCCGTAGGCGATCAGCGGCTCACCGTCGGCCGAGAAGATCATCGCCGGCGTCATGCTGCTGCGCGGGCGCTTGGCAGGCTGCACGTCGTTGTAGCCGGCGCTGGCGGTGAACGGGTTCATCGTCGGCGCGGTGTTGAAGTCGGTCAGCTCGTTGTTGAGCAAAAAACCGTGGCTCTTTTTCGTGCCGTCGTCCTGCGTGTAGCCGGCGAAGACGCCGATGCCGTGCGACGACTCGATGGTGTTGGTGTACGAGACCATGTTGCCCCACTTGTCCACCACCGAGAAATGCGTCGTCGTCTCGCCGGGGCCGGTGACGGGCTCGGCCACGGCGAGTCGCGTGCCGGTTTGCAGACCGGCGATCTCGTACGGCCGCGGGTCGCCGGGCAGCGGGTTGGGCTCGATGATGCGTGCGCCGGGCACGATGGCCGCCCCGCGCGCGCCGACATAGCTGCTGTCGAGCAGGCCACGCTGCGGCACCGGCACGAAGTCGGCGTCGCCCATCCAGATCGAGCGGTCGGCGAACGCCACGCGCATCGCCTCGGCCATGACGTTGGAGGTCTTCACGCTGCCGAAGCCGTAGCCCTGTGCGGCATCGCCGAGCGGAAAGCGTTCGAGCATCTTCAGCATCTGCAACAGCGTCAGGCCGCCGGAGGAGGGCGGCGACATGGCCTTGATGGTGTAGCCGCGGTAGCTGCCTTGCGTCGGCGTGCGCAGCGCCGGCCGGTACGCGGCCAGGTCCTCGTAGGTCATGCTGCCGCCCTTGCCGGGTGTGTCCACGCCGTTGAACAAACCGCGTTTGGCGAACTTCTGGCCTTCGACGATGCCTTTGGCGATGTCGCAGCCTTTGTCGGGCATGTAGCGATAGAAACAATCGGCGCCGTGGCGCGCGATCAGGCGCAGCGTGTCGGCCAGCGGCTTGTTCTGCACCAGCGAGCCGGCCAGCGGCCCCTGCGTGCCGTTGCCGTTCGGGCAGAACACCGCCGCCGCTTCGGGCGAGTTCCGCGAGCGCGAATTGCAGCTCACCAGGGCGTAGCGCGGCGTTGCCGCAAAGCCGTCGTCGGCCAGCTTGATCGCCGGTTGGATCACGTCCGACAGATCGAGGCGGCCGAAGCGGCGCAGCGCCAGTTCGCTGCCGCGCACCATGCCCGGCACGCCGACCGCCACGCCTTGCAGCGACGAGTTCGGCACGCCGACGAACATCCCCGGCGCCGCCGCGGCGGGGGCCTTCTCGCGCGTGTCGATGGCGAAGGTGCGGCCGCGCGGGCCGCGGTGTTTGCCGCGATCGTCGTCGTCATCGTCATCACGCCAGCGCTCGTGACCGCCGCGGCCGGCGAGGTGGATCATCATGAAGCCGCCGCCGCCGATGCCGGCCGACTGCGGCTCGACGACGTTCAACGCATAGGCGATGGCGATGGCGGCATCGACGGCGTTGCCGCCTTGCTCCAGGATCTTCGCGCCGGCCTCGGCGCCGTACGGGTTGGCGACCGCGACCACGCCCTTGCGATAGGCCTGCCCGGCGGCGAACGGCGGCTGCTGCTTCGGCGCGGAGGCGCGTTGCCCGTCACCTTCATCCGCCTGCGCGGTGTTCAGCAGGCCGCAGCACCATAGCGCCGCGAGTTGAACGGCAGACGAACGGCGCAGCGCAAAAAGGCACGAGGGCATGACGGACTCCTAGGGTGGAAGAGCCATCATCGCCGCGCGCGCCCGATTTCACAATCGGGCGCTGCGTGTTCACTGGACTACCTTCCGCGCTGCGCGCTCCAGGGCTGAGCGCTTCGGAGCGGCCATGCGCGCTCAAGCCGGGTCGGACAACACGTCGTCAATCGTCAGCGTGCGCTGCACAGCGTCGCGCGCGCGTTGGCGCAGCGCTTCGTCGATCATGCGTGCCGGCCGCGTGTCGCTGCGCACCGTGCGCATCATCGGCTTGCGCGGGCCGTCGTCGCCGGCGAGCATCAGCGACGGCAGTTGCACGGTTGGCAGCGCCGAGTACAACTCGATCTGCCGCTCGAGCGACACCGGCATCTCCGGCGTCACCGCATAGCGCGGTGTCAGCGCGACGAACATCGCCACCGCGGCGCTGCCCACCGCCAGGCCGAAGCGCTGCACGCGCTGCGAGCGCAATCCATGCGCCGGCGCAAACACGCGCGGTGGTTGCGCCGCGGGCAGGGGCACCAGGTCGGCGAAGCCACGCTGCTCGATCGCGCGGCGCAGCGTCAACGGCGGACGGCGCTCTTCGGGCACCCACAGCATGTGCATGCGGCGCAGCGCCGAGCCGACGCTGGGGTGGCTCGACAGCACGGCCAGCGGCACGGCCAGCAACAGCGCGGCCAGCAGCGGCATCAAGTGCGGCGCCGACAAGGCATCGCTCGGCAAGGCGAGCACGGCGATCAAGCCGACCGGCGCGGCGAGCAGGCCGATGCGGCGTACCGCATCGCGCCAGCCGATGGCGGTGGCGTCGCGCGGCGGCGACTTCCATTCGAGGCGCAGTCCGGTCAGCGTGCCGATGACGAAGGTGCTGTGGGCGATCATGCGCACGGGCGCTTGCAACGCGGAGATGACGAGCTCGAGCAACGCGCTCGTCACCAGGCGCAGGCGGCCACCGTAGTCGGCGTGTTCGCCTTTCAACCACACGGCAGCGACGCCGAGCGCGCGCGGCGTCAGCAGCAGCACCAGTGTCAGCACCCAGAGCGCGATGCCGTGGCTGCCGCCGACGACGCCGGCCGCCGCGCCGAGCGCGACGAAAAGCAGCCACAGCGGCGCCATCAGGTACGACAGCGCGCCGACGGCGAACATCGCGCGATGCGCAGGGCGCCAGCCGGGCTCGGCGATCAGGCGCGCGTTCTGCAGGTTGCCCTGGCACCAGCGGCGGTCGCGCTGCAACTCGTCGAGCAGGTTCGGCGGCAGTTGCTCCCAGCTGCCTTCGAGGTGCGGCGCCAGCCAGACTTCGTAGCCGGCGCGGCGCATCATCGCCGCCTCGACGAAGTCGTGCGACAGGATCTCGCCGGACAGACCACCGCGGCCTTCGATCGGCGCCAGCGCGCAATGGCGCATGAACGGCTCGACGCGCAGGATGGCGTTGTGGCCCCAGTAATGCGCTTCGCCGAGCTGCCAATACGCCATGCCGAGAGCGAACAAGCGGCCGGTGACGCGCGAGGTGAACTGCTGCACGCGGGCATGCAGCGTGTCGTGGCCGTAGGCCTGCGGCAGCGTCTGCACGATGCCGGCGCGCGGGTTCTGCTCCATCAAGCGCACGAGCGAGACCAGCGTGTCGCCGTGCATCGTGCTGTCGGCGTCGAGCACGACCATGTAGCGGTAGTTGCCGCCCCAGCGGCGGCAGAAGTCGGCGACATTGCCGGCCTTGCGCTTGGTGCGGCGGCGGCGATGGCGGTAGAAGACGCGGCCGCCGTCGCCGACCTCGCGGTCGCCGAGCAGCGTGCGCAGGCGCTGCCAGGCGCTCATCTCGGCCTCGCGCACGGCGGGGTTCGAGCTGTCGGAGAGGATGTAGATGTCGAACAGCTTCAGCGCGCCGGTGGCGGCGAGCGATTCGCAGGTGGCGCGCAGGCCGGCGAAGACGGTGCTGATGTCTTCGTTGCAGATCGGCATGATCACAGCCGTGCGCGCGCGGGCGTCGATCGGCGCGTTCTCGTCCTTCAAGCGCAGCGCGTGGCTGTCGCCGCGCAGCAGCACCAGCGCGCCCATCAGCGCCGTGACCAGCCCCGCGCCGACCCAGGCCAGCATCAGCACGCCGAGCGCGGCGTAAAGCATCCAGGCGACGCCGGCATCCGGCGGCGCGCTCTGCACCACCAGCGCGAAAGCGATGCCAGCGAGCAGCGCCACCGTCAGCAGCAGCGCGCGGCGGCGGCGCTGCGCCGCGAACACCCAGGCCGGCGGGCTTTCCAGGTTCCAGAAGAACTGCAGCCCCGGCAGCAACGCCATGAGGCTGCCGCGCAAGAGGCCGAACCAGGGCGTGGCGCGCATGGGCGTGCGCACCACCGTTGGAGCTGTAGGACGCAGAGCGTTGTGGGTGTTCATGTTGTGATGTCGAAAGAAATCATTCGGGTGCCATCGCGTACGACCAGGTTTCACTCAGTGTGTTCGCCCCCTGGCGCAAGAAGACACGAAGCTCCACCGCTTGTTTCGCATCGAGACGGTCGAACTCGAGCGTGGCCCTCCAGCTGTTGCGTCCGCCGTTCGGGTACACGTTCGAACGAACGATACGGCCGTTGGCTGACACCGAGGCTACAACCTCGACGGGCAGTTGCACGTTCTGGGCCGACTCGACCGAAGGTAGGAGAGAGCCGACAAAGTCGATCAGCATCTTGTGGCGTTGTTTGGGCGCAGGGGCTTTTTGGTAGCCGTAGCCGGTGCGTGTTTGCGTGGCATGAGCTCCCGGAGGCAAACGCTGTGCCTGGCCCTGCCAATGCACGCGCCACGACAGTTCCACCGGCGTGCCCGGCTGCGGCGCCGCGGCCGGCACCCAATAGGCGGCAATGTTGTCGTGCGTCTCGTCGGGCGTGCGGAATTGCAGCAGCTCGATCCGGCCGGCGCCCCAATCGCCGAGCGGCTCGATCCAGGCGCTCGGCCGCAGCTCGTAGCGCGCTTCCACGTCTTCATAACTGGAGAAGAAGCGGTCGCGCTGCATCAGGCCGAAGCCGCGCGGCGAGCGCAACGAGAACGAGGTGACGAAGGGCGAGCGCGGGTTGGTCAGCGGGCGCCACAGCCATTCGCCCTCGGCCGTTTCGATCTGCAGGCCGTCGGAGTCGTGGACTTCGGGGCGGAAATCTGCCGTGGCCGCCGGCTGGTTGTCGCCGTGCAGGTACATGCTGGTCAGCGGCGCCATGCCGAACGTGCGACGCCGGCACGGAAGAACAGCTTGGCGCGCACGTCCACGGTCGTCGCCGCGCCGGGCTTCAGCACGAAGCGGTAGGCGCCGGTGACGCGTGGGCTGTCGAGCAGGGCGTGGAAGACGAACTCGGCTGAGCCGGGCTTGGGCGTTTCGAACCAGTAGGCGGTGAAGTCCGGAAACTCTTCGCCGTTGGCGCCGCCGACTGTGTCGATGGCTGCGGCGCGTGCCGACAGGCCGTAGCGCTGGCCCTGGCCGAGGGCGCGGAAGTAGTTGCTGCCGAGAAAGGCCGCGACCTCGTCGCGCTTGGCCGGGTCGTTGAGCGGATACGTCACCTTCCAGCCGGCGATCAGCGCCGGCGTGCCCGGCGGGTCGGGCGGCAGCACGCCGTCGTTGTCGAAGATCGACGCCGGCAACTTCAGCGCACGCACGTTGCCGTCGGTCACCTCGTGCAGCGCCAGCGCCCGCACCACGTACTCGCCGGCCACCGGGAAAAACTGCAGCTCGAACGGTGAGCCCGTGCCGCGCCACAGCGCCTGCGGCTGGCGGAATTGGATGCGGCGCACGGCGTCGTAATCGAGCGCGGCGCGGCGGGCGTCGGGAGGGGTCGGCTTGCGCCACGGGGACTGGGCGAGCGTCTGCGCTTGCAGGGCCACGTCGTCGAATCCGAATGCAGCTGCGTGCGCGCTGGCCGTGACGGCGATCAGCGCGCAGGCAATGAGCGCCCGCGCCCCAGCCCGAAGAGAGCGGGGGTGAGAGGGGGCGCCAGTGGAGTCATCGACTACAGCCTTTCGCATTGCGACGTATTTTCTCCTGTCCGTGAAATTTTCCGCGGTGGATCGATCGGTGACCGATCGCAACATTTGATGGGCTGTGGTTAACGCGATGAAAAGTGGCACGGCATGATCCGAGGCATGCAAGCCCTGCACATCCTTGCCGGCCCTCGCGCCCGCGTACAACTTCGTGAGCGCGGCTTGAGAAGCGAAGATGTTCGCGTCATTCCGGCCGCGGCCGGCGGCCCGAAGGGCTTGGCGCTGAACGCGCTCGACCGCTTCATCTTCGGGCACTGGCTGCCCGCTTCGGTGCAGACCGTGCATCTGATGGGTGCGTCGATCGGCGCCTGGCGCATGGCCACGGCCTGCGCCCCGGGCGCCGACACCGCGTTGCGCGAGCTCGCTGAGAAGTACATCCTGCAGTCCTATCCTCGCGCCGCCGGGCAGTTTCCAAAGAAGCGCGACATCTCGCGCGTCTTCGCCGAGCTGCTCGCCAGTGGGCTCGGACACCATGTAGCGGGCATCCTGGCGCATCCGCGATACCGGCTGCATGTCATCACCAGCCGCGGCCGCCACATCATGCGGCGCGAAGGCCGCGTCACCACGCCGCTGGGCTACCTCGGCGCCTACGCCACCAACTTCTTCAGCCGGCGCGCGATGGGCGGCTGGCTGGAGCGGGTGATGTTCTCCGACGCGCGAGAACCGCTGCCGTTTGCACTGCACGACTTCCGCACCAGGCAGGTCCCGCTGGACGCGTCGAACCTGCTGCCGAGCATCCTGGCCAGCGGTTCGATCCCGTTCTGGCTCGACGCCGTGCACGACATCCCCGGCGCGCCGCGCGGCGCCTACTGGGACGGCGGCATCACCGACTACCACCTGCACCTCGACTACGGCCAGATGCAGGACGGCCTCGTGCTCTACCCGCACTTCCAATCGAGCGTCGTGCCGGGTTGGCTAGACAAGTCGCTCAAGCGCCGCCATGCGGCCACGGCGCGCCTGGCCAACGTTGTGCTGCTGATCCCGAACCCCGAATGGGTCAAGGCGGTGATGCCCAACGGCAAGCTCCCCGACCGCGGCGACTTCAAGGCCTACGGCGAACGCAGCGACGAGCGCCAGCGCGATTGGCGGCGTGCCGTCGCCGAGAGCCAGCGCCTGGCCGACGAGCTGGCGCAGGCGGTGCGGCAGCCGTCGATCGAAGCGTTGCTGTTGGTTTGATCCAAGCAAACGCCGCGGATCCGGCTTTGCCGGGCCGCTGGCGTTGCCCCCTTGAGGGGGAGCGGCGCAGCCGCTCCGGGGGTGGGCTATCCCCAGCGTGAGGTGTGGATGACGTTGCGCACGATCGGGTAGATGTGCCGCTGCCAGCGCCGGCCGCTGAACACGCCGTAATGGCCGACGCCCGGTTGCACGTAGTGCGTGCGCAGAAAGGGCTTGACCTTGGTGCACAGGTCCTGCGCCGCCAGCGTTTGCCCCGGCGCGCAGATGTCGTCACGCTCGCCTTCGATCGTGATCACTGCGGTGCGCTTGATGGCCGACGGATCGACGCGCCGGCCGTCGAGCACCAACTCGCCGCGCGGCAGCCTGTATTCCTGGAAGATCATCTGCACCGTCTCGAGAAAGAACTCGGCCGGCAGGTCGGCCACCGCCATGTACTCCTCGTAGAACGCGCGCGTGGTGCTGGCCTTGTCGCGCTCTTGCGCCACGAGGTGCAAGTAGTAATCGCGAAAGGCGTTGACGTGGCGCTCGCGGTTCATGCTCATGAAAGCACTGAGCTGGACGAAGCCGGGATAGACGAGCCGGCCGGCGCCGCAGTGGCGCAGCGGCACGCGGCTGATCAGGTTGTTCTCGAACCAGTCGATCGGTTTGTCGTTGGCCAGCGTGTTGACGGCTGTCGGCGCGATGCGGCAATCGATCGGGCCGGCCATCAGCGTCAGGCTGGCCGGCGTGGCCGGGTGCTCGTCTTTGGACATCAGCGCCGTGGCGGCCAGCGTGGCCACGCACGGCTGGCAGATCGCCATCAGGTGTGCGCCCGGGCCCAGCGCTGCCAGGAAGCGCATCACCGTCGCCGTGTACTCGGCCAGGCCGTAGGGGCCGGCCGAGAGCGGCACGTCGCGCGCGTTGTGCCAGTCGGTGACGTGCACGTCGTGGTCGGGCAGCATCGTGCGCACGGTGTCGCGCAGCAGCGTCGCCAAGTGGCCCGACATCGGCGCCACGATCAGCACCTTCGGTTGCAGGGCGTGCAACGACGGCTTGGCGAAGCGGCGCAGCGTGCAAAAGGGCTCGCGCACGAGTTCCTCCTCCAACACCGCCAGCGGCGCGCCATCGACCACCACGCTGGCGATGCCCCAGTCGGGCCGGCGGTGAGTCACCTCGGCCAGCCGCAGGACCTCACAGGCCGCCGCCCATTGGCGCTGCGGCGCATGGCCACTGGCCAGCATCGGCACGCTGGCTCGCGCCACGCTGCGCGCGGGCCACATCAAGTCGCTGTGCGCTTGGTAGCTTTGGTAGAGCATGCGGGACCTTTGCAACTTGCGCGCCAGCCTTCATGCGTGGCACGTGGCTTGCAGGTTGTGCGGCATGCCCACCAAGGCCAAGTCCACCCGCGCCACGCTGACGCTGTCGAGCAAGAACTATTCGTCGTGGTCCTTGCGCGGCTGGCTGCTGGCGCGTTTTGCCGGCCTCGACTTCGACGAAGTGATGGTCTCGCCCGACGATGCCGATGCACGCAAGGAGCTGTTGCTGCTGGCGCCGTCGATCCTGGTGCCGTGCCTGACGCACGACGGCGCGAAGAACTGGAACGTAATGGCGATCGCGTATTACCTGCACGAGATCCGGCCGAAACCCGGGCTGATGCCGGCCGAGCGCATCGCCCGCGCGCATTGCCGCTCGGTCAGCGGCGAGATGAATTCGGGCTTCGCCAATCTGCGCTCGGCGTTGCCGATGAACCTGAAGGCACATTACCCGAACTACAAGATCTGGGCCGGCGCGCAGCCCGACATCGACCGCATCGTCGAGATCTGGACCGAGTGTCTGGCGACGTACCGCGGGCCCTACCTCTTCGGCAAACAGCGCACGATGGCCGACGCGATGTATGCGCCGGTCGTGACGCGCTTTCTCACCTACGGCGTCAAGCTGCCCAAGCCTTGCGCCGACTACTGCAAGATCATCATGGCGATGCCGGAGATGAAAGAGTGGGTCGCCGTGGCGAAGGCCGAGCCGGAAGAGATCGAAGAGCTCGACATGGAGTTCTGATCGTCAGCGCTCGGTGCCGAGCGACTCGACGAAGCGCACCAGCTCGCGCGCGAAGCGCTCGGGCTGCTCCCAGTGCATCGCGTGTCCGGCGCCGGCAAAGGTCGAATCCCGCGCCCGGCCGATGGTGCGCGACAGATGCTCGGTGTCGGCCGCCCGTCGTCGCGCAGCAGCGCGTCGAACGCCTCGCGCCAGACATGCGCCGGCACGCGCAGGCTCTCATCGACCATGGCCTCGACCAGCCCCGGCGCCACCGCGGTAGCCAGCGTGTCCATCTGGAAGGCATGCGCCAGCGCACGCGGCACCGGGTCGGTCAGCGGCGCAATGTCGCGGCGGCGGATGAACGCGGTGAGTTCCGGCTTGTCGCTGAAGCTGGCGAACGCGCCGGCGGCAACGAGCCCGCGTACCAGCGCCGGCTCGTCGTCGCGCAGGCGCAGGCCGTCGAGGTGGATCGAAGTGGACAGGGTCATGGCAAATCCTTTGAAGCGGGCTGGCTCATTGCGCGCGCAGCGGCGACACCTCGCCGGGCTCGGGCAGGTCTGCGCTTCGCAGCGGCGCGGTGGCGGTGCAGGCGGCGAGCAGGCACCACGACAGCACGAGGGCGGCGAGAGCGAGGCATCTGGGCTGTGGCATGGCGCGACCTTGCCCGGCAAGCGTCCGCCCGCCGTCCGCCGCGGCAACCGACGCCGAGCGGACGGCCGGCGGCGACAGTGCGCGCCCGTTCATCCTTGTGGAGCTTGCTCATCATGTCCGCTGTCGATCTGTTGCTGTACGCGAGTGCAGCCGTGTTTCCGCTCTTTCTCGTCGCCGAGCGCCTGTGGCCGGCGCGCGCGCAGCCGCGCATCCGTGCCTGGCCGCTCATCGGCATCGGCTCTTTCATCGTCTATGCGCTGATCGCGGTGTTGCTGCCGCTGGCGTTGCCGGCGTCGTGGTTCGAAGCCAGCCTGCTGCCGGGGGCTGAACTCGGCATCGCAGGCGGAACGGTCGTCGGCACCCTCGCCACCACGCTCGTCGGCTACGCCTGGCACCGCGGCGTGCACCGCGTGCCGCTGCTGTGGCGAGTGTTCCACCAGATGCATCACGCACCACGCCGGCTCGATGCCGCCAGCGCCTTCGTCTTCCACCCGACCGAAGCCGCGGCCTACACGCTGATGGGCGTGGCGGTGAATGTGATGCTGCTCGGCCTGGACCCGGTGGCGGCGTCGATCGTCGGCCTGCTCGGCGTCTTCAACGCCGTGTTCCAGCATGCCAACCTGCGCACGCCGCGCGCGCTGGCCTGGCTGATCCAGCGCCCCGAGGCGCACAGCATCCACCACGCCGTGCACGGCTGGAACTACAGCGACTTGCCGCTGTGGGACATCGTCTTTGGCACGTACCGGCGCGCCATCGGCTTCCAGCCGCGGGTCGGTTTCGATGACGCTCCGAGCCGGCGCTGGGCGGCGATGGCATTGTTCAATGACGTGCACGCGCCCGAGTTCGTGCAACCGCCGCTGCCGGTGGTGCGTGCCGACCTGTGAGACGACAATCGCGGCCATGAAGGCCAAGGCCACATCGGCTCTGTCGGTGCGCCGCTACGGCGCGGCGCCGGGCCGCCACACGCACGACCACTTTCAGGTGCTGTGGGCGCTCGACGGCCGGCTCGACCTCGAGGTTGAAGGGCGCGGGTTGCGACTCGACAGCGGTCAGGGCCACGTGCTGCGTCCGGGCGAGCGCCACGACTTCGAAGCGCCGCACGGCAGCCGCTGTCTCGTGCTCGACACGGCCGATGCGCAGTGGGACGCTGCGCCGCCGCAGCCGCGCGACGCGCAGTCGCTGCACCACCTCGCGTCGTGGCTCGCGGCGTCGCTCGATGACGGCGCGCCGCTGGCCGCCGGCCTGGGGCCGCTGCTGTTGGCGCAATCGTGGGCGCCGGCGCCGACCGTTCCAGCACGCGTGCGCCGCGCCGTCGATTGGCACGCGCTCGCCGCCTGGATCAGCGAGCACCTGGCGCAGCCGCTGACCGCGGCCGACCTGGCACAGCGCGTGTTCCTCAGCGAAAGCCGGTTGCGCGAGCGCTGCCAGGCCGAACTCGGACTGAGCCCGATGCAGTGGGTGCGCGAGCTGCGGCTGGCGCGGGCGCGCACGCTGCGCGGCAACGGCGTGGCCGTGGCCGTGGCCGCGCGCCTGACCGGCTACGCCTCGCCGTCGGCGCTGACGGCGGCGATGCAGCGCGAACGGAACACCGGCGTTTCGCGACGCTGAAGCGGCGCCGCTCGACGACGCGCGCGCCTAAGCTGGTGCGCATGACGAAATCCGATCTGCTGGCCCTCGCGGCCATCGTCTTGTGGGCCAGCCTGGCGGCGCTGGGCGTGGCGCTGTCGCATGTGCCGCCGTTTCTGCTGACCGGGCTCGGCTTGCTCATCGGCAGCCTGATCGCGCTGCCGCTGTCGGGCTTTCGCTTGGCGGCGTGGCGCGTGCCGGCGCGCACGCTGCTGCTCGGCGTCTGCGGCCTGTTCGGCTTTCACTTCCTGCTGTTCCTGGCGCTGCGCCACGCGCCGCCGCTGCAGGCCAACCTGATCAACTACCTGTGGCCGCTGGGCATGGTGGTGATGGCGCCGTGGCTGCTGCCGGCGGCGCGCTTCGAGTGGCGGTACGTCGGCGCAGCGCTGCTCGGCTTTGCCGGCGCGGCGCTGGCGATCACCTCGCGCGGCGACGCGTCGCACGACGGCGGCTGGCAGATCGGCTACCTGTTCGCGCTCGCGTCGGCGTTCGTCTGGGCGTCGTACTCGCTGCTGACGCAGCGCGTGGCTGCGTTTGCCACGGCAGCGGTGGGCAGCTTCGCTGCCGTCTCGGGTGGGTTATCGCTGCTGTGCCACGTCGCCTTCGAGCCGGCGGTGGCGCTGTCGCTGCGCGATGTGCTGCTGATCGCGTTGCTCGGGCTCGGCCCGCTCGGCGGCGCGTTCTTCCTCTGGGATGCCGCGCTCAAGGCGGGCGATGCGCGCCGCATCGGCCTGCTCGCTTTTCTGACGCCGCTGCTGTCCACCGCGGTGCTGATCGTGGTCCAGGGCGAACGCGCGCCGCCGAGTCTGGCATTGGCGCTGCTGCTGATCGTCGGTGCAGCGCTGTGGGGCGAGCGTCCCTGGCGCCGCACCGCGGCGACGGGTTGAATGGCGGCTGCCGACCGACGCCCAGGAGACGACCATGCCAGCGCCCATCCCGTCCACGATCGAGTTGCGTTTGCATGGCTATCCGACGCTCGTCATCGACGGCCGGCCGGTCGCCTGCAAGTTGAAGCGCGCGCTGGCGCTGCTGGCGCGGTTGGCCGACGCCGGCCAGCCGTTGGGACGCCAGTCCCTGGCCGAACAGCTCTGGCCCGACGCCGACGGCGCCACCGCACGCGCGCGTCTGCGCCGCCTGGCGCACGAGCTGAACACACTGGCCGGCAGCACGCTCGTCGAAGGCGACGTGCACGCGCTGTGGTTGACGCGCGCCTGTCGCAGCGACCTGCAGGCCACGGCCGAGGCGATCGAGGCCGGCGATGTCGAGCCGCTGCTGGCCGCCGGCAGCGAGGGCGTGCTCGAAGGCTTCACGCTCGACGCCGAGGCTTTCGACGACTGGCTCGCGGCGCGCCGCCGCCAGCAGCGTGTGGCGCTGCAGCGCGCGCTCGAACGCGCGGCCGAGGCCGCGCTCGCCGGCGATGACGCCGCGCGGCTGCAGAGGCTCGGCATGCGCCTGCTGCAACTCGACGACTGCGCCGAAAGCGGCCACGCCGCGCGCCTGCGCGCCTGTGCGCTCGTCGGCGACGCGGCCGGCGTCGAGAGCGCGTACCACGCCGCCGCGCAGCGCCTGCGCGAAGAGCTCGGCGTGCGGCCGTCGGCGCGCCTCGAAGCGGCCTACGCGCAGGCCCAGTCGCTGCTGCGCCAGGCCGTGGCGGTGCCGGCGATCGACTATGCCGACAGCGGCCACGGCGAGGTCGCGCACGCCTGCTGGGGCCGAGGGGGCGGCGAGGCCATCGTCGTGCTGTGGGGCCTGATCGGCAACATCAACGTCGCTTTCGACGAGCCGCGCGCATGCGCCTTCCTCGACCGGCTGGCGCGGCGGCACCGCGTCGTCATGCTGGATCGGCGCGGCACCGGCTTGTCCGAGCGTGTCGGCGTGGTCGCGGATGCAGCCGAGGGCGCGCGCGACATCGTGACCACACTCGATCATCTCGGCATCGAGCGCGCCTGGCTGTTCGGCTCGTCGTTCGGCGGCACGATCGCACTCGACTTCGCGTTGCGCCATCCCGAGCGCACCGCCGGTCTGCTGTTGTTCGGCACCAGCGCCTGCGGCGCCTGGTCGCCCGACTGGCCGTGGGCGCTGCGGCACGAGCGCTTCGACGACTGGATCTCGTGCCTGACCGACCCGACGCTGTACAACTGCAGCCTGCGCCGCTTCGCGCCGTCGGTCGCCGACGATCCCGCGGTGCAGGCCTGGTACGCGCGGCTGCTGCGCAACGCGGCGTCGCGGCGCGGCGCGGTGGCGAGCTTGCACGCCTACCAGGCGATGGACCTGCGACAGCGCGTCGGTGAGATCGACGTGCCGACGCTGGTGATGCAGTGCCGCGGCGACCGCATCGTGCCGTTCGAGGCCGGGCGCTGGCTGGCGCGTGCGATTCCCGGCGCGCACTTCGCGCCGCTCGAAGGCGCCGACCACTTCCTGTGGCATGGCGATGCCGATGCCGTGGCCGAGCATGTCGAGGGCTTCGTCGGCAGTCACGCGCGCGAGGCACGGGCACTCGCCGCCTGACGCGCAGCGGACGCCGGCGACGCAACATCGCCGCTTCACTTTTTGCGAGGACCGCAACCATGATCAAGGACATCCACGACCAGCCCCTGTCCGGCGCCAACGCGCAGGCCGCCGAGCACTTCGACAACGCCTGCGCGCTGCTGCGCCGCTACATCGACGACCCGAGCGTGCCGGCGCAGGCCGCTCTCGCTGCAGCGCCCGAGATGACGATGGGCCATGTGCTGATGGCCTACCTCAACCTGTTGGGCACCGAGCCGCTGGCGATCCCCGCGGCGCAGGCCGCGCATGCGGCGGCGGCCGTGTTGCCGGCGACCGAGCGCGAGGCGCTGCACGTGCGCGCGGTGGGTGCTTTGTCGCACGGCCGCTGGCACGAGGCCGGCAGCGTGCTCGAAGACCTGACGGCGCGCTATCCGCGCGACCTGCTGGCGCTGCAGGCCGGCCACGCGATCGATTTCTTCACCGGCCGCTCGCGCATGCTGCGCGACCGCATTGCGCGCGCCGAATCGCACTGGCACGAGGGCATGCCGGGCCACCACGCGGTGCTGTCGATGCTGGCCTTCGGCCTGGAGGAGAACGCCGACTACGCCGATGCCGAGCTCTACGGCAAGCGCGCGGTCGAACTCGAGCCCCTCGACGGCTGGGCCTGGCATGCGGTGGCGCATGTCATGGAGATGCAGAACCGGCGCGCCGACGGCGTGGCCTGGCTCACGCGCGACACGCAGGCCTGGAGCGAGCGCAGTTTCTTCGCCGTGCACAACTGGTGGCACCTGGCGCTGTTCCATCTCGGGCTGGAGCAGATGGACGAGGTGCTGGCGCTGCTCGATCAACGCATCCTCGGCAACGCGTCGCCGCTGGTGCTCGACATGATCGACGCTTCGGCGATGCTGTGGCGGCTGCAACTGCGCGGCGTGCCGGTGGGCGGGCGCTGGAACGCGCTGGCCGATCGTTGGGCGGCGGTCAGCGCCGACAGCACCTACGCCTTCAACGACATGCACGCGCTGATGGCTTTCGTCGGCGCCGATCGCGGCGCCGATGCCGAGCGGCTGCTGGCCGCGCAGCAGCGCGCGTTGGCGCTCGACGACGACAACCGCGAGTTCCTGCGCGACGTCGGCCTCGACGCGACGCGCGCGATTCACGCCTTCGCGCTGGGCCGCTACGACGACGCAGTGCAATCGCTGCGCCGCGTGCGGCCGGTGGCGCAGCGCTTCGGCGGCAGCCACGCGCAGCGCGACATCATCGACCTGACGCTGATCGAGGCCGCGTCACGCGCGGGTGACAACGCGCTGGCCGACGCGCTGCGGCGCGAGCGCGCGTTCCTGCGGCACTGAGGGCACTGAGCTCAAGCGGCAGCGTCCCAGCGCGTCGGCTCCGGCACCGCGCAGGGCGCGGGCATGTCGATCGACGTGAAGTCGGCCGGGCCGACGATCTCGAGGTACTCCATGTCCGGCGAGTAGTCGAACAGGTAGTGCACGATGCCGGGCCGCTGGTGCACGCAGTCGCCGGCGGCCACCAGCGTCTCCTGCTTGCCATACATGAACCGGGCCCAGCCCTTGATCATGATGACGATGTGGAAATCCGCCTCATGGCGGTGCCATCCCGTGCCCTTTTCCGGGGCTTGATTCGCCTTGACGAGCTGCGCGATGACGCGGCCCGCGGTGGCGGCTTCGACGCCAAGATCTTTGTAGAGAAAGAAATCGCGCAGGCCGTCGCTGCGCCACTGGGTGTCAGCGGGTTTGTGATGTGAAAACTTTGTCGTCGTTGCGTTCAGCATGGTGAGACTTCCGTGGGTCAACATCACGAGCCCCATGCATAAGGCGTTCCATGTTCATGGTTACCGAGCGTCAGCCGAGCAATGCGTACGGCCCGCCGCGATCGAGCGCGCGCTTGTAGGCCGGCCGTTCGTGGATGCGCTCGAGAAAGCCGTTGAGGTTGGGGAAATTTGACTTCAGCGCGCCGCGCGACGAGGCGGCCTCGATCGGAAAACTCATCATCACGTCGGCGGCGGTGAACGCGCGGCCGGTGAACCACGGGCGCGAAGCCAGTTCGCTCTCCATGAAAACGAGCTGGCGCTTCAGGTCGGGCTTGACGAAGCCGTCGAGCACCTTGTCGGCGATCGCCTTGGCGATCGGCCGCGCAAAAAACGGCATCGGCGCTTTCTTGATGCGGTTGAAGACCAGCGCCATCACCAGCGGCGGCATGGCCGAGCCTTCGGCGAAGTGCAGCCAGTAGGTGTAGCGGTGGCGCTCGGGCGTGCCGGCAGCCGGGCGCAGTGCGTCGCCGGCCTGCTCGACCAGGTACTCGACGATAGCGCCGGTCTCGGCCACGGTGACCTTGCCGTCGGTGATCACCGGCGACTTGCCCAGCGGGTGGATGCGTTGCAACTCCGGCGGCGCCAGCGATGTGTCCTTGTTGCGCTCGTAGCGCTCAACGTCATACGGCAGGCGCAGCTCTTCGAGCAGCCAGAGCACGCGCTGCGAGCGCGAATGTTCGAGGTGGTGGACGGTGATCATCAGCGGGGGGTCTCGGTCAGTGCAGCGGCCACCAGCGGCTTGCCAGTTGTTCGAGTGTCGTTGCGTTGCCGGCCGGCAGGCGCTCGAGGTACCAGCGCAGGTTGCTGTAGCGGTGCAACAGCGCGTAGGCCATGAAGCGGCATTGCAGCGCTTCGTCGAGCGCCTGCGGCGCATAGCCATAAGCCAGCAACACGCGGCGCAAGGTGCGCGCGTCGCCGCAGGCCACGAACAGGCCGACGGAGGCGAACTCGTACTCGGCCGCGCCCAGCATCGCCGGTTCGAAGTCGAACAGGCCGCACAGGCGCGCCTCACCCACCATCAAATGCTCGCGCATGATTTCGGTGTGCAACAGCACGTGCTGCGTGACGCGCGGCGGCATCCAGCGTTCGAGGAAGGCCGGGATCCGCTCCAGCCACTGAGCATCGAGCCGGCGTTGCGCTTGACGCAGGGCCGCGCTGGCGCGCTGTTCGGCGATGAAGTCGTCAAAGCGCGGCGGCAGCCCGGCCAACGGTGCGGTGTCGATGGCGTGCAGCGCGGCGATGGTTTCGCCGAGCGTGTCGGCGATGCGGTCGCGCTCGGCCAAGGTCAGCGCCGGCCAGGCATCGACCAGGCGCTGGCCCCTGAGTTGCGACATCAGCAGGTACGGCCAGCCGTCGTGGCTGTCGGCGGCGATCAGTTGCGGCGTCGGTATCGGCAGCGCACCGTGCACTGCGGCGAGCACCCGCGCCTCGACCGCCGCGTGCGCTTGCTCCGAGGGCGGGAAGAGCTTGAGCACATGCCGCGGGCCCACGGCATAGACCGGCAGCGAGCCGCTGTCGTAGCGCTGCCGCGGTTCATGCGCCAGGCCGTGGCGCGACAGCAGCGCGGTCACACCGGGCATCAGTGCGCGCTCGTCGTCGAGCAGAGCGTCCCAGCCGGCGTCATCGGTGGCTGTGGGAAACGGCATCAGGCGGTGAGCAGTTTGTTGACCAGTTCGGGCGTGGTCGAGGCGCCGTACTTGCGCATCAGCCGCGCCCGGTACACATCGACGGTGCGCGGGCTGATCGTCAAGCGCTGGCCGATGCGCTTGGACGTGAGGCCCTCGATCAGCAGCGCCGCGATCTCGCGCTCGCGCGGCGTCAGCGCGGCCGAAACCTTGCGCCGCGCCGACAGGTCTTCGAAGCTCCAGATGCCGGCCGCGTGTGGCTGCTTCGGGTCGAGCGCGCGGCCCGAGACATGGCACCAGAACAGCTCGCCCGACAAGCGCTTCATGATGCGCTCGTCGGCATAGAAGCCTTTGCGGTCGAGGCTGGCAATGATGCGCGCCCCCGTGCGCTCGAACTCTTCGTGCGTCGGGTAGAGCAACTCAAAGCTGCGGCCGGCGAATTCGCTGTCATGGCGGGCACCGAACATCGCCAGCAGGTGCTGGTTGCAGGCCACCATCAGGCGGTCGCGCGAAATGACCAATCCGATCGGCGCTTGCTCGAACGCGGTGCGGTAGTCGGTGTCGGTCATCGCTAGTTGATTCTACGTAACGACTACTTAACGAGCTAAGTAGTACGCTTCGCCCTCTTTGCAGGAGACCGGCGGATGAAAAAGATCTACCCGAGCGCGAAGGCCGCGCTCGATGGTGTTGTGAAGGACGGCCAACTGCTCGCCGTCGGCGGCTTCGGGTTGTGCGGCATTCCGGAGGCGTTGATCGATGCGCTGCGCGATTCGGGCGCGAAGCACCTGACCGTGATTTCGAACAATGCCGGCGTCGATGGCTTCGGCCTCGGCAAGCTGCTCGAAACGCGGCAGATCAAGAAGATGATCTCGAGCTACGTCGGCGAGAACAAGGAGTTCGAGCGCCAGTACCTGGCCGGTGAACTCGAGCTCGAATTCACACCGCAGGGCACGCTGGCCGAGAAGCTGCGCGCCGGCGGCGCCGGCATCCCGGCGTTCTTCACCGCCACCGGCGTCGGCACGATCGTCGCCGAAGGCAAAGAGCTGCGCGAGTTCAACGGCCGCACGTATGTGATGGAGCAGTCGCTGGTGCCCGACGTGTCGCTGGTCAAGGCCGATGTGGCCGACACCTCGGGCAACCTGCGCTTTCGCTTGACGGCGCGCAACTTCAATCCGGCCGCGGCGATGGCGGGCAAGGTCTGCATCGTCGAAGTGGAGAAGATCGTCGAGGTCGGCGAATTGGCGCCGGACGACATCCACCTGCCGGGCATCTATGTGCACCGTATCGTGCACAACGCGAAGCCCGAGAAGCGGATCGAGAAACGAACAACGCGCAGCGCCTAGGAGAACGACGATGGCATGGACCCAAGACCAAATGGCCGCCAAGGCCGCGAGCGAGTTGAAAGACGGCTACTACGTCAACCTCGGCATCGGCATCCCGACACTGGTGGCCAACTTCGTGCCGGCCGACATCGAGGTCTGGCTGCAAAGCGAAAACGGCATGCTCGGCATCGGCCCGTTCCCGACCGACGCCGAGGTCGATGCCGACCTCATCAACGCCGGCAAGCAGACGGTGACGACGATCCCGGGCTCGTCGATCTTCGGCAGCCACGACAGCTTTGCGATGATCCGCGGCGGCAAGATCAACCTGTCGATCCTGGGCGCGATGCAGGTCAGCGAGCAAGGCGACCTCGCCAACTGGATGATCCCCGGCAAGATGGTCAAGGGCATGGGCGGCGCGATGGACCTCGTTGCCGGCGTCGAACGCTGCATCGTCGTCATGGAGCATGTGGCCAAGAAGAAGGACGGCTCGACCGACCTGAAAATACTGCCGCAATGCACCTTGCCGCTGACGGGCGTCGGTGTCGTCAACCGCATCATCACCGACCTGGCGGTGATGGACGTGACGCCCGAGGGGATCGAGGTGGTCGAGATGGCGCCCGGCGTGACGCGCGAAGAGCTGCAAAGCAAGACCGGTATCGGATTGCGCTGACCAAACCCGACACGCGACCCTAGGGGGCGCTTTTTCAACCGCGCGGCGCAAAAATTGGCGCGCTCGTTGGACCACGGAATCCCGCCGCGCGCCGCACCGGGCGAACCTCTGGAGGCAGCGATGCGAGTTCATCATCTGGCGGCGGTGGCCGCCGCAACATCCATCCTCTGCGGCGCGGTGCAGGCCCATGAAGCCGAAGAGGGCAAGGGCCGGCTCGGCAAGGTCGAGTTCGCCAATTCCTGCGACGCCAAGGTGCAGGCCGAATTGCAGCCGGCGTTCGCGATGCTGCACTCGTTCTGGTACTCGGCCGCCGAGAAGGCGTTCCGCAGCGTGCTCGAGAAAGATCCGGGCTGCGCCATCGCCACGTTCGGCATCGCCGCCATCCTGATGAACAACCCGCTCGCCGGGCAGGGCGCATTGCCCAAAGGCGTCGAGGCCGCGCTGGCGGCGCTCGAGCAGGGCCGGCAGCATCGGTGCCAAGACCGAGCGCGAGCGCGACTACATCGAGGCCGTGGCGAGCTACTACGCCGACTTCGCCAACAAGCCGGAGCGCGCGCGCCAGCTCGCGCGGGCGCAGGCTTTCGACGCGCTGGCGGCCAAGTACCCGGCCGACGACGAAGCGCAGATCTTCGCTGCGCTGTACACCGCCGGCACGCAGTCGCAGGCCGACCAGACCTACGCCGCCTACATGAAGGCGGCCGCTGTGCTCGAAAAGCAGTTCGTCAAGTACCCGGACCATCCGGGCGTCGCGCATTACCTGATCCACAGCTACGACGCACCGCCGATCGCCAAGCAGGGGCTGGCGGCCGCACGCAAGTACTCGGCGATCGCGCCCGACGCGCCGCATGCATTGCACATGCCCTCGCACATCTTCACGCGCGTCGGTGCCTGGCAGGACTCGGTGGCGGGCAACCGGCGCTCGGCCGACGTGGCCAAGAAGGACGGCAGCACGCTCGAAGCCTTCCACGCCGCCGACTACATGGTGTACGCCCAGTTGCAGCTCGGGCGCGATCAGGAAGCGCGCAAGGTGCTCGACGAGTTCAAGAGCGTCGAGGGCGCGAAGCTGCCGCAGTTCCCCGGCCCCTATGCCGCCGTGGCGATGCCGGCGCGGCTGGCGCTCGAACGTGGCGACTGGGCCGCGGCCGCGAAGCTGCCGATGCAGGGCACCGCGTTCGCGCACTGCGAGGCCATCACGAGCTTTGCGCGTGCGCTCGGCGCGGCGCGCAAGGGCGACGTCGCGGCTGCCGAAGAGGATGCGCAGCGCCTGGAGGCGCAGCACAAGGCGCTGCTCGAGGCCAAGAACAACTACTGGGCTGCCGAGGTGGAGGTGCAGCGGCTTGCCGCCGCGGCGTGGATCGCCAAGGCCAAGGGCCAGCAAGACGATGCCGTGAAGCTGATGCGCGCCGCCGCCGACCTCGAGGACCGCAACGAGAAACACATCGTCACGCCGGGCCGCATGGCGCCGGCGCGCGAGCTGCTCGGCGAAATGCTGCTCGAGCTGAAGCAGCCGGCGGCGGCGCTGAAGGAGTTCGAACAGTCGCAACTGCGCGAGCCGAACCGGTTGCGCGGTTTTGCCGGCGCCGCTGCGGCGGCCGACGCCGCCGGCGAGCGCGACAAGGCCAAAGGCCACTACGCGAAATTGCTCGAGCTGACGCGCGAAGCCGACACGCCGCTGCCCGAGATCATGCGCGCCAAGACCTACCTGGCCGCCAAGTGAAGCGCGCCCGGCGAGCGTTGGCGCTGGCGGCGCTGGCGGCGCTGGCGCTGCTGCCGCGTGGCGCCGGCGCCGTCTCGTCGGACGACGGCGACGACGAGGCGCTGCTGGCCGACGCCGATTACGCGGCCGGCCGTGCGGCGGTCAAGGCCGGCGACTTCACGGCTGCGCTGCAGCGCTTGCAGTCCGCGCTGCGGCGCTTTCCCGATGCGGCGGATCTGCACAACGAGCTCGGTTTCGCGCACCGCAAGCTGCGCCAGATGGACAAGGCCTTCCTGCACTACAAGCGCGCGCTGGCGATCAAGCCGGAGCACCGCGGAGCACATGAATACATCGGCGAGGCCTACCTGATGGTGGGCGATGTGGCGAGTGCGCAAAAGCATCTCGACGCGTTGCGTTCGATCTGCCTGTTGCCGTGCGAGGAACTGCAAGACCTGCAAAAGGCGATTGCGCAACATCAGGCGCGAAGCAACCCGCGCTGAGGGCGGCGCGTCAAGACGGCGTAGCATGCGCAGCCTCTTTCCCAGAAGGGCTCGACATGCAAGCACGCCAACTTCGGTACGCGCTGATCGCGGCCGCAACGACGTTCTGGTTCACGGCTGCGCCAGCGGCCTCGATGGCGCCGGCGGCCGCCGAGAACGGCATGGTCGTCACCGCGCAGCACCTGGCCACGCGCGTTGGCGTCGATGTGCTCAAAGACGGCGGCAACGCGGTCGATGCCGCGGTCGCCGTGGGCTATGCGCTGGCGGTGGTCTATCCCGCAGCGGGCAACCTCGGCGGCGGCGGCTTCATGACGATCCAGCTGGCCGACGGGCGAAAGACATTTCTCGACTTCCGCGAGAAGGCGCCGCTGGCGGCCACGGCCAACATGTACCTCGACAAGGACGGCAACGTGATCAAGGGCCTGAGCACCAACGGCCATCTCGCCGTCGGCGTGCCGGGCACCGTGCATGGGCTCGAGATGGCGCTAGCCAAGTACGGCACGATGAAGCGCAGCGCCGTGATGGCGCCGGCCATCAAGTACGCGCAGGACGGCTTCACGCTCGACCAGGGCGACGTGGACATGCTCGTCACCGCGACAGCCGACTTCAAGGCCGACGCGGCGTCGGGCGCGATCTTTCTCAACAAGGGCGAGCCCTTCGAGCCGGGCGGCAAGCTGGTGCAGAAGGACCTCGCGGCCACGTTGCGCGCGATCAGCGACAAGGGCGCCGACGGCTTCTACAAGGGCCCGGTGGGCGCGGCCATCGCCGCCGCCAGCCAGGCCGGCAAGGGGCTGATCACGCAGGCCGACCTCGACCAGTACCAGACGCGCGAACTGGCGCCGGTGGAGTGCGACTACCGCGGCTACCGTATCGTCTCGGCGCCGCCGCCGAGCTCGGGCGGCGTGATCGTCTGCGAGATCCTCAACGTGCTCGAAGGCTATCCGCTCAAGGACTGGGGCTTCCGCTCGGCGCAGGCGGTGCACGTGCAGATCGAGGCCATGCGCCATGCCTACATGGACCGCAACAGCTACCTCGGCGACCCCGACTTCGTGAAGAACCCGCTCGATCGGCTGCTCGACAAGGGCTATGCGGAAAAGATCCGCGCCGCGATCGACCCCGCCAAGGCCGGCATCAGCAAAGACATCAAGCCCGGTGTGCCGCCGCATGAAGGCAGCAACACCACGCACTACTCGATCGTGGACAAGTTCGGCAATGCGGTGTCGGTGACCTACACGCTCAACGACTGGTTCGGCGCCAAGGTCACCGCGCCCAAGACCGGCGTGCTGCTCAACAACGAGATGGACGACTTCACCGCCAAGGTCGGCGTGCCCAACCTCTACGGCCTGGTGCAGGGCCAGGCCAATTCGATCGCGCCCGGCAAGCGCCCGTTGAGTTCGATGAGCCCGACCATCGTCACGCAGGGCGGCAAGCCGGTGATGGTGCTCGGCACGCCGGGCGGCAGCCGCATCATCACCGCGGTGCTGCACGCCATCGTCAACGTCATCGACTACGGCATGAACGTGCAGGAGGCGGTGGACGCGCCGCGCTTCCACCAGCAGTGGCTGCCCGAGACGACCAACGTCGAGACGTTCGCGCTGAGCCCCGACACGCGCAAGCTGCTCGAAGGCATGGGCCACAAGTTCGGCACGCCGCAACCGGCCAACCACATGGCCGCGATCATGGTCGGCGCGCCGTCGCTCGGCGGCAAGGCGGTGGGCAAGAACCGGTTCTACGGCGCCAACGATCCGCGGCGCAACTCGGGGCTGGCGCTGGGGTATTGAACGGCGGAGGGTTTTGTCTCCGGCGGCCGCAAGGGCCTGAGCGTCAGCAAATGCAGCGGGGCGGGCGGACCTTCGCCGCCGTCCGGTGTCCTCACACTCGTTCAGCCAATCATTGGCGGACCGGCGCAAAGTGATCCTTGGGGTGCATCTCTCGACAAGCCCGAGCGCTGGGTCGACGACGCGCTGTTTCGCGAGGAGACCCGCGAAGCGTTCGAGCGCCTGATGGCCCAGGGGTCGACCGACGCGCTGCGCACGTTGCATCCAGACGAAACCATCTATACCTTCTGAGACTACTTTCGCAACGCGTTCCAGCGCAATGCCGGGCTGCGCATCGACCACTTCATGTTGAGCCCGCCGCTCGTGCCGCGGCTGCGTGCTGGGGCAGTCAACATTGAGGTGCGCGGCTGGGGGAAGTCCAGCGATCACGCGCCACGCGCCGGTGTGGATCGAGCTGAGCTGACTCAGAAGCACGCCGGCGTGCCGTGACAGCGTACGACGCGCCTTTCCTCCGAAGTGCCGACGTTCGCGCGGAAAAAACTCGACGATGCCATTGCGCTGTACGGGAAACGGTTCCTCGCGCCTGATGGCCGTAGTGGTCCGCCGAGTACCGCGCAGCTCTCTTGCAGCTTGCGCTTTGAAACAAACAAAGCCGATCTAGGGGGGGCGTTCCGCGAGCCCAAGACTAGTCTTGCTCTACGTCAACCATCGCGAGAAGGGGTCGGACTGCGTGTCGGCCGTCTGTGTGAGCAAAGCCTGGATATCAATGCATGTTCAACGATCGATGCCTGTTGGCGGTGGAGTTGCAATCCGCGTTTCGACGACTCGATGCGCTGATCGCCTGCGGTGTCGCGAGGGCAAAGCAGCAGTTCGCACAGGAAGATCCGTACCGGGGCTTGCACATCGATGCGCAGGAGGTGCAACGCCTGCTGGAGCAGCCCCCGGGCGCACCAATCCTCACTGAAAGTAGCGCGCAGTCGTTGCCGCTGGGCAGTCGCCTGCCGACGCTCCATCGCCTGCAGGATCGACTGGGCCTGTCGGCGTTCGACCTCGATGTCGTGTTGATCGCATTGG
Source organism: uncultured beta proteobacterium (assembly GCA_963816315.1). Classification (GTDB taxonomy): domain Bacteria; phylum Pseudomonadota; class Gammaproteobacteria; order Burkholderiales; family Burkholderiaceae_C; genus CADEEN01. The sequence continues at coordinate 353,233 of CAWFJZ010000029.1, forward strand.
CGCCGGAGTTCGACTTGCGCTACGAGCGGCTGTATGCATACCTGCAGGACGACGTCACTCGTCGGCGTCCTTGCGTTGACCTGGCGTTGAACCTGCTTTGCTCTGGCATCGAAGACAAGCTGGCGCGACGCGCTCATTTCCTGCCCGATGCACCGCTCGTGCGCCACCGCATCGTCGAGCTCGCAGCAGACGACGCGCATCCGCCCGGCCCCGTGCTCGCACGCGCGTTGCAGCTCGACGAACAGGTGGTCGGCTGGTTGCTCGGGCGGGATCGGCTGCATCCGCTTTTGCAGTCCTCATGCCGGCTGCTGACACCCGCCGCAGATTCGGCCGACGGAGTCCTGACCGAACCGACGCAGCGCGCGCTGAAGGCATTGTCACGCGAGGCCACAGCCGCTGGCGCCGCGCTGGTCGTGCACGTGCAAGGGCCCAACGGTGTGGGCAAGCGCTGCGCAGCGCTGGCAATTGCGCGCGAACGCGGTTGTGACGTGCTGGAGGTCGACTTGACGCGACAGTTTTCTCCGCCATCCGAGTTCGACCGAAGCGCCGCGCTGGTGGCGCGCGAGGCCGTGATGCGGCAGGCCGTCGTGCTGCTGCGCGACTTCATCGGCCCGAGCGTGACTGCTGCGGTCGATGCGGCGGCCGCATTGGTGGCGCGCCTGGTCGGCCAGGATAGCGTGGTCGTCGTCGCCGGCCCGGCGCCGTGGCTGGCTGGCGAACGCAGCGCTGCGGCCGTCGTTGCGTTGCACCTCGAAATGCCGGCGTTCAAAGCCCGCATCGCCGCCTGGCGCACCGCGCTCGATGGCGCGGCGCTGCAACTCTCGAACAGCGATATCCGTACGCTCGGCGGGCGCTTCCGCTTGACACAGGGTCAGGTTTCACGGGCCGTGAGCCACGCGCACGCACTGGCTCGTTGGCGCGGCGCGGCACAAGCCGTCGCCGGCGCGGACTCTCCCAGGGTGCAGCTCGACGAGCTGATGCAGGCAGCGCGGGCGCAAGCCGGCGCTGGCCTCGCGCGCCTCGCGCACAAGCGTGCCTGCCGCCAGCGCTGGGCCGACTTGGCGCTGCCCTCTGACGCGCAGGCGCAACTGCGCGAACTCTGCGATCAGGTGCTGCACCGCGCCACCGTCTTCGGCGACTGGGGGTTCGAGCGCAAGCTGTCGCTGGGCAAGGGCATCAGCGCGCTGTTCTGCGGCCCTCCGGGCACCGGCAAGACGATGGCGGCCGAGGTACTTGCCGCAGAGCTGGGGCTCGACCTGTACAAGATCGACCTCTCGCGCATCGTCAACAAGTACATCGGCGAGACCGAGAAGAACCTCGACAGTGTCTTCGCGGCCGCCGAGGATGCCAACGCGATCCTGTTCTTCGACGAGGCCGACGCGCTGTTCGGCAAACGCTCGGAGGTCAAGGACGCGCACGACCGCTACGCCAACATCGAGGTCGGCTATCTCCTGCAGAAGATGGAGGAACACGAAGGCGTGGCGATCCTTGCGACCAACCTGCGGCACCACCTCGACGACGCCTTCGTGCGCCGGATGCAGGCCATCGTCGAGTTCCCGTTTCCCGACGAGCAGCAGCGGCTGCGCATCTGGACGCTCGCGTTCCCCGCCGAAGCGCCGCTGGCGCCGGACGTGGACCTGGCGGCGCTGGCGCGCGACGTGCGGCTGGCGGGCGGCCACATCAGGAACATCGCGCTCGCCGCGGCCTTCCTGGCTGCACGTGACGGCAGCGCGATCGGCCCCGCGCACCTGGCGCAGGCAGTGCGCCGCGAACATCAGAAACTCGGCCGCGGCTGGAGCGAGCCTGCGGCGTCGGTCGCGGCCGAGCCGCGGCAACGGGAAGCGGCGTGATCGCCGACCTCAGCCGCACGTTGCGCGCGCTGCTGACGGCACCGAGCGTGCCGCGCGAGTTGGCCGCTGTCGACATCGCCTTCGACCACCCGAACGAATCGTTCACGCCGACTCGCACGACCTTGAACCTGTTCCTCTACGACATACGCGAAGACCTGGAGCTGCGCAACAGCGAACCGACGCTGCTGCGCCAGCCGCCGGGCGCGCTTCTGTTGCCGCCGCCGCTGCGCGTGGTGTGCTCCTACCTGCTCACGGCTTGGCCGGTGGGCGGCGAAGAGCCGGCGTTGCAGGAGCACAGCCTGCTCGGCCACGCGCTGGCGCTGCTGCGCTGCCATCCCACATTGCCCGACGCGCTGCTGCAAGGCAGCCTGAAGTCATCGCCTGTGGCGCCGGCGATGTCGGTGGCCCAGGCGCCGCCGGGCAACGACCCGCGTGACTTCTGGACCGCCATCGGCAACCGGCTGCGGCCCTCGATCACGGTTCGCGTCGCGCTGGCCATTGCACTGGCCGAGCCGGCGCCGCAAACCGCGGCGCTGGTGCAGCTCCACGCGTTGCGGCTCGGCGAGCGCAACGCCGCGAATCCAGCTCAGGCGATCAAACCTGCGCCAAGGTCCAGGCGCACTGCGGCCCCCAGAACGGAGAACTGACATGCCTGTCTATCTGTCCCCCGGCGTCTATGTCGAAGAGGTGCCGTCCGCGATCAAGCCGATTGCCGGCGTCGGCACCAGCACGGCCGGCTTTGTCGGCCTGGTGCCGGACCGCATCCGCCAGATCGCGCCCGACCCGGCCGCCGGTGCCGGCGCGGTGAAGTTCGTCGACTTCGCGCCGGCCGCGCAGGCCAAGAAGCCGGAGCTCGTCACCAGCTGGTCGCAGTTCACGCGCCGCTTCGGCGATCTGGTGGGCGACGCCGCAGCCGCGGCGGCAACCGAATCGAAGAAGCAGCCGCTGGCCATCGACGAGGGGCACCGCCTGCTGGCGCACGCGGTCTACGGCTTCTTCAACAACGGCGGCAGCCGCTGCTATGTGGTGCGGGTCGCCGACGTGGTGGATTTCGACGCAGCGCTGGCGGCCTTTGCCACGATCGACGAGATCGCGCTCGTTGCCGCGCCGGGTTTCACCGACGCCGCGCTGCGCGACAAGCTGGTGGCGCATTGCGTCAACGTCGGCGACCGGTTCGCCATCCTCGACGGGCCGCCGACGGTGCCCGACCTGACGGCACTCACGCAGACCGGCTCGGCCGGCCTGGCGCCTTCGCGCAGCGACTTCGCCGCCTGGTACTTCCCGTGGATCAAGGTCTTCGACCCGGCGACGCGGCTGCAGGACCGGCAGGGCGACGGCCTCGTCGCGGTGCCGCCGAGCGGCCATCTGGCGGGCATCTATGCGCGCGTGGACAGCGAACGCGGCGTGCACAAGGCGCCGGCCAACGAGGCGATTCGCGGCGCGCTGGACTTGACGCAGGCGATGAGCCGCGCCGACCAGGACGGGCTCAACCCGTCGGGCGTGAACGCGCTGCGCCAGCTCAACGGCAACATCGTCGTCTGGGGCGCGCGCACCGTCGGCGGTGACGCCAACGCCGACATGAAGTACGTCAACGTGCGCCGCACGATGCTGTTCCTGCGCGAGTCGATCGACGAAGGCACGCAGTGGGTGGTGTTCGAGCCGAACACGCCGGACCTGTGGCAGAAGATCACGCGCAACGTCACGGCCTTCCTGACCAACGTCTGGCGCTCGGGCGCGCTGTTCGGCGAAACGCCGCAGCAGGCCTTCTTCGTCAAGTGCGACGCCGAGACCAACCCGCCGGAGTTGCGCGACATCGGCCAGGTCGTCACCGAGATCGGCGTCGCCATCGTGCGGCCGGCCGAGTTCGTGATCTTCCGCATCAGCCAGTTCAGCGGCAGCGACGGCAACTGAAAGCCCGGCCCATGGAACTGCTGTTGCGCAGCCCCGGCGTCTTCATCCAGGACGTCGCCACACAGCCGCCGCCGGTGCCGGCCAGCGGCGTGCCGGGCTTCGTGGGCTTCGCCCAACCGCATGCGGGGTCGGCGCCGCCGCCGCTGCTGGCGCTGCAGGACATGGCCGAATTTCGCTTGCGCTTCGAGCCCGGCGCAGCGGGCTTTCTCGAAGGCGCTGTCGAAGGCTTCTTCGCCAACGGCGGCACGCGTTGCCACGTCGCCTGGGCCGACGGTGGTGAGCGCACCGAAGCGGCACTGGCCGAGGCGCTCGACCGCCTCGGCGCGGTGCCCGAGATCGACCTCGTTGCGATGCCCGACGCGCTGACCTTGCCCGCGGCCGGCGCCGATTTCGACCGCGACGCCGCGCTGCGCCTGCAGCAGCGGCTGATCGTCGCGTGCACCGAGGCCGGCAGCCGCTTCGCCGTGCTCGACAGCTTTCCCGGCAGCGCCGTCGATACCGTGCTGGCGCAGCGCGAGCAGGTCGTGCGCGGACTGCCCGAACCCATCGGCGCCGCGCTGTACTGGCCCTGGCTGCGTACCACCGCCAATCGCCTGCAGCCGCCTTGCGGCCATGTCGCCGGCGTCTATGCACGGCGTGATGCGCAGGCCGGCGTGCACCGCGCACCGGCCAACGAAGAGCTGTTCGGTGTGCTCGACCTCGAAGTGGCCGTCGATGCCGGCCACCAGGACCGGCTCAACCCGGAAGGCGTCAACTGCCTGCGCGCGCTGCCCGGCCGCGGCATCCGCGTCTGGGGTTCGCGCACGTTGAGCCGCGATCCGGCCTGGCGCCATGTCAGCGTGCGCCGCACCTTCCTGGCGCTGCAGCGCTGGGTTCGACCTCGCGCTCGGCGCCACCGCGTTCGAAGCCAACGGTCCGGCGCTGTGGCTGCGCGTGCAGCGCGAACTCGAGACGCACCTCACCGAGCTGTGGCAGGCCGGCGCGCTCAAGGGCGCCGTTGCCGAGCAGGCCTTTTTCGTCAAGTGCGACGCCGAGACCAATCCGACCGAGCGCCGCGAAAGCGGCGAGGTGATCACCGAGATCGGCCTGGCCACCACGGTGCCGGCCGAGTTCGTTCTGCTGCGCCTGGTGCGCAAGCCGGGCTCGCGCGACGCCGAAGGCTGGCGATTAGCGCAACGTTTCGAAGGAGACCCAGACCATGGCCACCGGAACCCGCATCGACCCCTACCGGGGCTTCAACTTTCTCGTCGAGATCGACAACATCACGCAGGCCGGCTTCCAGGAAGTGGGCGGCCTGGATGCGAGCACCGACTCGGTGGACTACCGCGAAGGCGGCGATCCCAACCACGTGCGCAAGCTGCCCGGCCTGAGCAAGTTCTCGTCGATCACGCTCAAGCGCGGCATCACCGATTCCGACGAGCTGTGGCGCTGGTACCTGACGGTGATGGACGGCAAGGCCGAGTCGCGCAACGGCTCGATCGTGCTGCTCGACGATCGCGGCGCCGAGAAGCTGCGCTGGAATTTCAGCAACGCCTGGCCTTCGAAGTGGACCGGCCCGTCGTTCAACGCCAGCACCAACGCGGTCGCGATCGAGTCGCTGGAGATCGTCCACGAAGAAGTCCGCAAGGTGTAGGCCATGCAGACCGAATTCAGCTTCACCTTGCCGCGCGGCCATGTCGATGCCGACGGCACCCTGCACCGCGAAGGCGTGATGCGGCTGGCCACGGCGTTCGACGAGGTGGCGCCGCTGAAGGACCCGCGGGTGCAGGCCAACCCGGCGTACCTGCTGATCATCCTGCTGTCACGCGTGGTCACTCGGCTGGGCACGCTCGAGGCGATCAACCCGCGCGTCATCGAGACGCTGTTCGCCGCCGACCTGCAGTATCTGCAGGACCTGTACCGCCGCATCAACGAAACCGGCAGCGACCAGGTGCATGCGCGCTGCCCGCACTGCGAACGCGAGTTCGATCTGGCGCTCGACAGCCTGGGGGAGTCTGGCGCTACCCCGTAGAGCGGCTCTACGACGAGGTGGCGTACATCGCATATCACTTTCACTGGCCGCACGCCCATCTGATGGGCATGGAGCACGAGGAACGCCGGCGCTGGCTGCGCCGCATCGCCGGCCTGAACCGCCGGCAGCAAGAACCGGCATGAACAACAAGAGGCAAAGCTGACATGGCACGAACCGGCGAGCGGCGCGATCCTTACCGCGCCTTCAATTTCACCATCGAGATCGAAGGCCTCATCGCGGCCGGCTTCAGCGAATGCAGCGGCCTGCAGTTCGAGGTCGAGACCAAGGAGTACCGCGAAGGCGGCAGCAACGACCACGTGCACCACTTCGGCGGCCGCATCAAGCACCCGCCGCTGGTCTTCAAGCGCGGCCTCTCGGAACTCGACGGCCTGTGGGCCTGGTGCCAGGACGCGGCGAACGGCCGCGCGCGGCGCCGCAACGGCACGGTCCTGCTGCTCGACACGAGCCGGGTGCCGGTGATGCGCTGGGACTTCCGCCAGGCATTGCCCGTGAAGTGGACCGGCCCCGACCTGCGTGCCGAGAGCAACGGCGTTGCGTTCGAGAGCATCGAACTCGTGCACGGCGGCTTGAAGTGGAGCCGGGCAGCGTGATGGACAACGGCGCAGGCGACCTGCTGGAGCGGCTGCTGCGGCGCGGCCGTTTGCCGCTGGGTGTCATCGATACGCGCCCGGCGCGAGCCCGCGTGGCGCGCTGGTTGGCGTGGCAGCAGCGCCACGACGCGCTGTCGGCGCGCCTGCTCGCGCGCGGCGTGATGGCCGAAGAACAGGCAAGCGCGCCGGCGGCGCCGCAGCTGCCCGGCGGGCTGTCGGCGTGGGTCATGCCACCGGTGGCGGCACCGGTCGTGGCGCTGCCTCTTCCCGACGCGCCGCGGGCTCGGCCATCGGAGCGGGAATCGGCTGCGGGTCCACGCCTGCGCATCCGGCGCGCACCGTTGTCCGCTGCGCTGCCGCCGCCTGCGGTCAAGGCGCAGCCGCCGGCACCGATGTCGCCGCAGCCTGCCGCGCGCGACGGCGAGAGCGCGTTGCCGCCGACGCGTGCGCAGACGCTGGCGACAACTGTTCATGCCGCGCCTGCGCTGCCGGTGACCGTGGCGGCGCAACGCCCGGTCGCAGCAGGCTCCTCGCAGGCATCGACACCGGCAACGCTCTCGCCGGGGACTGCACAACCTATGCCGCCAGCCCCTGTCGTGCCGCCGGTGGCGAACCCGGCGCCGGCTCTCGTGCAGCCGCTGCGGACCCCGGAGTCAACACCGCAGCGGGCGCTGCCGCTGGTCGCGGAGCGTTTCGACTCGGCGCGCGACGCATCGCCGCGCGTCGTCGCTCTGCCGCTGCGCGCCACCGCTCACACAGCGCTCGTGCCGTCTGCGCAGCCGGCATCGCCCGCGCTTGTTTCAGTGCCCACTGCGCCCGCCGCTGCAGCACCGCGTGCCGGCGCTGAATTGCCGCAGCAGGCAGCGAAAGAACCGCCGCTGCAAGCCTTGGTGGAACGCGTCAGCCGCCTCGTGCTGCGGCGGCTGGAGATCGAGTTCGAACGCCGCGGAGGCCGTCCATGGCGCTAGCCAAGCTCGTCATCACGCCGCTGGACGCGCAGGGCATCCCGCAGCTGCTCAAGGTCATCGTCGTGCAGTTCAACCCGGAATCGGTGTCGGTGACGAAAGACGTCGACTGGCCGGGCGGCGCGCAGCCGGACGCGCAAGGCGAACCCACAGGCGCGCCGGTGCGCAAGCTCAACGCGCCGCCGCTGCAGTTCAGCGGCGGACGCAACCGCCGGCTGACGCTGAACCTGTTCTACGACGTCACCGAACCCGTCGCCGGCGTGCCCGTCCCCGACGTGCGCCTCCTCACCAACCGCATCGCCGCGCTCGCCCGCATCGACCGATTGCTCGGCCGCCCGCCGATCGTTCGCCTGATCTGGGGCCTGGCGCCGCTGGGGTCGGACTTTCCGTTCACCGGCGTGTTGACCCAGCTGACGCAGAACTTCACGCTGTTCTCGGCCCTGGGCAACCCGCTGCGCGCCGATCTGTCCTTGAGCTTCACCGAGTTTCTGCAGCCCGAGCTCGACCTGCGCGAGACCGATCCCGAACTCACCACGCGTGCGCTGCGCCGCGGCGACACGCTGAGCTCGATTGCCGCCGCCGTCTACCAGGACCCGCGGCAGTGGCGTCGCATCGCCGATGCGAACGATCTCGATGACCCGCGGCGCCTCGAGGTGGGCCGCACCCTGTCCATCCCGGATCCGAGCTGACGAGGCCTGCCGTGCCCACGCCCCAGCTCAACCAGTACGAATTCGCCGACTTTGCGATCAAGGTCAACGGCCGGGCGCTGCCGCTGAGCGTCGCCCTGGCCGTCACCGAAGTCGTCATCGACGAGAACCTCGACTGGCCGGCCATGTTCACCTTCGACGTGCAGAACTCCGAAGACGTATTCCCGCTGCCCTGGGTCGATAACCCCCGCGTCCTGGCCATCGGCGACAGCGTCGACATCCGGCTCGGCATGGGAAAAAAGCTGACGCCGGTGATCGAGGGCGAAATCACCGCGCTCGAGGCCGCCTTCAGCAGCCGCGGGCAGCCCCGCCTCACGGTGCGCGGCTTCGACCGCGCGCACCGGCTGCTGCGCGGGCGCAAGACACGCACCTTCGTCAACCGCAAGGACAGCGAGATCGCGCGCCAGATGGCTCAGTCTGTCGGCCTCGACGCACGCATCGAGGACAGCGGGGTGACGCTGGACTTCGTGGTCCAGGTCGATCGCTCGGACTGGGATCTGCTGCGTGAACGGGCGCGTGCGATCGGCTTCGATCTGCTGGTGCGCGAGCGTGCATTGGTCTTTCGCCGGCGCACGCTGAGGGCGCCGCTGCTGCCGGCGCTGCAACTCGGCCGCGATCTGTTCGACTTTCTGCCGCGCATCTCGACCGCCGGCCTGGTGACCGAAGTCACTGCGCGCGGTGGCACCTTGCGCGACAACAAGCAGGTCGAGGCCGTGGCCCGCTCCTCCACGCTGGTGACCCGCACCGAGGTCGGCGCTCCGGCGCTGGTCAAGAAGGCCTTCGGCGACGCCGCCGAGGTACTGTCCGTGGCGCCGAAGATCGACAAGGACGGCGAGTTGACGAAGCTCGGCCAGGCACGCCTGGACGAGGTGGCGCTCGGCTTGGTTCAGGCCGATGCGGTCTGCGCCGGCCGCCCCGAGCTGCACGCCGGCGAGTGGGTCGGCGTGCAGGGCGTCGGCCGCCGTTTCAGCGGCGACTACCTGATCGCGTCGGCGCGCCACCGCTGCGGCGAGAGTTTCACCACCCACCTTCAACTGCGGCGGAGCGGCTCATGAACCTGTACGACTTCCTGGCTGACCCGGCGGGGCAGGCACCCGCGGCCGGCCGCCAGACCGGCGCCTACCTTGCCGTGGTGACCAACAACCGCGATCCCGAAGAGCTCGGCCGCGTCAAGCTCAGATTCCCCTGCTGGGGCGACGACCACGAAAGCCCCTGGGCGCGCATCGCCACGCCGATGGCGGGCAAGGAGTTCGGCCTGTTCTGCCTGCCCGAGGTCGATGACGAGGTGCTGGTCGTCTTCGCCAACGGCGACCCGCGCTTTCCGTTCGTGCTCGGTGCGCTCTGGAACGGCGCGAGCAAGCCGCCCGAGGTCAATGCCGACGGCAAGAACCACAAGCGCGTGCTGGCGTCGCGCAGCGGGCAGGCGCTGGTCTTCGACGACGAGCCGGGCCACGAGACGCTGGCGCTGCGCACGAAGAATGGCCGCGCGGTGGAACTGAGCGACGAGCCGGGCCGGGAGACGATCGAGATTCGAGCCAAGGGCGGACAGGTGGTGCGCCTGTCCGATGTCAACAAGGTGCGCAAGATCGAGATCGGCGATGCCGACAGCGGCAACCTGGTCGAAATCGACCTGACGAAGAACCGTGTCACCGTCGCCGCCGGCAAGGACTTGCGGCTGTTGGCGCACAACGGCACGGTGTCGATCCAGGCCCGCAACGTCAGCATCGAATCGCTCGCCAAGATCGAGATCGAGGCCGGCAGCCAGCTCGACATCGGCGCCGCCGGCCCGGTGAAGGTGCGCGGCGCGACGGTCGATATCAACTGAACCGGCATCGCAACGATGGGCCTTCCCGCAGCCAAACTCGGCGACCGCGTGCTCGCTGTCGACATGCACTTGGTCGTCACGCCCGCCGGCGTGCCGGCTCTGCTGCCGCACCCGTTCACCGGCATGCTCGACGGCAACCTGAGCAGCAACGTTCGTTTGATGGGCCGGCCCGCGGCGACCGTCGGCAGCACGGCAACCAGCATCCCGCCGCACGTGCCGGCCGGCGGGGGCTTCACCAAGCCGCCCAGCAACCGCGGCACGGTCGTCCAAGGCAGCCCCACCGTGCGCATCAACGGCCGCCCGGCGGCGCGTGCCGGCGACGTAGCGATGACCTGCAACGACCCGGCCGATCTGCCCGTGGGCCATGTGCAGGCCACGGGCACGGTCAACATCGGCTGACACCCATGGCCAAGACCTTTCTCGGCGTTGGCGTGGCGTTTCCGGTGCGGCCCGACGAGCAGGGTGCGTGGCCGTTCGCGGCCTACGAAGACAGCGTGCGCCAGTCGATCCTCATCATCCTCGGCACGGCCAGGGGCGAACGGGTGATGCGGCCGGACTTCGGCTGCGGCATCTACGACCTCGTCTTCGAGCCCAACGACGACACGACCGCGGGCCACGTCTCGGAAGCGGTGAGCGAAGCGCTGCTGCGGCTCGAACCGCGCATCGACGTGGTTGACGTTGGCGTGCGCACGGGCGATGCCGCCGAGGTGCTGCTGATCGACATCCGCTACCAGGTGCGCGCCACCAACAACGTCTTCAACCTGGTCTATCCGTTCTACCTCGAGCAGCAGGGGGCTGCCTGATGGATCCGTTCGCGCCGCCGCCGATCGACACGCGCCGCGCCGCGGACTTCACGCGCCAGACCAGCGAGTTGCTGCAGCACTACGCGCCGCCCGCGCCGTCGGGCGGGGCCGCGCCGGCGCTGATCGGCGTGTTCGCGCGCTTCGCCGAAATCATCGTCGAGCGGCTGAACCAGGCGCCGGAGAAAAAGCGGCTGGCCTTCTTCGATCTGCTGGGCGCGAGCCCGCTGCCGCCGCAGCCGGCGCGCGCGGCGCTGACCTTCAGCCTCGCCGCGAGCAGCCCGGCCAGCGTCGCCGTGCCCGCCGGCACCGCGGTGGCGGCGCCGCCGCCGCCGGGGCAGAGCGAGCCCGTGGTCTTCGAGACCGAGCGCGCGCTCGTCGTCAGCGCGGCCGTGCTCGGCGCCGCCTTCTCGCGCGACCCGACGACCGACCGCTTTGCCGACCGCAGCGCTGGCCTGCTCGGGCCGCAAGCGCAGGCGGTGTCGGTGTTCGACGGCGACAGCGCAACCGAGCATGTGCTGTTCATCGCCAGCAGCGCACTCGCCCCGGCGGCCGCCTTCGACGAACTGCGTTTGCGGGTGCAACTCGCCGCCGATCTGCCGGCGCCCGACCCGCGCCGCGTCGAGTGGGACCTCTGGGACGGCGCCGCGGGCCTGCCGCTGACGGTGACGGCCGACGGCAGCGCCAACCTGACGAAATCGGGAACGATCGTCTTCAGCCGCTTGCAGCCGCCGCCGCCGCAGAGCGTCGCCGGCCACAGCGGGCCGTGGCTGCGCTGCCGCCTGCTCACGCCCATCACGACCGCCAACACAGCCCAACCCGGCCGCGTGCGCAGCGACCAGTTGCCGACGCTCGTGGCGCTGAGCTTGCAGGGCCATTTCGACCGCAGCGGCCTGGCGCCGCTGGCGCTGCTGGCGAATGCGCAGACGCTCGATGCCGATCAGCCGCTGCTGCCGTTCGGCCAGCGCCCGGCGTTCGGCGACGTGTTCTACGTTGGGCTGGACGAAGCCTTCGCTCTGACGGGTGCAGCCATCACGCTGCACCTGACGCTGGCCAACCCGCAAGGCGGCACACCGGCTTCGGTGGTGGCGGCAAAGGCTTCGAACGACCTCGCGCTGGCCTGGGAAACCTGGGACGGCCGCAACTGGGCTTTGCTCGAGCCGGGTGCGGACAACACCGAGCGCCTGACGCGCAGCGGCGACGTCAAGCTGGCGCTGCCCGCAGCGACCACGGCCCGTTCGTTGAGCGGCGTGCACGCGCTGTGGCTGCGGCTGCGCATCGCGGCGGGCAACTACGGCAAGGAAGGCGGCTTCGAACTGGTGACGCCGGCGGCCGCGACGCCGCCGAACCCACAGACCTTCAAGTCCATCGCGCCGAGCTTTGCACCACCGATCCTGGCCGCCGTGGCTGTCGACTTCGCCGCCACGCTGCCCGAGCAGCCGGCCGAGGCGATCGTTGCGCGCAACGACTTTCAGGACACGCTCATGCAAGGCACGCCGCTGCAGGCGTTCCAGCCGATGGCGGAGCGCCGCCCGGCGCTCTACCTCGGCTTCGAGCCGCCCCCCCGGCACCGGGCGCTGCCCGCCGCGCCGCTGTCGTTTCATGCCGATGTGCCCGAGTTGCTGTTCGGCCGCCCGCCCGACAACGCATCCGCCGCAGCCGCGCCGCGCCTGCTATGGGAGTACTGGAACGGCAGCGCCTGGGGTGCGCTGGTCATCGGCGACGACAGCGCCGGGCTGACGCGCGCCGGTGTCGTCGAATGGCTGCCGCCGCCGGATCTGACGCTGCTGGCCGACTTCGGTTTGGCAACGAAGTTCTGGATCCGTCTGCGCTGGGCGGAAGGTGACCTGCGCTTCCTGCCGCAAGTTGAACACCTGCGGCTCAACACCACGATGGCGCTGCAGGCGGCCACCGTCATCGACGAAGTGCTGGGCTCCAGCGACGGCAGCAAGCGCCAGCGCTTCAAGACCCGCCGCCAGCCGGTGCTGCTGGGTGAGCTGCTGCAGGTGCGCGAGGGCGGCGTCGCCGCGGCTGCCGGCGATGCGCCCGGCAGCGGCGCCTGGGTGGCGTGGAGCGTGGTCGACGACTTCCACGGCAGCGGACCGTTCGACCGTCACGCGGTGCTCGACCGCGCCAGCGGCGAGCTCGTTTTCGGCGACGGCGTGCACGGCCTGATCCCGCCCATCGGCGTCGGCAACCTGCGCCTGGCCCGCTACCGTTGCGGCGGCGGTCGTGCCGGCAACGTGGCGGCCGGTGCCGTGGCGGGCTTGCAGACCGCGATCGCCTCGATCGACCGCGTCGCCAACGCCGATCCCGCATCCGGCGGGGCCGATGCCGAAGCCTTCGCCGATTTCGCGCTGCGCGCCCCGCGCACGGTGCGCCACCGCGGCAAAGCCGTGGCGTTGGACGACTACGAGGACCTGGCCTGCATGGCCTCGCCCGAAGTGATGCGGGCGCGCGCGGTAGCGCTGCTCGACCTGGCGCTCGACCCCGACGGCCGCCGCGAGTCGCCGGGCCGCGTCAGCGTGATCGTCGTGCCGCGCTCGGCCGCGCTGCGGCCGACGCCGAGCCTGGCGCTGCTGGCGCGCGTGCAGGCCTGGCTGGGCGAACGCTGCTCGCCGCTGGCCGTGCTGTCGGTGGTGGGGCCGGAGTACCTGCGCGTGGACGTGGCGGCCGAAGTGGCGGTGTCGTCGATGGACGAGGCCGCCACGCTGACGGCGCGCGTGCAGGCCGAGCTGGGCCGGTTCCTGCACTCGCTGACCGGCGGGCCCGACGGCACCGGCTGGGCCTTCGGCCGCCGCCCGCACCGATCGGACCTGTTCTCGCTGCTCGAGCAGGTGCCCGGCGTCGATCACGTGCGCACGCTGCAAGTGGCCGAGAAGGAAGACCGCCTGGGCGTGGCCGACACCGGGCGTTTTCTCGTCTATTCCGGCGACCACCGCATCAGCCTGGTCGCGGCCTGAACCCACCATGCCGCTGACCCTGCCCGAACTCGACGATCGCCGCTTCGACGACCTGGTCGAAGAGGCGCGGGCGCTGATCCCTGCGCTGGCGCCGCAGTGGACCGACCACAACGCAGCCGACCCCGGCATCACGTTGATCGAGCTCTTCGCTTATCTGACGGAGTTGCTGCTCTACCGCGTCAACCGCATCACTGCCGCTGACAAGCAGGTCTTCCTGCGCCTGCTGCGCGGGCCTGGCCGGCCGCCCGACCCCGCCCGAACGCTCGACGAGGAGCTGACCGACGCCGTGCGCGAACTGCGGCGTGAAGAGCGCGCGGTGACGCTGGCCGACCACGAACACTTTGCGCGCAACGCCGCACCGGACGCCATCGCCCGCGTGCTCTGCCTGCCGCGGCGCAACCTCGACGCCGACCGCGCGTCGGCGCAGGACGCGCCGGGCCACATCAGCATCGTCATCGTTCCCACGGCGGCCGAGAGCGAGCGCGCACCGCAGCCGAGCGCGTCGCTGATCCAGACCGTGCGCACCGAACTCGAACCGCGTCGGCTGCTGGGCGCGCAGCTGCACGTCGCCGGGCCGCGCTACGTGCGCGTCGGCGTGCGCGTGGCGTTGGTGCTCGCCCACGACGCGTTGCCGGAGCGCGTGCGCGCCGCTGCCGCGGCGGCGCTGACGCGCTTTCTCGATCCGCTGCGCGGCGGCGACGCCGGCACCGGCTGGCCCTTCGGCCGCGCGGTGCATGTCTCTGAAATCTACGACCTGCTCGACCGCGTGCCCGGGGTCGATCACGTGCAGCCGGCGCGCAAAGGCGCGGCCGCCGAGGACGAATTGACCGTCACCGAACGCAGCACGCCTGCAGCGCAACCGTGAGGGCGGGCTCGTCGCGGTGCGGCTGGACGCCGACGAACTGGTCGAGCCGCGTATCAACCCGGCCGACCTGGCGGTCGTTGCCGACTGAGGCGCTATGGCCACCGAACTGCCCAGCAGCCTGCTGCGCCACCTGCCGGCGCTGTACGCCGACGATCCGTACCTCGGCCGCTTCCTGCTGGCCTTCGAGAAGCTGCTGCTCGGGCGCGATGACGGGCTGGCGTTCACGCACGCCGGGCTCGAGCAGACCATCGACCGCCTGGCCGGGTTCATCGACCCCGAAACCGCGCCGGCCGACTTTCTGCCATGGTTGTCGAGTTTGACCGCGTTCATGCTGCGCGCCGACCTGGACGAGGCGCGCCAGCGCAGCTTCCTGTCCAACATCGTGCAGCGCTACCGTTGGCGCGGCACGCGCCGCAACCTCGAAGCGCTGCTGAAGATCTTCACCACCAGCGTGCCGAAGATCGAAGAGCCGGCCGACCAGCCTCTGCAGTTCAAGGTGACCCTCGGCTTGCCCAAGCGCGAGGCAGCGGTGGTGCAGCGGCAGAAGGCCATCGCCCATGCGTTGATCGAAATGGAGAGGCCGGCGCACGCCAAATTCACGCTCGATGCCGACTTCCCGTCGATGCAGGTCGGGCTGTCGCGCGTCGGTATCGACACGCTGTTGGGCACCGGACACCAGGAGAGCTGACCATGGCCGAAGACACGGGCGCCACGCGGCGGATGAACTACTTCAACTCGCAGTTGCTCGACGAGAGCGACTTCGCGGCCGAGCAGGACTATCACCTCGGCATGCGGCGGCGGTTGAACCTGTTCCTGCACACCTTCGGCGTCGCCGGCGACGGCGGGCTGAGGGTGGCGAAGTCAGGCGACCGGCGCCTGCGCATCGGCGCCGGCCTGGCGCTTGACCGTGACGGGCGCGAACTCGTGCTCGCCGCCGAGCGTGACCTCGACCTCGATGCGGTCAAGGCGCGCGCCGGCAGCACGGTGTTCGTGACCTTGAGCTACGCCGAGACGTTCGAGCTGCCGGTGGAGGATGCCGGCGGCGGCGCGATGAACTTCCGCCGCATGGAGGAAAAGCCGCTGATCGACGTCACCGACAAGCGGCCGCCGGACGACGGCGCGGTGGTATTGCTGGCCGCCGTCGGCATCGACCAGAGCGGCAACATCGCCGAGGTGGACAACTCGGTGCGCACCTTCGCCGGCAGCGTGATCGACCCGCGCAGCGAACCGACGCTGCGCAAATTGCAGGTCACCAGCGATGTGCGCGCGAACGCGAACCTGGCCGTCGGCGGCGACCTCGCCGTGGCCGGCGCCACCGACCTGCGCGGCGAACTGACAGCGCGCGTGCTGAAGGTGACGGCCGCCGCGCGCTTCAGCGCGGGGCTGGGCGTCGACGGCGACAGCGACCTGCGCGGCAAGGTCACCGCGCGCGCGCTCGAGGTCACCACCGCTGCCTCCGTCACCGGCGGCCTGCGCGTGGACGGCGCGTGCGACCTGCGCTCGAACGTCAGTGTCGGCGTCGATCTCGCCGTGGCGCAGAAACTGAGCGTGAGTGGCCAGGTCGGCATCGGCACCACGGCGCCCACGGCCGGCCTCGAGATCAACAAGGGTGCCAGCAACGATACGGCGCTGAAACTGACGTCGTCGGGGCCGGGCTTCGGTTCCGGCCTGCTGCTGGAAAACGCTGCGGCCAGCGGCGCGCGCAAGTACCGCCTGTTCGTGAGCAACTTCGGGCATTTGATCCTGGGCGACGAGACCTCGGGCAAGGACGTGTGGCGGGCCGACAGTGCCGGCATCAGCGTCAACGCGGGGCTGAGGGTGAGTGCCGGCCAGCCCGGCAATGTCGGCGTCGTGATCCAGCGCTCCGGCGTGGCGTCCTACGGCCTGACGATCTCTTCGAACAAGGACTTCGGCGCCGGGCTGCAATTGGAGAACTTGGGCGGCGGGCGCAAGTACGGCATCTACTCCAACAACAAGGGCGAGTTCGTCGTCGGCGACGACAGCAACGCCCGCGCGGTCTTCTTCGTCGATCTGGCGGGCAAGCTGCACGCGGACGTGATCGGATTGAGTTCGCGAGCGGCCAAGAAGAACATCGAGCGCTTGACCGAACAAGACGGCGCCGAGATCCTGAAACAGGTGCTGGCGACGCCGCTGTTCCGCTACCGCTACCGGACCGACGACGACGCTGCGCCGACGCGCTTGGGCGTGATTGCCGAAGAGGCGCCGCCGGACATCGTCGATGCCGAACGCAAGAACGTGGTCCTCACCGACTACCTCGGTTTTCTTTTCGCCGGCCTGAAGGCCCAGGCGCTGGAAGTGCAAGCGCTGAAGGCGGCGCTGGCGGCCGAGCGCGCGGCGCCATCGACTCGAGCGCGGAGGGCGAAGCAATGAGACAGACACTGAAGCAACGGCTCGAAGTGCTGAAGGGCGAGTTCGCGGCCGGCGAGCAGCGACAGGCGGCGTTGCAGCGCGAGCAGTTGGCGCTGCACGAGACCCTGCTGCGCATCAGCGGGGCGATCCAGGTGTTGGAAGAGCTGCTCGCCGAGGCCGGCCTCGAGTCGGGCGCCGAAGTGAGAGCGATGCCGGCGCGGTAGCGTCGAACAAACAGCTCGGTGCCGATCCATTTACCAGCGCACAGCGGAGACCTTGTGATGACCTCGACGCGCAACACCCTTGCCATGGACTCTTCGTCGCAGCACTTGCAATCGCACAGTGCCAAGCCGCCGACGAAGCGCACTCGCGCCGACGCGGCCCATCCGGCGCTGCGCCTGCAGCGGCTGGTGGGAAACAACGCGGTGAACGGGCTGATCCAGGCCAAGCTGGCCGCAAACGTGCCCGATGACCCGTGCGAACGCCAAGCCGACGAAATCGCGGCTGAAGTCGTTCAGCGCATCGACAACACAACAGGCGCGGTGGCGACGCGCCGGCGGCCCCTGGCCTGGAGTCCGGCGCCCCGGCCGACAGCGGGGCTGGCGGTTGACGACGGGCTGGAATCGGCGATCCACCGGGCGCGAGGAGGGGGCGAGCCGCTGGCCGAGGGCGTGCGGGCGCCGCTCGAACAGGCGTTCGGCGTCGACCTCAGCCCGGTGCGCATCCATGCCAGCGCAAGCAGCGACAACATGACGCGCGGCATGCATGCGCTGGCCTTCACCGCAGGCACCGACGTCTTCGTGCGCCAGGACTGCTACCGGCCTGGCATGCGCAGCGGACTCTCGCTGATCGCCCACGAACTCGTACACGTCGTGCAGCAGACGGGCGGCGGGTATGGGCATGCCGTGGAAATACCAAAAACCACGCCGACGCCGCACATTGTTCAGCGGATTGCCATCGGCCGTGTCGAGGTCGACGAAACGGCAATAGATATCGAAACGCTGAAAGGGCACATCGAAACTCTCCGAAGAAGAAAGTTGGCACTCCTGCCCCTCAAACTCGATGCAAGCTTCTACGAAGAAATGGACGACAGGCGCTGGCTCCTGATTGCCGAACTCAATCGGCGCCTCACCTCATCTGAAAAATTACTGCAGCAGACGGGTGGCGGGGGCGGGAATGCCAAGGAAATACATAAAACCAAGCCGACGCCTCGCTTTGTTCAGACAAGGACGACCGTCCGCGGCGTCACCTTCGATCAAAAAACAATAGATATAGAGGCGCTGCCAAAGTACATAAAAATTCTTAAAGAGCAAAAGGCGATAATCGAAGCGATCCCGGTTGACGAACGACATCTCGAAAAACGTCACTATGAGAGTCTAGACAACAGGATTGCACGGCTGAATAGCGAATTGCAGTGGCGCAAGAAGAGGCATAACCGCGCTTCCAACAACAACAGTGATAACAATAATAATAACAACTCGTTTCTGGACAACCTCCTCAAAAAGAATCAAGGCAACGCCATTTTCGCGCCTGCCTCTGCGGCAGCCCCAAGAACATCGCCTCCAATCTTGCAGCCTGTAATCTTCAACCTACATTGCTCCGAAAATGATGCTCACACTGCACTTCAAAATTATGCGCGCAACGCCAGGAGCGCAAACCTATTACCAAAGTCACCCATCATTGCTATTAGAAAATATACGATCACTGCTCAGGATGCGCCATATGATAAGGTTTGGCAGAAAAATGCAGATGCTCCATCGAGCTGTGGCTGGTTGGAAATATATAAGTTGACTGGTGCGAAATGGGAGTTGCACGTCCACCGGCATCCGAACGGGGCCCTCCGTGCAAATACCGTTCAAGAATCCGACAAGGCGGGTATCGACCGCGGAAAGCTGTCCCTGCTAGAAGATGAGATACCTGCTCTGGGAATCGCAAAGAAGGTAAACCGGTTGTCAAGCGCTTGGTTCAAGGCCTTCCTTGGCTTCAAGGCAAATCGCATTGATATTCGATATAAGCAAGTTTGGCAAAAGCCCGCGCCACTGGCGCCGCAGGATCCCGGGTACAAGTACTGATCGAATACCCTCGCGTTCACCTGACGTGCGGGCTTGGCCGGGCAGATTTTGTGATGCCGCGCCACATTCACGCCGTTGACTGTTCGTCGCATCGAGGTGCGGCAAGGAAGTTGGTCCCATGGCCAGCGCAAAACAAACCACCGCGAAGCACACCGGCGCGAAGAAGGTTGCCGCAAAGAAAGCCGCATCGAGCAAGGCCGATGCGGAGCGCCCCGCGGCGAAAAAGGCGCCGGTAAAGAAAGTCGCCACGAAAAAGAAAGTTTTCGCCAAGAAACCCGTTGCGCAGCGCCGTCGCGGCGCCGCCGCCACAACGCTCGCCGGCTACGACCCGCGCGCCCAACTCGACAAGCTCTCGCCATCGCCCCCGGACGCGTCCACCTGCGGCACGAGGGCAACCGCCGCGCCCACGCCGCGTCTGCCCGACGAGTTCTACGCTGCGCGCAAGGACGAACCGCTGGGCGACCAGGCCATGGCCGAAGCGGCGCAGGCCCTGGGCTGCGAAGTCGCCGCGGTGCGCGCGGTGGCCGAGGTCGAGTCGCGCGGCTCCGGCTTCGACGCGCAGGGGCGGCCCACCATCCTCTACGAGCGCCATGTGTTCGCGCGCAACACGGCGCCCAAGGGCCGGTTCAATGCGCAGTTCCCCGACATCTCGTTCGGCCAGCCGTACTAGAAAGGCACGTTCGGCAACGGCGAGCAGCAGTACGTGAAGATCGCCCGTGCTTATGCGCTCGACCCGGTGGCCGCGCTGAAGGCGCCGTCGTGGGGGATGTTTCAGATCCTCGGCGAGAACCACAAGGCTTGCGGCTTTGCCGACGTCAAGTCGTACGCGCTGGCGATGTTCACCTCGCCGGCCGCGCACCTGCGCGCCTTCGTGGCCTTCGTGCGCGCCAGTCCGCGCCTGCACGAGGCGTTGATTGCGCGCGACTGGGCGGCGTTCGCGCGCGCCTATAACGGGCCGCAGTACGCCAAGTACGAGTACGACAAGAAGATGGCCGCGGCCTATGCGCGGCATGCGGTGGCAGCTTGAGTTGGACTGCAAGCCCGTAGTGCGAAACCGCTGCGAGCACTTGTGCCGCAGAACATCGGTGTGCCCGCGACGAGCTGTGATGGCTCGTAGGACTCAGTGAAGGGCCGTCTGCTTTGCCGGTACTTGAGCAGCCGGTGAGGGAAGCGTCACTTCACCGCGACGCGGAGAACCACCGCAGCGAGTTTTAAGCTGCCGCTGACCGCTCCAAGGACCGCTCATGGCGACGCCGGTCTCTGTAAGTGGAAGACCGTGAACCCGCATCACGGACCGACCAGCACATAACCGCGGCGCCGCCCTTCATTGTCCTTGTCAACGGTATTCATCGCGCCATACAGATCGCTCGCCGCCGCCCACACCGGCGGGTATTTGTAGCGCGACACGTCGAGGATCAGGAAGCGGTCGCTCTTGTCGTCGTACGCCGCCAGCGGCGAGATGTGGCCGCCGGTCTCCTGCCCGATGGCGCGCCGCAGGTAGTTGACGATCACGTAGCCGCCCGGCGCGGCGAGCTGCCGCGAGGCGGCCTTGCGAAAGGCCTCGAGCCCGTCGTCGTCGGCATGCGTAACGCTCACCGCGACCGCATACGAGCCCAGGATGCGGCCCAGCTCGGTCAGCGTCATGCCCTGCTTCATCAACGTCTGATGCGGCAGGATCGCCTCCGTGCGCTCGTTGAGCAGGTTGTCCTGCGTGAAGGTGTTGAACGGCTCGAACCCGGTGCCGGTGGCGCCTTGACGCCCATCGCGTTGAGAACCATCACCATGCTGGCCACGCAGCAGTAGGCCTGGTTCTTCTGCGTCACGAACTGCACCGACAGCGGCCAGCAGGCGCGCCGGGCCTGGCCAGGCGCAGGGCGGCGGGCAGCAGACGCATCGAGGGCATTGTGCGCCTCGACGCAAGCCGGCCGACACCCGAGCGTGCCGCGCGCTCAGCCCGCCTTCAACGCCCGCGCCACCTCCGGCACCAGCGCCGGCCCGCGGTAGATCAGCCCGGTGTAAATCTGCACCAGGTTCGCGCCCGCTTTGATCTTGGTCAGCGCATCGTCGCCGCTCATCACGCCGCCGACGCCGATGATGGGATAGGCCTTGCCGAGCGCGGCGCGCAGCAAACGGATCACGCGGTTGCTGCCGGCCAGCAGCGGCGCGCCCGACAGGCCCCCTGTTTCCTGCCCATTCGGCAGGTGGTTGACGCCGTGGCGCGAGACCGTCGTGTTGGTGGCGATCACGCCATCGACGCCGTGGCGCTGCAGCGTGGCGGCGATCAGCTTGACCTCTTCTTCGTCGAGGTCGGGAGCGATCTTGACGAAGATCGGCTTCGGCCCATAGTCGCGCGCCAGCTCGGCGCGGCGCTCCATCAGCCGTTGCAGCAACCATTGCAGTTGCTCGTCGCTTTGCAGGCTGCGCAGGTTCTGCGTGTTCGGGCTCGAGATGTTGACCGTCACGTAGTCGGCATACGGATAGACGCCGCGCATGCAGGCCAGGTAGTCGTCGGCCGCCTTGTCGATCGGCGTGGCGGCGTTCTTGCCGATATTCAGACCCAGCAGGCCGCCCTGCGCGCGAAACGTCTTGGCCTTCTGCACATGGCCGATGAAGGCATCGAGGCCGTCGTTGTTGAAGCCCAGGCGGTTGACCAGCGCCTTCGCATCGGTCACGCGGAACATGCGCGGCTTCGGGTTGCCGGGTTGCGCCAGCGGCGTCACGGTGCCGACCTCGATGAAGCCGAAGCCCATCGCGCCCAGGCCGTCGATCGCGCGACCGCCCTTGTCGAGGCCGGCGGCCAGGCCGACGCGGTTGGGGAAGGCCAGGCCGGCGACGTTGACCGGGTCGGCGATGCGCGGCTGCTGCCAGAAGGCTTGCGCGGGGGTGTTCTGCAGGTGTTCGATCGCCGCCAGCGTCAGGTCGTGCGCACGCTCTGCATCGAGGCCGAAGAGGAAAGGGCGGGTGAGGGCGTAGGGCACCAACGACATAATCGGCGGCCATTCTCGCAAACGAATTTCTGCTTCACCTCCTCGTTTCCGCTTTGAAGATGACGATGACGCAAGATGAATTGAAGAC
Organism: uncultured beta proteobacterium; assembly: GCA_963816315.1. Taxonomy (GTDB): domain Bacteria; phylum Pseudomonadota; class Gammaproteobacteria; order Burkholderiales; family Burkholderiaceae_C; genus CADEEN01. The sequence continues at coordinate 375,258 of CAWFJZ010000029.1, forward strand.
CCTGGTCGGTCGCGCGGCGCTGGAGTACGTGGTGCCCGGCAGCGTGGTCGGCGTCGGCACCGGCTCCACCGTCAACAAGTTCATCGATGCGCTGGCCGGCATGCGAGAGCGCATCGTCGGTGCGGTGTCGAGCTCGGCGCAAACGACGCAGCGCCTGCTGGCGCACGGCATCGCCGTCTTCGACGCCAGCGAGATCGACCGCCTGCCGGTCTATATCGACGGCGCCGACGAGATCGACCGCCGCGGCTTCATGATCAAGGGCGGCGGCGCGGCGCTGACGCGCGAGAAGATCGTCGCCGATCTGGCCGAGCGCTTCATCTGCATCGCCGACGAGAGCAAGCAGGTCGATGTGCTCGGGCGCTTCCCGCTGCCGGTGGAGTTCATCGACATGGCGCACCAGCGCCTGGTGCGCCGCTTCGCCGACATCGGCGGCCGCGCCGTGCTGCGCCAAGGCGTGCTCACCGACAACGGCCACCCGCTGCTCGACGTGCATGGCCTGCAGATCACCGAGCCGCTGGCGATGGAGGCCGAAATCAACCAGTGGCCCGGCGTCGTCTGCGTCGGCATCTTCGCGCGCCACCGCGCGAGTGTGTGCGTGCTCGGCACAGCGCAAGGTGTGCAGCGCATCGGGTACGGCGCATGAAGACGGACATCGAAATCGCACAAGCGGCCGCGCCGCGACCCATCGTCGAAATTGCCGCCCGGCTCGGCATTCCCGAGAGCGCGCTCGAACCGTACGGCCGCACCAAGGCCAAGGTGTCGCTGGACTTCGTGCAGGCCCTGTGCGAACGAAAAGATCGGCCGAACGGCAAGCTGGTGCTGGTCACCGCGATCAGCCCGACGCCGGCCGGCGAAGGCAAGACGACGACGACCGTCGGCCTTGGCGACGCGCTGAATCACATCGGCAAGAACGCCGTCGTCTGCCTGCGCGAGCCTTCGCTCGGGCCGGTGTTCGGCATGAAGGGTGGCGCGGCCGGCGGCGGCCGGGCGCAGGTGGTGCCGATGGAAGACATCAACCTGCACTTCACCGGCGACTTCAACGCCATCGCGCTGGCCAACAACCTGCTGGCCGCGATGATCGACAACCATATCCATCACGGCAACGAGCTCGGCTTCGACGTGCGCCGCATCACGTGGAAGCGCGTCATGGACATGAACGATCGCGCGCTGCGCGACATCACCGTCGCGCTCGGCGGGCCCAGCAACGGCCACCCGCGCGAAGACGGCTTCGACATCGTCGTCGCCTCCGAGGTGATGGCGATCTTCTGCCTGGCGACATCGTTGCAGGATTTGAAGCATCGCCTGGGCAACATCGTCTGCGGCAGCACGCGCGACGGCCACCCGATCCGCGCCCGCGACCTGAAGGCGCATGGCGCGATGACCGCGCTGCTCAAGGACGCGCTGGCGCCTAACCTGGTGCAGACGTTGGAGCACACGCCGGCCTTCATCCACGGCGGGCCGTTCGCCAACATCGCCCACGGCTGCAACTCGGTGCTGGCGACGAAGACGGCGTTGAAGCTCGCCGACTACGTCGTCACCGAGGCCGGTTTCGGCGCCGACCTCGGCGCCGAAAAATTCATCGACATCAAGTGCCGCAAGAGCGGGCTGCGCCCCGACGCGGTGGTGCTGGTGGCGACGATCCGCGCCCTCAAGTTCCACGGCGGCGTGGAAGTCAAAGACCTGACGATGCCGGATGTGGGCGCCTTGGAGCGCGGCATCGCCAACCTCGAGCGCCATGTCAACAACATCCGCAACCACTTCGGCCTGTCGTGCGTGGTCGCCATCAACCACCGCACCGAAGACAGCGACGCCGAGATCAAGCTGCTGATGAACAAGCTCGCCCACCACGGCGCCAAGGTCGTGCTGTCACGGCATTGGGCCGAAGGCGGCGCCGGCGCGGTCGATCTGGCGCACGAGGTGGTGCGGCTGTGCGACGAGCCCGGCGACTTCAAGTTCGTCTATGAAGACAGCGCCACGCTGTGGGAAAAGATGCGCGCCATCGCCACGCAAATCTACGGCGCCGCCGACATCGCCGCCGAGACCAAGGTGCGCGCGCAGATCGTGCGCCTGCAGGCCGACGGCTACGGCCACTATCCGGTGTGCGTGGCGAAGACGCAGTACTCGTTCTCGACCGACCCGTTGCTGCGCGGCGCGCCGAGCGGCCATGTGATCCAGATCCGCGAGGTGCGGCTGGCCGCAGGCGCCGAGTTCGTCGTCATGGTCTGCGGCGACATCATGACGATGCCGGGGTTGCCGAAGGTGCCATCGGCGTGCCACATCGACGTCGGCGACGACGGGCGCATCACCGGCTTGTTCTGAAAACCATTCGCGCCGGGTCGATCGCATCGACCAGGTCGGCTTCGAGCGGCCACGGCGCGCCGCAGAGTTGCGCGGCGATCAGCTCGCCGCCGAGCGCGGCGCTGGTGAGGCCGCGCGAGCCGAGCGCGGTGTGCAAGACCAGGCCGGCGCGGCGTGCCAGCAGGCGCGGCGAGTCACGGCGCATCGGCAACGGCGCGTCGAGGTCGGGGGTCATGCCGATCAACGGCAGGCGATCGCGCGTCACGGCGCGCCAGCCGACACGGCCGTACAGCAGCGCACCGGCGCGGGCCACATCGATGCCGAGCAATTGCCGCGCGCGTTCGAGGTTGCTCGCATGGTCGGCTTCGCGAACCTCGGCGTCGTCGTCGCCGGGCTGGCTCGTCGCGCCGAACAGCAGGCCGCCGCCGTTCGGCAGCGACAGCGCGTAGCCGCCGCTGGCTATTGGAAGATAAGGAAGGTGAGGCGCGACAGTGCTGTCCGGCGCGGCCAGCCAACGTCACCTGACCGCGCACGCGCTCGGCCCACGCGGGCGGCAACGCGGACAGGCGCAACGCATCGGCGGCGTTGGCGAGCACGAGCACGGGTGCTTCGGCGATCACGCGCGCACCGCTGCCGCGCACGAGCCAGCCGTCGGCGCTGCGCTCGATCGAGTCTGCATGCGCATCGCCTTGCCACGTGACGCCGGGCTCGGCGAGCGCGTGCTGCACCAGCGCGCGCGCATCGGCCCAGCCGCCTTGCGTGAACAGCCACGCCGGTTGCGCGAGCGGCAGGCCGGCGCGCCGCGAAGCCTGCGCGGCATCCAGCGCCTGCACGTAACTCGGCGGCAGATGTTGCTCGGCCACCAACGCCTGCATCGCTGCCAGCTCGTGCGTGCCGTTCAAACGCAGCAAGCCATCGCTCGCGCCGGCGTTCGATGCGCGCACCCAGTCGGCGGCGGCAAAACTCGCGGCGCGGTGCCAGCGCGTGTGCACCGTGTCATCGGTACCGACCGTGCCGTGGAACAGGCCGGCTGGGTTGCCCGAGGCTTGGCTTGCCGGGCGCGCCTGTGCATCGAGCACCTTGCACGGCACGCCCTGTTGTGCCAGCGCGCGCGCCGTGGCTGCGCCGGCGAGGCCGGCGCCGATGACGATGGCGTGGCTCGGTGCCGAGTCCGGCAGCACGCGGCCCGGCGGCGCGACAGGAATGAAACGCGGCGCGTAGCGCGCCAGCGTGATCTCGCGCTTGGCCGCCGGGCCCGGCGCGGCATGGACGTCGAAGCCTGCGGCCGACAAGCCTTCGCGCACCACGCGAGCGGCGCTCCAGGTGGCGGCGGTGGCGTCGGGCGCGGCGAGCCGGGCCAACGACTTGAAGAGTGGCGGCGACCACATGGCCTCGTTGTGTGCTGGTGCAAAACCGTCGAGGAAGAACGCATCGACGCGCGCCACCAGTTCGCGCGCCAGCGTGGCCGCGTCGCCGAGGCCGAGCAGCAACTGCACGCGGCCCAACTCGAACGTCAGGCGGTGCAGATTCGGCGTCAGCGGCGGCCATGCAGCGACAAGCTGTTGGGCGAGCGGCACGAAGGGTGAAGGCGCCAAGGCGCGCGCCAGGTCGTCGCGCGTCGGCGGGTGCTTGTCGAGCGAGACGAAGTGCAGCCGCTCGCAGCGCTGCGGATCGTTGCGCCACGCGGCCCACGTCGCGAGGAAGTTGTTGCCCAGGCCGAAGCCGGTTTCCAAGATCGTGAAGCGTGCCCGGCCGCGCCAGCGTTCCGGCAGGCCGTTGCCGGCGAGGAAGACGGCGCGGGTTTGTTCGAGCGCGCCTTCACGCGGGTGGTAGATGTCGCCGAACGACGGCGATTGCGGCACGCCCTGCGTGAAGTCGATCACCGCCGCTGTGATCGGTTCGGTCTTCACATCTTCATTTCGAGCCAGGCCAGCAGCGGCGCGCGCACGCTGGCCAGGCTGCGATAGGCCAGCACCGCGTCGCTCATCGACGCGATCGCGGCATGCAAGGTCGCCGCCTTGTGCGGCGTGTCGATGGCCGCGGCCAGCGGCTGCGTACTCGACGCCGATCGTGAACACCGCTTGCGTGAGCTGCCGGTATCGGGATGAAGGTCTGGCGCTCGGTGCGCCACCAGGCGCGCGGCGCGGCGGCGTCGGCAAAGGCATCGGCCGGCCATGGCGCCGGGTCGGCGAGGTCCGGATGCGCATTCAGCCGCGGCTGGCGCGTCACGTTCCAGACGAATCGCTCCCAGCGCTCGTCGCCGCAGACCATGCGTGTCAGGTGCTCGCCGGCGCGCACGAGCATGGCGTTGTCGGCAACAGGGCCATGCACCTCGGCAAAGTGGCGGCCGACCTTGCGCTGCGGCGCCCAATGCGAGGGCAGGCAGGCGGCGATCCATGGAATGGTGGCGTCGCTGCCATCGACGACGGCAAAGTCTTCGGCGAACGACAGACACAAAAGCCCGGCCAGACGCCAGCCGGTGGGCAGACCGAGCAGGCAGCGCACGATTTCATCGCCGAGGCCGAACACGCCGGCGCGCAGTTGTCTTGGCTCGTCGTTCGCAACCGCAACGCCGAGGTGATGGGCCACGGCGCGCTGCCCGTCCCACGCGAACGCAGCGCCATGCTCCTGCGCCGCGTGCGTCGCCAGCGCGTGCAGCGCCGCGCCGGCATCGAAGCCGGGCCGCACCGCCAGCGCGAGCGGCGCGTGGGCCGACAGCACGGCGAGCTTCTCGCGCTGATGGCGCGATCCCGGGGCGAGCGGCGTCAGTTGCACGGCGCCCACGTCGAGTCGGCGCAGTCCGGGCTGCATGCGAAACGGCGCTTGCACCGCAGCGTCGAAGTCGAAACTCATGCCAACGACTCCATGCCTTGAAGCGCCGCCGTTTGCCGCCATGATGCGGGGCTGAAACTCATCTGCAGGAGTGTGCCTTGTCCTTCGATGCATCCTGGCTGGCCTGGGCCGGCGTCTGGCTGTTGATCCTCGTCGGCATCGCCGGCACGGTGCTGCCGGTGCTGCCGGGCACCGTGCTCGTCATCGCCGGCATCGCGTGGGGCGCGTGGCTCGACGACTTCACGCGCGTGCCGGTGTGGGTGGTGGTGGTCTGCGCCGTGATCGGCGCGATCGCGTTTGCCACCGACTACGTGGCTGCGGCGATGGGCGCTAAGCGCGTGCGTGCCAGCGGCTGGGCGGTGGCCGGTGCGGCGATCGGCACGGTGCTCGGCATCTTGGCCGGTTTCATCGGCGTGCTGTTTTTGCCGCTGGTGGGCGCCGTGCTCGGCGAATGGTTCGCGCAGCGCAAGAAAACCGCCGAGCATCTGGTGGACGACAAGGAACACCACACGCGGGCGATGAAGGTCGGCATGGCGACGTGGGTCGGCATGATGATCGGCACGGCGGTCAAGCTGGCGTTGACCTTCATGATGGTCGGCGGGTTCGTTGCCGCGTATTGGTTTTAGCAAGCGAACAGGGCGCCCGAAGGCGCCCTGCTCGGCGGGCCGAAGGCCTCACACCCTCTTCTTGTACTCGTGCGTGCGCGTGTCGATCTCGACCTTGTCGCCGTTGCCGACGAACAGCGGCACGGCGATTTCGAAGCCGGTGCCGACGAGCTTGGCCGGCTTCATGACCTTGCCCGAGGTGTCGCCCTTGACGGCGGGTTCGGTTTCGATTTCGCGCACGACGGTGGTCGGCAACTCGACCGAGATCGCCTTGCCGTCGTAGAACACGACCTCGACGGCCATGTTGTCTTCGAGGTACTGGATCGCATCGCCCATGTTCTCGGCCTCGACCTCGAATTGGTTGTACTCGGCGTCCATGAAGACGTACATCGGGTCGGCGAAATAGGTGTAGGTGCACTCCTTGTGATCGAGCTTGATCTGCTCCATCTTGTCGTCGGCCTTGAAGACCACTTCGGCGCCGGCGCCGTTGAGCAGGTTCTTCATCTTCAGGCGCACGGTGGCCGAGTTGCGGCCGCCGCGGCTGTACTCGGTGCGCAGCACGACCATCGGGTCTTTGCCCTGCATGATGACGTTGCCGGCGCGGATTTCTTGAGCGATCTTCATAGCGGGATTCCTGGGGTCTGCTGTGTCAGTGGGTTCAGAGGCGCTACAGCAAGCTCTGCCGCCGCGCGAAGCCCGCGATTCTACCGTTTGGAGGCCACGAACCGCATCAGCTGGCTGGTGAGGTCACTCTGTTCGACGAGGCTGCTGCGCCATTGTCGGCAGGCTTCGCGCCAGGCCATCGGCTCGGGCAACGCGGCCGGCCACGGGCCGAGGTTGTTCCAGGCTTGCCAGAGCTTTTGCACTTCGATATCGACCGGCAGGTGGTTCAGCATCGCCTTCAACTTGCGCTCGTGCGCGCCGTCGCTCTGCTGGTAGATGTGCCAGACGAACGGCGCGCCGGCCCACATGGCGCGCACGATCGAGTCTTCACCGCGGGCGAAGTTGATGTCGCAGGCATGCAGCAGGGCGTCATAGGCGCTTTGAGTCAGCCAGGGCAGGGCGTGCGCGCGCAGGTTTTTCTGCGGCCGGCCTTCGAGGGCCTTGAGTGCCGGCGCCTGGCTCGCGCCGGCCGTGATCAGGAGCAACGTCGGCTGGTCTTCGAGCAGATCGCAGAGTGGGGCCACCGGCGCATCGGCGTAGGCGAACAGGCTGATGCAGCGCTCGCCTGGATGCGGCAAGACATCGAGTTCGTTCCACGGCGGCACGCCGGGCTCGAGCGCATGCGGCTCGCGCAGCAGGCCGCCGCTGCCGGGCGTGAAGCCGGGGTAGAAGAACCACTTCGTCAGCGCACCGAACGACGACGGCTGCGGCGACGGCAGGCCGTGGTTGCGTTCGACATAGTCTTCCGCGCTCAAGTATTCGAGGTTGATCCACACCGGCGGCGCTTTGGCCATCGCATCGACGAAATTGGGTGGCGGGTTGCAGCCGAAGGCCTCGATCACGACCTGGCCGGGCGTCACGTCAGCCAACGGCTCGACCCAGCGATACACCGTCACGCCGGGGGTGGTGCGTTCGTGGTTGGGCGCCATCCAGTGCAGCGCAATCGGGTCATCGACCCACAAGCGCACCGTCTCGCCGCGCGAAGCGAGATCGGCCGACAAACGCCAGCAGACACCGAGGTCGCCGTGGTTGTCGATGACGCGGCAAAAAATGTCCCACTGCATACCGATATTCTTACGCCATGAGCGAAGTTGATCCGATCCGGGACAAGCTGCTGGCCGAGGTGGCCGCGCTGCCGCTGCGCCCGGGCGTCTATCGCTTCTTCGACGACGCCGGGTCAGTACTCTACGTCGGCAAGGCGCGCAGCCTGAAAAAACGCGTTTCGAGCTACTTTCAGAAGGACCATGGCGGCACGCGCATCGGCGTCATGGTCGGCCGCATCGCGCGGCTCGAAACGACGGTGGTGCGCAGCGAGGCCGAAGCGCTGCTGCTCGAAAACAACCTCATCAAGGCGCTCGACCCGAAGTTCAACATCGTCTTTCGCGACGACAAGAGCTATCCGTACCTGAAGCTGGTCAGCGGGCAATTCCCACGCGTCGCCTACTACCGCGGCTCGGTGGACAAGCGCCACCGCTACTTCGGCCCGTACCCGAGCGCGTGGGCGGTCAAGGATTCGATCCAGCTGATCCAGAAAGTCTTTCGGCTGCGCACCTGCGAAGACACGGTGTTCGCGAATCGATCGCGGCCGTGTCTGCTCTACCAGATCAAGCGCTGCTCGGGGCCGTGCGTGAAGCTGGTGACGGCCGAAGACTACGCGCGCGATGTCGCCGACACCGAGCGCTTCTTGCGCGGCGACACGCAAGAGGTGCTCGACGAGTTGCAGCAACGCATGATGAAGCACGCCGAGTCGCAGCAGTATGAGCAGGCCGCCGCGGTGCGCGACCAGATCGGCTCGCTGTCGCGCGTGCTGCACCAGCAGTCGATGGACGAGAACAGCTTCGGTGCGCACAGCCGCGATGTCGATGTGCTGGCGGTGCGCGTCAAGGGCGGCCGGGCGTGTGTGAACCTGGCGATGGTGCGCGGCGGGCGCCACCTCGGCGATCGCGCTTACTTTCCGGCGCATGTCGAAGACGCGGCGTCGTGGGCCGAAGGGGTGGAGCCCGAAGTGGCCGTGCTCGACGCCTTCATCGCGCAGCATTACGTGGACGGCTTCGTGCCGCCGCAACTGGTGACCAGCCACGCCGTCGATCAAGCGCTGCTCGACGCCGTGGCCGAACACAGCGGTGTCAAGGTGGTGGCGCAGCACCAGCCGCGCGAGCAGCGCCGCATCTGGCTCGAAATGGCCGCCAACGGCGCCGATCTGGCGCTGGCGCGACTGCTCGCCGAAGAAGGCTCGCAGCGCGCGCGCACGCACGCACTGGCCGAGGTGCTGAACCTCGATGTGCCCGATCTGGACACGCTGCGCATCGAATGTTTCGATATCAGCCACACCGCGGGTGAAGCAACTCAGGCAAGCTGCGTCGTCTTCGAGCACCACCAGATGCAATCCGCGCAGTACCGACGCTACAACATCGACGGCATCACCGGCGGCGACGACTATGCCGCGATGCGGCAGGTGTTGACGCGCCGCTATGCCAAGCTCGCCGAAGCGCTGGCCTCCGGCGGCGAGAACGTTCGCCTGCCGGACCTGGTGTTCGTCGATGGCGGCCGGGGCCAGGTGTCGATGGCGCGTGAGGTGTTCGCCGAACTCGGGCTGGACCTGTCGCTGATCGTCGGTGTGGAAAAAGGCGAGGGCCGCAAGGTCGGCCTCGAAGAACTGGTGTTCGCCGACGGCCGCGAGAAGGTCGCCCTGGGCCACGACTCGGCAGCATTGATGCTCGTGGCGCAGATTCGCGACGAGGCGCACCGCTTTGCCATCACCGGCATGCGCGCCAGGCGCGCCAGCGTGCGCACGGGCGGCAGCAAACTCGAAGACATTCCGGGCGTGGGCCCGAAGAAGAGGGCGCGGCTGCTGCAACGCTTCGGCGGCGTGCGCGGCGTCACCCACGCGAGCGTCGATGACCTGGCCAGCGTCGATGGCATCTCCAGACCGTTGGCCGAGGAGATTTATCGTGTCTTGCACTGACTCTCGAAACCGCCAACGCCGTCGCGCCTTGGTCCTGGTCGTTTGCGCCGCGGCGCTGATGACCGCCTGTTCGTCGCGCCGCTCGTCATCATCGGACTCCTCCATGCAATTCCCTTCTTACGGCTCCGGCTCGTCGCAAGCGCGTGCGTGGGACGAATACCGCGTCAACGTCGGCCGACGCATCATCGCGGCCAACCCCAACGGCACCTACACCGGCCTTGTGCCGGAGCCGTTGCTGGCGATTCCCGTGTTGGAGATCGACCTCAACCGCGACGGCAGCGTGCGCAACGTGCGCGTGCAGCGCCCGCCGAGCCAGGCCGAGGACACGGTGCAACTGGCGATCGACGCGGTGCGGCGTGCGGGGCCGTTCGGCGACGTGTCGCACCTGCCGCAACCGTGGCGCTTCAGCGAAGTCTTTCTGTTCCGCGACGACCGCAAGTTCAAGCCGCGTTCTCTGGAGTGAGCACAAGGCTGCGGGTCAGCAGCTACCATCGGTCGATGTTCTTCAACCTGCCGACGTTGCTGACCTGGGCGCGCATCGTCGCCATCCCGCTGATCATCGGCATCTTTTATCTGCCGGTGGAGCCGGCGACTCGCAATCTGATCGCCACCATTTCGTTCGTCGCGGTGGCGCTGACCGATTGGGCCGACGGTTATCTGGCGCGCCGGTTGAACCAGACCTCGTCGTTCGGCGCCTTTCTGGACCCGGTGGCCGACAAGTTCCTCGTCTGCGCCTCGCTGCTGATCCTGCTCGAGCTCGGCCGCGTCAATTCGTTGATCGCCTTCGTCATCATCGGCCGCGAGATCGCGATTTCGGCGCTGCGCGAGTGGATGGCGCAGATCGGCGCCAGCCGCAGTGTGGCGGTGCACATGCTCGGCAAGTTGAAGACGGTGGCGCAGTTGGTGGCGATTCCTTTCCTGCTCTACGACGGGCGGCTGTTCGGCCAGATCGACACGCGACTGTGGGGCAACGGCCTGTTGGTCATCGCTGCCGTGCTGACCGTGTGGTCGATGGTCTATTACCTGCAGAAGGCCATACCGGAAATCCGTGCCAAGGTCCGGTGATGGCCCACCCCCGGAGCGGCTTCGCCGCTCCCCCTCACGGGGGCACCGCCAGCGGCCGGGCGAAGCCCGTTCCGCGGCGGTCGCGCGGCTCTATGCCGTGACGAGTTGAATGGGCGCGGAGCAGGGCCGCAGTAGCACGCTGGCCGCGATGCCGGCAGTCTTCGTGCTCATCTGGAGCACCGGCTTCGTCGTCGCGCGCTACGGCATGCCGCATGCGCCGCCGCTCGGATTCCTGGCGCTGCGCTATGCGCTGTCGGTGCTGGCGTTCGGCGTCTGGATCGCGCTGTCTCGTGCCGCGTGGCCGGTCGGGCGCGCGCAGTGGGGACATCTCGCCGTCACCGGCGTGCTGATGCATGCCGGCTATCTCGGCGGCGTCTGGGCTGCCGTCAAGATCGGCCTCGGCGCCGGCACGGTGGCGCTGATCGTCGGCTTGCAGCCGGTGCTGACGGCGTTGTGGTTGTCGGCCACCATTGGAGCGCACAGCATCGCGCGCCGGCAATGGCTCGGGCTGCTGCTCGGCTTCGGCGGGCTGATGCTGGTGGTCGGCCACAAACTCGGTGTCGGCGAGATCACGGCCTTCAACCTCGCACTGGCCGTGTTCGCGCTGCTGTCGATCACCGCCGGCACGCTGTACCAGAAGCGCTTCGTGCAACCGTGCGATGTGCGCACCGCCAATGCGGTGCAACTCGGTGCGGCCTTCGTCGTCACGGCGCCGCTGGCGCTGCTGGAATCCGGCGCCTGGGATCTGCACCCCGAACTGATCGGCGCCATGGCTTGGTCGGTCTTCGTGCTCACGCTGGGCGGCAGCTCGATGCTCTACCTACTGATCCAGCGCGGCGCCGCGGCCAAGGTGACGAGCCTGCTCTATCTCGTGCCGCCGTGCACCGCGGTCATGGCCTGGGCGCTGTTCCGCGAGCCGCTGTCGGCGCAGGTGCTGGGCGGCATCGCACTGACCGCGATCGGCGTGGCGCTGGTGGTGCGCGCGGGGTGACAATCGGTCGTGCTCGACACCTTCGACAGCCGCGACATCGACCATGACGGCGTGAGGCTGCGCGTGCGCCGCGCCGGCAGCGGCCCGCCGCTGTTGTTGCTGCACGGCCATCCGCAGACGCAGGCGATGTGGCACCGCGTGGCGCCGACGCTCGCCGAGCGCTTCACCGTGGTGGCGATGGACCTGCGTGGCCGCGGCGACTCGTCGCGCGCGCCGGCCAGCGCCGACCATGCGCTCTACAGCAAGCGGGCGATGGCCGCCGATGCCATCGCGGTGATGCGCGCCTGCGGCTTCGAGCGCTTTGCCGTCTGCGCGCATGACCGCGGCGCCCGCGTCGCTCACCGCTTGGCGCTGGACCACCCGCACGCGGTGTCGCGGCTGATGCTGCTCGACATCGCGCCGACGTTGGCGATGTACGAAGGCACGACCGAGGCCTTCGCCCGCGCCTACTGGCATTGGTTCTTTCTCATCCAGCCGGCGCCCTTGCCCGAGCGCGCGATCGAGGCCGACACCCGCGCCTGGATCCGCGAGGGCATGGGGCAGCGTTTTGCCGGGCTCGGCCCGTTCGCGGCCGAGGCGCTGGCCGAATACGAACGTTGCCTCGCCATCCCCGGCAGCGCCACGGCGGTGTGCGAGGACTACCGCGCCTCGGCGACGATCGACCTCGACCATGACCGTGCCGACCGCGCCGCCGGCCGGCGCATCGAGATGCCGCTGCGCGTGCTGTGGGGCGCGCAGGGCGTGGTCGGCCGCTGTTTCGACGCGATCGCTCTGTGGCGAGACGTGGCCACGCGAGTCAGCGGCCGTGCGCTCGATTGCGGCCATTACATTGCCGAAGAGCAGCCGGCCGCGCTGCTCGCAGAGATGCACCCGTTCTTTGCAGGAGACCGCGCATGAAAAAAACCCATCGCATCGGTGTCATCGCCGGCGACGGCATCGGCAAGGAAGTCATGCCCGAGGGCGTGCGCGTGCTCGAAGCCGCAGCGATCCGCTTCGACATCGGCCTCGAGCTGAAGACCTTCGCCTTCGCCGATTGCGAGCATTACGCCCGCCACGGCACGATGATGCCCGCCGACTGGAAGGAGCAGCTCGCGCCGATGGACGCGATCCTGTTCGGCGCCGTCGGCTGGCCGGCCACCGTGCCCGATCACGTCTCGCTGTGGGGCTCGCTGCTGAAGTTCCGCCGCGAGTTCGACCAGTACGTCAACCTGCGTCCGGCCAAGCTGATGCCCGGCATCCGCTCGCCGCTGGTGGACCGCAACGGCGCCGCGCTCGCGCCCGGTGATATCGACATGCTGATCGTGCGCGAGAACACCGAGGGCGAGTATTCGTCGATCGGCGGGCGCATGTACGAGGGCACGTCGCGCGAGATCGTGATCCAGGAGACGGTGATGTCGCGCGTCGGCGTCGATCGTGTGCTGGCGTTCGCCTTCGACGAAGCGATGAAGCGCCCGCGCAAGAAGCTCACGTCGGCCACCAAGAGCAACGGCATCTCGATCACGATGCCGTACTGGGACGAGCGCGTCGAAGCGATGAGCAAGGCTTACCCGGAGGTGCAGGTGGACCGCTTCCACATCGACATCCTGACGGCGCACTTCGTGCAGCGGCCTCAAGCGTTCGATGTCGTCGTGGCGAGCAACCTGTTCGGCGACATCCTGTCCGACCTCGGCCCGGCGTGCACCGGCACGATCGGCATCGCGCCGTCGGCGAACCTGAACCCGACGCGCGAGTGGCCGAGCCTGTTCGAGCCGGTGCACGGCTCGGCGCCGGACATCGCCGGCAAACAACTCGCCAACCCGATCGGACAGATCTGGTCGGCGGCGATGATGCTCGACTTTCTCGGCCATCGCGATGCGCACGACGCCATCGTGCACGCCATCGAGACGGTGCTGGCGCCGGCGTCCGGCGCGCCGCGCACGCCCGACCTGGGCGGCACGGCGCGCACCGCCGACGTCGGCCGCGCGGTGGCTGCCGCGCTCGGGTGACCCTCCTACCTTGAAGTGCCGCGGCAGGGGCAACGCGCCTTGACAACTGATCGGGGCGGCGGCTGTAATGTTCGCGCCGCTCTCGCAGAGCCGCACGTCATGACAACACAGCACGACAGGCGCAACCTGCGCCGCATCTGGCACCGCCGAGGGGACCCCACGTGAACAAGACCGAGATGATCGATCACATCGCCACGCAGGCCGACATTTCCAAAGCCGCGGCCACACGCGCGCTCGAAGCCTTCGTCGGTGGTGTGAAGACGGCGCTGAAGAAGGGCAACAGCGTCTCGCTGGTCGGCTTCGGCACGTTCACCGTCACCAAGCGTCAGGCGCGCACCGGGCGCAACCCGCGGACCAAGGAAGTCATCAAGATCAAGGCCGCCAAGGTGCCCAAGTTCCGCCCGGGCAAGGCGCTGAAAGAAGCGCTTTAAACTCGTCTCCCCGGAACACCGGGTGCTTAGCTCAGTTGGTAGAGCGGCGCCCTTACAAGGCGTAGGTCGGGGGTTCGAGCCCCTCAGCACCCACCACCTCACAACGATGCGCGGCTAGAATCCGTCGCCCCGTCAGTTGCGGCCGCTTCCAGCGGCCGCAACTCATTCGGGCGCCCCGCGTTCGCAAAGGTCCTGCCCCATGTTCGAGTACGTCCGCACGCACAACAAGATCTTCTTCCTGATCTTGATGCCGCTGGTCTTCGTGTCTTTCGTCTTCGTCGGCGTGCAGGGCTATGACCGCATGAGCCAGGGCGCCGGCGCCGAGGTGGCGCGTGTCGATGGCCAGAAGATCACGCAAGCCGAGTGGGACGCCGCGCACCGCCGCCAGGTCGAACAGGCGCGCACGCAGATGCCGGGCATGGACGCCAAGTTCTTCGACTCGCCCGAGGTCAAGCGCGAGTCGCTCGACAAGATGGTGCGCGACCGCGTGCTCTTCGCCGCCGCCACGCGCGGCCACTTGTCGGTGAGCAACGAGCGGCTGATGCGCGAGATCCAGTCGATCCCGCAGCTCGCGGCGTTGAAGCGCCCGGACGGCAGTTTCGACGTCGATGCCTACAAGGCGATGGTGCAGGCCTCCGGCCGCAGCGCGGAGAGTTTCGAAGCCGGGCTGCGCCAGGACATGTCGGTGCGGCAAGTGCTGACCGCCATCGACAGCAGCGCCGCGCCGGCCAGCGCCGCGGCGCGCACCGCGCTCGACGCCTTGCTGCAGCAGCGCGAAGTGCAGGTGCTGCGCTTCGACAGCAAGGAGCAGACGGCCGGCATCGCGCCCACCGATGCCGAACTGGCCGCGTACCACAAGGCCAACGAAGGCGAGTTCCGCGCGCCGGAGCAGGCGCAGATCGAATATGTCGTGCTCGACATCGAGTCGATCGCCTCGCGCGTCAGCGCGCCCGAGGAAGAGCTGCGCAAGTTTTACGAGCAGAACGTCGCGCGCTACACGGTGGCCGAAGAGCGGCGCGCCAGCCACATCCTGATCAAGGCGCCGAAGGACGCGCCGGCGGCCGACCGTGAGAAGGCCAAGGCCAAGGCCGAGGCGCTGCTCGCGCAGTTGCGCAAGGCGCCGGCCACCTTCGCCGACGTGGCCAAGAAGAATTCGGAAGACCCGGGCTCTGCCGAGCGCGGCGGCGACCTCGACTTCTTCGCCCGCGGCGCGATGGTCAAGCCGTTCGAGGACGCGGCTTACGCGATGAAGGCCGGCGAGATCAGCAACGTCGTCGAGTCCGATTTCGGCTATCACATCATTCGCCTGGATGCGGTGCGCGGCGGCGAGAAGAAGCCGTTCGAAGCCGCGCGCGCCGAGATCGAGACCGAAGTCAGGAAGCAGCTCGCGGCCAAGGAGTTCGCCGCCGATGCCGAGCGTTTCACCAACCTTGTCAACAAGGACAGCGACAACTTCAAGGGTGTGGTCGGCGAGTTGAAGTTGAAGGCGCAGACGGCCTCGGTGCTGCGCAACCCGGCCCCCGGCGCCAAGGGCGCGATCGCCTCGCCCAAGCTGCTCGACGCCGTCTTCAGCAGCGAGTCGATCAAGAGCAAGCAGAACACCGAGGCGATCGAAGTCGGCCCGAACCAGCTCGCGTCGGCGCGCATCGTCAGCCACACGCCGGCGCGCGTGCAGGCGCTGGCCGAAGTGACGGCGCAGGTGCGTGATCGTGTCGTGCAACAGCAAGCCGCGGCCAAGGCGAAGAAGGCCGGCGAGGACAAGCTCGCCGCGCTGAAAGCCGCCGACTCGACCGCAGGGCTGCCGGCGGCCGTGCTGCTGTCGCGCTCGGAGCCGGCCGGCCAGCCGCGCCAGGTGGTCGATGCCGTACTGAAAGCCGATGCCGCCAAACTGCCGCAGTGGCTGGGTGTGGATCTGGGCAGCGCCGGCTACGCCGTGGTGCGCTTGTCGGCGGTGAAGAACCGCGCGCCCGATGCGCCCGAGGTGACACAGCTCTTGCCGCGCTACACGCAAGCCTGGGCCGGCGCCGAGTCGCAGGCCTACTACAAGGCGCTCGAACGGCGCTTCAAGGTGAAGATCGATGCCGCAGCGGCTCTTGCTGCGGCTGCGTCCGCTCCCAGCAGCAACTGAGCGCGTCGCCAGGGGCGCTCGCTATACTCGCACCTCGACGGTGGCTGTAGCTCAGTTGGTAGAGTCCCAGATTGTGATTCTGGTCGTCGTGGGTTCGAGTCCCATCAGCCACCCCACCTCCTCTCCTCGAAAGCTAATCGTCGGCGGTGCGCCGCGATAACGAGGTAAATGCGGGTTTCCTCTTCTGTCGATCCAGTAGTGCGTCCTTAATATCAGTGTACGCAGATATCCGGATAAACAGTTCGATGAACGATGTCGTGGCGAGCCCGGGGCGGCTGATCAAGGCGCCGGAGAATTTTCTCGACGCCGCGGGTGTGCAGCAGGTTGCCGCCGAGGCCAAGCGTGGGCGGCGCGATTTCATTCGCGGCGCTTTCGCTGCCGCCGCGGCTGCGACGCCGCTCGCCCATGCCGACGGCGATGCCAACATCCTGGACCTGCCCGAGCACAGCAAGGGTCTAGGCCAAGCTGTGGCGAGCGAAGGCTACGGCAAGCCGTCGAAGTACGAGAGCAATGTGCAGCGCCGCCCGAGCCCTGGCCTGACGCAGACCACACAAGCCTCGGTGTCGTTCGCCCCGCTGCAATCGCTCTTCGGCATCGTCACGCCGAGCGGTCTGCATTTCGAGCGCCATCACCAGGGCTGGTGGGACGTCGATCCGTCGAAGCATCGCCTGATGCTCAATGGGTCGGACGACAAGATCATGCGCCGGCCGATGGTCTTCACGATGGACGAGCTGATGCGCCTGCCTTCCGTGAGCCGCTTTCACTTCATCGAGTGCGGCGCCAACAGCGGCATGGAGTGGGGCAACGTCGCCGTGCCGACCTGCCAATACAGCCACGGCATGCTCAGTTGCAGCGAGTTCACGGGCGTGCCGCTGAAGCTGCTGTTCGACATGGCCGGCGTGGACTTCAAGCGCGCGCGTTTCGTGCTCGGCGAGGGGGCAGACGGCTCGTCGATGACGCGCACGCTGCCGATGGCGCTTGTTGAGAGCGGCGAAGTGCTCGTCGCTTACGGGCAGAACGGCGAGATGCTGCGCCCCGAGCAGGGCTACCCGCTGCGGCTGGTGGTGCCGGGCGTGCAGGGCGTGAGCTGGGTCAAGTACCTGCGCCGCGTCGAAGTCGGCGACAAGCCGTACGGGGCCAAGGACGAAGCCCTGCATTACATGGACTTGATGCCCGGCGGCCTGCACCGCCAGTACACGAGCACGCAGGAGTGCAAGAGCGTTGTCACCACACCGTCGGGCGGGCAGGTGCTGCAGGGTAAAGGCTTCTACAACATCAGCGGCCTGGCGTGGTCGGGGCGCGGCAAGGTGAAACGGGTCGATGTCTCGGTCGATGGCGGGCGCAACTGGCGCGTGGCGCGATTGGAAAGCCCGGTGATGACGAAGTGCCTGACGCGCTTCAACATCGACTGGGTGTGGGACGGTAAGCCGGCCCTGGTGCAGAGCCGGGCCACCGACGACACCGGCTATGTACAGCCGACCTACCGGCAGTTGCGCGCGGTTCGCGGTTCGCGCTCGATCTACCACAACAACGCCATCCAGACCTGGCTGGTGCAGGATGATGGCGAGGTGAAGAATGTTCAGTTGGCGTGAATTCACGCTGCTGCTCGCGCTGTTCGTGGCCGGCGCTGCAGGTGCGCAGACGGAGCGCTATCCCGGCATCGGCCGCAGCGCCACCGCGAGCGAAATCGCCGCCTGGGACATCGACGTGCGGCCCGACTTCAAGGGCCTGCCCGCCGGCGCCGGCAGCGTGGCCAAGGGCATGCAGGTCTGGGAGAGCCAGTGCGCGTCGTGCCACGGCTTCTTCGGCGAGAGCAACCAGTTCTTCACGCCGATCGTCGGCGGCACGACGCAGGGCGACATCAAGACCGGCCGCGTGGCGCGGCTGAACGACCCGTCGTTTCCTGGCCGCACGACGTTGATGAAGCTGCCCACGCTGTCGTCGCTGTGGGACTACATCCGCCGCGCGATGCCGTGGACGCAGCCCAAGTCGCTGTCCGACGAAGAGGTCTATGCGGTCACGGCGTACATCCTGAACCTCGGTGGCGTGCTGCCCGACGACTTCGTTTTGTCGGACAAGAACATGGCCGAAGTGCAGCAGCGTCTGCCCAACCGCAACGGCATGAGCACCGATCACGCCTTGTGGCCGGGATCGCGCCCGCGCCAACCCGATGTGCGAGCGACCGCCTGCATGAGCGCCTGTGCGCGGGACGCCACGGTGGCGTCGTTGCTGCCCGACCATGCGCGCGACGCGCATGGCAACCTGGCCGAGCAGAACCGCGGCGTTGGGGCGCAGAAGGGTGCCGACACGCGCCGATCGACGAGGCCGGCGCCATGAACACTGGAGTCAGTCGGCAGCGGCGTGGGGCTTTGGGTTCTTTCGCATTCCGCGCGGAACCGTTTTCACTACGATAGCGAGATCAAGGAGACTGACATGCAAAACCGTCGAGACATGCTTTCCCATTCGGCCAAGGTGGCTGCCATGCTCGCGTCGCTGGGTCTGTTGCCGGTTCTCGCACACGCGCAGGCCGCCGGCTACAACATGGCCGCGTTTGCCGCCAAGACGCTGCCCGAAGTGATGAAGGCGCTCGGTGCGGGTACGCCGGCCGAGAGCAAGGACGTGAGCCTCAGCGGCCCGGACATTGCCGAGAACGGCGCCGTGGTGCCGGTGGCCGCGGCGAGTTCTCTGCCGGGTGTGAAGCGCTTGCTGTTGCTGGTGGAGAAGAACCCGGCGATGTTGGCTGCCATGTTCGACGTCACCGACGCCATCGAAGCCAACATCTCCACGCGCGTGAAGATGGGCCAGTCGTCGGACGTGTATGCGGTGGCGATGATGAACGACGGCAAGGTGCTGTTCGCACGCAAGGAAATCAAGGTCACGCTCGGCGGCTGCGGCGGCTGACATTCGAACAAGGAGATCATCATGGCAGACCCGATGCGCATCCGCGCGCAAGCCGCCGGCGACAAAACCACCGTGCGTGTGCTGATGAGCCACGAGATGGAAACCGGGCAGCGCAAGGACGCGGCCGGCAAGGTCATCCCGGCCTGGCACATTCAGGAAGTCAGCGCCGAGCACAACGGCAAGACAGTGATGACGGCGCAGTGGGGGCCGGCGGTGTCGAAGAACCCGTTCGTGCAGTTCGTCGTCAAGGGCGCGAAGGTGGGCGACAAGATCAGCGTCACGTGGCTCGATAACAAGGGCGACAAGCGCAGCGATGAAGCGGTGGTTGCTTGAACCGAGAACGCATGCTGCGCAAGACCACGCTGGCGGCGAGCGCGCTCGTGCTGTCGTTGACGGCCGGCGCGCAAACCAAATCGGCCGCCGATGGCATTGCCGAGTACCGCAAGATGCTCGAAGACGGCAATCCGGCCGAGCTGTTCGAGGCCCGCGGCGAGAGCCTGTGGAAGCAGGCGCGCGGGCCGAAGAACGCGTCGCTCGAACAGTGCGACCTGGGCAAAGGGCCGGGCAAAGTGAAGGGCGCCTTCGTCGAGCTGCCGCGCTACTTCGACGACACGAAGAGCGTGCAGGATCTGGAGTCGCGGCTGCTGACCTGCATGGAAACGCTGCAAAGCCTCACCGCCACCGAGATCGCGAACACGCCCTTCGGCCGCGGCGAGCAGCGCAACATCGAAGGCCTTGTCGCCTGGATCGCGGCAGAGTCGCGCGGCCTGAAGTTCAACCTGCCGCAGGGTCACGCTGAAGAAAAGAAGATGCTCGAGCTCGGCAAGCGCGCCTTCTTCTTTCGTGGCGGGCCGTATGACTTTTCCTGTGCGTCGTGCCACGGTGAAGCCGGCAAGCGCATCCGCCTGCAAGACCTGCCCGACCTGACGAAGAACCCCGGCGACGGTATCGGCTTCGCGGCGTGGCCGGCGTACCGCGTCAGCAGCGGCGAGCTGTGGAGCATGCAGCGGCGGCTCAACGACTGCTATCGCCAGCAGCGCTTTCCGTTCCCCGGCTACGGCTCCGACGTGACCGTGGCGCTGGGCGTGTACATGGGCGTCAATGCGCAAGGTGCGCAGTCGATCGCGCCGGCAATCAAGCGCTGAAATGAAACAAGCAGTCTTGTCACTGTCCGCCTTCGGCCCTGAGCGGCTGTTGACGACGGTCAGGTCGCCACTCCCGTTCGCATTGACATGCTCTTCGCCCCCGTTCGCCCTGAGCTTGTCGAAGGGCCAGGCTGAGCCTGTCGAAGCCTTTGGCATGAGGCACGAAGGCTTCGACAGGCTCAGCCCGAACGGTGGCGAAGGGGGCTTCGACAAGCTCAGCCCGAACGGTTGTTTGCGGACGTTGAACGTCGTCTTCGGGCCGAAAGCTGAACCCGGTTCATGCGTCGCGGATTGCACAGAGCGCGGGGAGCAACTGTCTTCATGAACAACAAAACAATCTTCGCCAGTGTGGGTCTGCCCACCTGCGTGATGCTGGCCGGCTGCGCCAGCGTTGCGCCCACACCCAACTACGACGCGGTGATGGCCGAGATGATGAAGGCCTCGTTCCGCGATCAAGGCATCGCCACCGTCGATCGGCTGCAGCAGGACGCATCGAACGCCGAGTGCTCGGCCGCGCAGGGCAAGCCTTTGGCGGAAGCGCGCAGCAAAGCCATCGAAGCCGCCAACCTCGCCACCGTGAAGCTGCCCGCCGACGGCAACTTCATCGGTGACTGGCAAGAAGGCGAGAAGCTGGCGCAGAACGGCCGCGGCATGACGTGGACCGATGCTTCCGCCGCGACGAGCGCCAACGGCGGCAACTGCTACAACTGCCACCAACTCAGCAAGGCCGAAATCTCCTACGGCACCATCGGCCCGAGCCTGTACCAGTACGGCAAGCTGCGCGGCGTCGCCGACCCGGCGAGTGCAGCGGCCAAGCCGATCGTCGAGTACACCTGGGGCAAGCTCTACAACGCCAAGGCCTACAACGCCTGCTCCGGCATGCCGCGCTTCGGCCACGGCAAGATGCTCGACGAGACGCAGTTGAAGCACCTGATGGCGCTGCTGCTGGATCCGAAGTCGCCGCTCAATCAGTAGTTAGGCGTCTCATGAACCATCGGGCGTTCGCCATTGCCGCACTGTGGTTGGTGCTTGTTCCGTTGGCGCGTGGCCAGGCCATGTTTCCGCTTCCCAATGGAGCACTCGAGAGTAGGCACGTCGCCTTGCAGCTTGGCGTGTATGAGCAAGACAGCTTCGTTCTTGAGGAGGCCTACCCGTCCACGTCTGCGCTTGCGCATTACGAGCGAGTCTTCGCAAAGTGGGTGTCGTGCCCGGCAAGGCCCTCGCAGTGGGAGTCGTTTGGTGATGTGTCGGGTGTTCAGCCCCGGTTTCATCACCAGCTAATGCGGCACTGGGTCAATCCAGGCAACAACACCGCGGTTACGGTAGCGCTGCGCTACACCTCTACTGGTTCGCACGTCCGCGCCGCGCCAGACAGCACGCGCCAAAGCGTCACTGTTCTTCGCCTGAACACCAAGAACGCAAAGAGTTCGCTCGCACAGATCGGGGCTGCGTGTGACTGAGACGCCTAACCCCTCCATCGAGCGGACGCCCTACGGCATGCTTCGCATGCCTCCGGCCGCCGCTCATGTCGAACGTTAGGCCTCAGATGATGCCCCGTGCTGCACAACGGTTCGGTCATCGCCAAGCTAGCGCTGCCGCGGCTTGCCCTTCTTCTTTGCAGCCCCTCCAGATTCACGCCTCTGTTGTAAAGCTCTACCCCTGTACCAGGCGTCAATCAACCGAGCGAGAACCAAGCCACATCCGCACAGCAGTAGCACTCCGAGTGGGTTGGTCTCGAACGCTTGAACAATCGCCACCACCTCGCTGCTCAACACAAAGCCGTTCATCCGTTGGCACCTCTCGTCCTTGCAACGGCATCTGCCGCGCGCAGCACAAGGTGGCACGTTTTCAAGGCGGTGTACAACTAAACCGGTTTAATGAGTCGCGTATTTGCGCTGCGCGAAAGAAGCTTTCCTGCTACAAAACACTTCGTCGTGCACCAACAACGCTGAGGCCTAACCCTCCATCGAGTGGACGTCAAAAAGGCTGCGCCTTTTTGCCGCCGCTCATGTCGAACGTTGGGCCTCAGGTCTTCACGAGTAACCGTTTCACACCGCCGCACTCTCCACCTGCTTCAACAGCGGCCCGTCATGCGCCAGCAAATGCGCCTCCCCGCGCTCGATGATGAAGTAGCGAAACGCCTCGGCCGCCGGTGACAGCAGCTTCGATTGCAGGTGGACGACGTTCCACATCCGCATCACCGGCGTGCCGGCGACGTCGAGCACGTGCAGCAGACCGCTGCGCAACTCGAGCCCCATGGTGTGCAGCGACAAGAACGACAGGCCCATGCCGGCCATCACGGCCTGCTTGATGGTTTCGTTGCTCGACATCTCCATCGTGATGCGCGGCTCGAAGCGGTGCTCGGCGAAGAAAGTCTCCATCGCCTTGCGCGTGCCCGAGCCCTGCTCGCGGACGATGAAGGCATAACCTTCGAGCGCCGACACCGGCGCATTGCCGAGCTTGAGCAGCGGGTGATTCGGCGGGCCGACGATCACCAGCGGGTGCGCCGCAAAGGCTTCTGAGCGCGTGACGATCTCCTTCGGCGGCCGGCCCATCACCGACAGATCGACCTCGCCGGCTTCCATCATCGCCACCAGTTGCTCGCGGTTGCCGACGACGCGCAGGCGCACCTCGATGCCCGGATGCTCTTCGTGAAAGCGCGCCAGCAAGTGCGGCACGAAGTACTTGGCGGTGCTGACGATGCCGATCGTCAGCAGGCCATGTTCGAGCTTCTTGAAGCGCGCCATCGCGTCGTCGGCCTGCTTCAGGTTGGCCAGCATGCGGCGCGCATGGACGAGGAAGTATTCGCCCGCGGTGGTCAGTGAAACCTGCCGCCCGTGGCGCTCGAACAGCGCCAGGCCGACCTGCGTTTCCACCTCCTTGATCTGCATCGACACGGCCGGCGGCGTGAGGTGCAGCGTGGCCGCCGCGCGCGCCATGCTGCCTTGCTGCGCGACCTCCGCGTAAACCCGCAGTTGGCGGAAGGTGATGTTCATAGATCAGCTAAACCTTATCAGTACGCAAACAAAACCTGACTTTTCCTTAAGTCATTGCGAACCTACATTCGCCCTGACTCGTCGTCAAGCCACCGCCGCAACGCTCAAGGAGACCGAATGAACCAAGCCGCTCAGGACACCGTCATCACCGATGCCAAGAAGCGCTACAGCGCCGGTGTGCTCAAGTACAAGCAGATGGGCTACTGGCAGCCCGACTACGTGCCCAAGGACACCGACGTCATCGCCATGTTCCGCATCACGCCGCAGGAGGGCGTGGACTCGGAAGAATGCGCCGCCGCGGTCGCCGGCGAATCCTCCACCGCCACCTGGACGGTGGTCTGGACCGACCGCCTGACCGCCTGCGACCTCTACCGCGCCAAGGCCTACCGCGTCGATGCGGTGCCCAACACCGGCCCGGGCACGAAGACCGAAGCGCAGTACTTCGCCTACATCGCCTACGACATCGACCTGTTCGAAGGCGGCTCGATCGCCAACCTCACCGCGTCGATCATCGGCAACGTCTTCGGCTTCAAGGCGGTGAAGGCGCTGCGCCTGGAAGACATGCGCATCCCGGTGGCGTACCTGAAGACCTTCCAGGGCCCGGCCACCGGCGTCATCGTCGAGCGCGAGCGCCTCGACAAGTTCGGCCGCCCGCTGCTCGGCGCCACCACCAAGCCCAAGCTCGGCTTGTCGGGCCGCAACTACGGCCGCGTGGTCTATGAAGGCCTGAAGGGCGGCCTCGACTTCATGAAGGACGACGAGAACATCAACTCGCAGCCCTTCATGCACTGGCGCGACCGCTTCCTGTACTGCATGGAAGCCGTCAACAAGGCGAGTGCGGCCAGCGGCGAGGTCAAGGGCCACTACCTCAACGTCACCGCCGGCACGATGGAAGAGATGTACGCGCGCGCCGAGTTCGCGAAGAGCCTGGGCAGCGTGATCATCATGATCGACCTGGTGATCGGCTACACCGCGATCCAGAGCATGGCGCTGTGGGCGCGCAAGAACGACATGATCCTGCACCTGCACCGCGCGGGCAACAGCACCTACTCGCGGCAGAAGAACCACGGCATGAACTTCCGCGTCATCTGCAAGTGGATGCGCATGGCGGGCGTGGACCACATCCACGCCGGCACGGTGGTCGGCAAGCTCGAAGGCGACCCGATGATGATCCGCGGCTTCTACGACACGCTGCTCGACACGCACACGCCCATGCAGCTGGAGAAGGGCCTGTTCTTCGAGCAGGACTGGGCGTCGCTGAACAAGGTCATGCCGGTGGCCTCCGGCGGCATCCATGCCGGCCAGATGCACCAGTTGCTGACCTACCTCGGCGACGACGTGGTGCTGCAGTTCGGCGGCGGCACGATCGGCCACCCGATGGGCATTCAGGCCGGCGCCACGGCCAACCGCGTCGCCTTGGAGGCGATGGTGCTGGCGCGCAACGAAGGCCGCGACATCTGGAACGAAGGCCCGCAGATCCTGAAGGACGCCGCCAAGTGGTGCTCGCCGCTGAAGGCCGCGATCGACACCTGGGGCGACATCAGCTTCAACTACGAATCGACCGACACAGCCGACTTCGCCGTCACGCCGACGGCGTCCATGTAAGGAGACACAGCACCATGATGACCAACCACGGCAACCGCGTCACGCAGGGCCAGTTCTCCTACCTGCCCGACCTCACCGACAAGCAGATCACCGCGCAGATCGAGTACGCGCTCGAGCAAGCAACTGGGCGGTCGGCATCGAGTACACCGACGACCCGCACCCGCGCAACACGTACTGGGAGATGTACGGCAACCCGATGTTCGACCTGAAGGACCCGGCGGGCATCCTGAAAGAGATCAACGCCTGCCGCAAGACCTTCCCGAACCACTACGTGCGCGTGACGGCGTTCGATTCGACGCAGGGCGTGGAGTCGCCGCGCATGTCGTACATCGTCAACCGGCCGAAGAACGAGCCCGGCTTCGGCTTGGCGCGCCAGGAAATCGGTGGCCGTCAGGTGCAGTACACGGTGCACAGCTACGCCACCGACAAGTCCGAAGGCGAGCGGTACTGAAGCGCGGCTGCCATCATGTTCCGCATCGCACCGTCGATCCTGTCGGCAGACTTCGCGCGCCTCGGCGACGAGGTGAAGAACGTCATCGCCGCCGGCGCCGACTGGATTCACTTCGACGTGATGGACAACCATTACGTGCCGAACCTGACCATCGGCCCGGCGGTGGCGCAAGCGATCAAGCCGCATTGCGTGCGTGCGGACGGCACGAAGATTCCGCTCGACGTGCACTTGATGGTGCAGCCGGTCGATGCGTTGGCGGTCGCGTTTGCAAAGGCCGGGGCCGACCTCGTCAGCTTCCATCCGGACGCGAGCACGCATGTCGATCGCACGCTGCAACTGATCCAGGGCGAGGGCTGCAAGGCGGGCCTGGTCTTCAACCCGGCGGCGCCGCTCGATGTGCTGGAGTGGGTGATCGACAAGGTCGATCTGGTGCTGATCATGAGCGTCAACCCGGGCTTCGGCGGGCAGAGCTTCATCGACTCGGCGCTGCGCAAGTGCGAAGCGGCGCGGCGCATCATCGAGAGCCAGCGGGCGCGACATCCGGCTCGAAGTCGATGGCGGCATCAAGGTGGACAACATCCGCCGCGTTGCCGATGCCGGCGCCGACACCTTCGTCGCCGGCAGCGCGATCTTCGGCAAGCCGGACTACAAGGCGGTGATCGACGCGATGCGCGCGCAGTTGGCGGCGCCGATGGCGAAGGCGGCATGAGATGACGGCGGCGCAGATCGCCGAGGACGCGGCTGCCAAGGGCGCCGCCCGCACCGTCGCCGAAGTCCTCGCCGAAAGCCAGGTCGAAGCGGTGATGGACGAGCTCGACCGCGATCTGATCGGCCTGGCCCCGATCAAGCAGCGCATCCGCGACATCGCTGCGCTGCTCGTCATCGACAAGCTGCGCCTGAACCTCGGCCTGCAAGCGCAGACACCGTCGCTGCACATGAACTTCACCGGCAACCCCGGCACCGGCAAGACGACGGTGGCGATGCGCATGGCCGAAATCCTGCATCGCCTGGGCTACGTGCGCAAAGGCCATCTGGTGGCGGTGACGCGCGACGATCTCGTCGGCCAGTACATCGGCCACACCGCGCCGAAGACCAAGGAAGTGCTGAAGAAGGCGATGGGCGGCGTGCTCTTCATCGACGAGGCGTATTACCTCTACCGCCCGGAGAACGAGCGCGACTACGGGCAGGAGGCGATCGAGATCTTGTTGCAGGTGATGGAGAACAACCGCGACGACCTGGTCGTGATCCTGGCCGGCTACAAGGACCGCATGGACACGTTCTTCCAGTCGAATCCGGGGCTGTCGTCGCGCATCGCCCACCACCTCGACTTCCCCGACTACGCGCATGGCGAGCTGCTGCAGATCGGCGACAAGATGCTCGAAGGCATGAACTACCGCTTCGACGACGCCGCGCGCGACGCCTTCGGCCAGTACCTGTCGCTGCGACTGGCGCAACCGCATTTCGCGAATGCGCGCAGCGTGCGCAACGCGCTCGACCGCATGCGCCTGCGCCAGGCCAGCCGCCTCTTCGCCGAGCGCGACCGCGCGTTGACGCGCGATGACCTGACCACGCTGACGGCGGGCGACATCCGCGCCAGCCGCGTCTTTGCCACCAGCAGTTCCTGAAAGAAAGCCGACCATGCCTCTGTCGCAACGCTGGACCCTGACCCGCTACCTGATCGAGGAGCGCCGCCGCTTCCCGCAGGCCAGCGGCGACCTGAACGCGCTGATCCTCGACATCTCGATCGCGTGCAAGGCCATCGCGCGCATCGTCTCCTTCGGCGAGGTCGGCGACGCGCTGACCGCCACACCGCCGCCCGCGGCCGGCAACGTCAACGTGCAGGGCGAAGTGCAGAAGCCGCTCGACGTGATGAGCAACGACATCTTCATCCGCATGAACGAGTGGAGCGGCCACCTCGCCGGCATGGCGTCGGAAGAGATGGACGAGCCGCGGCAGATCCCCACGTCGTACTCGCGCGGCAAGTACCTGCTGGTGTTCGACCCGCTCGACGGCTCGTCGAACATCGACGTCAACGTCTCGGTGGGCAGCATCTTCTCGATCCTGCGCGCGCCGCAGGACGCGATCGACAGCGGACGCGACGTCACCGAAGCCGACTTCCTGCAACCCGGCGCGACGCAGGTCGCCGCCGGCTACGCGCTCTACGGCCCGACGACGATGTTCGTGCTGACGGTCGGCAACGGCGTCGCCGGCTTCACGCTGAACCCGAACCTCGGCGAGTTCGTGCTGACGCACAACAAGATCACGCGTGCCGGTGGACACGCAGGAGTTCGCGATCAACAGCTCGAACAGCCGCTTCTGGGAGCCGCCCGTCAAGCGCTATGTCGATGAATGCCTGGCAGGCAAGACGGGGCCGCGCGGCAAGGACTTCAACACGCGCTGGATCGCGTCGATGGTGGCCGAAGCGCACCGCATCCTGATGCGCGGCGGCGTCTTCCTCTACCCGCGCGACACCAAGGACCCGAGCAAGAACGGCCGCCTGCGCTTGCTGTACGAAGCCAACCCGATCGGCTTCGTCATGGAGCAGGCCGGAGGGCGCGCCAGCACCGGCCGCCAGGCGATGCTCGGCGTCAAGCCGACAGAACTGCACCAGCGCATCGGCCTGATCTTCGGCTCGAAGAACGAAGTCGAGCGCATCGAGCGCTATCACCACGAGCCGGCGACACGCGACGCCGGCGCGCCCTTGTTTGCCGAGCGAAGCCTTTTCAGGGACTGAACGACATGTCGGAACGCCACCCCATCATCGCCATCACCGGCTCGTCGGGCGCCGGCACGACGTCGGTGACGCGCACCTTCGAGAACATCTTTCGCCGCGAGAAGGTGAAGGCGGCCGTCATCGAAGGCGACAGCTTCCACCGCTACGACCGCAAGGAAATGCGGCTGCGCCAGGCCGAGGCCGAGAAGGCCGGCAATCAGAACTTCAGCCACTTCGGCCCGGAGAACAACCTCTTCGCCGAACTCGAACAGCTGTTCGCCAACTATGGCCAACGCGGCAGCGGCAAATTGCGCAAGTACCTGCACAACGCCGAAGAGGCTGCGCCTTACAAGCAAGAGCCCGGCACGTTCACGCCATGGGAAGACTTGGCAGGCGAGACCGACCTGCTGTTCTACGAAGGCCTGCACGGCGCGGTGAAGACGCCTGAGGTGGACATCGCGCGCCACCCGGATCTGCTGATCGGCGTCGTGCCGGTGATCAACCTCGAGTGGATCCAGAAACTCTGGCGCGACCAGAAGCAGCGCGGCTATTCGAACGAAGCCGTCACCGACACCATCCTGCGCCGCATGCCCGACTACGTGCACTACATCTGCCCGCAGTTCACGCACACGCATGTCAATTTTCAGCGCGTGCCTTGTGTCGATACCAGCAACCCGTTCGTCGCGCGCGACATTCCGTCGCCCGACGAGAGCATGGTCGTGATCCGCTTCGCCAATCCGAAGGGCATCGACTTCCAGTACCTGATGAACATGATCCACAACTCGTTCATGTCGCGTGCCAACACGATCGTCGTGCCCGGCGGAAAGATGGAGCTGGCGATGCAGCTCATCTTCACGCCGTACATCTGGCGGATGATGGAGCGGCGGCAGCGCGCGCTGGGAGCGCTTTGATGTCGTCATCGAGCAGCGACCGCGTCGTTCGCGCGGACAACGGCCAGCGCGACGACATGGCCAACGCCTTGCGCGCGCTGGCGATGGACGCCGTGCAGCAAGCCAACAGCGGCCACCCCGGCGCGCCGATGGGCATGGCCGAGATGGCGGTGGCGCTGTGGGGCAGCCACCTGCGCCACAGCCCGGCCAATCCGAAGTGGGCCGACCGCGACCGCTTCGTGCTCTCCAACGGCCACGCGTCGATGTTGCTGTATTCGTTGCTGCATCTCACCGGCTACGAATTGCCGATCGACGAGCTGAAGCGCTTTCGCCAGTTGCACAGCAAGACGCCGGGTCACCCGGAAGTCGGCCTGACGCCGGGCGTGGAGACAACGACCGGGCCACTCGGCCAAGGCCTCACCAATGCGGTCGGCTTCGCGCTCGCCGAGAAGCTGCTCGCCGACGAGTTCAACCAGCCCGGGCACGACATCGTCAACCACCACAGTTATGTCTTCCTCGGCGACGGTTGCCTGATGGAAGGCATCAGCCACGAGGCGTGCGCGCTGGCCGGCGCGTGGAAGTTGAACAAGCTGATTGCGCTGTACGACGACAACGGCATCTCGATCGACGGCGCGGTCAAAGGCTGGTTCATCGACGATACGGCCGCGCGCTTTCGCGCCTACGGCTGGAACGTGATCGGGCCGATCGACGGCCACAGCGTTGCCGACGCCGGGCAAGCCATCGCGCAAGCGAAGGCCTCGGCCGACAAGCCGACGCTGATCGTCTGTCGCACCACCATCGGCAAAGGTTCTCCCGCGCGCGAGGGCACGGCCAAGGCGCATGGCGAGCCGCTTGGCGCCGACGAGATTGCGGCCACGCGCAAGGCGCTGGCGTGGCCGCACGCATCTTTTGAAGTTCCGTCGCCAATTGCAGCACGCTGGAACGCGCGTGAGGCCGGCGCTGCGCGCGAGGCACAGTGGCACGCGCGCTTTGCCGCCTACCGCAGCGCGCACCCGCAACTCGCAGCAGAGTTCGAGCGCCGCATGGCCTGCGAGCTGCCGCGCGATTTCGACGCCACGCTACACGCCGCGATGGCCGAGTTCGGCTCCTCGCAAGAGTCCATCGCTTCGCGCAAGGCCTCGCAGAAGGTGCTCGCCCTGCTGGCAGCCAAAGTTCCCGAGCTGCTCGGCGGCAGCGCCGACCTGACGGGCTCGAACCTCACCGACTTCCCCGGCTGCGGCGCCGTGCGCGGGGGCGAGAAGGGCGGCCGCCACATCAACTACGGCGTGCGCGAGTTCGGCATGGCGGCGGTGATGAACGGCGTCGCGCTGCACGGCGGCTTCATCCCCTACGGCGGCACCTTCCTCACCTTCAGCGACTACAGCCGCAACGCCATCCGCATGGCCGCGCTGATGAAGCTGCGCGTGATCCATGTCTTCACCCACGACAGCATCGGTCTCGGCGAGGACGGGCCGACACACCAGGCGGTGGAGCATGCGGCGAGCCTGCGCCTGATTCCGAATCTCGATGTCTGGCGGCCCTGCGATGCGGCGGAAACGGCGGTCGCGTGGACACACGCGCTGCAACAGGCCGACCGTCCTTCAGCGTTGTTGTTGTCGCGACAGAACCTGCCGGCGCAAACACGCAGCGCGCACCAGTTGCAAGACATCCGCCGCGGCGGCTATGTGCTGAGCGAGCGTGCGAACGCCGTCGCAGCGATCCTGGCCACCGGCTCCGAAGTGGGGATGGCGATGGCCGCGCAGCAACTGCTCGACGCGAGCGACATGCCCGTGCGCGTGGTCTCGATCCCGTCATCGACCGTCTTCGATCGCCAGGAGCGCGCGTACCGCGAAGACGTGCTCGGCCGCGGCCTGCCGCGCATCGGCGTCGAAGCCGGCGTCACGCGGTGGTGGAGCCAGTACGGTTGCGGCGCTGCGCTGGGCGTGGACAGCTTCGGCGAGTCGGCCCCGGCGGCGCAGGTCTTCGCGCATTTCGGCCTGTCCGCCGAAGCGCTGGCCGAGCGCGTGCAGGGCGAGATCGAAGAAGCGCGCCGCGGGCTGCGCACGGCCCACTGAATGAGACCCCCCCGAAGCGCCTTCGGCGCCTCCCCCCGGGGGGCACCGCCAGCGGCCCGGCAGAGCCGGTTCCGCGGCGGTTGCTCGGGCGTCTGCTCAATGGACCTCTGACATGCACTTCGACGTCATCAGCTTCGACTTGGACGGCACCTTGGTCGATACCGCGGGCGAAATCGCCGCGGCTGCGAACCTCGCGTTGACCGAGCACGGGATCGCCGAGCGCCCGCTCGCCGAGATCACCGCGTTGATCGGCGCCGGCACGCGCGAGCTGATGCGCCGACTGCTGGCGCGCTGCGTCGAGAACCAACCGTTGCTCGCGCAACGCGTGCCGTTCGATGCACTGATGGCCAGCTTCGACGCGCACTACGCTCAAACCACCGGCACCAGCGCCGCGCCTTATGCCGGTTGCCGCGAGGCGCTCGCGCAGCTCAAGCAGGCGGGTGTGCGCCTGGCCTGCACCACCAACAAGGAGCTGCGCCACTCCGAGCGCGTGCTCGCGGTGACCGGGCTCGACGGCTATTTCGATCTGGTGATCGGCGGCGATTCGCTGCCGGAAAAAAAACCGCACCGCTCGGTGCTCGAGCATGTGATGCGCACGCTGCAGTCCATCGCCGCGCGCACCGCGCATGTCGGCGACTCGTCGATCGACGTGCAGGCCGCGCGCAACGCCGGCGTCAGCGCCTGGGTCGTGCCCTACGGCTACAACGGCGGGCAGCCGATCGAGAGCGCGAACCCCGACCGCGTCTTCGCCGGCCTGCTCGACGTGGCCCGCCATGTGAGCTCGCGATGACACGATTGAAAGCCGTGCTCTGGGACGTCGATGGCACGCTGGCCGAGACCGAGCGTGACGGCCACCGCGTCGCTTTCAACCGCGCCTTCGAAGACTGCGGCGTGCCGTGGCGCTGGGACGAGGCGCACTACGGCGACCTGCTGCGCATCACCGGCGGCCGCGAGCGCCTGCTGTTCGACATGAACACGCGGCCCAATGCGCCGCCGCCCGCCGAGCGCGACGCCATCGCGCGCGCCGTGCACGCAAGGAAGAACGTGTATTACGCCGAATTGGTGAGCAGCGCCGGCATCGCGCTGCGCGACGGCGTGCTGGACTTGATGAACGAATGCCGAGAGCGCAACGTGCGCTTGGGGCTGGCCACCACCACCAGCCGAGTCAACGTCGAGGCCCTCTTGCGTGTGCATCTCGGTGCGCGCTGGGCCGATGCGTTCGCGGTCATCGTCTGCGGCGAAGACGTCGAGCGCAAGAAGCCCGATCCCGAGGTCTATGTCGAAGCCTTGCGTGCGCTCGGCATCGGCCCGCTCGAAGCGGTGGCGATCGAAGATGCACCGGGCGGCGTGGCGGCGGCGCGCGCGGCCGACATCCCGGTGGTGGTGACGCGCAGCGCCTACTTCGCGCTGGCGCCGATCGACGGCGCCGTTGCCGTCGGTCCCGGTCTGCACACGCGCCGCGGCTGGAAGCCGGGTCTGCTGGCGGCCGGCGACGAGACGCGCCGCGTCGATCTCGACGACATCGAAGGCTGGTGCGCACAGATGGACAGCATCACCGACCACCCCTGAAACGCCAGCCGAATATCGGTGCGTGCGAATACACTCACGGGCATGACGCAGCAGGGCACGCAGGACCAAGTCTTCGAATCGGTGGCCGAGTTGTTTTCGGTGCTGTCCACGCCGATCCGGCTGAAGATCATCAGTGCGGTCTGCAACGGCGAGAAGAACGTTTCGGAGCTGCTGGCCGAGATCGACACCACGCAGCCGAACATGTCGCAGCACCTGGCCACGCTGTACCGCAGCGGCGTGCTGGCCAAGCGCCGCGACGGCACGCAGATCTACTACCGGCTGCAGAGCGAGCGTGTGGCCACGTTGTGCCGCGCCGTCTGCACGCAGGTCGCGATCGAGCTGGAGAGCGAGGCGCATGTCGAGCCATCGCAGCGGCTCGTGCCGGCGATGCACCGCTGAGGCGCTCAGGTCCAGTCCTCCACCGATGCTTTCAGCGCCAGCGTGTAGGCGCCGCTCTTGCTCCAGGCCTCGACCTCCTGCTGCAGCAGGTAGTGCGTGCGCGGATGGGTTGCGGACCACTCGGCGCTGAACGAAATGCGCGCCCGATCCTTGCCGTCACTGCGCAGCTGCAGCGCTTGCGCATCGACCGCGCCGCGCGCGTGGCACTTGATGACGGCCAGGCGCAGTGCCATCACCTGTCTGGCGAAACCCTTGTCGGCCAGCGACGCTTCGAGCTTGCGCAATCCGCCGCGCTGGCCGAGCACGATGGCGGCAAGCTGGCGCTGCTCGGTCTGCGAGAACGCCGGTGCGTCGAGGTGGCCGACGAGGTAGGCGCTGTGGCGGTGGTGGTCGTGGTGCGAGATGGCCAGGCCGATCTCGTGCAGGTCGGATGCCCAGCCGAGCTCACGCGCACCGTCGTTGTCGTCGGGTGCGAGGCCGCGGTACAGCGCGAGGGCGACGGCGCGCACGCGCGCAGCCTGTGCGGCGTCGGCGTCGAAGCGGCGCTGGATGTCGCGCACGGTGGCATCGCGGCGCTCGCCGCGCGGTGCGGCGCCGTCGCCGTGCCGTAAGGCGGCCAGCCGCTCGTGCAACTCGACGATCACGCCCTGGCGCAGCGCGCCTTTGGCCGGCAGCAGGCGCTCGATGCCGAACTGCGCGGCGAACGTGTAGAGCAACGCCAGGCCTCCGGCGATGACCGGTTTGCGGTCGCCTTTGAGGCCGGGCAGTTCCAGTTTGTCGATGTGGCCGGCGGCGATGCAGCGCTCGATCAGCGCGCGCAGGCGTTCGGGCGTGACCGCGCCGTCGGCATGTCCCATCGCCACCAGCAGTTGCGACACCGCGCCCGCGGTGCCCGACGAGCCGAGCGCTTCTTCCCAGTTCGATGCGGCAAACGGCAGCAGCGCTTCTTCGAGCTCGGCGCCCGCGGCCACCTGCGCAGCGCGAAAGGCCTGCGACGTCAGGTGGCCGCCTGCGAAGTGGCGCATCGACAGGCTGACGCTGCCCACGGCAAACGACTCGGCCCTGATCGGCTCGTCGCCGCGGCCGAGGATCATCTCCGTCGAGCGCCCGCCGATGTCGATGACCAAGCGCTTGCGCTCGCTCGGTTGCAGGCGGGCCACGCCGGCATAGATCAGGCGCGCCTCTTCGCGGCCGGAGATGACCTCGATCGGAAAGCCGAGCGCGGCCTGCGCGCGCAGCAGAAAGGCGTCGCGGTTCCTGGCTTCGCGCAATGTCTGCGTCGCCACCGCACGCACCTGCGCCGGCGCAAAGCCTTGCAGCCGCGTGGCGAAACGGCGCAGCGTCGTCAGGCCGCGCTCGGCAGCTTCTTCGCCGAGCTGGCCCTCGGCGTCGAGGCCGCCACCCAGGCGCACCGTTTCCTTGATGTAGTCGATGCGCTCGTAGCGGCCGCGCACCAGGCGTGCGATCTCGAGGCGAAAGCTGTTCGAGCCCATGTCGATCGCGGCCAGCGGTGCGTCGGTGGCGGGCAGAGCAGGCGTGGCCATGCGGCGCATTGTGCTTGCCTTCTAGAATCTGCGGCCTTGCGCGAACGAGATCACTGGAGTTGCTGATGACCCTCGAAGCCGAACTCGACAGCCTCGCGCCTTCGCGCAGCTTCAGCCGCCGCGACTTTGCGCGCACCAGCGTCGGCGCCGGATTCGCCGCCGCGGTGCTGCCGGTCGAGGGGCAGACGCAGGTCAGGACGGCCAGCGACGGACTCACGGTGGGCGAAGTGACGATCGACGTCGGCGGCTTCAAGCTGCCCGCCTACCGCGCGATGCCGGCCGGCAAAAGCAGGCTGCCGGTGGTGCTCGTGGTCAGCGAAATCTTCGGCGTGCACGAGTACATCGCCGACGTGGCGCGGCGCTTTGCGCGCCAGGGCTACCTTGCCATCGCGCCGGAGCTGTTCGTGCGCCAGGGCGACGCCGGCAGCTACGGCGAAGTCGCCAAGCTGCTGAGCGAAGTCGTCAGCCAGGTGCCCGACGCGCAGGCGATGTCCGATCTCGATGCCTGCGCGGCCTGGGCCGGCGCCAACGGCGGCGACACGAGCCGGCTGGCCGTCACCGGCTTTTGCTGGGGCGGGCGCATCACCTGGCTGTACAGCGCGCACAACCCCGGCGTGAAGGCCGGTGTGGCCTGGTACGGCAAGCTGGTCGGCGACACCAACGCGCTGCAAACGTCGCACCCGGTCAACGCGGCGGCGAATCTGAAGGCGCCGGTGCTCGGCTTGTATGGCGAGAAAGATGCTGGCATCCCGCAGGGCACGGTCGAGAAGATGAAGGCGGCCTTGGCTGTCGGCAGCGCTGCGGCGAAGAAGAGCGAGTTCGTCATCTACCCCGATGCGCCGCACGCTTTCCACGCCGACTACCGGCCGAGTTATCAGAAGGCCGCTGCCGACGATGGATGGACGCGTTGCCTGGCCTGGTTCAGGGCTAACAACGTGACATGACAGCCCCTCGCTCGCTGCGCTCGCACTCCCCCGGGGGGAGGCTCGGGCCGACGCTTGGGAGCGGCCCGGCGCTGGCCCGAGCAACGTGACCCTCACCTACATCATCCTGGCCACGCTCGCCGGCGGCCTGTTGTCGGTGCTCGCCGCGGCGAGCCTGACGGTGCATGTGCTCGGCCGCATCGTCAAGAGCCTGGTCAGCCTGTCGGTCGGTGTGCTGCTCGGCACGGCGTTGCTGCAGATCCTGCCTGAGGCATTCGAGAGCAAGGCCGGCCCGCAAGCACTGTTTGCCACGCTGCTCGGCGGCCTGCTGTTCTTCTTTCTGCTGGAGAAGGCCGAGCTGTACCGCCACGGCCACCACCATGAAGGCGACGATCCGCACCACCACCACCACCACGGCTTCGACGCCGAGCAGGCCGGCCGCGGCGGCTGGAGCGTGCTCGTCGGCGACAGCATCCACAACTTCTGCGACGGCGTCATCATCGCCGCGGCCTTTCTCACCGACACGCGGCTCGGCGTGGTGACTTCGCTGGCGATCATCGCGCACGAGATCCCGCAGGAGGTCGGCGACTACATCGTGCTGCTCAACGCCGGCCTGTCACGCACGCGCGCGCTGGTCTACAACGCGCTGTCGGGTTTGGCTGCCGTGGCCGGCGGGGTGGTCGGCTACTTCGTCGTCGGGCCGTGGGAGATGCTGTTCCCGTACCTGCTGGTGATCGCGGCCAGCAGTTTTATCTATGTCGCCGTGGCCGACCTGCTGCCGCAACTGCAGCGGCGCTTGCCGATGCGCGAGACGCTGGCGCAGATTGGCTGGATCGTCGCCGGGCTCGCCGTCGTGCTCATGGCGCGCCAGTTCCTGCATTGATCACTTCACGATCAAGACCGGCAAGCTGCTGTGGATCAGCACCCGCTGCGTCTCGCTGCCGAGCAGCAGCGCCGCCACGCCGCGCCGGCCGTGCGAGGCCATGACGATGAGGTCGCATTGCTGCGCCTTGGCATGGTCGAGGATCGACTCCCACGGGTGCAGCGCTTCGACGGTGTGGCCGCCGCAGGTCACGCCGGCGGCCGTGGCGGCATCGACGACGGCCTTGACGCGCCCCGCAGCGATGCGCTCTTGCGCGTCGTAGAACTCCTGCGGCGGGACAGGCTGCATCTCGGAGATGGCGCTGTAGGGGAAGGGCTCCTTGACGCTGACGGCAAACATCTGGCCGGCGCCGGCCTTGGCCAGGTCGATGGCGGTGTTGATGGCCTTGGTGGTGATGTCGGACCCGTCGGTGGGGACGAGGATGCGCTTGAACATGGTGGCGGCCTCCGTGTTGACACAGATGACTGTGCAGCCCGAAGCCTAGACCTTGCTTGCGCGGCGTCAACCTTTTGCTAACCCTTTGCCTGGGGCCGCGAAGGGTCACTCGACCATTCGCTCCACGAGCCCGGGTACAGGGTGCCCAGGCCGAGCCCCGCGTGCGCCACGGCCAACAGGTTGTGACACGCAGTGACGCCGGAGCCGCAGTAGTGAACCGCATCGCCTGCGGCCAGCAGCGGCTGCCATTCGGCACGCAGGGCAGCAGCGCTCTTGAAGCCGCCATCTGCAGCGAGGTTGTCCTTGAAGCAACGGTTGCGCGCGCCGGGGATGTGGCCGGGCGCCCGGTCCAGCGGCTCGACGTCGCCGCGAAAGCGCTCCGCAGCGCGGGCATCGATCAGGTTGGTACGGCCGAGGCCGGCGCGCACGGCGGCGGCGTCCCGCGTCGGCAACGCGGCGGCGTGCAGCGGGTAGGGCACGGGCGATGTCGGCAGCGGCGGCGCCTCGGTTTCGAATGCGCCACCGGCAGCGCGCCATGCCGCCACGCCGCCGTCGAGCACAGCCACATCCTCATGGCCGAGCCAGCCCAGCAGCCACCACGCGCGCGCTGCATAGGGGCCGCCTTGCGCGTCGTAGGCCACCACCGGGGTCGTTGCGGCGATGCCCAACTCGCCCAGCCGCGCCGCCAACGCCGTGCGCTCGGGGAGAGGATGGCGGCCGTTGCCGTCGCGCTTGGCGCCGGACAGGTCGTCGTCGAGATGCAGGTAGTGCGCGCCGGGCAGATGCGCTGTCTGCCACGCACGGCGGCCGGCAGCCGTGTCGGCGAGGTCGAAGCTGCAATCGAGCAGCACGGGCCGCAGCTTCGATCCCAGTTGCGCTATCAAGTCGGTGGCGGAGATCAGCGTCTTCATCGCTGCGCTCACATCCCCGCATAGTTCGGCCCGCCACCGCCCTCGGGCGTCACCCAGACGATGTTCTGCGTCGGGTCCTTGATGTCGCACGTCTTGCAGTGCACGCAGTTCTGCGCGTTGATCTGCAATCGGTCCGAGCCGTCCTCGTTCTTCACGTACTCATAAACGCCCGCCGGGCAGTAGCGCGCCTCGGGTCCGGCGTAGCGCGCCAGGTTGATGCCCACCGGCACCTTGGCATCGACCAGCGTCAGGTGTGCGGGTTGATTCTCTTCGTGGTTGGTGTTGCTGATGAAGACCGAGCTCAGCTTGTCGAACGTCAGCACGCCGTCGGGCTTCGGGTACTCGATGCGCGCGCATTCGGCCGCGGGTTTGAGGCGCACATGGTCGGGCTGCGTGCGGTGGATCGTCCACGGCGGGCTCTTGATGCCGAGCTTGGGCAACAGCCAATGTTCGATGCCGGTCATCAGCATGCCGACCCAGTTGCCGCGCTTGAACCACTGCTTGAAGTTGCGCGCCTGGTTCAGCTCGTCGAACAGCCAACTGCGCTCGAAGGCCTCGGGATACGACTTCAACTCATCGTGACGACGGTCGTGCTTGAACACCGCTTCGCAGATCGCCTCGGCGCACAGCATGCCGCTCTTGATCGCGGCATGGCTGCCCTTGATGCGCGCGGCGTTGAGCGTGCCGGCATCGCAGCCGATGAGCGCGCCGCCGGGAAAAACCAGCTTCGGCAGCGACAGCAAACCGCCCGCAGTGATGGCGCGCGCGCCGTAGCCGATGCGTTTGCCGCCTTCGATGTGAGCGCGGATGGCGGGGTGCGTTTTCCAGCGCTGCATCTCCTCGAACGGAGACAGCCACGTGTTCTGGTAGTCGAGGCCGGTGACGAAGCCGAGCGTGACCTGGTTGCCATCGAGGTGATAGAGAAAACCGCCGCCGTAGGTGTCGTTGTCCATCGGCCAGCCGGCGGTGTGCACGACGAGGCCAGGCTGGGCCTTGTCGGCCGGCACTTCCCACAGCTCCTTGACGCCGATGGCGTAGCTCTGCGGGTCGCGCCCGCCGTCGAGCCGGTGGCGGTTGATGACCTG
This sequence comes from uncultured beta proteobacterium, assembly GCA_963816315.1. GTDB lineage: Bacteria > Pseudomonadota > Gammaproteobacteria > Burkholderiales > Burkholderiaceae_C > CADEEN01. The sequence continues at coordinate 413,746 of CAWFJZ010000029.1, forward strand.
TTTGCCGAGGTGGCCGCGCGAGCCTTCGGCGAAGATCGTGTAGCGGCCGCGCAGCTCCATGCCGAGCTGGAAGGCGTCGTGCGGCTGGCCGTCTTTGCCCAAGCCGACGTTGCCGGTGGCCACGCCGAGCACGGTGCCGTTGTCGGCGAGCAGCACTTCGGCCGCGGCAAAGCCGGGGAAGATCTCGACGCCGAGCTGCTCGGCCTGCTCGCCGAGCCACTTGGTGACGGCGCCCAGGCTGATGACGTAGTTGCCGCCGTTGTGCAGGCAGTCGGGGATCAGCCAGTTCGGCGTGCGCTTGGACTCGCGCTCGGTGAGCAGCAGCACCTCGTCGGTCTTGACGCGCTGCCTCAGCGGTGCGCCGAGGTCTTTCCAGTTCGGGAACAGCTCGGTGATCGCGCGCGGGTCCATCACCGCACCGGACAGGATGTGCGCGCCGGGCTCGCTGCCTTTTTCCAGCACGACGACCGAGATCTCCTTGCCGTCCATCTGCGCGATCTGCTTGCAGCGGATCGCGCAGGCCAGACCAGCCGGCCCGCCGCCGACGATGACCACGTCGTACTCCATCGCTTCGCGCGGACCGTACTTGTCGATCAGTTCTTTCGCATTCATGCCAATGATTCTAGGATGCCGTGCTATCGTGATTTGCAGTTCAGACGGGAGACCTCATGGCCTACAGCATCGATTTGTCAGGGCGCGTGGCGCTGGTCACCGGCGCGTCGAGCGGCCTGGGCGAGCAGTTCGCCAGGGTCTTGTCCGCGGCCGGTGCCGGCGTCGTGCTGGCGGCGCGCCGTGTCGAACGCTTGAAGACGCTGCGCGCCGAACTCGAAGCGGCCGACGGCGACGCGCATGTCGTCGGCCTCGACGTGACCAGCATCGACAGCATCCGCGCGGCGGTGGCGCATGCCGAGACCGAGATGGGGCCGATCGACATCCTCGTCAACAACGCCGGCGTCGGCACGACGCAGCACCTGACCGATGTGACGGCGGAGGACTACGACTTCATGATGAACACCAACGTGCGCGGCGCGTTCTTCGTCGCGCAGGAGGTGGCCAAGCGCATGATCGCGCGCGCCAAGGGCACGGCGCCCGGCACCTACACCGGAGGGCGCATCGTCAACATCGCCTCGGTCGCCGGCTTGCGCGTCGGCAGCCGCATCGGCGTGTACTGCATGGGCAAGGCCGCGGTGATCCACATGACGCGCTCGATGGCGCTCGAATGGGGCCGCTTCGACATCAATGTCAACGCCATCTGCCCGGGCTACATCGACACCGAGATCAACCACCACCAGTGGGCCGGTGAATCGGGGCAGAAGGTGATCCAGCAGCTGCCGCGCAAGCGCGTCGGCAAGCCCGCGGATTTGGACAGCACCTTGATGATGCTGTGCGCCAACGAGAGCCACTTCGTCAACGGCGCTGTCATCGCGGCAGACGACGGCTACGGTGTTTAGATGACCCCTAGCTCGCTCCACTCGCGTCCCCCAAGGGGAGCGCAGCCTGCTTGGGGCGGCCCGGCGCTGGCTGCATGAGGTTGTTGAGCGCTCTCGAAGCGCGCGTGCTCGGCGTGCTCGTCGAGAAGCAGGCGACCGTCCCCGACACTTATCCGTTGTCGCTCAACGCGCTCGTCGCCGGCTGCAACCAGAAGACGGCGCGCGATCCGGTGATGAGCGTGAGCGACGCCGATGTGCTGACCGCGATCGACGGACTCAAATCACTCAGCCTGGTCTTCGAAGGCAGCGGCAGCCGCGTCGTCAAGTTCGAGCACAACGCCGCGCGTGTGCTTGGCCTGCCGAGTCAGTCGGTGGCGCTGCTGGCAACGCTGATGCTGCGCGGCCCGCAGACCGCGGCCGAGTTGCGCCTGAACTGCGAGCGCCTGCACCGCTTCGCCGACATCTCGTCGGTGGAAGGTTTTCTCGACGAGCTGGCGGCCAAGGAGCCACCGCGCGTGGCCAAGCTGGCGCGCGCACCCGGCTCGCGCGAGCCGCGTTGGGCGCAGCTATTGTGCGGCGATGCACCGCCGCCATCAGCGCAGGCCGAGGCGGCCACGCCATCGCTTTTCGAACAACTCGAGGCGCGCGTGGCGACGCTCGAAGAGCAGGTGGCTGCGCTGTTGCGCCGAGTTTCAGGCGGTGCCGAGTGACGGCGGATCGAGCGCACTGTCGAGCCACGACCAGCGCGAGGCACTGACGCGGCGCGACGGCCTGGCTTGCGGCAACGAGCGCAGGAAGGTGGCGAAGTACTCCATCAGGCTGCCGCCGATGCGCGGGTTGATCTCCAGCAGTTGCAGCCGTCCACCCGCCATCTTGAAGTTGGCGCAGCCGATGCCGTTGTAGCCGATGGCGCGCAACATCGCGGTCAATGTCTGTGCATCGGGGCAGCGGCCGAGCACACGCGCCACCGCCGGCTGCGCCGCCACGCCCTTGATGAACAACGGCGCGTCGTAGTGGTAGGAGACCGTCAACTCGCGTTCGAGGCGGCCGTCCTTCATCACGAAATGTGTGGCGTGCTCGACCTCGCCGCGCACCGCCGCCTGTCGGAACAGGCCCGGCCGGTCGAGCGCGCGGCCCAGGCGCAGGATGGTGGCGTAGTCCGGCACCAGCAGGCAGTCGTCGCTGTTCTCGCCGTGCGCCGGCTTGCAAACGAAGGGCGGCGCGAGGTCCGCGCCCATCGGCGGCACATGCGCGCCGAAGCCGGCGGCGATCAGCGTTTCGTTCAGGCGCGGCTTGTCGTGGCACAGCGCGCTGCAGGTCTCGTCGGGCAGCGGCACCATGTGCGCCCGGATGTGGTCGGGCTGGCTGCGCAGAAAGCGCGCGTCGGCCAGCGACAGCGGCACGATCAGGTCGAAGCGCGAGAGGTCGGTGCGATCGATCGGCGCGAACGTCAGCTTGTGGGCCAGGCCGGCAAAGCTGCGACGCGTCGGCTGCTCCCACATGTCGTGCGGCGAGAACAGGATGTCGAGCGACCGCGGCGACGCGGCTACTGCCAGCGGACGCTCGCGCTTCAGGTACCAGGCGCGTTGCGCGAGACTGCGCAGCTTCAGCACCGGGCGTTGCATTGGGTGCATGGTGACCCCTCCAATTGCAAGCGATCGTATTGAAGCGCCGCGCCGGCGAGCGGTACTAATGCACTGTGCGGAGCAGCCGTTACAGTGCGGCCATGCGAATCGAGGTGCCGCGCGAAAAGAAACTGACGCACGAAATGGTGATCCCGATCCGCTGGGGCGACATGGACGCGATGGGCCATGTCAACAACACCATTTATTTCCGCTACTTCGAGATCGTGCGCCTCGAGTGGCTGTTCAAGGTCGGCGCGCCGACCGACCCGAACGGCCTCGGCCCGGTGATCGTCAATGCTTTCTGCAACTTCATCCGCCAACTCGAGTTCCCGGGTGACGTGCTGGCAAAACACTACGTCGCCAACCCGGGGCGGTCGAGCTTCGACACCTTCATCACGCTGGAGCGCACCGACCACCCGGGCGTGATCTATGCCGAGGGCGGCAGCAAGACGGTGTGGACCGACTTCAAGGCGCAGAAGTCGGCGCCGTTGCCGCAGTGGCTGCGGGCGCTGGTGAGTTGAGCGCTCGTGCGCAAATGCATTCGATGAAGTGACAGCGATGGGCGGCTTGCGGCCCTAGCGGCCGTTCACGAAGGTCGGCTCTCCACCCCCGTTTGCATCGACATGCTCTCCGCCCCCGTTCGCCCTGAGCTTGTCGAAGGGCCAGGCTGAGCCTGCCGAAGCCTTTGGCATGAGGCACGAAGGCTTCGACAAGCTCAGCCCGAACGGGGGCGCGAGGGGCTTCGACAGGCTCAGCCCGACCGGTTCTTTGCGGACCTTGAAGTTCGCCTTCGGGCCGACCAGGCTCCCTCGGATCGAGTCGATTGACTCAGCTTCTCGTGTCCACGGCAGGCCGTACATCGTCGTCAGCGCGCTGTCGAGACGGCGCCGCGGTCGTTGACGCGCGCGGCGACCGCGTTGCCGAGCTCGATCACTGCCAGCGCGTAGTAGCTCGACCAGTTGTAGCGCGTCACCGCCCAGAAGTTGCGTGTGCCCGCCACATGGCTCGGCGCCGCGGCCTCGCCGTTGTGCAACTCGACGAGCGCCAGCGGCCCGTCGTGGGCGCGGCCCTCCGCGGTCAGTGTGGCGCCGCGTTCGGTGAACTCGTCAGACGAGAACAGCGGCAGGATGTCGGGGCCGAGCAGCAGCGCGCGGTTGGCCTCGTCGTCGGGCGGGCGCACGTCGAAGTGCGTCGGCAGCCCGCGCTCCCAGCCGAAGTAGCTGAGGTAGTGGGCGACGCTGCCGATGGCGTCGGCGCTGCTGCCCGCGAGGTCGATGCGGCCGTCGCCGTCGAAGTCCACCGCCCAGGTGGCGAGGCTGCTCGGCATGAATTGCGGCAGGCCCATCGCGCCGGCGAACGAGCCTTGCACCTGCGCCGTGTCGCAGCGTTCGCGCGCGCACCAGAGCAGGAACTGTTCGAGCTCGCTGCGGAAGAAGGGTGCGCGGTCGCGGCGGCCGGTGGGGAAGTCGAAAGCCAGTGTGGCCAGCGCGTCGATGACGCGGTAGCTGCCGGTCAAACGCCCGTAGTAGGTCTCGACGCCGATGACACCGACGATGACTTGCGCCGGCACGCCCCAGCGTTCCTCTGCGCGCTGCAACGATGACGCGTTGGCGCGCCAGAAGGCGGCGCCGGCAGCAATGCGCTCGCGCTCGACGAAGCGCGCGCGGTAAGCGGCCCAGTTCTTGACCGTGATTTTTCCGTCCACGGTGGCGGGCGGCATGATGAGTTTCTGCACCGAGCCGACGAAGCGCGCGCGCTGCAGGCGCTCGCGCAGCCAGCGCGCGTCGAGCTCGCCGTGGCGCGCCGCGATTTCGGCGGCGAAGCGCATCACGTCGTCGCGCGCGCCGTAGGGTTGTGCCTCGCCGTTGCCGTTGTTGCCCGCGGCGTGGGCCAGGGCCGCGCCCGCTGACAGCAGCAGCGCGGCCACATACCGCCAACGGCGAACGCTGAAAAGCTTGTTCGTCATGGGCTGAATTATCGCGACGCGGAGCGCTGCGCGGCGGCAGCGCGGTCGAACACGCGCCACCATGCCGCGCTCGGCCGTGCAAGAGCGCCACGGCCGTAGCGCATGTGCTCCATCGCTTCGAGCAGTTGCGCCAGCGCTTCGCCACGGGCGCCCCATCGCTTGCGCACGCGCTGCGCCCAGGCGCGCGCGCCTTCGTGCTCGGGCGCATCGACGTCGAGCTGGTCGAGACGTCGCTGCACACGCGCGGCCAGACGTTGCCACGGATCGCGGTGGTGGCGGTCCCACCACGCCCAGGCTGCGCCGGCCAGGCTGCCGGCGCTGACGAGCGCGATCAGCAGGTAGGCCAGATCGATCGCCTGCGGCTGGCGCCAGCCCAGGCGCTGCATCAGGTCGAACTGCTCGTTCTTCGAGTAGCGCAGCACCCACTGATTCCAGCGGTTGTTGACGCTCTCCCATTGGCGGCGCAACGTCGCCATCAGCTCGGGGTTGAGGTCTTCGATCGCACCCGCGACGAAGCCGGGTCGCGGGCGCAACGCGCGCGAGCGCACGACGCGCTCCGGCGCCACCGCGGCGGTGGGATCGACACGCACCCAGCCGCGGCCTTCGATCCAGATCTCGGCCCAGGCATGGGCGTGGTTGTTGCGCACGATCACATCGCCGTCTTGCGGCACGGGATCGGCCCCCTGGTAGCCGGTGACGATGCGCGCCGGCACGTCGAGCGCGCGCATGATGACGACGAAGGCGGCGCTGAAGTGTTCGCAGAAGCCTTGGCGGCGGTCGAGCCAGAACTCGTCGATCGCGTGGCGGCCGTTCTCGTCGCCGTACTCGCCCGGCGTCAGCGTGTAGGTGAAGCCGCTGTTGATGTGTTGCAGCACGGCCCGCGCGAGTTCGCTCGGGCGAGGCATCGGCCAGATCGGGCCGGCGCTGCAACGCCACCGCCCAGGCCAGCGTGCGCGGGTTGTAGCCCGAGGGCAAATCGGTGTCGTCGCGCAGTGACAGGTCGGCCTGCAGCGGACCGTGCGAGTGATCGAGCCAGGCCTTGGCGGCGACGCGTACGCGATCGTTGATCGGACGCTCGGTGACCCATTGCAGATCGTTGCGCTGCACCGTGCGCAAGCCGCCCGCCGCCGGCGCCTCGGCGGTGGCTTCGAGCAGCGGCAGCATCGGCAACTGGCTCGGTTCGAGCGTCATCGTGTAGGCCAGCGGCGTGCCGCGCACGTCCAGCCGCGGCGGCCGTTGCAGCGCGCGCGCAAAGTTGTCGCTGCGGAACCACTCGCGGCCATCGAAGCGCGACAGCACCGGCCCGCGCCAGTACATCTGGTCGGACGGCGGCAGCGCGCCGTCGAAGCGCACGCGCAGCGCAATCGAATCGTCGATCGCCAGCTCGGCCACGCCGCCCATGCGCAGCGAGCCCGACAGGCCGGTCTTGGCCAGCGAATCGTTCGGCACGGCCCACAGCGGCGCCACGCGCGGGAACAGGATGAACAGCATGAGCATGATCGGCGCGCCGAGCAGTGCCGCGTGCGCGGCCACGCGGCCGGCGCGCGCGATCGGCGGCCGGCCGACCGGCATGTGCGCCAGCACGAGCGCGGTCAGCAGGCCCCACACCGAGACCACCATCGCCGCGGCCACCGCCATCGACTGCGTGTAGAGAAAGTTCGTCAGCACGATGAAGAAGCCGAGGAAGAACACCACCAGCGCGTCGCGGCGCGCGCGCAGCTCGAGCGTCTTCAACACCATCAGCACCACGAGCAGGGTCACGCCGGCATCCTTGCCGAGCACCGTGCGATGGCTCCACAGCGTCAGGCCGACGGCCAGCGCCAGCACCGCGAACAGGACCGGGCGGCCGGGCAGCGGCGATTGCGTGACGGCCACCAGCGCCCGCCAGGCGATCACGAAGATCGTCAACGCAAGACACCACAGCGGCAGGTGGATGAAGTGCGGCGCCACCGTCCAGGCGATGACGCCGAGCAGGAACAGCACGTCACGCGCCTCGCGCGGCAGGTGAGACCAGCCGGGCCACTTGAGGGTCGGCAGCGACGCGTTCATTTCACGACCGCCAACGCGTCGAGGCTGGCGCGCCGATGAGCGATGCCGATGCCGGGTGCAATCTCCACGCCGGGCAGACGCAGACCGTGCGAGAGGCCGGCGTCATCGGCGGCCACCACCCACGCAGCGAGGCGCGACAGCCGCGGCTCGGTGCCGGAGAGTTGCGCCTGCTGCCAATCGAACCACAGCTCTTGTTGAAACGCAGTGACGTGATCGCGGCTCACAAGGTCGCCGCCCTTCGCTGTTTTCTTCCAGACAATGCGCTTCAACGCATCGCCGCGGCGGTAGGTGCGCACGCCGTCGAACTCGCCGCTGTCGCTGCGTTGCTGTTGCGCCGCTTGCCCGGCTGCGCTCGGCGACGCCGGCCAGGGTGCGAGCGGCGTCTCCGGCCGCGGCCACGCAAGCGCGCGGGCCGCCGGCTTCCACACCGTCCAGGCGCGGAACAGGCCGAGCGGGTAGCGCGTTTCGACATGCAGCGTCGGCAGCGTGTGCGGGCCGCGCTGCGGCGGCACGAAGGCCAGGTGTGCGGAGGTTTGTCCGCCGCCGGGCACATCGACGAAGACGTCATGGCCGCGATGCAGCGCGTCGGCGAAGCCGAGGCCGACGCCATGCTGCGTGCGGTTCGGGCTGGCCAGCACGATCTCCAGCGGCATCGGCTCGCCGGCGAAGCCGGATGCCGGCGTCTTCAGGTGCAGCGTCATGCCGCGCAAGGTGTTGTGCGTCATGTGCATCGACACGAAACCGGCGCCGGCGAGCAGGAAGGTCAGCACATAACCGAGGCTCAGCTGGTAGTTGATCGAGGCCAGCAGCATCACCACGAGCACCGCGGAGAACGCCAGCCCGGCGCGCGTCGGCAGGATGTAGATGTTGCGTTGCGTCAGCAGCCAGGTGTCGGTGCACACGAGGCGCGACTCGAACCAGGCTTGCACGCGTGGGCGCAGGCTGAACATCGAGCGCCGTCGGCCGAGCGCGCTAGTTGCAGAACCGAGTGACCGCCGTGGATCCGGCTTTGCCGGGCCACTGGGGGCGCCCCCTCGAGGTGGAGGCGCCGCAGGCGCTTCGGGGGTGGGTCATCTCACGGCAATCGTCTTGACCATCGCCATCACCTGCTCGGCCGCGCCACGCCCGGCGCCGGGCAGCGGCGACAGGCGGTGCGCGATCGTCTGCACCAGCACGGCCTGCACGTCGTCGGGCGCGACATAGTCCCGGCGGTCCATCAGCGCATGCGCCTTGGCCGCGCGCAGCACGGCGATACCGGCGCGCGGCGACAGACCTTCGCTGAACCACTGGCCGCTGCGCGTGGCCGCGATCAGCAATTGCAGGTAGTCGAGCAGCGGCTCGCCGGCGTGCACGGCCAGCACGGCCTGCTGCGCGATCTGCAATTCGGCCGGCGACATCACAGGCTGCAAGCGCGCCACCGTGCTGCGCCGGTCTTCGCCGGCGAGCAGCGCGCGCTCGCTGGCCTTGTCGGGGTAGCCGAGCGTGATGCGCATCAGGAAGCGGTCGAGCTGGCTCTCAGGCAGCGGGTAGGTGCCGACCTGATCGGTCGGGTTCTGTGTGGCGATGACGAAGAACGGTTCCGGCAGCGGCCGCGTTTCGTTTTCGACCGTGACCTGATGTTCTTCCATCGCTTCCAACAGCGCGCTCTGCGTCTTCGGGCCGGCGCGGTTGATCTCGTCGGCCAGCAGCACCTGCGCGAACACCGGGCCGCGGTGGAAGACGAACTGCTCCTTGCTGCGCTCGAAGACGCTGACGCCGACCAGATCGCTCGGCATCATGTCGGCGGTGAATTGCACGCGGCGAAAGTCCAGGCCGAGCGACACCGCCAGCGTGTGCGCGAGCGTCGTCTTGCCGACCCCCGGCACGTCTTCGATCAGCAGATGACCGCCGGCCAGCAGGCAGGCGATGCAGTCTTCGATGCGCTGCCGCTTGCCGACGATGACCGTGCTAATCTGGTCCGCGAGCCGCGTCAGCCGCGACGCCAGCGCGGGGTCCACATCTTTATGTCCCATGCGCCGCACGTTAACCGAAAACCGCTCGTGTCCTCATGCCCGTCGCCTACTACACCCACCCCGACTGCCGTGCGCATTTCATGGGCCGCGGCCACCCGGAATGCCCGGAGCGGCTCGACGCGATCCATGACCACCTGATCGCCACCGGCCTGCTCGACGCGCTCGATGAACGCGAGCCGCCGCTGGCCACGGCCGAACAACTGGCGCGTGCGCACAGCAGCCTGCACGTGAGTGAACTGCGCGCGGCCATGGAGCCGCTGACGCAAAGCGGCGGGCACGTGCAGATCGACCCCGACACGAGCGCTGGTCCCGGCAGTTGGCAGGCGGCGTTGCGCGCCGCGGGTGCCGCCGTGGCCGCCACCGACGCCGTCATCGACGGCAGCGCCCGCACCGCGTTCTGCGCCGTGCGCCCGCCCGGCCACCACGCCGAACGCGCCGCGGCGATGGGCTTCTGCTTTTTCAACAACGTCGCCGTGGCGGCGCGGCATGCGCTCGACGTGCGCGGCTTGCAGCGCGTGGCGGTGATCGATTTCGACGTGCACCACGGCAACGGCACCGAAGACATCGTCGCCGGCGACGAGCGCATGCTGATGGCGAGCTTCTTCCAGCACCCGCTGTACCCGTACAGCGGCGCCGTGCCGAAGGGCACCAACATGGTCAATGTGCCGCTGCCGCCTTATGCACGCGGCGCGCAGGCGCGCGAGGCAATCGAAGCAATGTGGTTGCCAAGGCTGGAAGAGTTCAAGCCGCAGATGCTTTTCATCTCCGCCGGTTTCGATGCGCATCGTGAAGACGAGTTGGGCCAGTTGGGCCTGATCGAGGACGACTACGCGTGGATCACGCAGCAGCTCGTGGCGGTGGCGAACCAGCACGCGCAGGGCCGCATCGTCTCCTGCCTCGAAGGCGGCTACAACCTGAATGCGCTGGCGCGCAGCGTGGCCGCGCATCCTGTGCGGGTGCTGGGCCGCTCCCAGCCGACGACGTCCCCTCGGGGGCCGCATGGCCTTGGCGATGGCCTCACCGGCTGAAGATCTCGGCGCGCTTTTCGATTCCCTGACGCGCCCGAGCGCGCTGCTCGAACTCGCGGTGCTCGCGGCCTGCCTCGGCGCAGCCTGGCTCGTTGTGCGCACGCTGCGCGGTACCGTGCACCGTCCAGCGTCGGTGTGGTTCGGCGCACGCCTGGTCGATGGCGTGCTGTTCCCGGTGCTGGCGCTGGCGTTCGCGCTGCTGGGGCGCTGGCTGCTGGCCAAGACGCACACGGTCGCGCTGTTGCAACTGGCGCTGCCGATCCTGGCCTCGCTCGTCATCATCCGCGTCGCGGTGCGGGTGCTGCGCGTGGCCTTCCCGAATTCGGGGCTGGTGCGCGTCATCGAGCGCACGATCTCGTGGTTGGTCTGGATCGCGATGGTGCTCTGGGTCACCGGCCTGCTGCCGCTGCTGCTGCAAGAGATGGAGGGCATCCGCTGGAAGCTCGGCGGTGCCGATGTCAGCCTGCGCAGCCTGCTCGAAGGCGCGCTGTCGGCGGTGGTGGTGATGGTGGTCGCGCTTTGGGTTTCGGCGGCGATCGAGTCGCGGCTGCTCGCCGGCGCCGTCTCCAGCAATCTGTCGCTGCGCAAGATCGCTGCCAACGCGGTGCGGGGTTTGCTGCTGCTGGTGGGCGTGCTGCTGGCGCTGTCGGCGGCCGGCATCCCGATCGGTGCGCTCGGCGTCTTCGGCGGCGCGCTCGGTGTCGGCATCGGCTTGGGCCTGCAGAAGCTCGCCGCCAACTACGTCAGCGGCTTCGTCATCCTCGCCGAGCGCTCGCTGCGCATCGGCGACATGGTCAAGGTCGATGGCTTCGAGGGCCGCATCACCGACATCAGCACGCGCTACACCGTGATCCGCGCGCTGAACGGCCGCGAGTCGATCGTGCCCAACGAGATGCTGATGACGCAGCGCGTCGAGAACTCGTCGCTGGCCGACCCCAAGGTGTCGATCAACACCACGGTGCAGGTCGCCTACGGCACCGACCTCGACACGCTGATGCCACGTCTGGCGCAGGCCGTGGCCGGCGTGCCGCGCGTCATCGACGATCCCGGCCCGGGGGTGAGCCTGCTCGGCTTCGGCGCCGACGGCCTCGACTTGGAGATCGGCTTCTGGATCCTCGATCCGCAGAACGGCCAGGGCAACGTGCGCAGCGAGGTCAACTTGGCGATCCTGCGCACGCTGAGCGAGGCCGGCGTCGAGATCCCGTACCCGCAGCGTGTGGTGCGCGCTGCGGCTGAGTGAGCCTGGCCGCAGCGAATCCGGCACACGCATGTGAGTTCTCCTCGGGTTGTTCTACGAGCGATGAGGCCGGCTGGATGAGCGATGGCGGCGCACGAGCAACAGCAACGCCGCAGCGCCGATCACGCCCCAGGTCATCGGTTCGCGCAGCGCGGCCGCGGCCAGCGCGAGCAGCGTCGGCACGAACTCGTCCCGGAAGAATTCGATCGCCATGTCGTGCAGGAGGTTGTCGGCGGCGCGGGCGTTGACGCTGGCCATGCCGAGCAGGAGCAGCATCGAGGGGGTGCGCTTCATTGCGTCACCAGGCCGGGCACCGGGGGGATGCGCAGCGCACGTGCCAGCTTGGACCAGGCGCCGTCGTCGAGGTGCGGGCGCACGAGTTCGAGCACGGCGCGAAACCCTTCGGGCGGCACCTGGCGCTGCAGCTCGTCGAGCATCGCGGCGCGCTCGGCGGGGCAGAGCGCAGGCACCATCCAACGCAGCATCAGCGCCATCTCGGCCGGATCGATCGCGGCCAGGATGCGTTGGTGGATGTGCAGCAACTCGGTGTCGCTGTAGGCGGCCCACAGCGCGCCGTTGTGAGCCGATTCTTCGACGTGCATGTGTTCGAGGTTCTCGCCGACGAAGCGCGCCAGGTGGCGGTACAGGCGCAGCGCCGCGCCGGCGCCGGGCAGCGCGCGCAGCGCGGCGGCTTCGGCTTCGAGGGCGGCGATCGCATCGAGGTGCTCGGCGTGTTCGTCGCCGACGCGCTCGCTGGCGCCGGGGCAGCGCGCCTCGATCGCGGTGTGGACGAACTTGTTCTCCTTGGCGACATGGCTGCGGCAGGCGTCGAGCAGCGACTGCAATTGCGCCAGCGTGGCGCCGACCTCGGCCGGATCGTCGTGGTCGAGCCGGCCGACGCGCGCCAGCGTGTCGTTCATGAACAGGCGCAGCGCCTTGTGGATGGCGGAGTACAGATCGACGCGCGGGGTGGTGGCGGTATTGGATGCGGGGGCGAGGGTGGCGGACATGGCGGACTCCTGAGGAAGCCCGGCACCGGTTGCGCTGGGCAGGTCGCCAGTGTTGCGATCCGCACGTGCTGCGGCATCGCCAAAGTGGGCCATGCAGCCGTCGCGCCGATGGCCCGTTCGGGCCACCGCATCTACGCGTTGGCGCGTCGCAGCGGCGAGCGCATGGTCGAACAAAGGCAGGGCACTGCTGTGCACCCAGCCGACTCTAGGCGTGGCGCTCGTGGTACCAGGCCGCGGCCTGGCCGCGCGAGCGCAGGTCGAGCTTGTCGAGGATGTTGGCGACGTGGCGTTTGACGGTGTGTGGTGAGAGGTCGAAGGCGCGCGCGATCAGCTTGTTGCTGTCGCCGGCGGCCAGTCGCGCCAGCACTTCGGCCTCGCGATCCGACAGCACCGAGGCCGTGCTGGCGGGCGGGCTGATGCCCGAGGCGACGGCGGCAACCGGCTGCGCTTGCGCACGCAGCGCGGCGGCGCGGTCGGCCCAGCGTGTCAACGCGGCGCGCGGCTCGGCGGTCAGCGTGTCGCCCCATGGCACCTGCGCCAGTGCGCGCAGCAGGTCGGGCCCGACGAGCAGCAGCGCCGCGACATCGGCGTCGCCCGCATGGCGTTCGAACAGCGGCAGCAGCAGCTCTGCGGCCTCGGCCGGAGCGCGGCCTAAACGCCAGCGCAGATCGGCGCCGCGCAGGCGCAACTCGCTCCACTGGCCTTGCAGGTCGAGCTGCTGCGCGTGTTCGTCGAGCGCTGCCGTGAAGCCGCGCTCGGCCTCGAGCAGCCGGCCTTCCGCGAGAGCGACGCAAGCCGGCAGCGTGCTCATCTGCACGCGCCACAACGGACGTGTGCGCGGGTCGTCCCAGTGCGCCACCCGGCGCCAGACGCGCAGTGCCGGTTCAGTCTGCCCGCCGGCATACAGCCAGCGGCCGACGAAGAACAGCTCGCTGGCCACGCGGTGCCCGATGTCGGGCAGCTCCGAGGCGCGCAGCAACGTTTGTTCGAGCACCGCGGCGTCGTCGATCAGCGCGGCGGTGTCGCCGAGCAGCACGTCAGCGATGCACAGGAACGGATAGACATGGTCGGTGCTGCGCAGCGGGAAGTCGTGCCAGCGCACTTCGGCGGCGGCCTCGCGCAACAGCGCACGGCCCGCGGCGACGTCACCCGCCCAGAGGCGCAGGCTGCCGTCGAGGGCCTGCACGAGCGTGCCGAGGTGCGCGTCGTCGGCCGTCAGGCGCTGGCGTGCCTTGCGCACATAACGCGCCAGCGCAGGCTGCATGCCGCGCAGGCCGACGTAGGCCGGCAGCGGCAGCATCTGGAAGAAGGGCGCGACGCCGGCGGCATGGTCGAGCAGGTCGATCGAGCGCTCGGTGGGCTCGGCCAGGTCATCGAGGCGCGCGTCGTCGAAGGCCGCCCAGACCACGGATTCACGGCCGAGCAGCGCAGCCATGATGCCGGGCTCGTGGCCGTCCCAGCGCTTGCCGGCGCGCATCTCGGGCGCGCGTTCGGCGAGCAGCGCATCGACTTCACGGTTCAAGCGCTGCGCCAGCGCGTCGCTGGCCGCGCGCTGGCCGCCGCCGCGCAACGCCAGCACACCATAGGCGCGCGCCGCCATCGCGTCGAGCGGGCGCGATTGCTGTTCGAAGCGCTCGGCCGCGGCCTGCGCGGCAGCGATCATGTCGCGCCAGCGCCAGTGCATCCAACTGACGAGCGTGCGCACCAGCAGCAGGTCGGGCTGGCTGTGCTGCAGCGGCTCGGGGAAGCGCGCCAGCCAGCGCTCGACGGTGGCCGTCTGGCTGGCAGTGAGCAGGTCGTAGGTTTGCAGATGCAGCTCGCGCGCGGCTTCGTCCCAGCGCTCGGCACTCAGCCAATAGCCGAGGCGGCGCACGCCTTGCGGCTCGCTCCGAGCGGCGCGGTCGAGCAACTGCGGCAGTTCGTGCGGCCGCTCGCGCAGCAGGCGGTGTTCGAGCGCGTCGCGCAGCAGGTCGTGCAGGCGCAGCGTCGGCTCCGGCTCGGGCAGCGTGGTCACGAACAGGCCGGCGCGTTCGATCGCGTCGAGGTGCTCGACCGCACGCGCATCGCCGGTGAGTGCGGCGCAGCGCGCGGCGGTGAGTTCGGGCAGCACCGAGGTGGTGATCAGGAACTCGCGCAAGCCGTGCGGCAGGCGGTCGAGGACCTCGGTGGCGAGGAAGTCGAACACTTGGCGGTCGATCAGCGACGCGTGGCCGGCCAGCGTGGCGCCGGGCGTGTTGCGCAGCACGCGCAGGGCGAGTTGCAGGCCAGCGGGCCAGCCCTGCGTGCGTTCGCACAGCGCATCGGCAACGTCGTCGTTGACGCCCGACTGCGTGGCCAGCGTGCGCGCTTGCGCGGCGTCGAAGCGCAGATCGTCGAGGCGGAACTCGACGACTTCGCCGCGCGCGCGGTAGCGGGCCAGCGCAATCGGCGGCTCGTGGCGCGTGGCAATCGCCATCGTCCAGCGCGGCGTGAAGCGTTCGAGCAGCAGGTCGAGAAACTGGAACACGGCCGGGTGGTCGATGCGGTGCAGGTCATCGACCATGATCACGCCGTGCGGAACATCGGCGGCGTCGAGGGCGTTGATCAACTCGGTGACCATCGCTCGCAGCGCCTTGCGTTGCGCCTCTTCGCTGCCGTTGCCGGAGAGCGCGGCGGAGATCAGCGAGTCGGGCGCGGCGCGCCAGGGCAGGTCGAACGGTTCGAGTGCCGCCACCAGGCAGCTGAAGAGTTGCAGTGGCGTGTCGCCCTCGTCGCAGCCGACCCAGGCGACGGCGGTGCGCTCAGCCGAGCTTTGCAGGTGATCGATGGCCTGCGTCAGCGCCGAGGTCTTGCCGAAGCCAGCCGTTGCGCAGACCAGCACCAGCGGCATCGTGCCGAGCGATTGCACCAGACGTTGCTGCAAGGCAGGGCGTTGCAGCAGCGCGCCGGGCCGCGCGCGCGGCGGCTGGATCTTGGTGCGGGCGAAGTTCAGCAACGGCTTGGGCGCTGGGGTGGCAGGTGAGCCTGAATTCTGCGCGTTGCGGCGCGGCGCGGGCTGCGGAAGAACACGCCCCGGCGCGTGCAATGCGGGACGGACGAGGACGGCAGTGGACATGGCTGCGCATGGTGCGCGGCGGAACCGCTGCGCGCGAGCGCGTTGCGACAGCCTGCGTTCGGTGGTGACGAGCCGCAGCGACGCGTATCGAAGCGCGGTCACCCCAGCAGCGGCGCCGGCGCCAGCACGACCATGCCCGCGGATGCGCAGACCATGACAAGGCTGACACCCTGCCAGGCCGGGATGCGCCAGATCGCGTCGATGCAGGCAGTGAACCGGCGAAGAAATGCGGCGCGCAGGCCGGGCAGGTGGGTGGGGGTGACTTTCATGGTGACGGCTCTCGTGTGAGGTGAGCCGTCAGTGTGGCCAGGCCGCGTCTGCGGCGCATCGCCCGAAAGAGCCAATGGGCTCAATTTGCCGGGCGAACTTCGACGCTCCGAGCCTCCCGTCTGCTGCTGTCGCCGGTCGTCGATTGGGGCTTGCGCGACGCAGTGCCCTCGGCTTGCAACGCTTCAGTCTTTGGAGAGGAGGGGGATGTCGTTGCCGCTGTCAGCGCCGAGCAGGCCGGCGCGAGCGTACACGCCGAGCTTGTCGCGGGTGTCGTCGATGTCGAGGTTGCGCATCGAGAGCTGGCCGATGCGGTCGGCGGCGGTGAAAGAGCCCGCGCCGCTTTCCATCGTCAGCCGCTCCGGGTGGTAGGTGAGGTTCGGGCTCTCGGTGTTCATCAGCGTGTAGTCGTTGCCGCGCCGCAGCTCGAGCGTGACTTCGCCGGTGATGGCGCGCGCCACCCAGCGCTGCGCCGTCTCGCGCAGCATCAGCGCCTGCGGGTCGAACCAGCGGCCGTGATAGAGCAGCTTGCCCAGACGCCGGCCGTTGGCGCGGTACTGCTCGATCGTGTCTTCGTTGTGGATGCCGGTGACGAGGCGCTCGTAGGCGATGTGCAGCAGCGCCATGCCAGGCGCCTCGTAGATGCCGCGGCTCTTGGCTTCGATGATGCGGTTCTCGATCTGGTCGCACATGCCCAGCCCGTGGCGGCCGCCGATGCGGTTGGCTTCTTCGAACAGCGCGACCGCGTTGGCAAACGTCTGGCCGTTCAGCGCCACCGGCATGCCTTCGTCGAAGCGCACCGACACCGTTTCGGCCTTCACCGCCACGTCGTCGCGCCAGAAGGCCACGCCCATGATCGGCTTGACAATGTGCAGGCTGGCACTCAGATGCTCGAGGTCTTTGGCTTCATGCGTCGCGCCGAGCATGTTCGAGTCGGTCGAGTACGCTTTCTCGACGCTCATCTTGTAATCGAAGCCGTTGGCGATCAGGAACTCGCTCATCTCCTTGCGCCCGCCGAGCTCGTCGATGAAGGTCTGGTCGAGCCACGGCTTGTAGATGCGCAGCTTCGGATTGGCGAGCAGGCCATAGCGGTAGAAGCGCTCGATGTCGTTGCCCTTGTAGGTGCTGCCGTCGCCCCAGATGTTGACGCCGTCCTCGCGCATCGCGATCACGAGCGCCGTGCCGGTGACGGCGCGGCCGAGCGGCGTGGTGTTGAAGTAGGTCGAGCCGCCGGTGCTGATGTGAAACGCGCCGGACTGGATCGCGGCGATGCCTTCGGCGACGAGCTGCGGCCGGCAATCGACGAGGCGCGCGATGTCGGCGCCATAGGCTTTGGCCTTGCGCGGAATCTCGTCGTAATCGCTCTCGTCGGGCTGGCCGAGGTGCGCGGTGTAGGCGCAGGGGATCGCGCCTTTTTTGCGCATCCAGAGCACGGCGGCACTGGTGTCGAGGCCGCCGGAGAAGGCGATGCCGACGCGCTCGTTGTTCGGAAGGGATTGGAGGATGTGGGTGGGCATGGCGTGTGGCGGCTGTTCGGGCTGCGTGCATTGCGGGCACTAGACGCGATTCTCAGGCGGGTGGCCCGATGCCCATAGCCCAACACGAAAGGTTGTGTTGACATCACTCGGCGATACGCCGAGGTCTCTGCGAATCTCGTAGAAAAGAGCGGACATCAACTCGTCGTGCCGATCCCTGTTAGGCGATGGATTGCCTACCTTGATCTCTTCCTGAAACTTCTGCAAAGCGACCAGTACAGATTGAGGGGCGACAAGATTGAGTTTGTTGCATGCGCGCGAGAACGAGCGTTGACCCTCGGCGGTGCTCTCACCACACAGGGTGCCGCTCAAACTCGCAACGAAGTCCTTGTAGTGCTCGAGCTTTTCCCTTCTGAGATCGAGCTCTCGGTCGCGCTTCTTCGTGAACCAATAGCTGGCACCAGCAACGATGATCGCCCCTGAAGCAGCAATGAGCGCGGTGACAACGTCAGCGGCCACAGCAAGCCTCACCTGCGCAACGCTTCTTGAACGGCCTCATGACTCTTTCGGCGAAAACTTCACCGCAAGTGCTTGTGCGCGCGCAACGTCACCCAACGCGCGATTGATGCCGGCCTCGTCGTCAGGCGCTTCGATCAGCCTCGCTTCAAGATAGGCAGGCATTTCCGCCGGCGTCCGCAGTTGCTCAGCCACGTCGTAAACAACGGTCTTGGTCGTCATCGGCTCACGTCCGACTGCGCCAGTACCCCGGCCGCCGACGATGGTGCGCGACGGCGCTGATCCTGATTTCGCTGCCTTTCACGCGATACAGCAGCGAGAAAGGAAATCGGCGCAAAGGCATCAGCCTGCGGCCTCGCGATGTGGGCGTGCCGAGACCCGGATGCTCGTCGATCAAGCGCGCCGCGCGCTCGAACTCGTTCAGGAATGCAGCAGCGACGGCGACGCTGGCTTGGTTCCTGTAGTGCGCAGCGGCTTGGTCCAGCTCTTCCTCCGCTTCGGGGCTGAGCAACCAACTCACGCCAGCTTCGCGCGCACGCGCGCCAAGGCTTGATCGCCCGGAACCCAAGCGGCCTTACCGGCGACGATGTCGGCCTCGCGCCGATCAGCTTCTGTGGCCCAGGCTTCTTCCCACTCGGGATCGGTATCGAGGCTGGCAATCAGCTTGTCGAGCAGGCGCGAGCGCAGCGGGGCCGGCAGGCTGAGGACTTCGGCTTCAAGGACTTCAACAGGGATGGTCATGTGACGCCTCCGATAGCTTGACTCTGAATTGTCCTTGATCCGGGTCGCGGCGCCGCAGAGTCGAGCATAGGGGTGTCGTCGCCGCATGCGCCCTGATTAGACTGCGCCGACAGCCCGAAGGAACCGATGTGACCCAGGTCCCGATCGACGATGCGTCGGCGGCAGCCGAGCCGCCTGTCGCGGCGCGCTCGACCAACGAGTGGTTTCAGGCGCTGTATCACGAGCTTCGGCGCCGCGCTCGCGGCGAGTTGTTCCGTCATCAGGCGATGACGCTCGGCCCGACGACGCTGCTGCACGAGGCCTGGCTGCAACTCGGTCAGCGCGAGCTGGCGTTCGCGACGCAGGGTGAGCTGGTGCACTACGCGTCGCGCACGATGCGCGGCATCGTCATCGACCATGTGCGCGCGCGCATGGCCAGCAAGCGTGGCGGCGGCCAGGACGAGCTGCCCTACGAGACCTTGGCGGACTTGAGCCAGATGCCCGACCAGGAGGTGGTGGCGCTCAGCGATGCCCTCGAAGCGCTCGCCCACGCGGACGCGGCCTTGTGCGAGTTGGTCGAGTTGAAGTTTTTCGCCGGCCTGACCTTTGCCGAGATCGCTGCCCTGCGTTCGGTCTCCGCGCGCACCGTGCAGCGCGATTGGGAAAAGGCGCGCCTGTTCCTCTACGGCGCGATGCCGCGCTGAGGCACAAGGCCGGCCATGCCCGCGCAGCCGCCGCTCGCCTGGGCCGACCTGTCGCCGCAGCTCGATCGCCTGCTGACTCTGCCGCCGCTCGAGCGCGACCGCGCGCTCGATGACATGGCGGCCAACGACGCGCCGCTCGGCGCGCGCCTGCGCGAGCTGCTCGCGCAGCGCGACGCCGCCAGCCGGCAGGGCTTTTTGTCGGGCGTGGCCGAGCCGCAGTGGGTGGCGCCGCCGGCGCTCGACGCCGGCACGGCGCTCGGCGCCTGGACGCTGTGCGAGCCGATCGGCGAAGGCGGCATGGGCAGCGTCTGGCGCGCGCGCCGCAGCGACGGCCGCTTCGAGGGCGAGGCGGCCATCAAGGTGCTCAAAGGCGGCGCAATCGATGCCACCGCGCGCGAACGTTTTCGCCGCGAGGGTGCCATCCTGGCGCGGCTCAAGCACGCGGGCATCGCGCAACTGTTCGACGCCGGCATCACCGAGCAAGGGCTGCCCTATCTCGTGCTGGAGCTGGTCCACGGCGAGCGCATCGACCGCTGGTGCGATGCGCACCGCCTTGCGGTGGCCGCGCGCATCGAGCTGTTCCTGCAAGTGCTGGACGCCGTGGCCGCGGCGCACGCGCAACTGGTGATCCATCGCGACTTGAAGCCGTCGAACATCCTGGTCGATGATCAAGGGCGGGTGCGCTTGCTCGACTTCGGCATCGCGCACCTGCTGCCGGGCAGCGAAGGCACGCAGACGGCGCTGACGCGCGAAGGCGCGTTCGCGCTGACGCCGCAGTACGCCGCGCCCGAGCAGGCCAGCGAGGCGGCGGCGCTGTCCACCGCCACCGATGTCTATGCGCTCGGCGTCGTGCTGCACGAGCTGCTGACCGGCGTGCACCCGAGCGGCTTGTGCGGCGCGCAAGCCTTGGCCTACCTGCGCGCCGCCACCGAAGGCGCCGAGGTGCGCGCCAGCGTGCGCGCGCTGCAGGCATCGGCCGGCAGCAGCGTGCCCGAGCAGCGTGCGCTGGCGCGCGAAACCACGCCACGCGGCCTCGCGCGCCAGTTGGGCGGCGACCTCGACAACATTCTGGCGCGTGCGTTGAAGCCGCTGCAAGCCGAGCGCTACGCCACCGTGCCGGCGCTGGCCGACGATCTGCGGCGCCATCTGCGGCATGAGCCGGTGCTGGCCCGTCCCGACAGCGCGGCCTTGCGCGCGGCGCTGTTCGTGCGCCGCCATCGCAGCGCCGTCGCCGCTGCGGGCCTGGCGGCAGCGGCGCTGCTGGCGGGCGGCCTGGGCACCGCCTGGCAGGCCGTCGAGGCGGCGCACCAGCGCGATCGCGCGCTGGCGCAGGCCGAGCGCGCGCGGGCCGCATCCGACTTCATCGACCTGATGTTGTTCAGCACCTGGGGCTCGGAAGAACGCATCTCGCGCACCGAGTTCCTGGCCCGCAGCGAGGCCCTGGCCTTGCGCCAGATGCCCGACAGCGGCGAGGCGGCGTCGGTGGTGCTGAGCTCGCTCGGCTTCTACCAGGCCTCACTCGCCGATCAGGGCAAAGCGGAGGAGCTGCTGCGCCGTGCCGTGGCCGCGCTGCCGGCGCAGGCCGATGCATCGTGGCGGGCGCTGGTGGAGTGCGGCCATGCCTCGGCGCAGGCCCAGCTCGGGCGCGCCGACGAGGCCCGCGCCCGGCTGCAGCAGTGGCTGGCGCGCGCCGACATCGAGCCCGCCGCGGCGGCGCAGTGCGAGATGTACCTGGCGCAGCTCGCGCAGACGCAAGACGACGCCGTCGCGGCATTGCGCCACGCCGAGCAGGCCGAGCGGCGTCTGTCCGGCGTGCCGCGCGTGCCGCCGCTGCTGCGTGCATCGCTGCACGGCGAACTGGGCTTCGGCCTGGCGCTCAACGGCCGGCTGGCCGAGGCCGACCGGCACTACGAGACCGCGCTGCGCATGCACCGCGACATCGGCCATGGCGAAAGCCCGGCGGTGCTGGCGATCCTCAACAACGCCGCAGTGGCCCGCTGGATGGCCGGCGATGCGCGCGGCTCGCACGAACTGCAGGAAGCGCTGGCACGCATCGCCGGCGCCCGCGGCGCCGCGGGCGAGCCGCCGTTGTACTCATTGATCAACCGTGCTGTCGGTCTGGTGGCGCTCGGCCGCCTCGATGAGGCCGAGCCGCTGGCCCGGCGTGGGCTCGAGGTGGCCGAACTTACGCAGGCCCATGGGCTGTGGCATCAACGTGCGCTGCTGGCGCTGGCCAACGCGGCCAACGATCGCGCTGAGCCTCTGATCGCGCAGACCTGGCTCGACCGCGCGCGTGCCAGCGTGCCGGCCACGGAGCCGGGCAACGACTTGCACGGCCTGGCCATCACACAGGCCCGCGTCTTCCAGTTGCGCCGCCAGCCGCAACAGGCGCTCGCGGCCCTGCAGCCGGTATTTGCTGCTCATGCCAACGCCACCCGGCCGAGCTCAACACACGCCGCGGCGCTGCGCCGGCGCGGCGAACTGCGGCTCGAAGCTGGTGATGCGGCCGCGGCGTTGGCCGACGCCGAACAGGCCGCCGACATCGGCCGCCAATTGCTCGGCGGCCGGCCGCACGCGCTGCGCATCGGCCAGGCCTGGCTGCTGGCCGCCCGCGCCCGCGCGGCGCTCGGGCAGGCGGCTGCAGCACGCGACGCGGCGGTCACGGCGCGCGAGCACCTGGCGGCCATGCTGCACGAGGGCCATGCCGATCTGCTGCTCGCGCAGCGGCTGACGGGGCAATGAGCGCACTGGCCGCTGCCGCCGCCAGCCGCGCAGCCCCCCTAAGTTGAATCCTTCGGCGCTGTCGCCTTTCGAGGCGCCTTGCCGATCTCACCTGCAAGCCCCTGGTTGCACGTGATGGCCCGGGCTGCCCAGCCTTCGACCCGGGAGCCCACCATGAACGTGCTGCAACGCCATCTTTCGCCGCCGCTGGCGCTTTGGGTCCGGGCGTTGTGGCGCATGAGGCGCCCTGCGCCCGAGGCCGCGCCGTGTAGCCTTCGATGCCGCCCTGGCCCACTGCATGCGCCAGGACTACGCCCAGGCGTTCGAGCGTCTTGGCCCGACTGGCTGACGACGGGCATGTCCCCGCGGCCCGCATTGCGTTGCTGATGGCCACACAAGGCACGCGCTTGTACGGACACCGCTTTGGCGCCAGCACCGCAGCGCGCCGGCGCTGGCGGGCGCTGGCCGACACACCGTCGGTTCCACCGCACTGAACTGAAAACCAATGGAGCCGCCCGATGCATGCAGTCGCACTATCCAAACCTACGGTCAGGCCGCTGCCCGGCAATGCGCACTACGTCGCGCGGCAGGAGGCGCACGAGTCGAACGCGCGCACCTATGCGCGCAAGCTGCGCCTGGCGATCGTGCGCGCCAAGGGCGTGCGCGTGACCGACGCCGACGGCCGCGAGTACTACGACTGCCTGAGTTGTGCCGGCGCGCTGGCACTCGGTCACAACCACCCGCAGGTCTCGGCCGCGGTGCGCCAGGCGATCGACGACGGCATCGCCTGGCAGACGCTGGATATCGCCACGCCGGCCAAGGACGCCTTCACGCAGGCGCTGCTCGAGACCTTGCCGACGTCGTTCGCGGACCGAGCCCGCATCCAGTTCTGCAGCCCCTCGGGCAGCGATGCGATCGAAGCCGCGCTCAAGCTCACCAAGATCGCCACCGCTCGCAGCAACGTGCTGGCCTTTGCCGGCGGCTACCACGGCGTGACGCAGGGCGCGCTGGCGCTGATGGGCAACGTCGGCGCGAAGCAGGTGCCCGGCCTGTTGCCCGGCGCGCAATTCCTGCCCTATCCGTACGCCTACCGCTGCCCGTTCGAAGCCGGCGGCGCGCAGACGGCGCGCCTGTCGGCCGCGGTGCTGCGCACGATGCTGGCCGATGTCGAGTCGGGCGTGCTGCCGGCCGCCGCGGTGCTGGAACTGGTGCAAGGCGAGGGCGGCGTCATCGCGGCGCCGGACGATTGGATGCGCGAGGTGCGATCGATCCTGTCGGCTGCGGCGGTGCCGATGGTGGTCGATGAAGTGCAGACCGGCTGGGGCCGCACCGGGCGGCTCTACGCCTTCGAGCACGCCGGCATCGAGCCCGACGTGCTGGTGTTGTCCAAGGCCATCGGCGGCGGGCTGCCGCTGGCGGTGATCGTTTATGACCAGGCGCTCGACGTCTCGGCAGCCCGGCGCGCATTGCGGCACCTTCCGCGGCAACCAACTGGCGATGGTGGCAGGCCTGGCCACGCTGAAGGTGCTGCGCGAGCAGAGCATTGCGCTGCATGCGGCGCGCATGGGCGAACGCCTGCGCGGCCATCTCGATGCGATCGCTGTGGCGCTGCCGTGCGTCGGCGAGGTCCGTGGCCGCGGTCTGATGCTGGGCGTCGAGTTGGTCGATGCAGATGGGCCGCTCGACGCGCTCGGCCACCCGCTGCCCGATGGCGCGCTGGCACGACGCGTGCAGCTCCAATGCCTGGCGCGCGGCTTGATCATCGAGATGGGCGGGCGCTACGGCAGCGTGGCGCGCTTCATCCCGCCGTTGATCGTCACGCCGGCCGACGTGGACGCGATCGCCTCGATCTTTTTCGATGCGCTGCGCGCGGCGGTCGCAGCATGAAGGGCGACGCGGGCCAGCCCCTGTTCCTCGGCCCGCAGCCGGCCTGCCTCGACGCCTATGCCACGGCGATGGCTTGCGCGCAGGCCGAAGTCGCGCGCAGCTTCGCGTCGTTGACGCAGTGCTACAGCGGCGCGAGTCCGCAAACGCTCGACGCGCGCTTTGCCGACGTCGATCCTTGCCCCGAAGAAGGCGAGTCGCTCGACCGCGTGTTGCGCTGGGTGGGCCGCAACTTGCTGGCCGATTCGGTGGCGGTGAGCCACCCGATGACGATGGCGCATCTGCATTGCGCGCCGCTGCTGCCTGCGCTCGCGGCCGAGGTGTTGATCAGCGCCTGCAATGCCTCGATGGATTCGTGGGACCAGGCGCCTGCGGCCAGTCATCTCGAGCAGCGCATCGTCGAGTGGCTGACGGCTCACTTCGGCCTCGGCAGCGACGCCGACGGCATCTTCACCAGCGGCGGCACGCAGTCCAACTTCCTCGGCCCTGCTGCTGGCACGCGACCGCTGCTGCCAGCGCGCGTTCGGCGTGTCGGTGCAGAGGGATGGTTTGCCGGCGCAGGCCTCGCGGCTGCGCGTGCTGTGCTCTTCGGTCGCGCACTTTTCGGTGCAGCAATCGGCCGCCATCCTGGGCCTCGGGCACGGCGCGGTGCTGCCGGTGCGCGTGGATGCGGCGCAACGGATGGACATCGACGCCCTTCGCGGGGCGATCGCGGACCTGCGCGATCAAGGCCTGGTGCCGATGGCCGTGGTGTCCACCGCCGGCACCACCGACTTCGGCAGCATCGACCCGCTCGCCGCCGTGGCCGACGTTGCCGAGCGCGAAGGCCTGTGGCTGCATGTCGATGCCGCGTACGGCGGCGCGCTGGCTTTCTCCGAACGCCTGCGTCCCTGGCTCGACGGCATCGATCGCGCCGACTCGTTGACCGTCGATTTCCACAAGCTGTTCTGGCAGCCGATCAGCGCCGGCGCGCTGCTGCTGCGCGACCGTTCGGCGTGGGAGCTGCTGCGGCTGCACGCCGATTATCTGAATCCGGTCGAGGCCGGAGAGCAGGGCACGCTCGATCTGGTCACCAAGTCGATCCAAACCACGCGCCGCTTCGACAGCCTGAAGCTGTTCGTCACGCTGCGCACGCTCGGCCGCAAGCGGTTCGCGGCCCTGGTCGAGCAGACCGTGGACCTGGCTGCGGCGGTGGCCGCGTGCATCGACGCGGACCCCGCTTTCGAGCTCGTCGCGCCGGTGGCGATCAACTCGGTCGTGTTCCGCTGCGTCAGCGCCGAGTGGAGCGCAGAGCAAACCGACCGCGTGAACGCGCAGCTTCGCAACGCCTGCTGATGGAAGGCCGCGCGCTGATCGGCCGCACGCGGGTGCATGGGCGCACGTGCCTGAAGTTCACCTTGCTCAATCCGCACGTCGGGCTGGGCGACATCGAGCAACTGCTGCGGGATGTGAAGTCGTGGGCGCCGCACGCGCTGTGATTGCCGAAACGCGGCTGACTTGGCTGCTGTTCCTGTTCTCCTTCCTGGTGGCCGGCGTGCCGCGCGTCTATACGCAGACCGCCGCGCATGCCTTGTTCATCGCCGCGCATGGCGCGGCCGCGATGCCCTGGGCCTATCTGGCCGAAGCGCTGTGCGTGCCGCTGGCCGGTGCGCTGTACATCGCTGCCTCGCGCCGCTTCAGCCTGCGCGCGCTGCTGGTCGCCACGCTGGCGTCGCAGGTGATCGTGCTCATGTTGCTGCGCGCCGGGCTGGCGCTGCAGTGGCCGCTGATGGCGGGCGCCGCGATCGTCTATTTCGAGATCGAGTTCGTGCTGTCTTCCCTGCTGCTGTGGGGCTTGGCGGGGCAGTTGATGACCCTTCGCCAGGGCAAGCGGCGCTTCGGTTTTGTCAGCACCGGCGAGCCGGTGGCGGTGATCGTCTGCGGGCTCAGCGCACCGGCGCTGTTGCGCTGGCTCGCACCGGCCGACCTGTTGCTGCTCTCGGCCGCCGGCGCGCTGCTGGGCATCGTGCTGGTGCTGTTCATTCTGCGCCGGCACCGGCCGCTGGCCGAGCCGATGGCCGAGCCGAATGTCGAGTCGACCGACACCGCGCCGACCGACAGCCGCTCGCCGGCCACGCAGCGCTGGTGGCGCAGCCGCTACATCGTCTGCATGGTGGTGCTGGTGGCGGCGGGCCAACTCGGGTACTTCTTCGTCGACAACGCGTTCTACCTCGAAGCCGGCAGGCGCCATGCCGATGCCGCGAGCCTGGCTTCGTTCCTCGGCTTGTGCTCGGCAGTGATCGGTGCCGTCAGCCTGGCCTGCGGTGCACTGGCTGCGCCGTGGCTGTTGCGTCGCTTCGGCGTGCGCGGCGGCCTGCTGATCCTGCCGCTGCTGCTGTTCGCGGGCTCGCTGGCCACGCTGGCGACGTCGGCGCTCGGCGGCCCGAGCGACCTGTTGTTCTTGCTGGTGGTGGGCAACAAGGTCATCGACCAGTCGCTGCGCTACACGGTGGACAAGACCACCTTCGTGACTTTGCTCCAGCCCTTGCCCGGTCGGCAGCGGCTGCGCGTGCAGGCCGGATTGGAGAGCATCGTCGAGCCGTTGTCGGGCGGCATTGCCGCAGTGCTGCTGTTCGCGATGATGCAGGCCTTGGGCTTCGGCGCCGTCGGCATTGCCGGGGCGGTCCTGGCGGTGGCTTGCGCCTGGTTGGCGCTGGTGGCGGTGCAATACCGCGGCTATCTGGGCGCCTTGCGAGCGGCGCTGTCGGGGGTTGGCAGCGCGGCATATCACAAGCCGGCGCCCGACCCGCAGAAGGTGCGACAGGCTTTGCTGGCCGAGATCGACGGCGCCGCCGCAGCGCTGGCCGCATGGGCCCGCCTGCAGGATGCCGACGGACCCGAGGTCCTGGCGCGGCGCCTGGAACTCGACGAGGCCGTGGCTCTGCGCGTGAAGCACTGCTTTGCCCACCTGGCGGGGCTGGTGCACGACATCGACATGAGCGCCGCCTACGCACATTACGTCCGGGGCGGCCCCGAGCGGCGTTCCTACGTGATGGAGCTGCTCGACAACGTGCTCGACCCAGGCCTCAAGCGCCGCCTGTTTCCGCTGCTGGAACCGCAGAGCATGCAGGAGCGAATGGCGCGTTGGCCGGCGTCGCGGAGCCGGGACACCCCCTAAGGTAAGACCATCGCTGCTGTCAGGTTCAGCACCTCACTTCCGATCTCACCCCAAGGCCGCGGGCGGCCGTCGTCGCCCGGGCTGCGATCGATCGATCGAAAGGAGCCGACATGAGCAAGCCCGAAGCCGTCCAGATTGCACGCCGTCGATGTCTGGCCGGTGCCGCGGCTGCTGCCGCGACGCTGACCTTGCCGCAGCTTCGAGCGCAGCCGCACGATCGTCGCGGCGATGCGCGGCCATCGCCGCAGCACTTCGGCCGTCTGTTCCCGCACTTGCCGGCCTTCGCCGAAGCGACGCCGCCGATGCTCGGCGCGCTGGCCGACCTCGGCCGCGCCGGCGGCATGATGGATGCGAAAGACCCGCTGTCGGCCGGTCCGGTGGCGCTGATCACCGACCCGGCGCTGAGTGCGAACAATCCCAACGCCGCGATGCCCCACGGCGCGGCGGGCAGCACCTTCATCGGGCAGTTCGTCGATCACGACATCACCTTCGACGCGAGTTCGCGCCTGGGCGTGGCCACGGTGCCGCACCGTTCGCCCAACGCGCGCAGCCCTGCGCTCGACCTGGACTCGCTCTACGGCGCCGGCCCGGTGGCCGACCCGACGCTGTACGACGGCGCCGACCGCGCCAAGTTCAAGGTCGAATCGGGCGGACTCTTCGAAGACCTGCCGCGCTTGGCCGACAGCCGCGCGCTGATCGCCGATCCGCGCAACGACGAGCACGTCATGCTGTCCGGCCTGCACGCGGCAATGCTGCTGTTCCACAACCGCATGGTCGATCGCGTGCGCGCCGGCGGCGAGAGCGACGACGGGCGCGCGTTCGCGGCGGCGCGGCGCTTGGTCACCTGGCACTACCACTGGATCGTGCTGACCGAGCTGCTGCCGTCGCTGGTCGGCGCCGAGATGGTCGGCGACGTGCTGCACGCGCGGCGCGGGCGCCTGTTCCGGCCCGACGCCGGCGAGGCCTTCATGCCGGTGGAGTTCCAGGGCGCGGCCTACCGCTTCGGCCACTCGCTGGCGCGGCCGTCTTACCGCGCCAACCTGAAGGGCGACCGCGGCCAGCCGTTTTTCGCTTTCCTGTTCGATCCGCGCGCCGAGGGCCAGGCCGACCCGAGCGACCTGCGCGGCGGCGCGCGCGCGGCGCGGCGCTTCGTCGGCTGGCAGACCTTCTTCGATTTCGGCGACGGCGAGGTCAAGCCGCGCAAGCTGATCGACACGCGCATCTCGACGCCGCTGTTCCAGCTGCCGCTGGGCGCCATCGCCGACGGCCGCGCGCCGACCTCGCTGCCGCAACGCAACCTGCTGCGCCAGTTGACGTGGCAGATGCCGAGCGGTCAGTCGATCGCCGACGCGATGGGCGTGCCGGCGCTGCGCGCGGGCGATCTCGCCGAGCTCGCGGGCTACGGCGTGCGCCTCGAACGCAGCACGCCGCTGTGGTACTACGTGCTCAAGGAAGCGCAGCTCGCCACCGGCGGTCAGACGCTCGGGCCGGTGGGCGGCCGCATCGTCGCCGAGGTGCTGATCGGCTTGATGCAAAGCGACCGCGCGTCGTGGCTGCACGGGCAGCCGCAGTGGCGGCCGACGTTGCCGTCGCGGCGCGGGGCGGGCGAGTTCGACATGGTCGATCTGCTGACGCTGGCCGGCGTCGATCCACAGAGCCGCGGGCAGTGAGGCTCACACCACCGCCACCGGAATCTTGCCGATCTTCGCCTGCCACTCGCGCGGCCCGGTGGTGTGCACGCTGGTGCCGTCGGCGCTCACCGCCACGGTGACCGGCATGTCCTTGACGTCGAACTCGTAGATCGCTTCCATGCCGAGGTCGGCGAAGGCGACGACCTTGGCGCCCTTGATCGCCTTCGACACCAGGTAGGCCGCGCCGCCGACGGCCATCAGGTACGCGCTCTTGTGCTTCTTGATCGCCTCGATGCCGGTCGGTCCGCGCTCGGCCTTGCCGATCATCGAGATCAGCCCCGTCTGGCCGAGCATCATCTCGGTGAACTTGTCCATGCGCGTCGCGGTGGTCGGGCCGGCGGGGCCGACGACTTCGTCGCGCACCGGATCGACCGGGCCGACGTAGTAGATGACGCGGTTGGTGAAATCGACCGGCAGCTTCTCGCCCTTGGCCAGCATGTCCTGGATGCGCTTGTGCGCGGCGTCGCGGCCGGTGAGCATCTTGCCGGACAGCAGCAGCGTGTCGCCCGGTTTCCAGCTCGCGACCTGTTCTTTCGTCAGCGTGTTGAGATCGACCTTCTTGCTCTTGTTGTAGTCGGGCTGCCAATGCACGTCGGGCCACAGGTCGAGGCTCGGCGGTTCGAGGTAGGCCGGGCCCGAGCCGTCCATCACCACATGCGCGTGGCGCGTCGCGGCGCAGTTGGGGATCATCGCCACCGCCTTGCCGACGGCGTGTGTCGGCCAAGTCTTGATCTTGACGTCCAGCACGGTCGTCAGGCCGCCGAGGCCCTGCGCGCCGATGCCCAGGGCATTGACCTTGTCGCACAACTCGACGCGCAGCTTTTCTTCTTCGGTCTTCGGGCCGCGCTGCTTCAAGTCGAACATGTCGATGTCGTCCATCAACGCTTCTTTGGCCATCGCCATCGCCTTCTCGGCCGTGCCGCCGACGCCTATGCCGAGCATGCCCGGCGGGCACCAGCCGGCGCCCATCTTGGGCACGGTCTTCATCACCCACTCGACCAACGAGTCGCTGGCCTTCAGCATCTCGAAGTTGCTTTTCATTTCCGAGCCCCCGCCCTTGGCCGCGACACCGACGCCGAGTTTGTTTCCAGGCACGATCGTGACCGCGAGTACGGACGGCGTGTTGTCCTTGGTGTTCTTGCGCGAGAACAGCGGATCGCTGACGATCGATCCGCGCAGCTTGTTGTCGGGGTCGAGATAGGCGCGGCGCACGCCTTCATCGACGGCGGTCTGCAGGTCGCCGCCGTCGAAGCCCTCCCAGCGCACGTCCATGCCGACGTCGAGAAATACGTTGACGATGCCGGTGTCCTGGCAGATCGGGCGCTTGCCTTCGGCGCACATGCGCGAGTTGGTGAGGATCTGCGCGATCGCGTCCTTGGCCGCGGGGCCTTGCTCTGCGGCGTACGCGCGCGCCAAGTGCGCGATGTAGTCCGCAGGGTGGTAGTAGCTGATGTACTGCAGCGCGGCGCGCACGGTCTCGATCAGGTCGTCGCGGCGGATGGTGGTGGGCATGGCGAGCTCCGGCAGAGGCAATGTTTGGGATTGTGCCGCGCTCTCGAGCCGCTAGAATTCGGCCACTTCAACTCACAAGGGCGAGAAAGGCATGACGGTTATGACACCGCGAACTCTGAGCACCGCTGACGCGGTGTAGTCGTTCGCGCACGTCCACCGCAGTTCTCTTTTTCCCTCACGAAAGCGCGGCACTGTCCGCGCTTTTCTTTTTCCGGAGTTGCACAAGATGATTTCGATTCAATTGCCTGATGGCTCGAAACGCGAGTTCCCCGCGCCGGTGACGGTGGGCGAGGTGGCCGCATCGATCGGCGCCGGGCTCGCTAAGGCCGCGCTCGGCGGGCGCGTGGACGGCAAGCTCGCCGATCTCTCCCACCGCATCGAGCGCGATGCACAACTGGCGATCGTCACTGACAAGGGCGCCGACGGCCTCGAGCTGATTCGGCACTCGACGGCGCACCTGCTGGCCTACGCCGTCAAGGAACTGTTCCCCGATGCGCAGGTGACGATCGGGCCCGTCATCGAGAACGGCTTTTATTACGATTTCTCGTACAAGCGCCCGTTCACGCCCGAGGATCTGGTGGCGATCGAAGCCAAGATGGGCGAGTTGGCGAAGAAGGATGAGAAGGTCGAGCGCCGCGTGTTGCCGCGCGACGAGGCCGTGGCGTACTTCAAGAGCCTCGGCGAGCACTACAAGGCCGAAATCATCGCCAGCATTTCGGCGGGCGAAGACGTGTCGCTGTACCGCGAAGGCCAGTTCGAAGACCTCTGCCGCGGCCCGCACGTGCCGAGCACGGGCAAGTTGAAGCACTTCAAGCTGATGAAGGTCGCCGGCGCGTACTGGCGCGGCGACCATCGCAACGAGATGCTGCAACGCATCTACGGCACGGCCTGGGCGACGAAGGAAGAGTTGCAGCAATACCTGACGATGCTCGATGAGGCCGAGAAGCGCGATCACCGCAAGCTCGGCCGCGAGTTGGATCTCTTCCATCTCGATGAGCACAGCCCCGGCACGGTGTTCTGGCACCCCAAGGGCTGGACGGTGTGGCAGGAGGTCGAGCAGTACATGCGCCGCGTCTATCGCGACAACGGCTATCTCGAAGTCAAAGGCCCGCAGATCCTCGACCGCGCGCTGTGGGAGAAGACGGGCCACTGGGACAAGTACCGCGACCACATGTTCACGACGGAGTCGGAGAAGCGCGACTACGCGTTGAAGCCGATGAACTGCCCGGGCCACATCCTGATCTTCAAGCAGGGCATCAAGAGTTATCGCGACCTGCCGCTGCGCTACGGCGAGTTCGGCGCCTGCCACCGCAACGAGCCGACGGGCGGGCTGCACGGCATCATGCGCGTGCGCGCCTTCACGCAGGACGACGGCCACGTCTTCTGCACGGAAGACATGATCCTGGATGAGTGCGTGGCCTACACGGCGCTTTTGCAGCGCGTGTACAAGGACTTCGGCTTCACGGACATCATCTACAAGGTCGCGACGCGGCCGGAGGCGCGCATCGGCTCGGATGAGAGCTGGGACAAGGCCGAACACGCGCTGATGGAGTCGCTGCGACGTTCGGGTGTCGAGTTCGAGATCGCGCCTGGTGACGGCGCCTTCTACGGCCCGAAGATCGAATACACGTTGAAAGACGCGCTCGGCCGCCCCTGGCAGTGCGGCACGATGCAGGTCGATTTTTCGATGGCCGAGCGCCTGGGTGCCGAGTACGTGACGGAGTCCAGCGAGCGCAAAGCGCCGGTGATACTGCACCGCGCGATCGTCGGCAGCCTCGAGCGTTTCATCGGCATCCTGATCGAGCAGCACGCTGGGGCTTTGCCCGCGTGGCTGGCGCCGGAGCAGGCGATCGTCGCCTCGATTACCGATGCACAGGGCGATTACGCCGAAATGATCGTCAAATCGCTGCAAAAACAAGGAGTTAGAGCGCGATCTGATGTGCGGAACGAAAAAATCACGTATAAAATCCGCGAGCATTCTTTGCAGAAGGTGCCGTTCATTCTTGTCGTCGGCGACAAGGAGAAGGCCAACGGTACCGTTGCAGTGCGCGCCCGGGGCAACCAAGACCTCGGTGCGATGCCCCTCGAAGCCTTCGCCCAGAAGATCGAGCAAGACATTCGCACCAAGGTTTGAGGCAAGCTCAGGCGCGTTTCATTTTTTGTTCGGGCGCAAAGGCCTTGCGCTTGAGAAGAGGCTGCCACCATCGCTACTTTCTTTGACCGTCGTACTCCCAACGTCGAGCGCAAGCACCGACTCAACCGCGAGATCATGGCCCCCGAGGTGCGCCTGATCGGCCCCGAAGGCGAACAACTGGGCGTCGTGAGCATCACGGAAGCACTGCGGCTTTCGGGTGATCAGGATGTGGACCTGGTGGAGATCGCCTCCACCGCGGTGCCCCCGGTATGCCGGTTGATGGATTACGGCAAGTTCAAGTACCAGGAGCAGAAGAAGGCGGCCGAAGCCAAGAGCAAGCAGAAGGTCATCGAGATCAAGGAAGTGAAGTTCCGCCCCGGCACCGATGACGGCGACTACAACATCAAGATGCGCAATCTGCGCCGCTTCATCGCCGAAGACGGAGACAAAGGCAAAGTGACATTGAGGTTCCGCGGCCGCGAGATCACGCACCAGGACATCGGCATGAGGATGCTCGAGCGCATACGCGACGAGTTGGCCGACGTGGCGGTGGTGGAGCACATGCCGAAGTTGGAAGGCCGCCAGATGATCATGGTGCTGGCGCCGAAGAGAAAGCAGTAAAGAGTTCAGAGGTTTCCGTGCGGTGGTCTGGTCACCGCCGCATGTGAAGAAAAGCCGTTGCAGGCCAACCAAGCATCACGCAAACGTGATCGCCTGCAGGGGTGTCAAAAAAGGAGCAGTGAAATGCCCAAGATGAAGACCAAGAGCGGCGCGAAGAAGCGGTTTCGCGTTCGCCCGGGTGGCACCGTCAAGCGCGGTCAGGCGTTCAAGCGCCACATCCTCACCAAGAAGTCCACGAAGAACAAGCGCCATTTGCGTGGCGCCGTCAACGTGCACGAGACCAACATGGGCCACATCGCGCAGATGTTGCCTTTCGCTGGTCTTTGACCTACTGCTGAAGGAGAAGAAATATGCCTCGCGTCAAACGTGGTGTCACCGCCCGTGCTCGTCACAAGAAGGTCCTCGCGCTAGCCAAGGGTTTCCGCGGCCGCCGCAAGAACGTCTTCCGCATCGCCAAAGAAGCGGTGATGAAGGCGGGCCAATACGCCTACCGTGACCGCCGCACCAAGAAACGGGTTTTCCGTCAGCTCTGGATCGCACGCATCAATGCCGCGAGCCGCGAGCTGGGGGTCAGCTACAGCAAGTTCATGGCCGGCCTGAAGAAGGCCCAGATCGGCATCGACCGCAAGGTCCTGGCCGACATGGCCGTGAACGATCCGGCCGCTTTCGGCAGCATCGTTGCCAAGGTGAAGGCCCAGCTGGCTTGAGTTTCGATCGCGCTGCACTCGCGGCGCTTTGAAGTTGAGCATTCAAAGGCCGTCACCTGGGTGGCGGCCTTTTTTCTTTTTTGATTCTTGAACATGAGCGATCTCGACAAGCTGGTGAGTGCCGCGCGGGCTGACTTCGCGGCCGCGGCCACGCCTGCCGAACTCGAGAACGCGAAGGCGCGTTATCTGGGCAAAGCCGGGCGCGTCACGGAGTTGCTGAAGGCGATGGCCAGCCTTTCCGTCGAAGAGAAGAAAGCACGTGGCGCCGAGATCAACGCGGCCAAGCAGCAGATCGAAGCGGCATTGGATGCGGCGCGCGACGCGTTGGCTTCGGCGGCACTCGATGCGCAACTGAAGGCTGAAGCGCTCGACGTGACGCTGCCAGGCCGCCAGCGCGGCGTGGGTGGTTTGCATCCGGTGATGCGCACGATGGAACGCATCGAAGCGATCTTCGGCTCGATGGGCTTCGATGTTGCCGACGGCCCCGAGATCGAAACCGACTGGATGAGCTTCACGGCGTTGAACAACCCGGAGAACCATCCGGCGCGCTCGATGCAGGATACGTTCTACGTGGACATGAAAGACAGCGAAGGCCGCTGGCTGAACCTGCGTCCGCACACGAGCCCGATGCAGGTGCGCTATGCGCGCGCGCATGCCAAGAAGTACGCCGGTGTGGAGCCGATGCCCGAGATTCGCGTCATCGCGCCGGGGCGCACGTACCGCGTGGACAGCGATGCCACGCACTCGCCGATGTTTCATCAGGTCGAGGGCCTGTGGTTGGGCGAGAACGTGAGCTTCAAGGACTTGAAGGTGATGTTCCTCGAGTTCATGAAGGCCTTCTTCGAAACCGATCAACTGCAGTTGCGCTTTCGGCCGAGCTACTTTCCGTTCACCGAACCCAGCGCCGAGATCGATGTGCGCTTCGACAGCGGGCCGTTGGCCGGCCGCTGGTTGGAAGTGTCGGGCTCGGGCCAGGTGCATCCGCAGGTGGTGCGCAACATGGGATTCGATCCCGAGCGCGTGATCGGCTTTGCGTTCGGCTCCGGCATCGACCGTCTGGCGATGCTTCGCTACGGCGTCAGCGACCTGCGCTTGTTCTTCGAGAACGATCTGCGTTTCCTGTCTCAATTCAACTAAGCAAAACACGCGATGCAATTTCCGGAAAGCTGGCTGCGCGAGTTCTGCAACCCGCCGCTCTCGAGCCAACAACTTGCCGAGCTGCTGACGATGTCGGGGATGGAGGTCGAAGAGCTGCGGCCGGTTGCGCCGCCGTTTGCCAACATCGTCGTTGCCGAAATCGTCGAGGCCGAGCCGCATCCGAATGCCGACAAGCTGCGCGTGTGCCGCGTCGATGCGGGCCAGCATTCGAAGGATGGGCCGCTGCAGATCGTCTGCGGCGCGCCGAACGCGCGTGTCGGCATTCGCGTGCCACTCGCCATGGTCGGCGCCGAGCTGCCGCCAGGTGAAGACGGCAAGCCGTTCAAGATCGGCGTCGGCAAGCTGCGCGGTGTCGAAAGCTTCGGCATGCTGTGTTCTGCGCGCGAGTTGAAGTTGAGTGACGATCACGGCGGCCTGCTCGAACTCGCTGCCGATGCGCCGCTGGGTGAAGACGTGCGCAAGACCTTGGCGCTCGACGACCACCTGATCACACTCAAGTTGACGCCGAACCTCGGTCACTGCCTGTCGGTCTATGGCATTGCGCGCGAGCTGTCGGCGCTGACCGGTGCGCCGTTGAAGACGCCGTCGTTCCCGCCGGTGAAGACCGCGTACAACGACAAGCTGCCGGTGCGCATCGAAGCCAAAGATTTGTGCGGCCGCTTCTCCGGCCGCATCGTGCGCGGCGTCAACCCGAAAGCGAACACCCCCGCGTGGATGGTCGATCGACTGGCGCGCTGCGGCCAGCGCAGCGTGACGGCGCTGGTCGATATCTCGAACTACGTGATGTTCGAATACGGCCGGCCGTCGCACATCTTCGACCTCGACAAGATCGACCGCGAGCTGATCGTGCGCTGGGGCAAGAAAGGCGAGTCGCTGAAGCTGCTCAACGGCAGCACGGTCGAGCTCGACGAACAGGTCGGCGTGATCGCCGACGCCAAGGCTGTCGAGTCGCTCGCGGGCATCATGGGTGGCGATCACACGGCGGTCAGCGACGACACGAAAAACGTCTATGTCGAAGCCGCGTTCTGGTGGCCCGAGGCGGTGATGGGCCGCTCGCGGCGCTATGCGTTTTCCACCGACGCCGGCTACCGATTCGAGCGCGGTGTCGATCCGGTCGGCACGGTGGAGCACATCGAGCGCATCACGCAATTGATCATCGACATCTGCGGCGGCGAGGCGGGCCCGATCGACGACCAGCAACCCACGATGCCGCAGCGCAAGCCGGTCACGCTGCGCGTAGCGCGCGCGACCAAGGTCATCGGCATGCCGCTGACGCAAGCGCAATGCGCCGACGTGATGAAACGCCTCGGCTTCACCTTCACCGAAAGCGACGGCACGATCACCGTGACGCCGCCGTCGTGGCGCTTCGACCTGAACATCGAAGAAGACCTGATCGAAGAGGTGATCCGCGTCCACGGTTACGACAAGCTGCCGGGCACGCCGCCGCTGGCTCCCGTGACTGCGCTTGTGCGCCCCGAATCGCAGCGCAGCATCCACACGCTGCGGCGCGCCTTGGCTGCGCAGGGCTACCGGGAGACCATCGCGTACAGCTTCGTCGACGAGCGTTGGGAGCGCGAGTTGGCCGGCAATGGCGATCCGATCCGCCTGTTGAATCCGATCGACGCGACGCTTCCTGTCATGCGCTCGAGCCTGATCGGCAGCCTCGTCGCTACGCTGCGCCACAACCTCGCGCACCGCGCGCCGCGGGTGCGCATCTTCGAAGCCGGCCGCGTGTACGTTCGCAATCCCGCCGCTGCCGACGGCGAAGTGGCCGTCGCCGGCATCGACCAACCGATGCGCCTGGCTGCACTCGCCTACGGCCCGGTCGATGCGCTGCAGTGGGGCGCTGCCGAGCGCGTGGCCGATTTCTTCGACGCCAAGGGCGATGTCGAAGCGCTGCTCGCGCCGGTGGCAGCGCAGTTCGTTGCCGCAGAACATCCCGCGCTGCACCCCGGCCGCAGCGCGCGCGTGGAAGTGAAGAACAAGGCCATGGGCTGGATCGGTGAGCTGCATCCGCGCTGGTGCCAGGGCTACGAGTTGCCGCATGCGCCCGTGGTCTTCGAGCTCGACCTCCACGCGCTGCTCGAACGGCCGGTGCCTGTGGCCCAGCCGCTGCCGCGCCAACAGTCGGCGCTGCGCGATGTGGCGTTGGTGGTGGGCGATGGGGTCACGCACGACGCGCTGATCGCGGCGCTCGAGGACGACGCGACGGGCCTCGTGCGCTCGGCGCAGCTCTTCGACTTGTACAAGCCTAAAGGCAGCGACGGCTCTCAACGCAGCATGGCCGTGCGCCTCGAACTGCGCGACGACAGCGCCACACTCACCGATGAGCGCATCGACGCTGTGATGAAACAGGCGATCGAACGCGTGGCGTCGCGCCTCGGCGCACGCTTGCGGACCTGACGACGATGGAGGAGACCCCCACCATGACCACGCCGCCGGACGCCCCCAAAGCCACCAAAGCCGTGATCCTGCCGTCGATCGAAACGCCGACGCTGACCAAGGCCGAGCTGTCCGAGCTGCTGTTCGACAACCTCGGCCTCAACAAGCGCGAGTCCAAGGACATGGTCGAGGCCTTCTTCGACATCCTGCATGAGGCGCTGGTCAGCGGCGACGACATCAAGCTCACGGGGTTCGGCAACTTCAACATCCGGCGCAAGGCGCCGCGGCCGGGGCGCAACCCGCGCACCGGCGAAGCCATCCCGATCACGGCGCGCAACGTGGTCACATTTCACGCCAGTCACAAATTAAAGAGCCTTGTTCAAGGTGAAACGGGCACAGACGAAGAGTTCGAGTAGATTCTCAGCTTTCGTGCTGAAACCCGTTGATTTCCTTGGAGAAAGTTCTCCCTCCCATTCCGCCCAAACGCTACTTCACGATCGGTGAGGTGGCCGAGCTGTGCCAGGTCAAGCCGTACGTGCTGCGCTACTGGGAGCAGGAGTTTACGCAGTTGAAGCCGATGAAGCGGCGCGGCAACCGGCGCTACTACCAGCACCACGAAGTGCTGTTGATCCGCCGCATCTGCGATCTGCTGTACGAACAGGGTTTCACGATCAGCGGCGCGCGTCTGCAACTGGGGGAGAGCGGCGAGCGCCGCAACGGCGGCGACGTGCCGCACGATGACGAGCCGGCGAATGGCATCGAGCTCGAAGCGTCAGACGCCATGCCGCTGCCCGAGGTCACCGAGCTGACGGCCGGCCAGTTGCGCTTCGAGCTGCTGGCGCTGCGCGAGCTGCTCAGCGACTGAGCCTATACTCGCAGCCTTCCTCGGGGCGTAGCGCAGCCTGGTAGCGCACTTGCATGGGGTGCAAGGGGTCGCGAGTTCGAATCCCGCCGTCCCGACCAACGATAACAACGGGCTACGTCAGTGATTGACGTAGCCCGTTTGTTTTCGTCGGCCCCAAGGTCGCCGCGCTGCGGCGCCCGTCCCCCGAGGGGAGCAAAAGAGCTCGGGAGCGGGCCCTTCGCTTTTTTTGGAGATGACGATGACACAGTGGCGAAAGAAAACGGTCGATGAGGTCTATGGCGCCGACGAGATCGCAGCGCGTCTGGCCGAAGAGCTGCCGAAGTGGACGTACGAAGACGGCTGGATCCGCCGCAAGTACAAGACCAGCGGCTGGAAATCGACGTTGATGGTCGTCAACACCGTCGGCCACTTGGCCGAAGCCGCGTGGCATCACCCGGACCTCACGGTCTCGTATGCCTTCGTCACCGTCAAGCTGATGAACCACGCCGCCAAGGGCATCACCGACAAGGACTTTGCGCTGGCGCGCAAGATCGAAGAGGTGGTGATGTGGCAGCCGGGTGCCGAGCCCGATGCGGTGCTCGAAGGCACGCCGGACGATGCGCGCTTCAAATACGTCAAGTACGAGTAGTACCCTGGCCTTCGATGCCACGCCATGCCCGCCTTGCTCCCGACCGCCATGAAGCCTGACACCGACGCCGTCGTGTCGGTCGATGCACCGGCGCGCCTGCACCTGGGTTTTCTCGACCCGTCGGGCTCGCTCGGCCGGCGCTTCGGCAGCATCGGTCTGGTGATCGACGGGCCGGCGACGCAGGTCGAGATCGGCGCCGCGGATGTTGTCGATGCGGTGCTCGCCATCGGGCCTGCCGCGCAAGCCGAACTCGCTCGCGCCACGTCGTGCTTGCAGCGGCTGCGCGAACACACCGGCCGCCGCGCACCGCTGCACCTTTGCTTGAGGCAGGTCTTGCCGCCGCACGCCGGCCTCGGCTCGGGCACGCAGTTGGCGCTGGCCATCGGTCGTGCGTTTGCGCGCTGGCATGGGCTCGATGTGGATACGGCCACGTTGGCGTCGTGGCTCGGCCGCGGCTTGCGCTCGGGCGTCGGCATCGCCGGCTTTGACCACGGTGGCCTGCTCGTCGATGGCGGCCCGGGCGTCGATGGCCGGCCGGCGCCGCTGCTGTCGCGCGTCGAACTGCCGGCGGCATGGCGTGTCGTGCTGGTGCAGGACGCGCGTGCGCAAGGCCTGTCGGGCGGCGACGAGAAACAAGCACTCGCCCTCTTGCCGCCGCTCGCGCCATCCGCAGCCGCCGAGATCTGCCATCAGGTCTTGATGCGCATCCTGCCCGGCGCAGCCTTGGGCGAGTTCGCCGTATTTGCCGGCGGCGTGACACACGTGCAGCGCGTGTTGGGTGAACATTTTGCGCCGGCGCAGCAGGGGCGTGTGTTCACGAGTGCTGCCGTCGGCCGTCTCGTGCAATGGCTCGGCGGCCCTGAAACGACAGCACGCGCAGCCATCGGCCAAAGCTCGTGGGGTCCCACGGGTTTTGCCATCCTGCCGTCGCAGGCCGGCGCCGAGGCGCTGCTGCTGGCCGCACGCGCGGCGGGTGTCATCGATGCCGCACTCGACGTGCGCATCGTCGCCGCATGCAACCACGGCGCGGTGTTGCGCGACACGCGTGCACGCTGATCACCCACTCATTCGAAAGCCCCACTGATGGAACGCCCCTACGTCCTGCACATGTTCACGCCGGGCAAGCAGATGAGCCCGTTCGACGTCAACATGGCCGCCGACGCCGGCTGGCAGATCATCGTGCCGTACGGCGAGGTCGGCGCCGAGTCCATCGGAGCGATGACACAGGACACGATCTTCTCGCGCGGCCCCAAGGGCGCCCTGCGCAGCGGCATCTTCATCGGCGGGCGTGACGTGATGCTGGCGCAGGACATGGCCGACAAGGCGCGCGCCGCGATGTTCAAGCCCTTCGTCGTCTCGCTGATGGCCGACCCCAGCGGCGCCTTCACCACCGCTGCGGCGATGGTGGCCTGCGTCGATGCCGCGCTGCTGCGCGCGCATGGCGCGGGGCTGGCGCAGCGGCGCGTGCTGATCGTCGGCGGCACCGGGCCGGTGGGGCGCATTGCCGGCGTCATGGCGGCGCAACTCGGCGCCCTGGTCACGCTGGCCGGGCGCAGCGCGCCGTCGTCGGCGCAGGCCGCGCGTGAAACCGGCGAGCGCTTCGGCGTTGCGCTTCAAGGCGGCGCCGCCGGTGATCGCGGCCTGCTCGCCGCGGCCGATGTCGTGCTCGCCTGCGCCGCCGCCGGCGTGCAGGTGCTCGGCGCGGATGAGCTCGCGGCGGCGACGCAACTCAAGGTCGCCGCCGATGTCAACGCCGTGCCGCCGGCCGGCATCGCCGGTCTCGGCGTGATGGACGATGCCAAGCCGCTGGCCGGCAGCAGTGCGCTGGGCATCGGCGCTCTGGCCATCGGCAACGTCAAGTACCAGACGCAGCAGCGCTTGCTGGTGCAGATGCGCGGCGCCGAGAAAGCCGTGGTGCTCGGCGTGGCCGAAGCGCTGGCGATGGCGCGCTCCGTGCTCGCCGAAGCAAAGGCGGCGTGAAGCGCATCGCCGTTGCCGGGGTCTCGACGCGCGCGCTGGCCGAAGCGGCGGCGCGCGAGGGCTTCACCGTCGTCGCGCTCGACGTCTTCGGCGATCTCGACACCGGCCGCGCGGCCACACGCTGGCAGTCGATCGGCGCGCCGCAGACGCTGCAGCTCGACGCCATGCTGTTGCTCGATGCCCTCGAGCAGATCGCGCGCGACGACGAGGCGCAGGGCTGGATCGCCGGCAGCGGCTTCGAAGGCCAGCCCGACCTGCTCGACGCCGGTCACCGCCGCCTGCCGCTGATCGGCAACGACGCGGCCACGGTGCGCGGCGTGCGCGACCCGCACGCGTTCTTCGGCGTGCTCGACGCGCACGGCGTGGCTCATCCGCCGGTGCGCTACGACGCGCCGGCCGACGCTCGTGGCTGGCTGCGCAAGGACTTCGCCGGCTGCGGCGGCTGGCAGGTGCAGCGCGCCGAACAGGCGAGCAGCGATGCGCTCGGCCCGACGCAATACCTGCAACACTGGCACGACGGCGCGCCGATGTCGGCCACCTTCATCGCAGACGGACAGCGCGCGCGCATGCTCGGCTGCAATCTGCAGCTCTCGCGCGAGGTCGGCCAGGCGCCGTTTGCGTGGCGCGGTGTCATCGGCCCGCTGCCGGTGTCGGACGCGGTTCAGGTGCAGGTCATGGCCGCCTTGCAGGCGCTCGTCGGCACGTTCGGCCTGCGTGGCCTGTGCAGCCTCGACTTCCTGCTGCGCGAGCCGGGGCCGCGCGTCGAGGTGCTCGAAGTCAACCCGCGCCCTCCGGCGAGCCTCGACTTGTACGCGGCGCACGGCCTGCCGGTGATCGATGCCCACCTGCGCGCCTGCGACGGCGCCGGCCTCGATGCCGTGCCGACGATGCCGCCGCTGCCGCCGCGTGGCAGCGCCGTGGTCTTCGCACGGCGCGACATGATGCTCGGCCCCGCCGCCGCGCAATGGCTGGCCGCGCAGCCGTTTGTGCACGATGTGCCACCGCGCGCCACGCGCTTTCTGGCGCACGCGCCGGTGTGCAGCGTCAGCGCCGCCGGCGGCGACATCGCTGCGGTGCAGGAGCAATTGCAGCAGCACGCCGACGCGCTGCTCGGTGCGTTGGAGACCTTCGAATGAGTGATTCCGCTCCTGTGCACAGCGTCAACGCCAACGCACGGCCGCTCGTCGAAAGGCTGTTGCGCGAGGCCGATGCGCTCGGCGTTCGATTGCAGCGCGACACGAGCGGTATCTGCATCGTCGATGGCGGCATCGAAGTGACGGGCAGCATCGCCGCGGGTGTGCTCGTCGGCGAAATCTGCATGGGCGGCTTCGGCCGCGTCTCTTTGCGCAGCAGCGCCACCGACGACTGGCCGACCTGGCTCGAAGTGCACAGCGCGCAGCCGGTGCTGGCCTGTCTGGCCAGCCAGTACGCCGGTTGGAGCCTGGCGGCGAGCAAGGAAGAAACGGGCGGCAAGAAATTCTTCGCCCTCGGCTCCGGCCCGGCGCGTGCACTGGCCTGCAAGGAGCCGCTGTTCGCCGAACTCGGCTACCGCGACCGGGCCGATCACGGTGTGCTCGTGCTCGAAGTCGATCGGCCGCCGCCGCGTGTCGTGCTCGACAAGATCTTGCGCGACTGCGCGCTGGCACCCGAAGCGCTGACGATCGTGCTGACACCGACGACGAGCCTGGCCGGCACGACGCAGGTCGTGGCGCGCGTGCTCGAAGTGGCGTTGCACAAGGCGCACGAATTGCACTTCGATCTGAGTCACCTTGTCGAAGGCAGTGCCAGCGCGCCGCTGCCCGCGCCGAGCCCCGACGGTGTGCAGGCGATGGGCCGCACCAACGATGCGATCCTGTACGGCGGCCGCGTGCACTTGAATGTGCGCGGCAGCGACGACGCGGCGCGCGCGCTCGCCGAAAAACTGCCGTCGCGCAACTCGCCCGACTTCGGAAAATCGTTCGCCGACATCTTCAAAGCCGTCGAGTACGACTTCTACAAGATCGATCCGGCGTTGTTCGCGCCGGCCGAGGTCTGGGTCAGCAACCTCGACAGCGGCAAGACCTTTCACGCCGGTGGTGTGGACATGGCGCTGTTGCAGCAGTGGTGGATGAGTTGATTGCGGGCCGAGCGCAGGGCCGCTCCCAAGCCGGCCCGAGCGAGCCGCGAGACGCGGCTCGCGCTCGTGGCGTCCATGCCGGCGCAGGCCGGCATGGAGCCGCGCCACTCTCTCCCCTCGGGGGATCGGCTGCGGTAAGCCGCAGACGAGGGGCTCCATGATTCGTGTTGCGCTGATGACCGACGAGGTCGGCTGGCACACGCGCCAGTTGCAGGCTGCGTTGCGCGAGCGCGGCGCCGTCGGCCGCTGCATCGACCTGGCCGATTGCCGCATCGACACCTCGCTGTCGTGGCACAGCCTGGCGCTGCCCGGCTTCGGCCGCGAGCTGCCAGATGCCGTGCTCGTGCGCGGCATCGCCGGTGGCAGCTTCGAGCAGGTGACCAAGCGCCTGGGCGTGCTGCACGCGCTGCGCGAACTCGGCGTGCCGGTGTACAACGACGCGCGCGCGATCGAGCGCAGCGTGGACAAGTCGATGACCAGCCTGCTGCTGCATGCGGCGCGCGTGCCGACGCCGCCGACGTGGGCGACAGAATCGTTGGCCGAAGCGCAGCGCATCGTCACCCGCGAAAGCGCCGCCGGCCATGCGCTCGTGTTGAAGCCGTTGTTCGGCTCGCAGGGCAAGGGCTTGCAGCGCGTTGGCCTGGTCGATGGTGTGCACCAACCGCTGTCGGCGTTCGATGGCGGCTTGGCGTACCTGCAGCGCTTCATCGAACCGGTGAGCACGCCGGGCTTCGACTGGCGCGTGCTCGTCATCGGCGGGCGCGCGGTCAGTGCCATGCGTCGCATCAGCGAACACTGGGTGCACAACGTGGCACAGGGCGCGCGTTGTGAAGCGGCGGTGTTGACGGACGAACTGGCGTCACTCGCCGAGCGCGCCGCGCAGGCGCTCGACATGGACTACGCCGGGGTCGATCTGATGCCGTCGGCGCGCGGCGCGCCGATCCAGGTGCTCGAGGTCAACGGCGTCGCCGCATGGCAGGGCTTGCAGCGGGTCAGCAGCTTGCCGATCGCGCGCGCGATCGTC
Source organism: uncultured beta proteobacterium (assembly GCA_963816315.1). Taxonomy (GTDB): domain Bacteria; phylum Pseudomonadota; class Gammaproteobacteria; order Burkholderiales; family Burkholderiaceae_C; genus CADEEN01. The sequence goes on from CAWFJZ010000029.1 coordinate 457,459, forward strand.
GCCGACCTGTTCGAGCGCAGGCTCGCCGCCGTCGCGGCCAATGCACGCCGCGCATGACGCAACGCGCGCGCGACGCTTTCCTGCGCGCCTGCGCGCTCGACGTCGCGGTGCGCAAGCCGGGCAATGTCAGCCTGGCGTCGCCGGGGCACGGCATGACGGCGACACAGTTCATCGCCAGCGCGCAGGCCGCCGCACCGGCGCTGTTCGCGCCGCAGCAGCGCGTCGGCCATCGCATCGAGGCGGCGGTCACCGCGAGCTGGGCGGCGGCCGGCTGCAACACCAACCTCGGCATCGTGCTGCTGTGCGCGCCGATCGCCGCGGCGGTGGAACGCTGCTCGCCGGCAACGAGCTTGCGCCACGCCCTCGAAGCCGTGCTCGCCGATCTGGACCGCGACGACGCCGCGGCGGCCTTTCGCGCCATCACGCTGGCGCAGCCGGGCGGCCTCGGCGACGCCCCGGCCGAAGACGTGCGCCGCCCGCCGACCCTGGGCCTGCGCGAAGCGATGGCCTTGGCCGCATCGCGCGACAGCATCGCGCGCCAATACGCCAACGGTTTTGCCGATCTGTTCGAGATCGCGTTGCCCGCAACGGTCTGCGGGTGAGATCACCAATGCCGCCGTGCAGCGCATCTATCTGTCCCTGCTTGCCCGCTGGCCCGATTCACACATTGTTCGAAAACACGGCGAGGCCGTGGCACAGACTGTCATGAGCGCGGCGCAGCGCTGGCAGCGCCGAGCCGAGGCCGGGGCCGTGCTCGACGAGTTGCCGGCCTTCATCGCCTGGGACCACGCACTCAAGACCGCCGGCATCAACCCCGGCACCACCGCCGATCTCACCGTGGCTGCGCTGCTGCTGGCGTTTTTGGCCGACCCGCATACCGACACCGGGTAATCCCCGCGCCGCCATCGGCCCCTGTGGCATGGATCGTGATACCTCCAGCAGAGCGCTGTGTCACAGCGCATGTCCATCGGACCTCTCGAGAACCGCAACCAGGAGATAAAACAGCCATGGCAAAGATCGATCGCATGATGGTCGGAGAATCGCTCGTCGGTGACGGCAATGAAGTTGCCCACATCGACCTCATCATCGGCCCGCGTGGCAGCCCCGTTGAAACGGCATTCGCCAACGCGCTGACCAACAACAAGGACGGCTTCACCTCGCTGCTGGCGGTGGTGGCGCCGAACCTGCTCACCAAGCCAGCCACGGTGATGTTCAACAAGGTCACCATCAAGGGCGCCAAGCAGGCGGTGCAGATGTTCGGCCCGGCGCAGCGCGCCGTGGCGATGGCGGTGGCCGATTGTGTCGAAGACGGCACCATCCCGAAGGACGAGGCCGACAACCTGTTCATCTGCGTCGGCGTCTTCATCCACTGGCTGGCCGCCGACGACAAGAAGATCCAGGACTACAACTACCAGGCGGTCAAGGAGTCGATCAAGCGCGCTGTCGCCGGCTCGCCGACCGCCGCCGAAGTGGTGGCCAAGAAGGGCTCGATGGCGCACCCGTTCGCGGCCAAATAGTCAGACGTTTTCAGGAGCAGCGGCGCCCTTGGCCGGGCGTTGCTTCACAAGAGCCAGCCGGCAAACGGCTGGCTCTTTTTTCGTCAGTCCTTGCCGGGGACCATGCCGCTGCCGATCAAATGCAGCACCGTGGCGTGCCCCTGCGGCCTGGGGACCGCAGCCCGCCGCTCGATCTGCACGCCCACGGCCTGCACATCGTCGAACTTGTGCGGCTTGACGACCTTCACCCGCACCCAGGCCGCGCCGAACTCGCCGAGCAGGATGTCGGCCACTGTCTCGGCAAAGGCTTCGAGCAGCAGCAACTTGTGCTCGGCCAGCAGGCGCAGCACGCGCTCGCGGACGACGCTGTAGTCGATGGTGTCGCCGATGCGGTCGGTGTCGCAGGCGCGGACGCGCGGCACGCCGGCGTGGATGTCGATCACCAGCGGCTGCGGCCGGTGCAGCTCGCTGGCGTGGATGCCGATCACCGTCTGACCTGTGAGGCCTTCGATGAAGATCAGGTCCATCGGCTCGGCAGCGGCATCGCCGAGCAGCGGCCGCAAATTGCTCAGGATCAAGTGTTTTCCCTCCTGGCGCATGCCGCCGGTCACTATCGGTTGCAAGATGCAGGCCCGCCGCAGCCCCGTCAACCGTGTTTCACCCGGTGCAATCGCGGCCGAGGGCGCGCAGGATGGCGCCCACATTGCCGCCAGAGCAAGGATCCCATGACATTGACCCTGCACGACGCTCACCGCCACACCGACCGCATCATGGAAGTGGTGCGCGGCGGCCTGCATGAACCGGCCAAGGACGTGGTCGCCGAGTCGTGGCGGCGCTGCTTGAACGACTACCAGCTGCACCCGGATAAGCCGCGGATGCCGTCGTTCCTGGCCCGCGTCGAGCTCGAAGAGCACCGCGCGCGCTGCGCCGACGTGATCGCTTGCGCTCGCTACGAAATGACGACGCTGTACCAGCAGTTGGGCGACGCCGAATCGGCCGTCGTGCTGACCGACACCAACGGCGTCATCGTGCACATGGTGTCGTCGCCCGAGTTTGCCTCGCAGGTCGGGCCGCTCGGCCTGCGCGTCGGCGGCGTGTGGAGCGAAACCGAGGCCGGCACCAACGGCATGGGCACCTGCCTGGCGGCGGCCGGGCCGGTCACCGTGCAGCGCGACGACCATTTCTTCACCCAGTTCACGCAGCTCACCTGCTCGGCGGTGCCGGTGTTCGACCCTTCCGGCGAGATCGCCGCCGTGCTCGACGTGACCAGCCGCTCCAGCCTGATGCAGCAGCATCTGCTGGTCCTGCTCGGCATGACGGCGCGCATGATCGAAAACCGCCTCATCGACCAGCGTTTTCGCAACGCGCACCCGCTGCATTTTCACAGCCGCCCCGAGTTTGTTTACACGCTGCACGAAGGCAAGCTGGCCGTCGATGACGACGGCCGCATCCTCGCCGCGAACCGCAGCGCGCTGTTCCAACTCGGAATGCAGTCGATGGACGAGGTGCGCTCGCGGCGCATCGAAGACCTGTTCCAGACCTCGCTCGAAGACATGCTGGCGCGCAGCAGCTCATCGTCGTTCCACCCGGTCGTGACCTACCGCGCCAACGCGGCGCTGCGCTTTTTTGCGGTGATGCGGCGGCCGGCGCAGGGTGCCGTGGTGCCCAACGCCGTGGCCCCTGCCGCCACGCCGCCGCTGTCGATCGTGCCGGCACGCTCGCCGCTGCGTCGTGCTGCGGCGCCGGCCGGCGAATCGGCGGTGACCTTCGACGACCCGCGCCTGGTCGCCCACCTCGACACCGCACGCCGCGTCATCGCGCGGCGCACCCCCGTGCTGCTGTGCGGGGAAACCGGCTCCGGCAAGGAAGTCTTTGCGCGCGCCGTGCATGAGGCCAGCCCGCATGCCGGCGGCGCGTTCGTCGCCGTCAACTGCGCCAGCCTGCCGGAGACGCTGATCGAGTCCGAACTCTTCGGCTACCGGGCAGGAGCCTTCACCGGCGCCGTGCGCTCGGGGCGGCGCGGCAAGATCCTGCAAGCCGACGGCGGCACGCTGTTCCTGGACGAAATTGCCGACATGCCGCTCGAGTTGCAGGCCCGCCTGCTGCGCGTGCTCGACGAGCGTCAGGTCACGCCGCTGGGCACGGAAGAGGTCATCCCGGTCGATTTCCAGCTCATCAGCGCCAGCCACGAGCACCTGCCGGAGCGCGTACGCGAGGGCCGCTTCCGCGAAGACCTCTTTTACCGGCTGGCCGGCGTCGAGCTGCAATTGCCGCCGCTGCGCGAGCGCAGCGACCGTCGCGAGCTGATCCGTCGCGTGCTGCGCGCCGAAGGCGGCGCGCAGGCCACGCTGGCCGCCGAGGCCGAGCGCGCGCTGCTCGAACACCCTTGGCCGGGCAACATCCGCCAGCTTTGCCATGTGCTGCGCACCGCCGCGGCGCTGGCCGACGGCAAGCCGATCGGGCGCGAGCACCTGCCGTCGATGCAGGCCGTGCCGCCATCGCGGCCTGCCGCCGTGTTCGATGCGCCGCAGCCCGACGTGCTGCCAAGCGACCTTGTGGGCGGCGACAATGACACGCCGCCCGTCAAGCTCAACCCGATTCAGGCCAACGAGCGGCAGGTGCTGCTGCAGATGTTGAAGCAGCACCGCTGGAACGTGAGCAACGTCGCCAAGGCGCTCGATGTCAGCCGCAACACCCTCTACCGAAAACTCCACAAGCTCCACATCGAGGTTTCGCACCCCGAATGAGGCGGCGCGCTCGCGCTTCGCCTGGTGCATCACCGGCTCCGGCCATTTCCTAGAAGAATCGATCGCGCTGGCAGTGCGGCTGCCGCAGCTCGACCTGTTCCTGTCGGACGCCGCCGAAGAGGTGCTGCCGATCTACGACATCCGCATCGAAGACCTGCGGCCACGTTTTGCGCCGGGCTTTCGCCTGCTGCGCGACAAGACGGCGAGTGCGGTGCCGGTGGGCATGCTCTACGACGATGTCTATCACACCGTCGTCGTCGCGCCTGCCACGAGCAACACGGTGGCCAAGTGCGTCGCCGGCATCAGCGACACGCTGCCGACCAACATGTTTGCGCAGGCCGGCAAGCTCGGCATCGCCAGCATCGTCTTCGCGTGCGACACCGAGCCTGTGGTCATCACCAAGTCGCCGCACGATTGGGTGACGCTGCACCCGCGCCGGGTCGAACTCGACAACGTGCAGCGCCTGCGCGGCATCGAGCACTGCCAGGTGGTGTGTTCGCCGGCGGAGCTGGAAGCGACGTTGCAGGCGCGGCTGGCGCAGTTGAGTCTGGCATGGAACACATCGTCTTCCTGACCGGCCATCTCGCCGAGCCGCAGTTGCACAAGGTGCTGGCCGCTATTACCGATACGGCCGACGCGCCTTTCACCTGGGAGGTGCGCGACGTTGGCGTGCAGGTGGCCGCGCTGATGACGGCCGATCTGATCCGCCGCCGCGTGCCGGCGCCGCTGCGCGCCAGCCGCATGATCGTGCCCGGCCGTTGCCGCGGCGACATCGACGCCTTGAGCGCGCACTACGCGCTGCCGGTGCAGCGTGGACCGGAAGAAATGAAAGACCTGCCGCAGTTCTTCAACCGGCAGGCGCAGCCGGTGGACCTGAGCCGGCGCGCGGTCGAAATCTTCGCCGAGATCGTCGATGCGCCGCGCCTGTCCGTCGCTGCGATCGTCGAGCGCGCCCACGCGCTGGTGCGCGACGGCGCCGACGTGATCGATGTCGGCTGCCTGCCCGAAACCGCGTTCCCTCATCTCGAAGACAGCGTGCGTGCCTTGAAGGCCGAAGGCTTTCGGATCAGCGTCGATTCGGTCGATGCGCAGGAGCTGCTGCGCGGCGGCCGTGCCGGCGCCGACTTCTTGCTGAGCCTGACGGCCGACACGCTGTGGGTCGCCGACGAAGTCGCCTCGACGCCGGTGCTGATCCCGCGCACGCCCGCCGACACGGCCTCGCTGGATGTTGCCATCGCCGGCATGCAGCAACGCGGCCGCGCCTTCTTCGCCGATCCGATCCTCGACCCGATTCCGTTCGGCTTCACGGCGTCGATCGTGCGCTATCACGCGCTGCGCCAGCGCTTCCCCGACGTGGCGATCATGATGGGCATCGGCAACCTGACCGAGCTCGTCGAGGCCGACACCAGCGGCATCAACGCGCTGCTGCTCGGCATCGCCGCCGAGCTCAACGTCGGCGCGGTGTTGACGACGCAGGTCAGCGCGCATGCGCGGCGCGCGGTGCGCGAGGCCGATTGGGCGCGGCGCATCATGCATGCCGCCGCCGGCGAGCGCCGCCTGCCCAAGGGCTTGAGTGACGCGTTGATGACGGTGCATGCCAAGCTCCCGTTCCCCGACAGCGCCGAAGAGATCGCGACCACCGCGGCGCAGGTGCGCGATCCGAACTTTCGCGTGCAGGTGTCGGCCGAGGGCCTGCACGTGTACAACCGCGACGGTCTGCGCACGGAGCAGGGCGCGTTCGCGCTGTGGCCGCAACTCGGTCTGGAGCACGACGCCTCGCACGCCTTCTACATGGGCGTCGAACTCGCCCACGCCGAGATCGCGTGGCGCCTGGGCAAGCGCTACGTGCAGGACCAGCCGCTTGATTGGGGCTGCGCGGTGGAGCGCGAGGCCGACGACTTGAATGCGTGGTGTGCACCAGGCACGACCATGGCCGCAGCGGGCAAGAAGGTCACGCGATGAAGGCTGACGTGGCACTCACTCTGACAGGCCTTGTGCTGCTGGTACTCGTATTGCTCAATGCATGGGCAACGCGTGCCGTGCTCCTGGATGGCTTGTCGTCGCGCAGTCAACGCGCGGCTCAGATTGCGTTCGTCTGGCTCGTCCCATTGATCGGTGCGCTGCTTGCGTTGTATCTAAAGCGCGGACAATCGGAAGCACCGTCAGGCAAATACCGCGAACATCGGGAACTGGGGAATAACGTCCCGTACTTGCGCCCGCATCGCGACAGAACCGACACGACCACGCGCTCGTCTGAGGGCCCAGGTTCCGGCGAGGCAGCCACGAGTGATTGATCGCAGCCGGGACTGGGCAAGCAAGCCATGAACGACCAGATCTTCGAAACCGTCGTCACTACAGTGTCCACGAGCGGCACGCCGCACATCGCACCGATGGGCGTGCGCTACCAGCAGGGCCGCGTCGTGCTGATGCCGTTCAAGCCCTCGACGACACTGGCCAACATCGTTGCCACGCGGCATGCGGTGCTCAACTGCATCACCGACACGCGCATCTTCGCCGGCTGTGTCACTGGCCGACGCGAGTGGCCGACGTTGCCGGCCGAGAAGATCGGCGGCGTGCGCTTGGCCTGCGCGTTGAATCACATCGAACTCGCGCTCGAAGAGCACACCGACGAAGCGCAGCGTCCGGTGCTGCGCCTGGCGCGCGTGCACGAAGCGACGCACGCCCCCTTCATCGGCATGAACCGCGCGCAGGCGGCGGTGATCGAAGGCGCGGTGCTGGTCAGCCGCCTGCACATGCTGCCGCCGGAGAAGATCGACAGCGAGATGGCCTACCTGCAGATCGCCATCGACAAGACTGCGGGGGTTGAAGAGCACGAGGCTTGGGGCTGGCTGCGCGCCGCGGTGGCGGCACACAAGGCGGGGCTGAAATGAGACCTGAGCTTGTGTTGCTGTCCGCTGTCGGCCCGAAGGCGGCCGTTCACGACGGTCGGCGCACCAGCCCCGTTCGCATTGACATGCTCTCCGCCCCCGTCGCCCATGCCAAAGCTGTCGAAGGGCCAGGCTGGCCTTCGAAAGCCTTGCATGGGCGAACGGGGGCGTCGAGAGCAAGTCAATGCGAACGGGAGTGCGCGACCTGAACTTCGTCAACAGCCGCTCGGGCCGCAAGCCGACGCCCACTGCGCACATCCGGTCTCGCACTTCGTTCGGCGGAGCCACTGAAATGAAACTGCTGATCAGCGTGCGCAGCGTCGAGGAAGCGCTGCTCGCCGCGCGCGGCGGCGCGGATTTCATCGACTTGAAGGAGCCACGTTACGGCGCGCTGGGTGCCTTGCCGCTAGCGACGATCCGCGATTGCGTCGCCGCGTTGCGCGGCTCGGGTCTTCCGATCAGCGCCACGATCGGCGACGCGCCAAAGGACATCGGCGACGCCGTGCAGCACGTTGCCGATTGCGGCGTGGACTTCGTCAAGGTCGGCATCGAACGCAACGCCGCCGCGCACGACGTGCTGTCGCTGCTCGCCACCTGCGGCCGGCCCGTCGTGCCGGTGATGCTGGCCGACCGTGGCCTCGATGGCGCGCTGATCGCGCGCGCGGCAGGCTCGCGCTTCGCGGGACTGATGATCGATACCGCCGACAAACGAGCCGGCAGCCTGTTCGATGGCGTGCCGCTGTCGGCCTTGCAGCACTTCATCGCCGCCGCGCGCGCCGCGCAGGTGCTGTGCGGCCTGGCCGGCGCATTGCGCATGCAGCACCTGCCGCAACTCGCAGCGCTCGGCCCCGACTTCGCCGGCTTTCGCACGGCGGTGTGCAGCGGCGACCGCGGCGGCGCGCTGGACCCGCAGCGCCTGCGCGCGCTGCGTCAGGCCGTCTCGCCGATCAGCAGCGAGCGCACGGAGTCAAGCGCACTCTTGTGAACGATGCTGATCGGAAACGCGGCGCCGTCGGCCATCGAGGCGAAGCGCCGGTCGAGCACGCCTTGCTGCGTCAACTGGGCGAGCGTGGCCGAGCGGTCGATGGTGCAAGACTTGACCACGACCAGGCGCTCGGCATTGAGCTGGCGTGCCAGATGAACGGCCATGCTGTCGGCGGTGACGTCCCAGTTGGCCAAGGCGTCGGTCTGCTTGCGCATCCACTCCATCGGCAGCCAGACGGCGGTGTGGCCGGCATGCAGCACGCGCCGGATCTCGGCCTCGCTGCTCGCCAGGTGAAGCTGCGGATTCAGGCCGTGCGCCATGTGCGCGTTCTGCGCCATCGCCAGCACCGCCATGTTGTGCGCCGCCACATCGTCGAACTGCCACAGCGCCTGCGCATGCCGCACCTCGTCGGCAAAACGCCCACCGCCGCAGACGACCGTGACGCGCCCGCCGCCGAGTTGCGCCAGCAGCGCCAGCCACTGCGGCAACAACGGGTCGCCGGCGAGGCTGCCACCGAGTTTGACGATCCACATCTCAAGCGGTCCTCAGACCGAGCAGCGTGGCCACCGCCACGCTCGGCGCGCAGACTTGCACCCAGCGGGCGCTGTGCGGCGCTGCTTGCGCCGACAGGCGCGCGACATGGCTCGCGTAGCCGAGGCTGCTCTCGCCGAGTTCACGCACGAGGAAGTCGCCGCAACCGGCGCTGATCAGCGTCGTGTCATCGGCCAGGCCGTGCAGTTGTTTGACGCGCGCCAGTTGCTCGCGCAGCGCCTGCAACTGGTGGCGCTTCCATTCGCGCGCGAAGGCCAACCAATCGTCGGCCGTGCCGTCGCGTGCGTCCAGGCCGATCATGCGCGCCAGGCGTTGTTGCGTCGCCGGCATGTCTTTCGCGGCGTTGTCGGCGCTGGCGGCCTGGTCGTGCGCGGCGTCGAGTTCACCGCTGAGCCGATAGACATCGGCCGCTGGTGGCGAAAAACTCGTTCATCACGTTGTGGCCGCGGCCGCGCCAGGCGATGCGTTGCGCCAGCGCGCACAGCGGCGTGCGCACGACGCCGTGATAGACCAGCTCGCCGCTGGCCAGGCGCTCGGCGTCGGTGCGCGCTGTCGTCAGCACGCGGCCGCGGCGCAGCGCGATGAGGTCGGTGGTGGTGCTGCCGATGTCGATCAGCACCGCGTCGCCTTCGACTTGCATCGCGCAGTGCAGTGCGGTCGCCAGCCAGTTGGCCGAGGCGATGTGTCGCCATTGCGCGGCCACCCGGTCGTGGCCGCACCAGCCGGCATCACCGGCGAAGAAGTGCAGCGTCTCGGCGCCGAAGGTGTGCGCCAGCACGCCCGCGATGCGCTGCACGCCGTCTTCGCGGTCGGCGAACAGATCGACCATCTCGCCGGTCATCGTTACGGCGTGTTCGGCCTGCGCCAGCAGCGGCCAGCGCCGTTGCGCGGCGGCGAGCGCCTGCTGCAAGTGCTGCAGCCCTTGCCACAACGGACAGGGCCACTGCGCAGCGTCGATCACTTCGCCCGCGTGCAGCAAGCTCGCCTTGACATGCGCGCCGCCGATGTCCCAGCCGACGACGCTGGCCTATCACGCACGCAGCAACTCCGCGGCCAGGTTGCGGCCGAGCGCGGCCGACAAGCCGATGTAGGCGCAGGTCAGGCGCGGGTTGACTTCGATCACCACCGGGCCGCGCTGCTCGTGCCAGACGATGTCGATGCCGACGAAGCCGCGCAGGCCGGGAATGGCCTGCACCACGTCGCGGGCGACGAACGTCAACGCGTCGCGCCTCGAGCCCACATCGCCGTCGATCGCCACGCCCTGCGAACGACACCTGCCCCTGTTGATCGACGACGATGCGCTGCCGGTTGACGCTGAGCAATTCAAAACGCCCCGGCCGGCAGAGCAGCGACAGGCTCATCGCCGCGCCCTCGACCCAGGGCTCGATCACCATCGACGCACTCGCATGGTCACGAGCCGCACTCAGGTCGGCATGCACGCGCGTGTTGACCGCGCCCGCGCCGTCGTCGGGCTTGGTGACCCAGCGGTGCGTCGAAGGATCGCAGGCCAACGCCCGCGGCGTCGGCACCCCCTGCGAAGTCAGGCGCGCGGCAGTGGCGCGCTTGCTGGTGGCCAGCGCGATCGACGCCGCATCGCAGCCGAGCCAGAGCGCCGGCGGCACGGCGCGCTGCAACTGCGCGAGCAGGCCATCGGTTTCCGGCGCGACGAGCCAGACGGCGTCGTGCAGGGCCGCCTGGCGCGCGACGAAGTCCACCGGCGATTCACCGGCCTGCGCCTGCACGCCAGCCGCGCCGTTCGGCAACGCGCTCGCCCGCGCGCAGGTGGCGGCGCCGACGCTGCAGCCTTCGACGCGCAGCAGATCGGCCACCATCGCGTCGCGCATCGCCGTGCCCATGAGCAGCATGTCGTCGCCGAGATCGTCGTCACCGCCGCCGCTGAGATACTCGTACACCCAAACCCGCTTCATCGTTGCTTGAACCTCATCCCCGTCATCGATCTCATGCACGGCCAGGTGGTGCGGGCGCAGCGCGGTCAGCGCGCGTCGTACCGGCCGATCGTCTCTGCGCTGTGCAAGAGCGCCGAGCCGGTGCCCGTTGCCCGCGCGCTGGTCACGCATTGCGCGGCGCGGCAGCTGTATGTGGCCGATCTCGATGCGCTGCAAGGCCGCGCGGCGCAGGTCGGCGCGCTGCGGGCGATCTTGCAGGCGCTGCCGCAGATCGAGCTCTGGCTCGATGCCGGCTTTGCCGATGCCCGCTGTGCTGCGGCGCTGCAGGCGCAGCTCGGCGACGACGCGGCGCGTGGGGTCAGCGTCTTCGGCAGCGAGTCGCTGCGTTCACGCCGGGCTTTCGAGGCTTGCATCGCGGCGTCGCCCGCTGCCGTGCTGTCGCTCGACCGCCGCGACGGCCAGCGGCTCGATGCCGCGGGCTGCTGGGATCTGCCCGCGCTGTGGCCGCGGCGCGTCATCGTCATGACCTTGGAGCGCGTCGGCGCCGATGCCGGCCCCGACCTGGCGACGCTGCGCAGCGTGCAGTCGCAAGCCCCCGGCGCATCGCTGATCGGCGCCGGCGGCATCCGCGATGCCGCCGACCTCGAGCGCGCACGCGCCGCTGGCGCCGCGGCCTGGCTCGTTGCCAGCGCGCTGCACGACGGCCGCCTGCCTGCGGCCTGGCACTGAAAGCGCAGGGACGAAGCGATGATCCGTCTTGCCATGGACAGCGCTGCATCACGATTCGTGCCATCGCCCGGGCCCATCGCCGTTGCCGCTGGCAAGGCGGGCAGCGCCTGGAAACGCCACACTCTGTGGCAGTTCTGGAGGCCGGCGTGCTGGCCGCCCAACGCGGGGCACGCGGCGCCGCCGTGGCACATCGCTTGCGTGACACGATGCCCATGACCGACGCTCCGCCGCCCGTCGTTGCGGCCCCGGACCGCTGGACCTGTCCGTTCTGCCCCTTGTTGTGTGACCGCTGGCAAGTGCGCCCAGCGCCCGACGGCCGCAGCTTCGACCTGCGCGGCAGCGACTGCGCGCGTGCGCGCGCCGGCCTGGCGCAGTTCAGCGCCGTGCCGAGCGCTGCGCAGCCGCTGGTCGATGGCCGCACGGCCACGCAAAGCGAAGCGGTCGCCGTTGCGGCGCGCTGGCTGCGCGCCAGCCGCCAACCGCTGTTCGGCGGTCTGGGCACCGACGTCGCCGGCGCGCGCGCGTTGTACCCGCTGGCCTGCGCGACGGGGGCGATCTGCGACGCGGCGCAGGGCGCGGCGCTGACGCAAAGCCTGCGCGCGTTGCAAGACCGCGGCGGCTTCACGACCACGCTGGCGGAGGTGCGTGCGCGAGCCGACGTCATCGTCTTCGTCGGCGGCCTCGGCCTCGAGCAGGCGCCGCTGCTGTTCGAGCGCCTGGGCCTGGGCCATGACGCGGTACCGCAGCGTCATGTGGTGGCGATCGGCGCCTCGGCGACAGAAGAGGCGCAGCTCGCAGCGCTGCGCAAGACGAGAGGCATCGGCGTCGAATCGGTGCCGTTGCAAGGCGATCTGTTCGAGACCCTGTCGCTGTTGTGTGCGGCCGTGGCCCGGCGCGTGCACGATGTGCCGCCTCAACTGGCTGCGTTGGCAGCGCGTCTGCGCGATGCGCGCTACAGCGTCTTCGTCGGCGCGCCGGCTCGCTTGGCGTCGCACGGTGCGCTGCTGATCGAAGCGGTGCACCGCGTCGTCGGTGATCTCAACGCCAGCACGCGCGCCGCGGCGCTGTGGCTCGGCGGCGGCGGTGGTGCTGCCACCGTGAACCAGGTCTTCACCTGGCTGTCGGGCCTGCCGCTGCGCTCGCGCGCGGGCCCGCACGGCCTGGAGCATGAGCCGCTGTGCTTCGATGCGACGCGACTGTTGGCCGACGACGCCGTCGATCTGCTGCTGTGGGTGTCGTCGTTCGACGCCGCGTCGGCGCCGCCCCCGACGGCGCTGCCGCTGGTCGTGCTCGGCCATCCGAATCTCGCTTCGTCATGCCAGCGGGCGGGCTCGGCGTTCATCCCGGTCTCGACGCCGGGCATCGGCTCGGCGGGCCACCTGTTCCGCACCGACGGCGTCGTGCTGCTGCCGCTGTTTGCGCTGCATGACGATGCGCTGCCGAGCGTGGCCGACGTGATCATGCAGATCATGCGGGAGCTCTCGTCATGACCACGTTGCGCTTGCGTGGCGGACGGATCATCGATCCGACGCAGGCACCACCGGACAGCGTGCGCGACCTCTGCATTCGCGACGGCCGCATCATCGAAGCCACCGACGCCGAGCAAGAGATCGACGCCAGCGGCTGCGTGATCATGGCCGGCGGCATCGACATGCACACCCACATCGGCGGCGGCAAGGTCAATCTCGCGCGCCTGCTTGATGACCGAAGACCATCGCAATGGCGCTGACCCGTTCGCGCTGCCGAACGAACGCCATCGAACTCGCCTCCTGCGGCACCTGCACCCCCGGCACGCTGGCCACGGGCTACCGCTATGTCGAGATGGGCTACACGGCGGCCTTCGAGCCGGCGATGGTGGCCGCCAACGCGCGCCACGCGCACATGGAGATGGGCGACACGCCGATCCTCGATCACGGCGCCTACGTGATGCTCGGCAACGACGAACTGTTCCTGCAACTGCTGCACGAAGGCGGCGCGGCGAACAAGAACTTCGCGCAGATCCGCGACTACGTGGGCTGGACGATCAACGCCACCAAGGCGATGGGCGTGAAGGTCGTCAACCCCGGCGGCATTTCGGCCTTCAAGTTCAACCAGCGCAAGCTCGACGTCGATGAGAACCACGTGCATTGGCAGGTCACGCCGCGGCGCGTCGTGCACACGCTCGCGCGGGCGCTGAAAGAACTCGGCGTGCCGCATCCGCTGCACATCCACGGCAGCAACCTCGGCGTCGCCGGCAACATCGCCTCGACGCTGGAGACGATCGCTGCGCTCGAAGGTCTGCCGGCGCACCTGACGCATGTGCAGTTCCACGCCTACGGCACCGAAGGGCCGAAGAAGTTTTCTTCCGCCGCGCAGCAGCTTGCCGAAGCGGTGAATGCCAACCCGCAGATCAGCATCGACATCGGCCAGGTGATCTTCGGCCAGACCGTCACCGCCTCGGGTGACACGATGCGCCAGCATGCGAACGCGTCGCTCGCCAATCCGCGCAAATGGATCGGCGCCGACATCGAACTCGACGCCGGCTGCGGCGTCGTGCCGTTCCGCTACCGCGAGCAGAGTTACGTCAATGCGCTGCAATGGGCGATCGGGCTCGAGTTGTTCCTGCTCGTCGCCAACCCGTGGCAAGTGGTGTTGACGACGGATCATCCGAACGGCGGGCCGTTCACCAGCTACCCGCATCTGATCCGCCTGCTGATGGACAGGCCGTTCCGTGAAGAGCAGATCGCCAAGCTCCACCCTGAAGTGGCAGCGAACTGCGCACTGCGCTCGATCACGCGCGAGCTGACGCTGCAGGAGATCGCGGTGATGACGCGTGCTGCGCCGGCTCGGCTCCTCGGCTTGAAAGATCGCGGCCGGCTCGGCGTCGGCGCGGCGGCCGACATCGCGGTCTATCGCGAAGACGCGAACCGCGAGTCGATGTTCAGCACGCCCGAATACGTGTTCAAGGACGGCGTGCAGGTGGCGCGAAACGGCCGCGTCACCGCGCTGCCGACGGGCGGCACGCATTTTGTCGAGCCGGGCTACGACAGGTTGATCGAGAAATGGTTGCGCAAGCAAGTTGATCAGCGCGGCTCGCTGAACTTCGACCACATCGCCATCGGCCACGACGAGTTGTGCCGCTGCGGCAACGGCGGGCGGCTGTTGCCGCTGGCCTGCTTCGAAGGGACGGCGTCGTGATTCGCAACGGCGTCACGAAACTGACGAACGGCGTTGCCGTGGACGACACCTTTGCCGAAGCCTTTCCGATGAAGTGCACACGCATCATCGTCACAGCGCACAACATCGAGTGGGTGCGCCACGCGGCTCAATCGGCAACGGGGTTTGCGACCTCGGTCATCGGCTGCGGCTGCGAGGCTGGCATCGAGCGCGAGATCGATGCGAGTGAGACGCCCGATGGCCGGCCGGGCATCAGCCTGCTGCTGTTTGCGATGTCGGGCAAGGAACTCGCCAAACAGATCGAGCGCCGCGTGGGGCAATGTGTTCTCACGTGTCCAACGACAGCGGTCTTTTCCGGCATCGCGGAGGGTGAAGCCGTCGCCCTCGGCAAGAACCTGCGCTTCTTCGGCGACGGCTGGCAGATCAGCAAGGTCATCGACGGCGTGCGCTACTGGCGCGTGCCGGTGATGGACGGCGAGTTCGTGGCGCAGGAAACAACCGCGATCGTCAAGGGCGTGGGCGGCGGCAACCTGCTGCTGCTGGCGCGCGACACCGAGGCTGCACTCGCGGTGGCCGCAGCGGCCGTGGCCGCGATGCGCCAACTGCGCAACGTCATCATGCCGTTCCCCGGCGGCGTGGTGCGCTCGGGCTCCAAGGTCGGCAGCAAGTACCCGGCGCTGATGGCCTCGACCAACGATGCCTTCTGCCCGACGCTCTACGGCCTCGTGCCGAAGAGCGAGCTCACGCCCGAAACGCGCTGCGTGATGGAAATCGTCATCGACGGCCTGACGGAAGCCGCTGTGGCGGCGGCGATGCGTGCCGGCCTCGACGCCGGCATCGCCTTCGGCGCCGAGCGCGGCCTGCTGCGCATCTCGGCCGGCAACTACGGCGGCAAGTTGGGGCCGTTTCACTTTCACCTGCACAAGCTGATGGGTGAAGCATGAGCGGCTTCACGCTGCGCATGAAGCAAACGCCGTCGCTGCGCGTGGACCTGCGTGGTGTCACGCCGTCGGCCGAGGTGACAACGCTGCATGTGGGTTACGGCAACGCGCTCGTTCCGCTGGCCGAGTTGTTCAGCATCACGCCGCGCGACGACGGCAAGCTCGTCCTCGAAGGCGACTGTTCGCGCTGCGACCGCATCGGCTGGCAGATGGACGGCGGCACGCTGATCGTCGAGGGCGATGCAGGCGACTACGCCGGCGCCGGCCTGCGCGGCGGCGAGATGATCGTGCGCGGCAACGCGCGCGACCTCGCCGCCTGCGAGATGACAGGCGGCACGTTGACGATCGAGGGCGACGCGCGAGACTTCTCCGCCAGCACTTTGCCCGGCAGCATGGACGGCATGCGCGGCGGCACGCTCGTGATCAAAGGCAACGTCGGCGAGCGCTGCGCCGACCGCATGCGCCGGGGCAGCGTCGTCATCTTCGGCAACAGCGGCGACTTTCTCGCTTCGCGCCTGGTGGCCGGCACGGTCGCGCTCGGCGGCCACGCCGGCGCGCATGTGGGCTATGGCATGCGCCGCGGCAGCATCGTCTTTGCAGGCGCCGCGCCCATGCCATCACCGACCTTCGTGCCGGCGATTGTCGACGCCCCCGTGTTCTGGCAACTGCTGGCGCGCGATCTGGCGCGTCACGGCGGTGTGTTCGCCGGCCTGCCGCAGCGCCGCATCGAGCGCTGGCTCGGCGATCTGGCGGCGCAGGGCAAGGGCGAGCTGATCCACGCTGCGTAGCCGAGTTGCATTCCCCGGCCCTGTTTCAAGGCGTCGTGATCGTCAGCTTGCCGTTGAAGAGATTGCCGCCGCTCAGCTTGTGGGTGACAGCGTCGAAGGTGCCCGTTCCCTTCGCGCCCGCGTACGCGCCGGTGCCGGAGAGGACGACGTATTCGCCCCGCATGGGCTGGCCAGCGCGCAGCGCGCCGGAAAATCTTGCGGTGATCGACGAGCCGTCTTCAAAGGTATAGGTGCTGTAGCCGAAGAACGGTCCGCTGCCCTTGTTGTAGTCCCAGTTGAAGGTGAACTCTTTTGATGCAACCCTGCCGTCCTTGAAGCTGGCAACGCCAAACGCCTTCATCAGTCCGACGGTTTGGCCCTCCACCTGCTTGGCTTCCAATGTCTTCACTTCAATCGGCGTGGTGACCAGTTTGAACTCGAGAACCTGCTCGCCTGCATGGGCCGCCTGCCCGAAGGCACAGGCGAGGATCGTCAACAGAACTGCCGCGGAAGAAGTTTGATTGCACATGGCTGAGCTCCACCTACCGCCAGATCGACGCGATCAAGACGCTCGGCGCCTCGCATCGTTGAGGCAGCGTTGGCGATTTAGCGCTTCGATGCCGGCATTCGCCAAGACCAATCTAGGGGTCCACTTCGATGGCGCCGCTTGTTCGCCCGCAAGCAACTTGCCATCGTCCCCGTGCCAGAATTCATCGATGCAGAAGGCCGCTCTCCTGTCTTGTGTCGTTGTCTTGGCCGCGATGCTGACAGGGATTGGGGCGACGAGTGCCACAGCGGCTGATTTGTCAGTCGAACAAGTCCGCGCTGCACTCAAAGCGGCGTCACCGAGCATGCCCGCCGATTTCGCCGGCAAGGATCTCTCGGATCTCGACCTCAGCGGCCTCGACTTTCGCAAGGCCAACCTGCGCGGCGCGAGCCTGTTTGCGAGCAAGCTCGTCGAAGCCAACTTCCGCGAGGCCACGTTGGAAAGCGCCAACCTGAACGGCGCCTGGCTGATGGGCACCGACTTCACGGCTGCCAACCTGAGCCGCGCGAGTTTGCTCTCGGTCGTCATCCTCGGCGGCGCGGTGAAGAAGATGCCCGTCTTCAAAGGCGCCAACCTGAGCGGCGCGAAGATGATTGCCGACCTGCCGGGCGCCGATCTGTCCGGCGCCAACTTCAGCGGCGCGATGGTCGGCGTCAACATCAAGAACCAGGGCATGGGGCAGATGCGCACCGACCTGTCCAACGCCAATCTGTCTGGCGCTTCGCTGGCCGGCGCCGACTTCAACCGATCGCTGATGGCCTTCAGTAACTTGAAAGGCAGCAACCTGCGCGGCGCCAACTTCTTTCGCGTCAAGCTCGGCGGCGCCGACCTGACGGGTGCCGACATCAGCGGCGCGGACTTCACCGAGGCCGATGTCGGCGGCACGATCTTCCGCGACGTGAAAGGCTTCGCCGACGCCAAGGGACTCGATCGCGCCGAGAACGCCGACAGAATGGTTCGCTGATATCAACTTCATCCACCACGCAAACCACACCATGCCGACCGACTACCTCTTCCACGCCGGCGAAGCCACCGTGCTCGCGCGCGACGGCCAGTTCACCGACGCCATGCCCGAGATCCTGATCGGCCGCACCAGCGGCCCGGTCGGGCAGGCCTTTGCCAACCTGATGGCACAGAGCAAGGGCCACACGGCGATGTTCGCCATCCGCGCTTGCAACCAGCTCGTGCGCCCGGCGACGATGCTGGTGCCCAAGGTCACGCTCAAGGACGGCGCCAATATCGAGCTCTTCGGCGGCGTGGTGCAAAGCGCGACGGCCGATGCGGTGGTCGATTGCCTGATCGACGGCACGATCCCGAAGGCGCTGGCCAACGAGCTGTGCATCATCAGCCTGGTCTGGATCGATCCGCGCTGCGCGAAGGATGCGAACCTCGACAAGAAGGACATGTACCGCACCAACTACGAGGCCACCAAGCTGGCGCTCAAGCGGGCGCTGAACAACGAGCCGTCGGTCGAAGAGCTGATCGCCAACCGGCACAAGATCAAGCACGACATGGACGATTGGAGTTGAGGCTCGCGCTGTTCGACCTCGATCACACGCTGATCGCGTTCGATAGCGGCATGGCGTGGACGCGCTTCCTCGTGCGCGAGGGCGCGCTCGATGACGGGGCCGAGGCGCGCTACCTCGGCTTCTGCCAGCCGTACGTTGCCGGCACGCTCGACATCCACGCGATGGTGCGCGCGAATCTGCTGCCGCTGGCGGCGTTCGAACCGGCGCAGTTGGCGCAGTGGCGTTCGCGGTTCGAGCGCGAGATTGCGGCGCAACTGCCCAACGACGCGATGCGCGCACGGGTCGCACACCATCTCGAAAGCGGCGATCTGTGCGCCGTTGTCACCGCAACCGAGCGCCTCGTGGCCGAGCCGTTCGCGCGCGCCTTCGGCATCGAGCATCTCGTCGCGACTGAAGGCGT
This sequence comes from uncultured beta proteobacterium, assembly GCA_963816315.1. Lineage (GTDB taxonomy): Bacteria > Pseudomonadota > Gammaproteobacteria > Burkholderiales > Burkholderiaceae_C > CADEEN01. The sequence goes on from CAWFJZ010000029.1 coordinate 476,103, forward strand.
GATGATCGATGGACGGCCGACGGGCGAGATCGATGGCTTGCCGTGCTTCCGAGAACACAAGCTGACGCGCGCGCAGCAGTGGCTGGCCGGGTTGAGTGCCGCGCCCGACACCATCGCCGCCTTCGACGAGTCATTCTTCTACTCCGATTCGATCAACGACTTGCCCTTGCTCGAAGCGGTGACGCACCCGGTGGCGGTGCGGCCCGACGCACGGCTGCGTGCGCTGGCGCAGGCGCGGGGGTGGACGGCGATCGACGCGGGATGAGGAGCATGGGCAAAGGCGTCGTTTGTCGAGAGGAGGCGTGGGATGTCCCAGCCTCCCCCGGCGGTAACGTCGCCTGTAAAGTCGGCACGGCGCTGACGACGAGGACAGACCAGATGAGCAGGCACGCAAAACCTCGCGACCCTCCGAATGAGCCGACTTGGAACCCACCCCGGCACGCCGTGTGGCGCTGGCGCTCGACCGAAACTGACGCAGACCGGCCCGGGACGTTGCTGGTGCATCACCCGCTCGTGCCCTTCGACAGCGTGCTGGACGATGCGAGCCAGGCGGCGCTACAGCGCATGGCCCACACCTATCTCGTCACCGCGTTGCAACTCGATGCCGTGGCCGCTCCGTATGCGGTCGATTTGAGAGCCTGGGTGGAGGCGCTGGCGCCGGACACCGACGATCCGCTGTTCGGCTGGATGCCGCTGGCATCGGGCGACAGCGTGCGCGAGCCGCTCGGCTCGTTCCGCTTCGCTTCGTCCGCAGGCGATCAGGTGGTCGCGCTGTTCGCGTCGCAGCGCATCGGCAAGGATGATTTCATCGGCTCCGGTTTCGGCTTGCGCGTCGTGCTCGCGCTGAGCGCACATGGCGGCGGCTTCGAGGCGACGATCACCTCGCTCGCGGCGAGCCTGCCCTTCGGCGTGTACCTGAGCTCGCCGGTGGGCGTCGGCACGATCGAGGCCAACGGCGGCCGCCGCCTGCTCGATATCTCGAAGGATCTTCGCCCGGACATCGCGCTCACCACGGGGCTGGATGCCGAGACCCTGTGCTTGCGCGCCGTGCGCCTGGCCGAGAAGCCTGCCGGCGGCCTGCTCGTCGAGCGGCACGTCGTCGGTTATCCGGCGCGAGCCCCCAAGGCGGCCGAGGCTCGCAGCCGCGTGGCCTGGGCGTTCACGCTCGTCGGCGACGCCAAGAGCGCCGGCGCGCTGGCGCACCGCAGCGCGCTCGTCACCGACATGGCCGCGGGCGACGCTTCGGTGTACAAGTTCGATGCCGCGTCGCAGCGGCCCGACACGCCGCGCGCCGTCGGCGTGCGGCGCGACGCCGCGATACTGGATCCGCTGCCGAACCCGCTGCGCAGCGACGAGACAATCACCGGCACATTGCTGGCCCCGCTCGAACGCTCCCCGGAGGTGGCCGTGTGGCCGAGCCGCTTCGCGCGCGGCGATCGCCCGCTCTTGCCGCCGACACCGCCCGCGCCGCGGAAGGTTTACCTTCCCGGCAGCGGCAAGCCGGACATCCGCAGCGACGACGCGTCGGCGGTGCAGGCGTTTCGCCATGTGCGCGAACTGCTCGACCGCCTGGACGCCTACGGCATGCCTGCGCTGCTGTACTTCCGCACGGCCCAGGCCAAGATCAACGTCTTCTACCGCTCGGGCGTCTCGCCGGGCCCGGGCAAGGATGGACGCACGGTGAATGCGCGCGTCTTGCCCGAAGGCTGGCCGGCGACCTTCAACGGCAGCCTCAAACCGGAAGAACGGCCGGCGCTGCAGCTGCATCTGGGGTGGGCCGACCTGATGCGCCGCGAGCGCGCGAAGTGGAACGCCGCGACCGGCCCGTCGGCGGCGGTACCGCTGGGCCTTGCGTCCGACGCGCGCTGGATGTGGCACGAATTCGGCCATCTGCTGCTGATGGCGACCACCGGCGAACTCGAACTGCGCTTCGCGCACAGCCCCGGCGATGGCCTCGCGGCGATCGTCGGCGACCCGCTCTCGCGCCTGTGCGAACAGAGTCCGCGCTGGCGCTTCGCGACCTTTCCGTGGGTGATGCTGCCGCGCCGCCACGACCGCTGCGTGTTGCGCGGCTGGAGCTGGAGCGGAACGCTGCACGCCGCGCTGGCGCGCGTGCCCGCGGCGAAGCACCCCTGCCGCAAGGGCTACCTCAGCGAGCAGATCCTGTCATCGACGCTGTTTCGCCTGTACCGCTGCCTCGGCGGCGACACCTGCCTGGCCGGCAACCCGAACCAGCCCGACACCGTCGAACGCCAACGCGCCTCGCACTACGCCGTCTGGCTGATCGTGCGCGCGCTGACCCTGCTCGGCGATGCGCGCGTGCTGCCGGCGCACGTGCCCGAGACGCTGGCGCTGGCGATGATGGAGGCCGACACCACGTTGAAGACGCCGTGGGACGTGCAGTTCCCGATCGGATCAGGACCGCACTACAAACGCAGCGGCGGCTGCGCGCACAAGGCGATCCGCTGGGCGTTCGAGGCGCAGGGCCTGTACGTGCCCGCGGGTGCGGACGGCAACGCGCCCGGCGCGCCGCCCGCTGTCGATGTCTTCATCGCCAGCGCGCGTGCCGAGAGCGAAGCGACGCCGTACGGCGACGTGCCCTACGGCCCGGGCAACTACATGCCGGTGTCGCTGCACTGGCAGGACAGCGCGACCGACCCGATGCCCGAGTGGCAGGCGAACGCCAACGCGCTCGTCGTCAACAGCGACGGCTCGATCCTGGTCGAGGCCGGCAATCGCGGCTCGCAGACGGCCGAGGGCGTCACCGTCCAGGCCTGGTGGGCGCCCTGGCCCGCCAACACGCCACCCCCGAAATGGCCGGATGCCGCGCTCTGGAGGGCCTGCACGCCGCAGGCCTCGGCGCCGCAGGACATCGCGCCGGCCCAGCACGCGAGCTTCGGGCCGTTCCAGCACACGCGGCCGGCCGGACGCTACGTGGTGCTGGCACAGGCGCGGTGCGAAGCCGATCGCGCCAACATCGAGCCGGCCACGCTGCTGGCGTGCAGCCTGCAGCCGACGCTGCTGGCCGACTTGGTGGCCAACGACAACAACCTCGGGCTGCGGCTTAAAGACTGAGCGCGGCTACACCCACTCCGCCTTCGCGCGCGCAAGCACGGTGCGCAATGCCGGGCAATCGATGTTCGGTTCTCCCGCCCCCAAAGGATGCAGCAGCGCGCGCCACAGTCCAGCGGCCAGATGCCGGCCGGCCGCGGAATCGGACGCGTAGTGCACGCCGAGCCGCTCGCGGTTCTTCGCTAGGCGCGCGGACAACCACAGCAGCGGTGACGCGATCGGGCCGGTGCCCTTCAACGGGTTCTCCGTGGCCGAGCCGGGCAGGATAGGGCCGCCCGGCGTGCCGTCGGTGGCGGTGAACAGGCCATAACGCTGCTGCAAGGCCGGGATCTCGAGCAGCAGCAGCGCGACGAAGTGGCCGAGCGTCGAATGCCCGCTCGGAAACGCCGGGTGCCCCGGCGGGCCGAACGGCGGGATCAGCCCGGGGCACAGCACCGAGGGCCGCACGCGCATGAAGCGGCTCTTCCATCGCATGTAGGCGACGTTGCCGATTGCCAGGGCGCACGACACCAGTTCGACCGTCCAAGGGTGGCGCGCCTGGCTCGCGCCAATGAAGGCGAGCATGTAGCCTGCCAGTCCGTCGGCCTGGGCCTCGATCTCGGCCAGGTAGCGCTCGCGGTCGTCCTGCATCAGCTGCTGCAGCTGCTCGATCTCGGCGCGGATGAACGTCCAGCGCGCTGCGGCCGTGCCCGTTTGCCACTTCAGGTCGTCGTTCTCCAGCCAGTGTTTGGTGGTCAGGTTCGCCGGATCCCACACCGCATGTTGCGTGGCGAACTCGCGCGCCGCGCTGATCGACAGCAGGCTCGGATCGACCGCCCTGAGCCACTGCGACAACTGCGGATCGAACGGTTGCGACCAGAAGCGCAGCGCCGGGTCCCAGTCGTCCGGCGTCCACTCGAGCGGCGGCGATGCCGCGGCAGGGTTGACGACCTGGTCGAACGGAAAGGCCGGATTGCCGGCGTCGTCGGGCGTGATGTCGAGCGACCACGGTCGATAGCCCAGATCCCACGGCGTCGCGTAGTAGCTGCGGCCGGTGCCGGCACCTGCACCTGCGCCTGCGCCTGCGCCTGCACCAGCACCAGCACCAGCACCAGCACCAGCACCAGCACCAGCACCAGCACCAGCACCAGCACCAGCGCCAGCGCCAGCGCCAGCTCCCGCACCAGCTCCCGCTCCTGCTCCCGCTCCTGCTCCTTGACTCATGGGTTCGGTCTCCTGAAGGGCGTTGATAACACCCGGGGTGCTATTGCGGCAAGCCTGCCGCGCGAAGGCCATCCGCCAAATTGTGGAGATCCTCGGTGCGCGTCAGCGGATACCACTCGATGAAGGACGAGATGCGGAACGAAGGCTCAATGGCGAGCAGCTCCTTGCCGACCGCGCGTGCCCCGTCTTCGTCGCCCGTCAGGGCCAGCGATGCCGCGAGGATGCGCAACGCGGCGATGAAGCGGGGGTTCGCGCGGCTGGACTTGCGCGCCCAGGCGATCGCCTCGTGGTACCGGCCGGCGACGAACTCGGCGATGCCGGCGACGATCCAGAAATAAAAGTTCAGCGGGTCATACGGGTTCAGGCGCCAGACGTTCTGCAGCCGCTCGATCGCCTCATCCGGTCGCCCGAGGTAGGCGCAGGTCAGCGCACTGAGCCCCCAGGCAAATGCCGAGTTCTCGTCGAGCGTCAGTGCGCGCTCGTGCATGTCGTGCGCATGCTCGACGCGCTTTTGCAGGAAGGCCTGCAGATGGGCCGAGACGCAGATGACGAAGGTGTCGTCGGGATCGAGTTCGAGCGCGCGCTGCGAGGCGGCCAACGCTCGCGCGATGTCGCCCGCAGGGTCGGTCGAGCGGCACTCGCCGAGCCAGAAGTTCAGGCACCAGGCGGTATAGGCGTGCGCCTGCGCGTACCCGGGGTCGAGCACAACGGCGCGCTGCAGCAACTGCCGCGTTTCCGCGAAGCTCGCGTCGGTGAAACGGTACAGCCGCGACATCGCCTTGAGCACGCAGTGATACGCATCGAGGCTTTCCGTCGGCCGTTCGCCGGCGCGGGCGATCTCGATGGCGCGCAGACGGGGTTCGAGCGAACCGATGATGCGCGCCGCGATGCGGTCCTGGAAATCGAAGATCTCGTCGTTGGCGCCGTCGAAGCGCTGCGACCAGACCGAGACATTGCCCGACACGTCGATCAGATCGACCTTGATGCGAAGCCGCGATCCCTGCCGCGAGACGCTGCCGTCGAGCACATAGCGCACGTCGAGTTCTGCGGCGATCTGCCGCACGTCCTTCTGGCGGTCGCGGTAGCGCAGCGTGGAGTTGCGCGCGATGACGTACATCGAGCGGCTGCGCGACAGCCCGGAGATGATCTCGTCAGTAATGCCTTCGCCGAAGTACGCGTCTTCTTCCACGCCACCGACGTTGCGCAGCGGCAGCACCGCGATCGTGGGCCGAGACGACCACTGCAGGTACGGTTGCGCGATGAGCCGGGCTGCGCCTTCAGCCCACTCGATCGCGAACACGCGCACCGGCCGGGCGATGTTCTTCATCGGCGGTGTACCGAGGTCGCGAAACACCAGCGGCAGTCGGTTGATCACGTACTCCCGCACCATCCCCGTGACGACGATCTGACCCGGTTCGGCGGCCTGCTGGATGCGTGAGGCGATGTTGACGCCGTCGCCCTGCAACACACCTTCGTCGTCGATCAGGTCATCGACGTTGATACCGATGCGAAGGCGCAGCGAGAACGGATCGGCCACATCCGACCTGGCCTGCTGGATGCGTTGGGTCTGCGCGGCCCAGCGCACCGCATTGACGACGCTGCCGAACTCGACGAGCACCGAATCGCCGGCCATCTCGGCGATGCGCCCGCCGTTGCGCAGCATCAGCGGCTCGAGCACCTCGGCGCGCAACGCCTTCCAGCGCTGCAGCGTCAGCACGTCGTTGGCAGCGATCAGGCGCGAAAAGCCCGCGACATCGGCGAACGCCACGGCAGCCAGCCGGCGCTTGATGGTCGCCGGTTCGTCGAGTGGATCGTGAGCGCCTCCGCTCATCGGGTCCGATTCAGGAAGCGCCCCTCGCGGGCTTGGTGGGAGGCAACAGAGGGCGAGTTCACGGCTGCGAGTATCGGCTATGCATTGCGCGGCGCACAAGCCAACGTTCTGTCGCGGCCCTATGCTGTGATGCGCCGGCCTTGCCCCGGTGCTGCACATCGGGTGAGCCCCATGGGGACGGCCGCCATGCGCGGCTAGAGTCCCGACCCGTTGTTCAAGGGCCTCGAGGCGTTCAAGACCAACGTCGAGCAGCGCACCAACAAGCGCATGGAAGCTCGGCCAGACCTCGGGCCACCAGATCCTGTCGTTCAACTGGTTCCAGGGCCAGCGCCATCGGCTGACCAACAAGCCGATCGCCAAGCACGCCGATCTTGCCGGCCTGCGCATGCGCACGCCCTGCGCGCCGGTGTGGCTGGAGACAGTGCGCGCGATGGGCGCCACGCCGACGCCGATGCCCTCTATTCGGCGCTGCAGTTGAAGGCCATCGACGCGGTCGAAGCGCAACACCCGGCGACCTGGGGCGCCAAGCTCTACGAGCAGGTCAAGTACGTCACCAAGACGGCGCACTTCAAATTGATCACCGGCGTCGTCACGTCGCGCCCCTCGACGCGGCCGAGTCTCGGCGCACGATGAACCTGATGCTGGCCTTCAACAAGCAGGTCAACGCGTCGATCGTGGACCCCGACTTCATTGCCAGCGTCCGCAAGAAGCTCGACCTCAATCAGCGCGAGGCCGGCGAGATTTTCGGCGGTGGCGTCAATGCGTTCTCGCGCTACGAGAACGGCAAGACCAAGCCGCCCCTTGCGCTCGTCAAGTTGCTCAACGTGCTGGATCGGCATCCTGATCTGTTGGATGAGATCAGAGTGATTGAATGAGTGCTGCGCCAGTGAAGCCACTCGCCGCGAACGTTCGGCGGCATTCGCGCTTCGACAATCAGGTTGGTGCACGGTCCCGGTACGCTGCGCAACCCGGAGGTTAGTGCGATGGACTCTTCTGTCTTCGAAAGCAGTCTGAGGGTGTTCTTCGAAGCGTTCGCCGAGAACGACAAGACCCAACGGATCGTCTTGCTGTCGCGCTGCATGAGCGAAGGGGGTGAAATCTGGGGTCCGCAGCGTCTCTTCAAAGGATACGAGGCCATCTCAGAGAAGATCGAAGGGTTTCATTCCCGGATGCCAGGCGCACGTCTGGTGTTGGCAAGCGGTCTGAACACGTTCCTGAACATCGCACGCTTCAAGGTCGCGATCGTCAACCAGGATGGCTCGACCCGCTCCGAGGGCGACAACTTTGTCGAGATGGCGGAGAGCGGTCGCATCCAAAGGGTCTTTCCGTTCTGGGATCCGGTGCCGCCGATTCCAGGTCGTGGCCGCGCCACCTTGCGTTGTGACTGCGCATGCCGAGATGCCGGCGCCAAAAGGCGCGCCACCCCTCACACCGCCAACAACCCCCACTGCAACGCCACCAGCGTCAGCTCCGACTGGTTGCTGGCGCCGAGCTTCTGCTTGACGTGGTACAGGTGTGTGCCGACCGTGCTCGGTGAGAGCTTCAGGTCTTCGGCGATCTGGGCCACGCTCTTGCCGCGGGCGAGTTGGATGAAGACCGAGAACTCGCGTTCGCTCAGCGTGTCGGCTGGGCTGCTTTCGCCTTTGACTTGAGCCATCGCCAGCGCGCGCGCGGTCAGTGCGTCGATGTAGGGCTCGTGCGCAGCCACCGCGGTCACCGCCGCGAGCAGCGCGTCGGGCGCGCTGCGTTTGGCGAGATAACCGAGCGCGCCGGCACGCAGCACACGCCGAGGGTGGGCAGTGTCCTCATGCGCCGACAACGCGAGGATTCGCACCTTGGCGTCTTGCGCCACCAGGCGGCGCACGGCTTCCAGGCCGCCCATGCCGGGCATCGACAGGTCCATCACGACAACGTCCGGCTTCACGCGCGAGTACTCGGTGCATGCCTGCTCTCCGGTTTCGCACTCGGCGACGACTTCGACGCCGGCGTTGGCGAGCAGCATGCGAAAGCCCATGCGCACGAGGGCGTGGTCATCGACGAGCATGACGCGGATCACGGCGTGGCGGCCTCCATCGCAGGCAAGGGCACGCGCACGTGCAACTGCACGCCGTGCGGCGGGTTGGCGTCGAGGCGCAACTCGCCGCGCAGCGTTTCGATGCGCTCGACCAGCCAGCGCAGGCCGTAATGGCCGGGGCGCTGCCAGCCTTCGGCCGGCAGGCCGCTGCCGTCGTCGTGCAGCGACAAGCGCACGGCGCTGGCATCGGCTTGCACCGAGAGCTGCAACTGCTTGGCCTGGCCGTGGCGCAGCGCGTTGGTGATGCCCTCCTGCGCCGCGCGGTAGAGCGTGAGCGCAACCTCGGCCGGCAGCGGCGTGTTGCCGAGCGCGATGTCGGTGTCGATCAAGGCACCGGGCTGGCTCTTGCGCGTGCGCTCCACCAGGTCGGCCAGCGCTTCTGCCAGGCCCAGGCTGTCGAGCACCAGCGGCGTCAGGCGCGGGATGATGCCGTGCATCGCGTCGTACAGGCGCGACGACTCGTCGGCGATGACGCGCGCCGCCTGTTGCACCTCGGCATCGACGCCGCTGCTGCGCTGCGCGATCGACAGCGCCATGCTGCGCATCGCCGTCACCGACTGGCCGAGCTCGTCGTGCAGCTCGCGCGCGATCAGGCGCCGCTCGGCCTCGACATGCTGGTCGATCCACTGCGTGAGTTCGCGATTCGCCGAGAGTTGCAGCTCGGCGCGCACCGCCCGGCGCTCGGTGTCGATGTGGCCCTGCAGCTCGCCGACCATGCGGTTGAAGGCGCCGCCGATGGCCGCGGCTTCGGTGCCGGCCAGGCGCGGCAGCGCGACGTCGAAGCGGCCGGCCTGCAGTTGGTTGAGCGCGGCGACGATCTCGCCGAACGGCCGCACCGCGCGGCCGACGAGCCAGAACACCAGCGCGTTGACGGCCACGCAGCAACGCCAGTGCGATACCGGACAGCCGCACCGTGTCGTCCCAGGCGTCGAGCGCGGCGCGCGAGGCGTTGGCGCGCACGATCAGTTTGCCGTCGGGGAAGTCGATCGCCTGCGTCACCGGCGTCGGCGTGATCAGGCGCTCGAACCAGGCCGGGGCATAACGTCCGGCCTTGTAGGGCGAGGGCGGCGAGCGGTAGAGCTCCTCGCCGTCGAGATCGAGCAACGCGATGTCGGTCGAACGCACGCGGCCGACGCCTTGCAGAAAACCCAACAGCGCCGGCGTGCCCTGCGCCGCGTAGCGCCACGACATGCGCTCCAACAGTTGCGTCGCCACGCGGTTGGCGGCCACCGTTTCTTCATGCACCGAGTCGCGCAGGCTGCGCCATTGCAGTGTCATCACCGCGGCGGTGAAGAGCACGGTCAGCAGGCCGACGATGAGGTTGATCTTCAGGCGCAGCGTCATGGCGCGAAGGTGGCGTGGGCCGCGTAGTGGTCCAGCGCCGTGACGGTGGCGGCGATCATCGCCGGGTGTGCCGCGTCGTGGCCGCCCTGGTCGATCCAGCGCAGCGTGCTGTGCGGCAGGCGATCGTGCAATGCCTGCGCGCCTTGCGGGCGGCAGACGCGGTCGTCGCGCGCATGCAGCAGCAGCGTCGGCACGCGCGGCAGCGCTTCGGCGCGTTCCAGCAGCGTCGGCGCGGTCAGCCAGCAGTCATGACGCAGGTAGTGGCTCTGGATGCGGTAGCGGGCGACCATCGCGTCGATCGCGTTTGTCGAACGGCGTTTCGCCTTGGACGGGCAGACCCGCCAATGTTTGCTCCCATCGGAACCAGGCTTGCGCGGCACGTGCCACGTTCTCGTCGTCACCTTGCGTGAAGACCTCCGCCAGCCACGGCAACAGCGCGTGGCGGTGCTCTGGCGGCGCCACGTTCGCAAAGCGCTGCCACGCCTCGGGCTGCTCGGCGGCAGCGCCCTGGAAGAACCAGTCGGTGTCTTCGCGCCGCGCCAGAAAGGTCGCCCGCAGCAGCAGCGCCGCCACCGCCTCGGGCTCGGCCGCGGCATGGGCCACGGCGAGCGCGGCGCCCCACGAGCCGCCGGCGACGAGCCACTGCGCGATGCCGAGGTGCCGGCGCACATGCCGCAAGTCGTCGAGCAGATCGTCGGTGGTGTTGTGTCGGGTCGCGCCGCACGGCTTGCTGCCGCCGGCGCCGCGCTGATCGATGCAGACGATGCGAAAGCGTGCCGGGTCGAAGACGCGGCGTAGCAGCGGCGAGCAGCCCGAGCCGGGGCCGCCATGCAGGACAACGGCGTCGATGCCCCCATCGCTGCCGAACTCCTGCACCTGCAGCACATGGCCGCCGGTGACCGGCAGGGCATGGCTGCGCAGCGGCGGGGTGTCGGCATACAGGGGCAGGGCGCTCACGCCGGCATGGTAGAGGCAGGCCCGCATGTCTTTTCATGAAAATCATGAGCCGCGAATCATGGTGCGGCGGCTGTGCAGATCGGGCCGCGGCGCTGACCATCGGGCGTGGGATGAATCCATTCCCGCGAGCACCACCGGTGCCCGTGCTCTCAACCGTGACTCTCAAAGGAGACCCCAGCATGACATGGCAAACCCCGGCAGCGACCGATCTGCGTTTCGGCTTCGAAATCACGATGTACGTGTCGGCCCGCTGAGCGACTGAACCCGAGTTGCCGCCGCAGCCCCCTGCGGCGGCACTTTCTTTTCCAGACGTTCATTCATGCGCATCACGATCCTCGGCTCGGCCGCCGGCGGCGGCTTTCCGCAGTGGAACTGCAATTGCCGCAACTGCAACGGCGTGCGCACTGGCACGGTGAACGCGAAGCCGCGCACGCAGTCGTCGATCTTCGTGCGCAACGACGCCGACATCGACGGCGTGCTCTTCAACGCCTCGCCCGACATCCTCGAGCAAATCCGTTCGAACCCGGTGCTGCAACCGGCGCGTGCGGTGCGCGACACGGCGATTGCCGGCGTCGTGCTGATGGACGGGCAGATCGACCACTCGACAGGGCTGTTCATGTTGCGCGAGCGCGGCTCGCCGCTGCCGCTGTGGTGCACCGACCCGGTGATGCAGGATTTGAGCGAAGGCAATCCGGTGCTGCGCGTGCTCGGCCATTTCTGCGGCGTGCAGCGCGAGCGGATCGTGCCCGATGGTTCGGCGTTTTCGATTCCCGGCGTGGCGGGTTTGACCTTGCGCGCGTATGCATTGGACAGCAAGGCCGCGCCGTACTCGCCGCACCGCGAGGCGCCCGTGCCGGGCGACAACGTCGGCATGCTGATCACCAACGCCGCCGATGGCCGCAGCGCGTTCTACGCGCCGGGGCTGGGCCAGATCACGCCGGCGCTGTTCGACATCCTGTGCGCGGCCGATGCGGTGCTGGTCGATGGCACCTTCTGGACCGATGACGAGATGATCGGCATGGGCTTGTCGAAGAAGACGGCGCGCAGCATCGGCCACCTGCCGCAGTCAGGCGACGGCGGCATGATCGAGTGGCTGGACCAACTGCCCGCGCGCACGCGGCGCTTGCTGATCCACATCAACAACACCAACCCGATCCTCGACGAAGACTCGGCCGAGCGCGCGCTGTTGAAGCAGCACCGTATCGAAGTCTGCGAAGACGGCAATGAAGCATCGAGGTGTGACGCCATGACCGCCTGGAACCGCGAAGAATTCGAAGCGAAGCTGCGCGAGCGCGGCCGCTCGTACCACATCCACCATCCGTTCAACGTCATGCTCAACAGCGGCCGCGCGTCGAAGGAGCAGATTCGCGGCTGGGTGGCGAATCGCTTCTACTACCAGATCGCGATCCCGGTGAAGGACGCGGCCGTGCTGTCGAACTGCCCCGACCGCGACGTGCGCCGCGGCTGGGTGCAGCGCATCCTCGATCACGACGGCTTCGAGCTCGGTGGCGTCAAGGACGAAGGCGGCATCGAGGCCTGGCTTCGTCTGGCGCAGGCCGTCGGCCTGACGCGCGAAGAGGTGCTGGACCAGCGCCACGTCATCCCTGCGCTGCGCTTCGCCGTCGATGCCTATGTGAACTTCGCGCGCCGCGCGCCTTGGCAGGAGGCGGTGTGCTCGTCGCTGACCGAGCTGTTCGCGCCGGAGATTCACAAGCAACGCCTGGCCACTTGGCCCGAGCACTATCAATGGATCGAGCCCGAGGGCCTGGCCTACTTTCGCAACCGCGTCAGCCAGGCGCGGCGCGACGTGGAGCAGGGCCTGGCCATCACGCTCGACCACTTCACGGCGCGCGCGCAACAAGAGCGTGCCTGCGAGGTCTTGCAGTTCAAGCTCGACATCCTGTGGGCGATGAACGACGCGATGGCGCTCAAGTACGGAGTCAACCCATGACCGAGCTGACTGCGCAGAGCCAGCCTCGCATCGGCCACGGTTTTCGCTTGCAGTGGGAAGAAGCGCAGAGCGCCTACGTTCTGCTGTACCCCGAAGGCATGGTCAAGTTGAACCAGAGCGCGGGCGAAATCATGAAGCGTTGCGATGGGCAGGCCGACGTGAGCGCCATCGTGGCCGACATCGAAAGCGCCTTCAAGGCGCAGGGCCTCGACAAAGACGTGCGCGGCTTCATCGAAGTGGCGGCGAAACAGCGGTGGCTCACATGGGAGTGACAACACCCGGCATCGGTCCACCGTTGTGGTTGTTGGCCGAAGTGACCTACCGCTGCCCGCTTCACTGCGTCTTCTGCTTCAACCCGGTGGACTTCGCCACACAGGAGCAGGAGCTCTCGACCGATGATTGGCTGCGCGTGCTGCGCCAGGGCCGCGAGATGGGCGCGGTGCAGCTCGGGCTGTCGGGCGGCGAGCCGCTGGTGCGCGACGACCTCGAGATCATCGTCGCCGAAGCGCGCCGTCTGGGCTACTACACCAACCTGCTGACCTCGGGCGTCGGCCTGACCGAGTCACGCGCCGCAGCGCTGAAAGAAGCCGGCCTCGACCATGTGCAGTTGAGTTTTCAGGACTCGACGCGCGAGATGAACGACTTTCTCTCGCACACCAAGACCTTCGAGCTGAAGAACAAGGTGGCGAAGATCATCAAGGACCAGGGCTGGCCGATGGTGATGAACGTGGTCATCCACCGCATGAACATCGACCACATCGACCGCATCATCGGCATGGCGGCCGAGTTCGGCGCCGAGTACATCGAGCTCGCCAACACCCAGTACTACTCGTGGGCGTACGTGAACCGCGACCAGTTGCTGCCGACGCACGAGCAGTTGAAAAAGGCCGAAGCGGTCACCGACGCCTGGCGCATGAAGATGGGCGAGCGCCTGCGCATCTTCTTCGTGGCACCCGACTACCACGAGGGCAAGGCCAAGAAGTGCGTCAACGGCTGGGGCAACATGTTCCTCACCGTCGCACCCGACGGCACCGCGCTGCCGTGCCACACCGCGAAGATGCTGCCCGGCCTGGCGTTCCCGAACGTGCGCGAGCACTCGTTGCGCGAGATCTGGTTCGACTCGGAAGGCTTCAACCGCTACCGCGGCACCGGCTGGATGAAGGAGCCGTGTTCGAGTTGCGAGTTCAAGGAAGAAGACCTGGGCGGCTGCCGCTGCCAGGCCTACCTGATTGCGCAGGACGCCGAGGTGGCCGACCCGGTTTGCCGCAAGAGCCCGCACCATGCGAAGGTGTTGGAGGCGGTGGCCAGTGCCGAGCGGTCTGCCGCAAGTGGTGTCACCGAGCATCCGCTGGTGTTCCGCGACCCGGTGAACTCGCGGCGACTGGCAAAAGCCACGACCTGAGCCTACTGCTCCAACCGCAGAATTTCCAACTGCTCCGGCACCGTCTCGAACGTGCCCGTGCCGGCCGGCATCTGCATCAGCGGTTTGCCGTCGGCGCCGAGCAGCCAGACGCTCGGATAGACGAGTTGGCGCGCGCGCTCGTCGCCGAGCGTGGCCATGAACTCCTTGTACGGCCACGATTGGTTGCCGATGCGAAAGCGCAGGCGATCGCCTTGCGCCTTCAACGTGCTGCGCAGGTCATAGACCAAGTAGTCCTTGGCGAAGTGCTGCGTCAGCGCGCCTGAGTTGGCGTCGAGAAAAGCTTCGTACTTGCGGCAGAACGGACAGTCGTTGGCGCCGAGATAGATGTACAGGCGTTTGTTCTCCGTGCGCGCGCGTTGCAGCGCGGCCGTGAGGTCGAACTCGTAGTGTTCGGGCGTGCCCGCGGGCTGGATCACGCTCGGCTTGTACGCCGGCGGAAAGCCCGCTGCTGCCGCTTGCGTGGCCGCGATCAGCAGCGCGGCGCAGAGCAGGGCATGGCGACGCAGCATCTCATGCAGCCGCAGGCACGGCCAGCGTGCCGACGAACTGCGCGTCTTTCGAGTCGGTGACCTCGGCGCGCAATTCGCCCGGGCCATTCGGTACGAAGTTGAAGCGCAGCGTCGGGTTCTCGCTCAGCGAAAAGTCGAGATCGGCGTCGAAGATCTTCTTGCCGGCGAAGCTGACCTTGATGCTGCGCACGAAGTGCGGCGGGATGAACATCACCGTGACGTTGTTCAACTCGAAGCCGGTGTCGTTGGGGTGGATGACGGTCACGTCGGCCGTCGTCGGCGCGTTCATCGTCACGCCGGCCGGCAGCTTGAACATCGTCTTGCCGATCAGGTGCAGCGCGTCGCGGTTCGGCGGCGCCGAGCAACCGCCGGACGTCTTGACGAAGCGCGAGTCGGTGTGCAGCTCGCCGTTGGACAGCTCGCTGACGACGCGCACATGGCTGTACTCATCGACGCGCAGGCGCGTTTCGAAGTCGGCCTGGCCCATGTCCTGAGTCAGCTCGAGCACGGCAGCGATCGGCGACGGGTTCTTGTCCACGACGATGTGCATGCGGCGCACGTACAGCGACGGCGTTTGCGCGAGCTTGGACACCACCTTCACCGGCACCGACGCGCCGTAGGCCGCGCGCAGCGGCGCCGTCAGTTGCACGAGGCCGCTGCCGGTCTGGATTTTCTTGCCTGGGAAGAGCTTGGCCGCCAGCCGTTCCCATTCGGGCGATGAATCGTCGTGGGCGGCTGTCGGCAAGCCGCCGACGGCCGCGAGCGTGTGCAGCGACGAGCCGGCCAGCGCCAGCGAGGTGGCGCCGCGCAGGGCATCACGGCGTGAGAACAGGAGGTGCTTCATGGGGGCTGCTTGAACATCGACTCGCGCTCGACGCGCAAGAACACGATCGATGCGTTGCGACGGTGGATTGTCTCGTATTGATCCCAGGATTCATAGGCCGGCAACTCGCTCGCGTCGGGCACGGCGGACAGCGACGCGCCGGCGGCGACGAGTTCGCGCGCGCGGGCTTCGAGCTGGGCGAGGTAGGTCTGCACGGCGCCGATGGCCGCGGCCGGCGCCGCCGCCGCGCCGTGACCCGGCACGACCGTCTTCAACGGCAGGTCGCGCAGCGCCGAGAGCGCGCGGTGCCAGCCGGCGAAGTCGCTGTCCTGCGTGTCGGGCACGCGCTGCACATCGACCAGGCCGCCGGCGAACAGCACGCCGCTGGCGACGTCGAGCACCGCGATGTCGCCCGGCCCGCTCGAGTGGCCGAAGTACAGCACGCGCACCGTGCGGCCGATGACGGTCAGTTCGTGCGTGGCGTCGAACTCCTGGTCGGGCTTGTACATCGCGGTGCCGTGCATCGGCGCCTCGCCGACGGTCTGGCGCAGCGTCTTCAAACAGGTCTCGCAGCGCGCGGCCATCAGCCGCGCCATGCGCTCGTGGGTGCGGATCGGAATGCCAGCCTCACGAAACGCCGTGCCGCCGAACAGGAACTCGGGCCGCGTGTGCGTCAGCAGCGCCAGCTTGACCGGCTTGTCGGTGACGGCGCGCACCGCCGCCAGCAGCGCCCGGCCATGCGCGTGCGACGTGCCGGTATCGATAGCGATGACGCCGCTGTCGCCGACGATGAAGCCGGCATTGCCGATGCGGCCGAGGTTGGCTTCATCGGCCGCGCCGCCGCTGCCGGGCACCAGGTACACGCCGTCGGCCACCGCGATCGCGCGAGGGGCATCGCTGCCCGCGCTGGCGCAGCCGATCAACAACAGCAGAGCACAGGCTTCGATCAGCAGGTGGCGCATCGTTAGACTGGTGCGAACGCGTTGTTGTTGAAAGTTCTGCGATGAAGCTCGATCTGTTGCGCGGCGCTGTTGCGGCTTTGGCGTCCTTGGCACTTTGCTGCATGACGACAGCGATGGCCGCCGAGCCGCCGACGATCGCCGTGATCGGCTTCGAGCTGGTCGATGACCAGCCCGATCCGGTCCGCGATGCCGACCACCAGCGCCGTCTGGCCGCGCTGCAGGCGCAGTTGCAGCAGGGGCTGCATCAGCGCGGCCTGTACCGCGTGATCGACAGCGCGCCGGTGCAGGCGCAGATCGACGCGCTGCGCGCGCAGCATGCTTTTCTGTACCGCTGCAACGGTTGCCTGGCCGAGGTCGGGCAGAAGCTCGGCACGCGCCTGGTCGTCGTCGGCTGGGTGCAGCGGGTCAGCGAGTTGATCCTGAACGTCAACGTCTCGGTGCGCGTGGCCGCCACCGATGAAGAGGTGCTCGCCAAGTCGGTCGATCTGCGCGGCAACAACGACGAGAGCTGGACCCGCGCCATGGCGTTCATGCTGCGCGACTGGAGCGAGCGCCGCGAACGCAATCCGCGCTACGGCCAGTAGTCGCTCAGCGCTACGGCGCCGGCGGCGCGAGCTTGCCTTCGAAGCGCCGCTCCTGCGAATCGACGACGGTCGCGCGCAGTTCGCCGTTGCCTTGCGGCAGCAGGTGAAAGCGGAAGTTCGGGTTCTCGCTCATCGAAAAATCCACATCGGCCGAGAACACCGGCTTGCCGGCGTAAGTGACATCGACCTTGCGCACGTAATGCGCCGGCGTGAACTGGCGCGTGTACTGGTCCATCGCCAGACCCGAATGGTTGGGGTGCGAGACCGTGAGTTGCGCCAGCACCGGCTGCGTGCCGCGCAGGTCGCCATCGACGCGAAAGCTCATCTTGCCCATCGAGGCCAGCGCCGCGGCGGCGTCGCTGCCGGCCGGCGCCGAGCAGCCGCCCGAAGCTTTGACGAAGCGCGTCGTCATGAAGAGCTTGCCGTCGCTGGTTTCGGCGATGGCGCGCACATGCGAGTAGTCATCGACACGCACTCGGGTTTCGACATCGGCGCGGCCGCTGTCGGGCGTGAACTGGAAGATCGCCGAGATCGGCGACGGGTTGGCGTCGA
Organism: uncultured beta proteobacterium; assembly: GCA_963816315.1. Classification (GTDB taxonomy): domain Bacteria; phylum Pseudomonadota; class Gammaproteobacteria; order Burkholderiales; family Burkholderiaceae_C; genus CADEEN01. The sequence continues at coordinate 493,388 of CAWFJZ010000029.1, forward strand.
TGATGAGGTAGAGCTTGCGCACATGCGTCGCTGCCGTCTGCGGCCAGCGCGAGCGGATGGCGATCGGCACGACGGCGGCGTCGATCGCGCGCACGGGGGCCTCGAGTACCAACATGTCGGCCGGGGCCGGCGCGATCGGCCGGTTCTCGAACAGGCTCGCGCGCACTTTCTGCCAGATCGCACTGGCCTGCGGGTCGTCGGTGGGTTGCAGCCCGGCCTCTGCCGGCAAGGCGAAGAACAGCAGCGTCGCCACGAGGCTTCTGAATGCGTGTGTCATGGCCGCTCCTTCGCGTTGCGCTACTGCGGCCCGATGAAGCAGGCCTTGCGGGCCTTGGCCTGCAAATCGCGGTAGCGTGCGACCTGCGGCTTCAGGCTTTCATTGTCACGCATCTGGCCGCCGCGTTCACCGCCGATGCTGACGGCGTTGACGATGGTGCTCATGCTGACGTAGTCGTCGAACTTCACTTCTCGGGCCAGGTGGTCGAGCGCGCACGAGCATTTGTTGATCATCTCGTAGTGCGGCCCCGGGTTGCTGCGAATGCATTCCTGCACGTAGAGCACGCGGTCCACGGTGGGGAAGTCGTTGGCCTGCGTCAGCGACGCGGCCATCAGGCAGCAAAGGAAGGTTATGACGCGCAGGTTGGGCACGGAAGCTGTTCTTTCGGTCAAGCAAACGCCGCGGATCGGGCTCTGCCCGGCCGCTGGCGTTGCCCCCTTGAGGGGGAGGCGGCGAAGCCGCTTCGGGGGTGGTTCATTTCGTCGGCGCCTGGCGTTCCAGCGCCATCTCTTCGGCCAGCAGCGGTGGCGTGCCGGCGGCCGTGGCATCGACCTGCGTGCGGATGCTGAGCACACCGCCGGGCACGGCGTCGGAGAGCGTGAAGACGTAGCGCTTGCCGACCAGGTTTTCGAAGCGCGCGCGCAGCGGGTCGTCGGCGTAGGGCGTGATCGTGATCTGCCTGGCGGCGACGTTGCGGCCTTCGTGGGGCAGCGTCACTTCGGTGATCGTGGCGGCGTCGGCCACGGCCATGCGGATGCGCTTGCGAAAGTAGTTCGGCTGCCCTTTGGTCAGGCGCTGCATCTCGCGGATGTCGCGTTCGAGGAAGTAGAGGATGACGGGGTTGCCTTGCGCGGCTTCGATCGCGGGCAGCGCGAGCTTGTCGCGGCCGCTCAGGAACTCGGCCGCGGCAGCGCAGCAGGTGCCGTCGGGCTGCGCCGTCAGCGCGATCGCCACCTTGTCGTCGAATCCTGCCTCCAGGCTGCCGCTCTTGCGAAAGCGGTAGTGCAGCGTCGTCGGTGGCTTCAACGCACTCAGGTGGTTGGTGACGAACAGGGCCTGCTCGGCGGCGGAGAACTCGGTGGCGGCCGTGGCGTGGCCTGCCAGCAGAGCGCAGGCGAGGGCAAGAAGGAAGGAACGTGTCATGGGGCTCACAGATTGGCAGTGGTGCAGGGCGCCGTGCGCGCGGGCCGCGGCGCCGCGTGCGCAACGCGTCGAGGCTGCTGCGCACCGCAGCGTGCAAGGGCGACAGGTGCAGCGAACATTCGAACGCATCGCGCGCTTCGCTCGGCCGTTCGAGCCGCGCCAGCGCCATGCCGAGCAGGTGCCAGGGCTCGGCGTCGTCGACGGTCTGGCGCACCCACTCGCGCGCGAGGGTGGCCAGATCGTTCCAGCGCGATTCGCTGCGCATCACCGCGGCGCGCAGAAAGCGCGGCTGCGCATCCGCCGGCACTTGCCAGTACGGCGGCGCCTTGGCGCTGCTTTGGGCTGATGAAGTGCGTGCGGCTTCGATCAGTTGCTGCACCCACTCGACCGGCGCGGCGTAATAGTGCGACTCGCCGCCGCGCAGGCGAAAGGTCAGGACGCCGACGAGGCGGCCGGCCTCGTCGAACAGCCCGCCGCCGCTGGCGCCGGAGGAAAACCAGTTGCTGCTCTGGATGACTTGGCCGCCGTCGTGGCGGTGCAGCTCGACCACCTCGCCGTCGCTGCTCTGGATGCCCAGGCCGCCGGTGTAGCCGAGGGCCGACAGCATCTGGCCGATGGCCAGGCCGTTGGCATTGCCGAGTTGCGCCACCGGCGCGACGAGGCCCGGCACCGTGAGCAGGCACAGATCGCGCTCGGCGTTCGCGGCCTGCGCCGTGGCCGGCCAGCGCACGCCGCCGCGCAGCACATAGATGCTCTTCGCGTCGCGTCGTGACGTGGCAGTTGGTGACGACCTTGTCGTCGCCCACCGCAACGCCCGAGCCGATGGAGTAGCCGCCGCTGGCGCGCGGCGCTTCGATGCGCAGCACGCTGGCGGCGAGGCCGATCAGCTCGGCGCGTTCGAGCGCGGCGTGGCCGGGCAGCGCCCACGAGACGAGCGGCAACAGCAACAGCCAGGTTCTCATCGCTGCCGGCGCGCGCGGTCAGCGCCCCTGCGCTGTGAAGGATTCATCGACCAGCGGCACGCCGAACTCTTCAGGATGGCGCGGATCTCGGCCTGCTTCGATTCGAGCAGCGTCTCGACCTGCTGCTTCCATTCGCGCTCGCCGTAGCGCACGCCCATCGCCATCTGGTAGTCGAAGCGCACGCCGGGTTCGGACTTCATCGGCACGACGGCCAGCGCCGGTGTCTTGACGCGCTTGGCGAAGAAGCCGGCGATCGGGCCCCAGACGATGGCCACGTCGAGCTTGCCGGCGGCCAGGTCCTTTTCGATGATGTCGCCGGGGTACTGCTCCGGGTCGGCGTTCATGATCTGGTAGGGCACGCCGCTTTCGATCAGGCCATGCTTGGTCAGCCACTCCGACGCCGGCGAGCGGTCGTAGATGCCGATGCGCAGCTTGGTGAGCTTGTCCTTGCCCAGCGCCAGAAAGTCGGCGCTCGACTTCACGTCATCGAGGCCCTTGCCCTTGGCGAACACCAGCGCGTAGGTCGAGCGGTAATAGGCCTTGGTGGCCGAGACCTGGTCGAAGCCGACGGGCACGCTCATCACGATGTCGCACGGAAAGTCCTGGCCCGGCAGCTTGTAGCGCAGCGTGTTGCGGATGAAGGCCAGGCGCTGCGGGAACGAGTAGTAGGTCACCGGCAGGCCGAGCGCTTTGCCGAAGAGTTCGGCGATGCGGTTTTCGATGCCTTCGCCCTTGGTGTTGGAGAACGGCAGGTTGTTCGGGTCCTGGCAGACGCGCAGCGCCTTGCGCTCGGGCGGTTTCTTGTCCTGCGCCACCGCCAGCGGCACGGCGGCGCACAAGGCCAGCAAGAGCACTGCGAAACGCACCCTCATGGCATGGGCTCGACCTTGGAGCGTGTGATCGCACCATCGGATCGGCCCTTCAGGTAAGCGTAGAGCTGGTTCATGTTTTCCATGACCTGCGGGCTGGTGCCGAAGCTCTGCATGCCTTTTTCGAGGCGGCCGTCGCGCACGGTCTTGACGAACTCTTCCTTGGTCAGCGTCTTCATGCTGGTGATCAGCGACGGGCCGACCAGGCCTTCCTGATTGGCGCCGTGGCAGCGGTCGCAGGCCGCGGCGCGCCAGGTGCGAAAGCCCTTCATGGTTTCGGCATCGACCTTGTAGCCCTCGACGACGGTGTAGAGCGCCGGGGTTTGCGCGAATGCAGCGCTCGCGGCCAGCGCGGTGAGAAGGATCAAGCTCTTTCGAAACATGCGTTGACATCCATAGAAATGAAGTGGGGGAACGTGCCGTCTGGCAACGTCCCCCCAACAGTTCAGGCTGACAGGGTGTCTGAAACCCTCAGCTCACTTGCCCGGCAATGCGAACATGGTCAGCGAGCCGCCCAGTTCGGTGTACTGGTTCAGCTCCTTGTAGCCGCCCACGGCGCCGAGGCCGTCGGTGTCTTTCTCCAGGCCCGCTGCCATGCCGATGCCGGCCCAGCCGCCGATGCCCGAGAACACACCGAGGTACTGCTTGCCCTTGTGCTCGTAGGTGAAGACGTTGCCGATGATGCCCGACGGCGTCTTGAACTTGAACAGTTCCTTGTTGATGTTCTTCGCATCGACGCACTTCAGGTAACCCTCGAGCGTGCCGAAGCAGGACAGGCCGCCCGCGGTGTTGAGCGAGCCGCTCCACACCGAGAACTTCTCTTTCTTGCTCTGCACGATCTTGCCGGTGCCGGCGTCCCAGGCGATGTAGTTGCCCATGCCGCCGTGGCTTCCCGGGGCCGGGAACATCGACAACGTGGCGCCCACATACGGCTGGCCCGCGGTGTACTCGACCTTGAACGGCTCGTAGTCCATGCAGACATGGTTCGTCGGCACGTAGAAGAGCTTGGTGTTCGGGTCGTACGACGCCGGCTGCTGGTCCTTGCTGCCCAACGCCGCCGGGCAGACGCCCTTGGTGTTGACGTCAGGACCGTTCTTGGCCGTCGAGTACTTGGCCACCACCTGCGGCCGTCCGGTCTTCATGTCCACATGCGTCGCCCAATTGACCGTCGGGTCGTACTTCTCGGCCACCAGCAGCGCGCCGGTGACGCGGTCGAGGGTGTAGCCGAAGCCGTTGCGGTCGAAGTGCACCAGCGCCTTGGTCGGCTTGCCCTTGACGTTGATGTCGGCCAGGATCATCTCGTTGATGCCGTCGAAGTCCCACTCGTCGTACGGCGTCATCTGATAGACCCACTTCGCCATGCCGGTATCGACATCACGCGCGAAGATCGTCATCGACCACTTGTTGTCGCCGGGACGCTGCGCCGGGTTCCAGGTGGACGGGTTGCCGGTGCCGTAGTACATCAGGTTCAGCGCCTTGTCGTAGCTGTACCAGCCCCAGGTCGTGCCGCCGCCGATCTTCCACTGATCGCCCTTCCAGGTCTTCAGCGAAGAATCCGCGCCCACCGGCGCCATCTTGCCGTCGGTCCAGGTCATCGTCTTGGCCGGGTCGATCAGCATTTCGGCGTCGGGGCCGACGCTGTAGCCCTTCCAGGCCGGCGTGCCGTCCTTCAGGTTGTAGGCGGCGATGAAGCCGCGCACACCCCATTCGCCGCCGGAGATGCCGGTGATGACCTTGTCCTTGAAGACGTGCGGCGCGTTGGTGTTGACGGCGCCGAGCTTCGGGTCGCCGTTCTTCACACTCCACGCCACCTTGCCGGTCTTCGAGTCGAGTGCCACCAGCATGCTGTCGGCCTGCTGCAGGATGACCTTGCCTTCGGCATAAGCCAGACCGCGGTTGACCGTGTCGCAGCACATCTGCGGGATCACCGCCGGGTCCTGCTTCGGCTCGTACTTCCAGAGGATCTTGTTGGTATCGAGGTCGATCGCGAAGACCTTGTTCGGGAACGGCGAGTGCAGGTACATCTTGCCGTCCACCACCAGCGGCGAGCCTTCGTGGCCGCGCAGCACGCCGGTGGAGAACGTCCACGCGACCTGCATCTTGCCGACGTTGCCGGTGTTGATTTGCTTCAACTGGCTGTAGCGCTGGTTGTACATGTCGCCAGCCTGCGTCGCCCAGTTCTTGGAGTTGGCGATGTTCTTCTCGACGTCGGCATTGGCCAAGGCCAATGTCGGCAGCGCGAGCAGCACCACGCCCATCCCCGACCACAGGGGTCGTTTCGCTTGCCCAGAAATACGCATCGATGTCTCCTTGCTGTGAGTGACCGGAGCCCGGGCGCTGGCAGGTTGGAAAGCAACCGCCTGACGCCCGCCAAAACTCGGCGTGAGCAAACCGCAAGTTTTGCGCCTGCTCGAACCTCATGGGCAGGCCTGTGCACCCGAGGTCTGACGACGCGGCAATGCAGAACGGATAAGTCCACCTCACGTCACGGGGAAACCCTAGCCAGGGCTTTGGCAATAGGCCATCGTGGAGCACCGATCGCGCCGCTACTCGCTAACGTGCATAGGGAAACTTCGCGTATGCGCGCTGCGCTCCGACGGCCGGTTCTGCGCCCCGAAAGCGCCGACGGACAAGGTGCACCGAAACTGATGCAGCGAGGGCGAGACACAGTGTTTCATCGGCGAACGGCACAGTCTTGCAGCGCCGCCGGCGCACGCCGGCGGCGCTCGCGGCTTGGCTCTTGCTTGCCGCGTTCGCGTGCCCATCCGGCGCTACGCGCGCCCGTATCGCGTGGACAGCGCCGATCCGATTTCAGTGGTTCAGTGGACGAAGGTGCTGCATGAAACGAGACGACGAGGTGTTGGCCGACTGGCGAGCTCGCGCGCTGGCGATCGAAGCCGAAGTCTCGCGGGCGGTCATCGGCCAGGCGCGTGCCATCCGCCTGATCAACACCGCTGTCTTCTCGCGCGGCCATGTGCTGCTGCAAGGTGATGTCGGCGTCGGCAAGACGACGCTGCTGCGGGCCTTTGCGCAGGTGCTCGGCGGCGCCTTCGCGCGCGCCGAGGGCACGGTCGATCTGATGCCGGCCGATCTCGTCTATTACACCTACATCAGCGCCGACGGCCGGCCGGCGGTGGAGGCCGGGCCGCTGATCCGCCATGGCGAGGACCTGGCCGTGTTCTTCTTCAACGAAATCAACCGCGCCCGGCCGCAGGTGCATGCGCTGCTGCTGCGCGCGATGGCCGAGCGCAGCGTCTGGGCGTTCAACCGCGAGGTGGCGCTGCCGCACCTGCTGGTCTTTGCCGACCGCAACCGCGTCGAGCGCGAGGAGACGTTCGAGATCTCCTCGGCGGCGCGTGACCGCTTCATGATGGAGGTGACGATCGACCCGCCGGCCAGCGACGACGAACGCCGCCGGCTCGTTTTCGACGCGCGCTTTCACGACAGCGAGCGCCTCATCGGCAGCCTGGCGGCGGCGCTGGTCGATCACCGCGAGCTCAATGCGCTGGCCGCGTCGATCCAGCAGCAGGTGCAGGCCAGCGACGCGCTGCAGCGCTACGCATTGGCGCTGTGGCGTGCGACCGCCGAGCCGGCGACCTTCGGCGTGCGCTTGTCCGACGTGGACATGGACACGCTGATGCTTGCCGGCGCCAGCCCGCGCGGCATGAGCCTGCTGCTGCGCGCTGCGCGCACGGCGGCCTGGCTCGACGGCCGCAGCCATGTCACGCCCGAGGACGTGCAGGCGGTGTTCGTCGAGAGCATCGCCCACCGCCTGTGTTATGCCCCGGTGTACGAGATGCGCCGCCACGAGGTCTCGCCGCTGCTGATGACCGCCATCGTCGCCGGCGTGGCCGCGCCTTGAGTTCGAGCCGTTGCCACCGATGATCGCGGAGCTGCACTACCGCCTGCACGGCCCGGCGCGCGGCCAGGTGCCGGGCCACCACCGCAGCCGCCATGGCGGCAACGGCATCGAGTTCCGCGGCCATGCCAATCTGCAGGACGCCGCCGACGCGCGCCGCATCGACATCCACGCCAGCCTGCGCGATCCGTTCGGCCGCTGGATCGTGCGCCTGCAGCGCCAGCGCCTGTCGATTCCCGTGGCGGTGGTGGCCGATCTGTCGGCGTCGATGGGCGTGGCCGGCGCCGTGCACAAGCAGGGCGTGCTCGCCGACCTCGTCGAGAGCCTGGCCTGGTCGGCCTGGCGCACCGGCGACAGCTTTGGCTTCGTCGGTTGCGACAGCGCCGTGCGCCGCGACTTGCTGCTGCCGCAGACGCGCGCGCGCGGCGCTGGCGCGGCGCTGGCAGCGTCACTGCGCGCGCTGCGGCTCGACGGCCGCTCGGCACAGGGCCTGTTGCAAGCCCATGGCCATCTGCCGCAGCGGCGCGCGCTGGTCTTCCTGGTCTCGGACTTCCACCTGCCGCTGGCCGACGCGGCCGCCGTGCTGGCCCGCCTGGCGCACCACGACGTGCTGCCGGTCGTGCTCTGGCCGCCCGCCGAGTTCGACCTCGGCGCCAGCCTCGGCTTTGCCGACGTGGCCGACCCGGAGAGCGGCCGCCGGCAATGGTTGTGGTGGCGACCGGCGTTGCGCCAGCGCTGGCACGCGGCGGCGCAACAGCGGCGCGCCGATCTGGGCAAGCTGTTTCGTGCGCAGCGGCTGGCGCCGCTGTTCATCGAAGGCGCCTTCGACGCCGATGCCGTGACGCGGCATTTTCTTCAATGACAGCGCGCGCAGCGGTGCTCGGTCTGCTGCTGGCCGTGACGCTGGCCGGTGCAACTCACGCTGCGACGCTGCAAGCCACGACCGAGGAGCCGCGCGCTTTCGGCTACCAGGTCGGCGACGTCGTGCAACGCCGCATCACGGTCGAAGTCCCGGCTGGCCTGCTGCTCGACGAGAGCAGCCTGCCGCGCCCCGGCGCGCGCGGCACGGCGCTGGAGTTGCGTGCGCTGCGGCGCAGCGCCGGCGCGCAGCGCATGCAACTCGAGCTCGACTACCAGGTCTTCCTGTCGCCCAGCGCCGTGCGCACGCTGGAGCTGCCATCACTCACGCTGCGCTACGACGGCACGCCGCGCGCGCAGGACGTGCGCATCGACGCCTGGCCGATCACGGTGGCGCCGCTGGCGCCGGTGGAGGTGTCGCCACGCACAGGGCTCGGCGAGTTGCAGCCCGACGCCGCACCGCCGTTGATCCACACGCTGGCGCGCCGCTGGCGGCTGTTCGGCACCGCCGTGCTGCTCTGCGCGTTGCTGGCTTATCTGGGCGTCGTCTATCTCGGCCTGCCATGGTGGGGCGCGCGGCAGCGGCCGTTTGCGCTGGCCTGGCGTCAACTGAATCAGGTGCAAGCGCCGCCGTGGCGCGAGGCCTGCCGGCGTTTGCACGCGGCCTTCAATCAAAGCGCGGGCGAGGTGCTGTTCGAGCATGGCGTCGATCGCTTCACGTCGCAGCGCGCTGCGTTCGAGCCGCTGAAAGAAGACATCGTGCGTTTCCTGCGCTTGTCGCAGCGCGAGTTCTTCGAAGGCGGTGCTCGCGAGGCCGATGACGCGGCGTGGCTGGTGGCATTCTGCAAACGCTGCCGCGATGCGGAGCGCGGATCATGACTTTCGACGACCCGTGGTTGTTGTGGCTGCTGCCGCTGGCGTTGCTGCCCTTGTTGCGCCGGCCGGGGCGGCCGCAGGCCAACGGATGGCTCGCATTGGCGCCGCGCGATGCGCTGTCCACGATCGCCGGCCGCGCGCTGCGTGCCGTCGCGGCATTGGTCATCGCCGCGCTCGTGCTGGCGCTGGCCGGGCCGCATCGGGCCGAGTACTTTGCCCCGCGCATCGGCAAGGGCGCCGAGATCGTGCTGCTGCTCGACCGCAGCCGCAGCATGGACCAGGGCTTTGCCGGCGCACGGCCCGCGGCGCCGGTGGGGGGCCGCGCGAACGGTCCCGAGGTGGTGGACTTCTACATCTCGCAAAGCCAGGGCCGGCTGCGCGAGTCCAAAGGCAAGGTGGCGCGCCAGCTGCTCGGCGAGTTCACGTCGGAGCGGCCCGACGACCGCTTTGCGCTCGTCGTCTTCTCGACGCTGCCGATGCCGGTGCTCGGCTTCACGCACCACGGCGAGGTGGTGCAGGCCGCCATCGCTGCCGGCAACATCGGCCGCGGCTTGTCGGAAACCAACATCGGCCTGGCGCTCGAATCGGCCCTCGAGCTGTTCACCGACCGGCCCTACACCGGCTCGCGCATCGTGCTGCTGGTCTCCGACGGCGGCGACCGCATCGACCCCGATTTGCGCGAGCGCTTGTCGCACGCCGCGCGCAAGCAGCGTGCGGCGATCTACTGGGTCTACCTGCGCTCGGCCAACAGCCCCGGCCTGCGCCCGGGGCCGAACGACACGCCGAGCGCCATCGAGAGCGTGCCCGAGATGATGCTCAACCGCTTTTTCGAGTCGCTCGAAACGCCGTACCGCGTCTATGAGGCCAGCGACGCCGAAGCGCTGCGCCGCGCCATCGCCAACGTCAACCGGCTCGAGAACCTGCCGATGCTCTACCAGGAGCTGGTGCCGCGGCGCGACCTCGAGCCGTGGTGCCACGCGCTGGCGCTGCTCTGCGTGCTGCTGCTGTTGGCGGCGAAGTCGCTGGAGATGCGCCGATGACGAGGCTGATCTCTCGGCGCACGACACGCGGCGTGTGGTTGCTGTTGGCGGCGGCCACGCTGGCGGCTGCTGCGGAGGGTGCGCTGTGGCTGCGCGATCAGCGCCGCAACGCGCAGATCGAGGGCGGCAGCGTGCCGGCCGACGCCACCGGCTTGCCGGCGCCGATGCGTTTTGCCCAGGCCCATGCGCTGGCCGCACGCGGCGATGAAGAAGCCGCGCTGAAACACTACGGCGCGCTGCAGGACGACACGCCGCTCGGGCAGGCGGCGCGCTACAACAGCGCCAACCTGCTGATGCGCCAGGCGGTGGCGCTGCGCGACGACGACAAGTCCGGCCAGGCGCTGGCGCTGATCGAGCTGGCCAAGGAACATTACCGCGACGTGCTGCGGCATGACCCTGGGCACTGGAACGCGCGCTACAACCTCGAGCGTGCGCAGCGCCTGGTGCCGGACCCCGAGGAGTCCGACACGCCGGTCGCCGGGCCGCAGCGCAGCGCCGAACGGGCGGCGACGACGATGCGCGGTTTTTCGCCGGGGCTGCCGTGATGGCGAAGTGGCTGCTGCTGGCCGCCGCACTGGCCTTGATGGCCACCTTCGCGCGGCCGACGTGGCCGCTCGAACGTGCGCGCTTCGAGCATGTGGTCGTGCTCGACGTGACGCAGAGCATGAACGTCGAGGATGAGGAGTGGCAAGGGCGGCCGGTGTCGCGCCTGGAGGCGGCCAAGGCGGCGCTGCGTGCGGCTGTCGAAGCCTTGCCCTGCGGCTCGAAGATCGGCTGGGCGATCTTCACCGAGTACCGCTCGTACCTCTTGTTCACGCCGGTCGAGGTCTGCGCGCACCGCGCCGAGCTGCGCGACGCGCTGGCGCGCATCGACGGCCGCATGGCCTGGTCGGGCAACAGCGAAGTCGCCAAAGGGTTGCACAGCGCCATCGGCATCGCGCGCCAATTGAAGGGGACGACCGGCACGCCGTCGCTGGTCTTCGTCACCGACGGCCACGAAGCGCCGCCGCTCGATCCGAACCAGCGGCCGGCGTTCGACGACAAGCCGGGCGAGGTGGCGGGCGTCATCGTCGGCGTCGGTGCATTGAAGCCGTCGCCGATTCCGAAGAGCGACGCACTCGGGCGGCCGCTCGGTTTCTGGGCGGCCGACGATGTGGCGCAGACGAACCCGCACCAGCCCAATCGCGATCTCGGCGGCCGCGACGAGGTGCCTGCCGCGTCGCTCGGCGCGACGCTCGGCAGCGAACACCTGTCTTCGCTGCGCGAGGGTTACCTGCGTTTGCTGGCCAACGAGAACGGCCTGGCGTATGCACGTCTGCAAGGCGACGGCCTGGCCGCTGCGCTGCGCGCCCCGGCGCTGTCACGACCGGTCACGACCACCGTCGATTTGCGCAACGCGCTGGCGGCGCTGGCCTTGGTGCTGTTGCTGGTGCAGTGGCTGCCGTGGCGGTGCTCAGCTTGATTTGCGCTTGCGTGGCGCGCTGGTCTTGCGCGGCGCGCGTTTCTTGACCGCCGGCTTGCCGATCAGCCGCTCCAACTCGTCGAGCGCCTCGCCGGTATAGACCGCGATGCGCTGCATGTGCGGCAGCGTGCTGTGGCAGCCGGTGAAGCCGAAGTCCATGTGGCCGGCGTAGCTCTGGCAGGTGATGTTGATCGCCTGGCCGTGGGTGACGACGGACACCGGGTAGTTGGCGAGCAACTCGGCGCCGCGAAAGTAGAGCGGCTTGTCGGGGCCGGGCACGTTGGAGATGGTGATGTTGAACACCGGCCGCGTGCGCCCGGCCAGGCCGGTGAGCAGGCCGAGGATCGTCGGGCCCATCAACGCGATCGTGTAGTTGGACATCGCTGCGCGCGGCAGGCTTTGCACATGCGTCTTTGCGGCCTGCACCGAGGCGCTGATCGCGGCCAAGCGTTCCAGCGGATCTTCGATGTCGGTGCCGAGCGTGGCGATGATGAAGGTGATCGCGTTGCCGGTGTTCTCGTCGTCCTTCGGCCGCACCGAGACCGGTATGCCGGCGGTGAGTGCGGCGTCCGGCAGGTCGCCGCTGTCTTCGAGGAAGCGGCGCAGCGCGCCGCCGCACATGGCGAGCACGATGTCGTTCAAGGTGCAGCCGGCTGCCTCGGCCAGCGCCTTCATGCGCGCCAGAGAAAATTGCTGCGTGGCGAAGCGGCGCTTCGAACGCACGCGGCCGTTGATCGTGGCGCCCGGTGCGCCGAACGGGATGCGCAGGTCGGTATCGACATCCTTGGTGACGCGCAGCATCTTGCCGAAGGCCATCAGCAATTGCGGCACCGTGCCGACCTGGCCGCGCAGCGCTTCCATCGCGCCGGCCATCGCGTTGGCGAAGGTCGGCGCCTTGGTGTCGCGCTCGGGTTTGGGCTCGGCGCCTTGGCGTGACGACAAGCCCGTGGCCCAGAACGGCGGCATCGACAAGCTCTTCTGCGCATCGGCGCTCATCAGCCGCTGCAGGAGTTTCATGCCGCTGACGCCGTCGATCAGCGAGTGGTGCATCTTCATGTAGAGCGCAAATCGATCGCCTTCGAGGCCTTCGATCAGCGTGCACTCCCACGGCGGGCGCGACAGGTCGAGCGGCTGGCTGTGCATGCGCGCGATCAGCTCGCCGAGCTCGCGTTCACCGCCGGGGAAGGGCAGTGCGGTGTGGCGCAGATGCGCTTCGAGATCGATCTCGTCGTCTTCAATCCAGTAGTGCACAGGGCTCTTCAGGATCGACGATTTCAACTTGCGGTTCCACGGTGCCTCGAACTGGCGATGGGTGCGGAACTCGGCCATCAACTGGCGCAGGAAATCCGGCGGTGCGTTCTTCGGCAGCTTGAACGGCATCAGCGCGCCGACATGCATCGGCGTCTCGCGCGATTCGGTGTAGAGCCACGAGGCGTCGAGCGGGTTCAAGCGGATCGCGGTCATGAACGGTTCCTGCCAAAAAGAAAAAAGGGCTGACATGTGCCAGCCCTTTGAGTGTCGCGCAACGTGGCGCGTTTTCACATCAGCTTGACCTCGACCCGTCGCGCGTCGTCGGCGCTGCCCGCATTGATCTGCTCGGGCTTCTTCATCTCGATGCGGTCTTCGGCCACGCCTGCGGCTTTGAGCGCATCGCGCACGGCCAGCGCGCGCTGCTTGGCCAGTTCGGCGTTCTTCGCCGGGTCGCCGCTGGCGTCGTGAAAGCCGCTGATGACGAGCTTGCCGGCGCCGGCCTTCGCTGCCGCGGCGAGCTTGGCGATCTCCGCGGCGGCGTTGGCCGGCAGGTCGGCCTTGGCGACGTTGAAGAAGAACTTGGCCTGGGCCGCCGCTGCGGCAACGGCTGGGGCGGGGGCGGGCGTGGCCGCCGCGACCACCGCCGCTGCGGGCGCCGCGGCGATCGTCGTTGCCACCGGCACCGGCGTGGCGGTGACGACGGGCGCCACGGTGGCCGCCGGCGCTGCATGCGAGCTCACCGACTTCGTGGCCACGCCGACCGGCAGCAGCGGCACGATCAACAGCGCGACGATGTTGATGATCTTGATCAGTGGGTTGACCGCCGGGCCGGCGGTGTCCTTGTACGGATCGCCCACCGTGTCGCCGGTGACGGCGGCCTTGTGGGCTTCGCTGCCCTTGCCGCCGTGGTGGCCGTCTTCGATGTACTTCTTGGCGTTGTCCCACGCGCCGCCGCCCGTGCACATCGAGATGGCGACGAACAGGCCGGTGACGATGGTGCCCATCAGCAGACCGCCGAGGGCCGCCGCGCCGAGGAACATGCCGACGAGGATCGGCACGACCACCGGCAGCAACGACGGGATGATCATTTCCTTGATCGCGGCGCTGGTCAGCATGTCCACCGCGGCGCTGTAGTCGGGCTTGCGCTTGCCGGCCATGATCTGGCCGTCGGCAAACTGGCGCCGCACTTCGACGACGACCGAGCCGGCAGCGCGGCCGACGGCTTCCATCGCCATCGCGCCGAAGAGGTAGGGAATCAGGCCGCCGATGAACAAGCCGACGATGACGCGCGGATCGCTCAGGTCGAAGCTCACGTCCATGCCGCGGCCTTCGAGCGAGTGCGTGTAGTCGGCGAACAGCACCAGCGCAGCCAGGCCGGCCGAGCCGATGGCGTAGCCCTTGGTCACGGCTTTTGTCGTGTTGCCGACCGCGTCGAGCGGGTCCGTCACGTCACGCACGCTCTTCGGCAGCTCGGCCATTTCGGCGATGCCGCCGGCGTTGTCGGTGATCGGGCCGTAGGCGTCGAGCGCGACGACGATGCCGGCCATGCTCAACATCGAGGTCGCGGCCACCGCAATGCCGTACAGGCCGGCGAGTTGGTAAGCGACAAGGATGGCGATGCAGACGAAAATCACCGGCCACGCCGTCGAGCGCATCGACACGCCCAGGCCGGCGATGATGTTGGTGCCGTGCCCGGTGGTCGAGGCCGCGGCGATGTGCTGCACCGGCTTGTACTGCGTGCCGGTGTAGTACTCGGTGATCCAGACCATCGCCGCGGTCAGCACGAGGCCGACGGCACAGGCGCCGAAGAGCTTCATGTGCGTGCCGGCGCCGAGCGCATCGGCCGGCATCACGGCGGTGGTGACGAAGTAGAAGGCGATCAGCGACAGCACGCCGGCCACGGCCAGGCCCTTGTACAGCGCCGGCATCACGTTCTTCATGCCCGGGCTGGCCTTGACGAACGAGCAACCGATGATCGAGGCGATGATCGACACGCCACCCAACAGCAGCGGGTAGATCACCGCGGCCATCGGCGCAGCGGTGACGACCAGCGCACCGAGCGCCATCGTCGCGATCAGCGTCACGGCGTAGGTCTCGAACAGATCGGCCGCCATGCCGGCGCAGTCGCCGACGTTGTCGCCGACGTTGTCGGCGATCACGGCCGGGTTGCGCGGGTCGTCTTCCGGAATGCCGGCTTCGACCTTGCCCACCAGATCGGCGCCGACGTCGGCGCCCTTGGTGAAGATGCCGCCGCCCAGACGCGCGAAGATCGAGATCAGCGACGAGCCGAAAGCGAAGCCGAGCATCGGCTTCAACACCGTGGCCAGGCTCTTGTCCGGCGTGTACTGGCCGTTGAGGACTGTGAACCAGAAGAAGATGCCGACGCCGAGCAGGCCGAGGCCGACGACCAGCATGCCGGTGATCGCGCCGCCCTTGAAGGCGACGTCGAGCGCCGGGCCGATGCCCTTGGTGGCCGCCTGCGCGGTGCGCACGTTGGCCTTGACCGAGACGTTCATGCCGATGAAGCCGCAGGCGCCGGACAGCACCGCACCGAGGACGAAGCCGACTGCGGTGGTGCCGTCGAGGAAAAACGCGATCGCGATCGCGAGCACCACGCCGACCAAGGCAATCGTCTTGTACTGCCGTGCCAGGTAAGCAGCCGCGCCTTGCTGCACGGCGCCGGCGATCTCCTGCATGCGCGCATTGCCGGCGTCTTGCTTGAGGATCCAACTGCGTTGAAAAAATCCGTACAACACGGCTGCAACACCGCAGGCCAGCGCCAGATACAGCGCCATCGTCGTTGACATGAAGATCGCTCCTTCCTACCTTTGAATGGGGTTCGCTTCTTATGGGAACCAGCAGCAGCCGGTACAACCCAGGATGCTAAGCGATCAACATGACGCGACTGCCCCTGTGTTTTCCCCGCGCCACAGGAGGCGTCAGCCCAGCGCAAGGGCACAACCTAGAATGCGGGTTATCCCTGTTCAACGAAGAACATCATGAGCCTGCACAACGTGATTCCCGGGGCCAAGGTCCCGGACGAGTTCAACGTGATCATCGAGATCCCGATGAATGCCGACCCGATCAAGTACGAGGTGGACAAGGCCAGCGGCGCGATCTTCGTCGATCGTTTCATGACCACGTCGATGCACTACCCGTGCAACTACGGCTACATCCCGCGCACGCTCGCCGACGACGGCGACCCGGTCGATGTGCTGGTCATCACGCCGTACCCGCTGTCGCCGGGTGTGGTGGTGACATGCCGGCCGCTCGGCGTGCTGAAGATGGACGACGAGGCCGGCGGCGATGCGAAGCTGCTCGCCGTGCCGATCGACAAGGTGCTGCCGATCTACTCGCACTGGAAAAAGTTCGAAGACATCAACTCGATGCGGCTGAAGACGATTCAACACTTCTTCGAGCACTACAAGGACCTCGAAGCCGGCAAGTGGGTCAAGGTGGTGGGATGGGAAGGCGTCGATTCGGCGAAGAAGGAAATCACCGACGGGCTGAAGAACTACGGCAAGTCCTGAGCTGCCGTCCTGAACGGGTTGCGCTCGTTCAGCTCGTCGATGTAGTTCTCCACGCCCGCGCCTTCGCGCGCGAGGAAATCTTGCACCGCCGACGCGAAACGTTTGTCGGCCAGCCAATGCGCCGACCAGGTTCGAACCGGCAGCAGGCCACGCGCCATCTTGTGCTCGCCTTGCGCACCGCCTTCGAAGCGCGTGTAGCCGTTGGCGATGCACCACGCGAGCGGCTGGTAGTAGCAGGCTTCGAAGTGCAGGCAGTTGACGTGTTGCGTGGCGCCCCAGTAGCGGCCGTAGGCGACGCGGCGCTCGGGATCGAGGGCGATCAACGACACGGCGATCGGCTGGCCGTCGCGGCTGGCGACGAACATCAGCCAGTGCGGCGCCATCGTGCGCGCCATCTCGCGGAAGAAGGCGCGCGTCAAGTAGGGCGTGGAATGATGCGCGCGGTAGGTCAGCGTGTAGCAGCGGTAGAAGAAGTCCCACAGCGCGTCGCTGATCGCAGCGCCGTCGTGGGCTTCGAAGGTGACGCCGGCTTCGGCGACGCGCCGCCGCTCCTGCGTGATCTTCTTGCGCTTCTCGCGCTGCAGGCTGGCGGTGAACTCGGCGAAGTCGGGGTAGGGTGAGGGCTCGCGCTGCGTCCAATGGAACTGCACGTTCTCGCGCAGCATCCAGCCCGCGTGCTCGAAGGCGATGCGGTCGTCTTCGGAGAAAAACAAGAAGTGCGCCGACGACAACTTGGCCTCGCGCACGAACTGCAACACGCCGTGCAACAGCAGCTCGCGCGAAGCGGCATCACTCGCCAGCAAGCGCGAGCCCGGCACGGGCGTGAACGGCACGGCGCCGAGCAGCTTCGGGTAGTAGTCGAGGCCGTGGCGGTTGTAGGCGTCGGCCCAGGCCCAATCGAAGACGTACTCACCGTAAGAGTGGCCCTTCAGGTACAGCGCCGCAGCGCCGAGCAGCTCGCCGCCGCGTTCGAGTGCGATGAACTGCGGCGCCCAGCCGGTGTCGGCAATGGCGCTTTGCGATGTGTGCATCGCCGCCAGGTACTCGTGGCGCATGAAGGGTGTCGGCGCGTCTTGCGCGTCGAGCAGCGCATTCCACGCCGCGGCGTCGATCGTTGCCGGGTCATCGTGAATGCGAATGACATAATCGTTTGCCCTCAACTCAAGGTGCTCCACTTACTGCGATGAAGGTCGCGCTGGCTCAGATCAACGCCACCGTCGGCGACCTCGAAGGCAACGCGCAGCGCATCGTCAATGCCGCGCGCCGCGCCTACGGACAGGGCGTACACCTCGTGGTGGCCCCCGAACTCGCGCTCACCGGCTATCCGCCGGAAGACCTGCTGCTGCGCCCGGCCTTCATGAGCGCCTGCGAGCAGGCGCTGCGCGGCATCGCGCGCGAGCTGATGTCGAGCGAGGGCTTGCATGTGTTGGTGGGTCATCCGCATCAGTTCGGCGATCGCGGCGATGTTAGGACCAAGTCCACGTCGCAGCCGCTGCGCTTCAATGCGGCCTCGGTGCTGACGGGGGGAAGGATCGTCGGCACCTACTGCAAGCGCGAGTTGCCCAACTATCAGGTGTTCGACGAACGGCGCTACTTTGCGTCTGGCCGCGACGCGGGACTGAAGCCGCTGGTGTTCGAGGCCGGCGGCACGCACGTGGGTGTGCTGATCTGCGAGGACGCGTGGTTCGACGAGCCCGGCGCGGCGGCCAAGGCCGCGGGCGCGCAGGTGCTCGCAGTGCTCAACGCCTCGCCGTTTCACCTCGACAAGGCGGGCGAGCGCGAAGCGCGCATGGCCGAGCGCGCGCGCGCGACGGGGCTGCCGGTGCTGTTCTCGCACCTCGCGGGCGGGCAGGACGAGGTGGTGTTCGACGGCGCTTCTTTTGCTGTGAATGCGCGTGGCGAGATCGGTGTGCGCGGCCCGAGCTTCGATGAGGCCCTCGTCACGGCCGAAGTCGAAGGCGGCGCGGTGCGCGGCACGGTACTGCCGTTGCCGTCGCTCGAATCGCAGGCCTGGCAGGCGCTCGTTGTTGGCGTGCGCGACTATCTCGGCAAGAACGGTTTTCCCGGCGCGATCATCGGCTTGTCGGGCGGCATCGACTCGGCCCTCGTGCTGGCGATCGCGGTCGATGCGCTCGGCGCCGACAAGGTGCGCTGCGTGATGATGCCGTCGCCGTACACGGCCGACATCTCGTGGATCGACGCCCGCGACATGGCCAAACGCCTCAATGTTCAGTACGACGAGATATCGATCTCACCGATGTTCGACAGCTTCCGCGCCGCCTTGGCGCCGCAGTTCGCGGGCATGGCCGAAGACACGACCGAAGAAAACATCCAGGCTCGCATCCGCGGCACGCTGCTGATGGCGCTGTCGAACAAGACGGGCCGCATCGTGCTGACCACCGGCAACAAGAGCGAAATGGCGACGGGCTACTGCACTCTCTACGGCGACATGGCCGGCGGCTTTGCCGTCATCAAGGATGTGGCCAAGACGCTCGTGTACCGATTGGCGCGCTGGAAGAACGCCCAAGGCGCTGAAGTGATCCCCGAGCGCATCATCACCCGCGCGCCGTCGGCCGAACTGCGCGCCGACCAGACTGACCAGGACAGCCTGCCCCCGTACGACGTGCTCGACGCGATCCTGGCGCGCTACATGGAAGACGATCAAAGCGTCGATGACATCGTCGCCGCCGGCTTCGAGCGCACCACGGTGGAGCGCGTGACGCGCCTGATCAAGACCAACGAATACAAACGCCGCCAGGCGCCGGTGGGCATCCGCATCACGCACCGCGCCTTCGGACGTGATTGGCGTTACCCCATCACGTCGAAGTTCCGTGCTTAAATTCGAGCAACCTTTTTCGGAGCTCGCCTCATGAAGCAGATCACCGCGATCATCAAGCCTTTCAAGCTCGAAGAGGTGCGCGAAGCGCTGGCGGATGTGGGCGTGTCGGGCCTCACCGTGACGGAGGTCAAGGGCTTCGGCCGCCAGAAGGGCCACACCGAGCTCTACCGCGGTGCCGAGTACGTCGTCGATTTCCTGCCGAAAGTGAAGGTCGAAGTGGTGGTGAAAGACGGCGATGTCGATCGCTGCGTCGAAGCGATCGTCAAAGCCGCGAAGACCGGCAAGATCGGCGACGGCAAAATCTTTGTCATGTCGGTCGAGCAGGTGGTGCGTATCCGCACCGGCGAGACCGACGAATCGGCGGTCTAAATCTTCGAGTAGTCGTCGGGCGCGGTTGCCAGCGCCGCTGCAATGCGAACCTGCTCCAGCAATCGGGCCGGATCTGTCTCGACCAGCAACGCGTTGAACTGCGCATCTGAGACGAAGCCGCGTGCGTGCATCGTGCGGTGGAATTCGAGCAACGCGTCGTAGTAACCCTCGACGTTGAGCAACGCCACGGGTTTGTCGTGGTAGCCGAGCTGCTGCCACGACCAAACCTCGTACAGCTCTTCGAGTGTGCCGATGCCGCCCGGCAGCGAGATGAAGGCGTCGGCCCGCTCGGCCATCAACTGCTTGCGCTCGTGCATCGTCTGCACGACATGCAGTTCAGTCAGGCCGGCATGGCCGACCTCGCGATCCATCAGCGCCTGCGGAATCACACCGACCACCTGGCCGCCGGACGCCATCACCGCATCGGCCACCGTGCCCATCAGGCCGACGCGTCCGCCGCCGTAAACGAGTGTCGCGCCGCCGCGGCCGATCAACGTGCCGAGGGTTCGCGCTGCGTCGGCAAAGGCTGGTGAATCGCCGAAGCGCGAGCCGCAGTAAACGGCCACGGAGAAGGGGTGGCTCATGACAGAAAAAACCGTTGTGCAATCACCATCAGCCACATGCCGGCGCACAGCAGCAGCGCCAGCAGCACTGCGGCGCTGGCGATGTCCTTGGCGCGTTTGGACAGGTCGTGCCATTCGAACGAGACGCGATCGACCACGGCTTCGATGGCCGAATTGAGCAACTCGACGATCAACACCAGCAACACGGTTGCGGCCAGCAGTGCGATCTCAATTGCAGTGCGGCCGAGCCAGAACGCGCTCGGCAACATCACCACCGCCAGCCACGTCTCTTGTCTGAATGCGCTCTCGCCGGTGTAGGCCGCGTGCAATCCGTTCAACGAGTTGCGCGCGGCATGGACGATGCGGTCGATGCCGGTGCGGCCTTTGAACTCGTTTGTCATCGGCGCGATTTTGCCCGCCAGGTGACAAGCCGCGTGCCGCACATCGCGTCGTGCAGGAACTGACGCTGCGGGTGCAGGAAGGCCAGCAGTGCATACGCCATCACGCCGACGATCATCAGCGTGAAGATTTGCGCCGCGCTGCGCAAACCGGCGACGTGCGCTGCGATCAGGGCCGGCGCAAACCACAGCCAGGCCAGCAGGTAGCGCACCAGGGCGCGCAGGGGCGTCACCGCAGCACCGCTGGCAGTCACCAGCCGCACCTGCCACGCCTGCATGGCCACGGTCTGCCCGCCGCGCGACCAGAAGGTGACGAAGTAAGCCGCCAGCACCATGAAGACAAAAACCTGCAAGCCGGTCTGGCCACGCAGCGCATGTTCTTGCCGCGTCAAGGTCGAGTAGAGAAATCCGGCAACGAAGACCACGCCGAACAGCAGCACGCCTTCATATACGAACGCCGCCATGCGCCGCGCCAAGCCCGGCATCGGCAGGCTGGCGGCAGGCGGCGCCGCCGCTGTCATTGCGCGTTGGGCGTCTTGCTTGTGTTCTTGGGCTCGGTCGAGCCCGGGGCGCGAACGGCGGCGCCTTGCGCGCCGCGCTGGGGCAGCAGCGTCGCCGAATCAACGAAACCCGGCGTGGCTGCGACCTTGGGCAAACCGGCCTGCTGATGCAGCGGTGGCGCGGCCGGCTTGGAGACGAGGTTGGTGGTGGCGCCGGAGCCGCGCTGCACGACCGTCGGGCCGACCGGCCTGGGCGGCGGCGCGACCGGCGCGCGGACGACGTTGGACTTGACCCCGGCTGCGTCATCGGCCGTCGAGCGCAACGCGCGCTTGGCCGTACCGTCGGCCGGCTGCGACCGTTCGGCCAGTTCGCGCCGCTGCTCCGGCGGCAGCGCGCGATAGGCTTCCCACTGCTGCTGGCGCTCCTCGCGGCCGAGCGTTCGCGCTTCCTGGAAGTTCAGGCGTGCGCGGGCGCGGTCTTGCGGCGACAGCTTGGACCACTCGCTCATGCGCTCCTGCACGCGTGCCTTTTCGTCCGGCGGCAGCGTGTTGTAGCGGTTGGCGACCTCGAGCCACTTTTGCTGCTGCGCCGGCGTGACACGCGACCAATCGCGTTCCAGGGGCGCCAGCACGCCGCGTTGCTGCGGGTTCAGGCGCGCCCAATCGGTTTGCGCCTGCGCCAGCGACCACGCGGCGAGCAACGCCAGCGCAGCGAGCCAGGGCCGCAGGGCGCGGGTCATCAGCGCCGCTCGGCTTTCAGGAACTCGGCGAAGCCGGGGTCGCGGTACGCCTCGGGCGGCAGATCATCGGCCAGCAGCGCGGCATCGACCTCGGCGGCGGCTTCGATTTGCGACTGCGTGTAGTGGCGGTCGATCATCAACAGGCCCGCCAGCAGCACCGCCAGCGGCAGCAGCGACGACAGGCGCAGCCACCAGGGTGCGCCGTCCGCACCGCCGGGGCCACCTGAACCGCCCAAGGCGACGGTGCCGCCCCCCGTGGCCACCACTGCCGGGGCGGCCGTGGTGCGCCGGGCCTCGCGGGCGTGGCCGAGGGCCTGCTCGCGAGCCACGCGCAGCCGCTCTTCGATGTCGCGGCGTGGATTCACAGCTTGCTGTTCGGTCAACGCGGCGGCGACGCGCTGGGCAAAACGCGCCTGCAGCACTTCGCTGCGTCGTTCGTTGCTGAGATTTGTGAGCTTGTTCATAACGTGACTCCCTTGGCGCGCAGGGCCTTGGCCAATGCGTGAACGGCCCGAGAGCAGTGCGTTTTCACGCTGCCCTGTGAGCATCCCATCGCCGCCGCCGTTTCTGCAACATCCAGTTCCTCCCAGTAACGAAGTAGGAAGGCCTCTCGTTGACGGCCAGGTAGTTTGCCGACCGCGTCATCGATCAGTTCGAGAATTTGTTGTCGGCCGACCGAATCCGCGGCGCTTTCGGTGGCCACGCTGTCGAGGTTGAGCAACTCGAGCAGGTCGAAGTCTCCGCCATCATCATCAGCGCCTTCGAAGTCCGACAGGTTGACAAGGACCGCGTTGCGGACTTTCTGCCGCCGGAACCAGTCCATCGTCGCGTTGGACAGGATGCGCTGGAAGACCAGCGGCAGTTCCTCCGGCGGACGATCCGCGTACTTCTCCGACAACCGGATCATCGAGTCCTGCACGATGTCCAATGCCGCGTCGTCATTGCGCACGGTGTAGGCCGTGCGTTTGAACGCGCGTTTCTCGACGCCTTTGAGGAAGTCTGAAAGTTCTTTGTCGGTCGCCAAGGGGCGGCTCGCTTGGGAGGCAACCCTCTTTGGGGCGCGGAGATTATGTCGCAGGGCTTTGTAGGGGTGTCGCGTTGCAAGGCCGATGACATAATGCTGCCCCGCACAACGCTTTTTACGGTTCTTGGCCGGGCTGCTCACCAGAGCTCGACCCATCGATCGCGCAGGTTCCACATCCGCCCCACAAGGGCGCGAAGAGGAACACCAATGGTTTTTCGTCAGAGAAATTCTCAAAGGTTCAACCCATGGACATGTCTGCCGCGGAAGTCAAACGCGCTGCTTCGGTGCAGCCGCCTTCTTCCTCACACCCCTCCCATCCCGCCGAGCTCAACGGCTCGGAAATCCTGGTTCGCTGCCTGCAAGCCGAAGGGGTTAAGTACCTCTGGGGCTATCCGGGCGGCGCCGTGCTCTATATCTACGACGCCCTGTACAAGCAGGAGTCGATCCAGCACGTTTTGGTGCGCCACGAACAGGCCGCCGTGCATGCGGCCGACGGCTATGCGCGTGCCACCGGCGAGGTCGGCGTCGCGCTGGTCACTTCCGGCCCGGGCGTGACCAATGCCGTGACCGGCATTGCCACCGCCTTCATGGATTCGATCCCGATGGTGATCGTCACCGGCCAGGTGCCGACGCCGGCGATCGGCCTCGACGCCTTTCAGGAGTGCGACACGGTCGGCATCACGCGGCCGATCGTCAAGCACAACTTTCTCGTCAAGGACGTCCGCGACCTGGCGCTGACGATGAAGAAGGCCTTCCACATCGCCCGCACCGGGCGGCCCGGACCGGTGGTGGTGGACATTCCGAAGGACGTGTCGCTGAAGGTGGCGCCGTTTTCGTATCCCGAGCACATCGAGATGCGCTCGTACAACCCGGTGAAGAAGGGCCACGGCGGTCAAATCCGCAAAGCCGTTCAGTTGCTGCTCGGCGCCAAGCGGCCGTACATCTACACCGGCGGCGGCGTGATCCTGGGTGAAGCCAGCGCCGAGTTGCGCGAACTCGTGCACCTGCTCGGCTACCCGTGCACGAACACGCTGATGGGCCTGGGCGCGATCGACGCTGCCGACCCGCAGTTCCTCGGCATGCTCGGCATGCACGGCACTTACGAAGCCAACATGACGATGCAGAACTGCGATGTTCTGCTGGCGGTGGGTGCGCGCTTCGATGATCGCGTGATCGGCAACCCGAAGCACTTTGCGTCGGTGGAGCGCAAGATCATTCATGTCGATATCGATCCGTCGTCAATATCAAAGCGTGTGCGCGTCGATATTCCGATCGTCGGCGATGTGAAGGATGTGCTGCAGGAGCTGATCGCGCAGATCAAGGAAGCGCAGAACAAGCCCGACAAGGCGTCGCTCAACGCCTGGTGGGCGCAGGTCAACGAGTGGCGCAAGCGCGATTGCCTGGCCTACAAGCAGGATAGCGGCGTGATCAAGCCGCAGTACGTGGTGGACAAGCTGTGGCAGTTGACGAAGGACCGCGACACGTACATCACCAGCGACGTCGGCCAGCACCAGATGTGGGCGGCGCAGTTCTATCGGTTTGCCGAGCCGCGGCGCTGGATCAATTCCGGCGGCCTGGGCACGATGGGCGTGGGCTTGCCTTACGCGATGGGCATCAAGCTCGCCAAGCCGGACAGCGATGTGTTCTGCATCACCGGCGAGGGCTCGATCCAGATGTGCATCCAGGAGCTCTCGACCTGTCAGCAGTACAAGACGCCCGTCAAGATCGTCTCGCTCAACAACCGCTACCTCGGCATGGTGCGGCAGTGGCAGGAACTCGACTACGAGGGCCGCTATTCGCACAGCTACATGGACGCGCTGCCGGATTTCGTCAAACTGGCCGAGGCCTATGGCCATGTCGGCTTGCTGGTCGAAAAGCCGCAAGACGTTGAGCCGGCGCTGCGCGAGTCGATCAAGTTGAAAGACCGCACCGTGTTCCTCGACATCCGCACCGACCCGACCGAAAACGTTTGGCCGATGGTCAAGGCGGGGCAGGGCATCAGCGAAATGCTGCTCGGCAGCGAAGACCTTTAAAACTCAAAAACAGGATCGCGTGGCCAAGGGTCCAGGCTTACCGGCCTGACGCCTGAAGAGCGCGCGAAGCAAACATGAAACACATTATCGCGGTGCTGCTCGAAAACGAGCCCGGAGCACTGTCCCGCGTCGTTGCGCTGTTTTCGGCGCGCGGCTACAACATCGAAAGCCTGACCGTCGCGCCGACCGAAGACCCTTCGCTGTCGCGCATGACGATCGTCACCACCGGCAGCGACGAGGTGATCGAGCAGATCACCAAGCACCTCAACCGTCTGATCGAAGTCGTCAAGGTGGTCGATCTGACCGAAGCCAGCTTCACCGAGCGCGAGCTGATGTTGATCAAGGTGCGCGCTGTCGGTAAGGAGCGCGAGGAGATGAAGCGCATGGCCGACATCTTTCGCGGCCGCGTCATCGACGTCACGGACAAGAGCTACACCATCGAGCTGACGGGTGATTCCACCAAGCTCGATGCTTTCCTCGTCGCGATCGACCGCGCGGCGATTCTCGAAACCGTCCGCACCGGTGCCTCTGGCATTGGCCGCGGCGAGCGAATTCTCAGAGTCTAAGGAGCAGACACATGAAGGTTTATTACGACAAAGACGCCGACCTCAGCCTGATCAAAGGCAAGAACGTCGCCATCATCGGCTACGGCTCGCAGGGCCACGCGCATGCGCAGAACCTGAACGACAGCGGCGTCAAGGTGACGGTCGGCTTGCGCAAGGGCGGCGCGTCTTGGAGCAAGGTCGAGAAGGCCAAACTGAAAGTCGCCGAAGTCGCCGATGCGGTGAAGACCGCCGACGTGGTGATGATCCTGCTGCCCGACGAGCAGATCGCCAGCGTCTATGCCAACGACGTGGCCCCGCACATCAAGCAGGGCGCATCGTTGGCCTTTGCTCACGGCTTCAATGTGCACTACGGGCAGGTGACGCCGCGCGAGGACCTCGACGTCTGGATGGTCGCGCCCAAGGCGCCCGGCCACACCGTGCGCAACACCTACACGCAAGGCGGCGGCGTGCCGCATCTGATTGCCGTGCATGCCGACAAGAGCGGCAAGGCGCGCGACCTGGCCCTGTCCTATGCCGTGGCCAACGGCGGCGGCAAGGCCGGCATCATCGAGACCAATTTCCGCGAAGAGACCGAGACCGATCTGTTCGGCGAGCAGGTGGTGCTGTGCGGCGGCACGGTGGAGCTGATCAAGGCCGGCTTCGAAACGCTCGTCGAAGCCGGCTATGCGCCCGAGATGGCCTACTTCGAGTGCCTGCACGAGCTGAAGCTGATCGTCGATCTGATCTACGAAGGCGGCATCGCCAACATGAACTACTCGATCAGCAACAACGCCGAGTACGGCGAGTACGTGACCGGGCCGAAGATCATCACCGCCGAGACGAAAGCGGCGATGAAGAAGGTGCTCGAAGACATCCAGACCGGCGAGTACGCGAAGAGCTTCATCGTCGAGAACCGGGCCGGCGCGCCGACGCTGCTGTCGCGCCGCCGCCTGACGAGCGACCACCAGATCGAAGTCGTCGGCGAAAAACTGCGCGCGATGATGCCGTGGATCAAGGCCAACAAGCTGGTCGATCGCTCGCGCAACTGAGCGCGCTTTGATTCGGACAAGGGTGGCGTATCCTCGCGGCCGATGAGCGACGCCACCCCCGATTCGCCCTTGCCTGTGCCGCCGCGGCCCAAGCGCAAGGGCATCTACTTTCTGCCCAATGCGATCACGGTGTCCGCGCTGTTCGCGGGCTTCTACTCGATCGTCATGGCGATGGACGGCAAGTTCGAGATCGCCGCCATCGGCATCTTTGCCGCGGCCGTGCTCGACAGCCTCGATGGCCGCGTGGCGCGCATGACGGGCACGCAAAGCGCCTTCGGCGAGCAGATGGACAGCCTGTGCGACATGGTCAGCTTCGGCGCCGCGCCGGCGCTGATCATGTACGAGTGGGCGTTGCGCGATCTGGGCCGCGCCGGCTGGATCCCGGCATTCGTCTATATCGCCTGCGCGGCGCTGCGGCTGGCGCGCTTCAACACCAACATCGGCATCGTGGACAAGCGCTTCTTCCAAGGCCTGCCGAGCCCGGCCGCCGCGGCGATGGTGATGGGTCTGATCTGGGTCATGGACGACTCGGGCTTCAAGGAGGCGGGTCGCATTCCGTGGCTGGCCATCATTGCCTGGGGCGTCACCTTCTTCGCCGGCGCGTCGATGGTCACCAACGCGCCGTACTACAGCTTCAAGGACGTGAGCGCGATGAAGAGCGTGCCCTTCATCGTCATCGTCGCCATCGCGATGGGCATCGCCGTCATCAGCCAGCACCCGCCGCTGGCGATCTTTGCGCTGTTCTGCGCCTATGGCCTGTCGGGCTACGCGGTGTACTTCTACCGCCGCGCCAAGGGCTTGCGCACCAGCGTCATCGCCACCTCGACCGAAGAGCCGGAAGAGTCCGGCCTGCACCGATAGCGGTGCGCCGTGCTACATTGCGCGGCATGAACTTCGTTCGCCCGATCGACCTGCTGCTACTGGCGCTAGCCCTCACCCCGGCGCGCTGATCGACGACCCCAGAACACCTTTCTCCCAATCGACGGCCCGCCAGCGCAACGCAGCGGGCCGTTTGACTTTGTGAACCGAGCTGCGTGGCGACCCTTCAGAAGGAACTCGTCCCATGCCGATGCTCACTCACCCCGCCACGAAGTACCGCCCCTTCGCGCCGATCGGCCTGGCCGGCCGGCGCTGGCCCGACACGGTGCTGACCCGCGCGCCGATCTGGCTGTCCACCGACCTGCGCGATGGCAATCAGGCGTTGATCGAACCGATGGATCCGCAGCGCAAGCTGCGCCTGTTCGAAGCGCTGGTGCAGATCGGTTTCAAGGAGATCGAAGTCGGTTTTCCGTCGGCGTCGCAGGCCGACTTCGACTTCGTCCGCCTGCTGATCGAAAAGAGGCTGATCCCCGACGACGTGACGATCCAGGTGCTTGACGCAGGCGCGGCCCGAGCTGATCCACAGGACCTTCGAATCGCTCGAGGGCGCGCCGCGCGCCATCGTGCACCTGTACAACGCCACCGCGCCGGTGATGCGTCGCGTCGTCCTCGGCCTCGACGAAGACGGCATCGTCGAGCTCGCCACCACCCATGCGAAGCTCGTCGCCGAGCTGGCCGCCGCGCGGCCGGCGACGCGCTGGACCTTTCAGTACTCGCCCGAGATGTTCTCCGGCACCGAGCTCGCCTTCAGCAAGCGCGTGGTCGATGCGGTCACCGCCGTCTGGCAGCCGACGCGCGAGCGGCCGTGCATCGTCAACCTGCCCTCGACGGTGGAGCATTCCACGCCGAACATCTTTGCCGACATGATCGAGTGGATGCACCGCCACCTGGAGCGGCGCGACGCGATCGTGCTGTCGGTGCACCCGCACAACGACCGCGGCACCGGCACGGCGGCGGGCGAGTTGGCGTTGATGGCCGGCGCCGACCGCATCGAAGGCTGCCTGTTCGGCAACGGCGAGCGCACCGGCAACGTCGATCTGGTGAACATCGCGCTCAATCTCTACACGCAGGGCGTCGCGCCCGGCCTCGACTTTTCCGACATCGACGAGGTGCGGCGCTGCGTCGAGCACTGCAACCAGCTGCCGCGTGCACCGCGCGCCATCCGTATGTCGGCGACCTGGTCTACACCTCGTTCTCCGGCTCGCACCAGGATGCGATCAAGAAGGCCTTCGCGGCGCGGCGCGAGGGCGATATCTGGGACATGCCCTACCTGCCGATCGACCCCAAGGACCTGGGCCGCAGCTACGACGCGGTGATCCGCGTCAACAGCCAGTCGGGCAAGGGCGGCATCGCCTACCTGCTCGAAGCCGAGCAAGGGCTGGAGCTGCCGCGCCGATTGCAGATCGAGTTCTCGCAGGTCGTGCAGGCGCTGATGGACGATCAGGGCCGCGAGATGACGGCCGCGGACCTGTGGGCGATCTTCAAGCGCGAGTACGGCTTGCGGTGCGCTGCGCATCGACCAGCAGCGTCTCGATCAGAGTGACGATGGGCGCATCGCGCTGCGCGTCACCGCGCATGACGGCGCGGCGAGCGCCACGCTGCAAGCGCTGGGCGCCGGGCCGGTGGATGCGTTCGTCTCCGCGCTGTCGCGGGCGACCGGCGTGACCATCGCGGTGCTCGACTATCACGAGCATTCGATCGGCGCCGGCGCGCAGGCGCGCGCCGCGGCCTATCTCGAACTGCGCATCGGCGGCACGCGCACGCTGTTCGGCGTCGGCATCGACGCCAACATCGCCACCGCGTCGATGAAAGCCGTGCTGAGCGGCTTGCGGCGAGCCGGCATCGCCTTGCCTTGCGCGACACTCGCAGCCTAGAAATTCCAAGGAGCACCGACCATGACCGACCGGCTGATCATTTTCGACACCACCTTGCGTGACGGCGAGCAATCGCCTGGCGCCTCGATGACCAAGGACGAGAAGCTGCGCATCGCGCGCCAGCTCGAACGCTTGAAGGTCGATGTCATCGAAGCCGGCTTTGCGGCGTCGTCGAATGGCGACTTCGAGGCCGTCAAGGCGATCGCCGACGCACATCAAGGAATCGACCGTGTGCTCGCTGTCGCGCGCCAACGACCGCGACATCTCGCGCGCTGCCGAGGCGTTGAAGGGTGCGGCACGCTCGCGCATCCACACCTTCATCGCCACGTCGCCGCTGCACATGGAGAAGAAGTTGCGCATGTCGCCGGACCAGGTGTTCGAACAAGCCAAGCTGGCGGTGCGCTTTGCGCGCAACCTGAACGACAACGTCGAGTTTTCGCCCGAAGACGGCTACCGCAGCGAGCCCGACTTCCTCTGCCGCGTGCTCGAAGCGGTGATCAAGGAAGGCGCGACGACGATCAACATCCCCGACACCGTCGGCTACGCCGTGCCCGAGCTGTACGGCGAGTTCATCCGCATGCTGCGCGAGCGCGTGCCGAACTCCGACAAGGCGATCTGGAGCGTGCATTGCCACAACGACCTCGGCATGGCGGTGGCCAACTCGCTGGCCGGCGTGAAGATCGGCGGCGCGCGGCAGGTCGAGTGCACGATCAACGGCCTCGGCGAGCGCGCGGGCAACTGCTCGCTCGAAGAAGTCGTGATGGCGGTGAAGACACGCCGCGACCATTTCGGATTGACGCTGGGCATCGACACGACGCAGATCGTCGCCGCCTCGCGCATGGTCAGCCAGACCACCGGCTTCGTCGTGCAGCCGAACAAGGCCGTGGTCGGCGCGAATGCCTTCGCGCACGCCAGCGGCATCCACCAGGACGGTGTGCTGAAGGCGCGCGATACCTACGAAATCATGCGCGCCGAAGACGTGGGCTGGGCGGCCAACAAGATCGTGCTCGGCAAGCTCTCGGGCCGCAACGCCTTCAAGCAGCGCCTGCAGGAGCTCGGCATCGACCTCGACAGCGAGGCCGATGTCAACGCTGCCTTTGCGCGCTTCAAGGACTTGGCCGACCGCAAGAGCGAGATCTTCGACGAAGACATCATCGCCCTCGTCGGCGACGAAAGCGTGACGCACGAGCAGGAGCACTTCCGCCTGCTGACACTCGACCAGCGCTCGGGCACGGGGGAGCGCCCGCATGCGAGCGTCGCCTTTGCGATCGGCGGCGATGAATTCAAGGTCGAGAGCGACGGCAACGGCCCGGTCGATGCCAGCCTGAAAGCCATCGAGTCCAAGGCGCAGAGCGGCGCCGAACTGGTGCTGTATTCGGTCAACGCGATCACCAGCGGCAGCACCGAATCGCAGGGAGAAGTCACGGTTCGGCTGCAGTTGGGCGGGCGCGTGGTCAACGGCGTGGGCGCCGATCCCGATATCGTCGTGGCGTCGGCGAAGGCTTACCTGGCGGCGCTGAACAAGCTGCACAGCAAGATCGAACGCGTCGCCGCCCAGGGGTAACAGACATGAAACCTGTCAACCCGTGACATAAGTCAAGCGCTGGGGGAAACCCAGGAACGACTTTAGGAGAAACGCGCAAGTTTTTGATATTGCGTAGGTTTCTTCCTCCGATAGACTCTGTCGGAAACGTCGTTAGGAATTCCCCTGTGTTTGGCAAGCAAAAGTATCGGGTGTGTTTTGGGCTGATCGCGCTGACCCTGTCGGCGCTGATCGCTTTGCCCGCCGATGCGGCGTCCAGACACCAGACCGTGGTCGTCAAGGCCAGCAAGAAGTCTTCCCTGTCGTCCAAGCGCCTGGTGCGGGCGCGTTATGTCGTGCCGGCCGTGCCGTCGTTCGGGCAGCAACTGGGGCTGCATGCCGCGGACGATCCGCTCGAGCTGCGCTCGGCTGCCGTGCTGGTGCTCGATCAGGACACCAACGAAGTGCTGCTGGCGAAGAACCAGCACGCCGTGCTGCCGATCGCGTCGATCACCAAACTGATGACCGCGCTCGTCGTCGCCGATGCCGAACAGCCGATGGACGAGCTGCTGACCATCACCGCTGAAGACATCGACACCGAAAAAGGCAGCCGCTCGCGATTGGGGTTGGGCACGCAACTGACGCGCGGCGAGATGCTGCATCTGGCGCTGATGGCCAGCGAAAATCGCGCCGCCAACGCGCTCGGCCGCCACTATCCCGGCGGCTTGCCGGCGGTGGTCGCGGCGATGAACCGCCGCGCGCACACGCTGGGCATGACGCACACGCGTTATGTCGAGCCGACGGGGCTGTCGAGCAGCAACCAGTCGAACGCCACCGACCTGGCGTTGCTGGTGCGCGAGGCCGACAAGAACGACATGATCCGCCGCCTGTCCACGTCGCTCGAAGCCGAAGTCGCGGTCGGTCCGCGCGCCGTTCACTTCCGCAACACCAACAGCCTGGTGCGCAACAGCGACTGGGCGATCGGTGTGCAGAAGACCGGCTACATCACCGAAGCCGGCCGCTGCCTCGTGATGCAGGCGCAACTCTCGGGTCGCAAGCTCGTCATGGTGCTGCTCGATTCGGCCGGCAAGTACTCGCGCGTCGGCGACGCCGAGCGCATCCGCAGTTGGCTGTCCACGCAAAGCATCGGCAGCCCGGCTCCGGCCACGGCCACGGTCGCAGTCCCGCTGAGCTGACTTACCGGCCAGCCTTGGCCGGCACCTCGTGCCCGAGCGCGCGCGAGATGTCCTGCGCCGTCGCCTTGACGCGATCGGCCCAAGCGAGTTCGAGACGATCGGCCGGCGCCGAGATCGACAGCCCCGCAACGAGCTTGCCCGCGTCGTCAAAGACGCCGGCGGCGATGCAGCGCACACCGATCTCCAACTCTTCGTTGTCGTGCGCGATGCCGCGCGCACGCACGCCCTCCAGTTCGCGCTCCAGCGCCGCGACTTGCGTCAGGCTGTTGCGCGTGTGGCCGGCCAGGCCGGTGCGCGTGGCGTAGGCGCGCACGCGCTCGGGCGGTTCGGCCGCCAGGAAGAGTTTGCCGACGGAGGTCAGGTGCAGCGGCGCGCGGCCGCCCACGGCACGCACCACCTGCATGCCCGAGCGCTCGCTGTAGGCGCGCTCGATATAGACGATCTCGTCGCCCTGGCGCACCGACAGATTCACCGCCTGGTGCGTCAGCCGGTGCAGCTCGCGCATCGGCGACGCGGCGAGTTCACGCACCGACAGCCGCTCCTTGACCGTGTTGCCGAGTTCGAGCAGACGCATGCCCAGCCGGTACTGCCCGGCCTGAGGCCGATCGACAAAGCGGCCGGCGACGAGGTCATTGAGGATGCGGTGCGCGGTGGACGGATGCAGCCCCGTGCGCTCGCTGATGTCCTTGAGCGCCATGGCTTCCGGCTGCTGCGCCAGCACGTCGAGCAGCGCAAAGCTGCGCTCCAGAACCTGGATGCTCGGAGTGGTTGGGTCTTTGGTCGCCATGGCTGCGTGATTCTTGCATGGCGAAACCAGTGCCCGCATGCCGGAAGCCATCAGAGCTTGCGCAGCCCGAGCGTGTGCAACGCCTTCAGCGCTGAGCGCACGGCGCCCTCGAGCGTGGCTGGGTAGGGGCCGTCGATGTAGTCGCCGGCTGCCGCAAGCGCGGGCGCGATGTGTGTCGGCGGGCGAGCGAGGTTCGGCTTGCACATGAAGGTGGCGCGGCGTTCGGCGATCGTGCGCAGCAGGTGCCACGTGATCGAGCCGAACTCCGATTGCGCTTGGCGCAGCGTGGCTTGTGCGGTGGCGTCCAGGCCCGCGTCCACCCAGGCCTTCGCGCCGCTGACGACGAAAGCGAACAGGCCCTTGCGCGCACCGCTGGCGTCGAGCGCGCCGAGGTCGAACGCGAACTGGGCCGGCGCGTCGGGGCTGGCGTGCAGCGCCACCATCGGCGAGGGCAGGCGCGCGCCGGCGCTTTGCAGATAGACGGTGACGATGGGTTCGTACTCGAAGGCGCCGGCGGTTTGTGCCCAGCCCGCGGCGATGGGTTGCGCCAGGCGCGCGGCTTCGTGCGCGCTGCACGACAGCAGTACGGTGTCGAAGGGCTCGCCATCGACTTGCCAGCGCGCATCGGCGGCGGGCTCGATGCGCTGCACGCGCGCCGTCCAGCGCATTGCCGCACCGTGTTGTTGCAGCCATTGCACGGCCGGTGTCGGCAGCAGCGCCGACAGCGGCACGCGCGGCAGCAGCAGATCGGCCGCGCCGGCCCCGCTGAACAGCGCGTCGCGCAACACGCGCAGGAATACCTGCGCGCTGGCCTGCGACGATGGTGTGTTCAACGCGGCCACGCACAGCGGATCGATCAGCGTCGTCCGTGCGCGCTCGGGCAAGTTGCGCACGAGATCGGCGACGGTCTGGTGCGGTGCCGCGCGAAAGCCCGCCAATCGCCAACGCACCGCCGCGGCGAGCAAGGCGACGCGTTCCGCCAGCGGCCAGTCCTTCTGCGCCAGCACCCCGCGCACGAAGCCCGGCACCGCCGGGCCACGCGGCAGCACGATGCCGCGGCCGTGTGGGTCCTGCAGCGCGAGAGGGCGGCGATCGAACAGCGCGTCGGGATCAGCGCCTACCGTGCGCATCAGCGCCAGCGTGTCGCGGTAGGCGCCGATCAGGATGTGCTGGCCATTGTCGAGTACGATGCCGTCGTGTTCGACCGCGCGGGCGCGGCCACCGGGCTGTGGCGCCATGTCGAACAGCGTCACGCGGTGGCCCGCTTCGGTGGCGCGCACGGCAGCGGCCAAGCCGGCCCAGCCTGCACCGACGACGGCCAGCGACCTGGCGTTCAACGCTCGAGCCAGTGCGTGCGCATCGCGATCCAGACCTTGCGCAGCGGCGTCAGCGAGACACGTTGGTGCAGCACCTGGAAGTTGTCGGCCTCGATCTCGCGCAGCAGCGTGCGGTAGATCTGCGCCATCGCCAGTCCCGGCCGCTGCTCGCGGCGGTCGGTGTCGGGCAACAGCGCGATGGCGTCGTCGTAGGCGCGGTGCGCGCGCTCGGCCTGGAACTTCATAAGCGCGGTGAAGCGCTCGCTGTAGCCCCAGGGCGACTCGCGTTGGAGCAGCTCGCTCGCTTTGACGTTGAAGCGCTTGCACTCATCCAGCGGCAGGTAGATGCGCCCGCGGCGCGCGTCGTCGCCGACGTCGCGGATGATGTTGGTAAGTTGCATCGCCAGGCCGAGCTGGTGCGCATAGAGGGTCGTGCGTTCGTCGCTGCGGCCGAAGATGTTGGCCGCGACTTCGCCGACGACGCCCGCCACCAGATGGCAGTAGCGCGAAAGGCCTGCGAAGTCGAGATAGCGGCTTTGCTGCAAGTCCATCTCGCAGCCGTCGATCACGGCCAGCAGGTGCCGCGCTTCGATGGCATAGGTCGCCACATGCGGCATCAACGCCTTCATCACCGGATGGCTCGGCGCGCCGCTGAACGCAGCCGCCACTTCCTTGCGCCACCACGCCAGCTTGGTCGCGGCCACGCCGGGATCCTGCACTTCATCGACCACGTCATCGACTTCGCGGCAGAAGGCATAGAACGCGGTGATCGCCGCGCGGCGCGGCGGCGGCAAAAAACGAAAGGCGTAGTAGAACGACGAGCCGCTTTTGGCGGCGCGGTCCTCGACGTATTGCTCGGGCGTCATCGCGCAGCCTGATCGGACAGCAACGCCGTGCTCCTGCGCGGCATCCACAGCGCGCGCCACAGCAGCAGCGGCGCATCGAGCGCGCCGATGGTTGGCCGCCGGCTGAGCGCGTTGAAGCCATGCGCTTCGATCTTGTCGAGGATGCGCAGCCCGCCTTGAACGACGAGGCGCAACTCCCAGCCGAAGCGGCCGGGCAGGCGGTGCACGAGCGGTGCGCCTTCGTTGCATCAGCTCGCGCGCCCAGGCGCACAGCTCGCGCACCAGCGCGCGCGAGGCATCGCTGTCGCGCTTCAGCGTTCTGACATCGAGGCCGTGACGTTGCGCATCGGCCAACGGCACGTAGAAGCGGCCCCGCGCATGATCGACCGACATGTCCTGCCAGAAGTTGATGAGTTGCAGCGCAGTGCAGATCGCATCCGATTGCGCCAGGGTGCCTGGTTCGTTGACGCCTGCAAGGTGCAGCAGCAAGCGGCCGATCGGGTCGGCCGAGCGGCTGCAATAGTCGAGCAGCGCGGCGCGGTCGGGGTAGAGCGGGTTGTGCGTGTCTTGTTTGAAAGCATCGAGCAGTTGGCCGAGCAGCGCGACCGGCAGCTGGTGCGCGGCGATCTGCGCCGCCAAGGGGCCGAAGACCTGCGGCCACTCGCTGCCCTTGCGTCCGAGTGCGGCTTCACTCAGCGCTTGCTCATAGCGGTCGAGCGTGGCCAGTCGGTCAGCGGGTGGCGCATCGCCTTCATCGGCGATGTCGTCTGCCGTGCGCGCGAAGTGGTAAATCGCAGTGACGGCAGGCCGCAGCGCCGGCGGGCACAGCACCGACGCGACAGGAAAATTTTCGTAATGCGGGGTGGTCATCGGGGCGCGATTGTCCATGCGTGACACGCGATGCCGAAGATTCCGCGTTGACACAGCCGAAGGTGGGCTCGTATATTACTGACCAGTCAGTCAGTAATTACAAGCCGCTCTGGTTGTCGCCTGCCGACACCGGGGCCGAAAGGCATCCGATGCGCCGCCTCGCTCCCGTCTTTGCATTGACGTTCGCCGCCCTGGGCACCGCATGTTCACGCCCCGCGCCGCCGCCGGAGCCGGTGCGCGCCGTGCGCACGATCACCGTCAGCCAGCAGTCGGCGGGCACGAGCATCGACTACGCCGGCGAAGTGCGTGCCCGGACCGAGTCGCGGCTGTCGTTTCGCGTGGCCGGCAAGATGGTGTCGCGGCCTGTAGATCTAGGCGATGGGGTCAAGGCCGGCCAAGTGCTGGCCAGCCTCGACCCGATGGACTTGCGGCTCGGCCAGCAGGCTGCGAGTTCGGGCCTCGAAGCGGCGCGCGTCAATGCCGATCAAGCCAACGCCGATCTGAAGCGCTTCAAGGAATTGCGCGAGCAAGGCTTCATCAGCGCGGCCGAGCTCGACCGCCGCGAGAGCACGTTCAAAGCCGCGCAGGCGCAGTACGAGCAGGCGCGCGCGCAGGCCAGCGTGCAGACCAATCAGGCGCGCTACACGACGCTGGTGGCCGATGGCGCGGGAGTCGTGACCGGCGTTGACGCCGAACCCGGCGCGGTGCTCGCCGCCGGTGCGCCGGTATTGCGCGTTGCGCAAGACGGGCCGCGCGACGTGGTGTTCGCGGTGCCCGAGCAGCAAGCTGGCCAATTGCGTGCGCTCGAAGGCAAGCCCGGCGTGTTGAAGGTGCGCCTGTGGGGCGAAGGCGAGAGCAGCGTGCCGGCGACGGTGCGCGAGGTGTCGGCTGCAGCCGATCCTTCGACGCGCACCTTCCTCGTCAAGGCCAACGTCGGCCGCGCCGCCGTGCGGCTCGGGCAGACGGCGACGGTCTCATTGCTGGTGCCCGGCGCGACCGGCGCCTTCAAGCTGCCGTTGGCGGCGGTCTTCGAACAACAAGGTCAGTCGCATGTGTGGCTGCTCGACACGAGTGCGATGACCGTGCGCGCGCAGCCGGTGAAGGTGGCGGGGGCCGAGGGCAACACGATCTTGGTGGCCGGCGGCATCAGCGTTGGGCAGACGATCGTCAGCGCCGGCGCGCACACGCTGACCGCCGGGCAAAAGGTGACGCTGTACAACGCCGTTCTGCCTCCGCGGCGTCGCGCTGACATGGACAAGATCACCGACAGCAGCGCTTCGCGCTTCAACATCTCGCGCTGGGCGCTCGATCACCCGGCGCTGACGAGCTACCTGATGCTCGTGCTGATGGTGCTCGGCTTCGCCGCCTACTTTCAACTGGGCCAGGACGAAGACCCGCCGTTCACCTTTCGCGCGATGGTGGTGCAGGCCTTCTGGCCCGGCGCGTCGGCAGAGCAGATGGCCGAGCAGGTGACGAGCAAGATCGAACGTGCGTTGCAGGAGGTGCCGTACAGCGATGTCATCCGCAGCTACACCAAGCCGGGCGAGTCGCTGACGATCCTGCAGGTCAAGGAAGTGATCCGCGGGCGCGAAGTCAGCGACTCCTGGTACCAGGCGCGCAAGCGCGTCGGCGACATGCGCGGCACGCTGCCGGCGGGTGTGATCGGCCCCGTGTTCAACGACGACTTCGGCGATGTGTACGGCACGATCTACGCGCTGTCGGCCGACGGCTTTTCGGATGAGGAGCTGCGCGAGCATGCCGACGCCGTGCGCGAGCGGCTGCTGCGCGTGAAGGACGTGGCCAAGGTCGAGATCTTCGGCGCGCAGCCGGAGAAGGTCTTCGTCGAGATCTCGCACAAGCGGTTGGCCACGCTCGGCCTGGATTTCAACCAGGTCATCGCGCAGCTCTCGGCGCAGAACGCGGTCGAAGGCGCGGGGCAATTGAACGCCGGCAGCGAGAACCTGCAGGTGCGCATCGGCGGCCAGTTCAAGTCGGTCAAGGAGTTGGAGCAGTTCCCGATCCGCGGCGTCAATGCGACGACGGGGCAGGGCACGCAGTTGCGGCTGGCCGACATCGGCACCGTGAGCCGCGGCACGATCGATCCGCCGCAAGTGAAAGTGCGGCATCAGGGCAAACAGGTCATCGCGCTCGGCGTGTCGATGGCCAAGGGCGGCGACATCATCGCGCTCGGCAAATCGCTGGGCATCGAAGCGAAGACGATTCAGGCCGCATTGCCGGTCGGCATCGAGATGAGCCAGATTCAGGACCAGCCGCAGGCGGTGTCGCGTTCGGTCGGCGAGTTCGTGCGCGTACTGATCGAGGCCATCGTCGTCGTGCTTGCCGTCAGTTTCATTGCGCTCGGCTTCCACACCAAACCGTTTCGCATCGACATCTGGCCTGGGCTCGTGGTTGGCATCACGATCCCGCTGGTGCTCGCGATCACCTTCGTCACGATGTTCTATTGGGGCGTCGGCCTGCACAAGATTTCGCTCGGCTCGCTGATCATCGCCCTCGGCCTCCTGGTCGATGACGCGATCATTGCCGTCGAGATGATGGTGCGCAAGATGGAGGAGGGCTACGACCGCACCCGCGCCGCGACCTTCAGCTACGAGCTGGTGTCGATGCCGATGTTGACCGGCACGTTGATCACCGCCGCGGGCTTCCTGCCGATCGGTTTGGCCAAGTCGGTGACGGGTGAATATACGTTCGCGATCTTCGCGGTGACGACTGCGGCGCTGGTGATCTCGTGGTTCGTCTCGGTCTATTTCGTGCCCTACCTCGGCGTCAAGCTGCTGCGCACGCGGCCGCATGCCGACGGCGACCAGCCGCACGAGTTGTTCGACTCGCCGTTCTACACGCGCTTGCGCGCCCTCGTGAACTGGTGCGTGGCGCATCGCTGGATCACGCTCGGCATCACGCTGCTGACGTTTGCGCTCGGCGTCGTCGGCATGGGCCGCGTGCAGCAGCAGTTCTTCCCCGATTCGAGCCGGCCGGAAGTGCTGGTCGATCTGTGGTTGCCCGAGGGCGCGACGTTCCAGGAAACCGAGGCCGTTGCGAAGCGCTTCGAGGCGCGCATCGCGAAAGAAGACGGCGTGGCCAGCGTGACGGCGTGGATCGGCACCGGCGTGCCGCGCTTCTACCTGCCGCTCGATCAGGTCTTCCAGAACAGCAACGTCAGCCAGTTCATCGTGTTGCCGAAGGATCTTGCTGCACGCGATGCGCTGCGCACGAAGTTGCCGGCCTTGTTGGCGTCAGAGTTCCCTGAGGTCCGCGGCCGCACCAAGGTGCTGCCCAACGGCCCGCCCGTGCCTTACCCGGTGATGTTCCGCGTCGTCGGCACCGACGTGGCGGGCGTTCGAGCATGGACCGAACAGGCCAAGGCGATCCTGCAGGCCAATCCGAACATGCGCGGCGTCAACGACAACTGGAACGAGCGCGTGAAGGTGCTGCGCCTGAATGTCGATCAGGACAAGGCGCGCGCGCTCGGCGTGACGAGCCAGAACATCGCCGTCGCTGCGCGCACTGTGTTGTCGGGTTCGACAGTAGGGCAGTACCGAGAAGGCGACAAGCTGATCGACATCGTGCTGCGCCAGCCGGCCGACGAGCGCAATGCGATCACCGACTTGTCCACCGCCTATCTGCCGACAGCCAGCGGCCGCGCGATCCCGCTGTCGCAGATCGCGAGCTTCGAGTTCGCGTGGGAGCCGGGGGTGATCTGGCGCGAAGGGCGCAAGTTCGCAGCCACGGTGCAGGGCGATGTCGTCGAGGGCCTGCAGGGGCCGACGGTGACGTTTCAGGTCTGGCCCGAGCTGCAGAAGTTGAAAGCCAAGATGCCACCCGACTACGACATCCAGATCGCCGGTGCCGTGGCCGAGAGCAGCAAGGGCCAGGACTCCATTGCGGTCGGCGTGCCGGTGATGCTGTTCATCATGTTCACGCTGCTCGTGCTGCAACTGCAGTCGGTGTCGCGCGCCATCCTCGTCGTGCTGACGGCGCCGATGGGCATTGCCGGCGTGGCCGGCGCGCTGCTGTTGCTCAACCGGCCGTTCGGTTTTGTCGCGCTGCTCGGCTTCATTGCGCTGGCGGGAATGATCATGCGCAACTCGGTGATCCTGATCGACCAGATCGAGCAGGACCGCACGAAGGGCGTGCCGGCTTGGACGGCAATCGTCGAATCCGCCGTGCGGCGCTTCCGGCCGATCGTGCTCACCGCCGCGGCCGCGGTGCTGGCGATGATCCCGCTGTCGCGCAGTGTCTTCTGGGGGCCGATGGCGGTGGCGATCATGGGCGGGCTCGTGGTGGCCACCGCATTGACCCTGCTCGCGCTGCCGGCGCTGTACGCGGCGTGGTTTCGCGTCAAGAAGCCGGCCGAAGCCACAAGCTAAACTCGCCGGCTCAGCGCCACCAAACCGCGCGGGTGGCGAAATTGGTAGACGCACCAGGTTTAGGTC
Organism: uncultured beta proteobacterium; assembly: GCA_963816315.1. GTDB lineage: Bacteria > Pseudomonadota > Gammaproteobacteria > Burkholderiales > Burkholderiaceae_C > CADEEN01. The sequence goes on from CAWFJZ010000029.1 coordinate 533,315, forward strand.
CTGACGCCTTCATCGGCGTGGGGGTTCGAGTCCCCCCCCGCGCACCACGACTTCCCCTCGATCCTTCCAAGAGCATTGCCATGACGGTCCAAGTTGAAACTCTCGAAAAGCTGCAACGCCGCATCACGCTGACCCTGCCGGTCACGAGCATCAGCGGTGAAGTCGAAAACCGCCTGAAGAAGCTGGCGCGCACCGTGCGCGCCGACGGCTTTCGCCCCGGCAAGGTGCCGATGAGCGTGGTCGCGCAGCGCTACGGCTACTCGGTTCAGTACGAAGTCATGAACGACAAGGTCGGCGAAGCCTTCAACTCGGCCGCCAACGAAGCCAAGCTGCGCGTCGCCGGCATGCCCAAGATCACGCAGAAGGACGAGTCGCCTGAAGGGGCGATGGCCTTCGACGCCACCTTCGAGGTCTATCCGGAAGTCAAGATCGGCGACTTGTCGGCTGTGTCGGTCGAGCGCGTATCCACCGAAGTCACCGAAGCCGCGATCGACAAGACGGTGGACATCCTGCGCAAGCAGCGCCGCACGTTCCAGCAGCGGCCGAGCAGCGAAGGCGCGGCGGAGACCGATCGCGTGACGATCGACTTCGAAGGCAAGATCGACGGCGAGCCGTTCGCCGGCGGCAAGGCCGATGCGTTCCAGTTCATCGTCGGCGAAGGCCAAATGCTGCCGCAGTTCGACCAAGGGGTGCGCGGCATGAAGGCCGGCGACAACAAGACGTTCCCGGTCGCGTTTCCCGCCGACTACCAAGGCCAGGATGTCGCCGGCAAGGAAGCCGACTTCCTCGTCACGATGAAGAAGATCGAGGCTCAGCACCTGCCTGAAGTCAACGAAGCTTTCGTCAAGACGCTCGGCATCAAGGACGCGACGGTCGATGCGCTGCGCGCCGACGTGAAGAAAAATCTCGAACGCGAAGTCAAGTTCCGCGTGCTATCGCGCAACAAGGCTGCGGTGATGGACGCACTCGTCGGCGCGGCCGAGCTCGACGTGCCGACTGCGTTGGTCGAAGGCGAAACTGAACGCATGATCGAAGGCGCGCGTGCCGACTTGAAACAGCGTGGCGTCAAGGACGCCGAGAAGGCACCGATCCCGCCCGAGCTGTTCAAGGATCAAGCCGAGCGCCGCGTGCGCCTGGGCCTCGTCGTCGCCGAACTCGTGCGCACGAACAACCTGCAGGCCAAGCCCGAGCAGTTGCAGGCGCACATCGAAGAGATGAGCCAGAGCTACGAAAAGCCAGCCGAGGTGATGCGCTGGTATCTGTCGGACCGCCAGCGCATGGCCGAGGTCGAGGCGATCGTGATCGAGAGCAATGTCACGGCGCATGTGCTCGGCCAAGCCAAGGTCACTGATAAAGCGCTACCGTTCGACGATCTGATGACGGCCTGAAGCCCCCACACGAAAGACTCTCGATGAGCGCACTCGACACCCAAGCACTCGGCCTCGTGCCGATGGTCATCGAAACGTCGGGCCGCGGCGAGCGCGCCTACGACATCTACTCGCGCCTGCTGCGCGAGCGCATCGTCTTCCTCGTCGGCCCGGTCAACGACCAGACAGCCAACGTGGTCGTTGCGCAAATGCTGTTCCTGGAAAGCGAGAACCCGGACAAGGAAATCTTCCTCTACATCAACTCGCCCGGTGGCAGCGTGAGCGCCGGCCTGTCGGTGTACGACACGATGCAGTTCATCAAGCCCGACGTTTCGACGCTGTGCATGGGCATGGCAGCAAGCATGGGCGCCTTCCTGCTCGCAGCGGGCACCAAAGGCAAGCGCCTCGCCTTGCCCAACTCGCGCATCATGATTCACCAGCCCTCGGGCGGCGCACAGGGCCAAGCCAGCGATATCGAGATTCAGGCGCGCGAGATCCTCAAGTTGCGCGAATCGCTGAACCAGATCCTCGCCGACCGCACCGGCCAGAGCCTCGACAAGATCAAGGCCGACAGCGAGCGCGACTACTTCATGTCGGCGCCAGAGGCCAAGGACTACGGCCTGATCGACCAGGTGATCGAGAAACGCTAGACCGGCGAGCGAGATACCGCCCGACACGAAGTTGTGATCCGCGCCACGAAAAGGGCTGTTTTTCAGCGCCTGGACGGCCCAGTGCCTTGCACTATGATCGGCTGACGGTTTACGAGGCGCATCCATGCCCGAGAAAAAAGGCGGCTCCAGCGAAAAAGTTCTGTACTGCTCGTTCTGCGGCAAGTCGCAGCATGAAGTCAAGAAACTGATCGCCGGCCCATCGGTGTTCATCTGCGATGAGTGCATCGAGCTGTGCAACGACATCATCCGCGACGAGGTGCCCGCCGAAAGCCCGGCCGCCAAGACCGCGAAGTCGGATCTGCCGACCCCCGTCGAGATCAAGAACATCCTCGATCAGTATGTGATCGGGCAAGACCCGGCCAAACGAACGTTGTCGGTAGCGGTTTACAACCACTACAAGCGCCTGAAGCACATGGGCAGCAAGGACGAGGTCGAGCTGTCGAAGAGCAACATCCTGCTGATCGGCCCCACCGGCTCCGGCAAGACGCTGCTTGCGCAAACGCTGGCGCGCCTCTTGAATGTGCCGTTCGTGATCTCGGATGCGACGACGCTGACCGAAGCCGGCTACGTCGGCGAGGACGTCGAGAACATCATCCAGAAGCTGCTGCAGAACTGCAACTACAACGTCGAGCGTGCGCAGCGCGGCATCGTCTATATCGACGAGATCGACAAGATCTCTCGCAAGGCCGACAACCCGAGCATCACGCGCGACGTCTCGGGCGAGGGCGTGCAGCAGGCGTTGTTGAAGCTGGTCGAAGGCACGATGGCCAGCGTGCCGCCGCAGGGCGGGCGCAAGCACCCGAACCAGGACTTTCTGCAGATCGACACGACCAACATCCTGTTCATCTGCGGCGGCGCCTTCGACGGGCTGGAGAAAGTCATCCAGAACCGTACCGAGCGCTCGGGCATCGGCTTCTCGGCCTCCGTGCACAGCAAGACCGAAAAGCGCGCCGCCGATCTGTTCCGCGACGCCGAGCCGGAAGACCTGATCAAGTTCGGCCTGATCCCCGAGCTCGTCGGCCGCCTGCCGGTCGTGGCCACGCTTGGCGAGCTGACCGAAGACGCGCTGGTGCAGATCCTCACCGAGCCAAAGAACGCGCTGGCCAAGCAATACCAGAAGCTGTTCGCGATGGACGGCGTCGATCTGGAACTGCGTCCTTCGGCCCTGGCCGCCATCTCGCGCAAGGCGCTGAAGCGCAAGACCGGCGCCCGCGGCCTGCGCTCGATCGTCGAGCAGGCGCTGATCGACACCATGTTCGACCTGCCCAACCTCGAAGGCGTGGCCAAGGTCGTGGTGGACGAGCACAACATCGAAGAGGGCACGAAACCGCTCCTCGTTTACCGCGACAAAGCCAAGGCGAGCGCCTGAGTCTTGTGATTCACCGCTCAGGCCCCAAGTCGGCCTGAGAAAGAGAGGTTCTCCCCATGTCCGGACATCCCATCCTCCCCGCGGACCCGATCACGCTGCCGCTGCTGCCGCTGCGCGATGTGGTCGTGTTCCCGCACATGGTCATCCCGCTGTTTGTCGGCCGGCCGAAGAGCATCAAGGCGCTCGAAGCCGCGATGGAAGCCGGACGCCAGATCGTGCTGGTGGCGCAAAAAGCCGCCGGCAAGGACGAGCCCAAACCCGACGACATGTTCGATGTCGGCTGCGTCTCGTCGATCCTGCAGATGTTGAAGTTGCCCGACGGCACCGTGAAGGTGCTGGTCGAAGGCACGCAACGCGCGACCACGATCAGCATCACCGACAGCGGCGAGTTCTTTGTTGGCGAAGTGCGCCCGATCCCGCCCGCAGCCGATCCGACGCCCGAGATCGAAGCGCTGCGCCGTGCGGTGACGCAGCAGTTCGACCAGTACGTCAAGCTCAACAAGAAGATCCCGCCGGAAATTCTCACCAGCATCGCCGGCATTGACGACGCCGGCCGCCTTGCCGACACGATCGCCGCGCACCTGCCGCTGAAGCTCGACGCCAAGCAGTCGGTGCTCGACCTCGACCATGTCGGCAAGCGCATGGAAAAGCTGCTCGAACTGCTCGAGCATGAAGTGGACATCCTTCAAGTCGAAAAGCGCATTCGCGGCCGCGTCAAGCGCCAGATGGAAAAGAGCCAGCGCGAGTACTACCTGAATGAACAGGTCAAGGCGATCCAGAAGGAGCTTGGCGACGGTGAAGAAGGCGCCGACCTCGAAGACCTGGAGAAGAAGATCAAAGCCGCGCGCATGCCGAAGGACGCGCGCAAGAAGGTGGACAACGAATTCAAGAAGTTGAAGCTGATGTCGCCGATGTCGGCCGAAGCCACCGTGGTACGAAACTACATCGACACGCTGGTCAACCTGCCGTGGGCGAAGAAGACCAAGGTCAAGCACGACTTGAAGCATGCCGAAGACGTGCTCAACGAAGACCATGCCGGCCTCGACAAAGTGAAGGAGCGCATCCTCGAGTACCTCGCGGTGCAGCAGCGTGTGGACAAGGTCAAGGCCCCCATCCTGTGCCTCGTCGGCCCTCCGGGCGTCGGCAAGACCTCGCTCGGCCAGAGCGTGGCCCGCGCTACCGGCCGCAAGTTCGTGCGCATGGCGCTCGGTGGCGTGCGTGACGAAGCCGAGATCCGCGGCCACCGCCGCACCTACATCGGCTCGATGCCGGGCAAGGTGCTGCAGTCGCTGACGAAGGTCGGCACGCGCAATCCGCTGTTCCTGCTCGACGAGGTGGACAAGCTCGGCATGGACTTCCGCGGCGACCCGTCATCGGCCTTGCTCGAAGTGTTGGACCCCGAGCAGAACCACACCTTCAGCGACCATTACGTCGAAGTTGATTTCGACTTGAGCGACGTGATGTTCATCGCCACCTCGAACTCGATGAACATTCCGCCGGCCCTGTTGGACCGGATGGAAGTGATTCGCCTGGCCGGCTACACCGAAGACGAGAAGGTCGATATCGCGCAACGCTACCTGCTGCCCAAGCAGATGAAGAACAACGGCGTCAAGGAAATAGAACTGCTGGTCGAAGAGTCGGCGATCCGCGGCATCATCCGCTACTACACGCGGGAGGCCGGCGTGCGCTCGCTCGAGCGTGAGATCAGCAAGATCTGCCGCAAGACGGTCAAGGGCATTCAGCTTAAGAAGTACGACGGCATCGTCAAGGTCGGCGAAGACAACCTCAACGACTTCCTCGGCGTGCGCAAGTTCGACTTCGGCCGTGCCGAGAAGAAGAACCAGGTCGGCCAGGTGGTCGGCCTGGCGTGGACCGAAGTCGGCGGCGACCTGCTGACGATCGAAGCCGCGGTGATGAACGGCAAGGGCAACATCATCCGCACCGGCCAGTTGGGCGACGTGATGAAGGAGTCGGTGGAAGCTGCGCGCTCGGTCGTGCGTTCACGCGCACGGCGCTTGGGCATCAAGGACGACATGTTCGAGAAGAAGGACATCCACATCCACGTGCCCGATGGCGCCACGCCCAAGGACGGCCCGAGCGCGGGTGCTGCGATGACGACGGCCTTTGTCTCGGCGCTCACCGGCATCCCGGTGCATGCCGACGTGGCGATGACCGGCGAGATCACCTTGCGTGGCGAAGTCACTGCGATCGGCGGCTTGAAAGAGAAGCTGCTCGCGGCCCACCGCGGCGGCATCAAGAAGGTCATGATCCCCGAGGACAACGTCAAGGACTTGCAGGACATCCCGGAGAACGTCAAGAACCACCTGGAGATCATTCCGGTGAAGTGGATCGACCGCGTGCTCGAAGTGGCGTTGGAGTCGATGCCCAAGCCGCTGCCGGATGAAGACCCGGTGGCTGAGGCAGCCGCGGCTGCCAAGGCTGCGGAGGCGAAGGTGGCACCGGGCGAGGTACGAGCGCACTGAACGTGAACGTGAACGGGGCGGCGCGAAAAGTCTGGCTATAATTTGGCCCTCTCGCGGGAGTAGCTCAGTTGGTAGAGCGCAACCTTGCCAAGGTTGAGGTCGAGAGTTCGAGACTCTTCTCCCGCTCCAGATAGCTGCACGAAAAGGGAAGCCCGACAGCTTCCCTTTCTCGTCTCAGGAAGCATGACGACGGCGCGGTAGCAAAGCGGTTATGCAGCGGATTGCAAATCCGTCCAGGGCGGTTCGACTCCGCCCCGCGCCTCCAGACAACAGTTCGTTGCCCCGCTGTCCTTGACAGTGCACGGGCCGGCAGGAGAATCGGTTGCGATCGTCAGGGTAGGTCGGGCGCGTGTCGCGCCGGTCCCTGGGCCATCCAGGACGTCATGAACCAACAAGTCGTCAGATTCCTCAAGCAAGCGTCACGCTACGTCGATCGCATGGCGCAGGTCGGCCACTTTCGCTTCGTCCGGGAAAAAGAAACCGGGCTTGTCTACGGCGAGCATCTGCTCAAACGGCTGTTCGAGCAGCTCGAGTTCGACGGTGTGTTCGACATCGGCGCGAACGTCGGTCAGTATGCTCAGCACCTGCGCAACGACGTGGGCTACCGCGGGCCGATCACCAGCTTCGAGCCAATGCCGGATGCGGCTGCACGTGTTCGCGCGCTCGCCGCGCACGACCCGTCCTGGCGCGTCGTCGAGTGTGCCGTCGATGCAACTCCCGGCCGTGCAACCTTCAACGTCATGCACGGCGACGAGTTCAGCTCGCTGGCTGCGCCGAGCAAAGACTTCGAGGGACGCTTCCACGGTGCGCACCAGGTGGCCACCTCGATCACTGTCAACGTGATCACGCTCGCCGACGCCTTGGCCATGACGCCCGATCTGCGGCGCGGGCTGTTGAAGCTGGATACGCAGGGCACCGAACTTCGTCTGCTCAGAGGCAACGTGGAGAGCCTGGAGCGCTTCCCGGCCCTGCAAGTGGAAGTGGCATTCAAGCGGCTGTACGAAGGCGAGGAGACCTTCGAGGTCGTCCTGTCGCAACTGGCCGCCTGGGGCTACGAGTTGTGTGCCTTGTTCCCGAACAACCATGGACACTTTCCGCACCTGCTGGAGAGCGATGCGCTGTTCTTGCGACAAGAGTACCTGCCTGCGCTGTCGTAGCGTCGCTTGATCAATCAATCTCGGTGCGTGCACTGCGTACTTAGGGTGCAGCGGGTGTCGAGGCTGAACTGTGGCATCGACCTGATAAAACAGGCCGACTGCACGTTGCCCGGAGCAGCAGTCCTACTTCGCCACCGGCATCGCAAACTCCGCGCCCTTGCCGATGCTCGCCGGCCAGCGCTGCATGACGCTCTTCTGCTTCGTATAGAAGCGCACGCCTTCTTCGCCGTAGGCGTGCATGTCGCCGAACAGGCTCTTCTTCCAGCCGCCGAAGCCGTGCCAGGCCATCGGCACGGGGATGGGCACATTGATGCCGACCATGCCGACCTGGATGCGGCGTGAGAACTCGCGGGCGATGTTGCCGTCGCTGGTGAAACACGACACGCCGTTGCCGTAGGGGTGCTCGTTGACGAGTTTCACTGCTTCGGCAAAGTCGTGCGCGCGCACGCACGACAGCACGGGGCCGAAGATCTCTTCCTGGTAGATGCGCATCGTGGGTGTCACGCGGTCGAACAGCGTGCCGCCCGTGAAATAGCCGCTCTCATGCTGCGGCACCTTGAGGCCGCGGCCATCGACGACGAGCTTGGCGCCTTCCTTGACACCGATGTCGATGTAGCCCTCGATGCGAGCCAAGGCCTCTTTCGTGATCACCGGGCCCATTTCGGCGTCGGCCGCCATGCCGTTCTTGACCTTCAGCGTCTTTGCGCGTTCTGCCAGCAGCGCCACGATCCTATCGCCGACGTCGCCGACCAGCACGGCCACCGAGATCGCCATGCAGCGCTCTCCAGCAGAGCCATAGGCGCTGCCGATGAGGGCATCGACGGCCTGCTCGATGTCGGCATCGGGCATCACGACCATGTGGTTCTTGGCGCCGCCCAAGGCCTGCACGCGCTTGCCGTTCTTCGCACCGGTTTCGTAGATGTACTGCGCGATCGGCGTCGAGCCGACGAAGGACAGCGCCTTCACGTCCGCATGCTCGAGCAGCGCATCGACCGCGACTTTGTCGCCCTGCACGACGTTGAACACACCGTCGGGCAGGCCGGCCCGCTTGAACAGTTCGCCCATGAAGACGGACGCCGACGGGTCGCGCTCGCTCGGCTTCAGGATGAAGCTGTTGCCGCACGCGATCGCCACCGGGAACATCCAGCACGGCACCATGCACGGGAAGTTGAATGGCGTGATGCCGGCCACCACGCCGAGCGGCTGGCGCAGCGTCCAGTTGTCGATCCCGGTGCTGACCTGGTCGGTGTAGTCGCCTTTCAACAGTTGCGGGATGCCGCAGGCGAACTCGACGATGTCGATGCCGCGCGTGACCTCGCCTTGCGCGTCGGAGAACACCTTGCCGTGCTCGGCGGTGATCATCGCGGCGATCGTGTCGCGGTGCTGGTTCATCAGCTCGAGGAACTTCAGCATCACGCGCGCGCGGCGGATCGGCGGCGTGTCGGCCCAGGCGGGGAAGGCGGCTTGCGCGGCGGCCACCGCTGCATGCACCTCGGCCTTCGAGGCGAGTGCCACTTGGCGCGCGACGGCGCCGGTGGCGGGGTTGAAGACGGCTTGCTCTCGGCCGCTCTTGCTGGCGACGCGCTCGCCTGCAATCCAATGGCCGACGGTGGTTGTGGCAGTGAAGGCTTCGGTGGCGCCCATGCTGGTCTCCTGAAGTGCAGGTGCGCATCGTAGCCGCGCGGCGCGGCACTGGCGTTGACCTGCATTGACACCACGGCGACGCGGTCGCGACACTCGACACGCCTCATGCGAGGCCGAGTTCAGTCGTTCTTCGTCAAGGAGCAGCAGATGAATCGCAAATGGATCGGCGGCCTCGTGGCCGTGGCACTCGGCGCCGGCGCGCTGGCAACGGTGTGGGCGCAGCAGGGGCGGCCGTTTGTGTTCCAGGGCCGCTCGTTCACCAGCCAGGAGGCTTTCATCGGCGCCGGCCTGCGTTGCGCCACGCCGCATGTGGACGACGAGCGCGCGGCGCAGATCGACGCGCACATCATCGCCAACCGCGGCGGCCCGGGCAGCAACAAGAACAACAATGGCAAGAAGCCGGGTGACCCGCCGCCTCCGCCGCCGCCTGTCGTGACGAGCGGAGTGATCGACGTTTATGCGCATGTGCTCACCGCGGCCAACGGCAGCGGCGGCGCCTCGCCGCGCCAGATCACCGACCAGATCACCGTGCTGAACTCCGCGTTCGGCAACACCGGCTGGCAGTTCCGGCTCGTCGCCACCGACGTTACTGCCAACGACGTCCTGGTACACGATGGGCAACGGCACCACTGCCGAGGCGCAAGCCAAGGCGGCGCTGCGGCGAGGCACGGCGAAAGATTTGAACCTGTACTTCGCCAATATCGGCGGCGGCTTGCTCGGCTGGGCCACGTTCCCGTGGGACTACGCCGCGCAACCGCAGGATGACGGCGTGGTCGTTCTCACCGGCTCGCTGCCGGGCGGCGACGCGGCACCGTACAACCTGGGAGCGACGGCCACGCACGAAGTCGGCCACTGGATGGGCCTGTACCACACGTTCCAGGGCGGCTGCAAGGCGCCCGGCGACGATGTCGCCGACACGGCCGCCGAACGCTCGCCGGCCTTCGGCTGCCCGGTCGGACGCGACAGTTGCAACAGGCAGGCCGGGCTCGACCCGATCACCAACTTCATGGACTACACCGACGACGCGTGCATGAACACCTTCACGGTGTTCCAGGACGCGCGCATGGACTCGGCGTTCAGCGCGTACCGCTACCAGCGCTAGGCGCCGTCCATTCGATCGTCGGATTGCGCGCATCGGCGCAGACCCAGGCCGCCACGCGCACGCCGCTGCGCAGGCGGCCTTTTTTCATTTCGATGCGTGCCCAATCGGCCGCGCTGAAGGCCCGGCCGTCGTCGATGCGAAACCACGGCGCTCGGGTCGTCACTGCCGGGATGGGCGATCACGACGCTGCTCGATCGTCTGCCAATCGGTGCGAATGCGCAGCATCGTGCGGCCGACGGCGCGCGTGTAGCCGATGACCTCGCCGCGGTACAGCGTGAGCTGGTCGCGCGGGCAATCGATGTCTCGCGGCGGGCGCGGGCGCGAATCGGCTGAGCCAGCGCGAGCGTCGCCGCACTGCCGCAAGGAACAGCAACAGCAGGTGGTCGGCGGCGATCGGTCATGGCTCGGCGATGATAGGAGCCGTTGCCCGAGTGGTGAAATAGGCAGACACAGCGGACTTAAAATCCGCCGCTTCTCGAAAGAGGGCGTGCCGGTTCGATCCCGGCCTCGGGCACCACGCTGCCATCACGCGAAGGACCTCGATGCCCCTCTTCGCCCAAGAAGCCCTGAACCCTGGCGTCAAGAAGCGCGAGGTCTTCGGCTGGGCGATGTACGACTTCGCGAACTCGGGCTACACGACGGTCGTGCTGACCGCCGTGTTCAACGCCTACTTCGTCGGCGTGGTCGCTGACGGTGCGCGATTGGGGCACGCTGGCGTGGACGCTGACGCTGGCGCTGTCGAACTTCATCATCATGTTCACGATGCCGGCGATCGGCGCCTATGCCGATTTGCGCGCGGCGAAGAAGCGCTTGCTGATGCTGACCACCGTCGCATGCGTCATCAGCACGCTGGCGTTGTTCTGGGTCGGCCGCAACGATGTAGCCCTGGCTGTCGTGGCGATCGTGCTGTCGAACCTGTTCTACGCCTACGGCGAAGCGCTGACCGCGGCCTTCCTGCCCGAACTCGCCAAGCGCGAAGCGATGGGTAAGGTCTCGGGATGGGGTTGGAGCTTCGGTTACTTCGGCGGCATGTTGTCGCTCGGCTTGTCGTTGGCCTATGTGATCTGGGCGCAGAAGCAGGGGCAGAAGGCCGATCAGTTCGTGCCTGTGACGATGGTGATCACCGCGGCCGTGTATGGCATCGCGTCGCTCGCGACCTTCGCGTTGTTGAAGGAGCGCGCCGTGCCGCAAGGCGGCGCTTCGCACAGCTTGCGCGATTCGTTGGCGCGACTCGAGCCAAACGTGGCATCAGGCGCAGCGTTTTGCCGATTTCCGCTGGCTGCTCGCGACCGCTCTGGCTTACCAAGCGGGCATCGGCGTCGTCATCGCGCTGGCCGCCGTGTATGCCGAACAGGCGCTCGGCTTCAAGCAGACCGACACGATGATGCTGGTCTTTCTCGTCAACATCGCCTCGGCCGTCGGCGCGTTTGCGTTCGGTTACTGGCAGGACCGCAGCGGCCACAAGCGCGCGCTGGCCGTCACGCTGATCGGCTGGATCGTCATGTGCGCATTGGCCGCCCTCACGCAAACCGCCGCGCTGTTCTGGGTGGCTGCGGTGATCGCCGGGCTGTGCATGGGCTCGAGCCAATCGGCGGGCCGCGCGATCGCCGGTTTGCTCGCACCACCCCGGCAGCTTGCCGAGTTCTTCGGCCTGTGGACATTCGCGACGCGGCTGTCGGCGATCGTCGGCCCAGTCACGTACGGCCTCGTGACATGGGCGACGGCAGGCAACCATCGCATCGGCATCGCATCGACAGCGGTCTTCTTCGTCATCGGTCTCGTCCTGCTGCGCCATGTGAATGTCGAGCGCGGCGCGAAACTCGCAATGGACAAGGCTGTGGAGTCAGGGGTCTAAAATCGAACGGTCGTTCGCTTTATGGTGCGCAACGAACTCAAGGAGCAACACGCATGAAAGTTTTGGTGCCCGTGAAGCGGGTGGTGGACTACAACGTCAAGGTGCGCGTCAAGGCCGATGGTTCGGGTGTGGACATCGCGAACGTCAAGATGAGCATGAACCCGTTCGACGAGATCGCGGTCGAAGAGGCGGTGCGCTTGAAGGAGAAGGGCGCCGCCACCGAAGTCATCGTCGTCTCCTGCGGCGTCACGCAGTGCCAGGAGACGCTGCGCACCGCGATGGCGATCGGCGCCGACCGTGCGATCCATGTCGAGTGCGCTGATGAACTTCAGCCGCTGGCCGTCGCCAAGCTGTTGAAGGCGCTGGTGGACAAGGAGCAGCCGGGGTTGATCATCCTCGGCAAACAGGCCATCGACGACGACTGCAACCAGACCGGGCAGATGCTGGCCGCGCTGGCGAATCTGCCGCAGGGCACGTTCGCGTCGAAGATCGAAGTGGCCGACGGCAAGGTCAGCGTGACGCGCGAAGTCGATGGCGGCCTGGAGACGGTGAAGCTCACTATGCCGGCTGTCATCACCACCGACCTGCGCCTCAACGAGCCGCGCTACGTGACGCTGCCGAACATCATGAAGGCGAAGAAGAAGCAGCTCGAGGTGTTCAAGCCCGCCGACCTCGGCGTCGATGTCACGCCGCGCATCAAGACGCTCAAAGTGACCGAGCCGCCGAAGCGCGGCGCCGGCATCAAGGTGCCCGACGTGGCCACGCTGGTCGCCAAACTCAAGAACGAAGCGAAGGTGATCTGACATGACTGTCCTCGTCATTGCCGAACACGACCACGGCACCTTGAAAGGCGCAACGCTCAACACCGTCACCGCCGCGGTGCAATGCGGCGGCGACGTGCATGTGCTGATCGCCGGCCACGACGCCGGCGGTGCGGCTCAGGCGGCGGCGCAGATTGCCGGCGTGGCCAAAGTGCTGCATGCCGACGGCGCCAGCCTCGCCGAACAGCTCGCCGAGAACGTGGCCGCACAGGTGCTCGCGATCGCGAAGAACTACAGCCACCTGCTGTTCCCTGCGACCGCACATGGCAAGAACGTCGCGCCGCGCGTCGCCGCGCTGCTCGACATGGCGCAGATCAGCGACGCGATGAAGATCGTCAGCGCCGACACCTTCGAGCGCCCGATCTACGCCGGCAACGCGATCGCCACGGTGCAGAGCAGCGATGCGATCAAGGTCATCACGGTGCGCACGACGGGCTTCGACCCGGCGGCTGCGACAGGCGGCAGCGCCGCGGTCGAGAGCATCGCAGCGGTGGCGGACAGCGGCAGCTCTTCCTTCGTCGGCTCCGAGATCGCCAAGCTCGACCGCCCCGAACTCACGGCCGCCAAGATCATCGTCAGCGGCGGCCGCGCGCTCGGCAGCAGCGACAAATTCAACGAGGTGCTGATGCCGCTCGCAGACAAGCTCGGCGCCGCGCTCGGCGCCAGCCGCGCGGCCGTCGATGCCGGCTATGCACCGAACGATTGGCAGGTCGGCCAGACCGGCAAGATCGTCGCGCCCCAGCTGTACATCGCCGCCGGCATCAGCGGCGCGATCCAGCACCTGGCCGGCATGAAGGACAGCAAGGTCATCGTCGCCATCAACAAGGATGCCGAGGCGCCGATCTTCCAGGTCGCCGACTACGGGCTCGAGGCCGATCTGTTCACCGCCGTGCCCGAACTCGTCAAGGCTTTGTGAGGTAACCCCGATGACCTACCGTGCCCCCATCAAGGACATGCTCTTCTGCATGAAAGAGCTCGCCGATCTCGAAGCCGTGGCGCGCATGCCAGGTCTGGAGGAGTCGGGGCTCGACACCGCGGCGGCCGTGCTCGAAGAAGCCGCGAAGTTCAACGAAGACGTTGTCGCGCCGTTGAACTGGGAAGGCGACAAGAACCCGTCGTCGTTCAAGGACGGCAAGGTGACGACGACGCCCGGCTTCAAGCAGGCCTTCAAGCAATTCGCCGAGGGCGGCTGGCAGGGCCTGCAGCACCCGGTCTCGTTCGGCGGCCAAGGTCTGCCGAAGACGATCGGCGCGGCCTGCATCGAAATGATCAACAGTGCCAACATGAGTTTTGCGCTGTGCCCGCTGCTGACCGACGGCGCGATCGAAGCGCTGCTCACGGCCGGCTCGCCCGAGCAGCAGCAGACCTACATCCCGAAGATGGTCGATGGCTCGTGGACCGGCACGATGAACCTGACCGAGCCGCAGGCCGGCAGCGACCTCGCGCTCGTGCGCACGCGCGCCGAGCCGCAGGCCGACGGCAGCTTCAAGCTGTTCGGCACCAAGATCTTCATCACCTACGGCGAGCACGACATGGCGGACAACATCGTCCACATGGTGCTGGCGCGCGTCGTCGGTGCGCCGGAAGGCGTGAAGGGCATCTCGCTGTTCATCTGCCCGAAGGTGTTGCCGGACGGCAAACGCAACGACGTGCATTGCGTGTCAGCATCGAACACAAGCTCGGCATCAAGGCGAGCCCGACGGCGGTGTTGCAGTTCGGCGATGGCACGGCGGCGAGCAATGTGAACGGCACCGGACCCGGCGCCGTGGCGCACCTCGTCGGCCAGGAGAACCGCGGCCTCGAATACATGTTCATCATGATGAACGCGGCGCGCTATGCCGTCGGCGTGCAGGGCATCGCGATCGCCGAGCGCGCTTACCAGAAGGCCGTGGCCTACGCGCGTGACCGCGTGCAGAGCCGTCCGGTCGATGGCTCGATGAACAAGAGCGCGCCGATCATTCACCACCCGGACGTCAAGCGCATGCTGATGACGATGCGCGCTCACACCGAAGGCTGCCGCGCGATGGCGATCGTCGCCGCGGCGGCCTACGACGCCGCGCACCACCACGCCGATGCCGAAGTGCGCAAGCACAACCATGCCTTCTACGAGTTCATGGTGCCTCTCGTGAAGGGCTTCAGCACCGAGATGAGCCTCGACGTGGCCTCGCTCGGCGTGCAGGTGCACGGCGGCATGGGCTTCATCGAAGAGACCGGCGCGGCGCAGTACCTGCGCGACGCGAAGATCCTCACCATCTACGAAGGCACGACCGCGATCCAGGCCAATGACTTCGTCGGCCGCAAGACGGCGCGTGACGGCGGGCAGGTGGCCAAGGCGATCGCAGGGCAGATCGAAAAGACCGAAGCCGCGTTGGCCCAGCGCAGCAGCGCGCCGAGCAAGGCGATGCACAAGCACCTGGTCGCCGCGCGCAAAGCGTTCGTCGAAGTCGTCGAGTTTGTCGCCGGCCAAACGAAGGCCAGCCCCAACGCGGTCTTCGCCGGCTCGGTGCCTTACCTGATGCTCGCCGGCAACCTGATGGCCGGCTGGCAGATGGCGCGTGCGCTGATCGTCGCTGAAGACAGCAAGGAAGAAGCAACGTTCATGGCCGCGAAGGTGGTGACCTCGCGCTTCTACGCCGAGCACATCCTTTCCAAAGTACCCGGCATCCGCGACTCGATCGTCGAAGGCCACGCCGCGATCAACGACATGGCACTGGAGGCGTTTTGATGACCCCCACGCTCGCTTCACTCGCTGCCCCCCGAGGGGGCGCTCAGTGCCTTCGGGCGGCCGGGCGGCACTGAGATGACCTTGCCCAAGCAGTTGCAGGGTCTTCGCATTCCTGTCGTCGGCGCGCCGCTCTTCATCATCAGCAACCCCAAGCTCGTCATCGCGCAGTGCACCGCCGGCGTCGTCGGCGCCATGCCGTCGCTGAACGCGCGCCCGGCCGAGCAGTTGGACGAGTGGCTGGCCGAGATCACCGAGACGCTCGCGGCCTGGGACCGCGACCACCCCGATCGCAAAGCCGCGCCCTATGCCATCAACCAGATCGTGCACAAGAGCAACGACCGGCTCGAGCACGACATGCAGGTCTGCGCCAAGTACAAGGTGCCGGTGATCATCACCTCGCTCGGCGCGCGCACCGACGTCAACGATGCAGTGCATGCATGGGGCGGCATCGTGTTGCACGACATCATCAACAACTTCTTTGCCAAGAAGGCGGTCGAAAAGGGCGCCGACGGCTTGATCGCAGTGGCCGCAGGCGCAGGCGGACATGCCGGCGTGAAGAGCCCGTTCGCGCTGATCCAGGAAATCCGCGAGTGGTTCGACGGCCCGCTCGCCTTGAGCGGCGCAATCTCCACCGGCGGCGGCGTGCTCGCCGCGCAGGCGATGGGCGCCGACCTGGCGTACATCGGCTCGGCCTTCATCGCGACCGACGAAGCGCGCGCAAGCGACGCGTACAAACAAGCCATCGTCGAAGGCACGAGCGACGACATCGTCTATTCGAGTCTCTTCACCGGCGTGCACGGCAACTACCTGAAGCCCTCGATCCGCAACGCCGGCCTCGACCCCGACAACCTGCCCGAGAGCGACCCGACGAAGATGAACTTCGGCGGCGGCGAGGGCAGCAAGAAGGCCTGGAAAGACATCTGGGGCTGCGGCCAGGGCATCGCGGCGGTGAAAGCCGTGGTGCCGACGGCCGCGCTGGTCGATCGTCTGGCTGCGGAGTATGGTCAGGCGAAGGCCCGATTGAGCGTCTAGGAGTTGTCGATGAAGCGCCTGCTCGCCGCCTTGCTCTGTGCCGCCACGCTGCTGGCGGCCTGCGAGTCGATCGGCGTCGGCGTGGGCATCGGTGTGCCGATCGGCGGCGGCAACGTCGGCGTTTCGGTGGGTGGCAGCGTGCCGTTGCCGCGCAGCAAGCCGCCCGAGCCTGCGGCGTCTGCCGCTTCTGCGGCTTCGGCGCCGCAGTAGCTACGCCGCATCGGCGTCGCTGTCGCAGCCCTTGCCGGCGGCGATCCAGCGCTTCGCGAGGGGCCTGAGGGTCGATGCCATCAACCCGCAGCGGTAGCGCGTGGCTGCCGCGTCCCAGCGCAGCGCGTGACACGCGCCACTCAGTTTCAGGCTGACGAGGATGCCCACAGGGCAGGGCTGCGACAAGCAGCAGACGCCGCAGCCGTTGCAGGCCGAGCCCCAGGCGGGCTTGGGCGGCGCGGCGGCGTGGATGCGGATCGAGCGGATCATGGCGGTTGCGATGGTGCGGCTCGAAGCGGCTGCGCGATCGCCACATGAACGCCGCAAACAAACGCCTTTCATCGCCTTCGCGCCGGCCTTCGATGCTAGAGTGCGCGCCTCAGCAGTAAAGTCCTTCCGCCCGAAAAGGAGTTTTTCCCAGACGGCGCGAACGCTAGTCCGCCCACCGGTGCAGCCGGGCCGCGGAAGGTTGTGCAACCCATCGAATGCCGCGCAGACCGCGGCCAGAGGTGAGCGACGATGATGCAGCAATACAGGTCGAACTCGTACCTGTTCGGGGGCAATGCTCCCTACGTCGAAGAGCTTTACGAAGCCTATCTCGACAATCCGGGCAGCGTGCCCGACAACTGGCGCGCCTACTTCGACAAGCTGCAGAACGTGCCGGCGGTCGATGGCAGCGATGGCCGCGATGTGGCCCATGCGCCGGTGGTCGAATCGTTCGCCCAACGTGCCAAGGCCAACGCGTTTGCCGTCAAGGCCAGCGAGGCCGACCTCGCGGTGGCGCGCAAGCAGGTTCATGTGCAGTCGCTGATCGCGGCCTACCGCGTTCTCGGCAGCCGCTGGGCCGACTTGGATCCGCTGAAGCGCACCGAGCGGCCGAAGATCCCCGAGCTCGAAGCGGCGTTCTACGACCTGACCGAGTCGGACATGGAGATCACGTTTTCGGCGACGAACACGTACTTCACGAAGGCCGAGCACATGACGCTGCGGGAGATCCTGCAGGCCCTGCGCGAAACCTACTGCGGCTCGATCGGCGTCGAGTTCATGCATTGCACCGACCCGGCCGAAAAGCGCTGGTGGCAGGAGCGGCTGGAGTCGATCCGCAGCAAGCCGAGCTTCACCAGCGACGAGAAAAAGCACATCCTCGACCGCCTCACGGCCGCTGAAGGCCTGGAGCGTTTTCTGCACACCAAGTACGTCGGCCAGAAGCGTTTCTCGCTCGAAGGCGGCGAGAGCTTCATCGCCAGTATGGACGAGGTCGTGCAGCGCGCCGGTGAGAAGGGCGTGCAGGAAATCGTCATCGGCATGGCGCACCGCGGGCGGCTGAACGTGCTCGTCAACACGCTGGGCAAGATGCCCAAGGACCTGTTCGCCGAGTTCGACCATACGGCGGCCGAAGTGCTGCCGGCCGGCGACGTCAAGTACCACCAGGGCTTTTCGAGCGACATCTCGACGCCGGGCGGTGCAGTGCACCTGAGCCTCGCCTTCAACCCGTCGCACCTCGAGATCGTCAACCCGGTGGTCGAAGGCAGCGTCAAGGCGCGCATGGACCGCCGCGGCGACATGAAGGGCGACCAGGTGCTGCCGGTGCTGGTGCACGGCGACGCCGCGTTCGCGGGGCAGGGCGTCGTGATGGAAACGCTGGCGCTGGCGCAGACGCGCGGCTACTTCACCGGCGGCACGGTGCACATCGTCATCAACAACCAGATCGGCTTCACCACCAGCGACCCTCGCGACTCGCGCTCGACGCTGTATTGCACCGACGTGGTGAAGATGGTCGAAGCGCCGGTGATGCACGTCAACGGCGACGATCCGGAAGCCGTGGTGCTGTGTTCGCAACTGGCGATGGACTACCGCCAGCAGTTCAAGAAAGACGTGGTGGTGGACATCATCTGCTTCCGCAAGCTCGGCCACAACGAGCAGGACACGCCGGCGCTGACGCAGCCGCTGATGTACAAGAAGATCGGCCAGCACCCGGGCACGCGCAAGCTCTACGGCGACCGGCTGGTGACACAAGGCGTGATCAGCCCCGATGGCGCCGACAGCCCGGACGAACGGGTCAAGGCCTTTCGCGCGGCGATGGATGCCGGCAAGCACACCGTCGATCCGGTGCTGACCAACTTCAAGAGCAAGTACGCGGTCGATTGGGCGCCGTTCCTCGGCAAGAAGTGGACCGATGGCGCCGACACGGCGTTACCGCTGGCCGAGGTCAAGCGCCTGGCCGAGCGCATCACGACGATCCCGAAAGACTTCAAGGCCCATCCGCTGGTCGAGAAGGTGATTGCCGACCGTGCGGCGATGGGCCGCGGCGAAGTCAACGTCGATTGGGGCATGGGCGAGCACCTGGCGTTCGCGTCGCTCGTCGCCAGCGGCTACGGCGTGCGCCTGTCGGGGCAGGATTGTGGCCGCGGCACCTTCGTCCACCGCCACGCCGTGCTGCACGACCAGAACCGCGAGAAGTGGAACGAGGGCATCTACGTGCCGCTGTCCAACGTCGCCGATGGCCAGGCGCCGTTCATCGTCATCGACTCGATCCTGTCGGAAGAAGCCGTGCTCGGTTTCGAGTACGGCTACTCGAGCGCCGAGCCGAACACGCTGACGATCTGGGAAGGCCAGTTCGGCGACTTCGTCAACGGTGCGCAGGTCGTCATCGACCAGTTCATCGCCTCGGGCGAAGTCAAGTGGGGCCGCGTCAACGGCATCACCTTGATGCTGCCGCACGGCTACGAGGGTCAGGGCCCGGAGCACAGCTCGGCGCGGCTCGAACGCTTCATGCAGCTTGCCGCCGACAACAACATGCAGATCGTGCAGCCGACGACGTTCCAGCCAGATCTTCCATGCGCTGCGCCGGCAGATGGTGCGCATGTTCAGGAAGCCGCTGATCATCATGACGCCGAAGTCGCTGCTGCGCGCCAAGGACGCGACGTCGCCGCTGTCGGAGTTCACCAAGGGCGAGTTCAAGACCGTCATCGGCCCGGCGCGCGACGAGGTCGAGCGCGACAAGGTCAAACGCATCATCGCCTGCTCGGGCAAGGTGGCGTACGACCTGATCAAGAAGCGCGACGAGAAAAAAGCCTGGGACGTTGCGATCCTTCGCGTCGAGCAGCTCTACCCGTTTCCGCACAAATCTTTCGCTGCCGAGTTGAAGCGCTTCTCCAATGCCACCGAATTGGTTTGGTGCCAGGACGAACCGCAGAACCAGGGCGCTTGGTTCTTCATCCAGCACCAGATCCACGAAAACATGAGCGAAGGGCAGAAGCTCGGCTACGCAGGGCGTCCCGCATCGGCGTCGCCGGCGGTCGGCTATTCGCACTTGCACGTCGAGCAGCAGAAGACGCTGCTCGACCAGGCCTTCGGCAAACTCAAAGGCTTCGTCCTCAGCAAATAACTTCAAGACGAGACAACAACAATGGCTATCGTAGAAGTCAAGGTTCCGCAACTCAGCGAATCGGTTGCCGAAGCAACGCTGTTGCAGTGGAAGAAGCAGCCCGGCGAGGCCGTGGCGATCGATGAAATCCTGATCGAGATCGAAACCGACAAGGTCGTGCTCGAAGTGCCGGCGCCCGCCGCGGGTGTGCTCGCTGCGCATGTGGCCGCCAATGGCGCGACCGTGGTGGCCGATCAGGTGATCGCGAGGATCGACACCGAGGCCAAGGCGAGTGCTGCGGCGCCGGCTGTTGCAGCGCCTGCGCCCGCTGCATCCGCTGCCGCGCCACCCGCAGACAAGTCCGGCATCACGATGCCCGCGGCGACCAAGTTGATGGCCGACAACAAGCTGGCTGCGGGGTCTGTCGCCGGTAGCGGCCGCGATGGCCGCGTGACCAAGGGCGATGTGCTCGGCGCGTTGGCACAGCCGCCGACCGTCGCACCTGCAGCCGTTGCTGTTGCCGCGGCGCCAGCGGTTGCCAAGCCTTTGCCCTCCGTGCCCGCACCCGCGATGAACCTCGCGTCATTGGGAGAACGCCCCGAGCAGCGCGTGCCGATGTCGCGCCTGCGCGCCCGCGTGGCAGAGCGCCTGCTGCAGTCGCAGGCCACCAACGCCATCCTGACGACGTTCAACGAAGTCAACATGGCGCCGCTGATGGAGATGCGCAAGCGTTTCCAGGAAAAGTTCGAGAAGGAGCACGCGACCAAGCTCGGCTTCATGAGCTTCTTCGTCAAGGCCGCCGTGCATGCGCTGAAGAAGTACCCGGTGTTGAACGCCAGCGTCGATGGCAACGACATCGTCTATCACGGCTACTTCGACATCGGCATCGCGGTGGGCAGCCCGCGCGGCCTGGTCGTGCCGATCCTGCGCAACGCCGACCAGATGAGCTTTGCCGACGTCGAAAAGAAGATCGCCGAGTACGGCAAGAAGGCCGGCGAGGGCAAGCTGTCGATGGAAGATTTGTCCGGCGGCACTTTTTCGATTTCCAACGGCGGCGTCTTCGGCTCGATGTTGTCCACGCCGATCATCAACCCGCCGCAGAGTGCGATCCTCGGCGTGCATGCGACCAAGGACCGCGCGGTGGTCGAGAACGGCGTCGTCGTCGTGCGCCCGATCAACTACCTGGCGATGAGCTACGACCACCGCATCATCGACGGCCGCGAGGCGGTGCTCGGGCTGGTGGCGATGAAGGAAGCGCTCGAAGATCCGGCGCGGCTGCTGTTCGACATCTGAGGCGGATGCGATGGCAAAAAACTTCGACGTCATCGTCATCGGCGGCGGCCCCGGCGGCTACATCGCCGCGATCCGCGCGGCGCAGCTCGGTTTCAACACCGCCTGCATCGACGAGTGGAAGAACGGCAAGGGCGGGCCCGCGCCGGGCGGCACCTGCACCAACGTCGGCTGCATCCCGAGCAAGGCGCTGTTGCAATCGAGCGAGCATTTCGAGCATGCGGGGCATGCGTTTGCCGATCACGGCATCGGTGTCGGCCAAGCTGTCGCTCGATATCGCCAAGATGCTCGGCCGCAAGGACACGGTCGTCAAACAGAACAACGACGGCATCCTCTACCTGTTCAAGAAGAACAAGGTGACGTTCTTCCACGGCCGCGGGTCGTTCGTGAAGGCTGCCGCCGAAGGTTGGGAGATCAAGGCCGGCGAGGAAGAGATCGTCGGCAAGCATGTCATCGTCGCCACCGGCTCGAACGCGCGCGCGTTGCCCGGTGCGCCGTTCGACGAAGACCGCATCCTGTCCAACGACGGCGCATTGCGCATCCCGTCGGTGCCGAAGACGCTCGGCCTGATCGGTTCGGGCGTGATCGGCCTGGAGATGGGCTCGGTATGGCGCCGCCTCGGCGCCGAGGTCACGGTGCTCGAAGCGCTGCCGACCTTCCTCGGCGCCGTCGATGAGCAGATCGCCAAGGAAGCGCACAAGGCGTTCACGAAGCAGGGCTTGAAGATCGAACTCGGCGTCAAGGTCGGTGAAGTCAAGTCGGGCAAGGGCGGTGTGGCCGTGGCGTACACCACGGCCAAGGGCGAAGCGGCGAAGCTCGACGTCGAGCGCCTGATCGTCTCGATCGGCCGCGTGCCGAACACGATCGGTCTGGGCGCCGAAGCCGTCGGCCTGCTGCTCGATGCGCGCGGCGCGATCGTCGTCGATGACGATTGCCGCACGAATCTGGCTAACGTCTGGGCGGTCGGCGACGTCGTGCGCGGCCCGATGCTGGCGCACAAGGCCGAAGAGGAGGGCGTTGCCGTGGCCGAGCGCATCGCGGGGCAGCATGGCCACGTCAACTTCAACACCATCCCGTGGGTGATCTACACCAGCCCGGAAATTGCCTGGGTCGGCGAGACCGAGCAGCAACTGAAGGCGCGCGGCGTGGCCTACAGGGCCGGCACCTTCCCCTTCATGGCCAACGGCCGCGCGCGTGCGCTCGGCGACACGACGGGCATGGTGAAGATGCTCGCCGACGCCAAGAGCGACGAGATCCTCGGCGTGCACATCGTCGGCCCGATGGCGTCGGAGCTGATCGCCGAATGCGTCGTCGCGATGGAGTTCAAGGCCAGCAGCGAAGACCTGGCGCGAATCTGCCACGCGCATCCGTCGCTCTCGGAGGCGACGAAGGAAGCCGCGCTGGCGGTGGATAAGCGCACGCTGAATTTCTAGTGCACGTGAGCCCCCAAGCTCACTGCGTTCACTGCCCCCCGAGGGGGCGCTCAGCGCCCTTGGGGCGGCCCGGCGGTCGCTGATGGGTGTTCGCGCGCTGTACGAACGAACGCTGCAAGAGCGCGGCTACGCGAGCGACGCCGCGCAGTTGCGCGCGGTCGATGCGCTCGAACGCTGCGAGCAGGAATGGGCCGACTACAAGGCGCGGCGCAGCAACGCGGTCACCAAACTGCTGGTGCGCCCGCCGATCCCGCGCGGCGTGTACATGTGGGGCGGGGTCGGCCGCGGCAAGAGCTTCCTGATGGATTGTTTTTTCCAGTCGGTGCCGCTGACGCGCAAGACGCGGCTGCACTTTCACGAGTTCATGCGCGAGGTGCACCGTGAATTGCAGGAGTTGAAGGGCACGCCGAACCCGCTGCAGGAGCTCGGCGCGCGCATCGCACGGCGCTTTCGCCTGATCTGCTTCGACGAGTTTCACGTCTCCGACGTCACCGACGCGATGATCCTGCACCGCCTGCTCGACGCACTGTTCGCCAACCGGGTGTCGATCGTCACCACGTCCAACCTCCCGCCCGACGGCCTGTACCCGAACGGTCTGCACCGCGACCGCATCCTGCCGGCGATCGCGCTGCTGAAGGACAAGCTCGAAGTCATCAACGTCGATGCCGGCACCGACTACCGCAGCCGCGCGATGCAGCATGTCGAGCGCTACCACTGCCCGCTCGGGCCCGAGGCCGATGCCGCGCTGTCCAAAGCCTTCGACGAGATCGCCGAAGCCCGCGACGAAAACCCGCTGCTGCACATCGAGCAGCGCGAGATCACGGCGCGGCGCAAGGCCGGCGGTGTGGTCTGGTTCGATTTCAAGTGGCTGTGCGGCGGCCCGCGCTCGCAGAACGACTACCTGGAAATCGCCAGCCGCTTTCACACGCTGATCCTGTCCAACGTGCCGCAGATGCCGCCGCGCCTGTCCAGCGAGGCACGTCGCTTCACCTTGCTGATCGATGTCTTGTACGACCGGCGCGTCAAGCTCATCATGTCGGCCGAGGTGCCGGCCGAGCAGCTCTATCCTGAAGGCCCGCTGTCGCACGAGTTTCCGCGGACGGTGTCGCGGCTGATGGAGATGCAATCGGCCGAATTTCTGGCCCTGGAGCGGCGCGATGTCGATACGTCGATCACTTAGCTTGTTGGCGCTGTTGGCCGCTGCGGCGTTCGCCGCTCCTGCGGCCGACGACGATGCCGCACAGCGCCGCCGCATCGAACGCGAGCGCGGCAACGTCATCGCGCGGGCGCGCGCCGGCGAGGCGGCCTGTGCGCCGCGCTTTGCCGTCTCGGCCTGTGTGGCGCAGGTGCGCGACGAGCGGCGGGCGGCGCTGCTTCAGCTCGACCGGCAGCGCGCCTTGCTCGACGATGCGCAGAGGAAGCGCCGCGCGGCGGAGCGCCAGGAGCGCATCCGCCAGCGCCAGGATGCCCAGGCGCGCGAGGACGAGTCGCGTCAGCCGCCGGCTGCAGGGGCAGCTACTGCGTCGCGTGAGGCTGCGGCGCCGGCGCGCGCAGCCTCGTCGCTCGAATCCGAAGAAGCCAGCCGGCCCGGCGCGCGCCGTCGTGGCGCGGCCGTGGCGGCGGAAGAACGGGCGGCTGCGGCCAAGCGCGCCGCCGCCTCGAAGCGCCGCGCCGAAGAGGCTGCGGCGCATCGCGCGGCGGTCGAACAACGCAACCTCGAGCGCAACGCGAAAAAGCCGCCGTCGCCGTCGCTGCCTGTGCCCGCTGCCAGTGCGGCGTCGGCAACCGCGCGCTGAGCCGCTCAGCGGCGCGGCACGTTCTCGAGCGTCTCGACGCGAACCAGCGCCAGCGACAGGTTGTCGCCGCCGCCGCGGGCGCGCTGGCGCGCCTTGGAAACCAGCATCTCGCTGGCCTCGCGCGCCGGCAGCGTGTGCACGATGGCGCCGATCTCGCGCGGCGTGAAGTAATGCCACAAGCCGTCGCTGCAGGCCAGCACCGAGTCGCCGACTTCGAGCATGCCGAGTTCGCGCACCGCCAGCGGCGGGTCGGCATGCGTGCCCAGGCAGCCGGTCAGCAGGTTCGATTGCGGATGCGTGTTCGCTTCTTCTTCGGTGATCTGGCCTTCGTCGATCAGCCGCTGCACGTAGGAGTGATCGATCGTGCGGCTGGCCATCTCCGAGCCGCGGAAGTGATAGATGCGCGAATCGCCGGCGTGGACGATGTCGCAGCGCCGGTTGGGCCCGATGATGAACGCCGCCACCGTGCTGTGCGGCTCTTCTTCGGCCGTCATCGCGGTCAGCTTGATCATCGTGTGCGACTCCTGCACCACCTGGCGCAGCAGGTCCGGCGCGTCGTCCTTCTCCGGCACATGGCGCTCGTAGAGCTGGCGCGCCACCATGATCACCTGGTCGGCCGCCTTGCGGCCGCCGCTCTTGCCGCCCATGCCGTCGGCCAGCACCGCGAGCGCGCAGCCGGGCACGCGCGTGTGGGCGATGAACTCGACCTGGTCTTGCTGGTACTGGCGGTCGCCGCGGTGCATGCCGGTGGCGGCATTGAGTCGATAGGCAGGCTGCAAAGCGGCGGGCGGTGGCATGCGGCGAATATACGGGAAGGACCCCTCGGCACGGCGGTTGTTGTTGCCCGGATGTGAACTCGTGCCGCGCGCCTACACTCGTCGGCAAACCAATGGACCAGAACCTGCATTCGCCCCAGCGGCGCCTGATCGAGCTGCGCATGGAGCATGCCGATCTGAACAGCCTGATCGACCGCGCCGCCGAACAAATGCCGCTCGACGATCTGGCGCTGCGCCGCTTGAAGAAGCGCAGGCTGCGGCTGCGCGATCAGATCTCGCAGTTGGAGGCGATCGTCGATCCGCCCGAGCCTGCGTGAGCACCGACGTCCCCACGCTCGCCGAATCGGTGTCCCGGGCTTTCGGCAGCGGTGGTCCGCTGGCCGCGGCCGACCCCGGCTACACCGAACGCGCCGTGCAGCAGCAGTTCGCGCAGGCCGTGGCCGCGGCGATCGACGACTGCGAGGCGCTCGTCGCCGAGGCCGGCACGGGGGTCGGCAAGACGTTCGCCTACCTCGTGCCCTTGTTGCTGTCGGGCAAGCGCGCGCTCGTCTCTACCGCAACGAAGAGTCTGCAGGATCAACTCTTCCTGCGCGACCTGCCGCGGCTCGTCGATGCCCTCGGCGTGCCGGTGCGCGTGGCGCTGTTGAAGGGCCGCGCGAGCTACCTCTGTCTGCACCGGCTGCAGCAGGCGCGGCAGGGTTTCGACATGCCCGACCGCTTTGCGCTGCGCGCGCTGTCGCGCATCGAAGCCTGGGCGCCCTCGACCAGGAGCGGCGACCTGGCCGAGATCGACGGCCTCGACGACCGCTCGCCGGTGATCCCGCTCGTGACCTCGACACGCGAGAACTGCCTGGGCAGCGACTGTCCGCAGTTCGCCGCCTGCCACGTCGTCCGCGCGCGGCGCGAAGCGATGGCGGCCGACCTCGTCGTCATCAACCACCACCTCTTCTTCGCCGACCTCGCCGTGCGCGACAGCGGCATGGCCGAGCTGCTGCCGAGCGTCGAGGCGGTGGTGTTCGACGAAGCGCATCAGCTCTCGGACGCCGGCGTGCAGTTCCTCGGCCTGGCGCTCGGCAGCTCGCAGCTGATCGACTTTGCGCGCGACCTCACGGCCATCGGCCTGGCGCAAGCGCGCGGCCTGGCCGACTGGCCGGCGCTGGCCGGCGCGATCGAGCGCGATGCGCGCGAGCTGCGGCTGGCGGCGGCGGGCCCGCTGCGCGAAGTGCGCGCGCTGCTGAAGTTGCGCTGGAGCGAACGTTCGCAGCAGCCCGCGTTCGTGCAGGCGCTGGCCTCGCTGGCCGAGACCGCCACGGCCGCCGAAGCGGCGCTGAAAGCGGCGATCGACATCGGCCCGGACCTCGGCCGCCTGGCCGAGCGCGCGGCGGCACTGGCGTCGGCGGCGCAGACCTTCACCGCCGACGGCGCCGCTGGCCGCGTGCGCTGGATCGATCTGTCGGCTCACGGCGTACGCTTGATCGAGTCGCCGCTCGACATCCGCAACGTCATTACCGCGCAGCGCGCCAAGGCGCCGAAAACCTGGATCTTCACCTCGGCCACGCTCGGCGACGACGAGGCGCTCTCCTGGTTCACGCGCTCGGCGGCGCTCGAAGACGCGCGCACGCTGCGCGTCGGCAGCCCGTTCGACTATGCGAACCATGCGCGGCTGTATGTGCCGCCGCGCTTTCCGAAACCGAACGAAGCCGGCCACGCCACCGCGGTGGCCGAGCTGGCTGCGCGCTGCGCCGCGGCGCTGGGCGGCCGCACCTTCGTGCTGACGACGACGCTGCGCGCGCTGCCGCTGGTGGCCGAGACCTTGCGTGCCGGGCTCGATGCGGCGGGCGCGTCGCAGGTCGAAGTGCTGGTGCAGGGCAGCGGCCCCAAGCGCGCGCTGCTGCAGCGCTTTCTCGATGCGCCCGCCGCCGTGCTCGTCGGCTCGCAGACCTTCTGGGAAGGCATCGACGTGCCCGGCGACGCATTGCAATGCGTGCTCATCGACAAGCTGCCGTTCCCGCCGCCGAACGATCCGCTGATCGAAGCCCGCGTCAAGGCGCTCGAGGCCGAGGGCCGCAACCCGTTCAACGAGTGTTTTGTCGCCGACGCGGCGGTGTCGTTGAAGCAAGGCGCCGGGCGGCTGGTGCGCAGCGAAACCGATCGCGGCTTGCTCGTCATCTGCGACCCGCGTGTGGCCAGCATGCCGTATGGGCGGCGGTTGATCGCGGCGCTGCCGCCGATGACGCGGCTGTCCGATGAGTCAGACGCGATCGCGTGGTTGCGCGAACTGGCCGCGGATCATTGAGGCCGCGCGGGCCAGCGAAGGGTCGTCAGTTCACCAGAACTGCCACCATGCCTTTTGGGATTGCGCTGCACTGCCGCCGAGAAACCGGCTCTGCGGAAAGTTCTTCTCCAGCACACGCTTCGCGTCCGCGGCCAGGCCGTCGAGGCCGAGCTGCTGGTAGCTCGTTGCCATCAGGTACAGCGCTTCTTCGGTGGCCGGTGCCTGCGGAAACTCGAGCAGCACCTGCTGCGCGCGATTCACAGACGCCACATAAGCGCCACGGCGAAAGTAGTAGCGCGAGACATGCAGCTCGTACTCGGCCAGCGCGTTGACGATGTAGTCCATGCGCAGCTTGGCGTCGCCGGCATAGCGCGATTGCGGAAACTGATCGACCACCTGGCGGAACGATTGGTAGGCGTCGCGCGAGGCTTGCTGGTCGCGCTCCGACAGGTCCTGCCGCGACAGCACCGACAGAATGCCGAGCTTGTCGTTGAAGTTGACGACGCCGCGCAGGTACAGCGCGTAGTCGAGCGCCGGGCTCGACGGATTCAACTTGATGAAGCGTTCGAGCGTGGCCAGCGCGGCCGCGCGGTCGCCGCTGCGGTGCTGCGCATAGGCCAGATCGAGCGAGGCCTGCTGCGCCAGCAGCGTGCCGGCGGCGCGGCCTTCGACGCGCTCGAAGATCTTGATCGCGCGGTCGTAGCCGCCGCTGGCCAGTTCGTCCTTGCCTTCGGCGTAGAGCACCTCCACCGCCTTGGTCGAGTTGGGATCGATCTTGTCGCTCGTACCGCAGGCTGCGGCGAGAACAGCAGCAGCGAGCAAAGGCAGCGCGCGTCGGGACAGTCGGAGCATCGTCTGCACAGGGCCGACAATCGCACCCCATGTCCTCTGTAGAAAACGGTGGCGATTATAGAGACGCGCTCAGCGACGACCTGCAGGACACCCTGGCCGAGCAGCGCCGTTTCGCTGTCGATGCGGCCGGCCACGGCGAGCGCCTGGACAAGCTGCTGGTCACGCAAGCCGGCGAGTTTTCGCGCAGCCACTTGCAGAACTTGATCGAGCGCGGCTTGGTGACGGTGGACGGCGCCGTGGCGCGCACCGCGTCGCGCCGCTTGAAGGCCGGGCAGTCGGTGGTGATCGAGCTGCAGCCGACCGACGAGTGCCTGGCCTTCACCGCCGAGCCGATGGCGCTGGCGGTCGTGTTCGAAGACGAGCACCTCATCGTCATCGACAAGCCGGCCGGCCTGGTGGTGCATCCTGCGCCCGGCCATTGGCGCGGCACCTTGCTCAACGGCCTGCTGGCGCATCACCGCGGCGCGTCGCTGCTGCCGCGTGCCGGAGTGGTCCACCGGCTCGACAAGGACACGTCCGGTCTCATGGTCGTGGCCAAGACGCTCGAAGCGATGACGGCGCTGACGCGCGCCATCGCCGCCCGCGATGTGCAGCGCGAGTACGCGGCGCTGGTGCACGGCGTCGTGTCAGCTACGCCGTTTTCGATCGAAGCGCCGATCGGCCGCGACCCGGGGTCGCGCGTGCGCATGGCGGTGCTGGGCAGCGGCAAGGCGGCGCGCACCGACGTCATGCGCGTGGCCGCCGACGCAAAGCACAGCGCACTGCTGTGTCGCCTGCACAGCGGCCGCACGCACCAGATCCGCGTGCACCTGTCGTCGCGCGGCCACCCGCTGCTGGCCGATGCGCTGTATGGCGGTGCGCCGGCCCTGGGCATGACGCGCCAGGCGCTGCACGCGGCGCGCCTGGGCTTCGACCATCCGGCCAGCGGCCAGGCCATGCGCTTCGAATCGGCGCTGCCGGCGGATTTGCGGTCGGCCTGGCAAGAAGTGGCCGGTGCTGCCACGCTGCCGCTACAATCGCGCTAACTGTCCCGGCCGCAACGGCCCAGCCACACCGTCGGGGCCGCGGCTCGAAGAGCTTGCGCAGCCTCCCTGCGCTTTCGGTGCCCTAAAGCCCGTCACCCGAACTGACCATTGAAGCCGCCGGCCGTTCCGGCGCATCCACACGTTGTCTGTATGAACACGCCAGAGGCCAAACGCGTCCTCGAGACTGCGCTCATTTGCGCGCATCAGCCGCTGCCGCTGGCTGCGCTGCGCGCCTTGTTCGATGACCAGGTCGGCAACGACACCTTGAAGAGCCTGTTGGACGAGCTGGTGCGCGAGTGGGACGGGCGCGGCGTCGAGTTGGTGCCGCTGGCCGGCGGCTGGCGTTTCCAGAGCCGTCCCGAAATGCGCGAGTACCTCGACCGCCTGAACCCCGAGAAGCCGCCGAAGTATTCGCGCGCGGTGCTCGAAACGCTGGCCATCGTCGCCTACCGGCAGCCGGTGACACGCGGCGACATCGAAGACATTCGCGGCGTGGCCGTCGGCAGCCAGATCGTCAAGCAGCTCGAAGACCGCGGCTGGATCGAATCGATCGGCCACCGCGAAGCCCCGGGCCGGCCGGCGCTGTAC
Source organism: uncultured beta proteobacterium (assembly GCA_963816315.1). Taxonomy (GTDB): domain Bacteria; phylum Pseudomonadota; class Gammaproteobacteria; order Burkholderiales; family Burkholderiaceae_C; genus CADEEN01. The sequence goes on from CAWFJZ010000029.1 coordinate 563,153, forward strand.
GCAACGACGCGCCACTTCCTCGACGACCTCGGCCTGGCCAGCCTCAACCAGTTGCCCGAGCTCGACGCCACCGGCGGCAACGGCGAGCAGCGCATCGCCGACGCCCTCACGGGCCAGGCCGGTTTGATGGATGCGGTGCTGGCCGCCGACGGGCAGGCCTCGCTCGCCCTCGATGCCGCGGACGATGCCGCCGACGAAATCGTTGAGCCCCTCCTGCCGATCCACGGCGATTCCGAATCGACTGCCCCATGAGCCACGACCCCGACGCCGACGACGCTGTGCCTGCTGCGGTGCCCACCGAGGACGCCCCGGCGCCGCGCCCGCGGCGGCGGCGTGCGCCGGCCAAACTGGCGGCGGCGGCAAATGATGCTGTGGGCGGCGAGTCGGCCGAGGCCGCGGCGCCAGCCGTGCAAGCCGCAGCGTCGGCACCTGATGAGTCCGCTGAAGGCAACGACGGCGCGCCGGCAGAAACGGGCGAAGGTGGTGAGCCCGGTACGGCATCGCAACGCCCTCGTCGCAAGCGCCGCCGCGGCCGCAAAGGCAAGGACGGCCGTGAGGGCCGGGAGGGTGGCGCCGCGGCGCCACCGATCGAAGGCACACCGCGTCCGCCGATGCCCGATGCCAGCGAGCTGTTTGCGATCGTGCAGGACGGCAGTTTCGACAGCGACGACACGCCGACAACGCTCCTGCCGCCGGCCGATGAAGTCATCGATGCGCCGGCACCAACGCCTGCCGCCGAAGAACAAGGCGCAGCCGCTGACGCCGCGCCCGAGCGCCGCATCCTGGCGCCCGACGCCGAAGCGCCGAAGCTGCAGAAGGTGCTGGCGCAATCGGGCGTCGGCTCGCGGCGCGACCTTGAGCAGATGATCGTCGAGGGCCGCGTCAGCGTGAACGGCGAGGTCGCGCATGTCGGCCAGCGCGTCTCGTGGGGCGACCAGGTGGCGATCGACGGCAAGCCGGTGCGCGTGCGCATCGCGCCGCTGCCGACGCGCGTGCTGGCTTATCACAAGCCGGTCGGCGAAGTGGTGACCGTCGATGACCCGGAAGGCCGGCCGACCGTGTTCCGCCGCCTGCCGCGTCTGCTGCACGGCAAGTGGCAATCGGTCGGGCGGCTGGACATCAACACCGAAGGCCTGCTGCTGTTCACCACGTCGGGGGAACTCGCCAACCGGCTGATGCATCCGCGCTTCGGCATCGAGCGCGAGTACGCGGTTCGCGTGCTCGGCACGCTGACCGACGAGCAGCGCGCGCGTGTGCTGGCCGGGGTGCCGATCGAAGGCCAGACCGCCGCTTTCCTGAGCTGCGAAGACGGCGGCGGCGAAGGCGCCAACCATTGGTACCGCGTCAAGATCGCCGAAGGCCGCAACCGCGAGGTGCGGCGCTTGTTCGACGCTGTCGGCCTGGCCGTGAGCCGGCTGATCCGCATCCGTTACGGCACGGTGGTGCTGCCGCGCGGCTTGAAGCGCGGTGCGGCGGTGGACCTGTCGCCCGACGACGTGAAGCTGTTGCGCGTGATGACGGGCTTGGGCGAAGGCCGCGGCAATACCCAACGGCAGCGCGGCGGCGATCAACAACGGGATCAGCGCGACGTCCGCAACAAGCCCGGCCGCAGCGGCGACGCGCGTGAAGTCCAGCGCGAACCGCGTCCGCCGCAAGCGCGCAGAGAGCCGCGCGAACCGCGTGAAGCGCGTCCGCCGCGCGAGGCCCGCGAGCCGAGCCAGCCGCTGTCGCACGAAGCGCATGTCATCGTCAAGAAGCGCCGCGGCGGCAAGTACAACCTGCACGAGGGTTTTGGCGACGCGGCGCTGAAGGCGCGCGAGCACGAGTTCAAGGACCATCACGAAGAAGGGGCCGTCGAGCCGGCCGACTTCACCAACATCCCGAACCCGCTGCAGCAGACCTTCGATCAGCGCGCGATCCGCGAGGAACGCAAGAAGCGCGACATCGGTGACGATGCGCCGATCCCGAACCCGCTGCAACAGACCTTCGACCAGCGCGCGTTGAAGGCCGCGACGCGCGCGCCGCAGCGTGAACTCGACGACGACGCACCGATTCCCAATCCCTTGCAGCAGACCTACGACAAGCGCCAGCACAAGGGTCCGCCGAAGAGCCTGGGTGCGGGTGGCAACGGCGGTCCGGGTGGCAGCCAGCGGGGCCGCGGCAAGAAACGCGGCGGCGCAGGTGGTGCCAAAGCCGGCGGTGCGTTGCCCGATCCGATGCGCACGGCGGTCGGCTATATCGGCGGCGACGCCTTCCTCAACAAAAAGGGCGGCGGCGGAGGCGGCCGTCGCCGCGGCGGCAGTGGTGGCGGCGGCGGCGGCGGAAGCCGCGGCGGTTCCGGCCGCGGCGGCCCGCGCCAAGGCCGATAAAGTTCAAGGGCTACAATTTCAGGCTTTGCCAAGTCATTGATTTTTCGGAGAGTTTTTCACCATGGCGATTGAACGCACGCTGTCCATCATCAAGCCCGATGCGGTGGCCAAGAATGTCATCGGGCAGATTTACGCCCGCTTCGAAGGCGCCGGCCTGAAGGTCGTCGCCGCGAAGATGGTGCACCTGTCCAAGGGCGAGGCGGAGGCTTTTTACGCCGTGCACAAGTCGCGTCCGTTCTTCAATGATCTGGTCAAGTTCATGATCTCGGGCCCGGTGGTGATCCAGGTGCTCGAAGGGCCGAATGCGATTGCGAAGAACCGCGAGCTGATGGGTGCGACCGATCCGAAGAAGGCCGACAAGGGCACGATCCGCGCCGACTTCGCCGACAGCATCGACGCCAACTCCGTGCACGGCTCCGATGCGCCGGAAACCGCTGCGGTGGAGATTGGTTTTTTCTTCCCCGGCATGAACGTGTATTCAAGATAAGTCGATGCAGGCCGCGAACCTTCTCGATTTCGATCTCGAAGGGATGGCGGCCTTCTGCGAGAGCCTGGGCGAGAAGCGCTTTCGCGCCACGCAGCTTTTTCGCTGGATCCATCAGAAGGGCGCTGGCGACTTCGCGCAGATGAGCGACCTGGCGAAGTCGCTGCGCGACAAGCTCGCTGTCGCGGCGACGATCACGCCGCTGCAAGTCGTCTCCGAACACACCTCCGCCGACGGCACGGTGAAGTGGCTGTTCGATGTCGGCGCCGGCAATGCGATCGAGACTGTCTTCATTCCGGAAGACGACCGCGGCACGCTGTGCATCTCGTCGCAAGCGGGTTGCGCGGTCGGTTGCCGCTTCTGTTCGACGGGGCACCAAGGTTTCAGTCGCAACCTCACCACCGGCGAGATCGTCGCCCAGTTGTGGCAGGCCGAGCATGCCCTGCGCAAGCGCCTGAACACCGAAGAACGAGTGATCAGCAATGTCGTCATGATGGGCATGGGCGAGCCGCTGCAGAACTACGCGGCGCTGGTGCCTGCTTTGCGCGTGATGCTCGACGACCACGGCTATGGCCTGTCGCGCCGCCGTGTCACCGTCAGCACCTCGGGCGTGGTGCCGATGATCGAGCGCCTGCGCGACGACTGCCCGGTGGCGCTCGCCGTCTCGCTGCATGCGCCGGACGACACGCTGCGCAACGACCTGGTGCCGATCAACCGCAAGTACGCCATCGACGAATTGCTCGCCGCCTGCAAGCGCTATCTCGACACCGCGCCGCGCGACTTCATCACCTTCGAGTACTGCATGCTCGACGGCGTCAACGACAGTGCCGCGCATGCCGAGGCGCTGGTGCGCCTGCTGCGCCGCGCCGGCGTGCCGTGCAAGTTCAACCTGATCCCGTTCAACCCGTTCCCGCAATCGGGCTTGCTGCGCTCGCCGCGCGAGCGCGTGATCGCCTTCGCCAAGGCGCTGCAGGCGGCGGGCTTCGTGACGACGATCCGCAAGACGCGCGGCGACGACATCGACGCGGCCTGCGGCCAGTTGGCCGGCGAAGTGCAAGACCGCACGCGCGTGCATGAGCGCCTGCGCCGGATTCCCGTGACGATGCAACCGGCGCAGCGCGCCTGAATTGATGCGACTGCTCCTGGCTTTGTTGACCTTGGCTCTGCTGGCCGGTGGTTGCGTGCAAACCAGCGGCTCGCCGCGCCGGCCTGATTCCGACGCCGGCGTTTCGGCGGATCCGAGTGACCTGGAAAAGCGCGCGTCGGTGCGCCTCGAACTCGCCGGCGGCTACTTCAGCCGCGGCCAGTTCTCGACCGCGCTCGACGAGATCAAGCTCGCGCTGGCGGCCAAACCGGACATGGGCGCGGCCTACAACATGCGCGGGCTGGTTTATGCCGCGATGGGCGAGGAGCGGCTGGCTGAAGAGAGCTTCGAGCGCGCGATGACGCTCAACCCGCGCGACGCCGACGCGATGCACAACCGTGGCTGGTTCAAATGCCAACGTGGCCAATACGACGAGGCCGATCGCCTGTTCGAGCAGGCCATCGCGACGCCGCAGTACCGCGAGCTGTCGCGCTCGCTGATGGCGCAAGGCGTCTGCAACGCCCGCGCCGGCCGCATGGTGCCCGCCGAGCAGAAACTGCTGCGCGCCTATGAGGTCGATCCGACCAACCCGACCACGGCTTACAACCTGGCCGACGTGCTCTACCGGCGCAACGAACTCGAGCGCGCGCGCTTTTACGTGCGCCGCATCAACGACCGCGACGAGCTCTCCAACGCGCAAACGCTGTGGCTGGCCGCGCGCATCGAAAACCGCGCCGGCAACCGCACTGCGACCGAAACCTTCGGCCGCCAGTTGCGCGCGCGCTTCCCGCAGTCGCCGGAGGCGCAGGCGTATGACAGTGGGCGATTCAATGAGTGATGCGATCAGCGAAGCCACGGTGATCGACACCACGGCGACTGCGGGTGCGATGCTGCGCTCCGCACGCGAAAAGCGCGGCCTGCACATCGCCGCGCTCGCCGCCTCGATCAAGGTGCCGCAGCGCAAGCTGGAAGCGCTGGAAAGCGACCGCTACGAAGAGCTGCTCGACCTGACCTTCACGCGTGCGCTGGCGCAGAGCATCTGCCGCACCTTGAAGATCGATGCCCAGCCGGTGCTCGACCGCCTGCCGCAGGTGCCGGGTGCGGCGCCGAAGTTGCAGCATGTGAGCAATGGCCTGAATGCGCCGTTTCGCGAGCGCCCGGGGCGCGACGAGCCGGCCGACTGGGGCTGGCTCGGCCGGCCCGTGGTCTGGGGCACGCTGCTGGTGTTGATCGCCGCCGGCGTGCTGGCCTTCGCGCCGAGCCGTTTTCTCGATCGCTTGAAGGGTGCGCTGCCGTCGGCGCCCGGCGCTTCGTCGCCGGCGCCGGGCGCGGTGTCCGTCTTACCGCCGCCGGGTGGGGCACCCGGCGTGATCGAGGTTCTGCCGACGTCGCCGGTGGTCGGTGGTGCGGTGACGTCAACCAGCTTGGGCGTGCCCGCCGCCGTCGAAACTCCCGCGGCTGCGGCGGCCACGGCGGCCGTGCCCGCGGGCGCCGGCTTGCTCGGCGTCAAGGCCACGGGCGAAACCTGGGTCGAAGTGCAAGACGCGCGCGGCCAGACGCTGCTGTCGCGCAAGGTCGCCGCCGGCGAGTCGCTCGGCCTGAATGGCGATGTGCCGCTGCGCGTGACGATCGGCAATGCGACCAACACCCAGCTCACGTTCCGCGGCCGGTTGGTGGACCTGAAAGCCAATACCGAAGGCAACGTGGCGCGCTTGCAGCTCAATTGACATGGGCTCACACGACTTCAGTTCGCTCGTTCTCGCACAGCCCGCGCTGAGACGCTCGCGGCAGGCGCGTGTGGCCTGGGGCGAGCGCGTGGTCACCGTCGGCGGCGACGCGCCGGTGCGCGTGCAGTCGATGACCAACACCGACACCGTCGATGCCATCGGCACGGCGATCCAGGTCAAGGAGCTGGCCCTCGCCGGCAGCGAACTGGTTCGCATCACGGTCAACACGCCCGAGGCCGCCGAGCAGGTGCCGTTCATCCGTGAGCAGCTCGATCGCATGGGCATCGACGTGCCGCTGATCGGCGACTTCCACTACAACGGCCATCGGCTGCTGACCGACTATCCCGCGATGGCGAAAGCGCTGTCGAAGTACCGCATCAACCCGGGCAACGTCGGCAAGGGCGACAAGAAGGACAAGCAGTTCGCGATGATGATCGAGGCGGCGGCGAAGCACGACAAATGCGTGCGCATCGGCGTCAACTGGGGCAGCTTGGATCAAGAGCTGCTGGTGGATCTGATGGACGAGAACGCGAAACGCGCCGAGCCGTGGGATGCCAAGCAGGTCATGGTGCAGGCGCTCGTCACCTCGGCGCTCGACTCGGCTGCGTACGCGCGCGAACTCGGGCTCGATCCGAACCAGATCATCATCAGCTGCAAGGTCAGTGGTGTGCAGGATCTGATCTCGGTCTATCGTGCGTTGGCGGCGCGTTGCGACTACGCGCTGCACCTCGGCCTGACGGAAGCCGGCATGGGCACCAAGGGCACGGTGGCGTCGGCCACGGCCCTGGGCGTGCTGTTGCAGGAAGGCATCGGCGACACGATCCGCGTCAGCCTGACGCCGCAGCCTGGCGAAGCGCGCACGCAGGAAGTGGCGGTCGCGCTCGAAGTGCTGCAGTCGCTCGGCCTGCGCTCGTTCAACCCGAGCGTGACCGCGTGCCCCGGCTGCGGCCGCACGACGAGCACGACGTTTCAGGTGCTGGCCAAGCAGATCGACGACTACCTGCGCGCGCAGATGCCGCTGTGGAAGGCGAAGTACCCCGGCGTCGAGAACATGAAGGTCGCGGTGATGGGCTGCATCGTCAACGGCCCTGGTGAGAGCAAACATGCCGACATCGGCATCAGCCTGCCCGGCACCGGCGAAGCGCCGGCGGCGCCCGTGTTCATCGACGGCCAGAAGGCGATGACGCTGCGCGGCGAGGGCATCGCCACTGAGTTCCATCAGATCGTCGAGCGCTACATCGAGCAACGCTTCGGCGCTCGCTGAAATTCAAATGGCTGAGAAGATCGTTGCCGTCAAAGGCATGAATGACCTGCTGCCCGACGAGGCGGCGAAGTGGGAGTGGGTCGAAGAAAAAATCCGCGGCCTGCTCGCGCGCTGGGGCTACCGCAACCTGCGCACGCCGATCGTCGAGCAGACACCGCTGTTCGTGCGTGGCTTGGGCGAGGTCACCGACATCGTCGAGAAGGAGATGTTCTCCTGGACCGACGCGATGAACGGCGACCGGCTGACGCTGCGGCCCGAGGCCACCGCGGGCATCGTGCGCGCGATGGTCGAGCACAACGCGCTCTACAACGGCCCGCTGCGCATCTGGCAGATGGGGCCGATGTTCCGCCACGAGCGACCGCAAAAAGGGCGCACGCGGCAATTCCACCAGCTCGAACGTCGAAGCGCTCGGCCATGCCGGGCCCGATGTCGATGCCGAGATCATCCTGATGCTGCGCGCGTTGTGGCGCGAGCTCGGCTTTGTCGAAGGCCAGCACGTCGCGCTCGAACTCAACAGCCTCGGCCAGCCGGAAGAGCGCAAGACGCACCGCGCGGCGCTGATCGCGCACTTCGAAGCCCACGCCGACAAACTCGACGAAGACGGCAAGCGCCGCCTGCACAGCAACCCGCTGCGCATCCTCGACACCAAGAATGCGGCCATGGCGCCTGTCGTTGCGACCGCACCGAAGCTGATGGACTTTCTTGGGCCCGAGTCGCTCGCACATTTCGACGCCGTGCGCGCGGTGCTCGATGCTGCGGGTCTTGCGTACACGATCAATCCGCGCCTCGTGCGCGGCATGGACTACTACAACCTCACGGTCTTCGAGTGGACGAGTCCGCTGCTCGGTGCGCAGGCGACGGTCTGCGGTGGCGGGCGCTACGACCAGTTGATCGAAACCCTCGGCGGCAAGCCGGCGCCGGGCATCGGCTTCGGTCTGGGCATGGAGCGCTTGATGCTGATGCTCGAAGCCGCGGGCCTCGAGCCTGCGCCGTCCGCGCCCGATGCCTATGCGCTGGTGCCCGACGCGCAGGCGCTGCCGCGCGTCATGGCCACGCTCGATGTGCTGCGCGCGCAAGGCGTGTCGGTGCTGATGCATGCCGGCGGCGGCTCGATGAAGTCGCAGTTCAAGCGCGCCGATGCCAGCGGTGCCGCGTTCGCGCTGATCTTCGGCGCCGACGAACTCGCTGCGCAGCAGGTCGCGATCAAACCGCTGCGCGCAGGCGAGGGCGCTGCGCAGTTCACGCGCGCGCTCGCCGACGCTGCGTCCTGGGCGCAAGAGTTGCGCACCTCATAATTCGCCCTTCGTTTTCGCAAACACCTCATGGCAAGCCCTCTCGACCTGCAAGAGCAAGAACAACTCGACCAGATCAAGTCGTTCTGGAATCAATACGGCAACCTGATCACCTGGACCGTGACCTTGGCCTTGGCCGGCTTTGCCGGCTGGAACGTCTGGCAGTGGTGGCAGCGCGAACAAGGCGCCAAGGCCGGCGCGCTCTACGACGAGCTCGACCGCATGGCCGGCAGCGGCGACGTGGAGAAAACTGCGCGCGCCTTCGGCGACTTGAAGGAGCGCTTCCCGCGCACATTGCAGGCGCAGCAAGGCGCGCTGCTCGCGGCCAAGCTGCAGGCCGACAAGGGCCAGGCCGATGCGGCGCTGACGACGCTCGGCTGGGTGGCCGACAACGCCGGTGAAGACGAGCTGCGCAGCATCGCGCGCCTGCGCGCCGCCGGCCTGCTGCTCGACCAGAAAAAGTTCGACGAGGCATTGAAGCAACTCGACGCGGCGCAGCAGGGCAAGCCGCGCGAGTTCGATGCGCTGATCGCTGACCGCCGTGGCGACATCTTTGCCGCGCAGGGCAAACGCGCCGAAGCCGTGGCGGCCTATCAAGCCGCGTACAAGGCGATGGACGCGAAGACCGAGTACCGCACGCTGGTCGAGGCCAAGTTGACCGCCCTCGGTGCGGCGCCGGCAGCCGAGACTCTGGCCGTCACCGCCAGTGGGGTGGCCAAATGAGCCGGCACTCGTACCGCGCGGCTTGTTTGTTGGCCCTCTGCGCGGCGCTGGCCGCTTGTTCGAGCGACAAGCCCAAGCCGACAGCGCTGGAGTCGATCACGCCGCAGATCGCCGGTCGCTCGGTGTGGGACGCGCGCATCGAGGCCACGCCGTTCGTGCTCATGCCCTCGGTCAAGGACGATGCCTTCATCGTCGCCGGTGGTGACGGCAGCGTCGTTGCGCTGGCCAAAGACAGCGGCCGCGAGCTGTGGCGCGGCAGCGCCGGCGCGCGCCTGTCGGCCGGCGTCGGCAGCGACGGCAGATATGCGGCGGTGGTGACGCGCGACAACGAACTGGTGGTGCTCGACAAGGGCAACGTCAAGTGGCGCACACGCCTGGGCTCGCTCGTGGCCACCGCGCCGCTGGTGGCCGGCGAGCGCGTCTTCGTGATGGGTGTGGACCGCGCGGTGCAGGCCTACGACGTGCAGGACGGCCGCTACCTGTGGGATCTGCGGCGCGCAGGCGAGCCGCTGACACTGTCGCAGCCGGGCGTCGTCAGCGCCTTCAAGGACACATTGTTGGTCGGTCAAGGCCAGCGTCTGGCCGGCATCGACCCGCTGCGTGGCAGCGTGCGCTGGGAAGTGGCGATCGCCAACCCGCGCGGCACCAACGAGGTCGAGCGCGTGGCCGATCTCGTCGGCCCCGCAGCGCGTGCCGGCGACGTCGTCTGCGCCCGCGCCTTCCAGTCGGCCGTCGGTTGCGCCAATGCGCAGACCGGCACCTTGCTGTGGACGAAGAACATCGGTGGCGCGCAAGCCATCGGCGCGGACGCCGACCTCGTCGCCAGCGCCGACGGCAGCGGCCGCATCACCGCCTGGCGCGCCGCCAGCGGCGACTTGGCGTGGAATGCGGAGCAACTGCTGCATCGTGATCTGTCGGGCCTGCTGGTCGTCGGCCGCACGGTGATCGTCGGCGACTTCGAAGGCCAGGTGCACTTTCTCGATCGTGAAAACGGCAAGACGCTGTTGCGCCTGCCGACCGACGGCTCGAAGGTCATCGGCACGCCGGTGGTGCTGGGCAACACGGTGCTCGTGACGACGAAGAAGGGCGGCCTGTTCGCTTTCAGGCCGGAGTAGGTTTTTCATGAAGCCGGTCATCGCCCTCGTTGGCCGGCCCAATGTCGGCAAATCGACGCTGTTCAATCGGTTGACGAAAAGCCGTGATGCCATCGTCGCCGACTTCGCCGGCCTGACACGCGACCGCCACTACGGCGAAGGCCATATCGGCGGCCGCGAGTTCATTGTCATCGACACGGGCGGCTTCGAGCCGGAGAAGCCCACCGGGGTCGTTGCCGAGATGGCCAAGCAGACCAAGCAGGCCGTGGCCGAGGCCGATGCGGTGGTGTTCGTCGTCGATGTCCGCGCAGGCGTCTCGGGCCAGGACCACGATATCGCGCGCTTTCTGCGCAGCGCCAACAAGCGCGTCTTCCTCGCCGTCAACAAGGCCGAGGGGATGAGCGAGTCGCCGCTGCTAGCGGAGTTTCACGAGCTCGGCATCGGTGAGCCGATCGCCGTGTCGGCGGCGCATGGGCAGGGCATGCGCAGCCTGATGGATGCGGTGTTGGACGGCCTCGATATCGCCGAGCCCGAGGACGATCGAGCGCTCGACGGCAGCAAGCCGATCCGCCTGGCGGTGGCTGGCCGGCCCAACGTGGGAAAGAGCACGCTGATCAACACCTGGCTCGGCGAAGAGCGGCTGGTCGCTTTCGACCAACCGGGCACGACGCGCGATGCAATCCACGTGCCGTTCGAGCGCAACGGCCAACGCTTCGACCTCATCGACACCGCGGGCCTGCGCCGCAAGGGCAAGGTCTTCGAAGCGATCGAGAAGTTCTCGGTCGTGAAAACGCTGCAGGCGATTTCCGACGCCAACGTCTGCGTGCTGCTGCTCGATGCGACGCAGGGTGTGGCCGATCAGGACGCGCACATCGCAGGCTACATTGTCGAGGCCGGCCGTGCAGTCGTTGTCGCGGTCAACAAGTGGGACGCCATCGACAGCTACCAGCGCCAGACCGTCGAGCGCCAGATCGCGCAGCGCCTGCCCTTCCTGCGCTTTGCCGAGGTGCTGCCCATTTCTGCGATCAAGCGCCAGGGCCTGGCGCCGTTGTGGAAGGCGATCGGTGCGGCGCACGCGTCGGCCCTCGTCAAGATGAGCACGCCGGTGCTGACGCGCCTCGTGCAGGACGCCGTGCAGCACCAGCAGCCGCAGCGCGCCGGGCACTTCCGGCCCAAGCTGCGTTACGCGCACCAAGGGGGGCAGAACCCGCCGATCGTCGTCGTGCACGGCAACTCGCTCGAACACATCACCGACAGCTACAAACGCTTTCTCGAAGGCCGCATCCGCGAGCATTTCAAGCTCGTCGGCACCCCGCTGCGCGTCGAGATGAAGAGCTCACGGAACCCTTTCGACGACAAGGGTTCATAACGGAGTCATCCACGGCCACTGCGCTGTGATAACGTCTCCACCGTCATCCAACACGGAGTCAATATCGTGAGCAACAAAGGGCAGCTTTTACAAGATCCGTTCCTGAACCTGCTGCGCAAAGAGCATGTGCCGGTCTCGATCTACCTGGTCAACGGCATCAAACTGCAAGGTCAGATCGAATCCTTCGACCAGTACGTCGTCCTGCTGCGCAACACCGTGACGCAGATGGTCTATAAGCACGCCATCTCGACGGTTGTGCCGGGCCGCGCAGTCAACTTCCACGCCGTGGATCAGAGCGACGCGCCGGCTGGCGGCAACGGCAGCAACTGACGAGCGGCTGAACGCCACGTCTTGAGTTCCGAGTCGCACCACCGTTTCGACGCAGATCGCGTCGTGCCCACGCCTGCCGTTCTGGTCGGCGTGGACTTTGGGCCGGGCTCGTCGTTCGACCCGACGTTGGACGAGCTCGCGCTGCTGGCGCAGTCGGCGGGCGACGATCCGGTCGTGCGCATCACCGCCAAGCGCAAGGCGCCGGATGCGGCGCTGTTCGTCGGCTCGGGCAAGGCCGACGAGATCAAGGCGGCCGTGCAGACGCATCAGGCCCGCGGCGTCATCTTCGACCAGGCCTTGTCGCCGGCGCAGCAGCGCAACCTGGAACAACACCTCGGCGTGCCGGTGGCCGACCGCACGGCGCTGATCCTCGACATTTTTGCTGCCCGCGCACAGAGCCATGAAGGCAAGCTGCAGGTCGAACTGGCGCGGCTGCAATACCAGGCGACGCGCCTCGTTCGGCGCTGGACGCACTTGGAGCGCCAGACCGGCGGCATCGGTCTGCGCGGCGGCCCGGGCGAGGCCCAGATCGAACTCGACCGGCGCATGATCGGCGAGCGCATCAAGACGGTGAAGTCGCGGCTGGAGAAGGTCAAGAAGCAGCACCAGACACAGCGCCGCGCTCGCGAGAAGAGCGGTGCGCTGCGCGTTTCGCTGGTCGGCTACACGAACGCCGGCAAGTCGTCGCTGTTCAACGCGCTGACCAAGTCGCGCGCGCTGGCCGCCGATCAACTGTTCGCGACGCTCGACACGACGACGCGCCAGATGTGGCTGGCCGAAGCCGGCAAGTCAGTGGTTCTTTCTGACACCGTGGGATTCATTCGCGATCTGCCGCACAAACTCGTCGATGCCTTTCGCGCCACGCTCTACGAAGCCACCGAGGCCGACGTGCTGTTGCACGTGGTCGATGCAGCGAGCCCGCTGGCCGGCGAGCAGATGGCCGAGGTCGAGCGCGTGCTCGAAGAGATCGGCGCCGAGCGCATCCCGCAGATCCTGGTCTTCAACAAGCTCGACCTGATCGAGCCGCATGCGCAACCGCGTGCGCTGGCCGACGCCGTCGAGCGTGCGCCGGGCGTGGTCACGCCGCGCGTCTTCGTCAGCGCCAAGGACGGCCGCGGCCTCGACGTGTTGCGCCAACATGTGGCCGAGCGGCTGGCCGAGCGCTTGAACGGCGCGGCATTGCCTACACTTTCAACCTTGCCCGATCCACAGCCACAAGACCCGGTACACGGAGCCGCATGACCCCGCGATATCAAACTGCCGACGCCTCTTCGCCGTTGGCCGCGCCGTTGGCGCAACGCCTCGCAGCCGTCGGCCGCGCTGCGCGTGCGCTGGTTGCAGGCGCCGTGCCGATGTTCAACAAGGGCGACGGACCGCCGGACCTCGACGAGTTGTGGCGCGACTTCAACCGCAAACTCTCCGGCCTGTTCGGCGGCAAGGGCGGCGGACAGCGTCCGCCGCGTGACGGCGGTGGCAACGGCGGGGGTGGCAACAACTTCCAGCCCGACATGAAAAGCGCCGGCATCGGCATGAGCCTGATCGCCGGCATTGCGCTGCTGGTCTGGCTCGGCAGCGGCATCTTCATCGTCCAGGAAGGCCAGCAGGCGGTGGTCAGCACGTTCGGCCGTTTCGCCAACACGCGCGAAGCCGGCATCCAGTTCCGCTGGCCGTACCCGTTCCAGGCGCATGAGACGGTGTCGGTGACGCAGTTGCAGTCGGTGGACGTCGGCCGCAACTCGGTGGTCCAGGCCACCGGCCTGCGCGACTCGTCGATGCTGACGCAAGACGAAAACATCATCGACATCCGTTTCACCGTGCAGTACCGGCGCGCCAACGCGCGTGCCTACCTGTTCGAGAATTTTCGCGCCGACGATGCCGTGCGCCAGGCCGCCGAAACCGCCGTGCGCGAAGTGGTCGGCCGCAGCAAGGTCGATGCGGTGCTGTACGAGCAGCGCACGGCGCTGGCCACCGATCTGGTGAAGTCGATCCAGGCACAGTTGAATCGCCTGAACGCCGGCATCCTGGTGGACAACGTCAACGTGCAGAGTGTTCAGGTGCCCGAGCAGGTGCAGGCCGCGTTCGACGACGCCTTCAAGGCCGGCGCCGACCGCGACCGCCTTAAAAACGAAGGCCAGGCCTACGCGGCCAATGAGATCCCGAAGGCGCAGGGCACCGCGGCGCGGCTGAAGCAGGAGGCCGAAGCGCACCGGGCCACGGTCACCGCTCAGGCCGAAGGTGACGCGCAGCGTTTCCGCTCGGTGCTCACCGAGTACCAGAAGGCGCCGGCCGTGACGCGCGATCGCTTGTATCTGGAGACCATGCAGACCGTCTATTCGAACGTCAGCAAGGTTATGGTCGAAAGCCGCAACGGCTCCAATCTGCTGTACCTGCCGCTGGACCGCCTGCTGCAACAGGCCGGTGCTGTGCCTGCTGCCACGCCAGCCGCCCCGGCCGTGCCCGCCACCGAACCGGCCTCCGGACCCGACCCGCGAACGCGCGAAGGCGCACGCTCGCGCGAGCGCGAAAGCCGCTGAGAAAGTACAAGAATGAGCCGCATCGGATTCTTCGCCGTCACCGTCATCCTCGCGCTGATGGTCGCCGCCTCGACCCTGTTCGTCGTCGATCAGCGCCAGATCGCCGTTGTCTATGCCCTGGGCGAAATCAAGGAAGTCATCAGCGAGCCCGGCTTGAAGATGAAGCTGCCGCCGCCGTTCCAGAACGTCGTCTTCCTCGACCGGCGCATCCAGACGCTCGACAGCGCAGAGACAGCCGCCATCTTCACCGCGGAGAAGAAGAGCCTCGTCGTCGATTGGCTGGTCAAGTGGCGCATCGCCGACTCGCGCCAGTTCATCCGTACCATCGGCTCCGACTTTCGTCTGCTCGAAACGCGTTTGTCGCCGGTGGTCCAGGCCGCGTTCAACGAGGAAGTCACCCGGCGCACCGTCACCGACGTGCTGTCCAAAGAGCGCGAGAAGGTCATGACCGACGTGCGCGCGCGCCTGCTCGACGATGCCAAGGCCTTCGGCATCGAGATCGTCGATGTGCGCATCAAACGCGTCGATTTCGTGGCCGCGATTTCCGACGCCGTCTATCGCCGCATGCAGTCCGAACGCCAGCAGGTCGCCAACGAGCTGCGCGCCACCGGCAACGCCGAAGGCGAGAAGATCAAGGCCGATGCCGACCGCCAGCGCAGCGTCATCGTCGCCGAGGCCTATCGCGACGCGCAGAAGGTCAAGGGCGAGGGTGATGCCAAGGCCTCGGCGCTGTACGCCGACGCCTTCGGCCGCGACCCGCAGTTCGCACAGTTCTACCGCAGCCTCGAAGCCTACCGGGCGAGCTTTCGCAGCAAGAGCGACATCATGGTGCTCGACCCGGGCAGCGACTTCTTCCGCACGATGCGCAGCGGCGCGTCCGACGCGACGGCGGCCGCGCCTGCGCGCAAGTGAGCCGACGCCCGGCCGCCCGAAGGCGGCTCTCACCCCCGTGGGGGGTCGGCGCCACCGGCGCCTCGGGGGCCCGATGAGCGGCGAAACGCTCGTCGCTGCGCTGGCGCTGTTGCTCATCGCCGAAGGCCTGCTGCCGTTGTTGTCGCCGCGGTCTTGGAAAGAAGCCTTCGCCCGGCTGCTGCAACTCCAAGATGGTCAACTGCGTTTCTTCGGCTTGATTGCCGTCGCCTGCGGGTTGCTGCTGTTGGCGTTGTAGCCCGTCGATACAATGCCGTTTTCAACAACGGCGAGTTTTCGAGCCCATGACGCGAGCCTGGCTGCTGCCTGAGCAAATCGCCGATGTGCTGCCGAGCCAGGCGCGGCGCGTCGAGGAGTTGCGGCGCACGCTGATCGACCGCGCTCGCGGCTACGGTTATGAGCTCGTGCAGCCGCCGCTGATAGAGCACCTCGACTCGCTGCTGACCGGCACCGGCGCCGCGCTCGACCTGAGAACCTTCAAGCTGGTCGATCAACTGTCGGGGCGCACGCTCGGTCTGCGCGCCGACATCACGCCGCAGGTGGCGCGCATCGATGCGCATCTGTTGAACCGCGACGGCGTGGCGCGGCTGGCCTATTGTGGGCCGGTGCTGCATGCCCGCGCGGACAGCGCGCTGGCCTCGCGCGAGTTGCTGCAGTTCGGCGCCGAGGTCTATGGCCACGCCGGGCTCGAAGCCGATCTCGAAGTGCATCGACCTGGCGCTCGATGCGCTCGGCGGCGCCGGCATCGGCGACGTGATGCTCGACCTCGGCGACGCGCGCGTGCTTCGCGCGCTGCTCGCCGGCGCGGCGTTGGACGGCGAGCGCTTGACCGAGATGGCGAGTGCTCTGGCGAGCAAGGACGCTGCCGCGTTGGCCGCGCTTGTCCAGCCGCTGCAGCCCGAGGCCCGTGCCGGTTTGCAATCGCTGTTGCGGCTGTACGGTGGCCACGACGTGCTCGACGCCGCCCGCGCCACACTGCCGGCGCGCGAGCCGATTGGCCGCGCGCTCGATGACCTGTCGTGGCTGGCGGACCATGTGCGGCGTGCGCATCCGCAAGTGCGCATCGGCTTCGATCTGGCCGACCTCTCCGGCTATGCCTACTACAGCGGGCCGCGCTTTTCCATCTATGCCGAGGGCAGCAATGCAGCGCTGGCGCGCGGTGGGCGCTATGACGAAGTCGGCGCGGTGTTCGGCCGCAACCGGCCGGCCGTGGGCTTCTCGCTCAACGTCAAAGAGCTCGCGCTGGCGGCGCCGGGGCAGGGCGCGCACGCCGCGGTGCGCGCGCCGTGGAACCAATCGCCCGAGTTGCGCGAAGCGGTGCGCCGGTTGCGCGCCGAAGGCCACACGGTGGTCTGCGCGTTGCCCGGCCACGAGCAGGAGACGCAAGAGTACGACTGCGATCGCGAGTTGATCGAAGCGGCAGGGCGTTGGGTGCTGCGCGCCCTGTGAACGAGTAGAAAGACGAGCAAGACATCATGGAAGTTTCCTCCGCACGCGGCCGCAACGTCGTCGTCGTCGGCACGCAATGGGGCGACGAAGGCAAAGGCAAGGTCGTCGATTGGCTGACCGACAACGCGCAAGGCGTGGTCCGTTTCCAGGGCGGCCACAACGCCGGCCACACGCTCGTCATCAAGGGCGTGAAGACGGCCTTGCAACTGATCCCGAGCGGCATCATGCGTGACGGTGTGGCCTGCTACATCGGCAACGGCGTCGTCATCGATCCAGCGCATTTGCTGATCGAAATCGAACGCCTGGAGAAGATGGGTCTCGATGTGCGCTCGCGGCTGCGCATCAGCACCTCATGTCCGCTCATCCTGCCGTTCCACGTCGAAGTCGATCGCGCGCGCGAGGCGCTGCGCGAGAGCAGCGGCAGCGGCAAGATCGGCACCACGGGCAAGGGCATCGGCCCGGCGTACGAAGACAAGGTGGCGCGTCGCGCGCTGCGCATCGAGGACCTCGCTCACCCGGCGCGATTCAAGAACAAGCTCGAGATCCTGCTGACGCTGCACAACGAAGCATTGACGGGCCACCTGAAGGCCAAGGCCTTGCCGCTGCAGCCGATGCTCGACAACGCACTCGCACTCGGCGAAAAGCTCGCGCCGATGTTCGCCAACGTCGGCTACACGCTGCACCAGCGGCACGTCGCCGGCGACAACCTGCTCTTCGAAGGCGCGCAAGGTACGTTGCTCGACATCGACCACGGCACCTACCCGTACGTCACGTCGAGCAACTGCGTCGCCGGCAACGCGGCCGCGGGCTCGGGCGTCGGGCCGCAGATGCTGCATTACATCCTCGGCATCACCAAGGCTTACACGACGCGCGTCGGCAGCGGGCCGTTCCCGACCGAGCTCGACATCGACCAGGCCGGCAGCGTCGGCCACCACTTCTCGACGGTGGGGCAGGAGCGCGGCACCGTCACCGGCCGCGCGCGCCGCTGCGGTTGGTTCGACGCTGCGGCGTTGAAGCGCTCGGTGATCATCAACGGCGTCTCGGGCCTGTGCATCACCAAGCTCGACGTGCTCGACGGCCTGCCCGAGATCAAGGTCTGCACCGGCTACAAGCAAAACGGCCGCGCGATCGACATCCTGCCCTCGGGCGCCGATGAAGTGGCGGCCTGCGAGCCGGTGTACGAGACGCTGCCGGGCTGGAGCGACACGACGGCCGGCCTGACCAACTGGGAGCAGTTGCCGGCCAACGCACGCCGCTATCTCGAACGCCTCGAAGCGCTGACCGGCACGCCGGTCGATATGGTCTCCACAGGACCCGATCGCGTGCACACGATCCTGCTGCGCCATCCGTTTCGCAAATAGGAAACCTCAACTGTCATGCTCACCGACGACGGCAAACATCTCTACGTTTCCTGGGACGAGTACCACATGCTCACCGAGCGCCTGGCGCTCAAGGTGCATGCCTCCGGTTGGGCCTTCGATCAGATCCTGTGTCTGGCGCGCGGCGGCATGCGGCCCGGCGATGTGCTGTCGCGCGTCTTCGACAAGCCGCTGGCGATCATGAGCACGTCGAGTTATCGCGCGGATGCAGGCACCATTCAGGGCCGCCTGGACATTGCGAAATACATCACCATGCCCAAAGGCGAACTCGCAGGGCGCGTGCTGCTGGTCGATGACCTCGCCGACTCGGGCATCACGTTGAAGGCGGTCGTCGAGCGCCTGCGCGGCATGCCGTCGATCAGCGAGCTGCGCTCTGCGGTGCTGTGGGTCAAGGGCGTGTCGAGCTACACACCCGACTACTTCGTCGAGAAGCTGCCGACGAGCCCGTGGATCCATCAGCCGTTCGAGGAATACGACGGTTTGCGCCCCGATGGATTGGCAAAAAAGTTTGCCGTATAAACGGACAAGGCCGGCAAAGCCGGCCTTGTTAAGAGTTTGCGCCTCCGCGCTCTGGTGCCCAGGAAGGGACTCGAACCCCCACGGAGTTACCCGCTAGTACCTGAAACTAGTGCGTCTACCAATTCCGCCACCTGGGCATCTCAGGAACCCTGAAAGTCTAGCATCAAGAACACCATCTCCCAGACCCCTGTCCCTCCCATCGGCGCCGCGCTGATGAGCGAAGTGGAAGGCACCGTGCAGGGCCACCGCGATGGCCACGGTTTTCTCCTCCGCGAAGGCGCCGGCGTGCCCGACGTCTATTTGTCGCCGCAGGAAATGCGCTCTGTGCTGCACCGCGACCGCGTGCGCGCGCGCATCGTGCGCTACGACCGCAAGGGCCGGCCCGAAGGCCATGTGCTCGAGATCGTCGAGCGCCGCAAGTCGCCGCTGATCGGCCGGCTGCTGCACGAAGGCGGCGTCTGGCTGGTCGCGCCCGAAGACAAGCGCTACGGCCAGGACATCCTGATCGCCAAGAACGCCACCGCCAACGCTGAAGCGGGGCAAGTGGTGTCGGTCGAGCTGACCGAGCCGCCATCGATGTTCGCGCAACCGGTCGGGCGCGTCGTCGAGGTGCTCGGCGAGATCGACGACCCGGGCATGGAAATCGAGATCGCGGTGCGCAAGTTCGAAGTGCCGCACCGCTTTGCGCCGGAGACGATCGCGCAGGCCGCGGCCTTGCCAGAGAAGCTGCGGCCCGCCGACCTGAAGCACCGCATCGACCTGACCGACGTCGCGCTGGTGACGATCGACGGCGAAGACGCGCGCGACTTCGACGACGCGGTCTATTGCGAACCGATGCCTGAGACCAAGGCGGGGGGCAAGGGCAAAACGAAGAAGCCCGCCGGCTGGCGCCTGCTGGTGGCGATTGCCGACGTCAGCCACTACGTGAAGACCGGCGAGCCGCTCGACGACGACGCTTACGAGCGCGCGACCTCGGTCTATTTCCCGCGCCGCGTCATCCCGATGCTGCCGGAAAAACTCTCCAACGGCCTGTGCTCGCTGAACCCGGATGTCGATCGCCTGTGCATGGTCTGCGACATGGTCGTCGCGCTGAACGGCGAGATCGAGGGCTATCAGTTCTATCCGGCAGTGATGCACTCGCAGGCCCGCTTCACCTACACCGAAGTCGCGGCGATTCTCGCCAACACCCGTGGCCCCGAAGCGGCCAAGCGCAGCGATCTGGTGCCGCACCTGATCCACCTGCACGAAGTCTTCCGCGCGCTGCTGAAGCAACGCGCCAAACGCGGCGCGGTCGAGTTCGAAACGATGGAGACGCAGATCGTCTGCGACGACAACGGCCGCATCGAAAAGATCGTCGCGCGCACGCGCAACGACGCCCACCGCGTGATCGAAGAAGCGATGCTGGCGGCCAACGTCTGCGCCGCCGACTTCATCGCCGGCCACAAACACCCGGCGCTGTACCGCGTGCACGAAGGCCCGACGCCGGAAAAACGGACGACGCTGGCCAACTACCTGAAGGCGCTCGGCCTGAACTTGTCGCTGTCCGAAGAGCCGACGCCCGCCGAGTTCCAGGCCATCGCCGACGCCACCAAGGACCGCCCGGATTCGCTGCAGATCCACACCATGCTGCTGCGCTCGATGCAGCAGGCCATCTACACCGCCGCCAACAACGGCCACTTCGGCCTGGCCTACGAGGCCTACACGCATTTCACGAGCCCGATCCGCCGCTACCCCGATCTGCTCGTGCACCGCGTCATCAAGGCGCTGCTGCACGGCAAGCGTTATCACATCGACAGCGGCAAGCAGGAAGACGCGCCCCAGGTCAAGAACCTGCGCAAGGGCGGCAAGCCACCGCCGCCGCGCGTGCAGGAAACCGAGGCCTGGGAAGGCGCCGGCGCGCATTGCAGCGCCAACGAGCGCCGCGCCGACGAAGCCTCGCGCGATGTGCAGGCCTGGCTGAAGTGCCGCTTCATGCGCGACAAGCTCGGCGAAGAATTCGCCGGCACCGTCACCGCGGCGACGAGCTTCGGTTTGTTCGTGCAGTTGGACGAGCTCTTTGTCGAAGGCCTGCTGCACATCAGCGAACTCGGCGGCGAGTATTGGCGTTTCGACGAGGTGCGGCAGGAACTGCGCGGCGAGCGCACCGGCATCCGTTACGGCGCCGGCTCGAAGTTGCGCGTGCAGGTCAGCCGCGTCGATCTCGATGCGCGCAAGATCGACTTTCGTCTCGTCGCCGAAGGCGGCGGCGACAAACTGCTGGCGCGCGGCCGTCGCAACGCGGCGTTGCCGTCGTCGGCCAGCGCCGTCGAAGAGCTTGCGGCCGTGCGCCTGCGCGACCGCGAGGTTCGCGCCGCGGCGCGCGGCAAGGACAAGCCCGCCCGCGCATCGGCGAAGTCGGGTTCCAGATCGAAGACCGCCGGCGCGAAGAAGGCGCGGCGTTAGTTCGACAGAACGGCGAGCAGCGCGCTCGCCGTCAACGGCGCCGAGGGGTCGCCGCGCGAAGCCGCTGCACCGTGCCAGTAGGCGGCCGCGCGAGCGCAGGCGAAGGCCTCTGCAACCGCACCGCTGGCCGCCGACGCCGACCACAGGCCCGCCAACCAGCCTGCGAGCACATCGCCGGTGCCGGCGCCGGCCAGCCGCGCATTGCCGGTCGGGTTGATCACCGGCGTGCGGCGCGGCGCGGCGATGACGCTGCCCGAGCCCTTGAGCAGCACGGTGCATTCGAAGCGCTGCGCCAATGACTGCGCGGCAACGAGGCGATTGGCCTGCACGCGCGTGGCATCCGGCAGCGCCAGCAAGCGTGCCGCTTCGAGCGGATGTGGCGTCAGCACGGTGGCCAGCCCGCGCGAGGCCCGTGCTTTCAACAGCGATTGCAGCGCCGTGTCGGCCGCGATGGCGTTCAACGCATCGGCGTCGAGCACCAGCCGCGCGCTGCGCGACAGCAGCACCGGCAGCGGCTCGCGCACCGCGCTGCCACCGCCGCAACCACAGACGACGGTGGCGTCGCGCCAGGCCGCTGGGTCGTCGTGCCACATCGCTTGCCGCCACATCAGCTCAGGGGCCAGCACGTCGTGCGCGGGTGCGTTGGGGTCGAGGGCGCAGGCGAAGACGCGTCCTGCGCCCGCGACGAGCGCCGCCCGCGCGGCCAGCGCCAGCGCGCCGCTCATGCCCGGCGCGCCGCCGACCGCGATCACGTCGCCATAGCCGCCCTTGTGGCCGGCGTGGCCGCGGACCGGGCGCAGGTGGCGCGCGCTGTCGGCGTCGCCGAGCTGTGCGCGCGGCGGCACGGCGGCGGCTTGAGGGTCGCAGCCGAGGTCGTCGAACCACAAGGCGCCGCACTGCTCGCGGCCGCTCGCAGTGAACAGACCGGGCTTCAGGGTCAGCAGCGCGAGCGTGTGCGTGGCGCGGACGACGAGCGTGCCGAGGGCCGCGCCGCTGTCGGCCGCGAGGCCGCTCGGCAGATCGACGGCCAGCCGCGGGCCGCTGGTGGCGTTGAGCGCGCGCAGCAGCGTGGCGACGGCGCCTTCGGGCTCGCGCGTCGCGCCCAGGCCGAGCAGGGCGTCGATCGCCAGATCGACCCGCTCCGGCGGGGCGCTGGCCTCGCCGATCGCGACGCCGGCCTCGGCGGCGCGATGCAGCGAGGCCGCGGCATCGTTGGGCAACGCCGAGGCTTCACCGGCCAGGCTCACCTGCACCGACTTGCCGGCACGGTGCAGGTGCAGCGCCGCTTCGAGCCCGTCGCCGCCGTTGTTGCCCGGGCCGGCAGCGATCCAGATGCGCTCGGCATGCGGTGCGACGGCCAGCGCCAAGCGCGCCACCGCGAGGCCGGCGCGCTGCATCAGCGTGTGCGGCGGCAGCGCGGCCGAAGCCGCGCTTTCGATGCGGCGCGATTGCGCGGCGTCGTGCAGCGGCCAAGGCTGATCAAAAGTGGCGAGCGGCAACAGGGACATGGCGCGAGGGTAACGCTCACCAGCGCTGCGGGGAGAACGCGGCTGCATCGACGGCGGTCTTGCGGCCCGCGACCAGATCGGCGGTCAATCGCGCGCTGCCGCAGGCCAGCGCCCAGCCACTGGAGCCGTGGCCGGTGTTGATCCACAAATGCGGCACGGCGCAGGCGCCGATGGCCGGCGGGCCGTCGGGCAACATTGGCCGCGCGCCTTTCCAGGTCTGCGCCTTGGCCTGGCGCGCCGCAGCGGGGAACCAGTCTTGCAGCACACGGTAGAGCGTGGCGATCGGCGCTTCACGCATCTCGTCGGGCTTGCCGCCGAGCTCGGCGCTGCCGGCGATGCGCACCCGATCGCCCAGGCGCGTGATGGCGACCTTGAAGCGCTCGTCCATCAGCGCCGCGCGCGGGACCATGTCGGGGTAAGCCTCGAAGTGGCGCACCGGCAGCGTGATCGAGTAGCCGTACACGGGCTGGATCGGCAGGCGCACGCGCAGCGCAGCCAGCAGCGCCGGTGCGCCCAGGGCCGCGCAGACGACCACCTCGTCGAACGGCTCGATGCTCGGTGGCTCGACGAACGTGCGCGGCCCGCGTTCGAGCGCCGAGTCGGCGTGCACGTCGGCGCTGATGCTGTGCACGCTGATGCCGCGCTCGTTGGCTTCGAGCCGCGTCACTTCGCGCTGCACGTGAAACGCCACGCCGTCGGTTTGCAGCACCGCCTTCACCTGCAAGGCGAACTGGCGGCAGTTGCCGATGCCGGCTTGCGGGTGGTGCACGCCCGCCTTGAGCAGCGTGGCCTGTTCGAGCGCGGGCTCGATGCGGCGGCAGGCGTCGGCATCGACGAGGTGAAACTCCAATCCCGTTTCGGCGAGCAGCTTCAAGCCCGTGCGCACCTGCGCGATCTCGTCGTCGTCGCGCAGCAGCACCAGCGCGCCCTGGCCTTGTTCGTATTCGAGGCCGTGCCGGTGCGCCAGGGCCGTCGTGCGCGCCAGGCTGTCCTGCGCCAGACGCAGCATGGCGTCGCGGTTCTTCGCATAGCGCGCCGGCTCGCAGGCGCGCTTCCACTGCCGCAGCCACGACAGCAGCGCCGGCCCGGGCAAGCCGGCCAAGCGCACCGCTGAATCGCGCGAAAAAAGTTGCGACATCACCTTGCCCGGCATGTCCGGCGACGCCCAGGGCGTGACGTAGCCCGGCGCCAGAAACCCGGCGTTGGCAAAGCTGGCCTCGGTGGCGACGCTGCCGCGGCGCTCGAACACCGTGACCTCGTGGCCGTCTTCGCGCAGCGCCTGCGCGGTGGTCACGCCGACGATGCCGGCGCCGATGACGGCGACCCTCATCGGCGGCTTGCCGCCAGGGCAGCTTCAACCGCCAGCGAGACGCCGAGCACGCGGTCATCGGCCAGCGCCGTGCTCCACACCATCAGGCCGACCGGCCAATCGCCGTGGCGATGACACGGCAGCGAGAGCGCACAGCCGTCGAGAAGGTTGATCAGCGACGGGTTGCGCAGCAAGAGCGCGTTGGCGGCGAAGAAGGCGTCGTCGCTGTCGATCAGCGGCTGCGTGCGCGGCGCGACGATCGGCACCGTCGGCGAGAGCACGGCGTCGAAGCTTTGCAGCGCCGCTTGCATGCGTGCGATCCAGTGCTTGCGTTCGGCGAGCAGCTCGGTGTGGTCGCGGATCGCCTCGCCGCGACGGATGCGCAAGGCCACGCGCGGGTCGTACTGCGCTTGGCGCGTTTGCAGCGCCAGGCGGTGCCAGGCCCAGGCCTCGGCGGCCGGGATGCCGCCGCCGCGTTGCAGGTGCGCGGCCTCGTTCAACAACGGCAGGTCGATCGGCGCGATGCTGGCACCGGCGGCGCGCAGCGTGTCGATGGCGCGCTCGAAGGCCGCCGACACCGCGGGCTCCATCGCGTCCTGCATGATCGTTTGCGCCAGCGCGAGCCGCCAGTCGCGCAGCGGCCGTTCGATGCGTTGCACGCGGCGCGCCGCCAGCACTTCGTGCAGCAGCACGGCGTCGCGCACCGACAGCGTGATCGCGCACGCCGTGTCGAGCGTGGTCGAAAGTGGAATGCAGCCTTCGGTCGGCGTCAGCCGTTGCGTGTTCTTGAAGCCGACGAGGCCTTGCAGCGCCGCAGGAATGCGGATCGAGCCACCGGTGTCCGAGCCCAAGGCCGCCCAGGCCGCACCGCTGGCCACGCTGACCGCGCCGCCCGACGTGGAGCCGCCGGGAATGCGCGGCTGCGCGTCGAGCGCTGCCGTCGCCGGGTTCGCGGGCGTGCCGTGGTGCGGGTTGATGCCGACGCCGGAGAAGGCGAACTCGGTCAGGTTGGTGTGGCCGACGAGCACGCCGCCGGCGGCGCGCAGGCGGGCCACGGCAGGCGCGTCCGCGGTGGCGGGCGCGGCGTCGTGGCGCGACGCGGAGGCGGCCGTCGTCGGCCAGCCTTGCACGTCGAACAGGTCTTTGATCGACACCGCCAGCCCGGCCAGCGGCAGCGCCCGCGCCGAACGGTCATGGGCGTCGGCCGCGGGGCGCGCTTCGTCGTCGAAGCGGCGCACGAAGGTGTGCGCCGTGGCCGCGCCGATGCAGGCTTCGAGCGCGTCGCGGGCGCTCTGCGTAGAGGCGGCTGCCTGGGTCAGGTCGGTCGGCATCGGTGGTTGAGGTGATACACTCGTGCGGTTTTTCGTCAATGAAAAACCAATCGCGAACCGGCCCACGAAAGGTGTCGAGCAAGTGATCAGCAACGAGCTGAGACGAACTCGATTCGCGCCGGATTCTAGAACCAACCTTCGGAGTTTTTAATGCCTGTATCGATGCGTGAAATGCTGGAAGCCGGCGTCCATTTCGGACACCAGACGCGCTTCTGGAACCCCAGGATGGCGCCGTACATCTACGGCCATCGCAACAAGATCCACATCATCAACCTCGAGAAGACGCAGCCGCTCTTCGAGACCGCGTTGAAGTTCGTGCGCCAGCTCGCCAGCAAGCGCGGCACGATCCTGATGGTCGGCACCAAGCGCCAGGCGCGCGAAGTCATCGCGCTGGACGCCAAGCGCTCCGGCATGCCGTATGTCGATCAGCGCTGGCTCGGCGGCATGCTGACCAACTTCAAGACCGTCAAGGGTTCGCTGAAGAAGTTGAAGGACATGCAGGCCCAGGTCGATGCCGGCACGCAGCCGGCGATCAAGAAAGAAGCGCTGATGTTCCAGCGCGAGATCGCCAAGCTCGAAAAAGACATCGGCGGCATCGCCGACATGAACGCGCTGCCTGATGCGATCTTCGTCATCGACGTCGGTTACCACAAGATCGCGATCGCCGAAGCCGTCAAGCTCGGCATCCCGGTGATCGGCGTCGTCGATACCAACCACTCGCCGCTGGGCATCGACTACGTGATTCCCGGCAACGACGACTCGGCCAAGGCCGTGGCGCTGTATGCGCGCGCGATTGCCGACGCGGTGCTCGAAGGCAAGGCCAATGCGACCACTGAAGTCGTGCAAGCTGCGGCCGGCGGTGATGAATTCGTCGAGGTGAGCGAAGAGGCTTGAGGCTCGCTCGCTCACCTCGGCTGGGCCGCACCGCTCCCCCGCCCCCTCCGAGAGGGGGCTCCAGCATGATTCACGAGGACCGGCCTTTGGCCGGTCCGTTTCTAATACGGAGTACTGATATGCCTGCTATCACCGCCAGCATGGTCGCCGAACTGCGCGCCAAGACCGACGCGCCGATGATGGAGTGCAAGAAGGCGCTGACCGAGGCCGAAGGCGACGCCGAGCGCGCGGAAGAAATCCTGCGCGTCAAGCTCGGCAACAAGGCCGGCAAGGCCGCGTCGCGCGTCACTGCCGAGGGCGTGATCGCTGCGGCGGTTGACGGCACCACCGGCGCGATGGTCGAGATCAACTGCGAGACTGATTTCGTGTCCAAGAACGAATCGTTCCTCGGCTTCACCAAGGCCGCGGCGTCGCTGATCGCGCAGCACAACCCGGCCGATGTGGCGGCGTTGTCGGCCATGGCGTACACACAAGACGGCTTCGGCCCGACGCTCGAAGACGTGCGCAAGGGCCTGATCGGCAAGATCGGCGAGAACATGTCGATCCGGCGCTTCAAGCGCTACAGCGGCGGCGGCAAGCTGGCGCATTACCTGCACGGCACGCGCATCGGCGTCATCGTCCAGTTCGACGGCAGCGACGTGGCCGCCAAGGACGTGGCGATGCACGTGGCGGCGATGAAGCCGGCCGCACTGTCGCAAGCCGCGGTGCCCGCCGAGCTGGTCGAGAAGGAGCGCAAGATTGCCACCGAGAAGGCGGCCGAGAGCGGCAAGCCGGCCGACATCGTCGCCAAGATGGTCGAAGGCTCGGTGCAGAAGTACCTGAAGGAAGTCTCGCTGCTGAACCAGGTCTTCGTGAAGGCCGCAGACGGCAAGCAGACCGTCGAGCAGATGTTGAAGGCCGCCAACACGACGATCAAGGGCTTCACGCTCTACGTCGTCGGCGAGGGCATCGAAAAGAAGGTCGATGACTTTGCGGCCGAAGTGGCGGCGCAGGTGGCGGCGGCAAAGGGCCAGTAACGCGCGGTAAGGGGCCGCCCTTAAACTTCGCCCATAACAACGCTGTCGCTCGACTCATGCCGGCCTACAAACGCATCCTGTTGAAGCTCTCCGGTGAAGCGCTGATGGGCGACGACGCCTACGGCATCAACCGCGCGACGATCGTGCGCCTGGTGCGCGAGGTGCGCGACGTGACCAAGCTCGGCGTCGAGGTGGCGGTGGTCATCGGCGGCGGCAACATCTTCCGCGGCGTGGCAGGTGGCTCGGTCGGCATGGACCGCGCCACCGCCGACTACATGGGCATGCTGGCCACGGTGATGAACTCGCTGGCATTGGCCGACACGATGCGCCAGGAAGGCATGACGGCGCGCGTGATGAGCGCGATCGCCATCGAGCAGGTCGTCGAGCCGTATGTGCGGCCGAAGGCGCTGCAGTACCTCGAAGAGGGCAAGATCGTCGTCTTCGCCGCCGGCACCGGCAACCCGTTCTTCACCACCGACACGGCGGCCGCGTTGCGCGGCGCCGAGATCGGCGCCGAGATCGTCTTGAAAGCCACCAAGGTCGATGGCGTGTACACGGCCGATCCGAAGAAGGTACCCGACGCCAAGCGCTACACGACGATCACTTTCGACGAAGCGATTTCGAAGAACCTGCAGGTCATGGACGCCACCGCGTTCGCGCTCTGCCGCGACCAGAAGCTGCCGATCAAGGTGTTCTCGATCGTCAAGCCGGGCGCGCTGACGCGTGTGGTGATGGGCGAAGACGAAGGCACCCTCGTGCACGTGTAGCGCGGAGACAAACATCATGACGATCGCCGACATCAAGAAGAACGCCGAAAGCAAGATGGGCAAGTCCATCGAGGCGTTCAAGAACGAGTTGCACAAGATCCGCACCGGCCGCGCCCACCCGGGCATCCTCGACCAGGTGCAGGTGGACTATTACGGGCAGATGGTGCCGATCAGCCAGGTCGCCAACCTGTCGCTGCTCGATGCGCGCACGATCAGCGTGCAGCCGTGGGAAAAGGGCATGGGGCCGAAGCTCGAGAAGGCGATCCGCGACAGCGGTCTCGGCCTGAACCCGAGCGCGCAAGGCGACCTGCTGCGCATCCCGATGCCGGCGCTGACCGAAGAGCGCCGCAAGGAGCTGACCAAGGTCGTCAAGCATGCCGGCGAGGAATGCAAGGTGGCGGTGCGCAACGTGCGCCGCGATGCCAACGAGCACCTGAAGAAGCTGCTCAAGGACAAGGACGTCACCGAAGACGACGAGCGCCGCGCGCAGGACGAGGTGCAGCGGCTGACGAACAACGTCGTCGCCGAAATCGACAAGCTCGTTCAGGCCAAAGAGACCGAGATCCTGGCGGTCTGATCGGCTGCTGCTGCGACTGCTCCGCCCGCCACCGTGCAACGCGACCCGAACCTGCCACGCCACGTGGCGATCGTCATGGACGGCAACGGCCGCTGGGCCAAGAAGCGTTTCATGCCGCGTTTCTTCGGCCACAAGCAGGGCGTCGATGCGCTGGTGCGCACGGTGCGCGCCTGCGCCGACCGCGGCATCGAGTACATGACGGTGTTCGCGTTCTCGTCGGAGAACTGGAAGCGCTCCTCCGACGAGGTCTCCGGATTGATGGGCCTGGTGCTCGTCGCCGTGTCGAAGTACCTGACCAAGCTCGCCGACGAAGGCGTGCGCATCCGCATCGTCGGCGACCGGGCCGCGGTGTCTGACAAAGTGCGCGAAGCCTGGGACCACGCCGAGGGCGTGACCGCGCACAACAAGCGCATCACGCTGTCGGTGGCCTTCAACTACGGCGGCCGCTGGGACATCGTGCAAGCCACTCGGCGCGCGATGGCCGACGGCATCCGCGCGCAGGACTTGGACGAAGACGCCCTGTCCAAACGCATGGCGATGCACTTCGCGCCCGATCCCGACTTGTTCATCCGCACCGGCGGCGAGGTCCGCATCAGCAATTTCCTGCTCTGGCAGGTCGCGTATTCGGAGCTGTACTTCACCGACTGCCTGTGGCCCGACTTCGGGCCTGAGCAGATCGACGCCGCGATTGCCAGCTACCGCGATCGCGAGCGGCGCTACGGCGGTCGCCTGCCGGAAGAAGCGCCAGCAGCACAGGCAGCAACCGCCTGACGG